>NZ_JCASSM010000004.1:0-615027 GCF_059736495.1 Halosolutus sp. YCN4 | reverse complement strand
CCGGCGACGGCCCCATCCAGGATCTGGTCGACTACAGCGAGAAGATTCCCGACGAAAGCGGGATGTACATCATGGACACGCCCGGTCACGGCGCCGAATCCGTCACCGGGATCGGTGCCGGCGGCGCGCACTTCATGATCATCTCGACGGGCCAGGGCCACACCCTCTCGAACGCGATCATGCCGACGATCAAGATCACCGGGAACCCCGGCAGCGCCGAACGCGTTCCCGAAGAAACCGACGTCGACGTCAGCGAGGCGCTGGTCGGCGACCAGTCGATCGAGTGGGCCACCGACGAACTCTGGGACGAAATCCTCGACGTCGTCAACGGCAAACTCACCCTGAGCGAGGTCCTCGGCGAGAGTCAGTTCGCGATCCACCGCATCGGCCCCTCGACGTAATACCTCGCTGACGGCCTCTGGCATTCAGTCGTAACTGAACTTACCTCTCCGTTCGTCTCGGGATGATTTACTGCCCGAGACGCCCTATTTTACCAACCGGAAAACGATGCGCGACGAGGTATCACGCCGATCCGTTTGTACGATCGATTGTCCGTCGATTCCGGTGTACATCTGCATCTGCGATGATCCAATACATCGGTACTGCAGGCCGTTTTATTTGATCTGAAAACCGTTAGTCGGTCTCGAATCCCTCGTAATTGTCCGGGCCGGGGTCCGAGACGGACGCGACGAGGAGACAGAGGATGCTACCGCCCCCGCCGACGAATGCGGCGCCGGTGCCCGCCAATTGAAGGGCGAACGTCTCGCCGAGTGCCGGCGTCGAAACGTCGATAACGAGCCCCATCGCGATCGGCGTTACCGTCGCCGTTATACGGGCACCTGCGGCCCCGAGACTTACGACCCCCGCGCGGAGTGAATCGGGTGCACATTCCGTGATATAGCTTCGATACAGCGAGATAGAGATACCGAACCCAGCGCCGATCAGTGCGACCCAAACCACCGCAAGAGCCGTCCACGGCGTGAAGTGAAAGTCGATACATCCGACAGTCGACGAGAGGTTCGCAATAACGGGCGGGTAGAATTTGGTCCCGAACCATCGGAGTATCCGTCCGACCTGGCTGGCTCCGACGGCGAAGACGAGACTTTCCACAGCGACCAAGATTCCGGCCTGAAACGGCGTTCCGTCCATCACCCGAACGACGACGAGCGAATTGTACGTCAAGAACCCAACCAGACGGACAGCGGCAACGATCGCGCGACGAGTAGCGAGGATACGCGTGGTCGTCGGGCGAGGCTACCCAGTGCACGGCGTTAAGCGGTCCCGTCTGTCTCCGTCTCGTCGGCGTCACCAGCCGACTCGCTGAACCGCACGGAGACGATCGCCGGCGCCGTAACGAACGAGATCACCAACCCGATGTTCCCAGGGGAGGTTCCGAACGGGTCGATCATCGAGTCCAGCACGGGTGAGACCAACGCCGTCCCCAGAATTGGAAACACGGTTGAAAGTAAGAGCAGTTGGAAATTCGACTCGTACAGAACAACACCGTCATTGCCGACGATCGACTCCAACGCTCGCAAAGGGACTCGACTCAGAAAAATAGTAATCTGGTATATATGAGTAGGTTTCTGGTGGATGGAAATAGGGACTCTTGTACCCAGGTACCGCCGATCGCTGATCCGGTTCGGTCGATCGGTGGTAATTGATTCCAAGAACCCCCTGGAATCAACTTGGTCGCGGGACGGAGTATTTCACGATGAAATATCTCCGTCTATGAATCACTTCCTCTTCGACCAATGATTTATATGGAATGAAGAGACAATGCGAGTTATGACTAATCGACTGTCAGTACAGCGCTCGCCCAGTAGTCCGTTTTTCCGAGGAATCGATCACATTTTTCTTTCGAGACATCATCTTCGAGTACGCAGGTGGTGGATCGAACGTCCAAAGGTCAGCTTGGGTACCGGGGGGGTCGTCTGATGGAAATCGATCGCGGTCGTGCGGAACGAATCGCTGCGGAAGCGTTTCGGGCGAGTGGACTCCGCGAGGAGGACGCGGCGTTAGTGGCTAAGGTCCTCATTACTGCGGACGCGTCCGGAAAGGGATCGCACGGATTGCTTCGATTACCGCGGTACGTTCGCGGGATCGAACACGGAAACGTCGATCCCGATGGGACGATCGAACTGGTCCGCGAGACGGGTGCGACGGCGACGATCGACGGGGGTTCACGACCGGGACCGGTCACCGCAGTGACGGCGATGGGGATAGCGATGGATCGAGCCGATACGTACGGAATCGGTGCCGTCGGCGTCCACAACAGCACCCACCTCGGAATGCTCGGGTACTACACTGGACAGGCTCGTTCCGACGGATACATCGGTGTCGGCATGACGAACACCGAACCGGCGATGCCGCCGTACGGGGGAGCAAATCCCGTTCTCGGAACGAACCCGATCGCGATCGGGCTCCCGACTGAGCCGCCGTTTAATCTGGATATGAGTACGTCAGCCATCGCTCGCGGGACAGTGTTACAGAAGAGCGAAGCGGGTGAGACGATTCCGGACGGCGTCGCACTCGATGCTAACGGCGAACCGACGACCGATCCAGAAGCGGCGCTCGACGGAACGATTCTCCCATTCGGCGGGCCGAAAGGTTCTGGACTGGCGATCGCCGTTGAAATCCTCGCCGGTGGACTGGTCGGTGCAGCCATGGGTAGAGATGTTACGGGGACGTATCACACTGAAGACCCGTGTACGAAAGGCGATCTCTTCATCACAATCGACCCCGCTTCGCTGGGTGGCGAGGCGTTTGTCAACCAGGCGAGCGAGTTCCTTCTCGATCTCAAAAATGAGAAGACCGCTTCCGGTATCGATGCCGTTCGTTTGCCGGGAGAACGTGCGATACAACGCGAAGCCGACGCCGAAGCGATCACGGTCGACGAGGAACTCTGGAAAACAGTGTGCTCTATCGCGGACGAGTCGGATGGGCACCAGTAACGGACGACAGTGGACTGAACGGGACTGTTGATCGATTTCTGCCTTGGCTGTTGAGTGATGCCGGTCTGATTACTGAGCGGATTCGGGCCAAAATTGAGTTAGTTCCGTCGCCACTGGTCGTCAGTGGTCGCTCGAATGTGGGAGGGAGCTAGTATATGTCGTTATATTTCAGTCGCAGTGCTGTGATTCCAACGAACAGGAGAAGCAGTCCTCCTGCGACGATCGCACCGTTCGGTGAAAACGGGAGCGAAATGAATCCTCCTGAATAAAATATTGCGACTGCGAATAGTATTGCCCCGCCCCAGACGAACGCCTCGAGTAGCGAGAGCCATGCCAAAATAATCGGATCCGGAATGGGGAAGTCCCAATCTTCTAAGTTTACCATGAGTGTTCTCTATGTTATAACTACTTTAGTTTCACGGAGGGAATGTGCGGTCAACCGCCTCGTCTACATCAGATCAGCGTCTTCGTATGCCTGTACTGCGCCCGGATGCAGTTCAAACGGCGTGTCCTCGTGCATCGCTTCGGTTGCCTCGAACATTTGCAGGGTGTCGGTGGACGATGCCGCCTGTTCCGCTTCTTCGATGACTCCTGAAACGAACATTTCGATAGCCTCTTCGGAGGCGTCGACGTGAGTTGCGATGTGCCCTCCGTCGATCATCGTGTCCAGTTCGCGCTCAAGGCCGGGCAGTCCACCCGAATCTAACGTGTGCGGGGTGAGACCGTAGTTCTCCTGGAAGAACTCTTGGTCGTCTTCGGTCCAGTCGAGGAAATTCGGTTCGCGCGTCGCTGCGATATTTTCGAGCCAACCGACTGATCGGCCACTGACCGCCAGTATGGCATCGAGGTCGTCGTCGAGGAACATTTCCGCTGCGTCGTCCCACTCCGTTCGGACGAACCGGCCGCCGTACTCTTCGATCTGTTCTTGTCCGTAGTCGGCCTCGTTGAGTACCGTATCCCACACGAAGCCGCCGAACGTCCCATCTGCCTGGTTCATCACCTCAATCGGGTACTCGTCGTCAGCCGCCTCCTGAAGAGAGTCATACTCGAAGTCCGGTTGTGTAATCACATAGTAAAATTGCTCCGATTGGTCGTTCATCACGGATCGGATGTTCGATGGCGGCGTATCCCATCCCTCCTCGTCGTAAGGGTCCTGACCGGTTGCGGCCAGTGTCGCGGCGACGACTGTCGTGTGACCCATGTCGATTTCCTGGTTTTGCAGCCGGTTGTTGTTTCCGAGCCATCCCCCGGGGAGGACGTTGTACCCGAGGTCTGGGTTCGCCGCAGACGCTGCGGAGAGCATCGAGGTCATGATGACGTAACCTGTACCGCCGGGTGATCCGGCGGCCGTCTGAAGCATAACGTCTCCCTGAACCATCTCGTTGCCATTTTCGTCACCATTCTCACTGTCGTTCTCCGAACCCGCGCCGCTGTTAATATCTTCCTCTGTACATCCTGCAATGCCGGCTACGCCCGCAGCACCGATCATGCCGAGCATTTTGCGTCGGTTGACTGTCTTATCGTTCATCATTGAATCGTGTTCCACTGTGGTAAGTTGGTTTCTACTGCAACCGTTACTCGTAACTCGTACCGCCCATTTCTGGCTCCTCGTGGAGTTGGTCCCGACTGCGCATCAGACGCAGGTACAACAGCAATCCGGTGGCCATCACTCCTAGCGTGATCCAGATGTTGAATTGGCTTCGACCGATTGTGGTGTCTACGATCCATGTTAGGATCGCCCCACTGGCTATGATGCCCATAAGTAGCCACTCGTATTTGCTTCGTATTCCTTCGTTTCGTAGTGTGTTCAGAATCGGCAAGACTCCGAATACGAATACGAACAACAACTCCATTGGTACGAGTGCAAGGACGTCAATGTCAATTCCTAACATGGAGCACCTGACGATTATGTGGGATTATAAATAAATGTTCGCATTGGATTCTGTTTCCATGGATCTTATATAAATCAACGGCTCTGTAGTTTCGGTACACGGGGCTTGATTTCACGGATATCGGACGCTCCGGCGGAGGTTGTAGACGGTCGCTTTGAGTAGCATTTCTCGGAACTCAAGCCACCAGTGTCGCGCACGCACGGCAGCGCCGAGCGTGCGCTTGATGTTTGAGAAAACGGTTTCGTTCATCGAGCGACGGTTGTACCGATCACGATCCATGCAGGCGTTGTGAGCGTGATCGAGTGGATTCATGATCCTGTGTTTGATCAGCGGTCTGATGTCGTTGTCACGGAGTTCGTCGCGGAAGGCTTTCGCGTCATAACCTCGGTCGGCGGCGAGGCTCCGCAGGTCGCCGACGTTGCGTCGGGCGACCTACGGGCCGATCTTCGCATCGTGCTTCTTCGAGGTGGTCGAGTGGTTGTCGGTGATGTACAGCGTTTCGACATCCACGAGGGCAGTGACTTTCAGCGCCCGGACGCGGTAATGGGTGCGGTTGGCGTAGTGACGACTGGGCTGATCACGATCGAAGCCAGTCGAATCGATGGCGGCGTGGCCAGTGCGTTTCTCGGCTGACGCGCCGAGAAACGCACGCCACGTCTTGGTCGGAATCCGTGCAAATCACGTGCGAAGAACGGTGTAGTGAGGCAACCGCGTGAGGCCAATTTCTTCGAGGACACCGGGCATCTCACTGAGCAAATCGACCGTGACGCGGTAGGATTTGCCCAGCTCGATGCGGAGTGCATGAAGCGTGAGCATTGCCCATTCAGCGAACCCGCCACCCCCTTCGGGGTCGGCGGGTTCGTCTGCGTTCTCGACAACTGATTTAGCTTTGGCGACCGTAACACGAGTGAAGAGACGGATTTCGGATGTCAAACCAATCTGTCTCTTCGCTTTCTACAGAGATAACGCAGTCGTAGCCTTCGGGTCTAGCGAAACTACAGAGCCAAATCAACAAAAAAGATCTCATAGACAGGAATCGACTGCGCTCGTCTGCACGATACCGCCATACACGCTGCGATGGACGCGACATTCTTCGATTGGGAAACCGGCAGCAAGCACTACTGCCGCCAGACAAACTACCGCGTTTAAATGGTAAAAATGACAGCCCCGTTGATACAGAAACGCAGACGGTGGTCGACGTTCCCTGTACGACCTGTAAACGGCACGACACGCAGATTTGCTGGCAACTCACCCGCCGCAACGCGGGCGAGATTGCCAGCCTCGCTGCTCATAAAGGCTATGTCTGGATGCGATTACGCAAGAAGCTACGCGAAGAGCGAGTAAGACCGCTGATCAAGCACCGCGAGTTCCGCCCCATCAATTGCGAGTATAACGCACGCATCGATAGGTCTCCGTATGGCCAAAGAGCGCTGTCAGAAACCGTCTTCTCCACTATCAAGCAGACGATCGGCCACGCGGTGCGTGCCCAAGCGTGGTACCGCGAATTTCGTGAGGCCGTTCTGATGTGTGCGGTCTGCAACATCAACCGAGGCGTGATACCGTGAATCAAGCGTTGTATGGCGGTTCACCAAAGCCGTTTCCAATTGTTACTATTGTGCCCTCAAGAAGTAACTCGATAGATGACGTCAACTACGCTGTTGAATAGAACCGTCAATTATAAGATAGGCCATTGTGAACGATTCTCTATGTCCGATGCTACCACTGGGAGGTACGAATCTTCCCTTCGAACGATCGGTGTCTACGGAATTTCTGGGCTCGCAATTATCACATCCCTTTTTCACCTCTATACCGGAGCGTTCGGAGTCTTTGGATCGCTTATCCAGCGTCCCGTTCACGTGTACCTTTTGGCGGCGCTGACGTTTGCGATCGTTCCCTTCTTGGGCCAAGAAAAATTGCGATATCGGCTGGTCGACCTCGTACTCGTCGCCTGTTCGTTAGGTGCGATGGTGTACGTTCTCGTCGAGTACAATAGACTGCTAAATGCAACCCCCTACGTCGGTAGTCCTGAGACGATGGACTGGGTTGTCGGTGTCCTTAGCGTTATTCTCGTACTCGAAGCCACCCGACGAATCGTCGGTCGATTACTGGCTGCGGTGGCGGTTTTTATGCTCCTCGCGACCATCTATTCGGACATCCTTCCGGCCCCGCTTACGGCGCCACGACTTCCACCGTCAAATTGGATCGACGGACTATTTGTCACGACACAGGGCCTCTGGAGCGTTCCGGTTCGCGTCAGTGCGTCGTTTATCTTCCTGTTTGTTATTCTGGCAGCGTTCCTCGAAGCGACGGGAGCTGGACGGTTCTTGCTCGATCTGGCGAACTCATTAGTCGGCCACTTGACCGGCGGGGCAGCGAAAGTCTCCGTCGTCGCGAGTTCGATTTTCGGGAGCCTTTCGGGAAGTGCAGCCGCAAACGTGTACGGAACCGGTATATTCACCATTCCAGCGATGAAGAGATTCGGGTTCAGTTCGCGGATGGCGGGCGCGACGGAGGTTTCAGCATCGAACGGCGGACAGTTGATGCCGCCGATTATGGGTGCCGGTGCGTTCATCATGGCGCAGTTTCTGGGAACGCAATACACCGTGATCGCGTTGGCCGCAATAATTCCTGCGGCGTTGTACTACCTTTCGGTGTACTTTTCGATCCACGCTCAGTCGGTTAAACTGGATATCGAACCGGTCCCGAAAGAAGAACAGAAACAGGCTCTCGAAGTACTGAGAGAGAAACCCGGCCAGGCGATCACGCTCGTTTCGACGATCTTCGTCCTGTTTTTCATGCTCATACAGGGGTATACGATCTATCGCTCGATCTTCTTCTCGATCGCGGTCATGATGATCGTGAGTTCTATCCAGCCCGATTCTCGCATCGGGGTAAAAGAGTTGCTCGTAGCATTGGACAAGGGTGCCCGGAACGCGACGCAGATCGCAATGGCCTGTGCGGCCGCCGCAATCGTCCTCGGTGCGCTCAACATCTCCGGACTCGGCGTCGTGTTCGGACAGATCGTGGTCTCGCTTTCGCAGGGGATTATCCCGCTATTGTTGATTCTCGTCGCAGCATTCTCGATCATCCTAGGCTTCGGGATGCCGACGACTGCCGCGTACATCCTAGCCGCATCCCTCCTTGCGCCCGGTCTCACGGCAGTCGGTCTCGGGGGACTCCCAGGCCATTTCTTTATTTTCACCTTCGCCGTGTACTCGACGCTCACGCCGCCGGTTGCCCTCGCGGCGTTCGCCGCGGCCCAAATCGCTGACTCCGATCCGATTCGAATCGCGTTTACCGCGATGAAGATCGTCCTGCCGACGTTCATTATCCCAGCCCGGTACATACTCCATCCAGCGATCCTCCTGGAAATGGGACTTGTGTACGCACTGATCGATCTCGTGCTTCTGACAATCGCCGTAATCGCGATTCAGTCCGGCATTTGGGGGTGGCCCGTTAGTAATCGATTGGCCCGCGGACTCGCCACGCTCGGCGCGCTGGTCCTGATCATCCCGCCGCCAATGGTTCCGATCGGGGTCCTCGAGTTGGCCGGAGGCGGGCTAGTTCTGGTCGCGCTCTCTGGCGCATCGCACATCGCTACCGAACGTCGCGCGCAAACGACGACCTGAGTAATCGATCGGTACGGTTTTGAGGCCATCCCACTAGTAACGTGGTATGGCATCCGGCAATCGACCATCGAACCGCGAGAATCCCATCGCAGATTTCCTTCGAGTAATCCCAACCTCCGTGTTCGTCGCCTTCGTCACCTTCATCTGGGCCGGTTCGCTGTACCACTCGCTCGAACCGTACGACATCGGAGCGGCGATCACCTATGGGATCATCGTTCTCACCGCGATTCCGATTGGGCTCCTGTTTCAGCAACTACACAACCGCATCTGAGACGAACACCGGCAGCGATCGAACTGACCGACGAGTGATCTCCGAGTACCCCTTCTCCATCGCGAACTGGATCGCCGAATTCAGTAAGGTTATATTCCCTATTTACAATATTACACGTGCTTGTACAATTTATGCGAAGACGCCTACAAACCGGGTGGGGGGTTCTCCAAGACAATGGTCGCGGATGGGTTTTATTGACCGTCTCACTGGGATGGATGCTCACGATCGGAACACGGATCGTGTACCCTGCGTTGCTTCCCGAGATGCGTATCGAATTCGCATTCGAGTATACGACTGCCGGGCTCCTCGTCGGATTGATCTGGGCTGCCTACGGGGTTATGCAGTTTCCCGGTGGCGTGCTCGCAGACGTGACGACAGAACGAACTGCGTTGATTCTAGGACTGGCCGGAACGATGATAGGCATCGCGGCAGTGGCAACCGCGCCGGCGTTCGGATTGTTCGTTCTCGGAAGTATCATTATGGGTGCCGGGGCGGGCGTATACGGGCCGAGTCGAGTAACCGTCCTCTCGCACACGTTTTCCGATTATCGGACGACGGCGATCGGTATCAGTCAAGCGGCGGGAAACGTCGGTAACGCGTTACTGCCGGTCGTCGCTGGAACCGTGACTGCGTACTTCGGCTGGCGTCTCGGATTCAGTTACCTGCTTCCCCTGTTCGTCGGTGTTTCCGTCGGCCTCTGGATCGCGCTCTCCGAATCGTCGGGAGTCGCTTCAGCGCTTTCGCTCCGCGAGATGTACACGGAGACCACTCGGGCGTTGCGATTGGAACCAGTGCTGTACGGGGCTGGCGTGTTGCTCTGTATCATGCTGGTCTACCAGAGTCTTACCGGCTTTCTGCCGACGTTTCTCATCGATGAAAAAGGTGTGACGAACGCGACTGCGACAGCGCTCTTTGGCTTCTTTTTTGCATCCGCCGTTCTCATGCAGTTCGTCTCAGGACTCCTCGCAGATCGGTATGGAACCGAGGTGGCCATCGGCCTGTTCGCCTCGGCTAGTGTGCCCGGGATCGCCCTGCTTCTTCTCGGAAACGGGCTCGAGTCGATCGGTCTCGGTATCGTTCTCTCGAGTTGTTTGCTCGGTTGCTTTCCGCCAGCACATACCTATACGATTGCCGCCGTCCCGTCGGGGGTCGAGGGGACTGGATACGGGCTGATCCGTACGTTTTATATCGGCTGTGGAGCGCTCGGACCGGTCGCGGTCGGAGCGATCACGGACTGGCGTTCGTTTCGCACTTCGTTTTTCCTCCTCGGAGGTGTCGTCGTGCTCATCGTGGTGCTTGCTCGTACGCTCATAAAGACGGTTGAGTCGCCGTAGGGGGCGAAACAATAGTCGGATACTGACGGTTCGACTCGCGGCTAGAAAACACTTAAGTGTGTTCTAGACCGACACTTGCCGTACGATACCGCAATGGTACGGAAAAAGAAGCTAAGTCCAAGCGGTGCGAGAGACGAAGACGGGAACTATCACAACGTCCACCTCAACCTGCACAGAGACGAGCTCACGGTCGCGGGTATGGACATCGGCTCCGAGGTGTTCGTTCGCGTCAGAGACGGGAAAATCATCATCCAACAGGCCGACAAGGAGGCGATCGAGCACGAGTTCTGATGTTCGCCGATCGGAGCTACGGAGGCGAGCAATAGTCCGCTAGTGTAATGGAGTCACAAACAAGTCGGGGTTCCGCTGGGATGTCGATACGGCAGACCGGGTAGTGTGTGAGACGCGCCGGTCTTCAAACCTCGGCTGGATCGCGTTATGCGACGACGGCGACGACGGGGATTGACGAGTTTAGTAACACCTGCTGTGCGACGCTGCCAAAGAGCGCTTTGCCCGCGGGCGATCGCTTCCGGGGACCGATGACGACGTATCTTGCGTCGACTTCTTCTGCGTACGCGGTGATCTCTTTGCTCGCTTCCCCGACTCGACCGACGAATTCCACGTCGCCGGGGAGGTCGCCGGTTGCGTTTTGAGCCACGCTGGCAGCGATGGTTCGTTCGTCGTCCTCGTCGATCGGTCCGCCCTTTTCGCCCGCCGTCGCCCGTCGTCTCTCGTTTGCCTCCGATTCGGACATTACGTGAAGAACGTGAACCGAATCGTCGAACGCGGACGATAGTTCCAGCGCCTCTTCGACGACGACCGACGCGTGCTCTTCCGGATCGATAGCTGCAACAATTACCATAACTCCGAATTTGTGCAAGAACCCCTATTAATCTTCCGTCGGGTACCGTTACCGCGAACGTATTGTCTGAGAGCGATCGTCACGGTCGCACGGTAGGACGATCCGTATCAGTCGTTTCCGAATACAACGGATCATCCCACTCGTCCCGCTGATGACAAGGAATATGCCACTGGAAGGGTGCATCTAGGCCGGTACGGAGTGACGCCCCAATGAGCAACGACGAACACGCCCGTCTGTTTCGAGAAACAATCGATGACCGCTACCCCGAACTCGACCCGGTCGACGGAGAGAAAGCGTACGCCGCCGGCGTCGGTCGCCGCGACGTCTACGAAAAGTGGCTCACGCCGATCGACCACTTTTTCGTTTTGAACCACTACCCGACACCGCAACTCGATGGGGACGCGTGGGAAATCTCGCTGCTAGCTGCAGACGAGACGGAACGGACGCTCTCGATGGCCGATCTGCGGTCCTATCCGCCCCAGACGGTGGCACACACGATCGAATGTGCCGGAAACGGCCGGGCGTATCTGGAGCCGTCCGGAGAGACGATCCAGTGGGAGTTCGACGGCGTCGGCAACGCGATCTGGGTCGGGGCGTCGGTGGGATCGATACTCGATGACTACGGACTCGACGGGGAGTGGCTCACGGCCGTCGGCGGAGATGCCCCCGACGGGGCGGATCGATTCGCCCGTTCGATTCCCATGGAGAAAGTGCGCGACGATTGCATCCTCGCGTACGAAATGAACGGTGCCCCGTTGCCACCCGACCACGGATACCCGGTCAGGCTGATCGTCCCCGGCTGGTACGGCGTCAATAGCGTCAAGTGGGTCTCCGAACTCCGGGTGATGGACGAGATGATCCACGGCGACGAGTGGGCGCGAGACACCCACTGGCAACAGCACGCTTATCATCTCGTTCGTGACGAGGAGGCGAACCCGACCCACCGCGCGTCGATCGAGACGTTCGACACGCAGGCGCAACTCGAATCCGACGAAATCGAACACCCGTACGCCTGCGACCAGACCGTTATGTCGGTGATCGCGTCCCCGGATGGTGACGGGGCGATTCCGGCCGGAACGACCGACATTCGAGGCATGGCGTGGGCAGGTGACGACGCCGTCGACGCGGTTAGCGTCTCGGTCGATGGCGGCGAGACGTGGGAAGAGGCGTCGTTCGTCGATCCGGTTCGCGGCGACGCAGCATGGCGACAGTTTTCCATCGAGTGGGAGGCCGTCCCCGGAGAGCATCGACTGCTCTCGCGGGCGACGGACGATCGCGGGCGAACGCAGCCGTCACGTCCATCGTCTCCGAAAGACGCGGCTGGTGCATTCGACAACGACGAGTTCCCCTGGAACCGACGCGGATACGGAAACAACGTGTACGAACCCTACGGGGTAACGGTGACGGTCAATCCAGCGTCGCCACGCGATCGCAGCGACTGACGGTCAAGAGCAACACTACTGACGGACACAGAATCACGCCCCGATCGCGCGACTGTGCTCCGATCGCGGATTGTCGTTTCGGTCGGGACTGACGGTTTCGGCCGGTGGTACCGGAAATTTCCAGCCGACATCCCGTAGAGAGCGGTCGAACTCGTCGACGCACGTTTCCCACCGACAAAACGGGGCGGTCGGTTCGCTGACGACCTCGCGTTCCGACGGCCGTCGATCGTCGGAGCGGTCGACGTTAGTGGCTCCCTTTATATTGGTTGACGCACTCTTGCGTCATCTCCTGGCCGTCTCCGAAGAGCATGAGGCAGTTGTCCTCGGCAAACAGCGGATTGGGAATCCCCGAGAAACCGGGGCTGAGACTGCGCTTGTTAACCACGACCGTTCTCGCCTCTCCGACGTCGAGCACCGGCATCCCGGCGATCGGGCTCGAATCGTCGGTGTTGGCCAGCGGGTTCACCACGTCGTTCGACCCGATAACGATCACGACGTCGGTCTGTGCGAACGTGGGGTTGATCTCCTCCAGTTCTTTCATTTTGTCGTAAGGAACGTCCGCCTCCGCCAGTAGCACGTTCATGTGTCCGGGCATCCGTCCCGCAACCGGGTGGATACCGAACTCGACCTCGACGTCGTTCTCGTCGAGTAACTCGGCGAGTTCGGCGACCGCGTGCTGGGCCTGGGCGACCGCCATCCCGTATCCCGGCACGATCACGACACGACGGGCCGTATTGAGCAACATGTTGACCTCTTCGGGAGAGGTCTCGGTGATGTTGCCTTCGTAGATTTCGTCCATCTCCTGGGAAGACGCCGCTTCCTGGCCGAAGCCGCCAAAGAGAACGTTCGTCAGCGATCGGTTCATGGACTCGCACATGATCACCGTAAGGATCATCCCGGCCGCGCCGACGAGGGTTCCGGCGATGATCAGCACGCTGTTGCCCAGTACGAATCCGGTGCCGGCTGCGGCCAGCCCGGAGTACGAATTTAACAGGGCGATAACGACAGGCATGTCCGCCCCGCCGATCGGAATGACCAGCATGACTCCGAGTACTGCCGCCGCCACTATCAGGACCCAGTAGGATGGCACCGCCGATCCCTGCAGTGTGTCGGCGAGTAACTCCGGCTGGACGATCGTGTACGCCCCGGCCAGCACCGCGAGGAGCAATAGCAGCGCCTTGACGGCGTGCTCCCCGCTGTACCGGATCGCAGAGCCCGTGATCAGGCCGTGGAGCTTCCCGGCGGCCACGATACTTCCGGTGAAGGTGACCGCGCCGACGATACCCGACACGGCCGCCGCGATACCGACGTCGGTCGCCACGACGCCGCCGTTCGCCGTGCCCAGTTCCAGCACTTCGGAGCCAGCGACGAGGGCGGAAGCACCGCCGCCCAGGCCGTTAAATAGCCCGACGAGTTGGGGCATTTCGGTCATCTCGACGGTGAACGAAAGACCGACACCGATCAACGTACCGACGATCAGGCCGGCGATCAGCACCCACGGCTGAATAATCTCGAACCACAGTACGGTCGCGGCGACGGCGACGAACATCCCGCCGGCGGACGTGAAGTTCCCTCGAACGGCCGTTCGCGGGTGGGTCATGTCTCTGAGCCCCTGGATAAACAGGATGGCGGCGACAAGATACGCTACCGACAGCACCGTCTCGCCAATGAGTTCGACCACGATCAGTCACCTCCTCCGTGGAAATCCGCGAGCATGAAGTGGCTCACAAGGTAGCCGCCGACGACGTTCACCGTCGCCATCACGACCGCGAGAAAGCCAAGCGCCGTCGCGAGGCTCGTCGATCCGGACCCGGCGACGACGACGGCACCCACGAGCGTGATGCCGGTAATTGCGTTGGCACCGGACATCAACGGCGTGTGGAGCGTTGCTGGAATCTTGGTGATGATCGAGTAGCCAAGAAAGGCAGCGAGCACGAAGAAGGTCAAGTAGGTAATAATCTCACTCATCGTCATCACCTCCGCCGGCTACCTCAGTCGAGTCGGCACCGTCGTCGGCAGCGTCGCCCTCGCCCTCGTCGGACTTGCCGTCGTCGGTTTCGGCGTCCTGTTCGTGCGGGTTGCGGATCGTTCCGTCCTGGATGAGCATGGTCGCATCCACGACTTCGTCCGTCGTATCGATCGTAATCGAATTGTCGTCGTCGAGCATGGCCCTGAAGAAGTTCGTCACGTTGTTCGCGTAGAGTCGGCTCGCGGTCCGGGCAACCGACTCCGGGAGGTTCGTCGGCCCGAAGACCGTCACGCCCTCGTAGGTGACCGTCTCGTCCGCGATCGTCGGTTCACAGTTGCCGCCACCGCCAGCAGCAAGATCGACGATGACCGAGCCGGGGTCCATCCCGTCGATCATCTCGTTGGTGACGAGTTCCGGTGACGGTCGACCGGGAACCGCTGCAGTGGTGATTACGACGTCCGAGTCGCCCACGACGTCGATCATCATCTCGCGTTGCTTGCGGTAGAACTCTTCGTCTTGCTCGCGAGCGTGGCCTTCCTCGTCGGAGGCGTCGTCGGTTTCCAGATCGAGTTCGACGAACTCGGCACCGAGGCTTTCGACTTCCTCTTTTACTTCCGGGCGGATATCGTAGGCGCGAACGTTCGCACCCAGCCGTTCGGCAGTCGCGATCGCTTGCAATCCGGCGACGCCCGCTCCGACGACGAAGACGTCGGCGGGACGGACGGTTCCGGCTGCGGTCATCTGCATTGGGAACAGCTTCGGCAACGCCTCCGCGGCTACTAGCGCGGCTTTGTACCCTCCGATACTCGCCATAGAGGACTGTGCGTCCATGCTCTGTGCGCGGCTGATCCGCGGGACGAGCTCGAGCGCGAACGCGGTCACCCGACGGTCGGCGAGCGTCGACAGTTCGTCCTCGATCGAGTACGGACCGAGCTGGCCGATGACCAGTTGGCTATCCTGGTACGGGTCGATTTCTGTCCCCGGTGTCGCACCTAGCCCGCGGACCTGAAAGATCACGTCTGCCCGCTCGAACACCGCCTGGCGATCATCGACGACGTTACATCCTGCCTCACGGTACTGCGCGTCGGACCAGCCAGCACGTTCGCCCGCACCGGCAGCCACACACACGTCGAACCCGTCGTCCATTAACTCTGCGGCGAGCGAGGGGACGAGCGCGACCCGCGTCTCAGTTTCGACCGTCTCGGTTGGAATCCCGATAATCATTCTCACACACTCGGTGATACGTTGACATACCAAACGAGGGATTTATATCTTACTGACCGACTGTTCTCTCAGCGATTATCATTATAGACGTTCTGTTTATCGTATCAACTCATGTCACCTACTCGAAACCCGCTGGGATGAGGAATCTCCCGTCTTCCGCCGAGTGGAGACTGTCTATCGTCTCGCATCATTCGAAGGTACTGAGTACAGCGGTTATTTTCAAAATATATCTAGAAGGTTCAAAATCATATGTGATGATCTCTAATATCGGTCGGTACAATCCTCAAGATTTAAGGCCTTGCCTTTCATGTGGTGAATTGACATAGAACGGGAGTGAGACCCATTACCAATTATGGCTTCGTTATCGACAATCGGAGGTGTATCGGTTGCCACGCCTGTACGGTCGCGTGCAAGGCAGAACACGACGATCCAATCGGCGTCAACAAGACGTGGGTCAAATACATCGAGAAAGGGGAGTTCCCGAACACGAACCGCAATTTTTCGGTAATGCGGTGTAACCACTGTGACGACTCCCCGTGTACCGACGTCTGTCCCGTTACCGCACTCTGGGAACGCGAAGACGGCATCGTCGACTTCGATACCGATCGGTGTATCGGCTGCAAAGCCTGTATGCAGGGGTGCCCGTACGACGCCCTGTACATCGACCCGGAAACGTCCACCGCGGCGAAGTGTAACTACTGCTCTCACCGCGTCGATTCCGGACGCGAACCCGCCTGCGTTACGGTCTGTCCCGAGGATGCGATCATCGCTGGCGACATGGAAAACGCCGAGACGGACATCGCGAAAACGATTTCGACGCAGGAAGTACAGGCCCGCAAACCCCAGAAGGGAACCGAGCCGAAGCTGTTCTACGTAAACGGTGACGAAGGGAGCATCACTCCGGGAACGACGGCCCGAGAAGATCACTACATGTGGAGCGATGCACCCTCGACCATGGAAGTCCAGGGCGGTGAACGCGAAGACTTCGACATCGAGAAGGCTGCACGCTCGCTCGCCGAATCCGACGTCACGTTCTCGAGTGGTACTGCGGAAGCGGAGGCCGGTTCCGATCCCGAGACTCCCGTTCAAACGGACGGCGGCTGCGGTGGAAACTGCGGCTGCAAAACCGACACTGAACGGTTCGCCTCCGACGGCGGCGTTGCTGCCGATCCGAGCGATGCTGCTACCAACTCCTCCGGTTCCCAATCCGGACGCATGGAACAGGCGTACGAACTGCTCCACGAGGAAGCAAATCGCGTCTACGACATCGGCGAGAGCCACTACACCTCCTGGGGTTGGGAGGTGTACTCCTACACGTGGACGAAGTCTATCTCCGCCGGCGTGTTGCTCCTTCCCGCGTTGCTCATGCTGGGAGGGATAATCGAACCGAGCACGACCGTTCTCGGGGTTAGCGCGCTTGTTAGCGGTACGTTCCTGGGATTGACCGGACTGTTACTCATCGCGGATCTCGACCAGCCGATGCGGTTTCACTGGGTGTTGTTACGGCCGAACTGGACCTCGTGGTTGGTAAAAGGAGCGTACATTATCACCGCGTTCGGCGCCTGGCTCGGCGTTCTGGTCGCCGGCTGGCTGTTCGACGTCACCGCGATCGTCCACCCGATCGCGTTGCTAATAACGGCTATCCTCGCGACGGCGACGGCAGTGTACACGGCCTTCCTGTTTAGCCAATCGAAGGGCCGTGACCTCTGGCAAAGTCCCGCGATGCCGCTTCACATGTTCGTTCAGGCCTTGATTGCCGGCGCTGCTGCGACGGCGATACTGGGCGCGGTCGGTTTCGATCAACTGGTCGGGCCGTCGCGAATCGCGCTGATCGGCGGTCTGCTGGCTCACGTCGCGCTGGTCGGCTCGGAAATCTTCACGCCACACCAGACCGAGGACGCAGAGGAGGCGGCCGCGCGGATCACGCGCGGGCGATTCAAAAACGCGTTTTGGTTCGGTGCGATCGGCGCGGGAATCGTCGTCCCGCTGATCGCACTCGCGATCGGCGCCAGCGCACCCGTCGTCGCTGGCGCCGGCGCAGTTGCGCTGGCGGGCCTCTTCGCCTTCGAGTACTGCTGGATCATCGCCCCACAAACGATTTCACTCGCATAACATATGGGATCAGAATTCGACCCGAGTACGATCGAGAAATTTGCACAGAAGGTCGGGGTCCTGTCGAACAGGACGACCGAGACCACGAAGCAGCGACAACGCCGTGGCGTCGACGGCGTCGACCGACTGGTCGACGAGGGACTTCTTGGCGGGTATCCCGACCCCAGCCAGTGGGACGAGTGGACCGAGTACAATCCCGAGGGTGAACCAAGGGACTACTCGCTGGTGCCGACCGCTTGCTTCAACTGCGAGGCCGGCTGTGGCTTACTGACGTACATCGACAAAGAAACCGGGGACATCCGTAAAATTGAGGGGAATCCCGAACACCCGGGGAGTCGCGGCCGAAACTGCGCGAAAGGCCCGGCGACGATCAACCAGTTGAACGACACCGGACGCATCCGCTACCCACTCAAACGCGACGGACCGCGAGGAAGCGGGCAGTGGACGCGCGTGAGCTGGGAGAAGGCGCTTTCCGATATCGCCGGCGAAATGCGCGAAACGATCGAGGACGATCGCGAGAACGAAATTACCTACCACGTCGGCCGTCCCGGCCACGAGGAGTTCATGGACCGGGTACTCGACGCCTGGGGACTCGACGGTCACAACTCGCATACGAATATCTGCAGTTCGGGCGCACGAGCGGGGTACGCGCTCTGGCACAAATACGATCGGCCGAGTGCGGACTTCGCGAACGCGGAGTTCATCCTGTTGCTGTCGGCGCATCTCGAATCGGGCCACTACTTCAACCCGCACGCACAGCGGATTATGGAGGGAATGCAAGACGGGGGCCAGCTGGCGGTCATGGACCCGCGTCTTTCGAATACGGCGGCGATGTCCGACTGCTGGTTGCCGACCCAGCCTGGCAGCGAAGCGGCGGTGTTGCTGGCGATGGCGAAGATCATTCTGGACGAGGAGCTCTACGACGCGGAGTTCGTCCGAAACTGGGTGAACTGGGAGCAGTTCCTCGACGAGGAGTATCCAGACCGCGAGTCGACGTTCCAGTCGTACATCGACCTGCTGCGAAACGAGATTTACGCGGAATTCACGCCGGCGTACGCCGAAGCAGAGAGCGGGGTCGACGCCGAACAGATCACCTCGGTCGCCCGAAAAATCGGGCGCGCCGGCGATCGGTTTGCGAGTCACATCTGGCGGTCGGCCGCGTCGGGCAACGAGGGCGGCTGGCAGGTCTCGCGAACGCTTCACTTCCTGCAGGTGCTGACCGGCAGCGTCGGTACGAAAGGTGGAACATCGCCAAACGCCTGGCACCAGTTCGACCCGGAACTGCCGAAAGAACCACCGCGACAGAAGCTATGGGACGAGTTGCAGTTACCACGCGAGTGGCCGTTCGCCCACTACGAGATGAGCCAGTTGCTGCCGTACTTCCTGAAGGAGAACCGTGGGAAGATTTCGGTGTACTTTACGCGGGTATTCAACCCGGTGTATACGTACCCCGATGGCTTCTCGTGGATCGAGGCGCTGACCGACGAGGACAAAATCGGTATGCACGTCGCGATGACGCCGACGTGGAACGAAACGGCGTATTTCGCGGATTACGTGTTGCCGATGGGCCACAGCCCCGAACGCCACGATATCCAGAGTCAGGAGACACACGCCGGCACGTGGGTAACCTACCGCCAGCCCGTCCTCCGAGAGTTTGCCGAACGCGAGGGCGAAGATGTCGACAGAACCTACGAGGCAAACCCCGGCGAGGTCTGGGAAGAAGATGAGTTTTGGATGGACCTCTCGTGGCGAGTCGATGAGGACGGCGAACTCGGCATCCGGCAGTACTTCGAGAGCCCGTATCGGGAGGGTGAAGACGGCGACCCAGTCCAGATGACGATCGACGAGTACTATCGGTACATCTTCGAACACGAGGAGAATCTGATCGAAGCCGCGGCGGAAAAGGGGATGGAACCGCTCGAGTATATGAAACACCACGGGGCGTTCGAGGCGTCGTCGAACGACTACGAGCTACACACCGACTCCATCCCCGAAGATGTCCTCCAAGAGGACGACGTGTTCGTCGATGAGTACGGAACGATTCGGCGGGAGAGTTCGCCCGACCTGTACTCCGAGCACGACGGCTCGGAGGTCCTCGGCGTGATGGTCGACGGCGAGCCGAAACGCGGGTTCCCGACGCCGACGGGCAAACAACAGTTCTACTCGAAGACGATGGCAGAGTGGGGGTGGGACGATCCGGAGTATACGCTTCCCCACTACATCGAATCGCACGTCCATCCGGAAGAAATCGACTACGAAAACGGGGAACGAGTGCTCGTTCCGACGTTCCGGTTGCCCACGCAGATCCACTCTCGCTCTTCGAACTCGAAGTGGCTGGAAGAGATTTCCCACAACAATCCGGTGTGGGTCCACACGAAAGACGCCAAGCGGATGGGCGTCGAGACGGGCGATCTCATTCGAGTCGTGACCGAGATCGGCTACTTCGTCAACGAAGTCTGGGTGACCGAGAGCATCAAACCGGGGATCGTTGCGATGTCCCACCACATGGGGCAGTGGAAGATCAACCGGGACGACGAGCGCGAGATCGACGAGGGCGGTGATCCATACGGCAAAGTGACCGTCGACCTGGATTCCGAACAGGGTCAGTGGGGAATGCGCCAGGCCGAAGGGATCGGCCCCTTCGAAAGCGACGACCCCGACAGCGAGCGCGTATGGTGGAACGACGGTGGCGTCGCACAAAACCTCACCCACGCACCCCATCCAGACCCGATCTCGGGAATGCACTGCTGGCATCAGAAAGTAACGGTCCGACCCGCCGAAGAGGACGATTACTACGGCGACATCTACGTCGATACCGATCGGGCCTTCGAGATCTACCGGGAGTGGGTCGAAAAGACCGATCCCGCGCCGGGGCCGGAAGGGCTTCGTCGACCGAAGTGGCTCAAGCGGCCGATCGCGCCTCCGACTGCGGAGGCCGACGACGCCTGGTATACCGACGGCCCCGTCGGGCGATCCGAACGGTGGAATCCGGAGACGCACTCGACGAGCACCGATGACTAACCAGACGGCCGACGGGCGAGAGCGCGTGGTCGACGAGATTCGCCGATCGATCGCGGCGGCCGACGCCGGGATGTCGGAACTCTACGAGGGGATCACCGCCCTTGGCGGGGTTGGATCGATCGATATCTCCGACGGAGTGGCCGATATCGAACTCACGCTCCCGGTTTCGTGCGAGCGTATCCGCAGCGTCGTCGAGCGGGAGATCAGGGTTGCAGCGGTTTCCGTCGAGGGGGTAACCAACGCACGCTGTCACTGGCAGCCCGAGGCGTCAGACGCTGGCGAGCGAGTCGATCTCATTCCCGACGTCAAAAACGTGATCGCGGTCACGAGCGGGAAAGGCGGCGTGGGTAAAAGTACGGTTTCGGTAAACCTGGCGGTCGCACTAGCTGATGCAGGCGCGTCAGTGGGCTTGCTCGACGCGGACATCTACGGACCGAACGCACCGTCCATGCTCGGTCTCTCGGACCGGACGCCGTCGGCAACGCTGTCTGATAGCATCGTCCCTCGCGAATCGTACGGCGTGCGGGTGATGAGTATGGACTTTCTGGTGAGCGAATCCGATCCGGTGATTTGGCGCGGCCCGCTCGTCGACGAGTTCATCAAACAGCTCGTCAGCGACGTCGACTGGGGGGAACTCGATTATTTAATCATCGACCTTCCGCCCGGAACCGGAGATGCTCAGGTGACCGTCGCACAGCATTTACCGCTCGCCGGGGCCGTTATCGTCACGACGCCCCAGGACGTTGCGATCGACGACGCGGCACGCGGACTCGAAGCGTTCGTCCGCTACGGGGTCCCGATTCTCGGAGTCGTCGAAAATATGGCCGGATTTACCTGTCCAGATTGCGACTCGACCCACGACGTGTTCGGTGCTGGGGGCGCGTCCGACCTGGCCAAAAAATTCGACGTTCCCGTACTTGGCCGACTCCCGCTGGACCCCCAGATCGGTACACTCGAGGGTGATGCTGAGGACGATGACGAGCCGGCCGGACTTTCGGTTCCGCTGATCGGCCGCATCCAGTTGCCGCGAACCAGAGCGGAGCGAGAACGCGAAGCGACGACGGCACAGCCGCCGATCGCGGTTCGGGAGGCAGAACGCGCCTCAGTCACGGCGACGCGGGAGGTTGCGAGCCGGATAAGCGCCAGGGCGGCCGCATCCCAACACTCACTCTCGATGGAATAGACATCCCTCGATATCGGCAGAACGGTCGGAACGGTGTCGATTGGCGGTGTCGACACGATTCGATGATTCTATCCGTCGTTGGTACGATCGTAGCCGCAACTATCGCTTCCGTGATCGGTCGGTAATCGTAGCGCAGGCCGTTGCGTCTGCGACCGTCAACGACTGCTAGCGGACGGTGTATCAGCGATTGTTCACGCTACATCGTTGGGTCCTGACGCGGTCCGCTGTCATTCAGTGTCGGTGGTCACCCGGACGAGCGGCGATTGCCGGTGACAGGTACGACGATCGGCATGGATTACTGTTCTGGATCACGCCCGTTCCCTCTCGTTCGAGCTGTATGTCACGAGTGAGACACAATTCTGTTCGATACCATCGAACGTAACTTGGCGGGCCGCAAAGCCCTCTCTCGAAGCACCGTCTCAATATTCTGTCAATTATAAATGAGATTGTCTGTCATAGGAGGTTCTTGTTACAGGTGTACGATTGTAATATATGTGTCACGGTTGTTACTGGGGTCCGCCCACAGGACACACGAGCGCACTGTGGCCACGAATTCCGTAGGGGACATTCGAGTCGATCGAAAACCGCTGTTTGATGTCATCGAACATACTCGGCCGGCGGATAGCCACTTTGAGCGGGTTCGGTTCGTTCGAATAGCCGTATTCGCCTGTATCAATACAAACCGATGGGGGTCCTCGATCGATTCGCGCCGCGGTTCGACCAGAACGCAACGAATCCGGCATATTTGTTCCAGTCCGAAAGATATATATTAGAACCACTTCGACTACGCAGTAGGCTTTTGCTATGTACGTACTTGCTGGTGTCGAAATGACTCTTGCCGGTGTCATCCTTGCTATCGCAATCCTGTTACTCGGCGGGTTTGTCAAGGGGACGGTTGGGTTCGCCGTGGGTCTGATTACGATCGCGGGTATCGTTCAGGTGTTTCCTCCGCAACTCGCCCTCGTCGCCCTTTCCATTCCATTTCTCGTATCGAACCTGGTCATCCTGTACAGGGATGGATTCCCGATTCACTTTCTTCGTGACCAGATCGGGTTCCTGATCATGCTCACGGTCGGACTGTTCGTTGGCGTCTGGTTGCTCGAAATTCTGCCTCCACAAGTTCTCTACCTCGCTATCGCCGCGTATGTGGGCCTCTTTCTCGTGTTCCAGCGAGTCGAAGAGCAAATCTACGAGTACGCAGACAATTCGACTGCGAGTGTGTTCAGCGGAACGTTGAGCGGGTTGCTCGGCGGTGCAATCGGTGCGCCCGGCCCGCCGCTCGTGATTCACTCGTATCTCAATACGATCTACGAAAACCGTGCGCTGTTCGTGACGGGCACCTCGGCGCTGTTTCTGGTGGCACACTCCATACGGGTCCTCTTTCTCGCAAACGCCGATCTGCTTCACACCAGAGAACTCGTCCTAGGAATCGCATTTACCGTTCCCGTCTTTATTGGTGCGTACGCCGGCACCGTCTTTCGACCGTATGTCAACGAGCGACTCTTTACGCTCTTTATTAAGGTGTTGCTGGCTCTTATCGGAATTCGCCTCTTTCTGAACGGCATTGGTTGGTAGCGTCCCGGAACCTCTTGTCGTCGCGTCCGTGCAACCGATCCGACACTGGGTATTGCAGGGGCTCCGACCGTCACTGCGGGGCCGACCGGCCGCACGGTTTCGCTCGTTTCGTTCACACCGACACGGTCGCGGTGGTCTGCAGGAAATCGATTTCAGCTGTCACAACATCGTCTGTTCTGTTCTTCCAGAGTTACGACATCGTCTGTGCGCCCGGAACAGAGCGTTCGAGAGGATCGAATCCGACGGAACCGAAACGGCCACCACGAGACTGACGGACTCTCCCTATCGAGTTCGGCAAACGGTGGTCGTGCACGGAACCGCCGGCGTCGATAGTGACGACGCCACGACGATCACAACAGTAACTACTAACACCCCTACGGACAGACTGTACGTCTGACTTGCAAGCAATTTGTACCTCGCGCGTGGTTCGTCCACTGGTAACCGATCACGGAACCGCTGGCCCGAATAACGCAGTCACATCGTTTGCCCCCGGTCCGATGGGTTCTCCCTCGAATGGCGGCCTCCGCCGGCCCCTCGGTACCGACGATGGGTCCGACCGGAAAGCGGTCCGTCCGCGCTCGCTCGCGCTCGCTCGCAGAATCGCCATTCGATCCCTTACCGTCCGGCGTTCCAGTACGGCTACCGGGACACCGGTTCCGTGACCATTCCCCGAAAGACGCATACCGATGATCGATATCTCAACGCTGCTGACGCTGGTCGGTGCTGCAACTGCAAGCCTCTTCATGGCATGGACGATCGGTGCGGGCTCCTCCGGATCGACCCCGTTTGCCCCCGCTGTCGGGGCCAACGCGATCTCGATAATGCGTGCCGGGTTTATCGTCGGCATTTTCGGGTTCGCCGGTGCGATAACGCAAGGGGCCTCGGTTTCCGAAGCGATCGGACGCGATCTCATTCAGGGGGCTACGCTTTCCCCGACGGCGGCCACGATCGGACTACTGACGGCGGCGACGCTCGTCTCCATCGGCGTCTTTACCGGGTATCCGATTGCAACCGCGTTCACCGTAACGGGGGGAATAGTCGGGGTAGGATTGGCGGCCGGCGGCGGGCCGGCGTGGGCCAAGTATCTGGAAATTCTTTCCCTCTGGGTCGTAACACCGTTCGTGGGTGCCGGCATTGCGTACGCGACTGCGCGTCTGCTGAGTACGGAATCGATACCGATACGGTACGCGATTCCACTGCTTGCGGGTGGTATCGGACTCATCGTGGCTAACATGGAGTTCGTCGTCCTTGGAGAACCGGGAGAGAGCGCGTCGCTCGCCGGATCTGCGGACCAGGCGCTCTCCACCGTGTCGGTCTCCGGAGTTCCGTTGCTGACTGGGAGCGTTTCCCTCGTCGTCGCAGCCGTCTGTGCACTTATAATTTCAGTAGATATGAGACGGAACTCGCTACTCGCTCAACGTCACTTTTTGCTCGCACTCGGCGCTCTCGTCGCGTTTTCGGCCGGTGGAAGCCAGGTCGGTCTCGCGATCGGACCGTTGTTACCGCTTTTGGACCCCTTCTCGATACCGATCGTTGCGGTGTTGATCGGCGGGGGCCTCGGCTTACTGGCGGGATCGTGGATGGGCGCACCGCGAATGATAAAAGCGCTCTCGCAAGATTACTCCGCGCTCGGCCCGCGTCGTTCGATCGCCGCACTCATCCCGGCATTCGGTATCGCCCAGACCGCGATTCTCTTCGGAATTCCGGTCTCGTTTAACGAAATCATGGTGAGTACGATAATCGGAAGCGGCTATGCGGGCGGGAGCAGTTCGGTCAGCCGCACGAAGATGCTTCGAACCGCGCTTATCTGGGCCGTCTCGCTGGTTCTCTCGTTCTCTATCGGGTGCGGACTCGTCCTCTCGATCGATCTGCTTCGGACGATCGGTAGCTGACGATCGCGCCCCAGACGTCTCATCAGGCCTTACGCTTCCGTCCACGCCAACTTCGACTTCTGCGCTCTAATCCTCACGCTCCGACCTTCGCTCGCTCCGTCTTTCGTTCCCTTCGATCCGTGCGGACGATCGGTGCGCTGACCGTCGGCGGCCCCGCTTGGGTCTTAAGGGATAGTTTTTATATTTATCTGTTCTAAGCGACTATCATGTCCGAACGCACGGTTGTCGTTACCGATCACGATTTCGAGGACCTGTCGATCGAACGGTCCATACTCGAAGATACTGCGACGGTCGTCGAACTCAACGACGCCGTCGTTACTCCCGACCTCGATACAGAGATTTTGAACGAGGCGGACGCCGTATTGAATCTTCGCGCACAGCTGGACGGCTCGACGATCGAGGAGTTATCGAACTGCCGCATCATTTCCCGGTACGGTATCGGCGTCGACAACGTCGACATCGAGGCTGCGAACGAACTGGGGATCTCGGTTACGAACGTCCCTGACTACTGTCTCGAGGAGGTCGCGACGCACGCGATTGCCCTCTTGCTCTCGTTCGCGCGCGAGGTTCACACGTACAACGACTCAGTGGCCGAGGGGACGTGGGAGAGGGAGGTTGGGTCGCCGCTTCACCGACTGTCAACGCAGACCGTTGGTCTCGTTGGACTCGGTGCGATCGGCAAGGCCGTCTGCGATCGGCTAGCACCCTTCGGACCCGAGATACTCGTCAGCGATCCGTACGTTGATTCGGAGACCGTTGAGAGCCACGGTGGGACGCTCGTCGAGTTCGAGGAACTCCTCGACCGCGCAGATTACATCTCGATCCACTCGCCGTTGACCCCTGAGACTCGCGGTATGATCGACGGAAGCGCATTTTGTCGGATGAAATCCACGGCCGTTTTGATCAACGTCTCTCGAGGACCGATCGTCGATACGAACGATCTGTGTTCAGCATTGGATGCCGGCGAGATTGCTGGTGCGGGCCTGGATGTTCTCCCTGAGGAACCCCCAGCACACGACGATCCAATCCGGTCTCACGATCGCGTCCTCACGACTCCTCACGTCGCATGGTATTCTGCGGAGGCGAACGATCAACGGCGACGTGCGGCTGCGACGAACGTTCGTACAGTGTTATCTGGCGATCGCCCACAAGAGATAGTGAACAATCCGATATAGCAATCTCTCCGGAAAGTCGTGTTATCGGCACTGTTTGGATAGGTTTTTGAAAAATCCGACTTCTCCGAGAAGGCATCTAATTTCCCCTTCATATTTTATACATTACCATTATATTTTGACTACTATTTCGACAATATATTATTTATATGTGATGTTGTCCGTGCTGCAGGTGATTATTTATCGCAGTCTATGTTTCATTTGGAAAATTGTTCTGTAACTATCGTCTGCATTCGAAATTGGTATCGAGAGCCGCTCTGTCAGCTTTTTCCGTTTATTGAGTCAAATCGCTTGTATTCCTTTTTTTGAGAATTCATTGAGTCTAGAATTCAAAAATCTATAACAATCATATTCTGGGACTTTCTAATGAACTCTTTCATCGTTTCCCGCGCTCAATCGGCTCTCGAGCGCACCATCGGCAGGCATCTTCTGGTTATACTCGACGAATCCAGCGAACTTAATTTGCTAACAAGATTCAATCGTCGTCACTCGCGCATTGCGGGCTCGACGATCGGTGGTTCGAGTCGAATTCCATAAGCTATGAGCCCGGATGCGATCATAGCACTGGCGGCAAGTAGCCACCACGACCCCTGGTAGCCGACGGTGTCCGCGAGGTAGCCGAATGCAGGTGGGGCGACGACAGAACCGACGACGAGCGCGAGTTGGCTGCCGGCGGTCGCCCCGCCGACCTCGTTGGCTGTGACCAGTGTCGCCATATAGGAGTAATAGACCCCGGTATTCCCGAGTACAAAGAATCCGAGCACGGAGAAGGCGATGGCGGCGCTCCACGCGCTGTCGGTCGCAGCAACGACGACGAACAGCAAAGCGGCCATAGCGGCCTGTACGATTAGAATTATGCCGATTCTGACCTGTGGGTCACCGGGCAGATTGTCGCTCAACCACCCTCCGACAAGGCGGCCGATGCTGCCGAATAGTTGCACGAGTGCGAGCACGACGCCCCCGAAGGCGACCGAAGCACCGATCGATTCGTCGATATAGAGAATTACGTATCCAGTCGTCGTGAACAGTGCCGCACCGAGAAAGAAGCCAGCCACGACGAGTGTGCGATACGGACGGTTTTGTGATAGCGCTCGGAAATCTGGGTACTCTGTCGCTCCGCCATCTCCAGCACTGCGATAAGAGAGTCCGAAGACGACAGTAACGATGAGACCGACGCCGGCAGCGACAAAGAAGCCGGCCTGCCAGAACAAGATGGGCGCGAGACCAGTCACGAGCAACGCACCGATACCGCTTCCGGTGGTAACACCGACCTGTTTGATCCCCATCGCGAGGTTCTGGCGACCCGCAGCGATATTATCGTAGACGGCCTTATTCGTCCCCGGCATTGCTGTCGCATACGTTGAACCGAGAAAAAAGGTCGCTGCAAGCAGGATGGCGTACGTAGGAGCACTCGCGACTATCGTGGCCCCGGCGGAGAGTCCGACGAGGCCTATCACAAGCGTGTATCGCTCGCCGAATCGGTCGGTCAACGCGCCGACGGGGAGCAACCAAACCGCGTAGCCGAACGTGAGCGCGGTCACAACGAACCCGACCCTCAACCGCGAGAGTCCGAACGCGTCGCGAAAGAACGGCGTCGCTGCGAATACTGTGTAGTAACAGATGCTTGCGGAGACTTGCCAAAGTGAGACGAACAGGACTGTCCGCCAATGTGACTGATCCATCGACTACCACGACTTTTCTCTAGTGTGCTCTTTATTGTCTCGGAGGCGGAGACACGTTCCGGACACGTTCCGGAGGGAAACCGCTTCGTCAATCCGTCTTTCCCTAAGAGGGCCGTGGTGAATCGCCATACGGCGTTGGATTTACCTAGCTCACAGCACGCTTGATGTTGTAGACGACACACATCAAAACGTTTTCACGGAACTCACGATACCAGCTTCGCGCACGCACGACGTCGCCGAGCGTGCGCTTGATTACCGAGAAAACGGTCTCAGCTAGTGCTCTCTGGCCGTAGAGAGTCCCATCGATCACGCGCATAACGTGCGGATCGATGGGACGGAACTCTCGATGCTTGATCAGCGGTCTTACGTCCTCTTCCCGGAGTTTATCACGTAACCGTTGCCAGTCGTAGCCTTTGTCGGCGGCGAGGCTGTGCAACTCGCCCGCGTTGCGGCGGGCGAGTTGCCAGCCGATCTGCGTGTCGTGGCGTTTCTCGGTTGTACAGTGAACGCCGAGGATAGCTTGTGACTCAGTATCGACGAGTGCGGTGGTTTTGGGCGTCTGAACACGATAATTCGTCCGTCGGCAGTAGTGTTTGCTCGCGTTTTCGCGTTCGAAAAACGTCGCGTCCATCGCAGCGTGACCAGATGGCTCGTGCAACTGCGCCGACAGGCGCAGCAGCACTCGCCAGACAGCTATCTTGATCCTGTCAAACGCCTTTACTAGCGTCGAGTGATCAGGGAGATCGGCCTTCTCAAGGCCGATCTCCGCCAGTATTTGTGGCATCTCGCTCAAGAGATCGAGCGCCTCACGGTAGGATTTCTCCAAGTAAATCCGCAGACAATGCAGCGAAACGACGGCGTAGTCGGCGAATCCGCCGCCCCGCAGGGTGGCGGCGGATTCGCCTTGGCCACCAACAGCACTTTTAGCCAATGTCACTACTTTCCCAGTGAAGCGGAAGATTTTGGACATGAACCATCCGCCGTTTCCCACTTCACTTCCCTAGTTGTAACGGATCAAGTCGGTGCTGTCTGGCGATTCACCAGAGCCCCTAAGAGGTATCATATAACTCTCTGCACACCGATATTATTGTTTTCCTGGCACCGTCTAGTTAGGGCGGTTTGAGAAGCGAGCAGGTCGTAGAGTTGGTTTGGAATGATGCTCGCAGACCTGCTCAGCGAGTGCTACGCGGCTGAATTTGATGAATGTTGGGAGTGTGAGCGGACGGCGACGCCCGTCAGGGTGTTCGCCGTCCGGCTCCACGCGACCGGTTGTTCGCTCCGAGAGACACAAGCAATTCTTCGCTTGGTCGGCGTAGAACGCACTCATCAAGCGATCTGGCACTGGGTACATCGACTGGCTGATAGCGTGCCAGATCCGCCGACGGCGAAGCCGTCGCGGGTCGCGGTTGATGAGACTGCTGTCAAGATCAACGGAGATTGGTATTGGGTATACGCTGCAATAGACCTAGACTCACGATTGATTCTTGACGTCGCAGTGTTCGGACGACGAAGCACCGATCCAGCCGCTGCGTTCCTGCATCGTTTGACCGAGAAACACGATCTCGACGACACAGTGTTTCTTGTTGATGGCTACGGGTATCTGACTGCCCTCTTTCGATTAGGATTGTGCGGTCAGCTCGACTATGTCGAGCGAAACCTAATCGAAAAGTGGTTTCACACCCTCAAAATGCGGGTTGACCGCTTCCATAACTCGTGGGTGGGCAGTCGGGCGAGCGTCAGAGAATGGTTTGAACAGTTTGTACACTACTACAACACACAACGACCACATCAGTCACTCAACGGACAGATACCAGCGAAGGTGCTAACTAGACAGTGCCGATCAGGCCATAGTATCAATTTTATATTATTTAGGCTTTTCATCAAGTTAATATAATAAACTATTTATAATGTGTGTATATGAGTTAGATATCGCCAGTAGACGGCGATCAACCGGGTAACGTCGCGATCCACAGACCTGTAGTTACTCTTGTCGAACAACGCCACTGGCTATACGCGGCACTCGATTTCATAACAAACGAAGTCTTTCAGGCACGGCGCCATTCGACACGATATACTGCCCTGGCGTCGGTTTCTACATGAAATCAAAGAGAAACACACCGACGAAGACAGTGTGTTTCTCGTCGGTTAGCACCAGTACTCAAAGCCGCGTTTCATCGCCATGGTCTCCGATTTCGATATGCAAGACACAGAAATTGAAACGCAACCAACATATGCTGTTAGTGATATGAATCCATATCTATCAGGTATAACACTATTTCAGAGACGGTGATTCAGCAACCGTTGAAGCCGGTTCCAGAGCGCCACGTACACTTAGAACTAGACACTCTGAACAATGCTTCCAGCGGCGCCGAGGAACACGAGGCTGAGTACGTCGACGTGATCACCCAGTTCGCCGATGCGAGGCTGTGTTCGACCTACGATCGTAGGTGCAAAGGCTGATCGTCCGAGCGTCCCGGTTCGCAAAACTCGACGTCACTGGGTTGACAGCTGAGTACGAGAGCGACGTCGTGCTGTCTCGCAGTACCACAACGGTCATTCCGGTTGGACAAGCCCTTCCCTACACGCAAAATCAGCGTTATCGGGAGCAGTTCCGTGGGGACGCCGATCGCGGCCTGTGTCGCAGCGCTCGGCCACGGGGTGACGGCGATCGACGCTCCAGGGACGGCCGCTGAGCCGCCGTGTCGCCCAGGTGGCCGAAATGTTGTTGTCCCTGTGGTCTCGTCGATGTGAAAATGGCAGCACTTGCTAACGGGAAGTGGCGAGCACTCGTCCTGGTCGGCGTCGCGGAGCTGTTCGCCATGACGCTGTGGTTCAGCGGGACGGCAGTCGGCCCGGAACTGGCCGAGATGTGGCACCTCTCCGACGCCGAGACGGCGTGGCTGACCAACGCGGTCCAACTGGGCTTCGTCGTCGGGGCACTGCTGTCGGCGACGCTCACCATCGCTGACGTCATCCGCCCGCGGTATCTCTTTGCTGGCTCTGCACTCGCTGGCGCCGGTGCGACGGCGCTCATCGCCGGCGTCGTCTCGAGTGGCCTCCCGGCCATCGGCCTCCGATTCGCCACCGGCGTCACCCTGGCAGGCGTCTATCCGACGGGGATGAAGATGATGGCCGCCTGGTTCGACAAGGGGCGTGGGCTCGCAATCGGCGTCCTCGTCGGCGCACTCACCGTCGGGTCGGCGTCGCCGCACCTCCTCCGGGCCATCGGCGGCATCGATCACCCGGACCGCGTGCTCTACGGGACGGCCGGGCTTGCCGCCCTCGGTGGGCTTCTCGTCCTCGCGTATGAGGACGGCCCACACCAGCCTGAGGCGTCCCCGTTCGACCCCGGCGCGATTCGCCGGATCGTCACCGACCGGAGCGTCGTCCTGGCGAACACCGGCTACTTCGGTCACATGTGGGAGCTGTACGCGGTCTGGACCTGGATACCGATCTATCTCGCTGCCAGCTTCGAGGCCAGCGGGACGGCCAACGCGGAACAACTCGCCGCGCTCCTGGCGTTCGGTACCATCGCCATCGGCGGCGGGGGGGCCTGGCTTGCGGGCTCGGCTGCCGATCGCTGGGGCCGCTCGCTGGTGACGAGCGTCTCGATGGTCATCTCCGGCACCGCCTGTCTCCTCGCTGGCGTCGTCTTCGGTTCGTCACTGGCCGTCATCGTCCCGTTCGTCCTCGTCTGGGGCTTTTTCATCGTCGCGGACTCCGCACAGTTCTCCGCGGCCGTCTCGGAACTCGCCGAAGAGAGTTACGTCGGCTCTGCACTGACGCTGCAGACTGCCATCGGCTTTCTCATCACCATCGCCTCCATCCAGTTGCTTCCCCTGGTCCAAAACGTGGTTGGGTGGCAGTGGGCCTTCGTACCGCTCGTCGTCGGCCCGCTCGTGGGTACGGGCGCGATGCTGTGGCTGCGAACGCTCCCCGAGGCTGACCGACTGGCCGGTGGGCGCGGGTGACATCCTCCCCGCCCTGAAGGGCGAGGAGTCCCGAGCGTTGAGATCTTACGGGTTGCAGTCCACCACCTCTCGCTGCGGTTGAAATCCGCAGGAGAGGTCAGAGAGGTGGACGGCCGGCTGTGCCAACCACCCGTGATCTGCCACGCTGGGACGTCTGAGACTGGACGCTAATGCCTATCAGATCAACCGCAGTGAGTCACCGGAATCGTCTCCAATGCGGTCTACCAGTCCGTAGACGGAGCTCGCGTCAGTCTAGCCTCGTGCGGTGACTGTATTTTCGAGCCCTTTCCGAGCGGGCTTATCATCGGTGCGGACGACCACGCTCTGTGTCGAGCGATCTCTGACGTACTGGATGGCCAGTCCCGCGAAGATTGCATCCGTTTTTTCGACGTCGTGTTCAGGCTTGCCGGTTTCGTTCGCGATCGTTCTCCTGGCGATATCGCTTGCTGTAACGGCATCTCCATCGAGTCGCTGTGAAGAACGTTATGAAATTCAAGGCAGGATCTGAGTTATCCAAAGTAGTCAACTCGGGATGGCCCCGGGTAGATCGCGTTCTACACGTTGCACGTGGGCTGAGTCCTGGCGCATACGCGCACTGTCGTCCACGCACGGGTTTTGACAGGGACTGAGAAAGTTGTTATTCGACTCACTACCTCGAGTGTTGGTACTGATCAATCACTCACATCCACCTGATCGGTCACCACCTCCTGCCACATTCGGCGTACACACTGTGCGGAAGGATTATACTCGGGCGTTCAGGTGCCGTCCATATGGAACGTCGTGGCTTCGTTGCGGCTGTCTGTTGTGCGGCCTGTGGAGTGAGTGCAGGCTGCCTCGTTGAGAACGAATCCGAGTCGGAACCGGTGATCGACTCCCTGGAACTCGAAAATCACCGACGGGAGGAGGGTCACGAGTTTACGGTGCAAATCGAGGACGAGGAAGAGGTGGTTTTCGAAGAAACGCATCATCTCGGTTCTGCCGGTTCGGGAGACGATGCTACGGCGTTTGAAAATCCGGTTGAGCCGGGAGCGTACACCGTCCGAGTTACCGCTGGTGAGTACTCTGTAACTGCAGAGACACAGACCCTAATTGAAGATGAGAACCCGTGTCTCCGGCTCAAATTCTACCTCAGTCCTGAGACACTCCACATGGAACATCAATCGTACGATCGTTGTGAGTAATGTTTTCGGTGAAGAGGATTCCGACCTGGACACACCGTTTTACCGCCCTCTCTTTAGAACGCACCGACAGTACTGAATGTGCAGGTCCACTGAGCGGGTGGTTCACTCGTTTCGTCGAGAAACAAACGAAGCCGTCGTGCTGAACTCATTCTCTGAGTCGGTCACGCTATTCCTGACACGAGTTGAGTAGTTTGGACTATCCCTGCTGAATACACAGCGCGGGCCGTGTTTAGACGCAACTCAGTTGACGTCTCGACCGGGATTATGTGGAGTTGAGCGAGGAAGCGGCGAGTATGCCGTCTCAACTCGCCCGCTTCACTGACCGATGCGTCGATTTGTCCCAGAACGCTGTCATCGGCAAGCCAGCGCCGGCGATCAGGAAGGGTGACGGCGGCTACGCTGACTGGGTAATTGTCTCGATCCACTGTCTCAGAGAGTATCTGAACCAGCTCTACCGCCGATTACTCGATATCTTGTACGAGATGGCCGGAATCGCCGCTAAACTCGGACTTTCTGTGGATCAGCTACCGGATTTCACCACCATCTGTACGCGGAAACCAGATCTCAAAATGCGGATCTGGCGGGTGTTACTGCGGCTGTCTGTCTCACTGCACGACCTCGGCGACGTTCAGGCGATCGATGCAACTGGGTTCAAACGCCATCAAGCCAGCCGTCACTACGTCTTCCGCGTCGGCTACAACTTTGACGATATCAAGACGACAGCGCTCGTCGATTGCGATACCAGCGTCATTCTCGATATCCATTGTTCGATGAAACAGCCGCACGATACACAAGTTGGACGACAGGTACTGACCAGAAATCTGGCACAGCTAGCCACGATCACTGCTGACAAAAGCTACGACTGGGACGCGCTGCGGCACGAACTCAGGGATGCTGGCATCCGCCCGGTAATCAAACATCGAGAGTTCTACGCACTTGACAAAGCGCACAACGCTCGCCACAACGAGAACGTCTATCACCGCCGCTCGATCGTCGAAGCGATCTTCTTCGCGCTGAAGCATCGGTTCGGCGAGACGTTGCGGGCCAGAACGTGGTTTGGCCAGTTCAGAGAGCTCGTCCTAAAGGCCGCCGTCAGAAACATCGAACAAGCCGTGAAGCTCTGATACCACTGATATCACGCGTCTAAACAAGCCCGATCGCGCGTATGCAGCAGAGGTTCACTACGGAATCACACTTCTCAAACGACGAACAGAGGAGTAGAACAATTCAATTACTAAACCTGTTCGATAGTATTATAACCTTGATCGACATGTATAGCGTAGGGATTTGAGAGGGATATGGTTATTCCGACAAAATCCATTCAACAATGACGCCAGAGAATACCGGAGAGCGAAAGCCTGCTGACGACCGATTCCACATGGGGAGACGACGATTTATCGGGACCACGGCTACTACTGGAGCAGCCATTGGAATGAGTGGACTGGCGAGTGCGGACACGGACGATGAATTCCCCCCGGCCGGCATAACCGAATGGGGAGATCCTGTCACCCTCGGGGATGGCGAGGCGAAGACGTTCACGACAGTGACGCCATCAGGGACCCCAAAATATTACGGTCTCTTTATTGAGCGGGCCGCACTCGAGGGGCTCCCGTCGGCCGACGAACTCGCGAGTTCCGGCGAGGACGACTATACGGACAAGTACGGACCGAACGGCGAGTCGGTGATCATCCACCACAAGTGGTCTCAGGAATTTTTCGTCCCGTTCCCGGAGACGACCCCGACGCCGTTTACGTTCCTCGGACTGAACTGGAACCCCGGTGGCCACCCGCCAGACAGCGTCTGGACCGAGCCGCACTTTGACATCCACTTCCACATGCTGCCGACCGGCGTCGTCGACGCCATCACCGGGCCGGCCGCGCCGACCTACGACCTCCCGGCCAGATACATTCCCGAGGGATATGTTCGCGGTCCGGTCGTAGATGAGCGAGTTATCACCGACATGGGCGAACACATGGTCGACCCCACCGTACCTGAGATGAACGGAGGGACGTTCACGAACACACTCATCTGGGGAGCCTACGACCCGGACGGCGATGATATTGCGGAACTGACGTTCGTCGAGCCGATGATCACCCAAGCGTACCTTCGAGAGCACTCCGATACTGATCGGCGAGCGATCGCTCAGCCCAAGACGTACGCCAGAGACGGTGTCTATCCGACGGCGTACGCGGTCCGTGACGTACCGAATAGAGACGGCGTCGCCATCACCATCGAGAACTTCGAGCAGTACCACGGGGACAACTAACGGCACGTAACTATCAGTAGCAACGTCTCCGGTGAATTCCGTTCTGCTGTATACACATCCTCTGAGCCTTGTTTAGACGCTCCAGAAGGCACCGGTTAGTAGTTACGACGGGTAAACAGAACCAGTCCGTGAGCGTCTCTCGACTCGGTTTGTTGTTTGGACAACAGCCGTAGAGGACGATCTGCACCGCGTCTAAACAAGGCCCATCCTCTGTATCTCGCACGCAGTTCCTGACAAGATTCTGGTAGAAAGTTCAGCCGCTGCTGAATCCATAGCGCGAATGCGGCACAGTCTGCCAGCCCACTTGATCAGCCAAATCTTTCAGTACAGGTTGTGTACTTAACAGGCGTACCACGAATCGATCGAACCGTCTTCTTTTATTGTAATTCCGATATCTTCGCCGTCACAGTCGGTGTCTAAATCGGGGGCATACTTCCACGTAGCGGAGTTGCCTTCTGGAGTGAAAACAGTCACCGTTGACGGGGTCGCTTGGATACCAGCAGACGAATCAAGGTGACCGGGTTCGATCTCGTACACCCGACTAAACAACAGTTCTCCCTCCTTATCCTCTACCCGGACACCTACCGTTGCGATTTCATCTAACCGATTTTCGACCATAATCTCAATAGTGTCACCTTCTCCTTCCGAGTCATTGGATAAGACGGAGTCACTACATCCCGAAACGAGGATCGAAGCGATTACTCCCGTCAAAGAAAGCACTTCTCTCCGAGAAACGCCCTTGACAAGAGCAAGGGATGCTGAGGGAAACTCAACCATGCTCCATCAATTGTCAACGCAAAAGTAAATAGCTTTGCTCACTCTATCTATCCAGTCAATATGCACTCCTACTGAGCGGTTAGTTCAACACCGACGGGGCGAAATAAACGTGGTCTCCGTGAGAGGTGCACACTCTGTATTCAGCACGCCGTTCTTGACAGTGATCCGGGAGTACGTTCAGGTTTTGCTGAATACAGGGCGTGAATATCGCATGAGATTGGGTCCAATTTGCGAAGGTAGTGATCGCTCGGTGCAGTAGACTAACCGAACGCTGACACCGAATTTAGTTATCGCTCGGTCAGTAAGGTTTTTCCCTACGGTTTCCAGACACAGATGTGAGTATATGACACACCGCCAAGGGCGAGTAATAGCTGATCTGGAGGGGAAGGTTCTGTGAACTACGTGTTATGGGCACTGCTAGCGATGGGCTGTTATTCGTTCGCATTCCTGTTTATGAAAATTGCTCTCCAAGATCTGCCGACATTCACGGTCATGCCGATTGCGGTCGGCACACTGGCCGTGGGAGCGACGACTGTGGCGGCCCTGTTCGGTGAGTGGTCAGTTCCGTCGGTGACGAGCCGACCCGTCGGGTTCGCACTCGCAGCAGGAATCTGTCTCGCTGGTGCTGTCATCGGGTATTTTCGCGCACTCTCGACTGGCCCTGTTAGCGTCGTCGTGCCGATCTTCGGGATGTTCCTCGTCGGTGGAGCACTCCTCGGAATCGTCGTGTTGGGCGAGGGAGTCACGGCGAAGAAGGCCCTCGGCGTCGCGTTTGGTGCTGTTGCGGTTTTCCTCATTGCCACGTGATGCCCCGAGTCTGGGCACGCGTGATCCGTGTGTTCTACGAAACTGCACAATACGCATGTGTAGTGAGCTGGGGTTCACCGATTTCGGCGTGACACAAACGAAGTCGTCGTACTGAACTCATGCTCTGAGTCTTGTTTAGACGCTCCCGGATGAGCGGGTCAGGAGTCATTTTGACTGAACAGAATCCGGTGGTAAGCACCTCGCAGTGCGGTTCCATACTTTGAGAACGAAGTGTTAACGCCGATCTCGGTCGCGTCTAAACAAGGCCTATGCTCTGTAGTCAGCAGACCGTTTCTGACAGCAGTGCAGTAGTTCGTTGTAGGGTTGCGAGAGATAAGGCGCGAATGTTCTATTGGAGTGAGTCAATTCGTCGTTCGCTCTACTCGATGGATTCGAGAAACTCGTCTAACGTGTCTGTGAGTTCATCGACTTCCTCTCCGTTCTCATCGGTGGAGTACCGGACGATGTAGACATCTCTCTCGTTTGCTTCACGGGTTGTATCGACTCCGTCGACTCCCCTCCAAATCGCTGTGACCTCGACCGACCCGTACGTCTCGTGCTCGTACGTTTCCTCGCGTTCGATTACCCTGTCAGCCTCCGAACTGGGGAGGTCTTCTGAATCATCCATTCAAATCCGTATTTTGAAACTGTTTTTCTCCCACTGTCTGTCTGTGTGCAGTCACTGAATCACTACGTAGATGCTCAATTCTCAGTAGCCACTACGTTCACAGAACCGTCTCCGCTGACGGCTATCTGATACCCAGAAAATGTGAATCTGAGCTGGTCGATCGTTTGGCCACCCGGACTCGAAAAAACCGAATTGAGAGCATCTGGATCGATCGAGTAGTACAACGGCTCTAATTCAGATACGGATTTGTTACTCTTCGCAGCGACTGCCTTGATCACATGGTGGCTGACAGGAGTGATTTCGGTTTTTCTCGAACTATCCTTCTCGTTCTGACCGGATGCAAGGATCTCTTCTGAAGTCATGATACCACATTTGTCGCCATCCCCACCTATGGAACCGTTCATCATAGCCTCGTTGTAGTCGTACTACCACTCTTTATATCCGGGGGCATTTCTTCCTAAGGTGATTACTCCTCGTGAATGAGCGTATTGGAAAGAAGATTCCGATGCCCTCTACGAAGGCGGGCAGACAGTGCGTTACGAGAAATATCGAGATCGTCAGCGAGTTCGGTAAGTGTACGGTCTCGAGGAACCTCAAAGTACCCAGCGTGGTATGCTGCTTCCAGTGCTTCTTGTTGGTCTGGGGTGACGCCATATTCGGCCTGTTCTTCAGGGTTTTCTGGTCGATACACACGTAGTGGCTGAAAGGAGAATTCGTGTTCGAGGCAGTAGTCCCGGAATCCAGAGAGCGATTCCTCATTCGGAAACAGAATTTTCACTTCCCAGTCATCGCCGTCGACACTCGCGGCTTCTAAGACGGTTGCCTTTGCGTCGGAGACGGCGGAAATTAGATTTGGCACGTTCATTTCCCACATCACTCGATAGAACCGCTCTTCCTCCTCTTCATCATGATTTGCTAGCTCTTCTTGCTCTTGTAAAGTGAGAACTTCTCGAACCATATCGTCATCACGTAAGGCTTGCTCGAACCGATCGATTTCTTCTCCAAAAGCCCAAAAGTATGGAGTGACGTGCGATTCGCCTCCGACGACACGCTTGATTTCGATACGAATCTCTGGTGTTGACGTTAATGTGTCTGCTAAGACGAATTCATCTGCGGGGACGACGAATTCCGTGAGAATACTCATTGACAGTACGATTTCTACAGGAATGGTCGTAAAAATATCCCTCCAAGATGCGTCGGTCTGCGAAAGAAGCGTCCAGTCAAGACACTGAGTTCCCATCCATCTGGGTCAGACAGACCATCGGAATGTTCGCGTTGCAGTCATCCTCGATATTCAGCACGCAGTTTCTGCTGTCTCCCAGATAGATCGATCGTCGCCCCGGTATCGGCTTACCCTGTACTGACCGATCACTCCCCTCGCAGATCGGCTCTCAGTCCGTGCCACATTCGCGCCCTGTATTCAGCAGGCGTGCTGAATCACATCACTTCGCAGGACGCGGTCCGGCAGGTGGACCGGCCCCTTCGAGTGGATGGTGGCTTCGGTGTAACCCCCTGGCACCGGTGTCCGCGAGCGCTTATGTCCCCGTCACCACTATCGAGTGTTGCTGAGCGGATACCGTTCCACCACCGATGTCCCAACAGAAATCTGACTACGTAGACGACACCGCAATTGACGCAACGCTCGACGAACGACCGGACGAAGAGACACTGGACGAGACCGTTGCGAATCTCGAGGCCAACGGGTTCGATGTCGTCGTCGTTGACTCCGCTGAGGAAGCCCTGGAGACGCTCCAGTCACACATCCCCGCCGACGTCACCGTGATGAACGGGCACTCAACGACCCTCGAAGAAATCGGATTCATCGACTACCTGACCGAGGGCGAGCACGACTGGGAGGCCCTGCCAAACGAGATCTGGCGCATCGACGACGATGCCGAGCGCCAGTCCGCCCGCCGTGAATCCCAGACGGCCGACTACTTCCTTGGCGGCATCAACGCGATCGCCCAGACGGGCGAACTTGTTGCGGCTGATCGCTCCGGGAGTCGCATCGGTGCCTATCCGTTTGCCGCCAGCAATGTCGTCATCGTCAGCGGCGTGAACAAGATCGTGCCGACGCTCGGTGCGGCGCTCGACCGACTCGAGTCCGTTGCGTACCCCCTGGAAAACGAACGTGCGAACGACGCCTATGGTGTTGACTCGGCGATTGCCAAGCAACTCATCTTCCGCCAAGAACTCGAAGACGGGCGCACGACCGTCGTCCTGATTCGCGACCAACTGGGCTACTGAGGCCGAGTCCGGGCAGCAGTTACTCTCCCGGCGTTTTTCGACCGTTTTCGAGGGCGTTCAGCGGAGGAGTTCCCCGGTAGCGGTCCTGAAGTACTGTTATGTAATTTTTGAAACTACTTATTGTTTGAAGTGGGGCCAGCCCACTTCAGTGACCAGTTCCGTTGCCCCGCAGCAGCCACACTTCGCAGGCGGATCGTACCGACCGATACCGGCAGGCCGTAATAGAGCCCCCTGACGATCTGGAACACGGCAACCCCGAGAAGGAGATGGGTCTGCGAGAGCTCCGTGAGGGCAGCGATGGCGACGACCACCGGAAACACCGTAACTGAATCCCCTATCGCGCCGGTGAATCCACCGCCGGAGAATTCGACTTGCGGCGTGCGCCAATAATCGCTTGACAGCGCCACTATCCGCGGTCAAGTCCTCAAAGAGCATTAACCTGTCCAGCAACGGGATCTGGTTATCTCCGCGATCTGCAATGGATTTCAGTTTCATGAGCCTGCGCTGTGACGCATCAAAACGGAACGGTACACGTGCTACGGTCCTCGTTCCTGTCGTTCGAGATTTATGACGCACGGCTCAACCTAACGGCTGAGTTCAGCCCACCGCTCACGGCTGTCACCAGACTCCAGTTCGCAGACGAAACGCTTGTCATGTCATCCCGACGGTATAGATGCACGAGGGAATGGGTCGCTCCCTACAATCAGTACGTACAGCCGCATTGGTGGGCACCCATTCATCAGAGAGCGGAAATTGGGTCTAATCTGGTCGTATTCGTGCTGGAGTCTGGACAATCCCTATTAGACCGCTTTCCAAATCACCATGTACAGAATGGCTTTGACTGCAGAATCAATCACAACGGAATCGCTCAAACCGATACACTGGCTTGCAGTGGGGTTGATCATCAGTACCGGCGTCATCCACCTGTACGCGGGTTTTGTCGAAGGACGCATACCCGTCTCACTCGCCGGCGTTGGATTTCTCGCCGGTGTCGGCCTGTTCCTCCTCGATTACCGCCGGCGAGTGCTCTACTTGATCGGAATTCTCTACACTGGTATCCAGATTCCCCTCTGGTACGTGGCGAACGTTGGCGAGTTCACCCTCCTCGGGTATGTTGACAAGGTCGTCCAGGTCGTCATCATCGTGTTGCTTGCATACCTCTATTGGAGGAACGAATGATGGCGTATCAAACTCTCGTCGATAACCGCGTTTCGCCGACGGATGGACCGACAAAGGAGGACCTCCTCACAGCCGAGGCCTTCACTATCGGTCTTGTCAGTTTGGATACGGGGCAAAAAATCGAGCCCCACCCCGAACCATACGAGGTGTTCTTCTTCGTTCTCGAAGGTACCGGTGAGTTCACCACGAGCGAAGGAACTGTCGAGCTCACGGACGGCGATGCCCTCTATCTTGAATCCGGTGAGCGGAGAGGAATCCAGTGCAACGAACCGCTCACTATCCGTGGCGTGCAAGAAACCCACTATACTGGCTGGTACGACAATGAATTCGTCGAAAACGAAGCACTCAGCGGCAGTCGATGTGGAGAACCTGACAAAACACTTCGCCGATCTCACCGCTGTCGATGGGATCTCCTTTCAGGTCGAGGAGGGCGAAGTGTTCGGCTTCCTCGGTCCGAACGGCGCTGGGAAGTCAACCACGATCCGGATGCTGACCGGCGTCTTACGACCGGACTCGGGAGCTGCCCAAATTGTCGGGAACGACATCCGGACCGACACCGAGGCGGCGAAGTCCGAGATCGGCATCGTTCCGGAGCAGTTCAACGCGTATCCGGACCTGACGGCCTGGAAGAATCTAATGCTTGCCGGCGAGTTGTACGGGGTCCCACGAGAGACGCGACAAACCAACGGAACGGAGCTACTGCGTTCTTTCGGGTTGTTCGAACGACGTCACTCTTCGACGAGCGAGTACAGCAAAGGGATGAAGCAACGCCTCATGCTGACGATGGCGCTCATCCACGACCCTTCCATCCTCTTTTTGGACGAGCCGATCACGGGCCTCGACGTCGAGAGTCAGCGGCTCATCCGGAAGCAGATAGCGGAGTTGAATCGGGAGGGCCGAACAGTGTTTCTGACGACCCACGATATTGACGAAGCAGACCGGCTGTGCGATAGAGTCGCTATTATCGTCCGAGGCAAGATTGCGGCTATCGATACCCCCGACGAACTGAAACATGCAATCGATCGTACACGAGCTGTCGAGGTAAGTTTCGCCTCGGACGTCGAGAGAGACGTTTTGGGTGGGCTCAATGCGGTCGAACGGGTAGAAACGCGTGGTAATACGTTTCGCCTCATGACCCCTGATCCGGATGCTGTCGTCAAAGCGGTCGTCGCCTACGCGGAGAAGACGAACCTAACGCTACGTTCGTTGCAAACGAGTGGGCCGAGCCTTGAAGATGCGTTTATCTCCCTCACGGAGGAGAGCTCATGAGGTTGCAGCGAGTGTTGGCCGTGGCGAAAAAGGACATCCGGATATACTACGCCAAGGGACCGGTCCTCATCTTCGGTATCCTCATCCCGGCGTTTTTCTTTCTCGCGTTTACGATGGGGCGAGACATGGCCGAGACGCAACTCGTCGCTGGTCTCGTGGGGATGGCGCTCTGGTTCACGGCCACGTCGATCTCGCCAGTCATTGGCCCGTGGGAAACCCGAGACGGCACGCTGGAGCGGCTCGCCTCTGCCCCGATTACCGTCACCGAGATACTGCTTGGCGACGTCCTGGCGTCCGCGACTGTCGGCGTCGCCATCACCGGTGTCGCCATCGGTGGCCTGTCCCTCGTCCTTGGATTCTCAGTTCCCCATCCTGGCAGCCTCGGAATCGGTCTCGTTCTCGCAGCGTTCGGGTTTTCGGCGCTGGGCGTTCTGATGGCCGCCATACCCACAGACCAGACGTCGGACGTAATGATGCTGGCCACGTTAGTCAAATTTCCCGTGATCTTCGTCAGTGGTATTTTCATTCCGGTCGAGAATCTCCCCGGATGGGGTCGATTGGTGGCCTACGCATCCCCGTTGACCTACCTCGTCAAAACGACGAGATACGGACTGGGAACCGGTGAGAGTGTACTCATTTGGCTCCTGGGGCTACTGCTCTTTTTTATTGCGGCCTTTGGCCTCGCGGTAGGATTACATCGTAGAACGCTTCCCAGACGCCTGTAGCGCGGTTTTTCGTCACTGATGGGTTTCCACAGAGCCAGTCGGGTGTAGTAGGAATGAATTTGGGTCGAACCCGGCGCTATTCCGGCAATAATTCGGAGAAATTACATGTTGCCATAGGCGCTATCAGTAGTTGCAATGGCACTAATCACGGGACTTGCGTCCCTCGTACCGTTGACAGCAGGCAGCCACGGAGCGGGGGCCTTCGGCGGTCCGTTCATGTTTGCCCCGTTCGGATTCCTTCTGGTCCTCCTGCTCGTGGGTACTGTCGGGTACTTCGTACTCAAATCGACTCGGAGCGGAACCGATGCCTCCGAAACGAAGGCCGATCAAGCACTTGAGACGCTTCGTCGGCGGTATGCGAACGGCGAGATCGACGACGAAGAGTTCCAGACGCGGAAGGAACGACTGGTCCAGTAACCGGTTCGTACCTGCTTCAGTCGGGAGGAAGTGGTCACTGGACAGCTAACGCATCGAGAAGCCTGAGATGACCTGTCTATTTATAACAACGTCGTGTACCCTGCACACAGTGACCGATGCGCAAGGTATTGTGGTGGTTGATCGGCGGAAGCCGTGGAGGACGTAATCGTGTCCGAATCATCCGAGCGCTGAATGACAAACCGATGAACGCGAATCAACTGGCGACCTCGCTCGACCTCGATTACAAAACCATCAGACACCACCTTGCCAAACTGGAAGAAAACGATGTCGTGACGTCGATGGGGGACGAGTACGGGAAGACGTACTTTCTAACAGAACGGATGGAACAGAACCTCGATGTCCTGAACGAGATCGCGGCACAAGCTGACCTCGACGAGGAGGGTAACGATGCGTAACAACACTGGTCTGTTGAAAACGGGAGCCGTCGTTGGGATAGCAGCGATAATTAGTGGTGGAATCGCACTCGGTGTCGGCCTGCCGAATCTGGGACTTCCTCCCCATGCACCGCCAGTCGGCGTCGAGAGCGTCGTTCGGATCAAGCTCTTCGTGACGACGCTCAACGTCGTCGTATTGCTCGCTCTCCTGTGGAACTACATTGCGGTCTACCGGGACCTCCCCAATCGGTTCACGTTGAGCCTCCTGTTGATCACCGTCGCGCTGCTTCTGTACGCCGTCTCATCGAACCCTCTGCTCCCGATCCTATTGGGATTCCGCCACGGAACAACGCTCGGCCCATTCGTGTTCATTCCCGATGTGTTCGCCAGCATCGCTGTCATCGTCCTCCTCTATCAGAGCTACTCGTAAGCACGCCATCGTGTCTGTACGCGTCGGTGAACTGCCTCGGCGTTCAATTTCCGGGGTATACGACCAGGTCTGCCCGAGAGTTCCGTGCGGAAGGCGGGTTATTTTTGACGTGAGGACCCCGATCCATGTGGCGGTCGTACCGCATTCACGCTCTAAGTCTTGCACGGCAGTTTTGATGAATTTCTGATGTGAAGTACACCTCATCGTTCACTCCATCGCCTGTACTGAGCGATCACCGTCTTCGCAGATCGAGCCAAATGTCGTGCATCATTCGCGCGCTGTATGCAGCACGGTCGCTACGATCGATCATCGATTGAGGGGTTCAACAGGGCTAACAGTACTTATCTGATTGGAATGGGTGTTACACTGCCAGTTCCCCCAGTTCTTCCGGGCCACGCCCCTCCAAGCCTGCAAGCTCAGCGCCAGCATCGCCCCTCTCCGCTAGACGGAACCCGCCATCATCGGGCTCAGTCTCAACAGCGGGTTCTATGCCATCCGCTTTCGCATCGTCTTGAGCCTCGGTCTCGCCCTCCTCATCGCTGTCGAAGCGGTGATTGCGGGTTTCCGTGCGATCCGCGCTCCCGAGCGGTTGACTCGCCAGTTCGCCGAACGCCGGGGGTACGCGGTCGTTCGCGCAGGCGAAGTTGCGGCGCACGACTCCCCATCGAGGTGCCACGCGACGACGTCGCTCTCGCGATCCGAACAGCGCCGTCTCGCAGTACCACAACGTTCATTCCGGTCGGGCAAGCCCGTCCCTATATGCAGATCAGCGTCATCGGGAGCGGCTACGTGGGGACGACGATCGCGGCCTGTTTCGCGGACTTCGGCCACGAGGTCACCGCGATCGACATCGACCAGACGATCGTCGACACGATCACCGACGGCCGCGCGCCGATCGACGAACCCGGCCTCGAGGAGTTGCTCGCCACCCACACCGGGGAGCGCCTGACGGCGACGACCTCGTACGATGCGGTCCCCGAATCCGACGTGACGTTCCTGGCGGTCGGCACCCCGTCGAACGCCGACGGCAGCATCGATCTCGGCGCGCTCGCAGCGGCCGCCGAGGCCACCGGCGACGCGCTCGCTGACACAGACGAGCGCCATCTCGTCGTGATCAAGAGTACCGTGACGCCGCCGAGCATCCGCGAGGTGCTCGAACCGGCGATCCGTGAGGGTGCCGACGACAGCGACCGCGTCGAAGTCGGGATGAACCCGGAGTTCCTCCGCGAAGGGAGCGCCGTCGCCGACTTCCAGCACCCGGACAAACTCGTCTTCGGCACCGACTCGGCGTGGGCCACCGATCGGCTCCGCGCGGTCTTCGAGCCCCTCATCGACGAGCAGGACCCGCCGATCGTCGAGACCGACCCCGAGACGGCCGCGATGATCAAGTACGCCAACAACGCCTTCCTCGCCGCGAAGATCAGCCTCGTCAACGACCTCGGGAACATCTGCAAGGAGTTCGGCCTCGACGCCTACGAGGTGATGGACGCGATCGGCCTCGACGAGCGCATTTCGGAACAGTTCCTCCGGAGCGGCGTCGGCTGGGGTGGCTCCTGCTTCCCGAAGGACGTCGCCGCGATCGCCGCTGCGGCCCGCGACGCAGACTACGAGCCGGCGATGCTCGAGGCCGCTGCGGAGGTCAACGATCGCCAGCCCGCACGCCTTCTGGACCTGCTCGCCGACCACGTCGATCCCGATGGGGCTCGCATCGCCGTCCTCGGGTTGGCGTTCAAACCGCAAACCGACGATATCCGCAACTCGCGAGCCATCCCAGTGATCGAGAGCCTCCAAAAGAACGGAGCTGACGTCGTCGCCTACGACCCGGTCGCCACCGAACCGATGCGCGAGCACTTCCCCGGCATCGAGTACGCCGACAGCGCGGCCGCCGCCCTCGAGGGGGCTGACGGCGCGGTCGTCGTCACCGACTGGGACGAGTTCGCGACCCTGGATGACGAGTTCCAGCGGATGAACCGACCGCTCGTCGTCGATGGGCGGCGCATCGTCGAGCCCACCGAGGAGCTCATCTACGAGGGGCTGACCTGGTAACCGGATATCCCGCTACCTATCGGCCACCCCTGCGCGAGGATGCCGCCGGCGCAAGCCGTCGTTGCTCCCGCTGACAGCCTAGACCGCCACCAGAACGGAATCGGTGAGCGACAGGCCTCAACCGGACGCGTACTCGAGTGTGACGTCGGCTTCGTCTTCGTCCGTGTCGATCCCCTGGAGCCGTCGTTCAGCCTCCTCGCGAACCTCGGGATAGCCGACGTCGATCCGCCAGTGGACGCGGCCGATCGCGTCGATCGCTCGGCCTGAGGGGATCAGCAGATCAGTCGCCTCGATAGAAGTGACGACATCCTCGATCGCCGGCTGGGGCGGGTCGCACGCCGTGTCGGCCACGCGAGAGTACAGATACTGTGACCGGACGTCCCGTTCTCGGGTCCGGTAAGGCACACGCAGCCCGCGCCTGCTGACCACGACTGCGGAGTTGCGCCAGCGATCGCGAACCTCGCCGCGATTGGCTGGCCCTTGCGTCCGCAAGCGACACCACAGGCCGTTGCGCGACCCGAAAGCTGAGCGACGATCTCGGCGTTAGCTCGCGGGCCTCGCCCGGATCCGAATCACACCCCTGATCGGGATCTCTCGCTGGCAGTCCGTGGCACCACCCAGCCTCGTCGATCAAGCGCTGTCCGCGTCAGGACCGGTCCCGAGCAAGAGACCGTATCACGGGTTCGCACTGTCTCGCGTCACGGCCGACATGTCCAGGGGGAGCTCGATCTCGATCGAGTCGTACCAGACGGTCGGCCGTTTTCGCCGACCGTCCGTGTCGAACTCGATCAGCTGTAGCGCCGCGAGCTCTTCGAGAGTGGTCTGGACGTGTTGGACGTCACAATCGACGAGCCCCGCTACGTCCCGGACGTGATCGGGATCGTGCTGGACGAGCGTCCGGAGGAGGTCGAGGGTCTCGGGCCGGGTCACCCGATCGAGATCGTCGAGGTCGTCGATGACTACCTTGAACTGGGGGACCAGCGCGTCGCCGCGGTTACGTATGCGGCGCACGTCCCGATAGCTGTCCGCACCGCCGGGCCGGAAGCGGATGTACATCGTGTGATCGCCGTCGGGTGTCCCACCGGTCGCCATCGCGTCGTCCGGTGGTTCGGAATCGGTCCCACATATCGCACAGAAATCTGCCTGCCACGGCACCGTCTTCTGGATACGCTGCTCGGCGTCACAGCTCGGACAGTATCCTCGCGAGTCCCCCGTCGATCCCATTTGTTCCCAGGAAGGATGTCAACTCCATATCCTATAAACACCGGTGAAAGTGGTTTTATTTGATGTTTTTGGCCCGCGCCGGGGCATTGTTCAGATTAGCCGATTCCAGTAGTACGCGAAGCTCTGTAACCACTTTTCGGCCGTTTTTGGATCGGCGTTTCGGAAGTAAATTCTAAACTGGTACGTTCGCCGTTTTATTTCCTGGAAGACACGTTCGACACTGTTACGATGGCCGTGGCGTTCGTACCGAAACTCGTAGCCTCGGCGGTGGAGTGCAGCTCGTAGCCAGTCAGCGGAATCGACGAGAAACACGACGTCGTCGACGTCGTGTTTCTCGCTCAACTCGTCGAGGAAGATTCCTGTAAGTCCGGTGTTTCGCGTCGGAAACAGCCGTACGTGGAGGAATTCGTTCGTGGCTGGATCGACAGCAGCGAACAGCCAGTACCGTTCGTCAGTGAGCTGGATCACCGTCTCGTCGACTGCGACGTGATCCGGCGATTTACCGTCCTCGGGCTGTAGCTCTGCTTTTTGCACCCAGTTGTGGACAGTGGAACGAGCACGGTCGACACCGAATCTCTCCAGAATGCGAACAGTATCCGAAAGCGAGAGGCCGCCGAGATGGAGGTGGATACTGAGTCGCATCAGTTCCCGCGGTGTCTGCTCGCGCTCCACAAAATCTAACTGAATGTCGCTGCTAGGGTGCGTGAGGCTGCTGAATTCGGGCATAGGCACCACGAATTCCACCGTCTCGCTCCTTCAAACTCTAATCTGAACAGCGCCGCGCCGGGGAGCCGAGACATTTACGGTCCCGCCAGCCACTCACTCGAGTAGATGCCGACACGACGCCGGATGCGGTTCGTCCACGGTCAACTCGCCTGGATGGTGGCGACCGTACTCGTGTTGACGCTGCTCGGGTCGCTGTCGTACGAGCTGTTTTTCGTGCTCTCTCTGATCGGCCTGCTGATCGTGACCGAACTCACGGCGCCGCAGACGCTCACGCCCGCCTGGCGACGGCGCCTCCGCTGGCTCATCGCACTCGGCCTGGTCGGCTTCGCCTTGGTCGTGGTCCGCCGGATCCTCGCCATCTTGCCACCGGAGGTGCTCCCGGTATGACCCCGCATAACTGGTTTGTGGGTCGAGACGGTCTCGACTGGCCGACCGTCCTGCTCGGCGCGCTGACGGTGGCCGTTCTCGTCGCCCTGATCGTCGCGGGCGCGACCTCGACTGCGGCGTTCGGCCCCTACACGCCCGACTGGGACGGGACCAGCGCGTTCCGGGCCGCGGTCGACGAGGACCCCGACGTCGAGAGCGACCTGCTCCGGGAGTCGAGTCGCTACGACGAGCTGCCAGCCAACGAGACGGTCGCGTTCGTTATCGCTCCCGACGAGCCGTACGCCGCCGATGCGGCGCCCGTCCGCCGGTTCGTCGAGCGCGGTGGGACGGTGGTCGTCCTCGAGAACGTCGCGCCCCACGGCAACGACTTGTTGACGGCCGTCGGCGCCGACGCACGGACGGACGGCCGGGTCGTTCTCGACGAGCGCCGCTACGATCGGGGGCCGGCGATGCCGATCGCGACCGGCGTCGCGACCCACCCGCGGACCGCGGATGTCGAGCAGCTCACGCTCAATCACGCGACGGCGATCGAGCCAAACGGCGCGACGGTGCTCGTGGCGACCAGCGAGTACGCCTACCTCAGCGAGGAGCCCGAGGCCGACCTCGACGACGAGGACACGCTCGCGAGCTATCCGGTCGCGACGGTCGAAGCCGTCGGCGACGGCGAGGTCGTCGTGGTCGGCGATCCCAGCATCGCGATCAATGCGATGTATGACGACCCCGACAACGCGGCGTTCCTCCGGGCGCAGTACGCCGACGCCGATCGGGCCGTTATCGACGTGAGCCACGCCGGGGGTGTCCCGCCGCTCCGGGGAGCGCTCCTGACGGTGCGCGCGCGGCCGCTGATCCAGCTGGGGCTGGGCCTGCTCGGCGTCGCGCTCGTGAGCGTGGCCGCCGGCCGCACCCGGCCCGCGCTCCGTGCCGTCCGCACCCGCATCGGGCCAGCCCGAACGCGCTCGCCACCGGCCGACGCGGAGCCGAGCCGACTCTCCGACGCCGAACGCGTCGCGTACCTGCGAGCGCGCCATCCCGAGTGGGACGACGACCGCATCGAGCGGGTAGTCAAAGCGCTTAACCGCACCCGGCTAAAATCCGAGGAGCAATGACTGAGACGGAGCCGTCGAATCGGGAGCCCGTGGCCGCGGACCCGCAGGCCGTGTATACGACGATCCGGTCCGCGGCCGATCGCGTCCTGGTCGGCAACGAAGACGCGATCGAACACCTCACGATCGCCCTCCTGACCCGCGGACACATCCTGCTCGAAGGCGTCCCCGGGGTCGCCAAGACGACGCTCGCCAACCTGTTCGCACAGGCGACCGGGCTGGACTACCGCCGCATCCAGATGACGCCGGACATCCTTCCGGCGGACATCACCGGCACGCACATCTACCGCGAGAACGCCGGTGAGTTCCAGCTCCAGCGGGGGCCGGTCTTCGCGAACCTCGTCGTCGCCGACGAGATCAACCGCGCGACGCCGAAAACCCAGAGCGCGCTGCTCGAGGCGATGGAAGAGCAGAACGTCACGATCGAAGGGGAGACGCTGGCGCTCCCGGAGCCGTTCATGGTCGTCGCGACGCAGAACCCGATCGAGATGGAGGGCGTCTTCGAACTGCCGGAGGCCCAGCGCGATCGCTTCATGTTCAAGCTCACGATCGACCTGCCGACCCGCGATCACGAGCGTACCATCCTCGATCGCTTCGACGACGACCCGGCGCTCGGCCCCGAGGCGATCGATCAATCGATCGGCCCCGACGCCATCCACGCGGCTCGCCGGTCGGCGATGGCCGTCCACGTCGCCGATCCCGTCAAGGAGTACGTGCTCGATCTCGTCACCGCGACGCGCGACCATCCGGACGTGAACTATGGGGCGTCGCCCCGCGCCAGTCTCGCCTTCCTCGACGGCGCCAAGGCACGCGCCGCGATCCACGGCCGCGAGTACGCCATCCCGGACGACGTCAAGGCCCTGGCCCAGCCGATCCTCCTACACCGGCTCGTACTGACGACCGACGCCGATCTGAGCGACGTGGCCCCGGCCGAGATCGTTGCCGAGATCGTCGACTCCGTCGAAGTTCCCGATCTGGACGTCCCCGACGCGGCATAACTCCCGTCGACGATCGCCACCACGTGAGCACTGTCGCGCGGTCTGGCTCCGTGTCACCGCCCCCGCCCTGAAGGGCAGTATTCACCCCACAGAGAAGGCGAGTAGACGGTTCCGTTGGTCAGTTCGATTCTGAAGGAAGTGTAGACACCAGCTGTCACGCTCTAACGAAAACATTACTCGCAACGATCGTACGATTGATATTCCATGTGGAGTGTCTCAGGACTGAGATAGAATTTGAGTCGAAGACACGGGTTCTCGTCCTCAACTAGGGTCTGTGTCTCTGCGGTCGTAGAGTACTCACCAGCGGTAACTCGGACGGTGTACGCTCCCGGCTCAACCGGATTTTCAAACGCCGTAGCATCGTCTCCCGAACCGGCAGAACCGAGATGATGCGTTTCTTCGAAAACCACCTCTTCCTCGTCCTCGATTTGCACCGTAAACTCGTGACCCTCCTCCCGTCGGTGATTTTCGAGTTCCAGGGAGTCGATCACCGGTTCCGACTCGGATTCGTCCTCAACGAGGCAGCCTGCACTCACTCCACAGGCCGCACAACAGATGGTCGCAACGAAGCCACGACGGTCCATCATACATTGACTTATTATCGACTGACAACCCTAGGCATCAAGCGCGTTCTCGAGACATTCCTTCGCGGTCGCTCGGGGGACGATCTCTCACTGGGTGTCGCGGACGTAAGGGTTGGTAGTGGCACCCGGCACTCCCGCTGCGCCGAGTCCACACCGGTGTCGATAGCCCCTGCATGTTAGCCCACCCACTCGAACTCGGTCGCCGGTTCGTCGTCGAGGTCGTACCGACACGTGACCAGCCACGGAGCGCGATCGTCGCCGGCGTCGACGTCGAGTTCGACCGGTTCGTCGAGTCCGTGAGCCAGTCCGACGGCCAGAAACGAGGCGATCGGGTGATCGAACCGATCGACCGCGCCGAACGTGCTCTCCGAGATCGCCACCGTCACCCGGCCGTCGTCCGAATCGACGTCGGGCTCGGCGCCCGCTGCGAGTTCGAACTGCTCGACGAGCCCGTCACAGAGCTGGTGGACGAGGGGCTCGGGCGCCGACGCGAGCTCGCCCGGCAGCGCGCGTTCGAACGCCGCGAAGAGGCGAGCGCCGGTCGGTTCGAGGAGCAGGCCCCGCTCGGACGGCTCGTGGAGGAAGGGACCGTCGCGGCCGGTCGGCACCTCGTAGGCGCGGTGCTGGGGGACGTACAGCTGGGCGGGCGTCGCGCCCGTATCCGGGAGGTAGACGCGCACGTCGCTGAGCCCGAGTGCGGCGACGAGCGACGCCCCGTTGGCGGCGCCCGCGGCGTAGACGCGGTCGCCGACCGACGCCGCGACGAACTGCTCCGGGGTGAGGGAGTACGTGAGCAGGGCGCCGAACAGGCCCGTCGCGCCGAGGGCGACGAACACCGCCCGCGTCGCGGGAAACACCAGCCCGCCGGCCAGGGCGACCAGCCCGATCGCGGCCAGTCCGATCGCCGTCCGGCGGTATCGGGATTGCCGGGCGCGGGCGTACTCGGCTCGCAGCCGGCGGTTCTCTTCTTCGAGCAGTTCGATCTGGGCCGCTCGCTCGCGGGCCGTCGGCTCCGCGGCGGGCGGGGTGTCGTCGGGATCGGTCGTCGTCGCTGTGTCGTTGCTCATGTCGCATCACCGTCTCGTGGGGTGGTCGCCGCCGAGTCGTCGACGAGGCCGAGGCTGACCAGACTGTACCGATACAGCCCGTAGCTGGCGAGCCCGAGACAGCCGACGGTAAGCGCCGCGGCCACCCAGAGCGAGTGCCAGCGCAGCGCCAGCCACGCTACCCCGCCGGCTCCGAGGAGAGTGGCGCCGCTGACAGTCGCCACCCCCACTGCCCTGTCGGTCCGAACGGCCGGCGCGACCACGAGCGCGAGGAAGCCGACCGTGACGAGCGCCAGGGTCCCCGCATCGGTGCCCGCCGGGACCAGCCCGCCGAACAACAGAGCGCCGACGGCGATCGCGTACGGCGTGCCGAGCCCGGCCCAGACGACGGCAGTCCCGAGGCCCACGAGGAGGCCCAGCGGGCCGCCAGCCAGCCCGAACGCGACCACCAGCCCCATCAGCGCCCCGGCCTCGGGCCAGCGATCGCGCGGGCGAGCGGCGACCGTAAGCCACGACTCGAGCCGCGGGGGCGAGCCGTCGGACGGGGACGAGTCACTCATCGGCGCTCACCTCGATGGCGGGCCTGCCCGGCAAGGACGCTCGCGAGGCGATCTTCGGGGGCGACTTCCAGCGCGGTGACCCGCTCCAGACGATCCAGATCGCGCCGGAACTCCTCGAAAGCGACGTAGCGCTCGTACGCGCGGTCGAGGTCCGCCAACCCGCCCGGCTCGAACAGTACCGTCGGAGTGAGGACCACCAGGACGTTCTGGCCGCGCTTGCGCGCGTGGCGAACCGCCGCGCGCAGGGACGCCGGCGTGGAGTCGTCCGTACACAGGATCAGCCAGCCCCGATTGCGGTGGTGCGTCGTTGCCGCCCGGACCGCCCCCTCGAGCGAGTTCCCGTCGAGGGGGCGGTCGGGCTGTTGTGCCGTATAAAACGGCTCGAGCGCCCGGGCGAACGCGTCGTCACCGGTGAGCTGTACACGGGCGGGCCGAGGCTGGGTCGCCGCGGCGGTGCCGAGTCCGCCGGGGGCACCGGCGGCCCCCCCGCGGCCCGCAGCGGCAGTCGGAGGCGCGGAGGACCGGTGCCGTGACGGAGCGGGGCGCGCCTCGAGGTCGAAGAGATGGCGCCGGACGGCCTGGTAGTGCGTCGGCCCGAGCGCGGGTGTGATGTGCGTCGCCAGCCCCTCGTCGGCGACGGTCACCAGTCCGAGCGGATCGCCGGCGGTCTCCGCGCGCGCGGCCAGCGCCAGCGCAACCTCGCGGAGATGGTCGAGTTTCGTCTCGCCGGGCGGCCCAGTCGAGAGGGCCGCGCGCCGATCGAGACAGAGTACGGTCGGGCGATCCGTCTCCATCTCGCGTTCGCGGACGTAGAGCGTATCGAGGCGGGCCGTCGCTTTCCAGTCGATCCGGTCGGTCCGGTCGCCGGGGACGTACTCGCGAAGGCCAGCGGCTTCGATCCCGGGCCCGTATCGGCCGCTTTCGTGGTCGCCCTGGGCGGTGGCGACGCGGTCGCCGCCGGCCCCGACGTGGACCGCTCGCGGGCGACGCGGTTCGACGGTCACCGTCGGCCTCGGGCCGACGGGCACGCGCGTCTCGAACAGGCCGTCGGTCAGCGTCAGCGTCGGCTGGGCGAACTCGTGGCGCCCCGCGATCGGCCACTCGACGGGCACGGTCTGGTGGGCACGCGTCGCTCCCGGCGCCAGCGAGAGGGTCAGCGGTTCCGCGGCGGTCCCGCCGGGGGGGATACCCGCGGCGAGCGTCAGCGAGAGCGGGGCCGGTGTGTCGACCGTCGCCGCGAGCGTGACCGGCGTCGTACCGTCGGTCTGGACGCCCGTCGTCGCAGGGGCCTGGGTTACGTCGAGGGCGGCGAGCGTGTCGGTCGCCGCCGTGAGAAACAGATACTGTCGGCTCACGATCCACGCGCCGAGCAGTGCCGTCGCCCCGAGCAACGACGGGCGAGCGAAGAGCACGGCGAGCACAGCGAGGAACACGGCGAGCACGCCGGCTGCCCACAGATGGCGCGTCGGACGCATACCCCAGTCACATGCCGGCGGCGTGTTGAACTTACTGGTTCTACCGCTGGCCTCCCCACGGCGGCCGAACCGTCGAGCAGACAGTTTTTTGTGCCGAGCGAGAAAGTCCTGGTCGTGAACGACGTCGCCGACCGTGCGCTCGGGCTTGCGCTGGTCCTCCTGTGTGCGTCGATACTAGCGCCCGCTGTGGCGGGCGCGACCGGCGCCACGACGCCGGCGGTCGCCGCCAACGAAACGTCCACCGGGAACGAGACCGTTCGGCACCAACACCCCGACGAGTACGCCGCCGACGGCGATCTCGAGCGGCTGGAGTCCTGGCTGGCGGGACGTCTCTCGAACCAGTTAGGGGAGAGTACGATCGCCCTCAGCGAGGGGGAGTACGACCGCGCCCGCCAACTCGTCGACGCGGAGTACCGGGACCGACTCGGCCAGTACGCGGAGGTCGCCGGCGAGACGACCGACGACACGAGTGACGGCGACGCCGACGACAACGCTACGGAGCCCGCCGAGGCCTACGCGGACGCCGCCGAGCAACAGGCGACCTTCGTCAACCAGACGGAGGCGTATCGGACGACGAAAGCGGAGTACGAAGCCGCCCGCGAGGCAGGCGACGACGAACGGGCCCGGGAGCTCGCGCGCGAGCTCGAGACGCTCGCGACGGACCTCGACGCCGTCGGCGAGGACCTCGCCGTGACCTACGAGGTACTCACGTTCGAGACCGACGAGGACCTCTCGGAGACCGCCGCGACGGTCAACGACACCCGGTCGGAGATCCGGGAGGAACAGGCGATCGTCCGCGAAGAGCAGTTCGTCGCGACGGAGCTGCGTCTCGAGGCCGACGACGAACGCGTCTCGTTTCTCGACCCGCTCGTCGCGAGCGGCGAGCTCCGGACCGCCGACGGGACGACGATCGACGCCGACGAGGTACGGCTCGCGGTCGACGGCGAGCCGGTCACCGTCGAACCGGGTGCGAACGGCGGGATCGACCTCTCGTACCGGCCGACGACGCAGCCGCTCGCGACGGAGACGATGACGGTCGAGTACGTACCAGCGTCGCAGTCGCCGTATCTCGGGAGCGCCACGACGCTGAACGTCTCCCTCGCGCAGGTCGAGCCGACGCTCACGGTCCGCGAACCCACCGAGACGACCGCCTACGGCGAGGCGCTCGCGGTCACCGGCACACTCACGGCCGGGGACGTCCCGATAGACGGCGTAGCGCTCGAGGCGACGCTGGACGGCGACCGCCTCGGCACGCTGTCGGTCACGAACGGGACGATCGACGGCTCGCTGTCGGTGCCCGCCGACGTCCGTGACGGGTCCCGTACACTCCGGCTCTCCCTGCCGTTCGAGGACCGGGCGCTCGCGAGCACGACGGCCGAGACCGCCGTGACGGTCGCGGAGACGGACACCACCCTCTCGATCGATGAGACGCGGACCGACGGGGCCAATCTCACTGTAACGGGAACGCTGGCGACGGCGGCCGGGGAGGGCGTCGGCGATCAGCCCATCGTCATCTCCCGCGACGGGGACCCGGTCGCGACGGTGACCACGGATTCCGCCGGTGAGTTCGCCACGACGGTTTCGGTCCCGGCGTCGGCGGGCGACGAGATGACCGTCGCCGCGACGTACGACGGCACCGACACGAATCTCGCGACGACAGAGACCGCGACGACGATCGCGGTCGGGCAGGCGGACGGCGGCTCGGCGCTTCCCACCTGGGCCCTGGCGCTACTCGTCGCGATCGTCGGGCTGGGCGTAGCCGGCGGGGCCGTCTGGTGGTGGACCCGCGACCCTGCGGCTGCGGACGACAGCGCGGGCCGCGACCCGGGGCCGGCCGTAGACGCGCCGGTAGCCGACGCCCCCACCGCACCCGATCCGGTCGATCCGTTGCTGGCGGCGGCAGACGAGCAGTTGGCGAGCGGCCAGCCGGAGGCCGCTGTGCGCTCGTCCTACGCGGCCGTTCGGTACGCCTTCGCGCGGAACGCCGAGCTCCCGCCCACCCTCACGCACTGGGAGTTTTACCGCCGGCTCGACGGGGAGCTCGACGGCGACGACGCCGCTCAGCTCCGCGAACTCGTCACGGCGTACGAACGGGCCGCGTTCGCCCCCGAAGGCGTTACGCCGGCGACCGCGCGGGAGGTCCTCGAGTCCACCCGCCAACTGTGTCCCTCGACCGCCCGATCGACAGCCGCCGCTCCAGCGCGGGCCGAGTGACTGCCTGAGACCGGAGCCGCACTCTCGGCATCGACCGACCAACTTTTATCGCCGTCTTGCAGATAGCTGCGTGAATGGTCGACCGACGGTCGCTCTGGTTGCTCTTCCCGCGTCCACTGCGCGCACTGCCGGCGGATCTCGCCGCCGTCCTCGTCGTGACGGCGCTGGTGAACGTCGCCGTCTTCGCCCCTCTGCTCCGCGAGACCCCGCTTCGGGTCCCACTCGGGCTCGCGTTCGTCCTCTTCGTTCCGGGCTATGTCTTCATCGCCGCGCTGTTTCCCGAAGCCGGCGACGCCCCCACCGAGTTCGGAGACGCAGAACCCGACTCGGAGGCGGGGATCTTCGCCGCCGTTCAGCGAACGGGAATCGACGGGATCGAGCGGGTCGCGCTCGCGTTCGGACTGAGCATTGCGATCACGCCGCTGATCGGCCTCGTGTTGAATTTCACGCCGTGGGGGATCCGGCTGGCGCCGATCATGGTCGCGATGACCGCCTTTACGCTCGGCGCGACGGCGATCGCGGCCCACCGGCGGTGGCAACTCCCCGCCGACGAACGCTTTCGCGTGCCCTACCGCGCGTGGTATCGTGCGGGGCGGACGGAACTGCTCGAGCCGGACTCCCGTCTCGACGCCGCCCTGAACGTCCTGCTGGTGGCGTCGATCGTGCTCGCCCTCGGGACCGTGACGTTCGCGATCGTCGTCCCGCCGGAGGGCGAGCAGTTCTCGGCCGTGTACATCCTCACCGAAGACGACGACGGCGACCTCGTCGCCGACGGCTATCCGACGGAGTTCGTCCGGGGCGAAAGCGCCGAGATCGTCGTCGGCGTCGACAACCACGAACACGAACCGACGGACTACACCGTGGTCGTCCTCGAACAGCGCACCGACCGGGTGCCCAACGAGACAGCGACAGCCGAGGCCGGGGCCAACGACTCGGTCGTCAACGAGACGGTCGTCACCGAGCAACGCGAACTCGATCGGTTCGAGACGCGACTCGCGCATAACGAATCCTGGCACCATCCCCACGAGATCGAGCCGACGATGACGGGCGAGAACGTCCGCATCGTCTGGCTCCTGTTCCCCGGCGGAGACGTGCCGGCCGAACCGTCGATGGACGATACGGAGTACTCCGTCCACCTGTGGGTCTCGGTTGCCGAAGAGCAGGCGGACTCGTGATCGGCTGTATCGAGGGCGTGGCCGGGCCGATCGCTCGACCGACGGACGCCAAAAGAGATGCGACAGGCGGCGGTCCCGCTTCGCACCCGCGATACCAAGACTGAAGAGTCCAACCGAGAAGCCATCGGTAGGGTGACGCTCACCGACTGTGCGCTCCATTGCGGCGGTAAAACACGCGATCGGGGACCTCCGAAGCGAGGGCCGCGGGAAGATCCTGCTCGCCGTCGCGTTCGGCTGGTTTCTGTCGATCAGCGTGCGGATGATCTATCCGGCGGTGCTACCGCAGATCCGCGGGACGTACGACCTCTCGCTCACGGCGGCCGGCTTGCTGTTGACGGTGCTCTGGATCGCGTACGCGAGCGGCCAGCTCCCCGGTGGCATCCTCGCTGACTGGGCCGGGGAGCGCCGGCTACTGTTCGCCAGTTCCCTCCTGGCGGCAACGATGCTCACACTCGTCGTCGTCGCGGATTCGCCGCTCATCCTGTTCCTGGCGACGGCCCTGTTCGGCCTGGGAACGGCGCTGTACGGCGTCTCGCGGTTTACGATCCTGGAGAAGATCTACCCGGAGCAACTCGGGACGGCCACGGGCGTGACGATGGCCGCCGGCGACTTCGGGAACGCGGTGATGCCGCCCACTGCCGGGTTCCTCGCGGCGGCGCTGGCCTGGCAGTACGGCTTCGGGGTCGCCGTGCCGCTCTTCTTACTCGCCGCGGGCGGGCTCTGGGCGACGCTTCCGCGACAGCCGACGGCAGCGACACCACTGCGCGAATCGCTTGCGCTCGACGAGATCGTCCCGACGCTGTCGCAACCGATCGTGTTGCGCGGCACCCTGTTGCTCGTGCTCTGGGGGGTGATCATCCAGGCGTTCATGGGATTTTATCCGACGTATCTGATCGACGTCAAGGACCTCTCGGGGCGGGTCGCGACCGTGCTGTTCGGCTTCTTCTTCGCCCTCGGCATCCTGCTGAAGCCGATCGCGGGCCGGGCCTACGACCGAATGGGCGTCCGGGTCCCGCTGTTAGCGCTTATGAGTACGGCCGGGATCGCGCTCTTCGCGCTGCCGTTCGCCGAACCGGTGTGGCTGTTCGTCCTCCTGACCGTCGGTGCGAGTTGTCTTCTGGGGTTCGAAACGATCGTGATCGCCGATCTCACCCGACGCCTGCCGGACGGGACCCAGGGGACGAATCTGGGCGCCCTCCGGACGGTCTACATCGCACTGGGGGCGATGAGTCCGGTCGTCTTCGGCGCGATCGCTGACCGCGGGTACTTCGACGAGGCGTTCCTCGCCATCGCCGGGCTTACAGGGGTGGTCGTCCTCATCGTGGCCGGTTCGATCGAGTACTAAGCCGACACGCAGCGCGGACGTGTGCGGGTCGACTCCGCCAAGGCGGTGCCAGCCGCTGGACCGCGTGTAGTCAGCATGGCCACGATGGTTCCTCCCCGGGGTCACGTGAACCCGCTCAGATCGCCGTCGCCGCTTCCGATCGCCTACTCTTCGAGCTTCTCGAGACAGCAGGAGAGACAGTAGAGTTCGTACGTAGTCGGTGCCTGCCAGTGGTCCGTTCGACCCACACCCCCTCGACGTCGTCGCCGTCGATTTCGGTGTCACAGCCCAGACAGTCGTTCGGCTGGCCCGGCGGCGTCGGTGGCGGACGATACTGTTGCATGGCCGTGGTATCCGAGACCGCTCACATAAGTTTTCAGATACCCGTATTTCCAGCCACAATGATACATCGTGTGAGTGCATCCCCGTGCCTGAAGATGCGGGTCGAGCAGTAGGCAGAGTGCGTCCATTCCCGACGACCCGATCGGCTCCGGTCCGTGCGTTCGGTCCGTCACCACACCGAACGCGTCGTGATGGACGCTCGCATCGATTCGTGTTTTATTTCTAGACACTTGGGTGATATTCAACTACTTATTTATACGATCGGTCGCATCGAATACCTATGTCGTACGGACGGTCTCGAAGACATGATAGTCCGTCGAACGGGACGATCTTCGGCGCCCTCGTCGCGGCCCTGATCGCCAGTCTCTCGTTCGTCGGCCTGCTCTCGTCGACGGGACACCTCGAGAGCGTGGCTGCGCTGTATGGCCTCACGGGCGTCACGAGCGACTGGGTTATCGTCGCCGCGCACGGGATCCTCGGTGCCGTGCCGTTCGTCGCGGGACTCACGCGCGCGGCGACCCACCGCTGGGCGCCGGCGCCGCTCGCGGCCGCACCCCGCTCGCCGTTCCTCGGCGGCTGTTTCGGCGTCGCTTACGGCACCGTCTGCTGGCTCGTCGGCGTCGCGTACGGCGTGCCGCTCTGGGTCGAACTGACCGGCGGGAGCCTGCCGCTGCCGTACCATCACGGGGCGAGTCTGGTGGCGCTCATCGGCTACGGGGCCGTCCTCGGCGCGTGGTATCCGCTGGTTCGCACGGCCGTCGACGATCGGGGCCGACGGCGCCGCTCGCGTCCGTAACGTGGGTGAGCCGAGAGCCGTACTGCGCTTCCGACCGGGTGCGGGTGAGGCGCGATCGCTCTCGTCGAAGGGATGGATGCGGCCCACGAGACGACCCGAGGTGCGCTGCGAAGAGTTGCGCACGTGCCGCTCGAGGCACCTACACGTCGGTTCGACCGAAGCAGTCCGAACCTCGACGCGCGATCGACGGGTGACGCCTCGTGTGCCACCGACTACGGTCCGGGATGCGAGCGCGCCCCGTCGGTCTCTACCGGAGTCACTCGATGACGTATTCGACGATCTGATCGGCCCCACACGTCGGACAGGTCCTGACTGACGGCGACACCTCCGTTCCACACTGTCGACACTCCCGGACGACGGTCGTATCGCGCCCCCGAGAGAGGAGCGACGTGATGAGGCCGTTCATCGTCGATGCTGAACCGGGCGTGTGTCAGTCATGGCGTCGCGTGTGCTCGACGATCGACAGCCGCCGACTGTCGTGTAAATCGTCGCGATGCGGTCGCTGCATTAGTCGTCACTCGAGACCGCTTCCGACTGAAAGGCGCCCCGAATCGCATCCCGAAACGCGGCGAACTGCGCCATCTCCTCCTGGATCGTCCGTTGTGTCGCGTCGACGTCTTCGACCGACGTTTCGAGGTCACGAAGGTCGCTCTCGACGGCGTCGTGCCGGTTCTCGACCGACGACTCGAGCCGGTCGGTCCGATCCTCGACGGCGGCGAGGCGCTCGTCCAGGGCGGCCTGTTCGTCCTGCACACACTCGAGGTGGCCGCGAACCGCGTGCAGTTCGTCCAGCACCTCGGTGAGAACGTCCTCTCCGGCCCCGTGGTCGTCGAGGAACTCCTCCATAGCGTCGAGATAGGCGGCGAGATCCTGGAACTGTGACTGCAGGTGCGTCACGCGCAGGTCGAGGCTCGACCGCGAACCGTCGAGCGCGCCGAGTTCCCGCGCCAGGCGATCGCGTTGTGCCGGCGTCGCGTCCGCGTCCAGTAGCCGAAGCACCGTCTCGACGCGGTCGTCGATCGAGTCTTCGGCGGCTGTCCCCTCGCCGTCGCCGACTGCCGTGTCAGCAGCGCTGGCCGGTGCCTCGACCGTCCGGGTGGCGGGCGCCGTGACGTCCTCCGGCGCTGTCGTGTGCGTCTCCGCTGTCTCCGATGCAGCCGTAGAGGCAGCCACGATATCCCCGACGGTGACCTCGTCCTCGGGCATCTCGAACTCGTCCTCCTCGGCGGCCGCCTGAGATCGTGTCGCCGGTTCGCTCCCGGTCGGTCGCGACGCGTCGGGCGCCTCCGGCCCGGCGGTCGCCGTCCGTTCAGCGGCGGCTCCGGTATCCCCCCGGACCGTCTCCCCGTCGGCCTGCGCGGCGTCGCCGTCGACGGCGACCGTCGGCGGCTGGTGACTCACGCTGTCGGCCCCCTCCCCGTCACACGCGTATACATACCCCGTCGTGATCGCTCCCTCCGGGTCGAGCGTTCGTTCGTACTCGATCGCGTCGTCGGCGACCGACCAGTGTGAGGGATCCGTCGTCGGAACCTCCACGCTCGTCTCCGTCGGGACCGCGTCCAGCACGCGGACCGTCAGCGGACGGTCCCGCGATGAGTCGAGTCGGAATCCGATCTGGACCTCGTCGTCGCTCACATCGACGTGTTTCGTTACCGCGACGCCGGCTTCGTCGGTGGTGAATAGGTCTGGCATCCGTGCTCCCCTCCCACCTACACATTGGTATCAGGAAACAAAACTGTTCGGGTTTCCTATATTTTCGGGACCGGTGCGGCAAGGGTATCACCAAACGTTATTAATTAAATAGAAGGGCGTATCGTGTGCAAAACCGGCGAATCCAATCGCGGCGAGCGTTCTCACGACCCGGCCTGCGGTGGTCTCACGTCGGCATCGGCCTGCATGTCGTGCCCATGTCGGTCCGCACGGCGACGGGCCGACGGTCCCCGGCGAACCGGTCTGGGTCCGCCGCCGCAACCTCGTCGGACGTGGTACTGCACGGGACGAGAGCGCCGTCAGGAGAGTCGTGCTTTCACGTCGGCTTCGTCGGCGACGTCCGGCTGGTTCGGCCACGCGGTCATCTTCTCGACGCAACACGACAGACAGTAGAGTTCATGTGTGTTCGGTGCCTGCCAGTTTTCCCGTTCGAGCCAGAATCCCTCGACGTCGTCGCCGTCGATTTCGGTGTCACAGCCCAGACAGTCGTTCGGCTGGCCCGGCGGCGTCGGCGGCGGTCGATACAGTTGCACAGCTGTGGCTTTTGATAGGAATCCTATAAACGTTCAGATTGCTCGGCGTCACTCGCGGGCCACCACCCACGGATACTGGGGCCGTCCACCGCAGTCGGCGACTCGCACAGCACATCCCCTGGTGGTACGATCGCCGACGCTCGCGTCGCGGCCGCTCGAGGGGGAGTGCGTGCGCCCCGGACCGACTGTCACGGCGAGCTAGGAGGGCAGATACGATCGGTATCGCTGGAAGGGGTGGCCACGCGACGCCTGAACCCAGCCCACCGTCGTGAGCGACGCCGCGGTGAGCGGGGCGATCGACAGGCCGCCGGGGACCAGGACGTTACTGGCGACGATCGCGAGCACGGTTCCGGTACCGGCGATGGTGTAGAGGCGCGAATAGCGCGGCGCGATCCCGCTGCGCCAGGCCTCGGCGAAGAGGGCGGTCCCCGCGCCGAAGAGGACGACCAGGTGCGCCGTCTGGAGCCAATACAGGAGGTTCGGTGCGATGTCGACGAACACCGCCGATGTCGACTGGTCGACCGGCAACACCCAGTAGAGGTCGTGAATCGGATTCGTGATCACCAGCGAGATGTTGACGCCGACGCCGATCGCGGCGAGGCCGTAGGCCGCCCGCCGTCTCGGGACGGTTCGCGTGCTACTGGCAGTGCCGGCGAACAGGAACCACCCGAGTCCCGCCAGCGAGGCCCCCACGAGACTCAGCGAGAGAAAGAAGCCTTTCACGAGAGCGTCTGGATCCAGAAGTTGTGCGGCGAACATGGCGTTCCAGAGGGCGACGCCCATGACGAGCAGGATGTACGCCAGCCCGTTATCGCTCCCGCGATAGCTGATGGCGGTGGCGAGATAGGGATAGAGCGTGAGCGCGGCAGTAACGGCACCGCCAGCGAGGGCCCAGGACAGCCAGTGCACCGAGTCCATGACTGGACTGGGAAGTATTCTAACTTGTATTTTCCCCTTCGACCGATCGGAATGTTTCGATAGCCGACGGCAATCGGGTTCGGGGGCGAGAGCGGACCACGGTGCCCGCCCAGCACCCGTGGCGGCGGTGACGACGCCGTGCTCTCCCGGGCGAGAGGACGAGCCACGGCCGTCGCGACGGCCGCCCCGCTGCAACCGGTCACGAGGTCGCCGCAGTAACGATCCCGATCGCTTCGTCGGCCAGTTCGCCGGCCCGGGCGTCGTCGCGCGCCTCGGCGGTCACCCGGACGACGGGCTCGGTTCCGCTCGCCCGGATCAGGAACCAGCCGTCGCGCGAGTCGACGCGCACGCCGTCCAGCGTCGCGACGTCGTCGTACCGATCGCCGACGCGATGCTCGATCCGGTCCATCACCTCGGCTTTGTCCTCGACCTCGATCGACGTCCGTTCGATCGGATACGTCGGGATCGACTCGACGAGGGCGGATAGCGGGCCACGGGCGGCGACGAGTTCGACGAGTTTGCACGCGGCCAGCGGGGCGTCGGGACACAGGGTTTCGTCCGGCCAGATCCACGCCCCGCTGGGTTCGCCGCCGAAGACGACGTCGGCGTCGGTCGTCCGTTCGGCCACGAAGACGTCGCCGACCCGCGTCCGGGACACCGACGCCCCGATCTCGGCCAGCGCGTCCTCGACCGCCAGACTCGTATCGACCGGCGCGGCGACCCGATCGCCCGTGCTGGCGGCGTCCCGGGCGAACAGCGCCAGGAGGACGTCCTTCGGGACGAACGAGCCGGTGTCGTCGACGGCGATCAGCCGATCGGCGTCGCCGTCGTGCGCGATGCCCACCGTCGCGTCGGTGGTCTCGAGGGTGCGCATGAGCGTGCCCAGCGTATCGCGGGTCGGCTCGCTCGGCCGGCCGGGGAACGCGCCGTCGGGCTGGCCGTTCAGCGTCTCGACGTGACAGCCGAGTTCGGCCAGCACGCGGGCGGTAATCCCGCCAGCCCCGTTGCCGACGTCGACGACGACGTGGGGAGTCGCCTCGAGCGAGACAGCCTCGCGCACCGCCGCGGCGTGGTGGTCGGCAGCGTCCGTCCGGTGTCGCCGCGTGCCGACCCCGTCCCACGGCTGCAGGTCGTACGTCCCGGTCTCGAGGCGCTTCTCGATCGCCGCTCGCTTCGCGGGGCCGAACGCCTTGCCCGCGGGCGTCCAGAGTTTGATCCCGTTGTCCGACGCGGGATTGTGCGAGGCCGTGATAACGACGCCCGCGTCGGCGTCGTACGTCCCGACGGCACGGGCGATCGTCGGCGTTGCCTCGACGCCGACGTCGATGACGTCGGAGCCACACTCCCTGAGGCCCGCCGCCAGGGCATCGAGCAGGAGTGCGCCGCTGTCACGCGGGTCGCGGCCGACGACGACGCGCTCGTGGCCCTCCGACGCGACGGCACGCCCGACGGAGAGCGCGAGCGACGCGGTGACGTCTTCCCCGACGGTTCCCCGGATACCGCTCGTCCCGAACATAGCAACCGCTCGACGCGAGCGACTGTTAGTACTACCGGTCGTGAGTGGCCGGGGCCCGTACGCTCGGGTCGCAGCGCGGGAGCTAGCGATCGCGATCGACCGTCTCGCCGGGCCGGGTCGTCGCCCCGCTGGAGAGTTTCAGCCCGGGCGTGAGACTCGTATTGATACCGGTCTTGACACCGTCGCCGGCGACGACGCCGAACTTGCGGCGTCCGGTCGAGATCCGATCGCCCTTGACCGTCAGTCGGACGTCGGCCTCGTCGTGGCGGAGGTTCGCGACGTTCGTTCCGGCGCCGAAGTTGACGTCACGCCCCAGCACGCTATCGCCGACGTACGAGAGGTGGCTCACCGACGCGCCGGGCGAGAGGACGGTGTTTTTCACCTCCGCCGCGTGGCCGACTTTCGCGTTCTCCCCGACCAGCGTCGCGCCGCGGACGTACGCGTTCGGGCCGATCGTCGCCCCCGGTCGAACCAACACTGGGCCCTCGATCACGACGCCGGCTTTCACCGTCGCCCCGGCCTCGACGACGACGTCGCCATGCAGTGTCGCGTCGTCGCTGACGTCGCCGTCGACCCGTCGATCGAGCGTGGCGAGTTGCCACTCGTTCGCCTCGAGCAGTTCCCACGGGCGGCCCACGTCGAGCCATCGGTCGACCGCCACCGGCGTCACGTCGTACTGTTCGATCACCCGCGCGAGGACGTCCGTAATCTCGTGTTCGCCCCGGTCGCTCGCCGGGACGTCGAGCCACGTCGCCGCCGCGTCGGGAAACGCATAGGCACCGGCGTTTGCGAGGGACGACGGCGGCTCGGCCGGCTTCTCGACGATACCGGTGACGACCTCGCCGCTGGCGTCCGTACTCAACACGCCGTAGTTGCGCGGGTCCGCGACCTCGACGGCACAGACGGCCGGCGCCGCCGCGAACAACCGCTCGATCGCGGCGGGATCGTACAGGTTGTCGCCGTTGAGGACGGCAAACGCGCCATCGAGATGCTCGCTGGCCGCGTTGACCGCATCCGCGGTCCCGCGCTGGTCGGTCTGGACGGCATACGAGACGGGGACGTCCCGATACTCGCGTCCGAAGTACTCGCGAACGGTCTCGGCCTCGTACCCGACGACGAGCACGACCTCCGTGGCGCCAGCGTCGATCGCGGTATCGACGGTGTGGGCGACGAGCGGCCGGTCAGCGACGGGTAACATCGGTTTCGGGAGCGAGTCCGACAGCGGTCGGATGCGCGTTCCCTCGCCGGCGGCGAGCACGATAGCTTGCATCGATAGCGGTCTGTTTCGCGATGTGGCAAATAAGCGGTTCGCTCGCAACGCGCCAGGACGTCTCCGTCGCCGGACTCATCTGCGTAGTGACCAGTCGAACCGAGAGAATTAATTGGGCGCAGGCTAGCCCACTGGTAATGGCGACCGATTCTGGTGCGTCGCATGCCGATCGCTCGAGTGCTCCATCGCCGATCGTCGCCGTAGAGGACGTGACGCAAATCTACACCAGGGGCGCGACACCGGGCCGGGTGGGACGGGCGCTCGGCCGCTCGGAGCCGCCGACCGTCCGGGCCCTCGATTCGGTGTCGCTCACGGTTCGCGACGAAGAAATCGTCGGTCTGGCCGGCCCGAGCGGGAGCGGCAAGTCGACGCTTCTGCATCTGCTCGCCGGCCTCGTCCGCCCGACCGCGGGCACGATTTCGTTTCGCGGGACCGATCTCACCGCCCTGTCGGAACGCGAGCGGACGCGCCATCGACTCGAGCACGTCGGGATCGTCTTTCAGCACTTCCACTTGCTCGACTCGCTGTCGGCCCGTGCGAACGTCGCCCTGCCACTCGTCGAACTCGGGGTTCCGAAACCGGAACGGCGCCGCCGGGCGACGGAACTGCTCGCTCGGGTCGGCCTCGAAGATCGAGTGACGCACCGCCCCCGGGAGCTGAGCGGGGGCGAACAGCAACGCGTGGCGATCGCCCGTGCCCTGGTCACCGATCCGACGCTCGTCGTCGCCGACGAACCGACGGGCGAACTCGACACGGAGACCGGCGAGCGGATCCTGCGCGAGTTCGAACGCGTCGCCGAGGACCGTGCCGTCGTCCTTGCCTCGCACGATCGAGAGACACTCGCGGTCTGCGATCGCCTCGTCCGGTTGCAAGACGGCAAGCGACTCGATCACGATCGCGCCGTCCAGCCCAATCCATGACACGCCGATCGGTACTCCGTCGATGGATCGGACTTGTGGGGGTGGGGGTCCGGCGGACCATCTCACGGACGACCCACACTGCCCAGCAGCGCGTCCGGTTCAGCGTCTTCGGTGTCGCGGTTGCGATCGCCCTGCTGGTGACCGTCACGGGGATCGGCGTTGGCCTTGCGACCGGGACGACCGTCTACGACGACGACGTCGATTACTGGCTCGTTCCGGAGCAAGAGGGCACCACGTCACCGCTGGTGGCGACCGACGGCCCGCAGTTCGGCTCGGTCCACCCGACGACCGAGCGCATCGCCGCGATCGACGACGTCGAGTCGGCGACACCGGTCCTGACACAGGTCATGCAGGTCGAAACCGGGTCCACGACGGAGTACGTGTTGGTCGTCGGTATCATCGACCGGCCGGGCCTCGATCGAGTCGCCGGCGTGTCTACGGCACCCCTGACGGTGGGTGATCCGTACTACGGCGACGGCGAGTACGACGGGGAGTGGACTGGAGACGTCGTCCTCTCCGAAAGCGCCGCGTCCGTCCTCGAGGCGTCGCCGAACGAGACGGTCACGATCGGTGGCAACGACTCGTTCACCGTCGCTGGCGTCGACGACTCGTCCGAGCGCGTCGGCGACGTGCCGACGGCGCTCGTCCAGTTGAGTGAACTCCAGACGCTGACGGGGGCGGACCGCCACGATCAGGCCGATCAGTTCGTGGTCGCGACGGGGTCGCCGGCCGTCAAAGACGAACTCGCTGGCCTCTACGAGCAATCCGCAGTACTCACGCGGAGCGAACTGACTGCCAGTCAGACGGTCGAGTCGGATCTGGCGCTGGCGCTCGGGCTCGTCGCCGTCGTCGTCGCCGTGACGATCGGCACGCTGTTCGTCGTGACGACGTCCGGCCTCGAGCTCGTAGCGGATCGACAACAGTTGACGACACTGGGGGCGCTCGGCATGTCAGTACGAAGCCAGCTCGGACTGGTCGGCGTCCAGACCCTGGCGACGACGGCACTCGGGGGCCTCCTGGGCGGAATTGGCGGCCTCGGTGTGATCCGTCTCGTCAACGAACTCGCCATGCGGATGCTGACGACGGAACCGATCGCAACGTCGTCGCTCGCGTTCGTGCCGTACGGACTCGCTGTCGGGCTCGCAATTGGACTGCTGTCGCTGCCGTGGTTGCTCGTCGCGACCCGTCGCTTGTCGGGTGGTGTGCCATGACCGGCGGCGCTGACGGCACCACTGCGACGCGTCTGGGACGGCTCCGCGAACGTGTCCGAACTGCCGGCGGCCTGGCTCTTGCCCAACTCCGCCAGCACCGGTCGCGGTTGGGCTTGGCGATCGTTGGCGTCGCACTCGCCGTCCTGGCGATGACGCTGCTCGCCGGGACGGGCATCGGCGTCCTCGAGACGGGCGAACGGCAGTTCGAGGCCGCCGATCGCGATCTCTGGGTGACAGCGGGTGAAACGCGGTTGACGTCCGCCGGGGGCGGCGGCTTCGAGAACACGCTCTACGAGTCGCGGACCGTCGCCCACGAGATGGAAACCCACGACGGCGTCGCCAACGCGGCGCCGCTCGCGTTCGACACGGTCTACGTCGGTACCGGTGACGGCGAGTTCCGGACGTTCGTCGGCACTGGCGTCCCGGGCGGGGGCTCGGCCGTCCAGGTAACGTCGGGTGAGGGACTCAGCGGCGATCCACACTACGCGAACGGGTCCTACGACGGCCCCGAAACGAACGAACTCCTGCTCGACGAGCAAACGGCGCGATCGCTCGACGTGTCGGTCGGTGATACGGTCCACGTTGGGGGCTCACTCGCGGCCGCCAGGAACACCGAGTTTACCGTCGTCGGAATTTCGCCCACCTTCGAGCAGATGCTCGGGACACCAACCGTGACGATGCCGCTGAGCGAACTCCACCGGATAACCGGAACGACCCAGACCGAACCCGCCACGTTCATCACGATCACCGTCACGGAGGGCGCCGATATTGAGACGGTGCAACAGGACCTCGAGGACGACTATCCGGAGTACGAGATCCGATCGAACCAGGAACAGCTCGAAGCGGTCCTGCAGGAACAGGTGCTCGTCCTCGCCGCCGGCGCCACCCTCGTCGTGCTCGCCGTCGGCGCTGGCATCGCCTTGACCGTGTCGCTGCTGTCGCTGGTGGTGTTCCAACAACGCCAGGCGTTCGCCGCACTGCGGGCACAGGGGCTTTCAGCGCCCCTGATAGTCACGTCCGTGATCGGCCAGGGTCTCGTAATCGGACTCCTCGGCGGGATGCTCGGACTCGCGCTCACACCCCTCGGCGTCTGGTTGCTCAATCAGTTCGCCGCCTCCGTCGTCGGCTTCGAGGGCCTCGTCCAAACGACTGCTCTCATTTACACCGGGGGGATCGCGATCGCAGTCGGTATCGGGACGATCGCCGCAACAGTAGCCGGCTGGCGCCTCACCAATCGGCCGGTACTCGACGATCTTTGACTCCGCGTCGCTTGGATGCCGTCGCTTGCTCGGCCGCACAAGCCGACGAGTCCGGACACACGAACGCGAGGCCCCCTCGGTTCGATTCGTGAGTGAGAGCGTCTGTCCGATCTTTCCGTCAGGGTGATGCTTGTCGGGCGATGCCGAACTCGGGTCGTAGTCGAACGGGCGCTTATTAGCCAATCGCGAGACAGCATGCGCTGCAGACCTGCTGACTGTGAGCGGCCGGCGATCGCTTCGAAAAAAGTGTGCGTGTTTGGTGAGCGTCAGTCCTGCTGGCGGATCGCGAGGAGCGCGACCGAGAGCAGTGCGACGATCGCGACGACGGGTCCGAAGCCGGGGAGCCCGTCGTCATCGTCTTCGTCGTCAGGACCTTCGTCGTCCGGATCTCCGTCAGACGCTCCGCCATCGGACGGGTCGCCGTCGGACGAGTCGCCATCGGACGGATCTTTCTCGTCCGTTTCTTCCACGGTTACGGTAGCCGTGGCGGTGTCTTCTTCGCCGAGGTCGTTCCGGACGGTGAGGGAGACGTCGTACTCGCCGGCCTCGTCGAACGAGGCGGTGACGGTCTCGCCGTCGACCGTCTCGCCGTCGATCTCCCAGGCGTAGGAGATGATCGGCCGTTCCTCGTCGGTCGACTTCGCCCCCGAGAAGGTGATCTCCTCGCCGATCGTCGCCGGATCGGGATCGATGGCGATCGCGGCGTTCGGCTCGGGGTGGTCGGGTTCGGGGGCACTGCCCCCACCGCCGCCGGGTGCACCGCCACCGCCGCCACCGCCACCGGAGTCGCCGACCTCGACGGAGAGGTCGACGCGCTCCGAAGCGCCGGACGACCAGGTGAGCGTCTCTTCGTCGGTGTCTGCGACGTTGGCCACGGAGACGGTGAACTCGTCCCCTTCGTCGAGACCGTCGACGTTGACGCTGTAGGCGCCATTTTCGTCGGTAGTGTCGTTGACGATCACGTCACCGTTGTCGTCGACGACCTCGACGAGAGCGCTCTCGACGGGGTCACCGCTACTGTCCACGACATCGCCGTAGACTCCGTGTGGCGGCGCCGGTGGACCGTCGTCTTGTGCGACGGCGCCACCGGCTACGAGCACGCTCGTGACCAGTAGCACAGCTACGGCGGCCACGAGCAGTCGTGCCGGGTGGTATGAGATTCTCTTGATATTCATATCAATAAATGATGGTTTTGGTCAGGTGACCCTACGGGGCGTGGGTGTAGACCGTGTCGTCCTTCACGAAGACCCAGTACGATTCACCGATAGCGAGCCCGTCGGCGAGTTCGTACTCGTAGCCATCGGCCTGACCGTAGACGACGTGGACATCATCGCCCATCGAACTCAGCGCGTGGTCCGCGGACTGGTATTCGGTCTGGTAGTGGCCAACCAGGTTCCAGCCCTCGTCGAGGTGCTGCTCGTTCATGAGCGCACCGTCGACGTCACCCGTGCTGCTCGCCGGCAGGTTGTGGACGTTGATGTCCAGGACATCAGCGTTCTCCATCTCGACTATGTACCCCTGGCCACCTTCAAGCGAGTCGAAGTCGCTTTCGGGGTCGTCAGGGTCGTACTTCTCCCAACTGTCGCCCGTGTAGGACCAGATGACGTCGATGTTGCTGGTGTCGACGTCATCGAGATCCTGGCCACCGGAGATCGCCGGGACGGACACGAAGTTCGTGCCCTCGTTTAGCGCGAGTTTGGTCGTGTGGACCGTCTCGGATGTCGTCTGGCCGTCACTCGAATCGTTGGTGATCTCGTGGAAGGAGTCACCGTCGACAGTGACGTTCGGTTCGTCACCCGTCTGGAGCGGGTCGTCGAGGTTCACAACGACGATCCCCCAGTCGCCGTCGCTTTGTCGTTGGTCAACGGAATCGACAGTGGCACCTTCGACGGTGACTGCGTCACTATCGATCGCGCTCGCATCGATCGGCTCATCGAAGTAGAGGGCAACACGATCGTTGCCCTGCGGGTCGACGATCGCGTCAACCGCAGACGGAGCTGCCGTATCAACGTCTGCAGAGGCGGCCTCGTACCACGCACCGTCGTTTCCAGCGAGATCCTCTGCGGTTGCGAGCTCGGCGTCGTACCGACCGTCTCGCGGTGCCGTGTAGGTGGCCGTGTAGACGTAGCCGTCCTCGGTGGACTCCAGTTCGAAGTCCTCCGCAGTCAGCGTCTCGCCGACCGGGCTACCCTGGAAGTGTTCCGTGACAAGTTCGTTCTGAGTATCGACGTCGACTTCGATCTCGTCGAGTTCTTCGTCGGACTCGATGGTGTACGTGATGGTCTCGCCATCGACGTCAGCGCTCAGGTCGACGTCCGGAGCCATCCAGTCGGAGAGGGAGTACCCCGTTGCGTCGGCGGCGCTTCCGTTTGCGTCGTAGACCGCTTCCTCAGCAATCCCGAGTGTGTCGGTGTCGAGATCGCTTGCGGCCACTTCGGCGTCGAGGGTCACGATCGCCGTATTCGACCCGGCGTCGTGGTCGACGCTCTCGATCGCGCTCGCACCGTCCTCACTCTCGTCGCTGTAGACGAAGTCGTCGGCGTCCAGGGCGTCACCGGAGGCGTTCACGACGCCTTCAGAGAACGTTACGGTGACGTTCTCGTCGTTCGCCGAAGCCTCCAGCCCCCACAGGGACGGCTCTTCGGTGTCGTTCAGCGCTACTGGTTCACCCACGGCGGGGTTACCAGCTGCGTCGGTGGCGCTTTCGGTGGCCGTGATGGTTGCAGCCTCACTGTCGTTGATCGCTTCGAACGGGACCGGCTCAGTGAGGTGAACTTCGAAAGTATCGTCCGACTGAGACACCCAACTTACGTCTGCGTCGACACCCTCGAGTGCGAAGTCGTCGGCATCGAGATGCGACATCTCTTCGTCGAATTCGACGTCGACGACGTCCGTGCCGGCGTTAGCCTGCACGGAGTCGATCGATGGGGAACCGGTGTCCTTCTCGACCGTCGTCGTCGCGGTGTCAGTGTTCCCGCCCTTGTCGGTTACCAGGGCAGTGACGGTGACCGCGTCGTCATCCTCGAGTTCGGAGACGTTCAGATTGCCGACCTCCGCGGAGTACTGAGCGTCCTCTGTGGTCGCTTCGACGTCGTTGCCGACGGTCACCCTGACGTCGACGATCTCTCGATCGAGGGAGACGTCGACGGAGTACTGTTCCTCGTTATCCTGATTGATCGTCGGGGCAGTGATGTCAGATTCGTCGATCGTCGGGGCAGTGGTGTCCTGCAGCGCGACCGCCTCACCACTGTCGACGTAGCGTGGGTCGTGATCCGCCGTGTCCGGGATCTCACCCGCACGTGCGCTCACGACGTCCGTTTCGAGGTCGTTGGCCGAGACGTCCGCGTCGAGGTAAAGGGTTGCCTCGTCGGAACCACGATAGTGAGACACGGAGTCGATGGCGCTCGCACCATCGCCGCTGACGTCCTGATAGGCGAAGTCAGTCCGATCAAGTGAGACTCCGATGGCTTCGCTAAACGTGACGGTGACCGTGTCGTCGCCGGCGTTCGCCTCAGCGGCCTCGATCGCCGGTGCCTCGGCGTTCACGTCGATCGTATCGACGTAATCACCGGTGGACCTACGCTGTTCATCCGAAGCAACGAGGAAAACATCGTATTCGGTGTTGTCGTCGATCTTGGCGTCGCTTAGATCGAACGTCTTCGTCAGGTCGTCACCTGGTGCGTGATCGACTGGTTCGACGATTTCCCCATCAGATTCACTATCACTGGCATCGAGAACGAGAGCCAGTTCCGTCGCGTTGGTGGCGTCCGTGTACTCGTACGTGACATCGACGGTGGCATCAGGAGCGACATCGGACGTCTCGTTCAGTTCGGTTGCAGTCACGACGGGATGCTCGTCGTCGACGACGACCGGTTCGCCCTCGGTCGACGTACTGTTGACGTTGCCCGCTTCGTCCTCGACTTCGATGGCGATCGAGTAGGCACCGTCGGCGAGATCGTTCCAGCCGAGGTCCTCTTCGAGTTGGTCGTCGAGGTCGAGCGTCACCGACTTGGTCGAGCCGTTGATATACGCCTCGTCGTCGAGTTCGTAGGTGTACGTCTGTCCCTCGGCGTTGAAGGTCTGGCCTTCAAGCGTGATGGTCGCACTGGCCGTGTTCTCCTCGATGTACTCGTAGACGATGTCGAGGTTCTCGTACGAGTGGACCAGCACCTCCTCCTCGTCACGGAGGTCGATGACCTTGTTCTCCGGAGCAGCCACGTCCACTTCCACATCGTTGGTGAGTGCTTCGCCAGTGTTCCCGACCCCATCAGTTGCGGTGATGGCAACGGATTGATCGCCGTTGGTGGCGTTTTCACCGTCTACAGTGATCGTCGCACTGTAGGTATCACCGCTATCGTGGGTGAGTTCCACGGGTTCGAAGACGCCGAACGCCTCGGCATCGGCCTCGACGGTATCGATCCCCTGGTTATCGGTAACGTTCGCTTCGATCAGGACTTCTTCTCCACCCGCGACGAGTCCGTTTTCGTCCGTGGTATCGCTGATCTGGGCGTCGATGGTTGGGGCCGTACCGTCGACCGTGAGGCTTGCGATCGATTCGTCTTGCACTTCGAACTCGCCGTCGCCTTCACTGTCAACGGAGGCGGTAACGTCGTATTCGCCCTCTTCCGGGGTGGTGGCGTTATTGACGTTGACGGTGAAACTAACGTTTTCTGCAGTGTCACCGCTAGCAGCATCGTTGAACGTGACGGCAACGGTGCCGTTCACAACGGCTGCGGTAACGTTCGTAACGTTGTCGCTGCTCGAATTTGCCGAGACCTCAGCATCGGTCAGATCGACGCTCGCCAGCTCAAGTTCAATCTGGCCTTCTGTCGACGTGTTATCCGTATTTACGTCGTCTGCAGTAACAGTAACTGTCAGATCTTCGGTTGCCTGTGCCTGGACCGCACTTGGTGATACGTCACCAGTGACGGTCGTTGCATCTGCTGCTGCACCTCCAGCAAACGCCACGGTCCCTCCGAAAACGGAGACGACCATGACGAGGGTCAGGAGTACAGCACGAATCTGCGTTCTGTTGTCTGTCATTGTTGTCGTGAGTATCGCGTTGGGTTGGTTCTGCACCGGCACACCAGGCGAGTCGCGATGGGATATCGCATGCCTATCTACTGCCGGTACATGCCGTTGGTAACTACTAGTTTGACTTAAATGTTCTGACTAAGTGATAATCAGTTACGCGAACGATTCCGCCATACCTCGTGAGAATGCGTGGTTAAAGACTTATTGGCCGCATTCTGATACGTGTCAACGGTATATCTTCTATCGTACCACCATCCAGTAAACACCAACGGGATATCAGGACGAACAAACGAGCGATACTCTGAACGAAAACCTGCGCCCCTCGAGCGAGATCGCGGTGACCCCTATCCGATCAGTTCGAGAGTTCCTGGTCGAGCAACGCCTCGAAGTCGACATCGTCCCGTCGATACGCGTCCTCGAGTTCCAGGACGGCGCGACCCCGCTCGGTGATCTCGTACAGTCCACTGTTCGGCGCCGGACCGACGGATTCGACCAGTTCGTAGTCGGCCAACAGTGGGAGTCGGGTGTTGATGTACGATCGGTTTTTGTCGATTTCGTGTGCAATATTCACCGCGTTGTTCCGTTTTCCGTCGGAGAGGGCCTCCAGAATAGCAAAGTCCGTCGGATAGGTTAGTTTCATACAGCAAAATCAGATAGGAGCCCTATTATTATTGTGGTAAATGTTGAAATCCTAATACTAGCGGTAAAACGGTCCGGTATCTACGGCCCATCGACGGCCTTCGAGTCACTCGGACGACGGGTCGATCCGTTCGCCGGCAGCCTCGAGTTCCTCGATGATGCGTTCGTGATCCTCGATCGCCCGTTCGATCGTCGTTCGAAGTTCGTCGACGTCTCCATGGTCTTCGAAGTGGTGCAGTAACAGGTACTGTTCCAGTGCCCGTCCGGAACGCGAGTGAGCCGTCAACAGCAATTTCGCGACCTCCCAGGCCATCGTCGGTTCCTCGATGCCTGATCCGGCATTCTGCCGACTTCGGGTGTTCCCTTCCTCCCTGGTCATAGAAGAAATGCTACACCCATTACACATTACACTATCGGCCATATCTCATACCAACAGTATATTCCATCGGTTTGTTCCCTATCTGTTATATCTCGCCAACAATATTTCTGGTAATATTTGCACGATAGAATCCGTGGGGCCGGGGACTGGCAAAACAGGATCGTAAACGTATCAGTTGCCAGTCGCTCCGGTTAGGGAAGCATCCGACCGTGTGCTCGGGAATAACTTCAATCAGATGGTAAAATATTCGGCCGAGAGTCGTCGACCGAGGTATCGATCTCGCGTAGTACCATCGCCGACGCCAGCGGACAGTGATGGTTCGCCCGGATGGACCGTCGGTATGCGCATCGTTTCGATCCGATCGACTACCGAAACCTGCTCGATTACGCGCGCGGTCGTCGGAAGGGAGCACCGGTTTGTCGGATCGATTTTTACGTTCGGGAATCCTACTATGTGGTATGCCAACACCGCTCGATCGACTCCGCCGACGTTACGAGACCACCGAGAAGAAGTGTCCGGAGTGCGGATACGTCGACGAGGAGGGAAACTGGACGAGCCGAACGGACGGCCGACGGATCGTCTACCGGCACGTCTGTCCCAGTTGTGATGCGAGCCGAGAACACACCTTCACGCTCGGATGACGCCGCAACTGCGATCGCGACGTCCGGGACGCGATCATCGACCGACCGGATTCGCTCGCTCGCACGTATTTATGGCACGATACCGAAACACGGGGTAATGACTGGCGGTAACCGGTACAAAGTGTTCGGCGTCTACGTCACGGGGCCGGTCCACGACGCGCTCGCCGAGTCGGTGTACGAGGCGGCCGGCGTCGTCAACCTCGACGACTACTTCGACGAGGCGACGGGCTCGGTTCCGGCCGGCGATCCGGGTGCCGAGGCGACCGACGCACTTCTCGGGGCCGTCGTCGAGGCGTTCGCCGCGCTGTACGACGCCGCGGACTTCGCGGCGGCGACCCGCGTCGATCCCGACGCGTTCGATCTCGTTCACCTCGCCGCCAGGCCGGAGCGCGTCGCACGCGCTCGCGAACTGTTCCAGGCCGCCGCGATGGTTCAGGATACCGACCTGCGGACGGTCCAGACCGCGATCCTCGCCGCCCACCTCGACGTCCCGGTCGCGGCTGCCGATCGGTGAACCGGGTCCGGTCGGGTCGCGAGACCGCTCGCTGGCCGTTCAGGGAAAGCAACGCACCAGTCGCCGATCCAGGTGCGTCGCTCGGATCGGTCGGTCCAGGACGTGTGCGCGAGATGTGAATGCGGAACGGACAGTGCTTCCGAACGGGGAGCCGGCATTCAACTACTTATTTATGCCCGTGCGATGCATCGAACATTCATGTCATACGGACGTTCCGGTCGATACGACATTCCCTCGGACGGAACGATTTCCGGCGCGCTCGTCGCGGCCCTGCTCGCCAGCCTGACGTTCGCCGAACTGGTCGCAGCGACCGGCCACCTCGAGGCTATCCCCGCACTGTACGGGCTCGAGGACAGCGTCAACAACTGGGGATTCGTCGTCGGCCACGGCTTCGTCGCTGCGGTCGCGTTCGTCGCGGGGCTCACGCGCGCGGCGACCCACCGCTGGGCGCCGGCGCCGCTCGCGGCCGCGCTTCGCTCGCCGTTCCTCGGCGGCTGTTTCGGCGTCGCTTACGGCACTATCTGCTGGCTCGTCGGCGTCGCGTACGGCGTGCCGCTCTGGATCGAACTGACCGGCGGAACCCTGTCGCTGCCGTGCCAACACGGGGCGAGCCTGATGGCCCTCATCGCCTACGGGGCCGTCCTCGGGACGTGGTATCCGCTGGTTCGCACAGCCATCGACGGGAACCGATCGCGTCGCTGGCGGTGACGCTCGCGACCGGATCGTCGAGTTCCGTCTTCGAGAGACGTCTCCGAGTCGGTTCTCGGAAACTCTATGATGCATGGGCCGCTGGGACGGCCACGTCCACGCCGGCAGTGCCGCTCGACCTCCAGCGCGTCGGCAGTTATCGACACAGTTCGTTGCAAGCGCGGCGATGTCGGCGTCGCTATCGAGGCCGTTCCGGCGGATGGTCCCGCCAGTCGGTCTCGGAACCCGTTTCGAGCGCCGGAATCCGGCGACAGCCGGTTCGACGTGCCATCGCTTGCCGCCTGCTTATGCGTCGCTGGTCTGGAAGTGATGCCGTGAACGACTCGCCATCTACGGCCGACGCCGGGGATCCGCTCGAACCTGGGGAGACGAACGTCGCGATCGCCTGTCAGGGTGGCGGCAGTCACACCGCGTTCACCGCGGGCGCGCTACAGGAACTGTTCCGAACCTGGAACGACGACCACGAACTCGTCGGCATCTCCGGGACGTCCGGCGGAGCGATCTGCGCGGTGACCGCGTGGGACGGCCTGACGTCGGCGGGGCCGGACCGTGCGATCCGGCAACTCGACGAGGTCTGGGACGACATCACCCCGTCGTCGCCGATGGACTACTGGATGAACGTACTCCAGACCATCCGAACGCGAATCGAGTCGCGAGGCGGGCCTATGCCACAGATTAGCCCGTCCGTGTTCCCACCAGTCTCGGAGAACCAAACGCAACTTCTGGAACTGCTCGAGAGTACCGTCGACTTCGTGACGATGGACGACCGATTCGAAACCGATTCCCCGGACCTGATCGTCGGGACGGTGAACGTCAACACTGGCGAATTCCGGACGTTCACGAACGAGGACGTGACGGCCAGAGCGATCGTCGCGTCGGCGGCCGTCCCGGACCTGTTCGAGCCGGTCGAGATCGACGGCCAGTACCACTGGGACGGGCTGTTCTCACAGAATCCGCCGATCATGGACCTCATGTCGGTCGACGCGGCCCGGAAACCGGACGAACTCTGGATCGTCCAGGTCAACCCGCAGAAGCACGAGGGCGAGCCGAACTCGATGGCGGAGATCTCCGAACGGCGCAACGAACTCTCGGGGAACATCTCGCTCAACCAGGAACTGCAGTTCGTCGAGCGAGTCAACGGGTGGATCGACGCCGGTCACCTTCCTACCGACGAGTTTTCGAAGACCGAAATCCGGCGCATCACGCTCCCGGAAGCGGTAGAGACCTCGACGAAGGTCGACCGAAGGTCGGGGTTCGTCCGCGACCTGATGGCGATGGGCGAATCACAGGTGGACGCGTTCCGCGGCGCGCCCTAACTCCACAATCCTGGTCGACCCGCGAATCCGCACCCACCCTCCACGTCCACACGCGGGTACGGGGCCGGAACGGACGCGATCGGGACCGGATCAGTCGTCGCGCGTGATGATGTCTGCCGACAGCCCCTGCGCCATCTCGATCTCCTTCGAGTTGTTCATCGTCCAGGCGGTGCGCTCGGTGACCGCTTCGATCGCTTCGCGGGCGCTCGGGTAGCCGTTGCCGGACTTCTTGACGCCGCCGAAGGGCAACTGGACCTCGGCGCCGATACAGGGCAGGTTCGCGTACGCCAGGCCGAGGTCGGCGTGATCGCGGAACCGGTTGATCTGGCGGTAGTCCTCCGAGACGATCGCGCCGGCCAGCCCGTAGGGGGTGTCGTTGTGGATCTCGATCGCCCGATCGACGTCGCCCTCGTACTCGATCAGGGCGACGTGGGGGCCGAAACACTCCTCTTTCAGGCATCGCAGGTCGGGATCGTAATCGATCTCGTAGACGAACGGGCCGACCCAGTGGCCCTCGCTGTGGCCGTCGGGAATCTCCGCGTCGTCGAGTTCGAACCGATCGACGAGCACCTCCCCGCCTTCCTGCTGGGCCAACTCGTTGTGCCGGCGGATCTTCTCGAGGTGGTCGGTCTCGATCGCGGGCCCCATGAACGTGTCCTCCTCGAGAGGGTCGCCGACGGCGATCTTCTCGGCGACGTCGACGTACCGGTCTTTGAACTCGTCGTAGACGTCGGTGTGGACGATCAGCCGTTCGCTAGAGACGCAGCGCTGGCCGGTCGTCTTGAAACTCGACATGATTGCCGAGTGGACCGCGATGTCGAGGTCCGCTTCTTCGGTGATGACGATGCCGTTCTTGCCGCCCATCTCGCAGGCGGCCAGTTTGCCGGGTTCGCCGCCGACCTTGCTCGCGATCTCGTGGCCCACTTCGGCCGAACCGGTGAAGAGGACCGTATCCACGCGCCCGTCGTCGGTGATGGCCGCGCCGGCGTCGCCGAAGCCCTGGACCATGTTGAACACGCCGTCGGGGATGCCGGCGTCCTCGAACATCTCGGCGATGATCTGGCCGCACCACGGCGTCTGCTCCGCCGGCTTCCAGACGACCGTGTTCCCCTCGACCAGCGCGATCGCCATGTGCCAGAACGGAATCGCGACCGGGAAGTTCCACGGCGTGATACAGCCGACGACCCCGCGGGGTTTCCGGCGCATGTAGGCGTCCTTGGCGCCGACCTCGCTCGGCACGACGTCGCCGTGGGGGTGACGGGCGTTGCCCGCCGCCCACTCGACCATGTGCCAGGCCTCCGTCACGTCGGCTTTCCCCTCCGAGATCTCCTTGCCACACTCCTTCGTGACGATCGCGCCCAGTTCCTCGTGGCGATCGCGCAGTTCGTGGTAGATGTCCCAGAGGTACTCCGCCCGATCGATGTAGGAGAGGTCGCGCCACTCCTCGAAGGCGTCCTCCGCGGCCGCGAGCGCCGCGTCGACGTCGTCGGGCGTCCCGCGCCGGAACGTCGCCAGCGTCTCGCCCGTAGCCGGGTTCTCGCTGTCGAACGTGTCGACGCCGTCGCCGTCGGTCCAGTTCCCGCCGATGTAGTGGCCGTGCACCTGCTCGGTAGCGTGCTGGCTCATACTCGAATTACCAACGAGCGACGTGAAAATATTGATGGTGGATATCCGCCGTTCCCACGCTCGAAACCGATCACTATGACCGAATTACTTGCGATAGTGAACATGTACTCACTCCCTCGGACAGCACCTTTCGCTCGTGTACACGAGGGGGCCTTGCCGAACGCTTGTCTCACCGGGAGCCCGGATCCGGTTTCGGTCGCGATCGTATCGATCACCGGCTGTCCGATCGACGAGTGCCGTGCCGGCCGCGACGGACTGGAGACGCCGATCGGGCCGGCCGTCGACTCACTTCGCGCCGAGATCCGCGGCCTTCTCGATTTCGCTGCGGAGCGTCGTCGAATCGAACTCGTGGTCGGGGCGCAACCGGACGAAGTCGATGAACCGACGTGCCCGGAGCAGGGTCGCCGGGTCGTAGGCCGTCGTCGCCGCGTCGACGGCCGCACGAGCGCCGATGCGGGGTTCGAGTACGGCGAGCGCGGACGCGAGGTCGTAGGCGGTCGTCTCGGCGACCCGGTCCTCGTGGACGTTGGTCGCGTCGATGAAGTAGAGGCCGTCGTCACAGAGGAGGATGTTCTCGGCCCGGAGGTCGCCGTGGGCCAGCCCGTGATCGTGGAGCTGGGCGAGCATGGCGAACAGGTCCGGCGCCCGGGTCTCGACGACGCTGTCCGGGACGTCGTCGAGCGACTCGAACTTCGGGAGGTACTCCAGGACGAGGACGCCGAGCCCGTTGACTTCGAACGCCTCGATCGGACGGGGTGCGTTGACGCCGATTTCGCGCATCCGTTCGGTCGCCACGTACTCGTGTTCGACCATCTGGCGCGGCGTGTCGAACCGGCCGAAGAAGCCGCCCGTCCCTGACGTGAACGCACCGACGTTCCGGCCGGTCGTCAGGACGGCGTGGACGAGCGCGTTCTGCCGGGAGACGATCTTGACGAACCACTCGTCGTCGATGACACACGGCGTCGAGAGCCAGTTGTCGGCGTCGAGGAACTCGACGCGGACGGTTTCACGGTCGTGACGGTCCGCCAGCGTCCGGACGACGCGCTCGATGCGGTCCCACTCGACGTTCCCTCGAGCGAGCTGGCGGATGTCCATACCAGAGACAGAGTGTTCGAGGTTAAATGCCTCCCGAAGTGTCGCGTCGAGGATAGAACGGTGGCCGCCCGGACTGGTCGCTCGCCTGCCGCCGGGAGCGATCGGCGACGTCGCTCCGGAACCGATCGCCTCGCAGAACAGTATTATTTTCACCCCCGAAAACTATTGTCGATCTAACATGGACGCTGTCGACGACCTCAGCGACGCGATCGACGCGACGCGGAACCTGCTGACGCCGATCGATGCGGGAACGTGGCTCAAGCTCTCGATCATCGTGCTGTTCGTCGTCGGGTTCAGTGCGGGCGGGCCGACGGTTCCGGGCGGCGACGCCGGATCGTTCGCCGAGAGCCCCGGTACCGGGCCCGGACCCCAACCCACCGTCGACGACCTTCCGGCGGACTTCGTCCTCATCCTGGCGATCGGGGCCGGGATCTTGCTAACGCTCTGGTTGCTGTTCGCGTTCGTCGGCGCAGTCATGGAGTTCGCCTTCATCGAGTCGCTCCGGTCGACGGAGGTCCACGTCCGGCGGTACGCGCGCCGGAACGTCGGCCGTGGCGCCCGCTTGTTCGCCTTCCGTGCGGTCCTCTCCCTCCTCGCGGCAGTGATCGTGGGCGGTCCGATCCTGTACGTGGTCTTGGTGCAAGGGCCGGACGCCCTCCTCGCCGGCTGGATCATCGCGATCGTCCTGCTCGCGTTCCTCGTCTACGGCCTCTACGCGATCGTGATGCGCTTTACCTCCGAGTTCGTCGCCCCGATCATGCTCCACGAGGACCGCGGCGTCCTCGGCGGCTGGCGACGGTTCTGGGGGACGTTCGCGGCGAACTGGACCGAGTACGTCGTCTACCTGCTTCTCGCCTGGATCATCCTCGCCGTGGCCCAGATCGCCATCGGCTTCGCGTTGCTCTTTGGCGGCCTGTTGCTCGCGATCCCCTTCGTCGTCATCGCCCTCCTGACGCTCGCGCTGGGGGAGATCGGCGTCTTCCTCGCGATCCCCGTCGGCCTCGTCGCCCTCGTCGTCTACGCCCTGTTCTACGGGCTCGTCTGGATGCCCGTCCGCTCGTACTTCCAGTACTACGCACTGCTCTTGCTCGGCGACACGAACCCCGAACTCGACCTGATTCCCGACCAGCGCGCCGCGATCCGATCGGACGGCGGCGAACTCGCCGGCCCCACCCCCGACGACGAGGACCGCCCCGACGGGCGCTGGGGGACCGACGACGGGGACGAGTCGGGCGCGTGGGACCGCGAGACCGACGCCGACGGTCGCGAGGACTCGACCGACGACTCGTGGTCCGACGAGGCCGACGAGCCGTGGGGCGATCGGGACGACAGCGACCCGTGGGACGACGACCCGGACGACCGAGACGACGATCGCGGCTGGTGACTCGTCCAATCGCCCGCGTAAAGGGAGATCGCGCGATCGATCGTCGGCGGGGCCGCTAGCCCGTCCGATCGTCGGCGGGGCCACTAACTCGTCCGATCGCCGGCGGGCGAGGGGATCGTGCGATCGTCGGCGGGAGCGACGTTCGTTTCGTCACGGACACACGTCGGTGCGTTTAACCCCTACCCCGGCAAGTATTGCGTATGGACTTCGACCTGCCCGACGAGCATCGGATGGTCCGCGAGACAGTCAGGGACTTCTGCGAGGAGGAGATCGAACCGATCGCCCAGGAGATCGAGGACGAGCACCGGTTCCCCGCGGAGATTTTCGACCAGCTCGCCGACCTGGACATGATGGGCGTGCCGATCGACGAGGAGTACGGCGGCCTCGGCGGCGACACCCTCATGTACGCGCTCGTGGCCGAAGAGATCGGCCGCGTCTCCGGTTCGATCGGCCTCTCCTACGTCGCGCACACGTCGCTCGCGTCGAAGCCGATCGAACTCTTCGGCACGCCGGAACAGAAAGACCGCTGGCTCCGCCCGCTCGCGGAGGGCGAGTACCTCGGCGGCTGGGCGCTGACCGAACCGAGTAGCGGCTCCGACGCCTCCGACATGGACACGATGGCGCGCAAGGAGGGCGACGAGTGGGTCATAAACGGGACGAAGCAGTTCATCACGAACGCTTCGGAGGCCGGCTCCGTCCTCGTCAAGGCCGTCACCGACCCCGACGCGGGGTACGACGGCATCTCGACGTTCATCGTCGACCCCCGAGAGGACGACGGCTTCGAGGTGACGACGATCTGGGACAAGATGGGCCTGAACGCCTCGCCAACCTGCGAGATCCAGCTCGACGACGTCCGGGTGCCGGCGGATCGCCTGCTCGGCGAGGAGGGCGACGGCTGGGACCAGACGAAAAAGACCCTCGACGGCGGGCGAATCTCGATCGCCGCGCTCTCGACGGGCCTGGCCCAGGGCGCGTACGAACACGCGAAAGCCTACAGCAAAGAGCGCGAGCAGTTCGGCCAGCCGATCGCGGAGTTCGACGCGATCCGCGACAAGATCGTCGACATGCACCGCAAGACCGAGCGGGCGCGTCTGCTCACGCACAAGGCGGCGAAACGGTACGACGAGGGCCAGTCGGTCACCCAGGAGTCGGCGCTGGCGAAACTCGACGCCAGCGAGGCGGCTCGCGAGGTCGCCGAGGACGCCGTCCAGGTGCTCGGCGGCTACGGTTACACCACCGACTTCGCCCCACAGCGGTTCTATCGCGACGCCAAACTGATGGAGATCGGCGAGGGAACCAGCGAGATCCAGCACCTCGTCATCGGCCGCGAACTCGGCCTCTAGCGGCAGGTTCTCGTCATCGGTACGGGTCGAGGAGACCGGATTAGTCGGGTCGGAACGGACCGAACAGGACCGACAGCAGCGACGGGAACTGTTGACGTCGCCGCCGTCGTCGGTACGCACGGGTCAGGTGAACGACGAGGACGTACCCCAGGACGGAGAGACAGACGGCGACCAGGACGTTTCCGAGAAGCAACTGCTGGACGGCGATGCCGGCCGTTTCTGCGGCGGTCTCGCCCGATCGGATCGATCGCGAGCCGAGCACGAAGCCGCCGACCTGGAAGCTCGCGACGTAGACGGCCGGTTTGACGAACGGATTGAGGACGGCGACACTGGCGAAGATCGCTGGTTTGCTGATCCACGACCACAGCGCGGCGAAGATGAAAAAGAGGGCGACGCCCAGTCCGCCCGTGGGAAGCGACGTGATGAAGACCCCGATCCCGAAGCTCACGCCGATCTGATGCGGGGTGTGTTCCTCCCGGAACGCATTCATCAGCGCTCGGCGGGCTCGATCACGATACCGGGCTAGCCGCTCGCGGATCACTCGGTCGTTTGATATCCGCCGACCAGTAAAAAGATATCGTCCTCGGCCCAACACGCCCCGCGTACCGATCCCCGACTACGGGAAGCGCACCCGACTACGGGAAGCTACCGGCTTCGGCGTAGGCGTCGGCGACGCGCTGGATGGCGACGACGTAGGCGGCGGTCCGTGGGTTGGCGATGTCGTGTTCCTCGATCGTTTCGACGAGCGCGTCGAAGGCGTCGACGATGTGGCTCTCGAGTTCCTCGTTGACCTTCTCCTCGGACCAGTAGAAGCGCTGGCGGTTCTGGACCCACTCGAAGTAGCTCACGGTGACGCCGCCGGCGTTGGCGAGGATGTCCGGGATCACGAAGACGTCCTCGTCCTCGAGGACGGCGTCGGCCTCGGGCGTCAGCGGTCCGTTCGCGGCCTCCGAGATGACGTCAGCCGACACGTCTTCGGCGAGGTCGCCGTCGATCGCGTTCTCGAGCGCGGCGGGGATCAACAGATCGACGTCCATCGTGAGGACGTCCTCGTTGGTGACCTCCTCGTCGGCGTCGTGGAAGCCGACGACGCTGCCCGTCTCGTTCTTGTGCTCTTTCGCGGCGACGGGGTCGAAGCCGTCGGGGTTGTAGATGCCGCCGCTGGAGTCGCTGGCGGCGACGACGGTCGCCCCCATCTCGTCGATCAGCTTCGCGGCGATCCAGCCGGCGTTCCCGTAGCCCTGCACGGCGACGGTCGCGCCCTCGAGGTCCTTGTCCAGGTAGTCGAACGCCTCGCGGGCGGCGATGACTGTCGATCGGCCGGTCGCTTCGACGCGACCCTCGCTCCCGCCGCTGGCGAGGTTCTTGCCCGTGATGACGCCGGGCTCGGTGGTGTTCTCCAGGGCCTCGTAGGTGTCCTTGATCCAGTTCATCTCCCGCTGGCCCGTGTTCACGTCGGGGGCGGGGATGTCGCGGTCTTCGCCGATCAGCGGGCGCAGTTCCTTCGCGAAGGCGCGCGTGACGCGCTCGATCTCGTCGTCGGAGTACTCGGCGGGGTCGATGATGATGCCCCCTTTGCCACCGCCGAGCGGGATGTCGACGATCGCGGTCTTGTAGGTCATCCAGCCCGACAGCGCCTTGACCTCGTCGCGCGAGACCTGCGGGTGGTAGCGGATGCCGCCCTTGTACGGCCCGCGATCGCCGTTGAACTGCGAGCGAAACGCCGTGAATCGCTCGAGGTCGCCGTCGTCGCGCTCGACGGTGAGGTTGGTCTCGAGCACGCGCTCGGGGTGTTTGAGCCGCTCGATCACGTCGTCGCCGATGTCGAGGTAGTCCGCAGCCTCGTCGATCTGTGACTGCAGACTTTCGAACGGGTTTGCTTCTCCTGCCATTGGCTGTAGCTTCCGAGGAAACCAAAATAAACGTGACGAATGCCCCTCATAGGGCATAAGTCCCAATATAAGGTATTCTGATCCCATTATATATTGTGGGGCTGTCACGCTCGCATCGACTGGCGGGAATGGAGAATCGGCCCGTCATATCGACTGACGGGAATCGTGGATCGGCCGGTCTCGTTCGCCGGAGCGGCGTTCCTGCTCGTCCGTCGGCACGTCACTCCCACTCGCCCGCCGCCGCGGCGCGATCGCGGATCCGTTCGGCCTGGGCGATCAGCGGGGCGTCGATCATCTCGCCGTCGACCTCGAAGACGCCCCGGCCCTCGGCGTCGGCCGCTCGCTTCGCCGCGAGGACGGCGTCGGCCCACTCGATCGCGTCCTCGTCGGGGGTGTAGGCCGCGTTGATCGGACCGACCTGGGCGGGATGGATCGCCAGTTTGCCGTCGTACCCCAGCTGGATCGATCGCTCGGTGTCCTCGCGCAACTGTTCGTCGTCGCCGAAATCGGTGACGAGCGTGTCGATCGCGTCGCAGTCGTGTGCTGCGGCCGCGACGACGACGCGCTCGCGTGCGTAGAGGACTTCCGTCCCGTCGGGGGTTCGCGTCGCGCCGACGTCCGCCGAGAGGTCCTCCGCACCGAAGACCAGCGCGTCCGTCGCGGACTGGGCCGCGATCGCCGGCGCGTCGAGGACGCCGCGGGCGCTCTCGATCAGGGCCAGTATCGGGACGACGGTGCCGCGATCCTCGAGTTCGTCGGCGAGGTGTCGAACGTCGTCGGCGCACCCGACTTTCGGGAGCATCACGCTGTCGAGACTGACGGCGTCGGACCCCGCGAGTACGGCGTCGAGATCGGCCGCGATCGCGTCCGGGGTCGCGTTGACGCGCACGCAGACCTCGGGGTCGGGATCGAAGTCGGGATCGGCCAGCACCTCTCGGACGGCCTCGCGAGCCTCGTCCTTGCGCGCCGGGGCGACGGCGTCCTCCAGGTCGAACACGATCGCGTCGGCCCCCGCCTCGGGTGCCTTCCGGAGCATCTCGGACCGATCGCCGGGCGTGAACATGACACTTCTGCGGACCATACGTGGTCTCCGCAATCCACGACCAAAGAAATACGCGTCTCGGGTGGCCCCGCGATCAACGAGCGGGGCGAGTTTCGGCGGGAGGGGAGCCTCGGCAGGGGGGAGCCCCCGGCGGTAGAGGGGGTCGGCAGGAGAGTGGTCTCGGGAGGGCGACTTGCTGGCGAGAGGACGACGGACACCCCTCGTTCAGAGTGAAAAGAATGCAGGACCGGAACCCCCGACGACGGGGTGGGGTTTCACTCTGAACGAGGGGTGTGGGTGACTGGTATCGAAGACGGCCGGTTCCCGCCGGCTCGCCGCCCTAGGGCCACAGCCCGCGGCTCTCGTGGGCCTCGGCGACCCGGGAGAGCGCGACGATGTACGCCGCGTCGCGCCACGTGACGTCGCGGGCGTCGTACTCGTCGCGAACGGCCTCCCACGCCCGGAGCATCTCCGTTTCGAGTTCCTCGTGCACCCGCTCCAGTCGCCACGCGCGACGGTTGATGTCCTGGAGCCACTCGAAGTAGCTCACCGTGACGCCGCCGGCGTTCGCGAGGATGTCGGGAACGACGGGGATCCCCCGTTCCTCGAAGATCCGATCGGCCGTCGAGGTCGTGGGCCCGTTCGCGCCCTCGACGATCAGGTCGGCCCGGACGTCGCGGGCGTTCTCACCGGACAGGACGTTGCCGATCGCGGCCGGGATCAACACGTCGACGTCGAGTTCGAGCAGTTCCTCGTTCGTGAGCGATCGGGGGGCGTCGTACCCGGAGACCATCCCCGGCGTCTCGTCGTGGTCCTCGACGTCGGTCGTGTCGAGGCCGTCGGGGTCGTAGATCGCGCCGTCGACGTCCGAGACGGCGACGATCGACGCCCCGAGGTCGTCGAGGTAGCGGGCCGCGTTGGCCCCGACGCTCCCGAACCCCTGGACGGCGACGGTCGTCTCTTCGGGGTTCCAGTCGTAGTAGTCGATCGCCTCGCGGGTGATGATGCCGACGCTCCGTCCGGGCGCCTTCTCGCGGCCGTGCGAGCCCCCGATGACGGGCGGTTTCCCGGTGACGACGCCGGGCGTGGTCTCGCCTTCCTGCATCGAGTAGGCGTCCATGAACCACGCCATCGTCTGGGGTCCGGTTCCCATGTCGGGCGCGGGGATGTCTTTCATCGGTCCGATGACGGGACGGAGTTCCTCGGCGAACCGGCGAGTGAGCCGTTCGGTCTCCGCCTCGCTGAGGTCCTTCGGATCGACGACGACGCCACCTTTCGCGCCGCCGAAGGGGAGGTCCATCACGGCACACTTCCAGGTCATCCACATCGAGAGGCCGACGCACTCGTCCTCGCTCACGCCGGGGTGAAAGCGCAACCCGCCCTTGTAGGGGCCGCGAACGCTGTCGTGGTGGGCGCGATAGCCGGTGAACATCTCGCGGCTGCCGTCGTCGCGTTCGAGCGGGATGGTCACCCGATAGACGTCCCGCGGGTGTCGCAGTCGCTCGACGATCCCTTCGTCGACGTCGAGGTGGGTGGCTGCCCGCTCGAGCTGGCGACGGGCTGTCTCGACGGCACTCTCTTCTTCGACTTCCGGAGTGGGTTTAGCTGTTGTCATGGTAGCGCCGTTGTGTCTCGTCCCGAAGTGCGAGTCGCGGACGACCAGCGGATGGCCGCCTCCGCAGCGATCGGCTCCGGGTTCCGATAGGAGAACTTCCGCCACGCCCCCGATAACCCTTGCTACTTCGCACCGGTTCGTGCAATATTTGCACACCCGATCGAAGTCGCTCGACACGTACTCGCCGGGCCTCGATTCAAGCCCGTTCGCGTGGACGATCGGTCCATGACGATCGAGAGCACCAATCCGGCGACCGGCGCGGTCGTCGACACCTTCGAAGACGACTCCGGAACCGATCGAGACGCACGCATCGAGCGCGCGACCGAGACGTTCCCCGAGTGGCGGGCGACGCCGATCGAGCGACGCCAGCAACTGCTCGCCGCGGCGGGGGAGGTCCTCCGCGACAACGCCGAAGAGTACGCCACCTTGATGACCGAGGAGATGGGCAAGCCGATCGATCAGTCCCGATCCGAGGTCGAGAAGTGCGCCTGGGTCTGTGACTACTACGCCGAGCACGCCGCCGAGTTCCTCGCCGACGAACCCGTGGCTGGAGAACCGGACGCGGAGACGAAAGTGGTCTCCCAGCCCCTGGGGCCGATCCTCGCGATCATGCCGTGGAACTTCCCCTTCTGGCAGGTGTTCCGCTTCGCCGCGCCGAACCTCACCGCGGGGAACGTCGGCGTGCTGAAACACGCCTCGAACGTCCCCGGCTGCGCGCGGGCGATCGAGGACGTCTTCCGGGAGGCTGGCTACCCCGACGGCGTCTTCACGTCCCTGCTGATCGACGCCGACGAGATCGACGCGGTACTCGAGGACGATCGCATCGCGGGCGTCACGCTCACGGGGAGCGACGGCGCGGGCCGTGCCGTCGCCGAGACGGCCGGCAGTGAACTCACAAAATCCGTCCTCGAACTCGGCGGCAGCGACCCGTTCGTCGTCCTCGACGACGCCCCGATGGAGAAGACGGTGGAGACGGCCATCCGGGCCCGACTCATCAACAACGGGCAGTCCTGCATCGCCGCCAAGCGGTTCATCGTCCACACCGACGTCTACGACGAGTTCCTCGATCGGTTCGTCGACGAGATGGACGCGCAGGTCGTCGGCGATCCGATGGACGAGGAGACCGACATCGGCCCGCAGGCCCGCGAAGACCTGATGGACGACCTCCACGCGCAGGTCGAGGAGACGATCGACCGGGGCGGCCAGCTCGAACTCGGCGGCGAGCCGATCGACCGCGACGGCGCGTACTACCCGCCGACGGTGATCACGGACCCGCCCGAGGACTCCCCTGCAGACCAGGAAGAAGTCTTCGGGCCCGTCGCCACCGTGTTCGAAGTGCCCGACGAGGAGCACGCGATCGAGAAGGCCAACGACACCCGGTTCGGACTGGGCGCGAGCGTCTGGACCGCAGACCTCGAGCGAGGGGAGCGGGTCGCTCGTCAGTTCGAGTCCGGGCTGGCGTTCGTGAACGAACTCGTCAAGTCCGATCCGCGACTCCCCTTCGGCGGCGTGAAAGACTCCGGCTACGGGCGGGAACTCGCCCGCGACGGCATCCGCGAGTTCGTGAACACGAAGACGATCTGGATCCAGCACGAGGCCGGCGAGGAGACGGACATGGTCGAGTAGGCCGGCGAGGAGACGGACATGGTCGAGTGAGCCACGCCCGCGCGTTTTCCAGCCCGTTCAGACGTTCTAGTCCCCGTTCCGTTCAGCTGTCTCTGGCATCCCCGTTCAGGCGCATTCTTCTCGGCGTTGTTGCCCCACACTCCTCGCCGTCCCCGCCGTCGATCGGGATCGACGGCCGGACACCTCGAGCGATGGACACGTTTTTGTGTACTCTTCGTGAGTGCGCACCTATGCCCGGACTGTACTACGAGGAGTTTACCGTCGGTGAGACGATCGAACACGAGCGTCGGCGGACGATCTCCGAGAGCGACAACCAGCGCTTTTGCGACATGACGATGAACCAGCAGCCGCTCCACCTTGACGCCGAGTTCGCCGCCGACACCCAGTTCGGCGACCGACTGGTCAACGGCCTCTACACGATGAGCCTCGCCGTCGGCGTCTCCATCCCCGAGACGACCGACGGAACGATCGTCGCGAACCTCTCCTACGACGACGTCGAGCACCCGAACCCGGTCTTTCACGGCGACACGATCCGCGTCCAGTCGACGGTCACGGACAAGCGCGAAACCAGCGACGGCGAGCGCGGGATCGTCACCATGCACGTCGAGGTCTTCAAAGCGAACGATCCGGACGAACCGCTCGTCTGCGAGTTCGATCGGACCGTCCTGTCGCTGAAACGCGAGCACGCGGACGCCGGAGCGGAGGCGTGATGTCGGACGCGAACCTCGATCCCGCGGACCTGGGGTGGCTCTCGCTGGAGGACGGCGAGGAGATCGTCTGGGCCAGCGGCCCCGATCGACGGACGCTGGTTCCCGCGTTCGCCGTCGGGATTCCGCTCTCGATCGTCCTGATCGGGATCGTCATCATCGCGAGCGAGTACCTCCGCGTGACCAACACCCACTACGTCGTCACGACCCAGGCCCTCTACGAGAAGACGGGCGTGGTCTCCCGGGACGTCAAGCGGATCGAACACGGGAAAGTGCAGGACATCTCCTACTCCCAGAGCGCCGTGGGGAACTACTTCGGCTACGGGACCGTCGACGTCAGCACGGCGGGCGGCTCCGGCGTCGAACTGTCGTTCAAATCGGTTCCCGACCCGCGGTCGGTCCAAGGCCGGATCAGCGACCTGGTCGATCGCGGCGGGCGCGGATCGAGCGACGAGGAACCGGTCGACGACGTCCTCGCCGAAATCCTCACCGAACTCCGTGCGATCCGCGAGGCCGTCGAGGAGTCGGACCGGCGTTCGGCCGCGGAACCCGATACCCGTTCGAACGCCGACGAGTCCCGATCGCCGCGACGATGACCGCCGATCGACGATCGGCCGGCGAAAGCGGTTCGACCGCCGCCGAGGCGACCGCGACCGATCGCGTCCCCGAGTGGCTCGCGCTCGACACCGACGAGGAGATCCGCTGGCGCGGCGGGCCGCGGGTCCAGACCGTCTACCCCTGGCTCGCCCTCGCGATCGCGGGAACGGTCGCGATCCTCGCCGCCGTCGCGGCCGACCTCGTCTCGCCGCTCGTGCTCGGCGCCCTCCCCGTCGTCGTCGCGCCGGCGGGGTGGCAGTACGTCCGCGTGTCGCGAACGGTCTTTCTGGTCACGAACCGCCGGATCGTCGTGAAATCCGGCGTTCTCGGTCTCTCGGTCCGGGTCCTCGGACTCGATCGGATCCAGAACACGACGTTCGAGCAGGGCGTGACCGGCCGGCTGTTCGACTACGGCTCCGTCGAAATCGAGCCGGCGGGCGGTTCAGCGCTGACGGTCTGGAACGTGGACGATCCGGCGGGCGTCAGGGCTCGCCTCGACGCGCAGCGCGAGGGCGGGGCGTCGAACGCGGTCCCGGGGAGCTACGACCAGTGGATTGCCGTCCTCGAAGCGGTTCGCGAGTGGCGCCGCGCCCTCGATCGGTCCCGATAACCCGTCGCCGGTGCGGTCGCGGCGATTGGCCCGGTCGGCGTACCTGTCGGCCCGATCCTCGCTTCCGTCGGCTCGCTCACGACACCCGTTACCGACCCCCACACCACCAGCAAGGCTTTCACCTCTCACTCCGACGACACGATCATGTCGGACCTTTTCCCCGAGACGATCGAGACCGATCGGTTGCGCCTCGAGGCGCTCCGACCCGGGACCGTCGACGTCTTCGAGTTGTGCGATATCTGCTCGTCCGATCCGGGGATCAAGGAGGCGACGGAGTACGTGACGTGGGATCCCCATCGAACGCCGAAGGAGACCGTCGAACACGTCGAGCGATCGGAGTGGGAGGCCAGTTCGACCGACGTCAGCGTCGAGAGTCACGACTGACGGCGGGGGACGACGACGTCCGGGGCAGTCTCACGCGCGAGGGCGGCCACTCAGCCTACCGTCGCGATCATGTAGACGTTGACGAGGACGGCCACCGTCCACGGGAGCGCGAGTCCGGCGGGGACGATCACCCGGTAGGCCGCCGGAAGGAGGGGACGACAGAGAAGCCCGATCCCGATCGCGACGCCCTTCAGCGCCAGCATACCCGTCAGTCCGTGGTTGTAGATCGCCCCGCGGGCGATCGGGTTCGACTCGCTCAGCCCGAGGTGCAGGCCGACGAACGTCGTTACGACGTCGCCGACGAGCGAGACCCCGACGAGGACCCAGAGGGCCCGCTCCAGTTCGGCGGGCGTGACGTCAGCGGGCAGTCGGCGGCGCAGGAACGCGCCGTCGTAACTCATAGACTCTCGATCGGAGTCGAACCGATCGCGATCGAACCACCGGAGAGCGTGCGGGGGTGTCGCACGCGGCGGTTCCACTACTCGCGGTATTGTTATGGGAGCCGTAGCGCGATCGGTCCGACCAGTAATCCGCGATAACTGCATCCAAACGATCGGTATCGGGTGATTTCGACGCCGAAAGTGATCTCGTCAGCGTCGCTCGTCGGGAGGATGGAATCGTCGGGATCGCACCACAGCGAGAATACCGGCTCCGGACTGGCCGTTGGTTCGCGATCGAGCCCGGTGTCGGGGCCCCGCCTTAGAGGATCGTCCCGTGTTTCTTGCTCGGCAGGTCCTTCTCGACGTCCTCGTAGAACGCGAAGCGGGCGCTCAGTTCATCGCGCAGCGTACTCGGCGGGACGATCTCGTCGATGACCACGTCGCTGGCCATCCGGTGGACGTCGATGTCCTCGCGGTAGGCTTCCCGGAGGTCCTGCTCTTTGCGCTCGCGTTCTTCGGGGTCGTCGATCTCGGAGAGCTTGCGGGCGTAGACGGCGTTGATCGCTGCCTCGGGGCCCATGATGGCGATCTCGCCGGACGGCAGGCCGATGACGCTCTCGGGGTCGTAGGCCGGGCCGCCCATCGCGTAGATACCCGCGCCGTAGGCCTTGCGGACGACGACCGTCTGCTGGGGCACCGTAGCCGAGGAGGTGGCGTAGATGAACTTCTTGCCCTTCTCCAGGATGGCGTCCTTCTCGACCTGCGAACCGGCCATGAAGCCCGGGGTGTCACAGAGATAGAGGATGGGGATGTTGAACGCGTCCGACTTCCAGATGAACTCGGCGGCCTTCTCCGCGGCGTCGGGGAAGATCGCCCCCGCGCGGTGGGCGGGCTGGTTCGCGACGATGCCGACCGGCCGGCCGTCGATGCGGGCGTAGGCGGTGATGATCTCCTCGCCGTAGTCGGGTTTGAGTTCGAAGTACGACCCGGCGTCGACGACCCGATCGATGACGTCGGTCATGTCGTACCCCCTGTTCGGGTGCTGTGGGACGACGCCGTCGATCCCCGCGGGCGATTTCGCCGGTTCGATCGGCTCCTGGCGGGGCGGCTTCTCGTCGGCGTTGTCCGGCAGGTAGGTGATCAACTGGGCCACCAGGTCGCGGGCGTGTTCCTCGTCCCGCGCGACCAGGTCGGCGGAGCCGGATTCGCGCGCGTGTACGTCGGGACCGCCCAGTCCCTGCAGGTCGATGTCCTCGCCGGTAACCATCTGGACCATCCGGGGGGAGGCGATCGCCATCGCGGACATCTCCTCGACCATGATCGTGAAGTCCGCGAAGACGGGGGTGTAGGCCGCCCCGGCGATACAGGGGCCGTAGAGGACGCAGATCTGGGGCACCCGCCCGGAGAGCATCGAGTGGTTGTAGTAGTACTTCCCGATCCCCTCGCGGTTGGCGAAGAAGCCGCTCTGCTGGTCGATCCGGCCGCCCGAAGAGTCCATCAGGTAGAACACCGGTCGGCCCGTCTTGAGCGCGCGCTGTTGCATCCGGAGGAACTTCTCGACGCCCTTCTCGGCCATGCTCCCGCGTTTGACGGTGTAGTCGTTGGCCATGAAGTGGACGTCCCGCCCCTCGAACGTCGCCCCGCCCGTGATGAGGCCGTCCGCCGGGAGCCGATCGTCCGTGTCCGGGTCCGCGCCGCTCGGATGCCAGTCGTCGAACGCCGCGAACTTGCCGTCCTCGAAGAGGAACTCCGCGTCCTCGCCGCCGAACCAGTGCTCGAGGCGATCGCGGACGAACAGTTTCCCCTCGTCGGCCAGTCCCTCGCGGTACTTTTCGGGGCCGCCTTCGAGGATGTCCGCGATCTCCTCCCGGAGCAGCGCCTCGCGTTCGGTCGGGCCCAGGTCGTCGCCGTCCGCTCCGGCGTCGGCTGGCGGCGTCGACGCGACCTGCTGTCCGCTCGCGTCCGCGCCCGCCGACGGCGTCGCGTCCTGCTCGTGGACGGCCAGCGGCTCGTCGTCGCTCCCGACGTACACCTCGACCGTGCTCCCGACGTGCTCGGCCAGCGCGGCCGCGATCGCCGACGCTTCCTCGTCCGACGCCCCTGCCGCGATTCTGACTTTCATGGCAAAATTTGTGACCGCCCCGCTACAAGTCGTTTTCCCTCGGCGGTCGTCGAACCGGGTCCACGACCGTTCGGCCCCGAAAGTCCAACGAACGTTTCGATCGACCACCGCGGCGATCGCGAGCAGACGACCTGGCCGGGGACGGTACGGAGACGCCGGCGGCGGGAACTGGAGAGCGACCGGATCGCGCGAAGTCGTCCACCGCTGATCGGTCGGAGCACGCCGGAAGAGATGAGGAGGATCGCGGTGGAGGGCGCGAACCGATCGGGAGTGAGTTCGACTGCCGAACAGTACTCGATGCGAACTCGGTCGCGACGATCGCGATCGAGTTCGAATCGTGCTGGTCGGCAGGATGTCTCCGTGGTCACCAGCACGGAGACGTCTCTCAGTGTGGGGGCCTCACACACGAACGCTCGCCTGTCGTCGTGCACACATTAAAATGGGACTGTCGGGTTCGATCGGCGTCCTGACGCATCGATTCGACACGAACGATCGGCAGGTGCAGGCACAATCACTAATCTCGAATTCAACGAGTATTCGACCACTACCGACGTGTAGGCGAAGGGTAGCTTTGACGTGTGAGCTCATTCGGTATACGAGTTCACGAATCCGTATCGACGATATGTCTGACACTCAGTCCGGACGCAGAGAACAGCAACTGGCGACGATTCGCGATCGACTGGACGCGGGAATGGACCGCCGCGAGTTTCTCCGTACCCTCGCCAGCGGCGGCTTCGCGGTCGGGCTGGCACACCTGCTCGGGGTCGACGACTTCCTCGGGGCCGGCAACGACGAGGTGCCGATCGTGACGGCACTCTCCCGGTCCGACCCCGACGACCCGTGGTCGATCGAGGAACGAACGCGGGACGTCCCCGCGGCGTGGTACGCGGCCGTCGAAAAGGCGATCGAACTGAACGAACTGCTGGCCCGGTTCGGATTCACCGGCTATCTCGGCAGCGCGGTCGTTCCGGGGGACTACGACAGCGCCACCGCCACGGTTTCGGTCGGCGTCTCCAGCGACGCCGACTCGATCGCAGAGCAACTGGACGAGTTCGCGGACGGCGTCTCGATCGACGTCGAGACGATCGTCGACGTCGAGACACACGAGGACGGACCCGACGCGCTCGAACCGCGAATCGTCGAGACCGTCTCGGACCAGGCGATCCCGAGCGGTGTCGCCTGTGAAACCGCCTCGAGCCTGGCGACGCTCGGACCGGCGATGTACCACCCCGACGGGGAACGGGAGTTCTTCGTGACGGCCCAACACGCGTTCGACGGCGAGAAGGCGGACGCACAGTTGACGCTTCCGATCGAGGGGGCGGAAGAACTCGACCTCGGGGCCGTCGAACACGCCCACCCGGTCGAGGACGTCGTCGCGGTCGAGCCGACGGGACAGCTCGCCCCGTCGAACGACATCGACGCGCCGGCGGAAGCCCGGGTTCGAGGTCAACTCACCCGCTGGGGGCTCGCCGACCTCGTCGCACGCGGGGAGACGCTCGAGAAGGTCGGCGCCCTGACGGGTCACACGGAGGGTCGAATCCAGGGACTCGACGCCGTGACCTGTTTCACCGACGAGTTCTGCCGGACCGGGCAGATCCGCTGGGGCGGCGAAATGGACCTGACCGACGGGGACAGCGGGTCGGTGAGCTACCACCCCGATCCCGGCGGCGAGGACGGTGACGTCCTCATCGCGGGGTTCAACAACGCCCGGACTTGGTGGCCGGGCCAGAGCTACGTCTGGGGCGTCGCCGCCTACAAACTGACCGAGCGGTACGGCTATCACTTCTGAATCCCGCATGGCACCCACACACGTCCACGAGCACACCCGATTCGAGCGAGGAGCGATACGATGAGCAACGATCGGCGGCGATCGAGTCGCGGCGGAGCGGGGCGGAGAATCGTGAGCTTCGGGACCCGGCTGTTCCTCGACGCGGTGGTCGTCACCCTCTGGGTGGTCTTCGTGACGCTGGTCTTCCTCACGACCGGCTGGCCTCAGTGGGCGTTCTACGCCGCGCTCATCCTCGGCGTCGGCGGCTACGTCCAGTTTACCGCCGGGTGGTGGTGACGACGGAGGGACGACGAGGGCGTCACTCGAGCGCCGACTCGAGACGCTCGATCAATTCGGCGTTGCCGACGTGGAGGGGAACCCTGTCGTGAAGGTCGGTCGGATCGACCTCGAGGATCGATTGACTCCCGTCGGAGGATCGGCCACCGGCCGCTTTGATGAGGTACGCGATCGGGTTCCCCTCGAACTGCAGGCGGAGCTTTCCGCGAGGACTGCCCTCCAGACCCGGGTACGCGAAGACTCCCCCGTAGGTCAGCACCTGGTTGACGTCGCCGATCATCGCCCCGCCGTAGCGGAGTTTGTGGTCGGGGTTCGATTCGATCTCGCGGGCGTACGCCCGGAAGTCGTCGGGCCAGTGGGGGACGCGCCCGCCGAAGCCGTAGACGAGCGGGTCCTCGGGGAGGGTCACGTCTTCCTCGACGACGGTTCGTTCGCCGCCGGTGAGTTCGTACTTCGTGACGGTTCCGTCGCGGGCGTACGCCATCGTCGTGATCGGCCCGTACAGGATCCACCCGGACGCGACCAGCGCGGAGCCCGGCGCGGGAAGCGGTTCGTCGTAGATGCCGAAGACCGTCCCCATCGTGTTGTTCGACTTGAGGTTCGAGGAGCCGTCGAGGGGGTCGACCGCGACGCAGATCCGGTCGTCCTCGCAGTCGACGATGTCGGGCCGCTCCTCGCTCGCGTACTGGGCGACGCCGTCGATCGACGAGAGCCGATCGGCGAGCAGTTCGTCGGCCCACACGTCCGCCTCGGCCTGGATCTCGCCGCTGGGGTTCTCCGCGTCGGCTTTCCCCCGGCGACCGACCAGTCCCTGGCGGATCTCGGTCGCCGAGCGGGCGATCGTACCGACGACGTCGTCGACGGGATCGGCGTCCGACATTCCTATTCGGTCGCCTCGAGTGCGGCGTCGGCGGTCTCCTCCTCGAAGATGACCTGCTCGAGCGCGTCGAGGATGCGGGTGGGGTTGTCGCGCTGCCAGACGTTGCGGCCGACGGCCAGACCCTTCGCCCCGGCGGTGACGGCGGCCTCGACGGTCGAGAGGAATTCGTAGTCGGAGGTCTTGGAGCCGCCACTCATGACGACCTTCATCTCACCTGCGCACCGGCAGGCGTGCTCCATCGCCTCGGGGCTCCCGGGGTACTTGACCTTCGCGATGTCGGCACCCAGTTCGAGGCCGAGGCGGGTCGCGTAGGAGATGACTTCCGGCTTGGTGTCGTTTTTGAGCCCCTGGCCGCGCGGGTACGACCACATGACGACCGGCAGGTCGTGCTCGCGGGCGTCTTCCTGGACGTCGCGGAACTCCTCGGCCATCTCGACCTCGTGGTTCGAGCCGCCGTAGAGGGTAAACCCGACGGCGTCGGCGCCGAGTTCGGCCGCGTAGTCGACCGAACAGTTCACCGCCGAGTCGTACTCGCCCATCCAGAGGTTCGAGGTCCCGTTGACCTTCAGCAACAGGTTGACGTCGTCCTCGTAGCTGGGGTAGTACCCCTCCGCGATCCCCTTCTGGACGGCCAGACAGGTGACGGCGTCGTGGGTCGCCGTCTCGAAGACCGTCGACGGATCCAGCTTCTCCGGGACCTCCTCGAAGTCGACGGGGCCGTGTTCGAGTCCGTGGTCCATCGCGAGAATCAGTGACTTGCCGTCGCGAACGATCGGAGAGTCGTCGATCGGAATCATCTGGTAGATGGTCCACTAGGCCGCTATATATCTCTGATGGTCCGGATTATTCGAATTACTCATTCGAGTAGTAAAGGTGTGACCGGTTCCCGTCTCCGGATCCGGTTACAGCGGGAGTACCGGAGCGAGTGTGCGATCGTCACGCGATCAGTTCGCGCGCGTTGTGGCGCCAGGTGCGGACGTGCAGGACGTCGAAGTCGAGGGCGTTCGCGATCGCGAACGCGTCGACCGTCGCCAGCCGTTCCGCCGAGACGACCCCGGCCTCGGCCAGCCGATCGGCGTCGTCCGGGCCGACGCCCGTGACGGCGGTGACCGGCGTCGGTCTGGGGTAGGGGCGCTCGGCGGGTGCGTCTCGTTCGACGTCGAGCTCGCGGGATTCGGTGTACTCGAACGACTGCCAGTTCTCGTCCCCGCTGACGGCGATCCACTCGCGCTCGGCGTCGCCCAGCCCCCGGACCTCGTTCGATCGGCGTTCGAGGTCGCCGTCGTTCTCGAACGACCACGGGAGCGAGAACCGCCGCCGGAGGTCGGCCGCCAGCGGTTCGTCGACGCCCCGATCGAGCAACATTCGGTAGGAGTACTCCTTGCTCGTCACTGCGTCGGGGTCGATGTCGGCCGCTTCGAGCGACTTCCGCTCGGCCGGATCGAGTCGCGGATCGACGTCGTCCGGCATCGATCCCATGCCGAACACCACCCTGGTCGCCGAAAAGGCGTCACGGTCTCGATCGGTTCCCGCGTCCCGCCGTGGTTCGACGTCCCGACCGATCGGAGCCTCCAGCTGGAAATCGCCGCCTGGATCGACGCCGTCGTCGCCCTCCCGGTCGGCGTGGCCGTCCGCGTCTCGATCGCCGTGTAGGAATTCCTTGCTCACGCGATTCACCGGTTGTCCGTAGCTCACACTCTCTCGTCTTGAAAGTTACCCACGAAACCGATCGAAAGAACCCCATCCCAGTCGGCAGTTCGAGGCGGACGACCGCCGGTTATTGGTCGAGTGCCGTCCGCTCCGCGTCGGTGCTCGACCCGGCTGTAGCGAGACTCACGCCGACGAGCGTGGCCGCCGTCACCGGCCACGGCAGCAGCGGGAAGTACTCGGGCAGGTACCAGAGGTTGCCGATCGAAACGCCCATTCCGATGATCACGGCTGCGAGAACGGCCTCGGCAGTCGTCCGCTTCCAGAAGAGAATGAACAGCAGCGGGAATCCGACGGTGACGCCGAGTCCGACGTAGGCGAACTCGATGATATCGAAGATCGTCCCGGGACGGACCCACGCCAGGGCGATGCCGAGCGCCGCGACCGCGGCGACGGTCGCCCGTCCCAGGAAGATCAGCGTCGCCTCGCTGGCGTCGGGGTTGATCCGTTCCTCGTAGAACCGGGTGATGTCCGAGGAGGTGACCAGCAACATCGAGTCCGACGTCGAGAGGATGGCGCTCACGATCGCCGCGAGCAGAATCCCGGCCACGACGGGCGGGAAGAGGTCGACGATCGCGGTCATCGCGACGTTCTCCGGGTTGCCGATGTCGCTGTAGAGGACGCGGCCGGCGACGCCGATGAACAGCGGAACGGTCAGCCGAAGCGACTGGAAGGAGACGGCGATCACCGACGCCTTGCTGACGATCGATTCGGAACGGATCGCCTGGAAGCGCATCAGGGAGTGGGGCTGGCCGATGGTCCCGAACGCGAACGTGATCCAGGCGAGAACGCCGATCGTGAGCGCCGTTCCCGCGTCACCGGCGGTCATCGACAGGAGGTCCGGATTCGCCGCGTTCGCTTCGGAGACGAACGCGCTCCAGCCGCCGATTTCGGCGAGCATCAGGATCGGAAGCGCGAGGACGGCGACGAAGATCAACACGCCCTGGAAGACGTCCGTCCAGACGGACGCGTTGAAGCCGCCGAGCATCGTGTATGCGCCGACGGCGACGCCGCCCACCAGAATCGCCGCAGTGTAGTCGATGCCGAGGCCGGTATCCATCGCCTGTCCGACGGCGATGATCTGTGCGCCGATGTACGACACCATGAACGTCACGACCGCGAACGTCACCACGAGCCGGATTATCGGCCCGATCGCGTCGTCTTCGAAGTACGCTGCGATGTGGTCGGTGACGGTGATCGTGCCGAGTTCTTCGGAGTGGCGGCGCAGCGGCGAGGCGACGTACCGGTACATGAAGACGACCAGGAGAATCATCGTCAGCGAGAACCAGAGCCCGCTCAGACCTACGGCGAAACCGACGCCGACCCACGCGAAGAACGTCCATCCGCTGGCGACCGACGACACTTCCGAGATGGCGATCGGCCACGTCCCGACGTCACGGCCGGCCAGCATGTAATCCGAGAGCTGCTTCGTCTCCTCGGTCAGGAAGAAGTAGAGCCCGATGGCGACGAGGACGAGCAGGTAGAGCCCGAACGTCGCCTGGAGTCCGATCGACATTATCGACGCCCCCAGACGGTAACGCTGCCATCTCCGCGCTGGTCGTCGACGACCGACAGGCTGTAGGCGACGAGCGGGATCAGAATCATCAGTGCGAGGACGAGTGCCGTGAGAGGTGGTAACCCGAGTATCGACATCACGTCGTCACTCTCAGTTGTGGGGTATAAAAACACCCCCTAATGCGCGACCGGGAGTGTAACTTCGTCAGCACAACCGGCCGTCGGTTGCCCGTTAGACGAAAAATCGGTCGTTTTCATCACTGGATCGATAGAAACGCATAGCAACCGTTATACCGATCGTGGAGAGATGCCGCGGTAGATGAGTATCGAACCGCAGGACACCGACGGCGTTTGTCTCACGCTCGACATCTGGCACCCGAACTGCTGGACGACATCGGTCACCGCAGACGTCGATGCGGGGTTGCTCGGCCACACGGTGTACACGTCCGTCGACGGCTCCGTGAACGGCCACTTCACCGTTTACGCGGACACGACCGACGCCGTCGAAGGCTGCATCGCGGAGATCGAGGATTCGCCGCTGACGGGCGAGGTCACGGCTATGCACCGGCGCCACGACTTCACGCACGCGATCGCCGCGCCCGGGAACGCGACCCAGGACGTCTTCGTCGAGTACGATCCGGACAACAGCATCACGGAATCGCTCGTCTCACGGGGGTTCATCCACAACGCGCCGATCCACATCCACGACGGCGAGGAACACTGGCCGCTGTTTCTCGCCGATCCGAACCGCGAGGATCTCCACGAGAACCTCACGTCGCTACGCGAGGAGGAGGACGCGGACGTCTCGATCGAGAAGATCACCCGATCGGGGTCGGCGGCGCAGTCGAACGCCGATCTGCTGTCCGTCCGCCAGCGGGAGGTCCTCGAACTCGCTTGCGACCGGGGCTACTACGGCTGGCCGAGAGCGGTGTCGCTCGACGACCTCGCCGACGAACTCGAGATCGCGAAACCGACCGTCCTCGAACATCTTCGCAAGGCCGAGGCGAAGATCCTCAACGCGGAACTCGAGTCGACCCGATAGCACCGCCGATCCTCGACGCGGTCACTCCCCGTCGCTTCCGAACGGGACCTCGACCCCGATACCCTCGTCGACGGCGCGCTCGTACACCGTCGTCGCCGCCGTCAGGTCCATGACCGCGCTCCCGACGCTTTTTACCACTGTGAGTTCATGCCCGCGCTCGCTCGGCCGATCGCCGGTGAACGCCGCCGCCAGCGGCTGGAGATCCCCCGCCACCAGCGACGTCCCGCGGAGGTCGCCCGTCTCGATCGCCTCTTCCGGCACGTCGGCGAACACTTGATCGGCGCGCTCGACGAGGTCGGCCTCGAGTTCCTGCATCGAGGGCTCGTACGCGCCGATCGCGACGACGAGTTCCGCGTCGGTCGCGTCGGCCGGGAAGACGGGTTCCGAACTGGTCGTCGTCGTCACGACGACGGACGCGTCCGAGACGGCCGCGGCCGCCGTCTCCGCAGCGTCGGCCGAAATCTCGTCCGCCCGAAGGTCGTCGGCGCAGGCGTACTTCGAGTCGCTCGGCGAGTAGACCGCCACCGAGTCGAGTGCCGACGTCGCGGCGATCGCCCGCGTCTGCCAGCGTGCCTGTGCGCCGGCGCCGATGACCGCGAGTCGAATCGGCTCGGACGCGAGTGCCCTGGCCGAGAGGCCGCCCACGCAGCCGGTTCGGACGTTCGTTACGCGCGTTCCAGGCATGTACGCGACGGGCGTCCCGGTCCGGGCGTCGGTGAGCGCGATCTGGGCCTGGATCGTCGGGAGGCCCCGCGACTCGTTGCCTTCGTGGACGCTCGCGAGTTTCGTCACGTAGTAGGGTTCGCCGTGGACGGCCGCCGGCATCGTCAGCCCGGTCCCGAGCGGGTCGTCCCCCTCGAGACCCGCCCCGACCGAGAAGTGCGGTCGATCGGGTCGCTCGACCGTCCCCGCGGCCTGTTCCTCCAGCGCGGTTTCGACGGCCGGGAGGATCGTTTCCACGTCACACAGCGACTCGACCTCCCCTGCAGTGAGCACCGTGACCATAGGCGGGTGGTCTGCCGCCAGCATCATATCGGTACCCCCTAATGGGCCCGTCGGCGCGTCGCTGCGGTGACAGAACCAGCACACTTACGCCACCCTTCGAACTACTGCCGAGTATGGTACGCGAAGGGATCGATCGAATCGGCGTCGTCGGTGCCGGAACGATGGGCAGCGGAATCGCACAGGTGGCCGCCACGCACGGCTACGACGTCGTGATGCGAGACATCGAACCCGAGTTCGTCGAGAACGGTTTCGACACGATCGACGACAGCCTCGGCCGACTGGCCGACCGCGACGCACTCGAGGACGACCCCGAGACGATCCGCGATCGGATCGAGGGGACGACCAGCATCGAGGCGTTCGCCGACTGCGACCTCGTAGTCGAAGCTGCCCTCGAGGAGCTCGAGGTCAAACAGGACGTCTTCGAGGACCTCGAGCGGGTGTGTGACGACGACGTGGTGCTCGCGACGAACACCAGCACGATCTCGATCACCTCGATCGCGTCGGCGATCGACCGACCCGAACGCGTCGTCGGCCTGCACTTCATGAACCCGGTCCCGGTGATGGAGGGCGTCGAGGTCGTCGTCGGCGAGAAGACGACCGACGCGGCCGTCGAGTTGGCCCACGAGATCGCCGAGGATCTCGGGAAGACGACCTGGGAGTCCGACGACAAACCCGGCTTCGTCACCAACCGCATCCTCATGCCCTGGATCAACGAGGGCATCCGGGCCTACGACGAGGGCGTCGCCTCGAAGGCGGACATCGACGCCGGGATGGAACTCGGGACGAACGTCCCGATGGGGCCGCTGACGCTGGCCGACCACATCGGCCTCGACATCTGCCTGCACGCCTCCGAGACCCTCCACGAGGAACTCGGCGATCGGTACAAACCCGCCTACCTGCTCAAGCGGAAGGTCGAGGCCGGCGAACTCGGCAAGAAGACCGGCAAGGGGTTTTACGAATACGATTGACCTCCTCTCACGGCTGAAGCCGTGGGCTTTCGGGATGAAATACGTTCCGCCGCGAGGGCGGACTGGACCCGTCGTGGAGCGGTTGCTCGCCCATCCCCGTACGGCGTCGGTGCGGGTCGATCGGAACCGGTGCCCGCTCAGACGAAGTCGATCGTGAGCGGATACTCCCAGGTGTCCCCGTCCGCGGCTTTGACCGCCGCGATGAGACAGAACACCGTATCCAGCAGGCCGACGAGTATCGCGGTGAAGACGCCGATGATAACGAGCGTCAGCACCATCGAGACGAGCATGTAGATCGCGAACGACAGTTGCCAGTTGACCGCGTTTCGCGAGTTTTCGCGGACGAACTCGTCGTCGGTCGAGAGCAAGAGTACGGCCGGGCCGATCGCCCACGTGAACAGCGCCAGGACGTGCGTGAGGGCGGCGATCGTCTCCGAGTCCGTCGCCGATCCGGTGTCGTGTCCGTCGGAATCGACACCCGTGTCTTGGGCGCGCGACTCCGAGCGGCCCCACTCGGCCGTGTTCGATGCCGGGTCGTCGTCATCGGCTGGTGTCGAAACGTCGACCCCGCAGTACTGGCAGTAGACGCTCGAGCCGGGGATCTCCTCGCCACACGACGGACAGTACATACCACTGCTGTTCCGGGCCTCGCCGTCAAAATTACGGTTCGTCCCGCGTTCGTCCGCGTCGATCCGTCGTCACGGGCGGCGACCGTCGCCGATCACTGGTGGAGCGGTTTCTCGGCCATCTCCGTGCGCAGGTCCTGCAGGTTCGATCGCGAGACGCCCTCGTCGAACTGCTGGAGGAGCGCGAACACCTCCGCTCGCGAGACTTTCACGTCGCCCTCCCGGATGACGTCCTCGGGTCGTTCGCGGAGTTCTCGCATCGTCCCGACCGCGAGCAGGTAGGGGATCGCCCACGCCGAGAGGCGGTTGCCGTGACTCTCCGGGACGATCTCGAGGTAGCGCTGGGCGTCGTCGAGGTACGTCTCGGCCCGGCCGGTGACGCGTTTGATCACGGCCGTGACGCCGCTGTGGTTCGACTCGTCGGTGACGGCCTCCAGGTCGACGTCCTCCTCGGCGAGCCACTCGGCCGGGAGGTAGACGTTGTTCTCCTCGTGATAGTCGTTCTCGACGTCCTTGGCGATGTTGACCAGTTGCAAGAGCAGCGCGAACGATCGCGCGTTCGCGCGCAGTTCGTCCGCACGGTCCTGCGAGGCCCCGCGAGCGACGAGCCCGGTGATGAGTTTGCCGACGGTGCCGGCGGCGTACCAGCAGTACTCCTCGAGTTCCTCGAGGGTCTGCAGGCGGAGTCCGCCTTCCTCGGCGTACCGGTCGGTGAACATCGCCATCCCGCCGACGAGTTCGCGGACGGGATCACGCATGATCTCCCGCGGTTCGTCCTCGAGCGCGTCGAACGTCCCGAGGACCCGCGGCGTCTCGGCGACGACCTCCCAGTCGGCGTTCGGATCGTCCGGGATCCACGGCTCGACGTCGTCCATGAACGCCTCGACCGTCACGTCGGCGTCCGGATCGAGCAACCGATCGTACTCGCTCAACAGGGTCGCCTGCGTCTCCGGCGGAATGTGACCCGCGTCCTCGATGGTGTCTGCGACCCGGCAGAGGAGATACCCCAGACAGATGTGTCTCGACATCGGCTCCTCGAGCCGATCGATAGTGATCGAAAAAGTCCGCGAAACGCCGTGAACCGCCTCGAAACACCACTCGAAATCGGCGTGGGCTGGCTCGTCCTGCTGTCCCGTGGTCATCTACTCGCGTTTGGTTTGTTCCCATACCGGAAAAACGCCGCGGTCCCGGCGGGATATTCCGATCGCTGACAGTAGCGGCCGATCGCCAGTCGCCGTCGACCGGGGATCCCATCCCGTCGACGGGGCAGAATCGACGGCCACAGCAGTGAACGGGCCGCGCGTACGAAAACAGTAAAGAACCGACCGGCCGATATCCCGGCTATGGACTTTGCGCTCTCAGCCGAGCAACAGCAGATCAGGGACATGGTGTCGGAGTTCGTCGACGAGGAGGTCGTCCCCATCGCGGACGAGATCGATCACGACGACGAGTTCCCCCACGAACTGGTGAGCGAGATGGCCGATCTCGGACTGATGGGCATGCCCTTCCCCGAGGAGTACGGCGGTGCCGGCCTCGACTACCACTCCTACGCGATCGGACTCGAGGAGATCTCGCGCGGGTCGGGCGGCCTGGGAACGATCGTCGCCGCCCACACGTCGCTGGCGGGCAACATGCTCTACGAGTTCGGTGACGAGGCCCAGAAGGAGGAGTACCTGACGCCCCTCGCGGCCGGCGAGGACGTCGGCGCGTTCGCCCTCTCGGAGGCGGGTGCGGGGAGCGACGTCCCGGCGATGGAGACCACCGCGGAGCAGGACGGCGACGAGTACGTCGTCAACGGCGGTAAACTCTGGATCTCCAACGGCTCCGAAGCCGACACCGTCACGCTCTTCGCGAAGACCGACCCCGACGCGGGGAACAAGGGCATCTCCTCCTTCGTCGTCCGGCCCGAGGAGGACGACGGCTTCTACGTCGAGGGCACCGAGGAGAAACTCGGCGACAAGGGCTGTCCGACGGCCGAACTCCGGTTCGACGACCTTCGGCTTCCCGAGGATCGCCTGCTCGGCGAGGAGGGCGACGGGTTCGTCCACGCGCTGAAGACCCTGAACGGCGGCCGTATCACGATCGCCGCCCGCGGGGTCGGCATCGCCCGCGCCGCCTTCGAGGAAGCCCGCGACTACGCGACCGAGCGCGAGCAGTTCGGCCAGCCGATCGGCGAGTTCCAGTCGATCAAGCACAAACTCGCCGACATGGACACGAAGATCCAGGCCGCCAAGATGCTGATGCACAAGGCGGCGGACAAGAAGATCCGCGGCGAGAACTACATCAAGGACGCCGCCCAGGCCAAACTCTACGCCTCGGAAGTGAGCCGCGAGGTCGCCAACGAGGGCATCCAGATCCACGGGGGCTACGGCTACACCAAGGACTTCGCCGCCGAGCGGTTCTACCGCGACGCCAAACTCAACGAGATCTACGAGGGCACCAGCGAGGTGCTCCGGAACACGATCGGCGACCGGTTGCTCGACGATTGACATCCTCCCCGCGCTAAAGCGCGAGGATTCCTCCGCTGGGGGTTCGGCTATGCCGATTCCACGGAGGCAACTTGCGGGTTTGTGCGCGCTTCTTTGGGACTTTCGTGAGGGTGTGGTTTCCCCGACCATTCGTGGTCGTCCCACTCGAATCGCACGGGCCGTGCCATCGGCCTGACTTCCGTATCGATGTTTTCTCGAAGGAACGTCTCTGACGCCGTGAGATCGGCGTGCCCCTCGAATCCGCACGGACACGTCAGCGTATCCCTGTGGCGAACCGTCTCCTCGTGGTCGCCACACTCGGGGCATGTCTGACTCGTCCACGCTTCCGACTCGACTTCGAGACTGATGCCGTACTCCTCACAGACGCACGCGAGACGGTGGATGAACTTCTTGAACGCCCAGAAGTTGTGCGTCTTCTCGTTCACCCTGACCGACCAGTGCGTTTCCAGCACGTCGGTCAAATCGCCCACGTACACTGTCGCCACGCCCTCGTCGTACAACCGTTCAACGAGGTCGCGTACCAGCGCGTTCTGTGCGTGGTCACGGCGCTTCGTCCGCTGTCGGTACAGCCGTCGAATCCGTTTGGAACTGTAGCGTCCCTCACGGAGTTTTGACTGTAGGCGGGCGATCTCGTCGGTCGTCTCGCGGAACCGTTCGAACAACTCACGTCCGTCGTAGAGGTACTGGTTCCCAGTGGTCGTGGAACAGGCGACGAGATTGTTCGCGCCAACGTCGAGGGCGGCTTCTTCGGAAGCCAGTGGTGAATCCAGTCGAGAATCAGGCACGGTGACTGGTTGGAAAGCCCTGAACGTGTCGCTCACCTCGTCGTACTCAAGTTCCAGACGACCCTGTTTGCCGTCCCACTTCGGGTTCCCTCGGATTTCGAGGCGGAGTCGTTCGTAGTAGCCGAGTCCGTATTCATCTTTCAGTTCTTGCCCGACAGGAATTTCGAGACGCGACCGCTTGCCCCACTGAATCGTGTACTGGTTGTTGCGGATGTAGGTTCGGAGTTCGCGTCCGTCCTCCTCGTTGCCCCAGTACGACGGTGGGTTGGCGTCCTCGCCTTTCTCCAGGAGGGCGAAGAACGACCGCCACGCTTCGCTGTTCTTGCGCGTGACCTGTTGGACGGTCGCGCTTCCGACAACGCCATTGTAGCGCCCTCGGTACTCGGAGGTGTCCCACACATCGCCGTCACCGAAGTAGTTCTGACGGCGTTCGTAGGTCAGTTCATTCCATAGGGAGGCGGAGGCGTCGAGTAGCCGTAGGAGACACACTTTGTCATTTTCGGACTGTGGCACGACCTCGAAGGTGTTGACGCGCTTCATTCGTCGCCACCTCCCTGTTCAGCGATGTAGCGTTCGACAGCGCCTTTCGAGGCGCTTCCCGCTGTTCCGACGTAGTACGAACGAGTCCACTTCACGCGGTCGTCGTACCGCTGATTATACTTCCGCGCGGAGATGCCCTTGATCCAGTTGACGATGAGGGACGGGGCGTTCTTTGGTTGACTCCCGATGAACAGGTGTACGTGGTCGGGCATGACCTCGCACTCGGCCAGTTCGAGGTTTTTATCCTCACAGATTTCCGCGAAGATGGTTTGGAGACGTTCCTTCGTCTTCCCCGTCAGGTACGAACGCCGATATTTTGGCACGAACACTATGTGGTAGTAGAGTTCGTATTTCGCATGACGGGTACTCTTTACCATCTATGTATACTATCTAGGTCAGCCGGCTTAAAAATTGCGTTGGAACCCCGTCTATGCCATCGTCGGCGGTTGAATACTGTTGGTCGGCTTCATCCCCGCCCTGAAGGACAAGGCTTTCGCCTCGAATTTTCCGTAATCGGTCAGTCCCAATTGTGGTCTTCTTCTCGGCTTACTTCCTCCTCGAGACACGATCGCAGCCACTCGTAGTGCTCGTACACCCGTCGCTCGCCGGCGTCGGTCAGCGCGTACACGTCGTGGATCCCCTCCGTGCGCTTCTCGACGAACCCCGCGTCGACCAGCGCCGACAGCGAGCCGTAGAACGCTTTGGGCTCGAGCCGATCGTCGTAGTGCGATTCGAGATCGGATTTCAGTTGCTGGCCGCGCATCTCGCCGCCGGCCGCCAGCAGGACGCAGATGTCCCGTCGTCGGCCGCTCCGGAGCCACTTCACCATGGGGCGGGATCGGCGGGGCAGCCGCTCGAAGGTTCCGGTTCCGACTGCGCCGGGCAGCCGATCGTCACGCCGGCCCGCGCCGTACCCGATCGATCGCCGCCCACGCGAGCCCCCCGGCGATCGCCGCGGCGAGCAGGAGTCGAGCCCCGAGTTCGAGGCGGGCGGTGCCGTCCGGCCGCAGTTCGTGGCGGAAGAGCACCCAGCCGTCGCCGCCGACGACCACGTCCCCGGTGCCGACGACGAGGGCGTGAAAGACCAGCGCGCCCAGCGTCGCCGTGCCCAGGACGAGGGTGCCGACGGTCCCGGAGACGATCGACGCGAGCGCGTCCCAGCGGGGGCCGTGATCGCCGGCCGCGTCGGGAGCGCCGTAGATGGCGACCCCCTGTGCGTCGCCGCGGGGGAGTTCGGCGACTCGAACGGACTCCGGATACCGTGCCAGCGCGGCGGCCATCCGGAGGTCGCCGACCGATCCGGCGGCGTTCGCGGCGAGCACGACGACGACGAGCGTAGAGGAGAGGATCGTCATCGCGGCAATCCCGGCGGCCGTGATACAGACGAACGGGGCGAGCAGGGCGACGAGCAACTGGTTTCGCGTGTAGCTCGTTCCGCCCGTCGCGGCGTAGGCGTACGGCAGGAGGAACGTCGAGACCCCGACCCCGAAGGAGGGTGCCCCACCGTACCGGGTCATGAACAGGCCGTGGAGGAGTTCGTGGAGGACGACGACGAGCGCGACCAGAGCGAGCGCGACGACGAGCCACCCGAGGACCGCCGACGGCGCGACCGCGGGGACGACGATCGGCTCGAACGGCTCGCCGCGGATCGCCCCGCGAAGCCGGCCGAACGCGTACGCGAAGCCGAAGAAGGCGACGACCGAGACGACGATCGTCCGGGCGGCGATCGGCCGCGTGGGGCGAAAGGTCGCGATCGGCCGCGGCTCCGGGGCCGCATCGGACTCCGTCGCTGTCACGCCACACACTCTCGCGGGATCGAAAAAAGTCGTATCGGTGTCGGTCGCTCCGTCCGGACCCGCCCTGACCACTGGTCGTCCGTCGCGTTGCCGGCTGCCGAAACCGACAGCTTCCCGGTGTTCGATTCCCGACTATCGGCCATGAGCGACGACCAGACCGCCGAGGCGAACGGAATCCGGGCGACCTACGAGGAGACGGCGACGGAGCGGGTCCTCGCGTTTCGATCGACCGACGAGTCGACGCGCGCCAGCGGGACCGCCGCGATCGCCCAGAACGTCGAGGGCTACGCGATGCTGAAAGTGCGTCCGACCGCGGACGGCGACGAACTCGAGCGCTACTACGGGTTCGACATGGCGCTCGATCACGCCGGCGAGTTGCTGGGGGTCTCGCCGCACGACCTCCCGGTGCCGCCGGCCGCCGAAGATATGGGCATGTGAGAGCCGCCGATCGGGCAGTTCCGACGAACCGTCGTCGAGCGACTCACGCGACGATCGCGTACGTGAGCAGGAAGCCGAAGTACAGCAGGACGAGACCGCCGAGGACCTGGAGGCGGAAGCGTCGTACGGCGGCGCGCTCCTCGCGGACGGCTCGTTCGAAGGCCGCGCGCTCGCGATCGGAGAGCCGATCGGGGTGAGTACGGCCGCCGTGGAGCCGTCGGAGGCGTCGATCGCGGAACGGCTGCCCGCAGTACGGACACCGCTCGGCCGACTCGCCGCCGGGGTCAGCCGTCGGAACCGGGGAGGACGCCACGCGGTCGGTCTCGGTGTTTCCCGTCGCCACGATACCCTGACGGACGGGACGCGCGATCATGGCTGTTGGGGCGGCGTTCGCTCGGTGCAAGCCGGGTCCGACGAGAATCTCGGATCAACCCGGGATTGACGACAGGGGGAGCCCCCAAAAGCGAGACGAATAAATAGCCGGAGCCGAAGAATCCAAACGAGAACAGCCGTGACAACCGAGTCGTTCCCTCGTCCGATCGGCACGCACCGACGGTTTTCAGCGCTGCTCGCGACGACCGCGATCGGCGTCTACCTCCTGTTGATCGTGGGGGCGACGACGTCGCTGACGAACGCGGCGTCTGCGTGTTCGACGTGGCCGACCTGTCACGCGCCGACCGATCCGCTCAGCCAGACGCAACTCGCGATCGCGTGGGGCCACCGGATCGCCGCCGTCCTCGTCGGTCTGCTCGTCGCGGCGACGGCGTTCACCGCCGCGCTGGGCGACGTCTCCCGTCGCGTCCGGACAACGCTGCTCGCGGGGGCGTTCCTCTACGTCGTCCAGGTCGGCGTCGGTGCCGTGACGGCGACGGTCGGTCCCGCCGCGATCGCACCGGGACTGCACCTCGCGCTCGGTCTCGTGATCTTCACGGCCGTCGTCCTCGCGCTCGCGTGGGATCTCGAACTCGCGACCGGCCGGGAGAACGACGCCATCGAGCAGCCGGAGCCGATCGCGGACCCCGCCGCTCCGGCAGCCGAACGGACGCTGCCCGCGGGACGGCTCGCTCGCGCCCGGCTGACCGCGTTCGCGTACTTCAAGATGATGAAGCCCCGACTGATGTGGCTCCTCTGTCTCGTCGCCGCCGCGGGGATGGCCCTCGCCGCGGGACCGGCGTTGGACGCCGCCACGATCGTCGCCACGCTCGGCGGCGGCGTGCTCGCGATCGGGGCCTCGGGGACGTTCAATCACGTCCTCGAGCGCGACGTCGATCGGCAGATGTCGCGGACCTCCGATCGGCCCCTGGCGACCGACCTCGTGCCGGTCCGGAACGCCTTGCTCTTCGGGCTCTTCCTGACCGCGGCGTCGATGACCGTCTTCCTGACGATCAACCGGCTCGCGGCGGCGCTCGGGTTCGCCGCGATCCTCTTCTACAGCGTCGTCTACACGCTCCTCCTCAAGCCGAACACGGTCCAGAACACGGTCATCGGCGGCGTCGCCGGTGCGTTGCCCGCACTGATCGGCTGGGCGGCGGTCACAAACGAGATCGGACTGCCGGCGCTCGCGCTCGCGGGCGTCATCTTCCTCTGGACGCCGGCGCACTTCTACAACCTCGCGCTGGCGTACAAGGACGACTACGCTCGCGGCGGCTTCCCGATGATGCCCGTCGTTCGCGGGGAGACGGAGACCCGGAAACACATCGTCTACTACATCGCGGCCACGCTCGTCGGGACGATCGCGCTCGCCTGGCTCACCGACCTCGGCGCGCTGTACGCCGGGACGGTCGCGGTCTTCGGCGGGGTCTTCCTCTGGGCGGCCGTCCGCCTCCACTTCGAGCGCACCGAGGCCGCGGCGTTCCGGGCGTTCCACGCCTCGAACGCCTTCCTCGGAGCGATCCTCGTCGCGATCCTCGTCGACGCGCTCGTCCTCTCCGGCCCGCTGCTCTGACTCTCCGACCCGCTGCTCTGACCGGGGACCGTCCGTCGCGCGCCGGAATCCGCATCCCTAACAGTGTCCAGTTCGTACCCCCAGTTGATGCACCGCCGTTCGTTTCTGACCGCCGCCGCCACCGGAGCGACCCTCTCGATCGCCGGCTGTACGGCGCTCTTCGAGGCGTCGCTCCCCGACGAACTCGAAGGGACCGATCCGGACTCCGACCAGCTCCCGACCCCGTCGATCGGCTCCGGGCCCGTTCCGATCGACGCGTACGTCGACTTCGCCTGTCCGCACTGTCACGACTTTCACGAGGACGTCCTTCCCGAACTCGAACGTCGTGTCCTCGAGGCCGACGAGGCGAGCTACCGTCACCGCGACTTCCCGCTGCCGGCCGGCGATCGGTCGATCGCGATGGCCAACGCAGCACGGGCGGTCCAGGCGGAGACGAGAACGGACGACGACCCGGCCGGCGCGTTCTTCACCTACAAACTGGCCGTGATCGACGCCGACGACCTGAGCGACGACGGATTGGCTACGATCGCGGCCGACGAGACCGACGTCGAGGCGACCGTCGTTCGCGACGCCCTCGACGAGGGCACGTACTACCCGACGCTCGCGGCCGACTGGCAACGCGGGGACGACCACGGCGTCGCCGAAACGCCGACGGTCCTCGTCGACGGGGACGAGGTCGACGACCCGTTCGACGCCGACGCGATCGTCGAGCGCGTTCGGGATACGGCGTAGCCGTCGCAGTCGTCCGTGTCCGCCAGCCGAGGCGGACCCGCCTGCGGCGGTCAGGTCAGTTCGGACGCCGACTCGACCGCGTCGATCGCCTCGTCGTCGCCCGCGAGGAGGAGGCTGTCGTCGGCCTCGAACTGGAACTCGGGCGGGACGTCCCGCAGGATCTCGCCCGATCGCTCGACGCCGACGAGGATACAGTCCGTGTCCGGGATCTCGGTGTCTGCGAGGGACTGCCCCGCGAGGTCGTCGGCGTCGAACCGGACGACCTGTAGCTGGCGATCGTAGGAGAGGATCTCCTCGCGGAGGACGTCGAGCGCGAGCAATCGGCCGCTGATGTCGGGGAGGCTGAGGACGTAGTCGCCGCCGGCCCGCCGGACCTTGCTCTCGTTTTCCGAGTCGTTCACCCGGACGACGATGTCGAGGTCGGCGGCGAGTTCGCGGGCGACGAGTACCGAGAGGATCGCCTCGTCGTCGTCCCCGATCGTGACGACGTACGCGGTCGCCGTCTCGAGGTCGGCCTCCCTGAGTACCGACTCTCGGGTCACGTCGCCCACGACGTCGACGTCCTCGTCGTCCTCGACGTCGATGACCGTGCAATCGATCTTGGCCGATCGGAGTCGGTCCCGGACCGTCGAACCGACCTCGCCGTAGCCGGCCACGACGACGCGTGAGTCCTCGGGACGGGCGGGGGCAGTCCGGGCCTCGAGGGCCTTCAGTTGGGCCTCGCTCCCGGCGAGGAGCAACACGGTGTTCTCGTCGATCACGAGGTCCGGCGAGGGGGAACTGACGAACTCGCCGTCCGTCCAGAGGCCGGCGAGCGACACGTCGTCCCTCTCGAAGATGTCCGTCTCGGCGAGCGACTGGCCGCAGATCGGACTCTCGTCGTAGACCGTCACCTCGACGAGGGAGAAGTCCCCGCCGAGACTCGTCACGTCGCTCAGTCGCGGGTCGATCTCCGCCTGTATCCGTTCGGCGATCCGCTGTCCGAGCAGGTGTCGTGGCGTCACGACGGTGTCGGCCCCGGCGTAGCGCATCGGCCGCTCGAACGTCAGGTCCCTGCTCATGACGGCGATTCGGATCGATTCGGAGCGTTCCCTGACCGCCAGCACGACGCTGGCTGCGATCTCGTCTTCGGTATCGATCACGACCGACGCGGCCTCGTCGATCCCTGCCCGAACGAGCGTCTCGACGGCCGTGGGGTCCCCGTGGACGACCGACACGCCCGCCTCGTCCAGTTCCAGGGCTTCCGTTTCGTCTTCGGCGACGACGACGTAGTCGACGCCGCGGGCCTCGAACTCGGAGACGAGCCGATCGCCTCGCGGCGAGTAGCCACAGACGACGACGTGGTCGGTCAGGTCCGTCGTCCGGGGAACGTCGGGAGAGAGCGTCTCTTCGAGGATCGGCTGGAAGACGTAGGGCAGGACGATAAACAGGATCAGGAATGTGCCGAGATCCATCGCCATCACGAACAGATTCGCGAGGGGTGAGTTCCACGGCGAGTCGGAGCCGTATCCCGTTCCCGTGACGGTCTCGACGACGACCTGCGTCGAGTGGAAGTAGGTCGTCGATCGGCCCTCGACGGCGACCATGAGGTAGTGATACAGGATCGACGTGAGGAAAATGAGGACCAGGATCCCGCCGATCGTTTTGGCCGCCCGCCGTTGCCAGCGCTCCATGTACGAGTATTGAACAGCCGGCTACTGAACCTTTTTCGACGGCTTCGGGTACCGGCTCGGCGGGCGTTGCTTCGCAACGCTACTGTCCTCGTGTCGACCGTCGGGCGCTCACCTGGCGACTTCGATGAACCGGTTGACGGTCTCGTCGCTCCCGGCGACGATGAGGGTGTCGTCTTCCCGGATGGTGAACTCGGTCCCGAGGTTGGTCAGTAACTCGCCGCCCCGTTCGGCGGCGACGACCGTACACCCGAGTCGTGCACGAATGTCGGCCTCGCCCAGGCTCTGTCCGGCGAGTTCCGGTGCCGTCATGCGAACGATCTCGAACTGCGTATCCGGCGTCAGGACCTCCTCGCCCTCGAGTAACAGCGAGGAGAGGATTCGACCCGTCACCGTCGACAGCGCGAGGACGTACTCGGCACCCGCCCGATAGAGTTTCCGGACGCTTTCGGTCTCGTTGGCCCGGGCGATCACCTCGGTGTCGGGAGCGATCTTCTCGAGGACGAGCGTGGCGTAGATCGCCGCCGTGTCGTCGTCGAGCGCGAGCACGATCGATCGGGCGTTCTCGACGCCCGCAGCGGCGAGTGCGTCCGGGTCCGTGACGTTCCCGACGACGTCGACGTCCGGCTCGTCGACGCTGTCGATGACCGTGTGCGGGACGTCGGCGTCGTCGAGCGTTTCGCTGACGGTGCGCCCGACTTCGCCGTATCCGGCGACGACCACGCGATAGGAGCCGTCGCCGGACGGCGAGATCGTTCGCGAGGTCAGTTCCGTGAGCGTCTCGTGGGAGCCGGCGACGAGCAGGATCGTATTTCCGTCGATGACCGTCTCGGGGTCCGGTGCCGGCTGGAATTCGCCGTCGAACCAGGCCCCGATCACGTTGACGCCCAGCCGGTCGCGTATGCTCGACTCGGCGATCGTCCGGCCGGCGAGATCGCTGTCGCGCTCGACGAGGAGTTCGGTGATCTCGAGTTGGTCGCCGAGTTCGATCGTCTCCTGGAGTTCTGCGGTCACCGATATCGTGGCTTTTCCCGCGAGGCTGTGTCCGAGCACCTGCCGCGGCCGAACGACGTCGTCCGCGCCGGCGTAGCGGTGGTAGGTCGCGACCTCCCGGTCCTCCGCGACGCTGATGATCCTGACGTCGTCGCGGAGTTCCCGTGCCGTGAGGATCACTTCGGGATTGGCCTCGTCGGAGACGTCGACCACCAGGGCGCGAGCGTCGTCGACGTTCGCCGCCCGGAGGGTCTGTTCTTGCACCGGATCACCGAGCATCGCGTCGATACCGTCGTCGACGAGATCCATCACCGTCTCCCGATCGGCGTCGATGAAGACGGACGGGACGTCCGCGGCCTCGAGTTCGTTCCTGAGCACGTCTTCGCGTTCGGTGTGCGAACAGATGATGACGTGGTCGGTGAGATCGGTCGATTCCGGCGGTTGCGTCGCGAGCGCCTGCTTGAAGAGCGGGACGACGACCAGCGGCAGCGCGAGGAAGACGAGCAACACCCCGCTGAGATTCATCAGGATCACGATGAGGTTCATGGGCGCGCTCGTCCAGGAATCCGTGTCGCCCCCGAACCCGGCGGTCGTTAGGATCTCGACGACGATCTGTACCGACTTGATCAGCGATCGATCCGTCTCCTCGAACGTCGCCATTCCCCACTGGTAGAGGACGGCATAGAGGAGGATCAGCCCGAATACGGGGACGAGCGAAATCGCGATGCGTCGCCACCACGTATTCATTGTCCCCGTATAGCAACTGGAGGTTATCTAACCTGGCGATTCGACGACGGCTCGGATCGCGTCCAGCCGACGATTCGATCGCACATCGAGGCGCGTCGATCGGATCGAGCCGTGAGACCGGCCCGGGAGCAGTCCAGAGCCCGCCTGCGCGCGGCGGGTACGGACAGATCGGGAGGCCCTGGTTGGCACACATTGAGACGTGGTCATCGCCTTCGAGGTTTGAACGGACGCACGTACGCGGTCGACGTCGCCGACGATGGACGGATCGTCGTCCACAGGCAGTCGTGAAAAGCGCGGCACACAACGACTCGTGTGCGGTGACCGACGGGGCACGGAGCGGACACCAGCCCGATCGATCGGGGGACTCGGTCACCGGAACGACGGCAGCACCTCCTCCTCGTAGAACTCGAGCGCGAGTTCCTGCTCGGGACCGATCTGGTGGACGTAGACGTGGTCGTAGCCGGCGTCGATCGCCCCCTGGACGCTGTCGATGTGGGCCTGCGGGTCGGGATCGGTGACGGTGCTGCCCTCTGCGACGTCCTCCTTCTCGACCATCTGGACGGCCTGTTCGAAGTGGGCGGGCGTCGGCAGTTCCTGCGTGAGTTCGCCCGGGAGCGCGCCGTTCGGCCAGTTCTCGTAGACCGTCTCGATCGCCTCGTCCTCGGTTTCGGCGTAACAGACGTCCAGTTGCGTGTATTTCGGTCCCTCACCGCCGGCATCCTCGTACGCGTCGGGCACCGCCTCCTGCGGGCCGACGCTCCAGAGGCCGTCGCCGCGCTCGGCCGCCCACTGCGCCGTCTTCGGGCCGAACGCGCTCACGATCGTCGTCGGCTGGTCGTCCGGGCACGTGTAGAGGCGGGCGTTCTCGACCGTGTAGTGGTCGCCGTGGTAGCTCGTCGTCTCGCCGGTCCAGAGCCGGCGCATGACGTCCATCGCCTCGTCCAGCATCTCGAGTCGGACGTCGTGTTCCGGCCACCGCTGACCCGTGACGTGCTCGTTCAGGTTCTCGCCGGTCCCGACGCCGAACGTGAACCGATCGCCGAGCATCTCGTCGACCGTGGCGACGGCGTGGGCGACGTTGACCGGGTGGATGCGCATCGTCGGGCACGTGACCCCGACGCCGACGTCGATCTCGTCGGTCATCGCCGCGATCCCGCCCAGCGTCGACCAGACGAACGGCGACTCACCCTGCGCGGAGATCCACGGGTGGAAGTGATCTGAGATGGAGACGAAGTCGAAGCCGACCTCCTCGGCGTGGCGCGCGTTCTCGACGAGGGTCTTCGGTCCGTGTTCTTCGCTCGAGAGGGTGTATCCGAGTTCGACCATGGGAGGATCGGACGACGATCGGCGGCCTAAGGATTGGCCCTGCGACGGCAGTCACGCGATCGGACGGTCGGCCGACCGACGGAATCGAACCCCTTACCCGCCACGCGTGGCTACCGGCCCGTATGGAAGCCGTGGTCGAGGCGGACGACGTTCGGAAAACCTACGGCGAGACGATCGCGCTGTCCGGAGCCTCCCTCTCGGTCGAGCCCGGCGAGGTCTACGGGCTGATCGGACCGAACGGGGCGGGGAAGACGACCCTCGTTCGGGCCCTGACCGGGACGACGGAACCCGACGACGGGACTGTGCGGGTTCTCGGCGAGTCGCCGGCGACCGTCGATCGGCACCGGCTCGGCGTGCTCCCCCAGGCGTTCTCGCCGCCGGACCGGCTGAGCGCCCGCGAGCTACTCGCCTACTACGCCGGCCTCTACGACGAGGCCCGCGACCCCGACGCGGTGCTGGCGGACGTCGGGCTCGCCGACGCCGGCGACACGTGGTACGAGAACCTCTCCGGCGGCCAAAAGCGCCGGGTCTGCGTCGGCGCGACGCTGGTCAACGACCCCGACATCTGCTTTCTCGACGAGCCGACGACGGGGATCGACCCCGCCGGCAGACGGACCATCTGGGACCTGATCGAGGATCTCGCCGCCAGCGGCACGACCGTCTTGCTCACCACCCACGACATGGCCGAGGCCGAGCGACTCGCCGATCGGGTCGGACTGCTCGCCGACGGCTCGCTCGTCGCCCAGGGGACGCCCGGGGCGCTCGTCCGCGAGCACGGCGGACCGAGTCGCCTCACGATCGAGACGTCGGCCGACCCGTCGGCGCTCGAGGACCTCGCGTTCCCGGTCGACGCCCGCGACGGCGCGCTCGTCGTCCGCGACGTCGACCCTGCCGAGATCGGGGCCGTCGTCGACGTTCTCGACGATCGCGGCGTGGCCTACACCGGCCTGACGTGGGCCGAACCCGATCTCGAGGACGTCTACCTCGCGCTGGCCGACGACGCCGAACGCGCACGGACGGATCGGACCGGCACTGCCGCCGGCCTCGCGAGAGCGGGTGAGACGGCGTGACCCGACTGGGCCGCGTCGGGGCCGAGACCGGGGCCGGGTGGCGATCGTTCGTTCGTCGTCGGACGGCGGTCTTCTTCACGTTCTTCTTCCCGGTGATCCTGATCGTCATCTTCGGCGCGCTCGTCCGGACCGATCCGACGGGCGAGGGACTCTTTACGGAGCCGCCGGCGTACTACGTTCCTGGCTATCTCGCCGTCGTCGTCCTCTTCACGCCGCTGTCGCGGATGGGGAGCGAGGTGGCGCGCCACCGCGAGGGGAACCGCTTCGAGAAACTCGCGACGACCCCGCTGACGCGGGCCGAGTGGCTGCTCGCCCAGACCGTCGTCAACGCCGTCATCATCGGCCTCGCGAGCCTGCTCATCCTCGGCCTGGTGATCATGCTGACGGGCGCCGAGATCGTCTTCTCGCCGCTGCTCGTCCCGTACGTCCTCGTCGGTGTCGTCTGTTTCAACGGCGTCGGCGCCATGCTCGGGAGCTACACCGACTCCCAGGACGGGGCCATCGCCGCCAGCAACGCGATCGGCCTTCCGCTTCTGTTCCTCTCGGAGACGTTCATCGCCCTCGACCAGTTGCCGGGCTGGTTCGAGCCGCTGGTGAACCTCTCGCCGCTCACCTACTTCGCCCGTGGCGTCCGGTCCGTGACCTCCCCCGACGCCGGAGTCCCGGCGGTCGCCGGCCTCGATCCCGCGCTGGCGAACCTCGCGATCCTGGCGGGGCTGGCCGTCGTCGCGTTCGCGCTCGGGGCCCGATCGATCCCGCGAACGGATTGATCCGGTCTGTTGTACCGATCTGCTGGTGCAACTGCGACCGCCTGCGGTTGCACCGGAAACGACTTCCAGTAATCCGTACGAGGTGCGCCCCTCCAGCGGGCGACGATTTTTCGAATCGAGAAGTAGAAGCCGCGTCGTCTTTCGAGCGCGCGGTGTCGGTTTCAACATGTAATCCCATAATGTAATATAAAATAGACTTTCTAGAATCTATTTGAGTTGTTCATATAATTTCTGTCTCGTTGCATCCATCGAACGCGCGGGTCGTATACTTATCACACGGTGAAATACGTCGCATCCGAAATGTCTCGACAACGTGACCGTACGAACCGGCGAACAGTACTGAAGGCGTTCGGTGCGACCGCGATCGGTCTCGGTGCGGCGAGTTCCGCGGCGAGTGCAACTGCGGGAGACGGCGGCCGTAGTGGGCGGCTAGAACTGGTCGGCCACACCACGCTCGGGGCGCGCGACGGGGCGAATACCCACGGCGCCGTCAACGAAGACCTCGACCTCGCGGCGGCGGGATCGTTCTACCTCGGCAACAACGAATTACGGATCATAGACATCTCGGATCCAACCGACCCGGAGATGGTGTCGACGATCGGCACGGATCCCGACGGCCACTCCACTGACATCCGAAACTCGGACATCCACCCCACGAAACCGTGGGTGGTCACCGCCAACGAGGGCAGCGAGGACGCCGGTTGGGCGATCGTCGATGCGAGCGACAGAGAGGATCCAGAACTCATCGGCCCCTTCACCGTCGACGGGGCGTCCAGCGGCGTCCACAACGTCCAGACCTTCGGAGACGATTACCTCATCACGGCGGGCCACGGGCGCGGTATCGTGGTCTACGACATCTCCAATCCCGAGGATCCCATCGAGGTCTCGGACTACCCGGCCGGCGAGGACGGGGCGCACGCCGCGCACGTCCAGGGCGACTATGCGTACCTCGCAAGTCGAGATACTGGTCTGGAGATCCTCGACCTGAGCGATCCCGCGAACCCACAACTGGCCGCTACGTTCGACTACGAGGAACACCAGGACGAGACCGAAATGCATCTCGGGCACGCCCATCACGCGGTCCCGCACCCCTCGAAGGACCTCGTCTTGCTCGGCGAAGAGATCGGAACGGGCGAACCCGGCTACAAGCACGTAATCGAGTATGACCTCAACACCGGCGAGACCGAACTGTTGTCGTCGTTCCAGTTCCCGCAGCACGCCAACCAGACCTCCGAAACGGTGTTCTGGTGGACGGGGCACTTCTCGGACTGGGGCGTCGGCGACCAGGAGGACGTCCTGTTCAGCGGCGACTACAAAGCCGGCGTCCAGGTGTTCGACCTTTCGGATCCCGAAGACCCCGTGCGCATCGACCAGTACATGCCGACCGAGGGTGTCGGTGAGGTTCGGCGGGAAGATCCGGCGCGTCTGGACTTAGTTGACAGCGTTCCGTTCACGTGGGGTGCGGAAAGCTCACTCGCGGGAGACAGCGGGCGCGTCTACGTGTCCGACGCCACTACCGGGTTCTACGTCTTCGAATTCGAGGGCTACTGAGAGGTGACCGACGATGGTACGAGAGCCAACACCGTCACGACGAACCGTTCTCGGATCGCTCGCCGCTGCCGGCGCGATCGGGAGCCTCGGAGTGGCAAGCGCCGCTCCACCGGAGGCAAGAGACGATCGGCTACGGGTGTTCGGCGAACAGACCGTAGCAGGCGCGACTGAGGTCGTCACGCAGAAGAACCTCGCGTTCGTGGCGGCCGAGAACAGCCTCGCCATCGTCGACTGGAGCAATCCGGGCCAGCCCGAACTACTCGTCGACACAGAGGTTCCAGGCGTCGGCGTCTGGGACGTCAAGGTTGACGGCGACCTGCTCGCGATCAGCAGCCAGGGCGCCGAAGAACACGATCACGGGAACGGCGGTGACGGGGGGAGCGATCTGCCGGAAGACGAAATCGGGACGCACTTCTACGACGTCAGCGAACCGACCGATCCCGAGTTCCTGAGCACGTGGACGGAACTCCCGGAGGGCGTCCACAACCACTTCCTCGACGGTGACGTGGCGTACATCTGCCGGGAGGCCCCGTTCGACGACAGCGCGCTGAAGATCGTCAACGTCAGCGATCCGACGGACCCGACGCTGCTCTCCGAGTGGCGCGTCGAGGATGAACGCCCGGAACTCGACCAGCCGACTAACTTCCTGCACGACGTGTACGTGCAGGACGACCTCGCGTACCTCGCGTACTGGGATGCCGGTACCCGGATTCTCGACGTGAGCGATCCGACCGATCCGGTGGAAGTCAGCGCGTTCGGCGAAGCGCCGGACGCCGACGAAGACGTCGAGTATCCGTCCGCGGAGTGGGCGGAACGGGCGCTCCTCCCGCCGGGCAACTCCCACTACGTCCAGCCGACTCCCGACGGTAATTACGTACTGCAGGGCGCGGAGACGTTCCCCGGCGGACTGATGGATGACCCCGATAACGACGACTACGGCGGCATCAAGGTCTTCGACGTCACTGACTTTGACGATCCCGAGATGGTCACTCGGATCGATCCGCCGAGCGTAGACGTGTTCCGCACGTCGCACAACTTCGATGTGACCGCGAACCGCCTCTACACCAGCTGGTACGATGGCGGCGTTAGGGTGTTCGATTTCACCGACCCGGTGAATCCGGAGGAACTCGCGAGCTACCGAACCGAGGATACGTCGTTCTGGACGGCCGTCCACGGTCGCGGGTTCACGATCGCCAGCGACATCGACGGCGGAATCGTGTTCCTGCACGATGATCGCGGCGCGAAGCGGGCACCGTCCTTCGAGGGTGCCGTCGCCGGCGGCGGGGGCCCCGGTCCGAACGATCACGCGCGGCCGAGGTGATCGTCCCGAGGACGATCATAATCCGTTCGCACCAGGACAGTCCGACGGCGGATAGTAACGACGTCCACGAACGCTACCGATCGCTCATCCGATCGGTGTAATCCCAGCCGTACACCACGGCTGGATCGATCGTGATCGTCACCTCGTCGCGCCCCTCGCGGAGCAGGGTCCGCGCCAGTTCGGAGTCGTTTCCGCCGAGATATCGCTCGAGGAGGTCCCGGAGCGTTTCCTTCCCGAGATCGGGATCGATGGCGACCGACCCCTTGCCGCGGACACCCGCGTACGGCGGTTCGTTCGTCGAGATTTCGAACGCCACCGTCGGATCCTCGCACAGGTACGTGACGACGTCGGCGTCGACTCCGGTCGCACACTGCAGCGTCCAGCCATCGGGGTCGTCCTCGCTGTCTGCCCGGTAGCGGTACCACAGCGAGACCATGCAGAGGTTGCCGGTGGGTGTCTGACAGGCCAGCCGGATCGAGATCGACGTCTCCGCGAGAAACGACTGTACGTCCTCCTCCGAGAGGGAGCCACGGACCTTCATCGCACGAGTATGGATCGCGACGACGATAATAACGGGGCGTCGACGGTCTCGGGTCGATCGCGTCTCAGGACTCGGACACCGGTGTGCTTGCGCTCCCGGTTCAGGGTCGGTCCGCGCCGTCGGCTGCCGGAAGCGTGAACGAGAACGTCGCCCCCTCGCCGGGTTCGGACTCGACCCAGATCTCGCCGCCGTGGCGCTCGACGATGCGCTTACAGAGCGCGAGTCCGATGCCGCTCCCGGACCCCTCGTCGGCGGCGTGCAGACGCTCGAAGATGCCGAAGATACGATCGGTGTCCGCGGGATCGATCCCGATCCCCTGGTCCTCGATCGAGATTACCCACTCGCTGCCCTCGCGGTGGGCCGAGACGTCGATCCGCGGCGGTTCGTCGCCCGAGTATTCGATCGCGTTCGAGAGCAGGTTCTGGAAGACCTGGCGCAACTGGTTGCCGTCGCCCACGACGCGCGGGAGCGGTTCGGCCGTGATCTCGGCGTCGTGCTCCTCGATCTGGAGTTGCAGGTCGCGGCGGGCGTCGGCGAAGCTATCGTCCAGTTCGATCGGTTCGAGCGGGTCGCCCCGCGTTTCGACCCGGGAGAACTCGAGCAGGCCGTCGATCATCTCGCGCATGCGGTCGGCACCGTCGACGGCGAACTCGACGAACTCCCGACCCTCCTCGTCCAACTCGTCGCCGTACCGATCCTGGACGAGTCCGAGGTAGCTCGAGACCATCCGCAGGGGCTCTTGTAAGTCGTGGGAGGCCACGGAGGCGAACTGCTCGAGTCGCTCGTTCGACTCCTCGAGTCGTCGCTCGTACTCCTTGCGCTCGGTGACGTCCTGGGCCATGAGCATCCCGGCGAACACGTCGCCGCCGGTGTCTCTCACGGGGACCGCGTGGACGCTCCAGTCCCGGCCGCGGAACGCGACGTCGATCTGGGTCGGGTCTCCTTCGAGTGCGCCACGACACGCCGACTCGAGTTTCGGGACGATCTCGTCGGGGTAGAACTCCTCGATCGTCGCGCCGCCGACCTCGTCGGGGGACAGGTCGATCTCCTCGAGCGCCCGCCCGCCGACGAGACTGTACCGGAGGTCCTCGTCGAACAGGGCGATCGTTCCGTTGGGGAAGTGTTCGAGAACCGTCCGGTAGCGCTGTTCGCTCTCCTCGAGGGCCCGCTCGCGCTCTTTGCGCCGGGTGACGTCGGTGTCGATGCCGACGATCCGATCGACGGTACCGCCCTCGTCGCGGACGGGTGTCGCCTGGCCGCGTATCCACCGCTTCTCGCCGTCCGGTCTCTCGATCCGGAACACCTCGTCGTACTCCGCCTCGGGAAGGCCGGTGTACGCCTCCCGGACCCGTTCGCGGTCGTCGGGATGGACGACCTCGAGAAACGAGAGCGCGTCCTCGTACAGCGAGTCGCGATCGAGTCCCCAGACCTCCTCGTAGGCCGGGTTGATGTAGGTCAGCGATTCCGGATCGGCGGTGGTCATCCAGACGACCTCCTCTAAGTGCTCGCTGAGCGTTCGGAACCGCTCTTCGCTCTCGCGAAGCTTCGCCGCGACCTCCTTGCGCTCGGTGACGTCGCGGACCACCCCGATCCGTCTGGTTCCGTCCTCCGTGGACTGGATCGCAAACCGGTTCTCGATCGTCCGCGTGTCGGTCCCGTCCGGTCCCACGACGATCGTTTCCTCGAACGTCGGGGTCTTCCGCGAGTCGGTCGCCTCGATCTGGTCGGCCTCGATGGACGCGAACTCCTCGCCGAACACGGTGGATGCGTGAGCCTCGCGCAGTTCGTCGCGGCTGAACCCAGTCAGCGTCGCGAACGAGTCGTTGACCAGTTCGAAGCGGCGTTCCTCGTCGAGCACGTAGATGCCGTCGTGGGCCGTCTCGACGATGGTCTCGTAGCGCTCGAGGTCCCGTTCCCGGTCGAACCGGTCCGTGACGTCCTCGATCGCGAAGACGACGGCGTCCACCTCCCCGTCGCAGTCTCGAACCGGGGCCCCGTTGATGGACACCCAGACCCGTTCGCCGTCGGGCCGTAGTACACCGGTCACCTGGTCGAACACCGGTTCTCCGGACTCAACGATCCGCCGGAAGGGTAACTCGTCCGCCGTCAGCGGCTCGCCGTCCGGACCCACCTCGTCCCACTCCGGGTCGTCGTACCGGAGGTTGCCGATTTGCGCTTGCCTCCGGCCGAAGATTTCCTCTGCACGGTCGTTGGCGAATCGCAGTTCGCCGTCGACGTCGACGATCGTGATCCCGATCGGACTCGTCTCGACGATCGTATCCGCGAGGACCGTCTCCTCGTCGTGGCGGCGCGTCTCGCGGTCGCGCCGGATCGCCGACGCGAGGACGTTCGCCACGTTTCGGACGAACGCCGCGTCTCCCTCGTCGAATTCCTGCGGCGCGGTCGCGTGGGTTCCGAGGACGCCCCACGGGTCGTCGGCCGGACCGACGACGCAACTGACGCCGCTGACGATCTCGTGTTCGAGAAGCAGGTCCGGCGCGTCGAATCGCTCCTCGGTACCGAGGTCGTCGACGACGACCGTGTCCGTCGCCTCCAGCGTGTAGCCGGCCTGCGAGTCGCGGGTCGCCGGTACCGTCTCCGACCCGACGGCCCCATCTGCCCACCCGCAGCCCGCACGAAGCAGGAACTGATCGTCCCCGGGCAACAACTCGAGGAGTTTGCACGTGTCCGTCCCCAGGGTCGCCCGCACGGTCTCCGTCGCGTCCCGAAAGAGGCGATCGAGATCGCCGTCCGCGAGCGCTCGGTCGCCGAGGTCGGCCAGGATCCGTTGCTGGCGAACGGGGTCGCGGCCGTCCGATTCGGCGTCGGAGGACGGGGTCATCTCGGCTACGCTAATTCGTCCGTGGCCGTAAAGGCACCCATTGAAAACCACAGAATTGCAACCGGCTCACAGGTCCCGCTGGACGCGGCGATCGGGACGACGCCACCACGGCGACCGGACCGATCGGTCGACACCACGTGATTAGGGAGTGCTCTTAGGCGTCCGACTCCCCAACCACTTCGTGAGCACCATGACCGCCCACTCCCCAACCGAACCGATCGACATCCTCCTCGTCGAGGACAACCCGGGCGACGTTCGCCTCACGCGGGAGGCGTTCAAGTCGACCGACAGCGAGATACGGTTTCGCACCGCCACGGACGGCGACGAGGCCCTGGAGTTCCTCCACAGGTGCCAGCGAGACGCCTCGCGATCCTGTCCCGACATGATCCTTCTGGACCTGAACCTCCCGCGGGTGGACGGCTTTACGATTCTCGAAGTGCTCGAACGCGACATCGAGGGGCCGCCACCGCCGGTGCTCGTTCTGTCGAGTTCGACCGACGAGGCGGACATCGCCAGGAGCTACGAACGGGCCGCGAACGCGTACCTCACCAAGCCGAACAGTCCCGACGAGTTCAGTTCGATCGCCCGCGCGATCGAGCGGTTCTGGATCGACTCGGCCCAGCACCCCGTCCCGACGTAAGGAAGATCCCGTTTCGATCTCCGGTCTACTCGTCCGTCCCCATCCGAGCGGTGTAATCCCAGGTCGAGACCACGGCCGGGTCGATCGTGATCGTCACCTCGTCGCGGTCCTCGCGGAGGAGTGACCGCGCCAGCGGCGAGTCCGTGCCGTCGAGGTAACGCTCGAGGAGGTCTCGAAGCGTCTCCTTCTCCGGATCGGGCTCGATCGCGGCCGTGCCACGACCGCGGACGCCCCTGTACGGCGCGTGGTTCGTCGATATCTCGAACGCGACGCCCTCGCGCTCGCGAAGAAACGCGACGACGTCCGCGTCGGCCCCGGTCGCACACTGGAGGACCCACTCGTCGGCGTCGTCGCCGGCCGGTCGGCAGCGGTACCACAGCGAGACCATCCAGAGGGTGCCCGACGGCGTCTGACAGGCCAGGCGGACCGGAATCGTCGCTTCCGCGAAAAACGATCGGATCTCGTCGGTCGAGAGGGGGCCGCGGACGTTCATACGGAAGCTATCGGCCTCGAGGGGCATAAGCGCGGGCCGTCAGGTCGCGTCGTCGATCAGTTCCTGGACGGCCACGCGTCGACCGGTGTCGGCCGCCTCGTAGGCGGCCTCCGTCAGCGCGGTGACGGACAGGCCCACGGTCGCCGGAACCTCCGGTTCGGCGGTGCCCTCGATCGAGTCGAGGAAGTTCTGGAGTTTGGCCGTCGTGAGCGTCGCGAAGTCGGTCTGGGCTTCGATGACGCTCTCGTAGACTGCCGCGTCGCGCTCCGCGAGTCGGATCCGTTCGCCGTCGAAGGTGACGCGGCCGTTCGTCCCCCAGATCGTGTACCCCTCGAACGGCGCGAGTTCGACCCCCTTGCCGCTGATCGTCACGCCGCCCAGCACCCGCCGGCCGTCCCGGTCGAGTTCCACGGAGAGCGAACTGTTGACGTCCACGCCGGGGCTCGCGTACTCGATCGTCGCCGAGACGTGCGTCGGCTCTGCGTCGGTGAGCCACAGGAGCGCATCGAGCAGGTGCGAGCCGGTGTCGTAAAGCTGTCCGCCGCCGGAGAGCGACGTGTCGACCCGCCAGGTCCCCTCGTGGAGGTCGATCCAGTTCTGGCCGATGGCGGCGTTCACGGCGTGGATCTCCCCGATCCGGCCGCTGTCGACGATCCGTTTGATCTCGGTAAACCCCGGGTGGAAGTGGCGCTGGTAGCCGATCTGGATCACGAGATCGTTCCGATCGGCTCGCTCGACCAGGTCGATGGCGTCGGCGACGTCGGTCACCATCGGCTTTTCCAGATAGACGTGAATGTCGGCCGCGAGACAGGCTCGCGCCTGATCGTAGTGGAGCGTATGGGGCGTGACGATCAGGGCGATGTCGATCTCGTCGCCGTGGGCCGCGAGCATCTCCCCGGTCTCGGCGTAGGCGGGCGCGTCGAACTCGCTCTCGAACACCGATCGCGCGTCGGCCGAGACGTCGACCCCGGCGACCACGTCCACGCCGTCGATTCCGGCCAGGATCTCGAGTTCGAGCTGGCCGAGGCCACCGATACCGATCGCCGCTGCACCGAACTGCATACACGCTGAGGCCACGTCCGGGCTGAAAAGCGCTTGCCAACCGATCGCGTGTCGTGAGGCTCGCGTCACCGGAACGGTCTTCGTTGCCGACCCGTCCGGGGTGAGCCTCACCGGAAACTACTCTCACTCGGCTAGCGTACGGCTCTTCATGCCCGTCTGCCCCGGCTGCAAGTCCCGGCTCTCTCACGGCGACTGTATAGAGCACTTACGCTACTGCAAGTGGGTCTGGAGCGACCACCCCGAGCGGGAGTCGCGGTGGGGAGAACAGCTCCTCGAACAGCTTCGCGAGTGATTCCCGGCGCGATCGCGGCGAACACGCCCCGACGTGAGTGGGCCCTATAGCGGGAGCAGGAACGTCGGCGTGAACGTGTAGTCGAAGGCGTGGTTGAGTAACACGTAAGTGACGACCCCGAGGACGAGACTCAGGATCCACGAGCCGGCGGCGATCCGTCCGACCCTCGCGTGGGCGGTGTCCCGCAGTTCTGCCGGGGTGTGGGTCAGCCCGAGGATCAGCGCGTAGAGGACCACCGGCACGGCCACGATCGAGAGGACGATGTGGATCGCCAGCATGAGCAGGTAGGCGTAGTAGACGGGATCGGGGCCCACGAAGTACTTCTCGCCGCCGCCCCCGACCCGGATCAGGTAGACGACCAGGAACAGCAAGATTAGCCCGAACGCGCCGGTCATCGCGAAGCGGTGTTTCTCGACTTCGCCCGCACGGATCCAGCGCCAGCCGGCCACCAGCAGTATCGTCGCCGACGCGTTGATTATCGCGATCGCGTGCGAGAGGACGTGCACCTGCTCGTTCGTGAGATCCGGGTAGAACGGGACGTCGAGAACGAACGTCCCGACGACGAGTCCGTAGCCGACGATCGTCAACAGGAGCGTTACGCCGATCGGGCGCTCTCGAAGGCGTCGTCTCGCGTCCGCGGTTGCCATTGTCGGGGGTTAGGAAAGCGTCCGTATCTGTCTTGCCCTTCCGGACGGCTCGCCGGTCGAACGGGAGGCGATCGAGCCGTCGCGGTCGAGTGACTGCTGTGCGCCAGTTCCGGTGCACCCGCAGACGGGTCGCCATCGTGCCGGGACAGCACTCCGTCTCAGTCGACGACCGATCCGTCGACCGTCACTGACCCGCACTCGTCGACGGTGATCCCGTAGCCGCAGTACGTGAACGAGACGGAACCGCCGGGGCGGGACGCGTTCCTGGGCCGATCGGCAAAGATCGCGTCGAGTGCGTCGGGGTCGACGACCTCGTTGAGCGCCTCGTACTCCGGTGGCCCGAGTTCCGCCGGTGAAACTCCCTCGACAGTCGCAACTGCCTCGACGACCGCCTGGCTCGGCGATCGCTGAACCGTCGTATCGACGCCGTCACCGCCCCCCTCCATGCTACTCGCTCCTTCCCAGGCCGATCGAATAAATGTATTCCTTTCGGATCGAGATACTGATAGACCCGTACTCTCGGTACCTTCGGTATCGAAGGTTTCGTTATCGGGCCACAGCCGGACGTTTTTGTAGTAATCGACGGTAACAGAATTTGCCGGAATTCGCCGGTAGTACTAGATTGGCGACACGAACCTCAGGAGATGTGTATGGCCGGCTTTCCGGGACGGGCTTTCGCGGCAAACGACGATCTTGGCGCGGCCGTCCGGACGACGACGTCCGCGTCGAACTCGTCAGTTACGAGCCACGTTGCCTGTTCCAGGAGGGCCCGCTCCCGATCGCGAGGGAGTTGCTGGCCGGCCTCCGGGTCCAGGTCTGCGAGGAACGACGCGACGGTCTCCCGATCCACGGGAACCGCCTCGTCGTCGACGGCTCGATCGACGAGCGCCGCTCCCTCGTCGGAATCGTCCGCGGCTCGGAGCGCCGCGACCCGGTACTTCCAGTCCGGCGCGACGACCAGTTCGATCCGTTCGGGATCGTCGATCGCCGCCACGTCGACGATGTCGCGGACGTCGTCGACGGTCGTCTCGACGAGTCGCCGCTCGCGCTCGTAGGCGGTGACGTCCCGGTCGGGATCGGGCCAGTCCGCTTCGACGACGAGTCCGTCACCGCGGAGTTTGTTCCAGAGTTCCTCGCCGAGGTGTGGTGCCATCGGGGCCAGCAGCGCCGACAGCGTCAGCAGGCCCCGCCGATAGGTCGCCTCGTGGGGCCGATCGAACTCGCGGTAGCGCCGGAGCAGGCGCGCGAGTTCCTGGATCTCCGTCGCCGCGCGGTGGAACCGGAACCGCTCGTACTCGTCGGTCACCGCGGCGATCGTCCGATCGATCTCGGCGGCGAGGTAGTCGTCGTGGTCGCGCCGTTCGACGCGGGTCTCGTCCTCCGTGACGAATTCGGTCACCATCCGATGGACGGTCTGCTGGAGGTCGTAGGCCCCACGCACGTCGTTCGCGGTCCACTCGAAGTCCTGTTCCGGATGTGCCGCCGAGAGGAGGAACAGCCGCGTCGTCTCCGCGCCGTACTCCTGTGGCGTGACGACGTTGCCTTTCGAACTGGACATCTTCTCGCCGTCGTACAGCACCGTCCCCTGGCTGACGAGTTTCTCGACGGGTTCGCGCCGATCGAGCAGGCCGATGTCGGCCAGCGCCCGGGTGAAGAAGCGAATGTACAGCAGGTGGAGCACGGCGTGTTCGTCGCCGCCGACGTAGACGTCGACCGGGAGCCACTCGGCGGCCCGATCGACGTCGAACGGCGCGTCGTCGAGGTCCGGCGAGAGGAATCGCAGGAAGTACCACGAGGAGTCGACGAAGGTGTCCATCGTGTCCGTCTCCCGCCGGGCTGGCTCGCCACACTCCGGGCAGGTCGTCTCGCGGAAGGAGTCGTGTTCCTCGAGCGGGTTCCCCGTCGTCCGGACGAACTCCGGCAGTTCCACGGGGAGATCCTCGTCCGGCACGAGCACGTGCCCGCAGTCGTCGCAGTGGACGACCGGGATCGGCGTCCCCCAGTAGCGCTGGCGGGAGATCAGCCAGTCCCGCAGCCGGTAGGTGACGTCTTCCTCGATCGCGTCGTATCCGTCGAGCAGTCGGTCCCGGGCGGTGGCGCTCTCGAGTCCGTCGTACGTCGGGTGCCCCGGGACCGAGAGCCGCCCCTCGCCCGTGTACGCCGCCGACTCGGGTTCCAGATCCGAGTTCGGGGCATCGTCCGCCTTCTCGGGCACGAGGACCGACTCGATCGGCAGGTCCTGTTCGCGAGCGAACGCGTGGTCGCGATCGTTGTGCGCGGGGACGCCCATCACGGCGCCGGTCCCGACGTCGTCGAGGACGTAGCCCGCGACGTACACCGGCAGTTCCGCGCCGGTGAGCGGATTCACCGCCCGCGCGTCCGTTTCGACGCCGACGAAGCCAACCTCGTCCGGCCCCCGCTCGCGGACCGTCTCCACGTAGTCCGCGACCGCGTCGTCGGCAGCTGCCAGTTCCCGCGCGAGGTCGTGGCCCGGCGAGACGGCGACGTAGGTCGCGCCGAAGACCGTCTCGGGACGGGTGCTGAACACGTCGACCACGTCAGTCCCGTCTTCGGGGTCGTCGCCCGTCCGTTCGACGCCGAACGAGATCCGTGCGCCCTCCTGCCGACCGATCCAGTTGCGCTGGATCTCGCGGACGCCGTCGGGCCATTCCTCGAGGTCGTCGAGTCCCTCGTACAGTTCCTCGGCGTAGTCGGTGATCGTGAAGAACCACTGGTCGAGTTCCCGCCGGCCGACGGGAGTCTCACAGCGCCAGCAGACCCGATCGGCCTCGCCGCGGTTCGCGGCGTCACCGCTCTCACCATCCGAGGCCTCATTGCGTTCGGCCTCGCGGCTTGCGGCCTCGCCGCTCGCTCGTTCCGAGACGTCACTCCGTTCGGCCTCGCGTTCCTCGACCTGTGCGTCGGCCAGCACGGTCTCGCAGTCCGGACACCAGTTGACCGTCGCGGCCTCGTACTCGACGAGTCCCTCCTCGTAGAGGCGCTTGAACAGCCACTGGTTCCAGCGGTAGTAGTCTGGCTCGCAGGTCGTGATCTCCCGGGACCAGTCGTAGCCAAAGCCCATCGTCTCGAGTTCCTCGCGCATCCGGCGGATACACGCCTGCGTCCAGGATTCCGGATCGCTCGCCCGCTCGTAGGCGGCGTTCTCCGCCGGGAGGCCGAACGCGTCCCAGCCCATCGGGTGGAGGACGTCGTCGCCCTGCATCCGTCGGTAGCGGGCGTAGGCGTCCGTGATCGCGTAGTTCCGGATGTGGCCCATGTGGAGTTCCCCGGAGGTGTAGGGAAACATTCCGAGGACGTAGGTCGGATCCACCGCGTCGTCGTCCAGTTCGTAGACGTCGTCGCGCTCCCAGACGTACTGCCAGAACTCCTGCACTTGCGCGTGGTCGTAATGACTGGTCATTCTCGGGAAAGCCGTTGGCGCTTACTCGGCGTGCCGGCTATATGATTGTTCGGCCGATCGACCGGTTCCGATCGCGAGGGCGGTCGTCGATCGATCTCGACCCGGTCGGCGACCGGACGTGCTCGATCGGCGCTGTGGGCGACGCTTAACAAAGCCGGTCGCGATCGAAGTCTGACCCGGTTCACATGTCCGGCGACGATCAGGAGCCGTCCGATCGCGTCGTACTCCTCACGGTCGCGGTCGTGCTGGGAACGGGCTGTCTGCTCGTCGTCGCGTTCGTGCCCGGGGTGATCCCGGACCGGTCGACGCCGTCGGACGCGAGCGAGGGAGACGAGACGCCGATCGTCGTCGATCGGAACGACACCGGGACGAGCGACGGGAACGAGACGGCGGATGCAGAGCAGGCGGGAACCGACGAGGCGTCGTCCGAGGACGTCTCCGACCCGGATGCCGTGTCGGACCGCAACGGGGACGAACCCGATCCGGACCGGTCACAGGACGATGGCGACAGTAGCGATGGCCCGCCGGGGCGCGCCGACGAACCGGGGCCGCCCGACCACGCCGGACCACCGTCGGACGCCGATCGCGGCCCGCCGGATCACGCGGGTCCGGGCTGACGGGTGCACCGGGACGTCGGCACAGCGATCCGTATCACTCGTCGGTCTCGAACTCGAGCGCGACGCCGTTGATGCAGTACCGTTTGCCGGTCGGCTCCGGACCGTCGTCGAAGACGTGCCCGAGGTGGCCGTCGCAGTCGCTGCAGACGACCTCGGTACGGATCATGCCGTGGCTCCGATCAACCTTCGTCTCGACGGCGTCGTCGTCGGCCGGATCCCAGAAACTCGGCCACCCGGTTCCGGAGCCGAACTTCTCGTCCGTCGTGAACAGTTCCTGGCCGCAGCCGGCACAGCGGAAGACGCCGTCCCCGTCGACGTCCAGCAACTCCGAGGAGCCGCGGGGTTCGGTGCCACACTCGCGCAGGACGCGGTACTGGTCGTCGTCCAGTCGGTCCCGCCAGTCGTCGTCCCGCGCCGATCGCTCGTCGTCGGACCGTTGATCTGTCATACCGTCTCGTAGGTGTCGAAGCCATTTGAGTGGCGTCCCTCCGAGCGCGGGCCGACGGTCCCGGCCGATCGACTCGTCGTGGAGGGGCGACCCGCGGCCGATTCCTTGGCTCCGATATCGAGGGTCTTTTACTCGATATCAAGTAATCGATTCCGATGATGTGGTCGCTGATCGTCGGCTATCGTGCCCCCGGCCCCGGGGCCGGACCGTCAAACCTCCTGCGGTTTTTCGCCCAACTGGTCACACAGGCACGTCGGCTGGCAACCCCTTCTCGTGGGGAGCCACAAGGAGCGGAATACGGTCACGAGCGATCGGCCGACTAACCGCCCCGCCACGCGGATTCTCCACTCAGTTGCCGTCCTGTGTCCCCACCGTGGATCGACGCATGAAGACTGGCCTGTACCTGCGGGCCGAATCCAGTAGGGTGTCGCGCCCGACCGAACGGATATGGAAACACGATGGGCGACCGTGGACGGGGTCTCTGTGGAAGTTCCTGCGGACTGCACTTGCGCCGACCTTCGAGAGGCGTTCCGGAAGCCCGACGACGCCGTCCTGATCGCCGTGACCGGTGACCTCGTGTCCGTCGTCCACGACGAGGAGACGCCGCTCACCGAACTGGTCGCGGGGTGTGCCGAGACGTACTACTTCTGGCGGGACGAAGAGTACACCCGAACCGGAGTCCTCGACGCGCCCGAACTCGAGGCGGCGGTTGCCGAGGACGACGCGGCCGAATCGACCTTCCAGCGGCCCGGGATCGACCAGTAATCGTCACGGCCCAACCTGTCTCGCCGCCAGCGCCGGCGATCGTTTCCGCTCCCGGTGGCACGTGCGGCCAACTCCCGACGCAGCCCTGCTTCCGCCAGCCGATCGAATCCGTCGTGCAGGTCATCCTCGCGAAATCCGACGGTCCCGGCGGGAGGTCCCGGCTGGATTGGGGTATCCGGGACTGTTTCGCCGCGTGAAACGGTTTATCGAGAGTATAGTGAACTACCGAGGAGCGAAACTGCCGGGTAATGAAGCCGCTCCAACCAGTGCGTCGTGGGCGACGCGGTCCACAGCACACCTCGACTCGTCCGCCGGATCGCCCTCCCCTAGCCGGCGTCGTGAGACCGACCGAACGATTTCCCGCCCGGTGCGTCGCTGGGCCCCCGATCGACCGCTCGGGGTCGGGGAGAACGGACAGGTCGACGAGTGCGTGACTCACCGAACACTGTATACTGACAATGCGCCGTAACGTCCGACACAACCGTGCGAAGTCGCGATCGATTCAGACCAGCGTCCAGGTGTTGCTCACCGTCAGCGGAGTCGTCCTCCTGCTGGCCGGACTGACGCTCGCCGCGAGTGGTGCGTCCGTCGGCGGCGCGTTCGGGTCGGTGAGCGACGAGTGGGACGATTCGGACCCGGCCCCGGACGACGTCGACGGGGCCGACGACGACACGACGGCCGACGACGGAGCCAACGAATCCGACACCGACGGCGGCGACGACACCGGTGGAACCGACAGCGACGACCAGGATGACGGGTCTGTGGACGACGGAAGCGGAGACGACGGAAGCGAAGACGACGGCAACGAGACTGACGGCAACGAGACTGACGGCAACGAGACTGGTGACGACGGACCGCACACGCTGACGGTGATCGTCGAAGACGATGACGGCAATGCGATCGACGACGCAAGCGTCGAAGTCCAGGAAGACACCACGTTCGGCACGGCCGAGGAGCGAGACGTCGACGACGACGGAGAGGCCGAGTTCGAACTCGAGGACGGCCAGTACACGGTGACGGCGACCGCCGACGGGTACAACGAAACGAGCGAACAGGTCGAGATCGACGGCGAGGACGAGACGGTCACGCTGACGCTCGAATCGTCCGACGACGGTGACAGCGGCGATGACTCGCCGCACACGCTGACGACGATCGTCGAAGACGAGGACGGGAACGCGATCGACAACGCCACCGTCGAAGTCAAGCAGGACAGCCTCTTCGGCTCGAGCGAGAAGCGAGACGTCGACGACGACGGCGAAGCCGAGTTCGAACTCGAGGACGGCGACTACACGGTGATCGCGAGCGCAGACGGCTACGACGAGTCGTCGACCGACGTCACGATCGACGGCGACGACGAGACGATCACGCTGACCCTCGAGGAAAGCTGAACGCGGCTCGACGCGTCCCGATATCTCGCCCCAGTATTAGGCTCCGGGGGCAGAGACACTACCCACCCTCCCGCACTGACGATTTTCTCGACCTCCTACGAGGACGGTGACGAGCCATCGATCGCACGACGGCTGTGCGATCGGGTGTCCGCTGATTTTCAGTAGCGACGACAGCGCCCGAACATGCGGTCGCATACCTTGGGCCCGGTTCGGTGTACCCGGTAGACGTCTAAATCGGTCCGGGAGAGTCGATGACCGTCGGTCCAGCACCAGGCGGCGGGCCGCGTGGCGCCGGGATCGGAGCAAAGTGTCCAGGTCCCGGGTCGGCGATGGTCCGCGAGTCTGGCATCGACGGTGGTCCACGTGGCGCCGGAATCGAAGACAGTCTCGTTTCCAGTCTGCCGGTGCAAGCTGAGCGACTCTCCGGGACAATCCGATCGACCGCGCCGTGAGCAGACAGTGGATCGGGGATCGTGAGCTGGGCCACCGCCGTCGACGTCTGTGGCGACCGATCGCGGGCGAAATCTGGCCCGGGACCAGTGATCGGGTCCGGGACGCGGTTCACGATCGGTCGGCTGACGAGTCGCCGCTCGTTCCTGCTGGCGGTAGCCCACCGAGCGACGACGCGTCCGGCTCGAGGTCGATCGGTCTGCGCGAGCGGACTCGTCGTGGCCCACGGACCGTCCAGTCTCGAATCGATCGTCACGGACGGATCAGCGAGCGACTCCTGCTCGGTGGACGGTCGATCGTTCTCGATACGGACTGCTGTTCGTCAGTTCCGGTGCAACCGCAAGGCGGCCGCGTTTGCACCGGTACATCGATACGACCTGGAGAACAGGACGAGCAAACGGCAGTAACGACTACCGACCGAATCGACTGAGGTGAGGCGGAAATCGATCGCACGAACGTCGTCGTGCGGTGGGGACACCGATCGAGAGCGCCGACCGGGACTTCTGCACTACCGATCGGAATCCAGGCCTCACGGATCGCTGGCTGGCGCTGTAATGAACCCTGTCGTACGAACTGTAGCGGGAGCTATCGGGCGATGAACGCGGATAGCGACCGCTTGCCGTCTGCAGTTCGAACGGTGCAGGAAAAGGCGTTATCTCGGGACCGGGCGGGTCATTCGACCGTCACGCTCTTCGCGAGGTTGCGCGGTTTGTCGATCGGCCGATCGAGCAGTTTCGCGGCGTGGTAGGAGAGCAACTGCAACTGGACGTTCGCGAGCAGGCCCGCCCAGACGGGGTGGGTCTCGGGGACCGACAGGTGTGCGTCCGCGACGTCGACGAGCGGGTGGTCGTCCGGCCCGACGGCGACGATCGGCGCACCGCGGGACTGGGCCTCGATCGCGTTGGTGCGGGTCTTGTCGTCGTCGTTGCCCGTCGAGACGGCGATCACGGGCGACGCCTCGGTCACGAGGGCGAGCGGGCCGTGTTTGAGCTGACCGGACGCGAACCCCTCCGCGTGCTCGTAGGTAATCTCCTTGAACTTCAGCGCCCCCTCGAGTGCCACCGAGTGGCCGAGGCCGTTCCCGATGAAGAAGTACGACTGGCTGTCGATGAACTCCGCTGCGAGCGCCTCGGCGTCGGTGGTCTCGAGGACGGTCTCGACCTGCTGGGGCAGGTCCGCGAGGCTCTCGAGCATCGCGGCGCGATCCGCGCGGGGCGTCGCGGCCGGCACGTCGGCGGCGATGCGCTGGGTGAGCAACGCGAGCGTGACCGCCTGCGAGGAGTAGGTCTTCGTCGCGGCGACGCCGACCTCTGGGCCGGCCCGGATGTAGACCGCGTCGTCGGCTTCGCGCGCCGCCGTCGACCCGACCACGTTCGTGACCGCGAGCGTTCGCGCGCCTCGATCGGCACCCGTCCGGAGCGCGTCGAGCGTGTCCGCGGTCTCGCCGCTCTGGGTGACCGCGACGACGAGCGTGTCCTCGTCGACCGGCCCGGCCATCGAGTCGTACTCGCTCGCGCGGATGACGTCCGTCCGGACGTCCGCCGCCCGTAACAGCTGTGCGCCGTACATCGCCGCGTGGTACGACGTTCCGCAGGCGACGAACTGGACGGCCTCGACGTCGGCGAACGTCCCCCGCGACAGCGCGTCGAGCGCCACCTCACCGTCCTCGATCCGGCCCTCGATCGTGTTCGAGAGGGCGGTGGGCTGGCCGTGGATCTCCTTCAGCATGTAGTGGTCGTACTCGCCTTTCCCCGCGTCTTCGGGGTCCCAGTCGACGGTATCGACGGGCCGATCGACCGGGGTCCCCTCGAGGTCGGTGATCCGGTAGGAGTCGGGCTCGAGGACGACGAGGTCGCCGTCTTCGAGGTAGATCACCTCGTCGGTGTGATCGAGGAACGCGGGCACGTCGCTGGCGAGGTACCACTCCGCCTCGTCGAGACCGAGCACGAGCGGGGAGCCCTTCCGGGCCGCGTAGACCCGTTCCTCGCCGTCGACGATCGCGGCGATCGCGTAGCTGCCGTCGAGCGTGTCGACGGCGCGTCTGACCGCCTGCTCGGTGTCGTCGACGGTTTCCAGGTACTCGTCGATGAGGTGCGGGATGACCTCCGTGTCGGTGTCGCTCTCGAACTCGTGGCCCTTCTCGCTGAGCTCCGCCCGAAGTTCGTCGTAGTTGTCGATGACGCCGTTGTGGACGACGGCGACGTCGCCCGCGGTGTCCGTGTGCGGGTGGGCGTTCTCGTCCGTCGGCGGGCCGTGCGTACTCCAGCGGGTGTGGCCGATCCCCATGTTCCCGTGGGGCCGGGTGTCGAGCGAGGACTTGAGGTCCGCGACTTCGCCCGAGGTCTTGTGGACCTTGACGCCGGAGCCGTTCTGGACGGCGATCCCCGCCGAGTCGTAGCCGCGGTACTCGAGGTTCTCCAGTCCTGACAGCAGCGTCTCGGCCGCCTCACCCTGGCCGATGCGGGCGATGATACCGCACATTAGCCGTTCACCTCCGTTCGCGAGACGTGCGTCGACCACGCTACGCCGCCTGGTGATCGGCGTGAGACGGCTGCGTCGGTCGTGTCGCCTCGATTCGAGACCGTTGCCCGCAGTGCAGTACTGTTCCGTGTCATTGTAGATTCCTACCCGCGTCCGTCGTCCACTGCTGGACGGGCGGGCCTCCACTCTCCCCCAAACCGGACAGCGGCCATTACTATACGACGAATAAGACGGTCACTGTAGACGGCATTCCGTCAGACACGGTTTCGCGCTGTGCAATTCGTCCGTTTTCATCCCCAATTATCACGATCGGTGGGGCGGATGCGCGTTTCGACTCCTCGTCCTCGAGATCACCGCGGTCGATGCACGCGGGTCACCGGGCCGGTATCGCGATGAGGCGGCTGATCCCCTTACTCGAGGGTTAAACGGCGTCAAACGCGACCGAGATTTGCGCGCGTCGTGGCGGCGTGGCGACTCTATCGATTGCGCTCTCGCGATCGGATCACCGGGAACGACTGGAACGCGAGCGCCAGGAGGCACTCGGACGGCGAGCAGCGGGGCCGTTCGATCGAGGAGACGGGAAAAGTGGCGGTTGCCGGCGCGGTAGGGTCGGAATCGCTTCCGGGTGGTGCGAAACGGAGCGGTGACAACCGGCGCGGTGGTGGCTTACGGTTTACTGTAAGTCATTTCCGGCGCAACCGCGATCCGGGCGGCGGTTGCGCCGGTACATCGTTACAGCAATCCGTAACTATGGAAGCGGATTCTCGACCTCGTCCGACCGCGTCTCGTCGTCCGGATCGCTCTCGGCGAGGGTGATGACGTTCTCCCTCCCGACCGACGACTTCTCGATCGTGCCGTCGGCGTGCATCTGCGAGCAGATCCTGCTGACCTTCGACTTCGACCAGCCAGTCTCGTCGGCGATCTGGTGCTGGCGAATGCGACCCTGGTTCGCGACGAGCAGTCGGACCACTTTCCCTTCGTCGCTCAGAAGTTCCGGTGGTGTTTCGGGCGAGAGGTACCGTTCGTAGCCCAGGTGATCGTCGGTGCGTGAGTCGGTGCTCTCGTCCGATTCGGTCGTCGCCTGCGTGGGCAGCGGAATCGACGCGATCTGGACGTCACGTTCCGACAGCATATCCGCGAGACGGATTCCGACGAGTCCGCTGACGAGCAGGAACAGAACCGCAACCATGGTGACTTCCCAGATCGCTGCCGCACGGAGCGGTTGCATCCAGGACAACGGTCCACCGTAGTGGACGCCGATCCTGGAACCGATCGCCGGGATTACGATCGCGTCTACTTCGGGGTGGTAGCTCGGAGCGGAAACCATGCTAATCGGGTCCCTGCTGTGGATCGACGCGATCGAGATTCCGACTCCGGTCTGGGTAGTGGACACCATGGGTTATCACGGTTCTGTCGCGGTCGGTGCGTGTCGAGTCACGACCATCGTGAACTCGCCGACCGCACTGGTAATCGGATCCGGGGGACCTTCATTATGGGTCGATACATGAGCGTTTAACTCCAGTATAAACGTCCGTCACGGCGTCTTCCCGTCGATCCGTCAAACCAGCCAGTTCCCGTCTCGATCGGCCGGATTTCCTCACCCGGCACGCTTGCAACCGTTTATTCGAGGTATAGTAAACGGCCCCCAGCGGCTTGGGGAGTCTGAGGCACGCCCCGGTTGGGGCACCCCACTCCACAGATCCGCACAGTCACCGTCGCACTCGGTCGTGTGACGGTCCTGCGACAACGCATCACCCATGACCACGACATTCAGCGACAAGAAGACGCGAGACGACGATCGAGAGCACGACCGGTACGAACTCGACACGAGCGACGGGGGAACCGCCCTCGAACACGTCGAGGAACCGTCCACGCGCGAGGCGACGATCTGCGTCGTCGGACTCGGCTACGTCGGACTGCCCCTCGCAGTCGGCTTCGCGCAGTCGGAGTACCGCGTGCTCGGGTACGACGTCGACGAGACGACGGTCGGACGGCTGCAGGCGGGGATCGACACGACCGGCGACCTCTCCGACGAGGCGATCCAGGACGGGGACATCTCCTACACCACCGACGCGAGCGTGATCGGCGAGGCCGACTACGTCGTCATCACCGTGCCGACGCCGATCGACGACGACGATCGGCCGGACCTGGCCTACGTCGAGAGCGCGGGGGCCACCGTCGGCTCGAAGATGGCCCCCGGAACGACGGTCGTCCTCGAGTCGACCGTCTACCCGGGATCGACGCGCGAGGTGCTCGTCCCGGCGCTCGAGGAGGCGTCCGATCTCGTCGCGGGCGAGGACTTCTTCGTCGGTTATTCGCCGGAACGCGCCACGCCGGGCGACCCCGAGCACGGCCTCGAAGACGTCGTCAAGGTCGTCAGCGCACAAAACGAGGCGGTGCTCGACGACGTGGCGTCGCTGTACGAGTCGATCGTCGACGCGGGCGTCCACCGCGCGCCCTCGATCGAGGTCGCGGAAGCGTGCAAGGTGGTCGAGAACGCCCAGCGCGACCTCAACATCGCGTTCGTCAACGAACTGTCGATGGCGTTCGACGAGATGGGGGTCGACGCGCAGGCGGTCCTCGAGGCGGCGGGCACGAAGTGGAACTTCCACGACTACCGGCCGGGGCTGGTCGGCGGTCACTGCATTCCGGTGGACCCGTACTTCCTCGCGTACCGATCGGAACGGGACGGCTACGATCCGGAACTCGTCCGGAAGAGTCGACACGTCAACGAGTCGGTGCCCGACCACGTCGCCGACATGACGATCAAGGCACTCAACCGGTGTCACAAGACGCTCCGGGACAGTCGCGTACTGGTCCTCGGACTGTCGTACAAACCGGGCGTCGGGGACATTCGAAGTTCGAAGGTCGACGAGGTCGTCGACGCGCTCTCCAAGTACGACGTCGACGTCGCGGGGTTCGACCCGTTCGCCGACGACGACGCGGCCCGGGACGCGTTCAGTATCGAGGTTCAGGAGACGCTCTCGTTCGAGGGGTTCGACGCGGTACTGCTCGCGACCCCGCACGCCGAGTTCGAAACGCTGGACCTCGGAGCCGTCGCGTCCGAACTCGAGCCGAATCCCGCGCTGATCGATGTGGCCGGCACGTACGAGGAGGCCGACGCCGTCGATGCCGGGTTCGTCTACCGGAGGTTGTGAGACGATGCGCGTCGTCGTAACGATCCAGCACCCCGGCCACGTCCACTTCTTCCGCCACCCGATCGCGGAACTGGAAGCGCGCGGCCACGAGGTGCACGTCTTCGCGCGCGAGAACGACGTAGCGGTCGACCTCCTCGAGGCCTACGAGATCGACCACGAGGTGCTGGCGGGCGAGTCGGGCGGCCTGCTCTCGCTGGCCGCAGTGCAGGCGACCTACGAGTCGCGACTGTTGTGGCGCACGAAACGGATCGATCCGGACGTGATCACGGCGATCGGCGGTGTCGCGGCCGCCCACGTCGCGTCGGTGCTCCGAACGAAGAGCGTCGTCTTCTACGACACCGAACACGCGACCCTGATCACGAAACTCGGCTACCCGTTCGCGGACGTGATCTGTACGCCCTCGTGCTACCGGGACGACGTCGGGCCGAAACAGGTGACCTATCCCGGCTACCACGAACTCGCCTACCTCCATCCCGATCGGTTCGACCCCGATCCGGCGGTGCTCGATGCGGTCGGACTCGACGACGACGAGGCGTTCGCCGTCGTCCGACTCAGCAGCTGGGGCGCCTCTCACGACGTCGGTCACGCCGGCTTCGACGACCCGCACGAGATCGTCGATCGCTTCGAGGAAGAGGGTCTCACGGTCCTGCTCTCGGCGGAAGGAGAACCACCGGACGACCTCGAGTCCTACCAGTTCTCGATCGCGCCGGACCGGATGCACGACCTGCTAGCGTACGCCGACGTCGTCCTGAGCGAGGGCGCGACGACCGCGTCGGAGGCCGCGGTCCTCGGCACCCCGGCGGTCTACGTGAACCCGCTCTCGCTGGGCTACACGACCGAACTCGAGTCGGAGTACGGGCTGCTGTTCGAGTACACCGGCGAGATGCGTCACGTCCGCGGACTCGAACGCGCTATCTCGATCACGGACGAACCGCCCGACACGTGGACCCAGCGCCGCGCCGCCCTGCTCGAGGACCGGGTCGACGTGACGCGACTCGTCGTCCGGCAACTCGAAACGCTCGCGCGGACGCCCGCGACGAACCGATCGACGCGCGCCAGTACCGCGAGCGAACGATGAAGGTGATCCAGTTGGTCACGACGCCGCGACCGTTCTTCGACCAGCAGGTGTCGGTCCTCGAGGATCGCGGCGTCGACTGTACGGTGCTCGGCGTCCCCGGCCAGCACGGTGGCGACTCGTCCCGATCGCCGGCGGCGTACGCGACGTACTATCCGAAGATCCTCTCGGCGATCCGGAACGGCGACTACGACCTGGTCCACGCGAACTACGGCCTCGTCGTGCCGTTCGCGCTCGCCCAGCCGACCCGGCCCGTCGTGGTGACCCTGTGGGGAACGGACCTGATGAGTGACCAGTCGTGGCTCCGATCGGCGAGCCGGTTCGGGGCCCGCCGGGCGGACGCCGCGATCGTTCCGAGTCGACCCATGGCGCGGGAACTCGACACCGACCACGAGCTGATTCCGTTCGGCGTCGACACCGATCGATTCAGGCCGATGCCGCGCGACGAGGCCCGCGAGCGCGTCGGCTGGGAGACCGATCGACCGATCGCGCTCTTCCCGTACGACCGGGACCGCGACGTGAAGGACTTCCCGCGGGCCCGCCGGATCGTCGATCGAGCGGACGTCGACCTCGACCTGCGGACCGTCTCGGGCGTCGATCACGAGGAGATCCCCGACTACATGAACGCGAGCGACGTCCTCATCGTGACGTCGAAACGCGAGAGCGGGCCGATGGTCGTCAAGGAGGCCGCAGCGTGCAACCTGCCGATCGTTTCGACCGACGTGGGCTTCGCCCGCGAGACGATCGACGGGGTGGAGAACTGCGTCGTCAGCGACCACGACGGAGCCCTGATCGGCGGGCTCGAGCGCATCGTCGCGGACGGGGGTCGAGCCGACGGGCGCGAGTCGATCGACGGCCTCGGAATCGACGCGCTGGGCGATCGGCTCCTCGACGTCTACCGCCGGGTGCTCGACGGAACCGGCGGATCGAGCCAGCCGACGGAGGTGAGCCATGGAGTATAGATCGCTGTCGGAACTGCGACCGTTGCGTCTCGACACGGTCGCCGCGATCGCCGGCCTGCTGATCGCGATTGGGCTGTTCCCGCTCCGGTTGTTCGCGTCGCAGATCTACCTCAACACGGTGCCGATCGTGCTCGGGACGGGATGTGCGCTGTACCTGATCGCTCTCTACCAGCAGGAGAACGCACGTACCCTCCCGACGCTCCCCTCGGGGGTAGCGATGGCGCTCCCGAGCGTGGTCCTGACCGGACTCGCGGGACTCGTCGTCCTGACGGTCCTCCAGGGGACGCGAACGCACCTGTTCTTCGCGGGCGCGAGCGTCGTCGGGACGCTCGTGCTCGGCCAGGTCCTCTTTACGAGCGATCGCGACTTCAAGCCGGGACTGTTGCTGTTCCAGGTCGTCTGTTTCGCGCTCGTCTTTCGCTTTACCGCGCTGTACGTGACGCCTGGCTACGTCGGGATCGACATCTGGACGCACACGGAACTCGTGCGCGCGATTCTCACGGAGGGGACGCTCGACGCGATCTCCGACGACAAACACTACGCGTCGCCGTTCTACCACCTGCTGGTCGCGGCGTCGGCGTTGCTGTACGACGTGCCGATCCGCACGGCGGTGTACCTCTCGGTGGGGCTCGCGATGCCGCTCTCGATCCTGCTGGTCTACGCGGCGACGAACCTGCTCGTCTCCCAGCGGTGGGCGACGCTCGCTGCCGCGTGTTACGCCCTGGCGAGCCACGTCGTGATGTGGGGGATTCACATCATCCCCACGAGTCTGGGGCTCGTCTTCTTCCTCGGGATGCTGTACGCGCTGATCCGGGTGATGCGGATCGAGTACACGTTCCGGGACTTCTCGTTGCTCCTCCTGTTGAGCGTCGCCGTCATCCTCACCCACCAGGTGTCGACGTTCATCATGCTCGTGCTGTTGATCGCGGCGTTCGTCGCACAACTCGTGTTCGTCGTCGGCCCGCTCGGGCTGACGCGACTCGACGCGAGCGTCTTCCGGGCGAAGAAGCCGGTCAATCTCGTCGGCCTCGTCGTCTTCAACTTCGGGCTCACCATCTTCGTCTGGTCGCTGACGCCGTATCGCCAGCAGTCGTTCCTGGCGACCGTCCTGAGTTTCTTCAGCCAGACGGTCGAGGAGAGCGCCGGCTTCCTCAACATCGCGAGCGACTCGTCGGCCGATCCGACCCAGGCCGGGGCCGAGACGACGACGTTGATCGAACAGCTCGTTCCCTACGTCGACGCCCTCGGCTTCCTGTTCCTGCTCGGCGTGACGTTCGTCGGCTGTCTGTACGTCGTCCACCGTCGACGCGCCGAACAGTCGGTGTTCACGCTCCTGCTGGCGTCGGCGTTCATGCTCGTGTTCGTCATGGGGATGCCGATGTTCGGGATCCACACCTTCATCCCGACGCGCTGGTTCGCCTTCCTCTACGCGCCGATGGCGATCCTCGGCGCGATCGGGCTGCGAACCGTAAGCGGGAAGCTCTCGCCGGCGCTCGTCGTCACCGTCCTCCTGCTGTTCGTGCTCGTCTACCCGGGGGCGATGATCTTCGCGACCGAGAGCAACATCGACAACCCCGTCTTCGACGGTCAGCACGAGCGTCTCGCCTACGACCGGACGGAACTCGCGGCCGCCGAGTCGATCGCCGAGATGACCGGTTCGCCGGACGGCAGCGAGATCCGTCCCGATCAGCGACTCTACACAGACCACCCCTACCAGACGCTGCTCAGCCGGACCGGCGCGTATCCGTCGACGACGACCGCGACGGTCCCCGACGGCGGCGGGGCGGACCACGAGTACACCGTCTACCGATCGCGCCAGTCGTCCGACGCGGTCTACTTCTCGGACGAGCGCGGCGAGGGGCGGATCGAGCGGATCTCGCCGGACCGACTGTGTCGGCCCGATCAGGCTACGGTCTACGCGAACGGAGACGTGACGATGTGTACCCCGTCGCCGGCGAGTGGGTGATCGATCCCCCGCTGACGCGACCGCCCCTTCTCGATCGTTCGTCGGTTCCCGGAGATCGCCCGTCGTCGGACGCCTCATAGCGACGGCTGAGTAATCGGTCTCGCGGTTCGAAGACCTCGTGCTGGTTCTGAGACTCCTCGAGTCCGATTGCCTCTCTGCATCGACTCGAGACCGGCTTCCTTCCTCCAGGAAGAAACCGACAGGTCGCGACGAACCGACGGACAGTCGACGCTCACGGCGGGCAGTAAGACGGTCTCGCTTGAACCACCTCCGTCCGATCTAACGGTCGAAGTCCCTTTCCGAAACACCGTCACGCGGACCCCAGTTACGGACTACTACACGTCAGTTCCGGTGCAACCGCAACGCGATCGCGTTACACCGGTACAGCAGACTGCAAGTACTGACGATCGAATCGATGGCTCGTCCGCCCCGTCTCCGGTCGGAGATCGGCGTCACACGCGTTTCCGATCCGGTGCGGTGAAACGGACTTCGAGCGAGATTCTCCGTATCACGGGATCGCTCAAGCGCGCGATAATAGCAGGGGAGGCTGGAATTGGCCGTTCGCTATCGGCTGGACCGGAGCGATCGAGTTTCGGTCGCCAGTTGCAGACGAAGCCGCCGATTGAGACGCCGCTCGCAGAGACAGACCCTCGACAGTTCCGGTTCGCGTCCGGAAGAAGGATGAGGACAGTGTGGTCGAAGAATCCGCCACAACCGCCCGCTCGCGTCCCTGTGACCGCCGGGCGTTCAGGGTCGCCTCGATCGCTCGTACGGGTCGTCGCGACTGGGCTCCGGTGATCGTCGCCGTCTACTCGACCTCGATCGGAAGGTGGATGGCGCGGTACGCGTCGTCGGCAGACGGCTCACCAGACGGCTCGCCGTCGTACAGGAGCAACGTCAGCCGGAACTCCCCATCCGACGTCGTCGGGGTCACCTCGAGGCTCTGGCGGCGCGTCTCGCCGTCGGGAACCGTCGCCGTGGCCCGATCGAGTTCGGTCGACTCCTGGACGGTCACGTCGCCGTCCTCGTAGCTCACCCGCTGGAGCAACAGGACGGTCGTGTAGGTCCGCTCCTCGTGCTCCTGGTTCGTGATCGTCGCCTCCAGTTCCCCGGTCTCACCGGCCGTGTAGGTCGACTCGTACATCGTCTCGGTCTCGCCGGACACCTCCTCCGTGTCGATCGAAAACTCCGTGAAGCCGTCGCCCTGTGGCGGGTTCGCGACCGCGAACCCGGCGCTCGCGACCAGCAGGACCAGGCTGATCACGATGGCGGCGTTGTACGGTCGACGATTCCGGCCGCTGTAGAGCGAGGGCCGCGATCGAGTGAAAAACAGCGTCGCGGCGGTGACCGACGGGACGAATCTCCGGTCCGGTGCACACCGATAGCGAGCACCGATCGCGATTAGTGCGAGGGCGACGGTGAGTACTGAGAGGGCGGAAAGCACCGGACCGGCGGCCAAACCCCCTGGGGTTACGCTCGTGAAAAGGGTGATCGCAGAGACGAGCGCGAGGCTAAAGGTAATTGACAGGGCGATCCGTTCGATCGCCTCGAGTCCCCCGTCGACCAGCAGGGGGTTTCCGAGGCCAGTCTTCTCCTCGTCGAACGACTGGTAGTCGTCGGTCGGCCTGTCCGGAAACAGCGCCGAGACGAGCGCATACCCGGGGAGAAAGAGGACGAGCGGAATCGCGACCGCGATTCGCACACTGCCGTCGAGTCCAGTAAACATGCTCAGCGAGAGCGCGCCGGTGACCGCGATGACGATCGCCTGATCGGCAAACCACCAGTTGGAGTCGCTCATGTCGTCGGTATCTGGGGGCCAGAGGGGGTTTATTATCGCCCGAATAAGCCCCGATAGATGGGGTCGGTGTGACGGCCGTCTGACGGCCACTTATCACAATCTCGATACTGGTTTCAGCATAAGTAAGTTTCGCCGGTTCTGAACCGTTCCGGAAGTCAGAACAGTCGAAAATTCAGATTTAGCTTCCGAAATATTCGTCAACTATGGGTGGCTAACAAACATCGAACTCTGCATCTATATCGTGAGTCTCAGGACTTCTTGACTGCCTCGTTTCGGTTTAAAAATCACACAAAGAGTTGTCTGACGCTGTGAAACTGGATAAAGTATATCGTTCACGGATACACGGTTTCAATCCTTTATTACCCACTTCTGATTAGGGAAGACTGGTGCGATGAACGCGACACATATCAGCTCAGAAGAACAGGGTGAGCAGGCTTCGGACGACGCAGCTGACGCCCCCTCTGAAGAGCCAGCCTTCTCGAAAGACGATATCTTTCACCTCCTGCAAAACGAGCGGCGGCGGATGGTCCTCCGGTACCTCCGCGGGACGGACGGGCCCGTCCGCATGCGCGACATCGCGGAACAGGTCGCCGCGTGGGAACACGATACGACCGTCGAAGAGCTCACGTCGACCCAGCGCCAGCGGGTCTACATCCCGCTCTACCAGTCCCATCTCACGAAACTCGACGAAGCGGGAGTCATCGACTACCAGCAAAATCGCGGCATCGTCGAGCGAAAGCCGCTCGCGGACCAGGTCGATGCGTACCTCGAACTGGAACCCTCCGACGAATCGCCGGCGGACCCCGGGACCGATGGGGCCCACTGGGGCGATTACTACATCGGCGCGACCGTCGTCGGCTACGTCGTCCTGCTGGGCGCGGTGATGGAACTACCGTTCACCTCGTTCCTCTCCGGGATCGGGCTCAGTGCGCTGATCCTGATCCTCTACACGGTGCTCACGATCGGCTGGAACATCAACTGACGATCGACCGCTATCACGGAACGAACCAGACGGCAACCGTCGTGACGAGCGTGACCAGCACTGCAGTCAGAACTGACGTCGAGACGAACGCGATGAGCACGAGCACGCACGCGATCGCGATCGCTCCCAGCGCGGTCAGCGAGAGCAGGGTGCGCTCGCCGCGCTGTGCGGGCCGTTCGACGAGGCCCTGTGTCTCGTCGAACGCGATCTCCCCGCTGGCGTCGAGTGCCGGCAGCCGCTCCCGGTGGAGTCGTTCGTGGACGGCCGCCCACGTTTCGATCGACGGTCGTGCAGGACCGATCAGTTCGTCGGTGACTTCGTCGACGGTGACGGGCGTGTGCATCCCCTCTATGATCGCCAGTAGGCTGTCGTTGGACTCCGGAAGAAACTCCCCGACCAGATCGCTCTCCCCGACCCCCTCCTCGGAGAACTCGCACCCCGTGGTCCGATAAATCGTCACTCCTGCGGTAGTATCGGCATCTTCGTTACGCTCCTCGGAGGGAGCGTCGGATGAAGAGCGAAACCACGACGGCGTCAGACGCATATTCCGCGGTAACTGCTCGTGGTATATAAGTATACTCACGGTTTATCACTCCTGAACGATATAAATCGTTGTTAGACCCTCTTTCAGCGGATATCTACGGAATACAACTGTACCCAACCGTGAAAACGCCGCCGCCGTCCCCGGGGTTACGCGACCGGGGATTCGGGCGGGTCGAGCCACGGCAGTGGGTGCTCTCGTGGCTCCTGCCAGCGATCGAGCCAGCCGCGCAGGTCGGTGAGCCGAAGTTTGTGTCTGGCCGGGAGACTGTGGACGTGCTCTGCGTCCGCGAGCAGGCGCCGATCGAAGTCGTGGCGGTCGAACAGCCGCTCGCGGTCGGGCCACGGCGGTTCGAACGACGAGAGGAACGGGGTCTTTCGACGGACGAACCCCTCGATCTCGTTGAGCAGCGTCGCATCGTGTGGCCGGTCGGGCGGCCGATGACGAAGAATCTCACCGTCGATTTGCTCGCAGGCCCGGAGGAACGTCTCCGTCGTCCGGTGTTCCGGGGGCGTCCGGAGGTGCCAGTCGATTAGTTCGCGGTCCGTCGCCAGGAACGACGTCAGGAAGTGATCCGACAGGTGGGCGTGGAACGGCACCGACGGCTGGTTGGCGATGCCACAGCAGGTGAGCGCGTTCTGCTCCCGGTCCGCGCGCGATCGTCTCGATTCGAATTCGTCCGCGATCGCTTTCCTGACGAACGCTTCCGGATCGACGTCGAACGACGTGCGCTCGGCGAGTTCGAGGCTCGCCTCGAGGTCGTACCCGAACTTCTCGAGGAGCGACTCCACGGGATCCGGGTCGGGATCGAGTCGCCCGGTCGGGACGCGTTTCCCGAGGACGCCGACGGTATCTTGTGCGGTGAAGTGACCCCGGAAGAACGTGTCACAGAGGAGGCCGTGGTACATCGTGTCGACGTCGATCGCTCCGGTATAGCCGGCGTGGTGGATGTGCAAGGACTCCTTGATCCCCTGCGAGTACCGGATCTTCGACTCGCCGGGCCGGAGATACTGCTCGTCGGGCGGAAACGCGGTATGGCTCGCGTCGTACTGCGCGGCGACGCGTTTCGCGCCGCGAACTTCCTGTGCGGCCGGCGTGCCGACCGTGTAACAGCTCTCGATCGCGTCGATCCGGGAAAGGATGATCCGCGAGTCGTATCCCGCCGAGAGGAGCAGCCCCTTTCGCCCGGGGAGCACCGATCGCCGCTCTAGCGCCCGCTCGAGTCGATCGGCGAGTTCGCTCACGTAGTCGAACTCCCCGGGCTGGTAGACGAACCGATCGAGCGAATCGATCGACGTCGGCGTGAGCAGGCTGTCCAGCGGGAGCCGATCGAGTTGCGTGACGGCTGTTTTCTCCCCGAGTGTGACCCCCAGGTGGAGGAACTCGAGGATGCCGTCCCGGTCGAGGATCGGCTCGTCGATCGTCTCTGCGACCGCGGCGGCGTCCGTTCCGAAGACGCGAACCCCGGCGTCGTCGGTGTGGAAACACTCCCGCGACCGAACCGGGTCGGTGGCGACGAGCGCCTCACCCCCGCCCTCGTGGTCGAGGACGGCTAGGTACGATCCGTTGAGCGAGGACAGCGCGTCCCGTCCATCTCGTTCGTACCGCTCGAAGAGCCACCGGGCGGCGTTCGACTCGTCGTCGGGGACGTACACCTCGCCCCAGATCACACAGTAGCCGTCGGCACCCACGTATCGGGCGCTCCAGCCCGGGGTTCCGAGGTCGGCGTCCCGGATCCCGACCGTGATAGTCGATCCGATGAGTACTTCGTCGAACTCGTCACTGGCTCTCAACCGCTCGAACGTCTCGATACCGCCAAATACGCCGAAGAGTTCCCTGTTCATCGATGCGCACCTCGGGGTGGCGTACGATCGAGGTGTGGCGTCGTCGGAGTGGCCTCGCACGGACTGCTGTCGGTCAGTTCCGGTCCGCCCGCAGTCGGGGACGGGGCTTCGCCGGAACGTCGCACAATCCGTCTCACGTACGCCTCTCGATCACCAGGAGACGCCAGTTTCCCATTACTATGGCACCGTTAAGCGCCACAGCGGCGCTCGTGCGCCCGTTCGAACGGGAATCGATTCCGACCGCTGGAGACGTGAGCTCCGACTATTGGATCCATAATAATAGGGTCACTGTCGGTAGCTTCGGCCCGCCATGACAGCGCAACGTACGACGCGACGACGATTCCTCACACTGTCGGGTGCGGCCGGCATCACCGGGATGGCCGGCTGTACCGATCGGCTCCAGTCGGCGTCCGACCGCCTCGGTGACGACGCCTCGGGCGAGTCCGGGACCGGATCGGACGGATCCACGGCGTCCGCGGTCACGGAGGGCGTTCCGTCGCTCGAGACCGAGTATGACAGTCGCGAGCGGTTTCGCCAGCCGGGGACGTCGCTGGACGACTTCAGCGACGTCGACGCCTGGGACGTCGTCCAGGGGTCGGGCGAGGCGGACGAAGAGGTCGTCTTCACCGGCGATCAGAGCCTCAGACTCCGGTCGAACGGCAGCGAGAACGTCGTTGCACAGCGGGACATCTCGGACGAAGACCTGACGGCGACGGACCTGTCGTTCGCGATCCGGACGACGACGCCCCAGAACCTGACGATCAACCTGCGCATCGTCGACCAGTTCGGCAGCGCGCGCGTACACTCGCTCCGGGAAATCACGTACCGGTCACCCGACGTCGGCTGGTTCCGATCGAGCCCCGGCGTCTTCCAGGAGAGCGAGTACGAACCCGCGATGGATCACCTCGATCGACTCGAGATCCAGGTGCTACACACCATGCCGGAGGCGGAGGTCTGGATCGACGACCTGCGGACCCACGAGCGGCCGGAGTCGGGCTACGTCATGTTGACCTGGGACGACGGGACGAGCGACTACTACGAGACGGCCGCGCCACTTCACGACGAGTTCGGCTTCCGGACGGTGCAGGCGCCGATTCCGCAGTGGGTCGAACAGGGTCGAGACGGCACCATGTCGGTCTCGGAACTCAAAGAGCGCCAGGACGAGGGCGACCAGATCGTCGTCCACGGCACCCACAACCCGATCGCCGAACTCGACGACGAGGACGCGATCGACTCCCGGCTGAGCCAGGACAAGCAGTGGTTCATCGACAACGAGTTCGAGGGGGCGAACTACATCGTCTACCCCCACAACAGCTTCGACAGGACGAGCCTCGAGCGCAAGACGACCTACCACCACTGCGGCGGGTTCAACCAGGCCGGCAACGTCAACACCACGAACGTCTACGGGTTCGACCCGCTGGTGCTTCCGCGAACGATCGGCCACGACCTCGACATCTCGAAGCGGTGTGTCGACCTCGCCGCGGCCCACAACCAGTGTACGATCCTGAACTTCCACACCTTCGGGGCCGACAACACGATGTCGGAAGACGACTACGAGGCGTTACTCGAGCACATCGACGCGGCCGACGTCGAGGTCGTCACGTTCGACGACCTCTGGACGATGCGAACGGAAAACCACTGACGCTCCGCGATCGTCGTCGCTCGTTCTGACGCCGACCTGTACCCCCGACCAGCGATCCCAGAAACGTCTCCCCGGACGCAACGTCTCGCGGCACGTCCACGGACGGCGTTCCCGGCCGGATCGCCGCGTAATCGATCGCGATCGGCGCCGAAAGCGAGGAAGGAACGATCGAAAACCGGGCTCGGCGATCGAGACCCGGACGGACGAGACCGGAATCAGTCGGTCGAGAGCGTGATCTCCGCCGTGTCGGTCAGCCCCGCGTCGTCTGTGACCCGCAAGACGACCGGGTGGTCGCCGGCCGTCCCGATCGTCACGTCGATCGTCTCGCCCGTTTCGTCGAACGTCCCGTCCTGTCCGATGCGCCACTCGTAGCAGACGAGTTCACCGTCGGGCGCACACGAGCACGACCCGTCGATCGTGACCGTCCGGCCCGGTTCGAGGTCCAGTTCGGGCGCCCACGCGGGAACGGTGTTGATCCTCGCGATCGGTGGCTCGCGATCGGCTTCGTCCGGACGGTCTTCGGCGGAGCCCTCGTCCGATCGATCGTCGTCTGGCTCCTCGGACTCGGCCGGATCCTCGTCGACCTCGTCGGGAGCGTCGATGCCGTCGGGCGTCCCGTCCGAGAACAGGTGATCGCCGACGAGTCGACCGGCGATCGCCGAGTGCCACTGGACGCGGGTCTCGAGATCGACGTCAGTCGAGAGCGTTTCCACGAGGTAGGAGTCGGCGTCCAGGTCGCGGGCCGCCTTGTGAACGAGGAGACCGTTCGGCTCTGTACTGGGACTGGAGAAGCGGCCCGTCTGGAACGCGAGATCGGGATCGTCCACGTAGTTGCGGTTCACGTACTCGACGGCGTCCGCGGCGGTTCGGGCGGCCGTCTCGCCGTCCGATCGGAAGATCGCCTGTCCGACGCCGTCGACCGGATCGCCCGCGTAGATCCCGGTCGACTCGTGGAGATCGACCACCACGTCGGCGTCGTACTCGGTGACGACGCCCCAGATCGCCCGTGCGAGGTCCATCGCGGGTTCGCTTCCCTCGGGGAACTGTCGGTTGAGATCGACGCCGTCGTCGTCGGTCCTGGTCCCCCGATCGATCGCGACGGCGTTCGCCTCGGGGATCGTGACGAGTCGCCCGGCGTCGATCGGCCAGTCGGCGATTTCGCCGGCCGCGACGTACCCCGCGACCTCGTTCCCGTGCAGGCCGCCGACGACGACGACCGTGGGGCCGTCCGCGTCGGCGGTCGTGACGTACACCGTCGTCTCCTGGTCGGTCCCCTCGCGGATGACGAACGAGTCGCGAGAAACGTCTTCGCCGTCGGTCTCGGCCGTTCCGTCGTCCGTTCGGGCGACGCCGACGGTCGTGAGCGCAGAACTGGCTGTCAGTGTCAACGCGGTTCGTCGTGAAAGGCTATCGCGTTCCATTCCATCCCGGTGGTGGAATTCGGGTTTGTTTACTACAGTCTCGATAACGATCGGTCCTCCGACGTTTCGGTTCTGGAACGGACCCTAGCGAGCGTTTCGAGCCCGGAACGATCGGATCTCGATCATTTCGTCTGCTGGTAGGTTCCGCCGCCGTATCGGGATCTCCCGTCCCCGACCGCGAGTCACGACTCGTCGCCGCCCTCGACTCGCGCCTCGTCGTCGCTCTCGTCCCGTTGCTCGTCCGTTTCGTCTCGGGACTCGTCCGGATCGATCGCCCCGCGTGCGACCCTCCGCTGGCCGACCGTCGCGACGAGTCCCGCGAGCAGGACCGTCGCGCCGATCGGTATCGGCCGACGTCGAATCCCGGTTCCGGCGGCCCAGCAGAGCCCGGGGACGTGTCGCGGCGACGCGGCCGCCCGCCGGAGGTGCCACGCACCCCGCAGGAGTCGTCCCTCGGCGAGGTATCGCTTCCCGACGAGCAGTTCGTGCGTCGATCGGATCTCGTAGCCCGCCGCCTCGAAGCGGTCGACCTCGTCCTCGTGGGCCGAGAGGTACTGCTGGCTTGCGTTCCGGATCACGTCCGCGGGCGGGTGGCCGGTCTCCTCGCGGCGCACCAGCGGCTCGTCGACGTAGGCGAGGTTGCCGTGTTCGAGCACGCGCAGACAGAACTCCGGATCCTGGAACCGATCGAGCGTCTCGTCGAAGCCGCCGGCCTCCCTGGCGACGCTCGTCCGGACCAGCAGCGTCGACCCCGCACCCGGCTGGACGTTGTCCGCGAGGATCTCGCCGACCAGTTCCTCGCCGCCTTCCCGGACGGGGTCATCGTCACCGCGGGCGAGCACGGACGCGGCGGCCGATCGGACCCGGCCGCTCGTCCCCGTGAGGTCGAACGTCGCGTCGCAGTAGGCGCCGACCCAGTCGTCCGATCGATCGGAGAGGGTCGCGAGTTGCCGCTCGAGTTTTTCCGGATGCCACTCGTCGTCCGAGTCGAGGAAGGCGACGTACTCTCCGCGAGCGTGTTCGATGCCCGTATTGCGGGCGACGTTCGCCCCCTGGTTCGTCGCGTGGACGACCGGCCGGACCCGCGGGTCATCGTAGCTCGCCAGCACGGACCCGGTCTCGTCGGTCGAGCCGTCGTCGACGACGACCACTTCGAGGTCGTCGATCGTCTGGTCGAGCGCGCTGTCGATCGCGCGGGGAAGTGTCGCCGCTCTGTCGTACGTCGGGATGATGACGCTGACGCGAGTCATTTGCAGGCGGTTGCCGACCGGGCCGGATTATTATCGCGTCGCTAAACCCCGGTTTCGGCGCCGTTTTCAGCGGTGGGGTCGCCCCCGTCGTCGACTCTTGTCGATCGATCGATCGCCCGGCAGGCGCGCATCGATCCAGCGGCAGATCCGGCCCGTCGACCGGCTAAGAGCTGTATAAGAAAGGGCGATCGATTCGTCCTCGCGGTCGATGACGAACCGAAACCGACGATCGTTCGTAACCACGGTTGCAGCGACCGGAACGCTCGGGCTGGCCGGGTGCCTCTCGAGCGTGCGCGAGTGGCGCGGCGGGGGCGAGGAGCCGACGGCCACGGAGTCTCCCGGCGACGAGGACGGATCCGCGGGGACGGACCTGCCGGCACTGCCCGGGGAGTCGATCGCCGACTTCGAGGACCTCGAGCGGTGGATGTCGATGATCGACGCCGGGGACGTCGAGGCCGCGACGGACGATCCGTACGGCGGGTCACAGTCGGCGCGCCTGACGGCCGACGCGGACGCCGACTACGCGGCGATATACACGACGCAGACCGACGGACTGGACCTGCGCGGGAAGAACCTCTCGCTCGCGGTCTCGTACACCGGCCGCGATCAGCTTCACCTCACGCTCGAACTGTTCGCGCCGAACTCGCGCAACGTCCACACCCTGCGTCGCACGCTCACGGGTCCGGCCGATCGCTGGGTCCGCGTCGACTTCGGTACGGGCGGGATCGACACCCAGCCCGACCTCGCCGACGTTCGGGAAATCCGCCTGATCGCGCGTCGTCGCGGCGACCAGTCCGGGCCGATCGAGTGTCGGGTCGACGACCTCCGGGCGGTCGATCGACCGGAGACGGGGACGGTCGTGTTGCTGTTCGACGGAACCCTCGAGAGTCACTACACGACCGCCCGCGAACACATGGACGAGTACGGGTTCGCGGGGGTCGAGGCCGTCATCCCCGAAGCCGTCGGCGAAGGGGGGCGGCTCGCGATCGACCAACTCGACGCGCTGTCGGATGCCGGCTGGGACATGGTGGCCCGGCCGCGAACCGGCGCGCACTTCCTCCACGAGTACACGCCCGAGGAACAGGAGGGGATGATCCGTCGGACGAAAGCGTTCCTCGAGAACCGGGGCTACGAGGCGGGGGCGAAGTGCTTCGTCACCCCGCGAAACGTGCTCGGCCCGACGTCGGTCGACCTCGTGCGGGAGTACCACGAGGCGGCGTTCCGGTTCGGCGGTGGACCGAACGGCCTGCCGCTTACGGACCCGCACAACCTCGGGTTCTTCTCCGGCGACGCCGGCGAGGAGGCGAAGACGTACGTCGACTTCGCCGCCGAGCACGGCCAGCTCGCGGTCCTGCACTTCGAGCACGTCGGACCGGAGGGGATCAGCGAGGGGCGGTTCGCGGACCTGCTCGCGCACGTCGACGCCGCCGACGTCGAGGTCGTCACCGCGACGGAGCTGCTGGAGGAGGCATGACCAGGGCTGAGACGGACGACCCCGTCCCCGGGAGCGTCGCCGTCGAACAGCGGGTCGCGACGGAGGGCGGCTGATGTACCGGGACGCGACCGTCGGCGTCGTGTTGCCCGCCTACAACGAGGCTGGCTTCGTCGGCGACGTTATCCGCGAGATGCCCGCGTTCGTCGATCGAATCTACGCGATCGACGATCGATCGACCGACAGCACGTGGGACGAGATCCGCGAGGCGGCACACGACGACGCGGCGACGACGGCGACGGACGACGCCGAGCACGTGGGTCCGCTCGTGGCCGACGGCGGCACGTCCGCCCTCGCGGCGCGGGCGACGGTCCACGACGCGATCGGTCGCGTCGTCCCGATCCAGCACCGAGAGAACCGCGGTGCGGGCGGCGCGATCAAGACCGGGTACCTCGCCGCGCTCGCCGACGGCGTCGACGCGACGGTCACGGTCGACGCGGACGGACAGATGGACCTCTCGCAGATGTCCCGGTTGCTCGATCCGATCGTCGAGGGCCAGGCCGACTACGCGAAGGGGAACCGGCTCCTCTCGGCGGAGTACCGGGCGGCGATGCCGCGCTTCCGGTTCGTCGGAAACGCGATCCTCTCCGTCCTGACGAAGATCGCGTCCGGCTACTGGAAGACGATGGACCCCCAGAACGGCTACACCGCGATCTCACACGACGCGCTCGCCGCGATCGAGGTCGAGAACCTCTACGAGTACTACGGCTACTGCAACGACCTGCTGGTGAAACTGAACGTCCGCGGGATGCGCGTCGCCGACGTGGCGATGCCGGCCGTCTACGGCGAGGAGGAGTCGAGCATCGCCTATGCGGAGTACATCCCGAAGGTCTCGCTGATGCTCCTGGGGAACTTCCTGTGGCGGCTGAAGACGAAGTACCTCGTCCTGGATTTCCACCCGCTCGCGCTGTTTTACCTCGTCGGGGCCGGGACGGCCGCGATCGGCGTGCTCGGCGCACTCTTGACGGTCGGGACCGCGCTTTCGGCGATCGGCGCGCCGATCGTCCAGGGGTCGACGAGCCTGTTGCTGTTCCTCGCGGGCGTCGCGTTCCTGCTGTTCGCGATGGTGTTCGACATGGCCGAGAGCGAACACCTCGAGGCGCAGATCCAGTAACGTTCGGGCGATCCGTACGCCGTCGTTCGACGTCTCCGCAAGTGGTCCGGCCAGACCAGTCTGTATATCTGAACGGCGTCCTTGACGACACAAAAGGGCTATAATCGACGCCGGATCAGTTACGGCAATGGACCGCAGGGGCCGCTTCGCACCCGTTACTGGCGGGAGACGACTGATTCTCGCTCTCGGCGTGCTGTACCTCCTACTCGCTGTGGGCTGGGCGGTCGCACCGATGCCCCCGGAGATGTCCCTGTCGAACAGCCTCATCGTCGCCGGCTTCATCGGCGGGTCCGGACTCGTCCTCTTCGTCGGCGGCTACCGACTGCCCCGCACCGACATCCACCCGAAATTCTATCCCGTCATCGCCAGGTGGTGTCTCCTCGGCATCGGGGCGATGCTCGCCATTCTCGGGCTCTACGACTTCCAGCCCGGACCGGGCCTCTCGAACCCTGTCCGATCGGTCCTCATCCTCACCGGGTTCAGCGCCGTCGCCGGATACGGTGTTGGGTGGTACGCCTCGCAGGCGAAGACGAACGCCTATCGAGCCGAACGGCAAAACCAGTTGCTGGAACGCACGCAACGGCAACTCGAAGAGTCGAACGAACGCCTCGAGCAGTTCGCCTACGCCGCCTCGCACGACCTGCAAGAGCCGCTCCGGATGGTGTCGAGTTACGTGCAACTTATCGAGCGGCGGTACGGCGACGACCTCGACGACGACGGCGAGGAGTTCATCGAGTACGCCATCGACGGAACGGAGCGAATGAAAGAGATGATCGACGGCCTGCTCGAGTACTCGCGCGTGGATACGCAGGGTGAACCGTTCGAACCCGTCGATCTCGACGCGGTGCTCGCGGACGTGCGCCAGGATCTCGAACTCCGGATCGAGGAGACCGACGCGACGATCGAAACCGACGGGTTGCCCCGCGTTCAGGGCGACGAGAGACAGTTGCGCCAGCTGTTCCAGAACCTCCTCTCGAACGCGATCGAGTACAGCGGGGACGACCCCCCGCGGATCGACGTCTCCGCCGAACGGGAGACCGACGAGTGGATCGTTTCGGTGCGCGATCGCGGCATCGGAATCGATCCGGCGGATCAGGAACGCATCTTCGAGGTCTTCCAGCGTCTCCACACCCAGGAAGAGCACTCGGGGACGGGGATCGGACTCGCGATCTGCAAGCGGATCGTCGAGCGCCACGGCGGCGAGATCTGGATCGACTCGGAGCCGGGGGAGGGGACGACGTTCGCGTTCACGCTCCCGGCAGTGACCGCCGAAACGGCTCCCCGCCCGACGTCGAGCGATCCGATATCGACCTGACCGTCGTCCCGTCGTCGCACCGATCGTCACGGGAGCACGTACTGGAGGTCGGGGCTCAGGACGCCGAGGGTGAGCCCCGAGACGAGCAACGACAGGCCGGCCAGAACCAGCAGGCTCTGAACCCAGTCGCGGGCGGAGCCGTCGCGACCCACGCCCCGGAGCCGCCGGTGGATCGCATCCGCCTTCGTCCCGATCGGGTCCGGGAACGTCGCCAGGACCTCGAACGGCTCCGCCGGATCCAGCGCGCCGACGAGCAGTGCGAACCCGAGGAAGACGACGAACCCGATCGGTGGGACGACTGCGAGCGCGATCCAGGGGTTCGCGATCGCCGTCGAGAGGGCGACGATGGGGGCAGCCGAGAAGGCCGTCGCCAGCGCCACCCGCCCGAGGCGCGCGTCCGCGAGGGGGTCGAAGCCGACGAGGCGCGCGGTCCAGCAGTGAAAGACGAACATCGATCCGTACCCCACGCTGGTCGCGATGGCCGCACCGTGCATCCCGTAGCGCGGGATCAGCGCGACGTTAAGCACGACGTTGATAACGGCCGCGCTGCCGGTGGCCAGGATCGGGTACCGGAGAGCGCCGTTCCCCTGCGAGACCGCGAGGATCGGCCGCGCGAGCGCGAAGCCGAGCGCGCCCGGGAGCAACAGCAGGAGGGGTTCGATCGCCGGGACGGCCTCCTCGCCGAAGTAGATCGGGACGGCGACGTCCGCCAGGGCCGCGAGTCCGACCGCCATGACGGCCGTCAGCAGGAACGTGTACCGCGTCGTCCGCGAGGCCAGTTTCGAAATCTCGCGGTGGCGGTTCTGCGACCACAGTTCCGACGTGGAGTGGACGAACACCGTCTGGATCGCCAGCGGGACGAACCAGAGGAACTCGGCGAGCGTGAGCGCCGCCCGGTAGTTCCCGACGGCCGAACTCTCGCTGAAGCGCTGGAGCATCACGATGTCGATGTGGTACAGCGACATCAGCAGGAAGACGAGCGCGATGTTCAGCGAGTTGAACGTGAGCATCTTCCGTCGCGGAAACCGGTTCGACGGGCGGGTGAACACGCACGACAGCGAGATCCGGCGGTGGACGAGCGCCAGTCCGGCGGCCGTCACGAGCAGGCTCGCGACCAGGTGACCCGCGAGCGCGCCCACGACGCCGACCCCGGCGTAGGTCAACGGGATCGCGATCGCGACGAAGCCGAGTTTGTCGAGGATCTTCAGCGGCTCCGAGTACCGCTCGAGCCCGAAGCCCATGAGCGTCTTCCGCGCGTAGTCGCGAAACTGCGCCGAGATCACGAGCACGGCGAGGACGTAGAAGTACGGGGCCAGATCGGGTCCGAACGCGCGGGCGACGAGCCCGGACCGGGTCGCGAGGACGAGCACGAGCGCGCCGACGGCGGCGAGAAGAACCGCCAGCCGGAAGTAGAAGCCGACGACGTGTTCGCTCCAGTTCGCCTCGCCGCGATCCTCGGCGAGGAACTTCCGGACGCCGTCCGTGATCCCGGAACTGACGAAGATCATGTAGATCGCGAACACGGAGAGCAAGAACGCGTACTCGCCGAACGCCGATGCACCGAGAAATCGGTACAGGAGCGGCGTGGAGAGCGTCGTCACGACGAGCACGACGACCTTCGCGCTGACGACCGAGACCACGCCGCTCGCGATACTCCTGTTCACGGCATCACCCCGGATCGATCGACCGACCGACGAGGCGTTCTCCACGCCGACGCTCGTTCGGCATCCGACGTACTCACGGTTACCGGAAGGTGGGCGACGGCGTGGCGTTATTATACGGGGGTTAAACGACCAGGGACGGCGAATCGGTGCCGCGATGGCTCGGACTCTGCGGGAGGGAGGGCCGAAACGTCGATTCGGGGCGCCGGCGACGCGGTTCCGTCACTCGTAGGTGTTCTCCCAGACGACGACGCCGCTCGCACCGAGGTCGCGGATCCCGTCGACGAGGCGGTTCTTCTTGAAGGCCGGGTTCTCCGACGACGAATAGAGGCAGACGGCCTCGTGACCACCCGACGATTCGAGGTCCGAGTCGCGAACGACCGCGTTGCTCCCGGTGTCGATATACGGGTACTGGTTGGCACGGAGGGTACTCTTGTAGACCGTGAGATCGGACGCCGTGTTGACGATCGCGTTCCGGTCGACGCCGTCGCGTCCGTTCTGCGTGACCTCGATGTGACTGAAGCGACAGCCGTCCCGTTCGCAGCGGATGCCGTCGCGGAAGCCGCTCTCGTCGCCCGCCCGCCCGGTGATCGTGAGGTTCTCGGCGAGCACCTGCTCGGTTCGATCGCTGTTCCGGATCCAGAGCGGATAGCCGCCCGCCGTCTCGTGCGTGATCTCCGTGTCGACGATCGTCGTCTCGCCGGCCTCGGGGGAGACGACGATCCCGTGGTTCACGTCCGCCCCCTCGAGTTGCAGGCGCGTGTTCTCGATCCGCGCGCTCTCGCAGGTGTTCATCACCGAGATCGCGTGGCTGGTCGGTTTCGGGGACGTCACCTCGATCGCGGCCCCGTGGACCGTGATGTTCCGGCCGTTCTCCATCCGAATCCCGCGCTGGGATCGGTCCTGCGAGCGCGTATGGTCGACCTCGACCGTCGGCCAGCGGACCTCGCTCCCGCGCCCGCCGACACGGATGTTCGCGCCGTTGCTGTTCCGGTAGAGGCCGCCGTGGACGATAATCTCCCCGTCGCCGCCGGCCGCGTAGAGCCCGTTGTTCGGGAACGCGCCGAGCCAGCACCGCCGGAACTCGAGGGTTCCCGCGTTCTGGTTGGCCTCGATCCCGATCGGTCCTCGCCAGCGATTCCCGTCGTTCGGCGTGTTCTCGACCCACTCGCCGCCGTCCGGCGCGCGGAACCGTTCGACGATCCCCCAGCCGTCGGAGTCGGTGACGTTGAACATCCCCGGCCCCCAGGTGCCGCTGTCGTGCTGGCCCTGAATCGTCACGTCACGCACTTCGAGCCGATCGGAGACGTAGGCCTCGATCGTCCGAATCCCGGTGTCGGGTGCCGTCTGATCGACGTCGAACCCTTCGAACCGGAGCTGTCGACCGGGACTGTAGGAGACGCCGAGACGGAACAGCCGGTACTGCGGGCCGTCGAACGCGTAGTAGTCGGCCGGCACCAGCGTCGCGCCGTCACCGACGAAGCCGACGTTCTCGAACCCCGTAAACCGGAACTGTTCGTCCATGAAGTACCGCCCCTCGGGAAAGACGAACAGCGTGTCGTCGGCGCGTTCGGCCTCGAGCACGGGCGTGATCGATTCGTTCCCGGTATCGTCCGCCCCGGCCTCGACGACGTCGACGACGTTGGCGTAGTCGTCGTAGTAGTGCGCGTACGGATCCGACGTCGACGCGCTCGCAGTCGTCGACAGTCCGATGCCGGCCGTACCCGCAGCCGTGAGTCCCTGCAAGAAGGTTCGTCGCGATCGCTCCGAAACAGTCGGTTTTTCCACAGTCTGTGAAACAGTCGTATCCTCTGCAATCGATCGATCGCCATCCAGACGATCCGACCGAGAACGAGGAACGTCCCCACGATTCGAATTCCGCATATCACTTCGGTCCGACATTGATAGCCACTCTGCAGTGGGAATGTAGGGGTCCAGTAACTATGGATTCGGATAGCAAGCTTTTAAGTTCGGCTCCGGCCGTCGATCGCGACGTCGACCGGTATCGTCACGCCGCTGGCAGGCGTTTAATACCCACCTAAGCGGGGAATCCGCGCCACGGCCAGCCCCGCTTCGACGAGCCAGGATCGGTTCCGGCGGCCGGGTCACCGAGTCGCCGATCGGGGATTATCCGACCTCGTCGGGCGAGTGTTCGTGCTCGATCGTCGCGGCGATCAGCTCCGAGACGGCGCGGCGAAGCCGCTGGGAGACCGCCGAATCCGAAATCTCGAGCCGATCGGCGAGGTCGTCCTGGGTGATCTCCCGCGGAATCTCGTAGTAGCCGGCGTAGTACGCCATCGTGAGGATGTCGCGCTGGCGTTCGGTCAGGAAGTAGGTCCGGTCGTCGGATACCGACGAGTCGTACAGCTGGGTCATGCGAAACGAGATACCCTGGTCGCGACAGCACGACTGGAACGCGGTCAGCGCGTCGCGGTTCGGGAGGTGGACCCGGGCGATCCACCCTTTCTGACCGCTCGTGACGGAAAAGACGAACACCCCGTGCTCGGCGCACTGGTGGGGGACGATCTCGAGGTCCGTCTCGACCACGACGCGATAGATCGTCCGGTTCTCGAAGGTGGCGACCCGGGTGCTGTCGGCGACGGTGGGGTCGGCCGCGATCGCGTCCTCGATGGTCCCGTACTCGTCGCTGAAGGCGGACACGAAGTGCAATCGTCGCCCGTCGACCGTCGTCCCGTACTCGTATCTGAACGTCACGCCGGGACAGCGCTCGATCGTCGGCCCCAGCGGCAGTTCGTCGTGGACGAGGTGAACTTCTGCAATAAATCCCATTGAGAGATCGATGTCGTACCCGATCGTCCGGCCCTCCGGCCCTTACTTATAGCGCGAGTAACGACGGTTGCACCGACTCGAACGGACCGGTATCGGATCGGCTCGGACGGTCTGCCGTACCGATTCGCCGTCACACCCGCCGGGTGTTCGCGGTCGGGTCGGGAACGGTGCCAGCGATCCGTCTCAGTTCAGGTAGCCGAGATCGGCCAGTCGGTCGGTCACGTCGGCGTCAGGTTCCGAACGGTCGCCGTCGGTGTCGCCGTCGTACGCCGGATAGGAGGTCGGTTCGATCGGGTCGACGACCGGGACGACGCTCCCGTCCATGCGATCGCTGTAGGGAACGCCCATCGCGGCCATCACCGTCGGCGCGACGTCGAAGATGTGTGCTCGATCGATCGCGGCGTCCTCGTCGATGCCCTCGCCCGCCGCCACGAAGACGCCGTCGAGTTTGTGATTCCACGGTTCGGCCGGCCCGAAGTAGTCGCCGGGGCCGACCTGTTCGGTGAGCACGTGCTCGAAGTCGGCGGGGATCGTGACGACGTCGACCGTGTCCTCGACGGCCGCCCCGTGGAAGTACCGCTCTCGCGGCGCGACCGTCTCGAAGAACGGATCGCCGTCGGGCGTTTCGACGCCCTGGAGGACCCGGATCAGTTCCTCGCGGAGTTCCTCATACTCATCGGACGGCACGACGCCCGCCGGATCCCGCCCCTCGAGGTTGATCCGGACCCCGAGTTCGGTCCGTGCACGCACGTAGGCTTTCGACTCGGCGAAGTCGACCTGCTCGTTCGCCGTTCTCGAGATGCCGCCCGGCGCGTACTCGATCGCGAGGTCGGCCAACCCGACCCGTTCGAGGGCGGCCCTGATCCGGCTGGCGGTGACGCCGAACCGGGCGGCGATGGAGGCCGCTCGGGCGGCCGCTCCGGGCTCCCAGCTGTCACACTCCTCGCCCTCGCGGAGCCGTCTGCGCATCGGCGTCCACGACGGCATGCCCTTTCCGCCCGTCGTCGTCTCGAGGTAGCCCTCGTCGCGGAGGAACTCGTTGATCCGGAATTCGTAGCCGTCGTAGGGCCCCATCCCGTGATCGCTCACGAGGAAGACTCGGTCCGGGTCACAGGCCTCGAGCGTCGCCGCGATCTGTTCGTCTGCCGCCTCGTAGACGCGATCGACGTGTTGCTCCGCACCATCGAACTCGTGGAAGACCGTGTCGGTCTTCTGGAACTGCAGGAAGCCGAAGTCCGGGTCGTACTCGTCGACGAGGTAGCGAAACGCCTCGCCGCGCATCCGGATCAGGCGCCGGTACTCCTCGATCTTCGCGACGTCCGACAGCGAGTCGTCGTCGCGGGTGTAGCCCGGGTAGACGCGGTAGTCGCCGATCGCGTCGCGAACCTCCTCCAGCAGGCCGTCGGGGTGACAGGGCGGATCCTCGGGCCCGAGAAAGCCCGGGATCACGGCCCCGTCGAACGCGTCCGGCGGGTGGGTGACCGGCGCGTTGACGACGACGCTCGTCCGATCGTGGCGGTCGAGCAGGGTCCACAGCGGGTGTTCGCGGACGTCCTCGTTGCTCGTCACGTGCCAGTCGTAGCCGTCGTAGCCGACGAAGCCGATCGCGCCGTGTTTCCCTGGGTTGACCCCGGTGTAGATCGACGGCCAGGCGCTGGGCGTCCACGGCGGAATCTGGGACTCGAGCGGCGCGGTCACGCCCTCCGAACAGAGTCGTTCGATGGTCGGGATCCGATCCTCGTCGAACAGTCGCTCGAAGACGGGTACACAGCCCGCGTCGATCCCGACGAGCAACGTCTCCAGGCCGGTCGATTCGGTCGCGGTACTCCTCGATACGTCGTCGTCTCGTCGGAACGTCCGGGTCATCGGTGCAGTGGAAGGTGGTCGGTACCAGTCGATACGTTCGGCCGCTGCCGACGGTACCGCGGCAGCGGTATCGTTCGATACAACACGGGTAACTACCCCGTTCGAGGTAGCTGGAACACTTCATTATCGGTTCGTTAAACGCTTCTACCGCCTGAAAACGTGGTTCGCGATACCGGGCGATCGATCGTCGAGGAGCCCGATCGCCGCCCGAAATCGGCCCCGGAGTGACGGGGCGTCGCGGCGGGCGACGTCACGAGGCCGCGTCGATCGCGTCCTCGAGCACCTCGACGGCGATCGCTTCGAGTTGCTCGGCCCGGTCTTCGGTCCGGGCCTCGGCCGTGATCCGCACGACGGGTTCGGTCCCGCTCGCACGCAGGAGGATCCACCCCTCGTCGAGATCGGCGTAGACGCCGTCGAGCGTCTCGACGTCCTCGTACCGATCCTGGACGCGATCGCAGACCCGATCCACGACGGCCTCCCTGTCCGCGACCTCGATCGACCTGCGGCGGATGGGGTAGGTTTCGACGCTCGCGACGAGGTCCGAGAGCGGCCCCCGTTCGGCGACGAGTCCGACGAGTTTGCAGGCGGCGAGCGGCCCGTCCGGGCACAGCGTCTCCTCGGGCCAGATCCACGCCCCGCTCGGTTCGCCGCCGAAGACGACGTCCGGGTCCGTGGTTCGCTCCGCGACGAAGACGTCCCCGACCTGCGTTCGCCGCACCGACGCGCCGACCTCGGCCAGCGCGTCGTCGACGGCCATGCTCGTGTCGACCGGCGCAGCGACGGCGTCGCCGTCGGTCGCGGCCTCGCGCGCAAAGAGCGCGAGTAGCACGTCTTTCGGGACGAACGTCCCCGTCTCGTCGACCGCGAGCATCCGATCGGCGTCGCCGTCGTGGCCGATACCCAGTTGCGCGTCCGTCGATTCGACGAGCGAGGAGAGGTCGGAGAGCGTCTCCGCGGTCGGTTCGCTCGGCCGGCCCGGAAAGCTCCCGTCTCGCTGTCCGTTCAGCGTGACGACGTCGCAGCCGACGTCGGCGAGGACGCGGGCGGTGATCCCGCCGGTCCCGTTCCCGACGTCGACGACGACGCTCGGCGGGTCGTCGATCGAGACGGCCTCCCGCAGTGCCGACGCGTGGCGATCGATCGCGTCCGCGAACGGTTCGATCGAGCCCTGACCGTCCCACGGCTGGAGGTCGAAATCCTCCCGGTCGACGCGCCGGGCGATCGCCTCGCGCTGGTCGGGATCGAACGCTTTGCCGGAGGCGGACCAGAGTTTGAGTCCGTTGTCCGGCGCGGGGTTGTGCGAGGCCGTGACGACGACGCCCGCGTCGGCGTCCGCCCACGAAACGGCTCTCGCGATCGTCGGCGTCGGGGCGACCCCGGCCTCGAGGACGTCCGCGCCGCACTCCCGGAGGCCGGCCGTCAGCGCGTCCACCAGGACCTCGCCGCTCGATCGCACGTCCCGCCCGACGACGACCCGATCGTAGCCGTCGGACGCGACCGCACGCCCCACGTCGAGCGCGAGGGCGGCCGTTACCTCGTCCCCAACAGTGCCACGGATGCCGCTCGTTCCGAACATACCCTCACCCAGTCCGGAGTCCCGGATTACTATGCCGTCGCTAACCGGGGTCACCTGCAGGTTACGGAGAATCGAGGATGCACCCCGAAGAGACGAGGGGGCTACGGAGACTCGAGACGACCGTCTACGGCTCCATACGGACTGCTGTAGTCAATTACCGCCGATCATCGGAACGGGGTCGGCGATCGGCGGCAAATAGTTACAGCAATCCGTATCAGTCGGGCGGCGGTCACCGATCGCTCGTCACGACGTCGCCGGGGGCGGTCGTCGCTCCCGGCGAGAGCCGTACGCCGGCGTTGAGACTCGTGTTGATCCCCGTCTTGACGCCGTCGCCGAGGACGACGCCGAACTTCCGGCGGCCGGTCGAGACGCGGTCCCCCGAGACGGTCATCTCGACCGGATCGTCGTCGTGGCGCAGGTTCGCGACCGTCGTGCCCGCGCCGAAGTTGACGTCCCGACCGAGGAGGCTGTCCCCGACGTAGGACAGGTGGCCGACGGTGGCCCCGGCCATCAGCACGCTGTTTTTCACCTCGACGCCGTGGCCGACCTTCGCGTCCTCGCCGACGAGGGTCGCCCCGCGGACGTAGGCGTTCGGCCCCACGGTCGCACCCGATCGGATCAGGGCCGGTCCCTCGACGACGACTCCCGATCGGACCGTCGCCTCCTCCTCGACGACGACCGGACCGTCGATCACGGCGTCGTCGCTGACGTCCCCGCGAAGCGCCGGTTCCAGGTCGCCCAGTTTCCACTCGTTCGCCTCGAGCAGTTCCCACGGCCGCCCCACGTCGAGCCAGCGATCGAGTTCCACGTGGCCGACGTCGGCGTCGGCCAGCACCCGCGCGAGGACGTCCGTGAGTTCGTACTCGCCGCGCTCGCTCAGCGGGACGTCGAGACAGTCGAGCGCCCCCGCCGGGAAGACGTAGACCCCCGCGTTCGCGAGGTTTCCGGGCGGCTCCGCGGGCTTCTCGACGATTCCCTCGACGGTGCCGTCGGACACCTCCAGAATCCCGTAGTTCGACGGCTCGTCGACGCGAACCGAGCCGACGGCCGGCCCCGCGTCGAACAGCGCCGCGAGCGACTCCCGATCGAACAGGACGTCCCCGTTGAGCACCGCGAACGGTTCGTCCGCGAGACACTCGCTCGCCGCGCGCAGAGCGCCCCCGGTCCCGTCCTGCTCGTCCTGGGTGGCGTACCGGATCGGGACGCCCCCGTACCGATCGCCGAAGTAGTCGCGGACGACCTCGCCCTCGTAGCCGACGACGAGGACGATTTCGTCCGACCCGGCCTCGATCGCCGCGTCGACGGTGTGTGCGACCAGCGGCCGTCCGGCGACGGGCAACATCGGCTTGGGGATCGATTCGGAGAGCGGACGCATGCGCGTTCCCTGTCCTGCCGCGAGAACGACGGTTTGCATGCTCGACCGGTCGGCCCCGATCGGGTTTCCTTATACGGGCAATAAAAGCGGTAGCCGTCGGTCTCCCGCTGGGACGAGGGGACGATCGAGCGCCGTCGTCCGATTCGCGATCGGACCGTCAGTCGTCGCTCTCGGCGGCCGAGGTGGTCTCGTCGTCCGCCAGTTGCGATTCGTCGACGGGCGTCGCCGCGCTATCCACGCTGACGCCCTCCCAGTCGTGATCGGCGTGGTAGCCCTCGCGCTCTTTCGCGCTCGGGGCGACGCGGATGAACTCGGCCCCGTCGCGGGCCTCCGTGATCGTGTGGCCGCCGCAGTAGGAGAGTCCGGACTGGATCCCGGCACAGAACTCCGCGACGACGTCGGCGACCGGCCCCTTGTACGGCGTCAGCGCCTCGACGCCCTCGTCCGCGCGGACGTTGTTCGCCTTGTCGTCGCGCTTCTCGGCGGCGGTCGTCGTCGCCATCCCGCGCGATCGCTTGTAGAGCGCTCCGTCGACCTCGACCACCGCGCTCGGCGCTTCCTCCGTGCCGGCGAAGAGGCTCCCGAGCATCACGGTGTCCGCGCCCGCCATCAGCGCCTTCACGGCGTCGCCGGAGGTGCGGATGCCCCCGTCCGCACAGATCGTGACGTTCAGATCCTCGGCCGCGTCCGCGCAGTCGTCGACGGCCGTCAGTTGCGGGACGCCGACGCCGGCGACTTTCCGGGTGGTACAGTGCGACCCGGGGCCGATACCGACTTTCACGCAGTCGGCACCGGCGGCCGCGAGGTCCTCGACGCCCGCGGGAGTGGCGACGTTGCCGGTGACGAGATCGGGTTCCGGGAACTCGGCCCGGAGCGTCTCGACGGCGTCGATCGTCCGTTCGAGGTGGCCGTGAGCCACGTCGACAACCAGGACGTCGACGCCGGCCTCGACCAGACCGGCGCTGCGGTCGACGTAGTCCTCGTTGATCCCCACGGCGGCGCCGACCCGTTCGTCGGCCCCGGTCACCCGCGCGACCTGATCGGCCTGCTCTTCGGGCGTGAGAAAGCGGTGCAGGACGCCGAGTCCGCCAGCACGCGAGAGTTCGATCGCCAGTTCGGCTTCCGTAACGGTGTCCATCGCGGCAGAGACGAGCGGCGTCTCAAGGTCGATCGACGGCGTCAGCGGCGCGGAGAGGTCGACGTTGCTCCGGCTATCGACCGGCGATCGGTTCGGGACGAGGAGCACGTCCCCGTAGCTCAGCCCGGTGCGAAGATCGTTCATAGCCCCTCACCCCTAGGGGGTCCGGGCGAATACGTGTTCCGGCGCCTATCGATCGCCGCGAGTCGTTCGGGCTGCCTTCGGAACGAAACCGATCGAATGCGAAGACGTACCGCGGGGTCGATCCCCGTCAGGCGGGGTCGATCCATCCGAGCGTGTCCGCGCGCGTGAACTCCTCGTCCTCGTCGCGCTCGATTTCGACCACTTCCCCGGCGACGGGTGCCGGCACGTCGACGCTGACTTTCTCCACCTGGATCTCACAGAGCGTCTCGCCCTCGTCGACCTGCCGACCTTCCCTCGCGAACCAGTTGACGACGACGCCTTCCTCCTCCTCGACGTCGTCGGGCCAGACGTCGGCCGCCTCGATCGGCACCCGGTCTTCGGTTCCGCTCATGGTTACTCCTGGGTGCGACGGACGGCGGCTTCGATGTCCTCGACGCCCGGGATGACCTCGTCTTCCATCGGCCGGGCGTACGGAAGCGGGACGTCCGGGACGGCGACCCGCTCGACCGCCTCGAGGTCGGCTAGGCGTTCCTCGGCCGCGCTCGCGACGATCTCGCCGGTCACCCCGAACGATCGGTAGTCCTCGTCGACGACGACCAGTCGCCCCGTCTCGCCGATCGATTCGAGGATCGTCTCGGTGTCCAGCGGAACGAGCGTCCGGAGGTCGATCACCTCGGCGTCGATCCCGTCCTCGGCGAGGGTCTCGGCTGCCTCGAGCGCCCGGTGGACGTGGAGGCCGAGCGTGACGACGGTGACGTCGCTCCCCTCGCGCTTGACGTCGGCGCTGCCGAAGGGGATGGTGTACGACTCGTCCGGAACCGGCGTCTTGGGGCCGTCAGGGGCGGGCATCCACCCGATCCCCATCAGGCGCTTGTGGAACATGTAGACGACGGGATCGTCGTCGCGGATGGCGTTGTGCATCAGCCCCTTCGCGTCGTAGGCGGTGGAGGGGACGACGACCTTCATCCCCGGGAGGTGGGCGAAGGTGCCGTACAGCGTCTGGGAGTGCTGGGCGGCGTCGTTGTAGGTGCCGCCGACGGCGGTCGTCAGCACCATCGGCACGGAGACGTTCCCGCCGCTCATGTACGTGTTCTTCGCCATCTGGTTGTAGATCTGGTCCATCGCGACGCCGAAGAAGTCGACGAACATCAGTTCGGCGATCGGCCGCATTCCGGCCTGGGCCGCGCCGACGGCGGCCCCGAGGTAGGCCGTCTCGCTGATCGGGACGTCCATCACCCGATCGTAGCCGAACTCCTCGCGAAGCCCCTCCGTGCTGTCGAAGATGCCGCCGTAGTCGGCGACGTCTTCGCCCATGTAGAACACTCCGTCGTCCTCGCGCATCTCGTGGGCGATCGCCTCGACCATCGCGCGACTCATCGTCAGTTCCCGTTCGATCGCCTGCGGTTCTTGCTGTGCCATCAGTCGTCACCCCCTGATTCCGCCAGTTCGTGAGTCGGTTCGTCGGTCGTCACGCCCGAGGGCGGGTTGACGAAGACGTCCTCGTAGGCGTCTTCCGGTTCCGGTTCCGGCTGGTCTTTGGCCCACTCGATCGCCTCGTCGACGCGGTCGTGGGCCCGCTCGCGGATCGCCTCGATATCGTCGTCCGGAACGTCCGCCGCCCGCAGATCGGCCGCGAGTCGCTCGATCGAGTCTCGCTCCTGTGCGGCTTCCGCGTCCGCGTCCGGGCGGTAGCTCTCCGGATCGCCCATGAAGTGTCCCATCCGGCGGTGGACCTGAACCTCCATCAGGGTCGGGCCGTTGTCCGCCCGCGCGCGGCCGATCGCGTCCTTCGCGGCGTCGTACACCGCCGTCGCGTCGTCGTAGTCGACGCGAACGCCCGGCATGTCGAAGCCGTCCGCGCGCCGGGACCCGTCCTCGACGTCGGTGATCCGGTCTTTGGGCATGCTGATCGCCCAGTCGTTGTCCTCGATCACGAAGACGACCGGCAGTTCCTGGACGGCCGCCAGGTTGAGCGACTCGAGGAACGCCCCCTGGCTGATCGCGCCCTCCCCGAGGACGGCGACGGCGACGCTGTCCTCGTTTCGCTTCTTCGCCGCGAGTCCGGCCCCGACCGCCGGCGGACAGCCCTCGGCGATGATGCCGCTACAGGCGAAGTTGACGTCCGGATCGAACAGGTGCATGTGGCCCCCCTTTCCCCCGCCCAGTCCGGTTTCCCGGCCGAAAATCTCGGCGGTCATCCGCTTCAGGTCGACACCCTTGGCGATCGCGACGTGGTGTGGCCGGTGCGGGGCCGTCACCGTATCGTCGTCGCGAAGGTGTCGACAGACGCCCGCGGCGGCGGCCTCGTGTCCCGCCGCGAGGTGGAGTTCGCCGGGAATCGGTCCGGCCGAGATGTCGAACGCCGGTTGTTTCCCCTCCAGGTACTCCTCCTGGAGGCGCTCCTCGTAGTACCGAGCCGTGACCATGTCCTCGAACATGGCCTGTAATTCGCTAGCGGCTACCATGGAATCCGCGGAGGTCTACACCGACCACCTACTTGAGCGTATCCGAGGTTCGCACTCCGCAAATCGGACTCCCCGTCGACCGCGTTCGCGGCCCGAACACCGGCGATCGCTCCCGGACTATCGATCGGCCCCACGCACGTCCGATGCGGGGCTCACAGGTCCAGTTCCATCTCGTGTTCCCCGCGATTGCGTGCCGTCGTCTCGAAGCCGGCCGATCGGTAGAGGTTCATCGCGATCCGATTGTTTCGATCGACGGTCAGCCAGACGTGGGTCAGCCCGTTGTCCTGGCCGTGTCTGAGCAGGCCCCGGATGAGATGGGTACCGATTCCCGCCGACTGGTACGCCGGCCGGACGAAAATCGCCAGTTCGGCCGTCCCGTCGTACGGCACCAGGACGGCGTGCCCGACCACGTCGTCCCCGTGTCGCGCGACGGTGTTCAGCCCGTCCTCGAGGAGGCCGTCGATCCACTCCCCTGTCCGGGACTCGTCCCTCGGCGGCAACCCCTGCGATCGCGAGTCGTCGTCGAAGTGCCCGTACATCTCCACCAGCGGCGCGGGGCCGCCATCGTACTCGCTAATCGTGATGGTTCGCCCCTCCCGATCGGTGACCGTCGTCGGTGGACGCGGGAACTGGGACGGGTAGTCGGACGTGGTCGCCATGTCCGGTACTCGGGGCCGCCCCTCCCTAAGCGTAGCCCGGATTCCCGATCGCTGGGAGCGATGGTCGACGACCCCCGACGACGCCCACCCTCGACCACGTCGTCCTCCGACGACGACGTCTCTCGAGATCCGTCGGTTCTCCGACCACTACTATGAGGTATCTCTCCGATGTTAGTACGGTCACAGGGATGGGGTTCCGCATCACGTCGATTCGATCGCGGGCTACGCGTTGCGACAGCTGGGTCGCCGCTCTCGGTCCGATCGTCGGCGTCCTGTTCGTCGGCGGATTCGTCGCGTATCTCCTGACCGAGTGGCCGCGAATCGCGACCGACCCGGCGTTCTTCCAGCACACGGGCTGGTACGTCCTCCGGGGCGGCGTCCCGTACGTCGACGTCTGGGACGTGAACCCGCCGGTTCCGTTCGCCATCACGGCCGCGCTCGCCGCCGTTTCGGGCGGGGACATGCTCGTCCTGCACGGCCTGAGCGTGGCGCTCACGGTGTTGGTCGCCGCCGCGAGCGTCATGCTCGTCGGGTGGGTGGCGTACCTCGTGACCGGGCGGAACGCGGCCGCGATCGCCGCCGGCCTCACGATGCTCGTCGTTCCGGAACTCTTCGTGCTCCCGTTGCTGGGAGTCCGATCGCAGTTCTATTCGCTGTTCTTCGGGACGCTGGCGCTCGCGCTGGCTTTTCGCGATCGGCCGTTCCTCGCGGGGGCCGCGGCGGCGCTGAGCGCCGGGTCGTGGCAGGCGGGAGCGGTCTTCGCGCCGTTAGTCGTCGGAATCGCCTTCCAGCGAGCCGGCGGGAAAGACGCGCTCAGGGTGATCGCGGGCGGCGGCGTCGTGACCGGTGCGGTCGTCGTCGCGTTCGCGGCCGCGGGGGCGCTCGTTCCGATGATCGTCCAGACGATCGTCGCGCCGCTGGTTGCGGGATCGTCGTCTACCCTGGCCGAGAGCGTTTACTCGATCCTGCTGGTGTTCGGCTACGGATCCGTACTCCTCCCGGTGGCGCTGTTCGGCTGGATCTACGCCGCCGTTCGCGACCTGCGGCGGCTGTGGTGGGTCCCGACGGGCGGGTTGGTCCTCGGCCTCCAGGTGCTGTTCGTCGATATGGACGGCGCGACGGACACGTTTCTCTGGCTCGCGTTCGTCGCGATCGGCGTGGCCATCGCCGTCGATCCCCTGCTCACGCACGCGTATCGATCAGTGACTGCGGTGACCGATCGTCGACCGACCGCCGCGATCCGACCGAACCGCCGTCTGCTGTCGGTCGTCGCGGTCGTCGCCGTCGCCGGGCTCCTCATCTTTTCCGGGCTCGTCTGGAACACCGCCTCGCCGTCCGTGAAGTCGACGCTCGCGTCGATGGAGCAGGAGGCCGAACCGGAGGGAGAGACACCGTCGGTAACGCCTGGCGACGCGGACGTGCCGTCGATGCGGACCATCTACTGGGAGCAACTCGAACCCGAGACCTGCCACTACCGGTTGAGCTGGAACGAAGTGCGGTGGATCGCGATGACCGACGATCGGCTGGACAGGCGGCAGTGCGACGGGTGGCCGACTCGTCTCGATCGCGCCAGTGGAGACCGATCGGTCGGCGATCCCGGTCACGGATAGATTTAGCCGCGTCTACCGTGTATTCATCAGTGTTCGAAGCCTGACGGTGACTGATCGACGCTCGGGTACGGCCGCGACGGGCAGTTGAGCGGTGAATCGACACCGCCGATCGGGACGCGATCGACGAGCACATCGTATTCCAGTGTCTTCTCGGAGGCGTTGTCCAACGCGTCGAGGATGGCACGTCGATGTTCGTTCGCTACTGCCGACAGAATCGTATCGGGGGAGATCGGTCTCTCACGCTCCGAGGAACCGGAAACCGCATCAATTGACTGGATATTACGTGTCCCCAGCCTTCGACTCTCATCCATACTCACCTGTAGTAGACGTTAGAAATAATTGCTCACTTTTGGAACGGAGAGTTGATCAAGTGCGGTATCGATCGCCGTTGTCAACTCGCCAAGTGAGTCGAAGAACCGGTTGCTGAGAGCCGTTTGTAACTGCCTCCAGCACTCTTCGACCGGATTGAGTTCCGGTGAATACACCGGGAGCGTGACGAAGGCGAGGTCGTCACGGGCCGCCAGGTCCGTGACGGCCGACGCCTGAAAGTACGATGCTCCATCTAACACAACGACCAAGTCATTTCAAACTCTTGTTATAATGCGAGAATGAAATGTTTTGCGTGATCGGCGGTAACGTACTCTTCAAATCGAGAGAAAAAGCGATCACCGTCCTCGGTGATCGCGCCCAAGAGACACGTCCATTCACGTTGTCCGGATAATTCGACAGACGGCCGCGTGCCGCGAGGAAACCATGCGGCACGCGGCTCGACTTGCACAGATTTCTTGGTTTGATCGATGCAGACTACCGTGGCATCCATTTTCCGCCGCTTTTTTTGAGATTCTCACGGAACGCTTCTTGCTCATCAGCATCAGATTCGGCGGCTGTGCGGCGAGGTTTTTGATAGCTCAATCCCGCTTCGTTAAGCAACCGCCGACAACTCGGGATTGAGTACTCGACATCGTAGGTCTCGTCAAGATATTGCTGGACGAGCGCCGGCGTCCATGCCGGCGCGTCAACGCCAACTTCTTCGGGAGATTCGTGGACCATTTCTTCGAATTCTTGTTGCTCTTGTCCTGAAAGCTTTCGATTTCTCCCAGATCGATGAGCATCAGTAACAGCCTGCTCAAGCGACTCGTCGGTGTCGAGTCGCTTGAGCCAACTGTAGATCGTTCGCCGCTGAACGTCGTACCACTCAGCTAGTTCAGTTTGTGTAAGACCGTTTTTGTACGCAATTGCGGCTAAGAGCCGTTGTGTCGGCTTCTTTCCTTCCACATTGTCGAGGGCAGTTTGTAGTTCCTCGACAGAGATCTCGTCGAGATGATCCACTACACTCAACAACAGCATCTGAGCAAATAGTTCTAACGGTTACTATAGAAGTATGGCCGAGTTTCCAGACGAACGATAGCTCGTACTACGGGCGCGTTCCCAGTTGGACCAGTGGACGAAGAGTGCCCGGAGAGAAGCGTACGCTGGACTGTTCGAAGGTGACGAGCCTGTGCTCCCCCCTGAAGAGGTACAACTCCTCGATGCGCTCGACTCGGAACTGGAGCGACAGGGCGGCGATGGTGTCTGGGGAACCGATCAGTACGGAATCCACACAGCGGGGACCTCGAGTTCGGATACCTCACTTGGCGTCGTCTGTGTCTATTATCCACAGATCACCAAAGATTCCGTCCTCCGTGGAGCCGACGACCTCGACGACGAGACCGAAGAGCGACTCAACGCAGCACTCTGGCAATACAGCGAGCGCGTCGCGACACTCATCGAAGCAAAACTCGACGAATTCGTTCGTCAAACACAGAGTTAAGTCCCGGCCAGAGCCACGTTCGGGTGATCGTACGCATCTATCTTACTTCAGCGAGGGAATCCCGCCATCGACAGTGCGGAGGATATCACACGTTGGCGACGGACTCGTTCACGAACGCAAATTCTATCTGCTTCGTTGTTTCCAAGTCGTCGGCGGTTCCAAGGTTACGTGTATCACCGAGAGCAGTTGGCACGTTCGGGGACACTACTGGCCAAACGTATAACTCCTCAAGTATATCAACAGAGCTACAATTAATGAGTGTACCATCCAGCAACGGTTACTCGTTTGTTTGTAGATATCTATCCGATTACCCGCCAAGCCACCAGCCATAGAGCTGTGCCTGTTCGTCAGTGTCTGAATGCTTCTTTGACTGGCCGTAGGTCTTCCCCTTGAGCAGCTGGCGTTCGACCGCGTTCGCGGCAAGTCGAAGGGCGTGAGAGGCACCGTATCCCTCCCCATCAGCCGTGAAGTAGCCCCGATCGGTGACCAGTCGAATTCGTGCGAGCACGAGTGGTACTCCTCGGGATTGTTCCTTGTGCTCCTGCAGTTCGATGCTGGCCTTGATCACGGTCATCTCACCGTACTTCGAGGTCATGCTCTCGATCAGCGCGGAAACGTCGTCGTAGTCCATTTCGTCGATCAGGTCAAGCCCGAACACCTGCACGGCGTTCTGGTCATCGCGCTCCCAGGTGAGCGCCTCGATGACGTCCGTCTTCGTGACGATACCGACCGGATTGTCGGTGTCGTCTGCCGTGACGACGAGCGAGGAGATCTCCCGCTCGAACATCGTCTCGACGACCTCGTCGAGCGGTGCGCTTCGCTCGACCGTCGCGGCTGCGTCGGACATCAGGTTCCGTACCGGCAGGTCGAGCATCCGGTCGGCATCGCCCTCTCGCGCGCCGAACCCGCCACGGTTCTGCCCCCCGCCACCGCGGCCACCGAAGCCGCTCGACGAACCGCCCTGACTCTTGCTGCCGCCCCGCGTCGTGAAGTCGATGACGTCGTACAGGCTCAGCATTCCCGCGAGGTCGTCCCCGTCGACGACCGGGAGGTGGGCGATACCGGCCTCTCGAAGCATATTGAGCGCTTTCCCGATCGTGGTTTCAGGGGTCGCGCTAATCAGTTTCGCCGTGTACGCGTCATCGACAGTCGCCGCGTCGAGAAACGAACGGACGGCCTCGAGAACGGCGTCCCCTGTCACCACACCGACGACACGAGCGTCGTCGAGCACGGGGAGCGTTTTGGCGTCGCTGCCGATCATGAGCCGCGCGACCTCGCGAACGTCCTCGGTGCGGTCGACCGTCGGGACGTGCTGTGCCTGTGAGCCGACCTTCGCCGAGGGCTGGTTGGACGAGGAGGCCAGCTGTCGACGACTGACGACACCGCGGTACTCGTCGCCGTCTGTGACGATGACGGCATCGAGGTCCTGGTTCTCGAACGCCCCGGCGACCTTCGAGAGCGGTGTGCCGATGTCGAACTCGGTGAATTCCGTCGAGAGAATCTCAGAGATATCCATGGGGTAACTCTCTAGCGAGAGGGGTCCTGGACGGTTATACCTGTGCCACCTATTCTCACAGGCGGAGGGATATCGAGCGCTGAGTATTCAGGGGTGAACGTAGATGACGGAGACGGTTGCAATTAGTCGGCGATCGGTTGGGTGTTCTCCCGGGCGAACAGATCGAGTACGATTTTCGCTCCCCCGAGGACCACGGGGCCGATGAACAGGCCAATCGCTCCAAACACGACGAGTCCGCCGAAAATGCCCACCACGATGGTCGCCGCATTGATCGCCCCGCTCCGGCCGATGATTACTGGCCGAAGGTAGACGTCGGAGACGCTAATTATCGAACCGTACACCAGTATCGCGCTCGCTGCCACGGGCCGTCCGAGCAGAAGAAGATAGGTCGAAACCGGCACCCAGACACCGAACGTGCCGATTAGCGGGAGCAGCGTGAGGACGAAGGTCGCGACGGTCAGGAAGACGACCCCGGGCATTCCAACGAGTGCGAGTCCGATTCCCAACAGCACGGCCTGGATGCCCGCGACAGCGACGTTACCCACGACGGAGGCCCACATGAGGTGGTCGAGTTCTACGAACAGTTCTCGCTGTACACGATCGTCGACGGGGACGACCGATTCTAGCCACGCGACGAACCGGTCGCCATCGCGTAACAGTGCAAAGAGGACGAAACCTGTCACGGTGAGCCCAATCAGCACGCCCGGGAGGCCGCCGATGACGGAGAGTGTGCCAGTGGCGAGTCGTTGCGCGGTCTGCGCGATCGGGCCTTGATAGGTCGCGTACAACAGGTCGAGGTCGACGACGAATCCGATAGTTTCGAGTCGGTCCTGGATGCGGTCCGTGCTGAATGCCCCCTCCTGGATTGCGGTGAGGAGCGCTAGGCCCTGCTGAAATGCAATCGCGAGGACGTATACAACTGGAATGAAAAATACGACTATCGACATCGCGATAGTGGCGACCGCTGCTGTCGCCGAGCTCAGCCATTGCTCGAGTCTCCGTTGGACGGGTGTGAGAACGTATGCGAGCACGATCGCGAGCAAGACGTATTGCAAATATGCGAAGACGAGCAGTACGGCGAGCGCCGTGCTTACCACTGCGAAGATCGTCAGTGCATTCCAGTTCGAAGACCGCTGTGGCAGCCCGCTCTTCTTAGCCATGTACTCCTTTAAACGCCCTTTTTTATGAGTTCCGTGCCCGTGTCCCCGCTGTTTCTGTACGTGAAGGGGCCAGGCTGATCTCTCGATGATGGGTCTGATATTTCCGGATGGACATGCCTAGATTTGAGATACTATGTAAATGACATGAACAACATAGTGAATTAGGAGTTGGCGGAAAGTCAAGAATTACGATCCCAAACTGACCACACTGAGTCGCATCGGCTCGGTGAATGGATCTACTCTTCATCACTTGTCGAGAAATATCAATATATCCGATAAGTACTGGATTTGAAAATAGAGTTACTCATCTACAATCACACCCGCTTTTCACTCGTGGACGACATGCAGTTTGACCAGCGTCAGGAGATCTCGTTCCAATTCACCACCAACAAACTGGACGTTCCCCGTTTCAGCCTCGTAGTCGATTATCCGAGCCTCCTCCAGTTTTGGAAGATGAGTATGGTGAAGTGCGATTCGGACGCGTTGTTGGTGTTCGTCTGCCTCCCGTCTCGGGTCTTCGTTCCGAACCCGGTCTACAACGCGATCGGCGAGCACATCGTATTCCAGTGTCTTCTCGGGGGCGTTGTCCAACGCGTCGAGGATGGCACGTCGATGTTCGTTCGCTACTGCCGACAGAATCGTATCGGGGGAGATCGGTCTCTCACGCTCCGAGGAACCGGAAACCGCATCAATTGACTGGATATCACGTGTCCCCAGCCTTCGACTCTCATCCATACTCACCTAGCGTAGGCCCAACTGCCTGGCTCTGTCCCATGGTGTATAATGGAAGTAGTCAGTCCGTTTCCGCTGCTGACTGGGGCGTGAGAAGTGCGTACCTCCCGAACGTACCAATAGCACGACGCAGTCGCTCCGTCACTGCCTGATCGGAAATCCCGAGCTCGCCAGCTAACTCCGCGGTCGTACAGCCGCGTGGAATGTCGTAGTATCCCATTCGGACGGCAAGCGTCAGCGCTTCTCGTTGGGGCTCACTCAAGCCGTACCACGGACCAGCATCGGGGTCCGTTGGATTGTATATACGGATTATTTTCAGGGTGATGTGCGCGTCCTCACAACAGTCCTGGCACTGACTCAATGCCTCGCGGTCTGAGAAACGTATCTCGAAATTCCACCCTTCCGGTGATCCAGTAGCACTCAGTATTTGCCCATCGTGTTCCAAGATGCACTGAAAAAGGTGATCCTGACTCGCATCCCAGTCGATTCTGAACAGCGTCCGGTCTTCGAACACGTCAACCTCCGTGACGCTGTTGACCGTTGGATAGCGTTCGACGGTCTCGAGAAAGCCGTTTCCGACCGGTTCGTAGACCCAAAAGAGCGGCACGGTAGCGTCCCCACTCGGGACGAGCGTTTCGAGTTCGATGGTCGACGCATCCTCTAGACTGAGAATTTGTCCGAGTTCAAAATCATCGGATGGGATGCGAATCTCCGTTATCACACTCATACTAACTTGTGAGACTAGATCGGTCGGTCGTACAAAAGGAGATGACATGGTGTATCATGGACGATCGGTTGCCAAACGTACTCCCCGCTCGCAGCGCACACTATCCCAGCCATCAACGGTGCATTAGCTCGTCTCGAAGCCATGGCACACCACCCATGCCGGTTATTCGTCTGCTAGACGAAGGCTCCCGCATGGCGACTGTAATGGAGTTTACGAGTCCGGTAGCGGAGTTTCCGCTGGGGAGTGTGTTCGAGAACTTGCCGGGTGTGACGGTCGAACTGGAGCGACTCATCCCACACGAGACGCTGATTATCCCGTATTTCTGGGTACGTGGTGCAGAAACGGAGGACATCGAAGCGTCATTCGAAGCACATTCCGGCGTGAGCAACATCCGACTGGTCGATCACGTCGAAGACGAGTATCTCATGCGTGCCGAGTGGGAACAAGAGTACTTCGGCATCCTGAGTGCACTTGCCAAGGCCAACGTCGTCGTGCTTTCCGGGATTGGAACGAAAGACGAGTGGCGATTCGAGGTACGCGGCGAGAGTCAGGAGACACTCGCTGAATTCCGAGAATACTGCCAGAAAAACGACATCCCGATAGCGATCACCGCGGTCCACGCCATGCTTCCGATCCAGGGAGAGGGCTACGAGTTGACAGAGACGCAACGCGAGGCACTGGTATTAGCCTACGAACGGGGCTACTTCGACGTCCCACGCGAGGCATCGCTCGAAGATATCGCAGACGAACTCGGCATCACCCAGCAGTCACTATCGTCACGTCTTCGACGCGGGCATCGACGCCTCATTGGAGCGACGCTCAGCAGTTCGTCGTGATCGTTTGGATAGACGTCTCGTATTAAACCTACTGTATAATCAGTATCCTTGTTGAACCGACTCGGACGGCTAGAATCAGGCGAGATGAACGCAACGGTTTCTGGGGTTAGAGTCGAAGCGGTCGAGTACGCCCCGGAATCTAGGACTGTTCGCACCCAGTTCGATCAAGAGAAGACACCTGCGAGCATGGCTGTTATCGCAACGCTAGCAGATGTAATGGACACTGATCCGGTTGATCTGACCCCGCTCCATTCCACCGTTGACCCCGAAGAGTTAGATGCGCTCGTCCGCGTTCGCAACGGGACGAACGGAGATACCCACGTTACCTTCACGCACGAGGGTCACGCGATAACCGTACACAGCTACGGTGTGGTCGCCATCACACCAGAACACGAACTCACAGCGGAGAAATACGGCAGGAGCGAGGGAAGATGACTTCTGAGGAGACCTTGCTTACGTCGAAGGAGGAATTGAACGCGGAGCTGAAAGCGCTCCTTCGCAGGGCCTACGAGAGCGGAATCGATGTGGAGGGCGGATTCGAGTGTCGAAATGGGGTCGAACATCCTGACTGGGACGTGATCGTCACGGAAGTCGAAAAGAACGAGCATTCGGAGTGACCGACGGCGAGGGTTACCGGTCGTCGCAGATAACAGGTCCGTGAGAGAGGACCGCTGTAACGATGATCGCATCGGACGTGTGCTCTCAGCGCAACAGTGGCGAGTATTACGTGCGCTACTGGACGAGAGTATGATGTCTGCAGATCCGATTCTTCGAAAGGGAGAGACTCTCGACGCCGAGGAGTACCTCACGATCTGTTACGAACTCCATTACGTTCTACTTCCCGAATTAGCGGATATGGGACTTGTCGAGTTCGACAGATTCGAAGACGAGGTACGGCGAGGACCGAGATTCGACGAGGTGCGTCGATTTCTAGAACAGATCGCTGACGATCGTGACAAGTAACCTGGAACCGTAATTGATTCGCTGCTGAATATGTGCCCTGGGGTTTGCACGACACTACGAACATCATCCATAACCGGTAGGAATCTCAGCGGTCAGTCCGCACGTGTAGTGTGCAGTAGATTCACGCGAATAAGTCTTTAAAGAAGAGGGTTTCAACAGATCCTCTTATTCAGACATGGTTGGTACACACGCGTGTTCTGGGCGGAGTGCATGTTCTGGTACACGCAGTGCACACAAACCATCTGATACACCTGGGCGATCTGGATGTTCCAGTACACACAATCGATTCGAGAGAATCAGAACACTCAGAAAACGCAAAACACGCAATACATCCGGTCGTGCTAACCGGATCGCTGTCTCGCAACGACGCGGCGAGCGCCTCTACGAGTCGCGAAAAGATCTGCCTCGAAAAAGAGGATTCGTGCCAAAATGGATATAGTCCCGGGCGGATTCGAACCGCCGTCCTGAGCTATCTTCCGTGACGGATCGAACCGGACACGTCCAAAGGCTCAGATGATTGGCCACTACACCACGGGACTTCTCACGTCGTTCGAGGTCCCGCATATCTCGCAGCCCATACGGGACTGCTCACCACCACGGGACTTCGTACCCGGTCTAATCACTCGTCGGTACAATAGTGTTACTTTTCATCCCGGAACGGAACGCGGATCTCACCTGCTTCTGCCCTCCTGTGGCACGGTCGACAGAGCGTGATCACGTTCGCCAGCGTGTGCGCCTCCGCCGGCCGATCGAACTCGCGAACGGGCGTCAGATGATGCACGTCCGGGTTCTGGCCGAGTTCGTCCGGTCCGGCACCGCAACGTTGGCACTCGTACCCGTCTCGCTCGAGGACCTGCCTTCGAACCCGCCACCACGACCGACCGTATTCGATCGGGCCACCGTTCCACTGGTGATGATCCGGTCCGACGACGTTCTCGGAGAGCCAGTCGCCTGTAGCACTCGCGCGTACAGAATACGCCACGACTCCGATTCGCTGCTCTGGAAGGAACGACTTCGAACCCCGCCCCACAGTACCGACAGGTCACGGACACCCGTTCACCCGGTTCCGATGGGTTTTCGGGCAGAAGTCCGTCGGCCTCTCTGACACAATCGGGACAGTACGTCCCGACTTTGTTCGAGGGGTAGAACGAAAACGAATCGCCGCAGGTTGCACACGTTCCCGTTTCGCTCGCGTGGCTCCAGTTCCCGTTGTGCTCACCCGCGTTCGGATCGCAGTCGTCGCAGTACTCCAGCCGCGATTTCAGATCGTAAAACGCCGTCTCACAGCCCTTGCAGGTCCGGTTCGGGAGTGGATCGCCGTGCACTTTCGTGTGGTGCTGGCGCATCCCCTGTTCCGTCCGGAGGGACTTTCCGCACGTCGGACAGTCCATGCGCCAGTTCGCCGCGCCATCCCGGATAAATTCCCGGCCCAGAACCCGTCACCGATCGCGTCGCTCACCCCGCTCATCGCGCTCATCGACGGGATAACCTCCGCGATCGAATCGGGACCAGCGCGACGACGATCGAGCAACTGCAGGACCGTCTCGAAGCGATCGTCGAGGTCCGCAACCGGGTCGACACCCGTATCCAGGAGATCGACGTCGCGACGACCGATGCCGATTTCCGGGGGCCACCGGCCGACGACCGAGATTCCGCTCGCGGTGTGAGTTCACGACGTACGTTTTTGACCTCGGAGGACGTACCGGAAATATGGCAAGCCACGTTCTGGTTCCGATCGACGGATCGGGGCAGTCATGGAAAGCGTTCGAGTACGCGCTGTCGAACCACGAAGGAAGCACGATCACCACGCTCACCGTGATCCATCCGGCGCACGGACTGTTCACGGATGCGGACGACCACGGTCTCTTTGCCCCCGACGACGGCGGACTGTTCGATTCGGGGGCGCGCGAGCAGGCCGAGGACGCCGGCGAGGAACTCCGCGAAGCGGCCCGACGGCGGTTCGAGGATGCCGATCCCGCGGATACGACGCTCGAGACGGTGGTCGAAGCGGGGCGGCCCGCGAACACGATCGTCGACTACGCGGACGAGCACGACGTCGACGGAATCGTCATCGGGAGCCACGGCCGCGACGGTGCCTCGCGGGTCCTCCTCGGCAGCGTCGCAGAAACGGTCACCAGACGGGCGGGCGTGCCGGTGACGGTCGTCCGGTAGCCGATCGATCGGGAAAATACGGCGGGCTCGATCCGTCGAACGTCGCTACAGGTAGTCCTTGGCCGCCAGCCGTTCGATCCCTTCTTTCAGCCGTTCGTCGCTCGCGGCGTAGGAGATCCGGGCGTAGCCCGGGGTCCCGAAGGCGCTGCCGGGCACCGTGGCGACGTGGGCGTCCTCGATCGCGCCCTCGCACCAGGCCTGATCGTCGTCGGCAACGGGAAGCATCATGTAGAACGCACCCTCCGGCACGGCGACCTCGACGCCGTGGTCCTCGAGTAAGTCGACGACGAGGTCGCGACGTTCTTCGAACGCTGCGGTCATCTCTTCGACAGTCTCGTCAGTGTTCTCGAGCGCCTCGATCCCCGCGTGCTGGACGAAGTTGACGGCCGAAGACACCGAGTGGCTGTGAAGCTTGCCGGCCTGGTCGATCAGGTCCTCGGGGCCGGCGAAGTAACCGAGCCGCCAGCCGGTCATCGAGTAGGCCTTCGAGAAGCCGTTGACCGTTATGGTTCGATCGGCCATCCCATCGAGCGTCCCCAGGCTGGTGGGCTCGACCCCGTAGGTGATCTCCTTGTAGATCTCGTCGGAGATGACGGTGACGTCGTGCTCGACGGCCAGGTCGCGGACGCCCTCGAGGGCCGCGTCGGAGTAGACGGCGCCGGTCGGGTTCGACGGCGAGTTGACGATCAGCAGTTCGGTGTCGTCCGAAACGGCGGCTCCGAGGTCGTCGAGCGCGGGTTCGAGCTGGAAGTCCGACTCGGAGAGGTCGACCCGGGTAAGATCGCCGCCGGCCATCTTGACCATCGCCTCGTAGGAGACCCACGCAGGGTCGAGCAGGACGACTTCGTCGCCGTCTTCGATGAGCGCCTGCACGATCTCGTACAGCGCCTGCTTCGCCCCCGGCGTGACGATGATCTCGTCCGTGGTGTGCTCGAGGCCGTCGTCGGCGAGTTTGTCGGCGATCGCCTCGCGCAGGTCGAGGATCCCTGCGGAGGTGGTGTAGCCGGTGTGACCGGCGTCCATCGCGTCCTTGCCCGCCTGGACGATGTTCTCGGGCGTGGGGAAGTCGGGTTCGCCGACAGAGAGATCGACGACGTCTGCGCCCTCGTTCTCGAGTTCGGTGGCGAGTGCGGAAATCGCGAGCGTTGCGGACGGTTCGACTCGGGTTACGCGGTCGGTGAATTCCATGGTCATGGGTGGGTGTCGATTCGCTGGGGTACTATTCGGCGTCGGGCAGTTCGGACACGAGGTCGAACGCGCCGTCGACGGCCTTGGCCGCGTTCTCGACGCGTTCGCGCGCCTCGGCGGCGGACATGCCGGGTCCCGTCACGCCGAGCGTTACGGGAGTGTCACGCTCGAGGCTCACGTCGGAGAGCCGCTGGGCCGTCGCGTCGCTGATGACCTGGTCGTGGTCCGTATCGCCGGTGATGACCGACCCGACGACGGCGACGGCGTCGACGGCCTCGCGGCGAGCGAGTCGATCAGCCGCCAGCGGGGCGTCGTACACGCCGGGGACGTGGACCGTGTCGTACACCTCCGCGCCGGCAGCGGTTGCCGCCGCTTTGGCCTCCTGCTCCATCTGCTCGGTGATCGGCCGGTTGAACTCCGCGACCACCAGTCCGAGCGTGGTCATACCCGAGCGGTGGTGAGGACGGGTAAAAGAGGTACCGTTCTCGGGTAGCCGGACCGGACGTCGATCCGGGTCGGCCGGCGTCGCGAGCGATCCCGTCCGGAGACGGCGATCGGTCCCGGTCGGTCGCCTATAGTAGCCACTGAAAGTCAATGCACATCTGATCGCAAGACAGCTTTGCGATCAGTGTGTGAATCGTTTCAGTTGTTACTATAGCCTCGACGTCGCTCGAATACCCTCGTTTGTGCTCAAAATAGACGCGATCTGTCCGCCCGGTGAGCACGATCGTGACGTCAATTGAGAACCCTTAAGCGCCGACGCGGACAACCGGCGCGCAATGACAACGCTGGAGACGCCAGGCCCGACGATCGGCGTCGTCGGAGGGGGGCAACTCGGACGGATGCTCGCCGAGGCGGCGGCCCCGCTCGGGGTCGAACTCGTCGTGCTCGACCCGACGCCGGACTGTCCGGCCGCCCCGGTCGCCCGCGACCAGATCGTCGCCGACTTCGACGACGAGGCGGGGATTCGCGAACTCGCGGCGCGGGCCGACGTGCTGACGTTCGAGATCGAACTCGCGGACCAGACGGTTCTGGAGCGCGTGAGCGAGGACTCGGGAACGCCGGTTCACCCGAAGCCGTCGACCCTGGAGACGATCCACGACAAACTCGTCCAGAAGCGCGCACTCCGAGACGCGGGGGTTCCGGTGCCGCCGTTCCGCGAGGTCGCGGACGCCGACGACGTCCGCGCGGCGATCGACGACTACGGCGCGCCGGTCATGCTCAAGGCCCGCACCGGCGGCTACGACGGCCGCGGCAACGTGCCCGTCGAGTCCAAGGCCGACGCCGCGGAGGCCCTCGAGTCGGTCGCCGGGCCCGCAATGGTCGAGTCGTTCGTCGACTTCGAGCGCGAGATTTCGGTGATCGCGGTCAAGGGGGACGACGAGATCGCGACCTTCCCCATCGGCGAGAACGTCCACGAGGACGAGATCCTCCGGGAGACGATCGTTCCCGCGGGATCGAGCGACGCAGTCACGGAACGCGCCCGGGACGTCGCGGCGGACGTGCTCGACGTGATGGAGGGACGGGGGGTCTACGGAATCGAGCTATTCGAGACGAGCGAGGCGCCACGCGCCTCGGACGACTCGAGCGGACGAAGTCCGCGTGAGAGCGACGAAGAAATACTCCTCAACGAGATCGCCCCGCGCCCGCACAACTCCGGCCACTGGACGATCGAAGGCGCCCAGAGTTCGCAGTTCGAACAGCACGTCCGCGCGGTACTCGGCTGGCCCCTCGCCGCGACCGATCTCCGGTCGCCGACCGTCTCGGTCAACCTCCTCGGCGACGTCGACGAGTCGACGGAGGCGGCGCTGCACGGGGTCGATAGAATCCTCGAGACCCCCGGCGCGAACCTCCACTGGTACGGGAAGCGCCGGGCGCGCCCGCTTCGCAAGATGGGCCACGTCACCCTGACTGGCCGGGACGAGGCGTCGACCAACGACCTGCTCGCGACCGCGCGCGAACTCGAGGACGCGGTGACGTTCCGATCGTAAGGGACTGGACGCGGTGACGTTCCGACCGCAGGCGACTGACTCCTCTGCCGCTCGCGTTGCGTTTACCACTGATTGAAGTCCTCGGCCCGACCAGCAGGAACTATGAGCGACAGCGTCACCGACCTGATCGATCGACTGCACCGCGAGGCCGACCAGGACCGACCGTCCGCGGAGACCCCCGACGTGGGGATCGTCATGGGGAGCGACTCCGATCTCGACGTGATGATGACCGGCGGCCGCCGCCGCGGGGCCTACGACGCCTTCGTCGACGAACTCGGCTTCGCCGAGCAGACCGACTACGAGGACGCGCCCGACGAACGGTTCACGTTCGAGACCTACGTCACGTCGGCCCACCGCACCCCGGATTTAATGCAGGCTTACGCCGAGACCGCCGAGGATCGGGGGATCGAGGTGATTATCGCCGGCGCCGGCGGGAAGTCGGCCGATCTGCCGAACATGACGGCCTCGATCGCGTACCCGCTTCCGGTGATCGGCGTCCCGGTCCAGGAGAAGTCCGTCGACTCGGTGATCGGCATGCCGACGGGCGCGCCGCTGGTCGCCGTCGACGCGGGGAAGTCGTTCAACGCGGCATTGTCCGCGGCACAGATCCTCGCCCGACAGCACGACCCCGTTCGCGAGCGACTCGTTGCCTACCACGAGGACCTGCGCGAGGGCGTCGGCACCGTTTCTAGAGACCTCCACGACCGGGGGACGGACGCCTTCTCGTCGGAGTAATCTCGGTTCGACAATTCTCACGCCGCAGCCGATCGGATCGATCGGCGGGGTAATGTGACGCTACCGATTCGTTCAGCCCCAAAGCGGGTATATATAGTATGTGGTGATCATTCAGGTTGGTTCTGGGGCCACTGAAGTCGCCGCTTTGCCCGTTTCCGGCCCCAAAACGAACAATCAACCCTTATGTGCGTGCGGTTTGAAGTGCCGAACGTTACGGAGATGAATGATTGGATCGCCATCGGGATGCTGGCGCTCGTGGGACTGTTGATACCGCTCGGAATGATGTCGGTATCGTACCTCCTGCGGCCGAGCGTTCCCGAAACGAGTAAACGTGCCACCTACGAGAGTGGCGAGGTTCCGACCGGCGGAACGCGCATCCGGTTCAATATCCAGTACTACATGGTTGCGCTTCTGTTCGTCGTCTTCGACATCGAGACCGTCCTGCTGTTCCCGTGGGCGGTCGTCTACCAGGATGCGCTCGCGGCCGAGGAGTACGGTCTGCTCCACGCGCTCGGGCCGATGTTGCTGTTCGTCGCCATCCTGCTGGTCGGACTCGCGTGGGCGTGGCGCACCGGTGCTGTACAGTGGGCACGGACACCCCGGCAGGTAGAGTCCGGAGCTGATCGACCATGAGTAGCGACAACCCACGGCAGGACATCTACGAGAGTACCGCTCCGTCGACGGACACCCGCGAGTCGCGGATGGGCGAAGGCGTCGACGATCGCTTCAACTCGAAGCTCCGTGAGGCCTTCGGCGCGTCACCGTTCATCCTCACGAAGTTCGACGAGTTCATGAACTGGGTTCGCGGCAACTCCATGTTCATGCTCCAGTTCGGGATCGCGTGTTGCAGTATCGAGATGATCCACACGTACGCGATCAAGCACGACCTCGATCGCTTCGGCGCCGGGGTCCCCCGGGCCTCGCCGCGGCAGGCCGACGTGATGATCGTGCCCGGAACGATCGTCTCGAAGTTCGGCCCCCGTATGAAGCGGGTCTACGACCAGATGCCCGAACCCAAGTTCGTCGTCGGGATGGGATCGTGTACGATCTCCGGCGGCCCCTTCCAAGAGGGATACAACGTCGTCAAGGGTGCCGAGGAAATCATCCCGATCGACATCCACGTTCCCGGCTGTCCCCCGCGACCGGAGGCGCTCGTCTACGGCGTCATGAAGCTCCAGGAGCGGATCCGGAACGGAGAAACCTCGCCCGTGGTCGTCAAACCGTACGAACTCGAGGAGTTCGGCGACCTGGAGCGGGACGAACTCGTACAGAAACTCGCAGACGAAATCGACGAGGACGACCTCGTCATGCGGTACAACTGGGCTGATTCGCCATGAGCACGGGAACCGGAGTCGAGCGAGAGACACAGCGGGCCGTCGAGGTCACCGAGGACGAACTCGAGGCCCTGATCGGTGATCGCGCACTCGGGCGCGACGATCACCTGAACGCACCCGGCTTCGTCATCCGGCCGGACGACGTCCAGGACGTGCTTGCCGACCTCGAGGCGGAGGCCGGCTTCAATCACCTGTCCTGTCTGACCGCCCAGCAGTACACGGACCGGTACGAGTCGATCTACCACCTCAAGAAGTACGCCGATCCCACGCAGGAGGTCTCGATCGTCGTCCCGACGTCGATCGACGATCCGGTGAGCCAGTCGGCCGAACCGGTCTTCCGGACCGCCGACTGGCACGAGCGCGAGGCCTTCGACCTCGTCGGCATCGACTACGAGGGCCATCCCGATCCGCGCCGGATCCTCCTGCCCGAGACCTGGCAGGGCCACCCGCTCTCGAAGGACTACGACCAGGAGAAGCCACAGATCGTGACCCTCTCGGAGCACGCCAACCCGATCCAACCGGATCACCACGACGCCGAGTCGGACACGATGTTCCTGAACATCGGGCCCCACCACCCGGCGACACACGGCGTCCTCCACGTCAAGACCGTCCTCGACGGCGAGACGGTCGTCGACGTCGATCCCGACATCGGCTACCTCCACCGCTGTGAGGAACAGATGTGCCAGCAGGGGACCTACCGTCACCAGATCATGCCCTACCCCGATCGCTGGGACTACGTCTCGGCCGGCCTCCTGAACGAGTGGGCCTACGCCCGCACGGCCGAGGACCTCGCGGACATCGAGGTGCCCGAGTACGCCCAGATCATTCGGACGATGGGTGCGGAACTCTGCCGGATCGCCTCGCACATGCTCGCGCTCGGGACCTTCGCGCTGGACGTCTACGGCGACTTCACCGCCGTCTTCCAGTACGCCTTCCGCGATCGGGAGGTCGTCCAGGACATTCTCGAGGATCTGACGGGTCAGCGCCTGATGTTCAACTACTTCCGGCTGGGCGGGGTCGCCTGGGACCTGCCCGAACCCCGCGAGGAGTTCTTCGAGAAGACGCGCGACTTCCTCGACGAACTCCCGGCGAAGGTCTCGGAGTACAACGACCTCATCACCTCGAACGAGATCTTCCAGCTTCGGTGCGTCGACACCGGGATCTTAGAACCCGAGGTCGCCAAGGACTACGGCTGTACGGGGCCGGTCGCCCGCGGGTCGGGCATCGACTACGACCTTCGCCGGGACGATCCGTACGGCTACTACGAGAACCTGGACTGGAACGTCGTCACCGAGGACGGTTGCGACAATTACAGTCGCGTGCTCGTGCGCATGCAGGAGGTCGAGGAGTCCGCGAAGATCATCGAGCAGTGTGTCGACCTGCTCGAGGAGTGGCCCGAAGACGAGCGCGAGATCCAGGCCAACGTGCCGCGGACGCTCAAGCCCGACGCCGACACCGAAGTCTACCGCGCCGTCGAGGCCGCGAAGGGCGAACTCGGGATCTACATCCGATCGGACGGCACCGACAAGCCCGGTCGGTTCAAGATCCGGAGCCCGTGCTTCCACAACCTCTCGGCGCTCGAGGAGATGGTCCAGGACGAGTACATCCCGGACCTGATCGCGTCGCTGGGCAGCCTCGACATCGTTCTCGGGGAGGTGGACCGCTAGTATGGCTGGGACGATTCCGGCGGTGCCGCTCCAGGACACCGTCCTGCTCCCCGAGCGGATCGGCGAACTGACCGGTCTCGACGGGTTCGGTTTCGCCGGGGAACTCGTCGCGGCGTTTATCGCCGCGTTCATCGTCGGCAACCTGATGCTCGCGATGACCGGCGTCGCCGGCCCGTGGGCGAAACGAAAGATCACCGCCGCGTTCACGGACCGGATCGCGGTCAATCGGCTCGGCCCGGCCGGCCTGTTGATCATCGTCGCGGACTCCGTCCGCCTCCTCTCGAAGGAGTTGATCATCCCGGAGAACGCCGATCGGCCGGCCTACGACCTCGCGCCGATCGTCGTCGCGGGGTCGGCGCTGCTCGGGTTCGCCGTGATCCCGATGGGAAGCGGCGTGCAACTCGCCGACCCCGAGGTCGGCCTGGCCTACGTGTTCGCGATCGCCGGGATCGCGAGCATCGGCCTGGTGATGGCCGGCTACTCGTCGTCGAACAAGTACTCGATGCTCGGCGGCCTCCGTGCGGTCGCCCAGAACATCGCCTACGAGATCCCGCTCGTGGTGACGGGGATGTCGGTCGTGATCTTCGCCGGGTCCCTGCAGATGAGTACGATCGTCGAGACACAGGCCCAGACGCTGGTCGACCTCGGCGTCGTCTCGATACCGGCGTGGTACGCGCTGGTCAACCCGTTCGCGTTCGTCCTCTTCCTGGTGGCGAACTTCGCGGAGGTCGGCCGCAATCCGTTCGACACGCCCGAAGCGCCGACCGAGATCGTCGCCGGCTACCAGACCGAGTACTCCTCGGTCTACTTCGTCCTGATCTACCTCGGGGAGTTCCTCCACATCTTCCTCGGGGGCGCGATCATCGCGACGATCTTCCTCGGCGGGCCGGCCGGTCCCGGCCCGGCGGAGATCGGCATCGTCTGGTTCATCGTCAAGATCTGGGGCGTGTTCCTGCTGACCCAGTGGCTCCGATCGGCGGTGCCGCGGGTCCGGATCGACCAGTTGATCGAGATCGGCTGGAAGGGACTGCTCGTCCTTTCCTTCGCGAATCTCGTGCTCACCGCAGTAATCGTGGGGGTACTCGTATGATCGGACTACTCAAATCGATGGCAACGACGATGAAGCACGCGCTGGACGGCTCGACCTTCACGGTCGAGTACCCGGAGACGGCACCCGACGTCTCGCCGCGATTCCGTGGCGTCCACAAGTTCAGTCAGGAGCGGTGTATCTGGTGTCGCCAGTGTGAGAACGTCTGTCCGAACGACACGATCCAGATCGTGATGGACGACCAGCGAAACGGCGAACAGTACAACCTCCACATCGGCCAGTGTATCTACTGCCGACTCTGCGAGGAGGTGTGCCCGGTCGACGCCATCCTGCTCACCCAGAACTTCGAGTTCACCGCGGACACGAAACACGACTTCGTGTACAACAAGGAGCAGCTGAAGGCCGTCCCGTGGTACAAGGACATCGATCCGCTCGAGTCCCGCGAACCCGATCGGGGCGCGTGGATCGGCGAAGGGGAAGGGGAGGTCGATTACCAGTAACGGGTCGCCCGTCCCCAGAGAACGGGCAACTACCAACAATGACATACGAGCTGATCGCGTTCGCGCTGTTCGCCGCCGTCACGCTCGCCAGCGCACTCGGCGTCGTGCTCATGCGTGATCCATGGCACTCGGCGCTGTTGCTGGGCGTGGCGCTTTTGAGCATCGCGGTGCACTTCGTGATCCTGGCGGCGGAGTTCGTCGCCATGATGCAGATTCTCGTCTACGTGGGCGGGGTGCTCATCCTCATCACGTTCGCCGTGATGCTCACCCAGCGCGAGGACACGGACGAGGTGGTACAGACATGACGAACGGCCCGAAACTCCGACTCGGCGGCTCCCTGGCTCCCGGCCTTCTGGCCGTCGCCCTCTTCGGGGTGATGGCGCTGATCGTCGTGAACACGCCGTTCGCGCCGATGCCGGCAGAGGGCTTCGCGCCGGCCGACACGACGATCACCGAGAACATCGGCTACGCCCTGCTCGACCTCACGGCGCTCCAGCAGATCGACAGCGAACCGTTCCTCGTCTCGTTCCTGCTGATCGCGGTCGTGCTGGACGCGGCGCTCGACGCCTCGCTCGTCCTCGCGAAACGCGAGGAGGCGGGCGAACCGGTCGCCGCGCTCTCGAGTACGGAAGCGGGGACCGGATCGGAGGCCGGTGCTGGCGCGTCCACCCCGGCCGATCGGGCGGTCGCCGACGGCGGCGACGAACAACCGGTCGACGCGGATGCGGGAGGTGACGATCGATGAGCGTCGCCGTCGAGTACTACGTGCTGCTGTCGATGGCCCTGTTCTCGATCGGGCTGTTCGGCATCCTGACGCGTCGCAACGCACTGATGTTCCTGATGTCCGTCGAACTCATGCTGAACGCGGCGAACGTCAACCTGATCGCGTTCGCGTTCTACCACGGCAACCTCACGGGGCAGGTGTTCGCGCTGTTCACCATGGCGCTCGCCGCCGCCGAGGTCGCCGTCGGACTCGGGATCATCCTGGTGCTGTACCGCAACTTCCGTGACGTCGACGTCACGGTACCGACGACGATGAGGTGGTAAGATGGCAGCCACAGGCACATTCGGCTTCGCTCCGGCGATCGCACTGTTCCCGCTCGCGGCCTTCGTCATCGCGCTCGTCTTCGGCAACTATTTGCCGAAGAAGGGGGCGATCCCGGGCATCGCGGCGACGGGTGGCTCGTTGCTGCTCTCGCTGATGATGGTCTGGACCGTCGCGGGCGGCGAATCCTATCACGAGACGCTGTACACGTGGGCGGCCGGCGACGCGACGAGCGAGGCCGGAGCGCAGGGGATCGAGTTCACGTTCGGGGTCCTGATCGATCCGCTCTCGGCGCTGATGCTGGTGATCGTCTCGTTGATCGCCTTCCTCGTCCACGTCTTCAGCCTCGGGTACATGAACGCCGAGGGCGAGACCGGTCTCCCGCGGTACTACGCCGGACTCGGCCTCTTCACGTTCAGCATGCTCGCGTTCGTCTACGCGGACAACCTGTTGATGGCGTTCATGTTCTTCGAACTCGTGGGCCTCTGTTCGTTCCTGCTGATCGGGTTCTGGTTCCGCACGAAATCCGCGCCCTCGGCGGCGAAGAAGGCGTTCCTCGTCACCCGCTTCGGGGACTACTTCTTCCTGATCGGGGTCGTCGCGATCGCGGCCACGTTCGGCACGCTCGGCTTCGCCGGCGACGACTCCTTCGTCACCGCGGCGGAGACGGCGATCGACGACGGTGCGACGCTGTTCGGCTTCGACGCCGGGACCTGGGTGACGATCACCGGCCTGCTCGTCCTGGGCGGGGTCGTCGGGAAGTCCGCGCAGTTCCCGCTTCACACGTGGCTTCCGGACGCCATGGAGGGTCCGACGACCGTCTCAGCGCTGATCCACGCGGCAACGATGGTCGCGGCCGGCGTCTACCTCGTCGCCCGGATGTACGGCTACTACGCACTCAGCCCGACCGCGCTCGCGATCATCGCGTTCGTCGGCGGCTTCACGGCGCTGTTCGCGGCGACGATGGGCGTCGTCAAGGACGACATCAAGCAGGTGCTGGCGTACTCGACGATCAGCCAGTACGGCTACATGATGCTCGGACTGGGCGTCGGCGGCTACGTCGCCGGGGTCTTCCACCTGATGAACCACGCGTTCTTCAAGGCCCTGCTCTTCCTGGGCGCCGGGTCCGTCATCGTCCTCATGCACCACGAGCAGGACATGTGGGAGATGGGCGGCCTGAAGGACAAAGCGCCCGTCACCTACTACACGTTCCTCGCCGGCGCACTCGCGCTCGCGGGGATCGTCCCGTTCTCGGGCTTCTGGTCGAAAGACGAGGTCCTCTACGACGCGCTGATCGTCGGCCTCGAGGAACCGGTCATCCTCGCGGCCTACGCGATGGGCCTGGTCGCCGTCTTCTTCACCGGCTTCTACACCTTCCGGATGGTCTTCCTGACCTTCCACGGTGAACCGCGGACCGAGACGGCCGAGGACCCCCACGCGGTGGGCTGGTCGATCAAGGCCCCGCTGGTCGTCCTCGGCGTCCTCGCGACGGTGGCCGGCCTCGTGAACCTCGCCCCGATCGCCAAACTCGCCAGCGTGGACATCACGTACCTCGAGTTCTGGCTCGACGGCGAGTACGGCGCCGTCGAGGGCCTGACCTACCACGCCTACCACGAGACGGTTCCCTTCGAGGAAGGGGCGATCGGCTCCGAGACGCTCACGCTGGTGCTCGGTGCCGGCCTCTCGCTCGGACTGGCGCTGGCCGGCGCGTTCACGGCCCACACCCTGTACAACGTTCCCGAACCGACGCGCCACACGACGAAACTCGGCGCCGCGTACGACCTCCTGCGGAGCAACTACTACCAGGACGAGTACCAGGTCTGGCTCGCGGAGGGCCTGACGCTCCCGCTCGCTCGTGCGGCCGATCGCTTCGACCAGACCGCGATCGACGGCGCCGTCAACGGTATCTCGACCGTCAGCCTGTTCGGCAGTGACCGGGTGAAGCGACTGCAGACGGGGATCGTGACGAACTACGCGGCACTGCTGGTGACCGGCTTTATCCTGTTACTGCTGGTGCTCGGATATCTCGGCGGGTGGTTCCTATGATGATCGAGACACTCATCGCTGTCACGCTGGTCGGCGCGCTCGTCACGTTCGTCGCGCCGAATCGCATCGCCGGCAAACTGGCCTTCGCCATCAGCCTCGTTCCCGCGGGGCTCAGCCTCTGGCTGTTCGCCGCCTTCGACGGCAGCGGGAACGCCCTGCTCGACGGCGACCTGGCGTTCGAATCGCAGGCCGCGTGGCTCCAGTTCGGCGACTACACGATCTCGTGGTTCGTCGGCCTCGACGGCATCTCCCTGCCGCTGGTCGTGCTGACGACGATCCTGACGACGCTGGCGATCGTGAGTTCGTGGACGCCGATCGACGAGCGCGAATCGCAGTTCTACGGCCTCCTGCTGTTCATCGAGACGAACCTGATCGGCGTCTTCGTCGCGCTGGATTTCTTCCTCTGGTTCGTCTTCTGGGAGGCCGTGCTGATCCCGATGTACCTGCTGATCGGCGTCTGGGGCGGCCCGCGCCGGAAGTACGCGGCGATCAAGTTCTTCGTCTACACGAACGTGGCGTCGCTCGTGATGTTCGGGTCGTTCGTCGCGCTCGTGTTCGGCCTCGGCGACGGCGTCACGAGTTTCGCCCTGCCCGAGATCGCGAGCGCGATGCTCGCGGGCGGCCCCGAGGGCTTCCTCGGCGTCGGCGGCACGAGCCTCGCCTCGATCGTCTTCGTCGCGATGTTCCTCGGATTCGCGGTGAAGGTCCCGGTGGTGCCGTTCCACACGTGGCTTCCCGACGCCCACGTCGAGGCCCCGACGCCCGCCTCCGTGTTGCTCGCGGGCGTCCTGCTGAAGATGGGGACCTACGCGCTGCTCCGGTTCAACTTCACCATGTTCCCCGACCAGGTCGAGGCCTTCGCCGTGCCGATCGCCGCGATCGCGGTGATCAGCGTCATCTACGGCGCGATGCTGGCGCTGGCCCAGACCGACCTCAAGCGGATCGTCGCCTACTCGTCGGTCTCGTCGATGGGATACGTCATCCTCGGACTGATCGCCTACACCCAGTGGGGCGTCGGCGGTGCGACCTTCCAGATGGTCTCGCACGGCCTCATCTCGGGGCTGATGTTCATGGCCGTCGGCGTCGTCTACAACGCGACCCACACCCGGATGGTCACCGACATGTCCGGGCTGGCCGATCGGATGCCCGTCGCCGTCGGTATCCTCGTCGCCGGCGCGTTCGGCTACATGGGACTGCCGCTGATGAGCGGCTTCGCCGCCGAGTTCTACATCTTCTTCGGCTCGTTCGGGGCCGACTTCCCGTACGCACCGCTGGTCACGGCGCTGGCGATGTTCGGCATCGTCATCGTCGCCGGCTACCTGCTCTTTGCGCTCCAGCGGACCGTCTTCGGTCCCTACCACCTCGAGACCGACTACGAGGTGTCCGATGCCCCGCTGCACGACGTCGCGCCGATGTTCGTGTTGCTCGGACTGATCATTCTGCTGGGCGTGGCACCCGACCTGATCCTCGAGAGGATCGCGGACGCGGTCGGACCGATTATCGAAAACGGAGGTGAACTGTAATGGCACTCCTCGAACTCCCCGAGTGGACGGCGCTCGCACCCGTCCTGCTCCTGGTCGGGACCGCGATGGTACTGTTCCTCATGGATAGCGTCTCGCCTCGATCGACGAACCGGGCCCTGCTGGCGGGGACCGCGACCGCCGGTTCGCTGGCGTCGCTCGGCGTCGCCGCCTGGTTCATCGCCGCGGGCGTCGGCGCCACCGGTGTCGAGAGCACCGGCGCGATCGAACTGTTCGACGGGCAACTCGTCGTCGACGGCCTGGCGCTGTACTTCACGATGATCGTCGCGATCGTGACGGCGCTGGTCTCGGTCGCGAGCTACGACTACCTGCAGGATCACACCTACCAGGCCGAGTACTACTCGCTGATCATGCTCGCGGCGACCGGGATGGCGACGATGGCGACCGCGAACAGCCTCGTGACGATCTTCATCGCCATGGAGCTGTCGAGCCTGCCGTCGTACGCGCTCGTCTCGATCCTCAAGGACAACCGCGGGAGCGTCGAGGCCGGCCTGAAGTACTTCCTGATCGGCGCGCTCTCGTCGGCCATCTTCGTCTACGGGATCAGCCTCGTCTACGGCGCGACCGGGAGCCTCCAACTCGACGCGATCGCGAACGTGATCGTTGGCGGTTCCGACGCGGTCGCAGGCGGGGTCGCGCCGGGTTCGGGCCACGACGTCGCCGAACTGGGCGGCCTGCTCGGACTCGGCATCCTGATGCTCGTCGGCGGCTTCGCGTTCAAGACCGCGAGCGTCCCGTTCCACTTCTGGGCGCCCGAAGCCTACGAGGGCGCGCCGGCCCCGATTTCGGCGTTCCTCTCGTCGGCCTCGAAGGCCGCCGGCTTCGTGATCGCGTTCCGCGTGTTCACGACGGCGTTCCCGCTCGAGGCGACGACCGAGGTGATCGGGATCGAGTGGACCTGGGCCTTCGTCATCCTCGCAATCGTCACGATGACGGTCGGGAACTTCGCGGCGGCGACCCAGGACAACGTCAAGCGCATGCTCGCGTACTCCTCGATCGGCCACGCGGGCTACGTGCTGATCGGCCTGGCCGGTGTGACGGCCGACGGCGGCGAGGTCGTGATGAGCGCGGCGATGATGCACCTGCTGGTCTACGGCTTCATGAACACGGGTGCGTTCCTGTTCGTCGCGCTGGCCGAACACTGGGGCGTCGGTCGCACCTTCGAGGACTACGGCGGTCTGGCGAACCGGGCACCGGTCGCCTGCGTCGCCCTCGGCATCTTCATGTTCAGCCTCGCCGGGGTGCCGCCGCTGGGTGGCTTCTGGAGCAAGTACTTCCTGTTCACCGGGGCGCTCCAGGTCGGCACCACCGCCATGCTCGTCGTCGCCGCGGCGCTGGTGGTCAACAGCGCGCTCTCGCTGTACTACTACTCGCGGCTGGTGAAGGCCGTCTGGATCGAAGAGCCGATCGTCGAACGCGACGCGCTCACCCAGCCGACCGCGCTCTACGCGGCGATCGTCGTCGCGGCGGTGATGACGGTCGTCCTGCTCCCGGCGTTCGGACCGGTCGCCGAGACCGCATCCGAGGCGGCGGCCGCCGTTCTCGGCTGAAGTCGTCGACCCGGTAGCTTTTACCCGTCGCGCTCGCAAGCCGCGATATATGGTTTTCCGGCTGGTGCTCGGGTGTGGGTCCGTCGGTAGACGGGTCGTCGAACGACTCCCCGACGGGGACCGCCTCCTCGTGATCACCGAGGATCAGCGTACGGTCGAGACCCTGCGCGACGAGAGCATCCCGGCGCGCCGCGGCGATCCCACCGATCGATCGGTGATCGACGGCCTCGAGACGCCGGACGTGATCTTCGTGGCCGCCGACCGGACCGACGTCAACCGCGCCGCACTCGAACACGCCCGGGCGGCGTTTCCGTCGTCCTCGATCGTCGTCTACATGGGCGGGAACGCGTCCGAAACCGATCGCCGGGAGTGTCGCGCCCTCGCGGACCACGTCGTCGACGCCGAAGCGGCGATGGTCGACCAGGTGCTCGCGGAGACCACGACCACGTCCGCCGAGGCCGCCATCGAACTCCGGGCGCAGCTGCAGACGATCGACGGTCGACTGGGGGTGATGATGCACGACAACCCGGACCCGGACGCGATCGCGAGCGCAGTCGCGCTGGTCGACATCGCGGCGTCGGTCGGCGTCGACGCCGACGCCTGTTACTACGGCGAGATCTCCCACCAGGAGAACCGGGCGATGGTCAACCTGCTGGATCTGGATCTGCGGAATCTCGGGTCGGACGACTCCCTGTCGGAGTACGAGGCGTTCGCCCTGATCGATCACTCCAGGCCCGGGGTCAACGACCAACTGCCGGCGGACCTCCACGCCGACATCGTCATCGACCACCACCCACCCCGCGGGCCGGTCCCCGCCGAGTTCGTCGACCTTCGAGAGTACGTCGGGGCGACGAGTACCGTTCTGACGGAGTATCTCGATCGGTTCGACGTCCCGTTCGACCCGGCGACGGCGACGGCACTACTGTACGGCATCCGCGTCGACACGAACGACTTCACCCGCGAGGTGTCCGCCGCGGACTTCAACGCCGCGTCGATGCTGTGGCCCCACGTCGACACGAGCGTCCTGCACCAGATCGAACAGCCGACGATCGAGGGCGAGACCCTGGAGACGATCGCGCGGGCGATCAAGAACCGGGATCAGCGCGGTTCGGTCGCGGTCGCGAGCGTCGGCCGGATCGGGAACCGCGACGCCCTGCCGCAGGCCGCCGACCAGTTGCTCGCGATGGAGGGCGTCGAGACGACGCTCGTCTTCGGGTTCATGGACGAGATGGCGTTCCTGTCGGCCCGGTCGCGGGCCGGCGACGTCGACCTCGGCGAGACGCTCCGGGACGCGTTCGACCAGATCGGGAGCGCGGGCGGCCACGCCGACATGGCCGGCGCGCAACTCGAGATCGGCATCCTCGCCAGCGCCGACGGCGACGAGGAGGTCGACTCGATCGTCAGCGTCGTCGAGGAGGTCATTACCAACCGGTTCTTCGAGGCGATCCGGACCCAGCCGGGTATCCCGGTCGGGACCTACACGCGGACGAGCGAGTGGCTGTTCACGATGGACGAGGAGACGTCCTGATCTCCCGGGACACGCGCTACGATCGATCGCTCGAACTGGGTTAGAGCTTCCTGGCGATGCGTTCCATGGCGAGAACGAGCCTGTAGAAGAGATACAGGAACAGGAGGGAAACGACGAGCGACGCGACGTCGCCGAGCAGTTGGCCCACGACGGTGACCGGAATTCCGAAGAGGAGGGCCCCGACCAGACTGCCGACGCCGATCGTCAACAGTCCGAGACCGAGCAGGATGGCGTACGCGACGAGATCGCTTTCGGGCGGGTGAGCACTGGACATACGTCCGCTACCGACGATGGTGACAAAATCGTTCGGATGACGGTCGGCGGGCCGTCTCTCTCACGGGCACAATCCGCGATGGCTGGGGGAGTCGTCGACGCCGACAGGACAGTACTTTTGCTCGCCGACGCCCAATCTGTGGGCATGGAGATCGCGTCGGAACAGAGCAAACCCCGGGTCGAGGAGTACATGACGCGCGACGTGGCGACGGTTTCGCCCGACGCGACCGTCGGCGCGGTCGCAAAGCGGATCGCCGAGAGCGACAAGCACAGCGGGTTCCCGGTCTGTGAACGCCGTCGGGTCGAAGGGTTCGTCAGTTCCCGGGACCTGTTGCTCGCCGACGACGGCGACCCGATCTTCAAGGTGATGACGACCGACCTGCTCGTCGCCCACCCCGAAATGAAGGTGACCGACGCGGCCCGGGTCATCCTCCGATCGGGGATCCAGAAACTCCCGGTCGTCGACGACGCGGGGAACCTCGTCGGCATCATCTCGAACGCGGACGTGATCCGGAGCCAGATCGAGCGGGCGACCCCCGAGAAGGTCGGGAAACTGATGCGAACGCTCGAGCAGATTCACGACGTGACGCTCAGCCAGGAACGTCGCACGGTTCCGCTCGACGAACTCACGCCCACCCAGGGCCGGGTCTACGCCGACGAACTCGAGGGGCGACGGTACGAACTGGAGCACGGTCTCGCCGAACCCCTCGTCGTGATCGACAACGCCGGGACGCTCCTGCTCGCCGACGGCCACCACCGCGTGCTCGCGGCGGACCGCCTCTCGATCGACGAGATGGACGCCTACGTCATCGTCGTCGACCACGAGGTCGACCTCGGGATGGCCAAGACGGCCGAAAAGGAAAATCTCGAGCAGATCGACGACATCGAGGTCGTCGACTACGCCCGCCACCCGCTCGTCCAGACGACGAAACGGCTCCAGTCCGGCGAGTAGGGCTTCACTCCGCTCACGGTCCGCTCGCCTTCGCATGACCAGATCGGGTTCGTCTCGGCGACTGTCGCCCGGCGTGACGACTGGTGAGGGTTATCCCCGCCGGGAGAGTACCCTCCCTGATGACTACCACTGGAGCAACCGTCGATCGCGTCCTGATCGCCGGCGGAACCGGTGACACCGGCACCGAACTGCTGTCCGTCCTCCGCCCGACCGACCTCACCGTCCGCGCGACTACCCGATCGTACGCCGCCGTCGAGACCCTGGAGCGTCTCGGCGCGGACGAGGTCGTCGTGGCGGACTTCTTCGACCCCGCGGACGCCGTCACCGCCGTCGAGGACTGTGACGCCGTCTACTGTACGCTCGGAACCCCGCCGAGCTACCGCCACACGATCGGGGGCAAACTCGTCGATCGAACCGGCGTGCTCAACCTCCTGACCGCGACGGTGAGCGAGGACGTCTCCCACGTCGTCCACACCAGCGCGATCGGGGTCGGCAACTCGAAGCCCGGACTCTCCCTCCCCGCCAGACTCCTCATCCGCGGCTCGCTGAAGGCGAAACAGGACGCGGAGGCAGCGATCCGGCGGTCCGGGCTCGACTACACGATCGTTCGGCCCGGAAAGCTGACGGACGCGCCGCCGACCGGCGACCTGCTGATCGGCGAGGGCGGCGACTCGGTGTCGGGATCGATCGCCCGAACCGACCTGGCGCGGCTCCTGGCCGCAGCGCCGTTCACCCCGGAGGCGCGAAACCGGACGTTCGAGGTCGTCAGCCGGGACGGCCTCGATGGGACGCCGTCGAATCTCGTCGACGTCGACTGGGCGTTCGATCGCGTCCAGGCCGATAGCGATCGGATGCGCCTCTGATACGGACTGCTGTACGACGCAACCGCGATCCGTCTGCGGGGGCGTCGAAACTGGCGGACAACAATCCGTACGAGGCACCGGCGACGTGGGGCGTGCCAGCAGGTCCCGGAATCCTTAATGCTCGGCCCGGCAAAAATTGCGATTATGTACGACGACGAGGACCTCGAATCGATCCGGGAGGCCACGGCGGAGTGGGAAGAAGAGACGCTCGATCCCGTGCTGGAGCGCCACGGGGAGCGCCAGGATCGATTCGCGACGGTCTCGAACCTCGAAGTGGATCGGCTCTACACGCCCGACGACGTCGCCGACCTCGACTATCTCGAGGATCTCGGCTTCCCGGGCGAAGAGCCCTACACTCGTGGCCCGTACCCGACGATGTACCGCGGACGGACGTGGACGATGCGCCAGTTCGCCGGCTTCGGGACCGCAGAGGAGACCAACGAGCGCTTTCACTACCTGATCGACGAGGGCCAGACCGGGCTCTCGACGGCGTTCGACATGCCGACGTTGATGGGCCTGGACTCCGACGACCCGATGAGCCAGGGCGAGATCGGCAAGGAGGGCGTCGCCGTCGACACGCTCCGGGACATGGAGATCCTCTTCGACGGGATCGACCTCGAGGAGATCTCGACGAGTTTCACGATCAACCCGTCCGCGCCGGTGATCTACGCGATGTACGTCGCGCTGGCGGACCAGCAGGGCGTCCCGCGCGAGAAGATCCGGGGCACCCTCCAGAACGACATGTTCAAGGAGTTCATCGCCCAGAAGGAGTGGGTGATCCCGCCGGAACCCTCGCTCGACCTCGTCACGGACGTCGTCGAGTTCAGCACCGAGGAGACGCCGAAGTTCCACCCCATCTCCGTCTCGGGCTATCACATCCGCGAGGCGGGGTCGACCGCCGTCCAGGAACTCGCGTTCACGCTCGCCGACGGCTTCGGCTACGTGGAGGACGCGATCGATCGCGGCCTCGACGTCGACGAGTTCGCCCCCCGGCTCTCCTTTTTCTTCAACTGTCACAACTCCTTCTTCGAGGAGATCGCCAAGTACCGGGCGGCCCGACGGATCTACTCGCAAGTGATGGACGATTGGTACGGTGCCGAGAAGGCCGAGTCGAAGCGCCTCAAGTTCCACACCCAGACCGCCGGCCAGTCGCTGACGGCCCAGCAGCCGCTGAACAACGTCGTCCGGGTGACGATCCAGGCGCTGGCCGGCGTCCTCGGCGGCACCCAGTCGCTTCACACCAACAGCTTCGACGAGGCCCTCGCGTTGCCCTCCGAGAAGGCGGTCCGGGTCGCGCTCCGAACCCAGCAGATCATCGCCGAGGAGTCCGGCGCCGCGGACATCGTCGACCCCATGGGGGGGAGTTTCGCCGTCGAGGCGCTCACCGACGAGACCGAACGGCGAACGATGCGCTACCTCGAGGAGATCCGCGACATGGGCGACGGCTCCGTCCGTGACGGCATCCTGCAGGGCATCGACGACGGCTACTTCCTCCGCGAGATCCAGGAAGCTTCCTACGAGTACCAGGAACGCGTCGAACGCGAGGAGGAGGTCGTCGTCGGGGTCAACAAGTACACGCTCGAGGAGGACACCAGTCCCGACATCCTCCAGATCGACGAGAGTACGAAGGAACGCCAGCTCGCCCGCCTCGAGGACGTCAAGGCCGATCGGGACGACGACGCGGTCGAAGACGCGCTCGACGAACTTCAGGCCGCGATCGATCGCGGCGAGAACACGATGCCGTACATCGTCGATGCCGTCAAGGCGTACGCGACGATGGGCGAGATCATGCAGGTGTTCGAGGACGCACACGGCGCCTACAGCGAGGAGATCGGACTGGCCTGAATCGGTCACGAGCGCCGTTGCTCGCCTCGGAATCGCTCTCCCCCTGCTGTCGGGATCGATAGACGCCGAGTCGACGTTCGCCGGGCCGACGTTCGCCAGGTCGGCGCTCGATATCGCGTTGATTCAGGCTCTAGCGTCCCTGACGACTGGTATCAGCGCACTCGTCACTCGATCGGTTCGGCCTCGGGAAACTGATAGCTCCCGTCGAGAATCTCCTCGCGCGGACCGTACAGTCGGACCGTATAGTTCCAGCCCTCCGGCGTGTAGAGGAAGTTCGGCTGGTCGGGGTCACCGCCGAAGTGAATCGTGACGCTGCCGTCGTCATCCCGCTGTGCAGTCACGTTGTTAACTGCGTACGCGTCGTACTCGTTTTCCTCGAGGTACCAGTCGCTGTTGTAGACGGTGACCGACCAGTACCCGTCGACGGGGACGTCCTCGACAGTGAGCGTATATGGCGTGTCGCCGTCGTTCTGTTCGGGCGTTCGCCAGAGGACGAACTCGTCCGTCTCCGGACTTCCGCCCCAGGCGATCGCGGTGCCGAGGAGGTGCTTGACGGGATCGACCTCGTCGGCGTCGCCCCACACGCCCCGTGAGTCGTCCATAGTCTCTCCGACAGTGATGAGCGCCTCTCGGATTCCCTCGAGCGATTCCTGATCCCAGTTGGGGATCTCGAACGTCCCGATCGATTCCTGACTCGCCGTGATCTCGTCCTGGATGGCGTCAACGGTCTCGACGTCGTCCGGATCGTTCGGATCGAATAACGTTCGGACCAGGACCAGACAGTACCGCGTCCCGACTTCGTCCTCTGTCAGCGTGTATTCGCCGGCGGTCGTTGACGATCCCCGCAAGTAGTTATTTTGATTGATGACGATCAGCAACTGGTAGCGGTCACCGGTGTCCGGTTGGGTGACGGTGACCGGCTCGGTCAGATCGAAGACGCCAGCCGAGTAGAGCGTATCGCGGTTCATCTGGATGACGTCCTGCTGGTCGATGGGGACCAGCTCTCGGAGGTGATAGAATTCCCCGAACCCACCCAGTTCGGCGTATCGCGCGAGATACGTGTCGGACTCTGCGCGCGGGTAGTTCTCCCACGTTACCGGGACTGGCTCGCCATCTTCCGACGCGTCTTGTCGGACCCGCTGGGCGGGTGATCCCGCGGCGTCTTGGTCGGCGGTGGCGTTGCCGACGCCCATCGCGAGAACGCCGGCGAGTCCCGCTCCGCGAAGCGCGGCTCGGCGCGTCGCCCGCATCGATTCGGCGTCCGATTCTGCCGATGTGTATCGTGGCTTATCCGTCATGCTCGTGCCTCTCGAGTGTCCCACGGTAGCGGCTGGGACGGACTCACAGGCCCCCACACCCGCAATCAACATAATACGGGGATGATGTGTTTCCATAATTTATTGCTTCGATGACAATGTCTGCAGTACGATAACCGCCCGTTCGAGTGCGTGATACCCTGCCCCTGTCGAAGGGTCCTTGCGGTATCGCAGCGGTCGAACTTCCCGGTATCGACGAATCCCCGCGGATCGGGCGACAGTACGGAAGGGATCGACTCCGACAGACGGCGTCCGGAACCCGCGCTACCGTCCGCGACCCGCGCTCACACCGCGTTCTCGTCGAACCGCGACACGATGTGTAGTGCCAGCAGACCCACTGCCAGGAGCGTTCCCACCGCGAGACCCCCGTAGAGCGCCATCGTCACGGGCGAGACTGCGATCGAGACCCCGGCGAGGGCGATCGTCTCCACGCCGGATCGTGCGGGAAGCGCGTGGCCGAGCACCGCCCCGAACGCGGCGGTGACGGCGACGAGCGCGAGGCCCAGTCCGACAACGACGCGGCGGCCCGCGAGCGACCGCGTCTCGGCTCCGTCCGCAGTCCGGGACCGCACGGAATCGGAGGCTCGATCCGACGTCATCGGTGACAGGTCAGTGCGCGTGGCAGAGGCTTTTTGTCCGTTTTCGGTGATACGGAAACCGTGAAAGAGAAGGAACTGTTCGGCCTGGTACTGGTCGGAATCGCGCTCCTGATGGCCGTCTCGGGGTACGTCCTCATCGCCACCTGAGTACGCGAGCGGCGAGGCTGCCCCGTCACTCCCGGTCGGTCGAATCGCCTTCCTCGACCCCGGCCGCCGATTCGACGCCGTCGATCGCGTCCCCAGCGTCGCCGTCGTCGACCGTCGGTGCCGAGTCGCCGCCGTCGATCACCGACGCCGACTCGCCCCGGGTCCGCGGATCGGTCTCGATCACCCGGGCCGCCAGACCGGTCGCGATCGCGAGCACGGTGGCGATCGAGAGGAGGATCGCGAACTGGAGGCCCGACTGGAGCGGGTCGACCCCCCACGGGTTGAAGACCGCGAAGGTGGCGACGAAGAACAGGATGATCGCCAGCGGAATGGCGTTGACTGCGAGGTCGATCGCGATTTCGGTGTCGAAGGCTCGTCGACTCATTGGTGGTGGTGTCGCCTGTGGAGTGCGTTCGGTAGCCGTTCATCCGTCACGATAGCGCCCGATCACGGCCCCCAGGACTGCGAGCGCGCCGGCGACAGCGATCGCGGTTCCCCGAGTCGCCAGTCCGACGAGGGCGTCGCTACCGGCGATCGTCAGCAGGTCGGTCCCGACGGCGCACAGGAACGTGCCGCCGGCGGCGAAGACCGTCCCGAGACCCGCCGCGATCGGCCACGGACTCGTCACGTGGTTCGACTCGGTGACGAAGCCGGCGACGCTGGCCACGAACAGCACGAGGCCGCCGACAGCGAGGGGGACGAGACCGACGAGGATGCCGACCTCGGACAGGACGAGGGAGACGGCGAGCAGGAACGGCCACGGACTCGCGGTCGTCCGGCCGTCGGTCCGGGTGGTGTGATCGGCCATACGCACCCTACCACGGCCCCGTAGTAGTAACTGGTCCCGGAGGTCGGCGGTGACGACAGTCACGGATCCGTGACAGAATCGGAGACGAGGACGTGCCGGTCGGGTGAGCGGGCGGACAGCGGTTGCCGGTCGGTTCGGAGGCGGTGGCCGAGCGATCGGAAGATACCGGTCGATCGGTTCGGAGGCGACGATCGAGCGGTCCCGAGGCGGGATCGAGGCGCGGGATCGACGACCGTTACTCGTCGCGATCGATGACGAACTCGGTGAACTCGTGGAGTTCGTCGACGGTCTCGGGATCGAAGTCGAGGCCGTCGATCTCGGCGCGCGCCTCGGCGGCCAGGTCGAGGGCACGCTCACGGGCGCACGCGAGGCTCCCGGTGTCCTCGATGATCGAGAGGGCTTCGAGGACCTCCTCGTCGGTGTTGGTGTCGGCCTGGAGGATCTCCTGGAGGCGGCGGGTGCGCTCGGGGTCGCTCCTCTCGATCGCGTGGATGACGAGGAGGGTCTTTTTTCCCTCGCGGATGTCGTTGCCGAACTCCTTGCCGAACTCGCCGGCACGGCCGAGCGAGTTCTCGACGTCCAGGATGTCGTCGCCGATCTGGAACGCGACCGCGGTCAGTTCGGCGTACCGCGCGACGGCTTCCTCCACCTCGACCGGCTGATCGGTGATGATCGCGGCCAGTCGGGCCACGATCCGCCCCAGGCAGCCGGTCTTGCACGCACACATCTCGAGGTACTGCTCGGGTGTGACTCGGACGTCGCGTTCGTTGTGCCAGCAGATGTCCATCCCCTGGCCGAGGTGGGTCCGGTTGAGTTCGTCCATCAACATCTCGTAGGCGGCCAGGCGCCGATCGGCCGGCAGGTTAGCCGGGTCACGGGTCAGGATCTTCAGCGGCAGAAAGTACATCGCGTTTCCGGCGTTGAGCGCGACGTCCGCGCCGTAGAGGTGGTGGAGGGCCGGTTCCCCGCGGCGCATCGCGGCCTCGTCCTCGACGTCGTCGACGATGATCGTCCCGTTGTGGAGGATCTCGGGAATACAGGCGTAGGGCAGGTACGCAGCCGGGTCCTCGCCGAACGCGTCGATGAACACGAGAAAGAGCACCGCGCGCCACCGTTTCCCGCCCCGATCGAGCAGTTCCCAGATCGGATCCGACAGGGCCCGCTGGAGCCCGTCGGGATCGTACTCGTACGTCGCCTCGCCGAAGAACGACTCGAGGTAGTCGACGTCGATCTCGCGTGGAAGGAGGTCGGCGATGGCCTCGTCGATAGCTGGCCGCCACTCCGCAAGCGTCTTCCGCATACACCCCCAGAGAGGGAGCGGCCTCAAAAAGATTCAGTTCTTCGTGGACAACATCGGTTGGATTTATTACGATTCCGGAACCCCTAATCGGGCGGCAAGGTGACGCGGGAACATGGCAGACGAAGCCGAACTTCGCGAGCAACTCGTCGACGCGTTCGAGGGCGCGGACTACCCCGTCAGCAGCCAGATGGATCTCGTACCGGCACTGCCGAACGGGCTGGCGACCTCCTTCGAATCCGGCGATCTCAGCTTCACCGCGATGGAACTGGGTACCAGGGCCTCCGGCCGGCAGGAGTTTCCCTACGACGACGTCGACTCGCTCGTCGACGACATCATCGCCGGACTGAAGGACGAAGGCGAACTGTAGGAGACCTGCGTCTCCGGATCGCTCGACAACCGCGACGCCGTTTTCGTGACGATCGCCGACGACCAGGGCCGGCGCCGTTCTCGACCCCGATCTCGACCGATCGGCGCCCCGTCGTCGATCGCGTCTCGATTCCGAACAGTTACCCGCTCGTGGGTCCTCGCCACTCGCATGACGACCTGGATCGGTGACGTCTTCACCAGTGACGTCGGCTGGACGCACCTCGAGCGACTGGTCGATATCGGCAACCGGATGGCCGGCAGCGACGGCGAACGCGAGGCCGCGGAACTGACCCGCGACGCGCTCGCCGAGGCCGGCGCGCGAAACGCCCGTCTCGACACGTTCGACATTCAAGGATGGACGCGCGGCGACAGCGCGATCGCAGCCGGCGACGAGAACCTCGACTGCATCGCACTCCCCCGCAGCCCCGCCGACGCCGTCGCGGCGCCGCTCGTCGACCTCGGCTACGGCCTGCCGGAGGACTTCGCGTCGGCGGACGTCGAGGACGCCGTCGTGATGGTCCGCAGTGACATCCCGGACTACTACGATCGGTACGTCCACCGCCGGGAAAAGTACTACCACGCGGTCGAGAACGGGGCGGCCGCGTTCGTCTACCGCAACCACGTCGAGGGCTGCTTGCCGCCGACCGGCAGCGTGGGAACGGACGCCGATCCGATCGGGGAGATTCCCGCCGTCGGCGTCTCCGCGGAGGTCGGCGCGCGGCTTGCACGCCGGTACAGGGGCGACGACGTGACCGTCTCGGTCGACGCGAAGATCCACCCCGTGGAGAGCCAGAACGTCCACGCCGAACTCGGCCCGGACACCGAGGAGCGCCTCCTGGTCACGAGCCACGTCGACGCGCACGACATCGCGGAGGGCGCGCTCGACAACGGCGCAGGCACGGCGATGGTCGTCGAGATCGCGAACGCGCTCGCGACCCGTGAAGACGTCCTCGACACCCGCGTCGAGTTCGTCGCCTACGGGGCCGAGGAGGTCGGTCTCGTGGGGTCCGGCTACCACGCCGAGGAAACCGACCACGGGACGGTCAAAGCGATCGTCAACAACGACGGCGTCGTCCGCGATCGGACGCTCTCGCTCACCACGCACGGGTTCGACGGCCTCGAAACCGCCGCGAACGACGTCGTCCAGCGGTACGACCACCCGATCGAGACCGTGCCCGAACTCGGCCCCCACAGCGACCACTGGCCGTTCGTCCAGTGGGGCGTCCCCGGATATCACGTCACCTCGACGTCGGACGAGGTCGGACGCGGCTGGGGCCACACCTTCGCCGACACGCTCGACAAACTGGAGCGACGCGACCTCCGGGAGCAGGCGATCCTCCTGACCGACCTGGTCGTCGAGCTCGCCGACTCGGCCGCGACGATCGAGCACCGCGATCCGGAGGCGATCGCCGCGGACCTCGAGGCCCAGGACCTCGCGGAAGGGATGCGGGTTACCGGCGACTGGCCCTACGGCGAGTAGTCGATCGGTTTCCGTTCGACCCGGCTGGCCCGCGCGATCGACCGAGACGACAACCGCACGCTTTTGGGCGGTCCCTGTGAACTGACGGACATGGATTCCGCGGCGTGGCTCCCGGACGACGACCCGATCGTCGGCGTCGTCGATCCCGATCCGGACGCGATCGACCCCGAAGCCGACCGAGACGCGGCCACAGCGATCGACGCGGCGCTCGTCGATCGAGACGCCTCGATCGCGACGGGAACAGTCGAGGACGTGCTCGCCGCAGGGCCGTCGATGCTGGTCGCGATTCGCGAGGCCGGACTGACGGCCCTCGCCCGGGCGGGACCCGGCGTCCCCGTCCTCCCGGTCGGTTCCGTTCCGGGGATCGAGACGGTGCCCGTCGATAGGATCGAAGCGGGTCTCGCGGCGGTTCTCGACGGGAACACAGTCGAACGGGACCGGCCGCTGCTCGGCGTCGAACGCGAACCGGGATCGGGGACGGGCGAGAACGATCGCGAGCGCGCGCTGTTCGACGTGACGCTGGTCACGGAAGAACCGGCCCGTATCTCGGAGTACAGCCTCCGGAGCCGTGGCGAGTCGATCGCGCAGTTTCGCGCCGATGGGGTCGTCGTCGCGACGCCGGCCGGGAGTTACGGCTACGCCAGCGCGGTCGACGTGCCGCGTCTCTCGGCGGCCGTCGACGCCGTCGGCGTCGCCCCGATCGCACCCTTCGTCACGGCGACGCGCCGGTGGGTGCTCCCCGAGGACGACCTCGCGATCGCCGTCGAACGCGACGAGGGCGACGTCTCCTTGCTCGCCGACGATCGGATCGTCGAGACGATCTCGCCCCGCGAACGCGTCACCGTCGGCGTCGACGGGACGCTCTCGACGCTCGTCGTTCCGGAATCGAGTCTGTAGCCGGCGGCGTCCGCGTCGGCGCCGTTCTAGCTGTTGTACGGCTCCTCGTCCCGGTGATTGTCCGGGTTCACGTTCTCGAGGGCGTCGTCCTCTCGATCGTCGGACTTGTGTTCGATGTCCTGTCGGCGCTGCTCTTCGTCCTGCCGTTCGCGAGCCTCCTTTTCGGCTTCGGTCAGTTCTTCGTCCTCGTCCTCGGCGTCGGTGTCCTCGTGTGCGAGTTCGACGTCGCGCCCGTGCTCGTCCGTGCCGGTCTCGCCGCGGTCGTCGCTGTCGTCGGACATAGTGATCCGATCGAGGCTACCGTCGGTCCCCGAAAAGGCGTTGGGCTTGCGACGGTCGGCAGAGCGGACGGCCGACGCGATCGCCGACGGCTCGACTACCAGGGCTCGCCGGACGCGAGATCGATCTCGCTGTCGCCCTTCTCGGAGGGGCAGACGTCCGCGAGTACGCAGTCCGCACAGTCCGGGTTGCGGGCCGTACAGACCGCCCGCCCGTGGTCGATACAGAGGTGGGTGAACTGCTGCCAGTAGCCCTCGGGGACGATCTCCATCAGCTCCTGCTCGATCGCCTCGGGGCGCTCCTCCTCGGTGAGACCGAGTCGGCGCGAGAGGCGCTGGACGTGCGTGTCGACGACGATCCCCTCGACGACGTCGTGGCCGTGCTGGAGGACGACGTTCGCGGTCTTCCGGCCGACCCCCGAGAGGGCGGTCAGTTCGTCCATCGTGTCCGGCACCTCGCCGTCGTGGTCCTCGACGATCGTCCGGCAGGCGCTGCGGATGTACTCGGCCTTGCTGTTGTAGTAGGTGATCGAGTTCAGGTCCTCCGCGAGTTCCTCCTGGGGCGCGTTCGCGTAGTCTTCCGGCCCGTCGTACTTCTCGAAGAGGTGCTCGGTCTCCTGGTTGACCCGCTCGTCCGTACACTGGGCCGAGAGGATCACGGCGATCAAAAGCTCCAGCCGGTTCGAGTACCGGAGCGAGATCGTCGAGTCGGGGTAGGCCTCCTCGAGTCGATCGACGATCTCCGCCGCCTGCTCGCGCCGCGTCGCCAGTGGGGTTCCCATGCGCGACCGATGGACTGTCCGTGCTAACTATCTGTTGGATTCCTCGGCGCTGCGGGGACGATCGGCTTCCAGTCGGGTGACCGCTATCGCACCACCCACGCAGAACCGCCACGCTTCAGTCCCGGGGCACGTACGGATTGCTGTCCGTCAGTTCCGGCACAAGACGCCGATGTGGGCGTGTCTCCCGTGTTACGTCGTGGGACACTATTATTACGATGACTGTCGTACATATCGAAACGACTCACGGAGTGAGTCGCACGTCGATCGCAGGGTGGGACCGAAGGGATCGACGATGGGGGGAGAACCATGACGGTACAGGATGACACACTCACGCTCGACACCGAATCGCAAGCACACCATCGCGACAGTGTCGTCGACGCACTGCTGACCGAACTGAAAGACGACCAGGGGGGAATCAGGCGCGCGGCGCTCAAGCGCGCACTCGAAATCGACGCCGGCGTCGACGGCGACGCCGAGCAGGCGGGGACATCGCGGGACTCGACGTCGGCCACGCCGCCGATCGACACGAGCGACGCAGTCCGCATCGAACGACTGCAGTCGACCGTCGAATCGCTCGCCGCCTACACCGACGCGCTGGAGGCGTTTCTCGACGAGAACGGGACCGCCGAGACCGTCCTCGCGGACGTCCAGAACGGACTCGATCGGGCCCGCGACGAGATCGACGCGCTCGAAGCCGAGGTCGAACGTCTCGACGACGCCGGCACCGGGCGGACGGACCGCATCGACGCGCTCGAAACCGAGGTCGAACGCGTCGACGCCGCCGCCGCTCGCCTCGACGATCGGACCGGGGCGATCGAGACGGCCACCGAGGAACTCCGGGCGGACGTGGCCGAAACCCACGACTCGATCGACGCGTCGATCGACGACCTCGAGTCGGACCTCGAGACCGTCGCCGGCCAGATGGCGGCCCGCACCGACGCGCTCGAGGAACGGATCGCGTCGCTCGAGGACCGGGTCGACGACGCCGAGTCGACCATCGAATCGCGAACTGGACGGCTCGAATCGGCGATCGCCGACCTCGAATCGACGCTCGACGATCGACTCACCGAACTCAGGACGGCCCTCGAGGGCGACGTCCGAAACCTCGAGGCGGACCTGGCCGACACCGACGACGAGTTGCGATCGGAACTGGGTCGCGTCGAAACCCGCCTCGACGATCGGCTCGGGGAGTTCAAAACCGACGTGGACGACGACCTCGAGACCCTGGCGGAGACGATCGACGCGTCGATCGCGGACCTCGAGGGCGAGTTCGACGACCTCGAGTCGGACCTCGAGTCGCTCGCGGCCGACCTCGACGACGTCGAGGCGTGGCGGAAGTCACTCGAAACGGCGCTCCAGTGAGCGCGTCGGATCCCGACGCGGCCGGGTGGCACCCACGAGGCCGGTGAGCGGGATGCCGTGACCTTTAAGCGGCCGTCTTGCGCGTATGCGGGTATGAAAGCAACGGCCATGGCCCACCCGATCCAGGGGCTGGTCAAGTATCACGGGATGCGCGACGACATCGAACGGCTCCCATACCACGACAGTATCAGCGTCTGTACGGCCCCGAGCCACACGCGAACGACCGTCGAATTCTCGATGGACTACGACGAGGACACCTTCGTCGTCGACGGCGAGGAACTCGACGGGCGCGCGTACGAGCGCGTCGAAGCCGTCGTCGAGAAGGCCCGGAACATGTCGGACGCGGCCCACACCGTCTACCCCGTCCGGCTGGAGAGCGAGAACAGTTTTCCCTCGAACGTCGGCCTCGGCTCCTCTTCCTCCGGGTTCGCCGCCGCCGCGATGGCGCTCGCCGAGGCGGCCGAACTCGACGCCTCGAAACAGGACATCTCGACGATCGCGCGCGTCGGCTCCGCGTCGGCGGCCCGCGCAGTCACCGGCGCGTTCTCCCAGCTTCACACCGGGCTCAACGACGAGGACTGTCGCTCCCGGCGTATCCCGTCCGATCTCCACGAGGACCTGAAAATCGTCGTCGGACTCGTCCCCTACCACAAGGAGACCGAGGACGCCCACGACGAGGCGGCCGACAGCCACATGTTCCAGGCGCGCAACGCCCACATCCACGGCCAGATCGCCGAGATGCGCGACGCCCTCCGCAACGACGACTTCGATCGGGCGTTCGAACTCGCCGAACACGACTCGCTCTCGCTCGCCGCGACCACGATGACCGGACCCTCGGGCTGGGTCTACTGGCAACCCGCGACGCTCGCCATCTTCAACCGCGTCCGTGAACTTCGCGAGGAGGATGACATCCCGGTCTACTTCTCGACCGACACCGGCGCCAGCGTCTACGTCAACACGACCGAGGAACACGTCGATCGCGTCGAGGAGGAAATTTCGGACTGCGGCGTCTCCACCACCGTCTGGGACGTCGGCGGCCCAGCGCGCCTGCTCGACGAGGACGACCACCTGTTCTAGGTCCGATTCCACGCGGACCGTCGTTTCGCGATCGCTTCGGACACCGGGAAAACACTGAGGGGCGACTCCGTCGTAGCCACTCGATACGGACACCTAACGATGACTACCTACACCGTTGAGGTTCCCGACGAGGACGAACGCGGAATTCGGGTCGAGTGCACCGATCACGGGGAGTGGGAGGAGTTCCAGTCTGGGTACCGGACCGTGGCGTTTTACTGCGGCGGCTGTGGCCGCGAGGTCGAACTCACGCTCCACGACGGCCACGACTGGCGCGATCTCGGCGAGCGGTGTTGACCCGTCCGAGACGCGACCACAACTATACGCCTCGCGTCCGAACCGATCGGTATGCACGTCGTCGTGCTCGGCGCGGGCTACGCCGGCCTGACGCTGACGCGCCTCCTCGAACGGCGGCTCCCGACCGACGTCGACCTCACGCTCGTCGACGAGTCGCCCGACCACCTCGTCCAGCACGAACTCCACCGCGTGATCCGCCGTCCGGACCTGGCCGCCGAGATCACGGTGTCGCTCCCCAGGGTCCTCGACCGGGCGACCGTCCGCGTCGCACGGGTCGAGGCGATCGATCGGGACGCGCGCGTGATTTCGCTGTCGGACGGTGCCCTCGACTACGACCTGGTGGCGATCTGTCTCGGTGCCCAGACCGCGTTCTACGGGCTCGAGGGCGTCACCGAGTACGGGACGCCGCTCAAGCGACTGTCACACGCGTCCCGGATTCGCCGGCGCGCGCTCGCGGTGTGCCGGCGCGACGGCGGCCGGATCGTCGTCGGCGGGGCTGGCCTGTCCGGCGTGCAGGTCGCGGGCGAACTCGCGGCCCTCGCGCGCGAGGAAGGCAGTACGGCGTCGGTGACGGTCCTCGAGCAACTCGATCGAGTCGCACCGGGATTTCCGGCGAACTTCGGGCGAGCGGTGCGGCGAGCGCTCGAGGACTGCGGCGTCGAGGTTCGAACCGACGCGACCGTGGTCGAAGCCGACGCGGAGCGGATCACGCTCGAATCGGGCGAGCGCGTCCCCTACGACCAGTTCGTCTGGACCGGCGGAATCCGCGGGCCGGACGCGCTCGCGGGCGATCGACCGACCGTGGACGGCGACCTGCGCCTCGACGAGCACACGTTCGCGCTCGGCGACGCCGCCCGGGTCGTCGACGCAAACGGCGACGCCGTGCCGGCGAGCGCACAGTCAGCCGTCCGCGAGGCCCGGACCGCGGCCGAGAACATCGCTCGTCTCGTCGACGCCAGATCGTCCGAGAGCGCCCCGCTCGACCCGCACCTCGAGACGTTTTCGTTCGACTCGCCGGGCTGGCTGGTCAGCGTCGGCGACGACGCGGTCGCACAGGTCGGACCGGCCGTCTTCACCGGCCGTGCGGCGAAGACGCTGAAGACGACCGTCGGCGTCGGCTACCTCTCGTCGATCGGGGCCGTCCGCAACGCGGTCGAGCACGTCTCTCGGGGGTTCTCGCCGGAGTCGTCCGACTGAGCCGTCGATCGCCCGCGTTCGGTCAGGTCACAATGAATTAGGGGGACGACGATCGAGGATCGATCGTGGACGAGACGGCAGAAATTATCCTCGGACTGCTCGTCGGTGCGGCGATACCGAGCGCGATCATCGTCCTTTGGATGCTGTAACGGGGAGACGCCACGGTCGGCCTCCTCAGGTCCACCGATCGAGCCCCGTCTGGGTGACGCTCTCCTCGATCCGCTCGAATCCGCGTTCGACCTCGTCGGCGTGGACGTCCCACTCGTCGGTGACGTACTCCCGTGCCGCCGCGAGGTCGGGATCGAGCGTCGTGTCGAACTCGTAGTCGTCGGTCACGTTGGGGTCCCGGAACAGTTGGCGGACCCGATCGCCGTACTCGATGCTCTCGCCGCGGGCCTCGAGAACGCTCCAGAGGTCGCCGTGTTCGGTGATCTCGGCGATCGCCGTCTTCGGGCCGATTCCCCTGACGCCCTCGTTGAAGTCCGTCCCGATCAGGATCGCCGCGTCGATCAACTGTTCGAGGGTGAGGTCGTGGCGATCGAGCGTCGCCTGGAGGTCCATCAGCTCGGGATCGCCCTTGCTCGTCAGCTGGCGGAGCGTCTGGGGCGCACCGAACAGCAGGGCGTCGTAGTCCTCCGACCCGACGTAGTCAGCGTCACCCCGCCGGGCCATGTGTGCGGCCTGGGCCTCGCCCTCGGCCGGCGCCTCGACGATCGGGACGTCGAGCAGGTCGAAGAGCTCCCGACTGGTCTCCTGGATCGTCGGCGTCAGGCGCTGGGTACGCGATTCCAGTTGCGCGATGGCGACCTCGTCGCCCTCCTCGCGGGCGGTTTCGAGTTGAGCCTCGTAGCTCCGTCGCTGTTCGCGCCGGGACTCGATCTCGTCGTCCTTGAGTTCGGAGGGGCCGCCGTCGAAGACCATCACGGGGACGACGTCGTTCTCGAAGAACTTGGGGAGCCCCTGGACGATCCCCACGAGGTTCGCCACCTCGGTTCCGTCGGTGGTCGTGTACACGTCGCCGTTCGTCCACTTGACCGTCGTCGTCAGGTACCGGTAGAGCCAGTTGTGCGCGTCGACGGCCACGACGCCCTCGATCTCGGCGAACGGGATCTCCTCGATGACCGCGATGTCCCGAAGTGCAGCGTTGCCCATTACCGGGGAATTGTCGGGGCTGGGATTTGAAACGTTGGCTTCCACCGTCGACCCGTCGTCTTCGAAATTATTACCGCAACTCGAGATTTGCCGGCCGAATCGGATAATACTGTCCAGCAGCTCACCGCTTTAGCCCGGCGAGTACGTTTCTCCGACTGTGAGTCAGCCAATGACGCAGCGACACGACCGCAAGCCGTTCAACAGTTCCCTGTTCGTGACCGGCGTTACGTTGGTCCTCGCGAGCCTCGCCACGGCCGTCTGGATGTTCAGACTCGGCGACATCGTCACAGCGCTGGGGCTCGGACTGCTCGTCGTCGCCGGACTGCTACTGGCAGGAATCGGGCTTTCACCCGAGGAAACCGCCCACTGACCACTTCCCGCGGTACTGCCCTCTCTCATGCGAGACACGCACGCCACTCGCCAGCCGACTCGAAGCGGCGTATCGCGATCGATCGCTGGCGTCTGTCAACGCGCCGACCGGGTGTGAGCGGCCGTGAGTAGTGCTGGCACCGTTGACGAGGCGACGTGGATGCTCGCGTTGTCGCTCGTCGTGGTGACGTTTCTCGTCTGCATCGGTCTGTTGCAACTGTCGATGACCGGCGATCTCGGATCGTTCTTCCGGAACCTGGGGATCGGGCTGTTCCTGTTGCTGTTCAGCGTCGGCTTCTATCGCAAGTGGCGTCGAGCGTAGGTGACTGGCCTACGCGTAGGCGTCACTCTCCTCGACGGGACCGCTGAACGCGGAATAGAGCACGACGAAGTACGTCACGACCAGCGGCAAGAGGACGGCCGCGCCGATGGTCGTCAGATTCAGCGCCAGCGTCGAGACGATCGCGTCCTCGATCGTGAGCCCGGTCACCGGTTCGACCAGGGGAAACAGGAGCGTCGCGACGAGCGCGACGAGCGCGTACACCTGCCCTGCGACTGCCCCGAAGGCCAGATAGTGGCGACCGGCACGGCCCGCGATCACGTGAACGCCGGCCAGGAGTACCGTCAGTCCGACCAGTCCGAGGGTCGGAACCGAACCGATCGCGACGTGCGGCGACGATCGACTCCCGACGAGCAGCGCAGCGACCGCCAGCAGGAGGTAAGCGACCTGCGCGAGGTGGCCGAGCGGCCGCGTCTCGAGTCGGACGTCGTCCCGCGTCTTCAGCCCGAGGTAGGCTGCCCCGTCCACGACGGTGAGCGCGACGACGGCCAGTCCGACGAGCAGGCTCGCGACCGAGGCCGTGCCCTCGACGCCGAACAGCCAGTTACCGGTGAAGACGCCGAGAAAGAACGGCGCTGTGACGCTCCCGGCGACGAAGGCCCGACCCCACCACCGCTGCCACGCCTCGTCGTGGCGTTGTTCGTACATCTCCGGGGCGAGGCCGCGCACGATGAGCGCGCCGAGGATCGCGAACATCAGCAGGTAGTGGCGGCTGAACAGCACCGCGTACACCTCCGGGAAGACCGCGAACAGCATGCCGCCGAAGACGACCAGCCACACCTCGTTGCCGTCCCAGAACGGACCGATCGCGGCCAGCAACTGCTCGCGCTCGGCGTCCGTCGTCCGGGTGGCAAACAGTGCGCCGACGCCGAAGTCGAAGCCGTCGAGAAACAGGAAGGTTCCGAAGACGGCGAACACGAGCCCGAACCAGAGGCGATCGAGCGGCAAGCCGAGCAGTGGTCCGTCGGCGAGAGCCAGCGCCACAGCCGCGAGCGAGACGTCAGTCATCGCTCGGGACGACCTCCTCGGAGACGTTCGGCTCACGAGTCGGTGCTGGCGGTGCCGTCGGCGCGTCCTCGCGGATGAGCCGAACTACGACGTACCAGTAGAGGACGAGCAACGCCGTATACACCCCGACGAAGCCAGCCAGCGTGACGAGGGCTTCCGTTCCGCCCAGTCCGGGCGAGACGCCCGCGTGTGTCTTCATCACGTCCTGGATGACCCACGGCTGGCGACCGACCTCGGTCACGATCCAGCCCAGTTCGACGGTAACGATGCCGAGGACCGACGACCCCATCAGCGCCTTCGCCAGCAGATCGTCCTCGAACAGGGTGCCCTGGAGCCACCGGTAGCCGCCCCAGAAGGCCAGCACGATGAACCACGTTCCGAGACCGACCATCGCCCGGAACGCCCAGAAGACGATGGCGACCGGCGGCGGCTCGGTGTCCATCTCGTTCAATCCGGTGATCGTCGCGCCGGGATCACCGCCGCTCGCGAGCAGCGACGCGAGGAACGGAATTTCGACGGCGAAGAGGTCGTCGGCGTGGGGATCGGTGACGCCCTTGAGACTCGTCGGAACCGCCAGTAGCTTCAGCCCGACTGTCGAGTCGGTCTCGTACTGTGCTTCCATTGCGGCGAACTTCTGGGGCTGCGTGTCCGCGACGTGTCGACCGTAGGCGTCGCCGTGGATCGCCTGAAACGGCGCGGTGACGAGCAGGACCGCGAGCCCGATTTTCATCGTCTTGCGCCAGAACTCGGTGTCGCGGTTCGTCCAGACGAAGTAGGCGGCCGTGCCGGTCAGAAACAGCGCGACCGACAGGACCGCCGCGTTCTGCATGTGGACGAACATCCACGGGAAGCGCGGATTGGCGTAGGCCGCGATCGGATCCACGAGCGTGACGATCGGCTGTCCGTTCTCCGTCGCCATCTCGTAGCCTCGCGGGGTCTGCATCCACGAGTTGGCGATCAGGATCCAGACCGCCGACAGCCAGGTTCCGAGACCGACGAACACGCTCGAGAGCATGTAGAGACGGTCGCCGACGCGGTCGCGCCCGAAGACGAAGATACCGAGGAACGTCGCCTCGAGCATGAACGCCATCATTCCCTCGATCGCGAGCGGGCCACCGAATAGTTCCCCGGCGGTCGTCGAGAACGCCGCGAAGTTCGTCCCGAACTCGAACTCGAGGACAATCCCCGTGACGGTTCCGACGACGAACGAGATGGCGAAGATCTTCGTCCAGAACGTTCGGAGCTGTTCGTATACCTGTGCGCCCGTCCGTATCTCTTTCCACGTGAAGTAGACGAGAAAGGGCGCGAGCCCCATACTCATGACTGGAAAGATGATGTGGACTATCGTCGTCACCGCAAACTGAAGTCTGCTGGCGATGACTGGGTCGATCATAGTACAGTTGGATGGTGTCAGGTCGGTGGCTGTCCCCGACCGGAGGAGCCACCGGTGGAGTGCCGGTCAGTTAGGCCGTCGGTCCGTTACTGCTCGCGCGTGACGAACCACCAGTCGTAGTAGTCGAGTTCGTCGTCGTCGTCGGCCTCTGCTTTGCGAGCACTGGCGTCCGCTTCGGTCGCAGGCGGCGACAGGAGGACCCGATCACCGAACATGTCGTTGTCCGGCCAGTCGGCGGGGGCGGCGACGCCGTGGGCGTCGCTCTTCTGGAGCGCACGCAGCGACCGGAGGATCTCGTCGATGTTGCGACCGATCTCCATGGGATAGGTCAGGATCAACCGGACGATTCCATCCGGGTCGAGGATGAAGACGCTCCGGACGGTCGCTGTCCCCGCGCCCGGATGGAGCATGCCGAGCGTCTCTGCGACGCGTCCCTGATCGTCGGCGACGATCGGGAACTGGATGTCGACGTCGAGGGTGTCGCGAATCCACTCGGTCCACTTGATGTGAGAGTGTACGCGGTCGACGGAGAGTCCGAGGAGTTCGGCTTGCAGGTCCTCGAACTCTTCGCGACGCTGCTCGAACGCCACGAACTCCGAGGTGCAGACGGGCGTGAAGTCACCGGGATGGCTGAACAGGACGAGCCACGATCCCTCGTAGTCGTCGGGGAGCGCTCGCTCGCCCATGCTCGTCTCGACCGTCAGGTCGGGGAACGCATCGCCGATTCCGGGCGTTTCGATCGTCGGTTCGTCCGCGGCGGCTGTTGGTCGCGTCATCGTACATCCCGACGTTTGGTATCCGCCCATTAAACTGGCCGCCAACCAACGATATTTTTCCATTTCATAAGATATTGTTTCGGGCTACGGAACATTCTTTCCGGTAGTTCCCCCGGCGAAGTTCCCACGGCGTCCACGGGGGAGCGGACGCGTCGGCCGGTCGGTTCGTCAGTCGGACTCCTCGAGCGAGGCGTTCCCGAGTGCGCGGGCGGCCGCGAGGACGCGTCCGAGCGCGCGCCGGACGTCGGCGTCGAACAGTGCCGTGAGGAGACCGATCAGGCCGACCGGTTCTGGATCGTCCTGCGAGAATCCGTCGATCGTGGCGTCGAGCGCCCCGGTGAACGTCGGGTCTCCCATCGTCTGTACGAGTGCGATCATGTTGCCCGCGTTCCGGCCGAGTTCGTACATGTCGACGTCGGTTTCGGCGTGGGCGTCCGCGAAGCCCGCCGCGGCCATCCGGAGATCCCGAATGACGTTCCGATTGTCCCGGGCCACGTCTCGCAGTTCCGGCGTGAGATCGGCCGCCAGCTCGTGGGTCGCGTCGAGCAGGTCGAGTAACTCCGCGAGCGTGTCGGCGTTGTCACCTAGCCTTTCGAGGAGGACGATCGTCTCTTCGCGCTCGAGGGCGAGCCGACTCCGTTCGATGATCTCACGGTTCTCGCGGATCGCGACGCGTAGTTCCGGCACGAGGTCGTCGGTGAGGTCCTTCGACGCTGCCAGAACGTCGAGCAGTTCGACGAGCGTGTCCGATTCTTCGCCGACTTTCTGCAGGAGGGCGATCGTCTCCTCGCGCTCGAAGGCCAGGCGCAACTCGCGGATGGCGTCGCGGTTCTCTCGGACGGTCCCGCGGAGTTCCGGGGCCAGATCCTCGGCAAGTTCCTCCGCGGTCGCGAGCAAGCGGAGCAGTTCCGCGAGTTCCGTTTCGTTTTCCTCGATCGCCCGCGCCAGTTCCGTTTCGTCGGTGATCGAACCGTCGGCGTCGAGGGAGTGGTCGTTGCTCGCCATCGTTACGGGAGTGGGTCGTAGCCGCGCAGCCAGGAGTCCCAGTAGAAACTGGGCAAGACGTTGATGTCCATGATCCAGTTCAGTCGGCTCTCGACGGGCGCGGAGATGCTCTCCTCGTAGTCGAACTCGGCGATCATCGCCTTGCCCTTCTTCGTCAATAGCGGACAGGCGGCGTACCCCTCGTACGCCGCGGTCTGTCGTCGCCCCTCCACGTGGGCAGTGAGATTCTCGAGGACGACGTGGGACTGCTTGCGCGCCGCGGCGGCCGTCTTGGCGTTCGGCGTGTTACAGCCGTCGCCCAGCGCGAAGACGTCCTCGTACTCGGTGTGCTGGAGGGTGTGCTCGTCGACGGTGACGTACTCCCCGCCGTGTTCCTCGTCGCCCGCCGTCAGTGGCGAGTTATCGGTCAGCGCTTCCTGCCCGCACTGCGGGGTGACCGGCGCGTACAGATCGTACTCCTGGCTCTCTCCCTCCCCGGAGCGGATGACCTGCTGTTCGTAGTCGATTTCCGAGACGGTGAAGTTCAGCCTGGAGTCGATGTCGCGATCGGTCCAGATCTCCTCGAGTTTCTCCCGATAGGGGGAAACCCCGAAGATGGCGTCGCTCGGCTTGGTCATGACCACCTCGACGTCGTCGCGGATCCCCCGTCGTCGGAAGTAGTCCTCGGCGAGCATAGTCATCTTCAGCGGCGCACCGCCGCACTTGATCGACGTGTCGGGAACGGAGACGACGAACGTCCCGCCGTCGAAGTCTTCGAGCGCGTCCCGCAGACTCATCGCCCCCTCGAAGTGATAGAAGGGATGGACTGCGTCGGTTTCCTTCCAGCCTTCGAGCATGCCCGGCGTCTGCTCGGGTGCGAGTCGGTGGCCCAGCGAGACGACGAGGTAGTCGTACGACAGTTCGTCATCCCCGAGTGCGACGGTCTTCGCGTCTGGGTCGACACCCGTCACCTCGGCCTGCACGAAGTCCACGCCGTCCCGGACGAGTTCGCGGACGTCGCGGAACTGATCGTCCGGTTCCATGTATCCGAACGGTAGCAGGTAGAACGAGGGTTGATACGCGTGGTCTGTACTCTTGTCTACGATGCTGATCTCCGCGTCGGATCGGTCCAGTCGACGGCGGAGCATGTTGGCGGTCATCGTGCCGCCGACGCCAGCACCGAGCACGACTATGTGGTCCATAGACAGTCGACATTGGCCGGTCTCCTACCTGAGCGCTGAGGTAGCCGAGACATTGTGGGCGAGTATCGCGACCTGGCGACCTTCCCCAAAAAATTTCTGCTACTGCCCGACGACCCGTCCGCTGCCGGCCGATCGATGCCCGACTGCCGGATCGCGACCGCCGTACGGTCGACGTCGACTCGAACGACTAGTCGCGAAGAACGCGCCGGTCGTACGGATCGCTCGACCTCGTCGTCACGCGACGAAGCGTCGGAAAACGAACCGGTCTACTGCGGCGAACGACGTCTCCAATCGATCGCTGTCCGTGGCTTATGGGTCGCTCGACTCACACGTCTCGATGGGAACGTCGACGAGGTTTCCCCATTCGGTCCAGGAGCCATCGTAGTTCGCGACGTCCGGATACCCGAGCAGTTCCGAGAGGGCAAACCAGACCAGTGCCGAGCGTTCGCCGACGTTACAGTAGACGAGAATCTCGTCTTCCTCGTCGATGTCGGCTTCGGCGAACGGGCGCTCGAGCGCCCGACGATGCTCGAATCGCCCACACTCCCGAACGACGCTCTCCCACTCGATGTTTACCGTCCGGGGAATGTGGCCGTTCGCGCGTGCCGGCCCGTCCACGTTGCCACAGTACTCCTCGGGCGATCGGACGTCGATGATGGCGACGTCCTCCGAGAGCGCGTTCTGGACGTCCTGACGGTACGCACGGATGTGATCGTTCGGGGGCTGGATCTCGTACTCGACGGGCGTGACGTCCGGGGCCGTCTCCGTCAGCGGAAAGCCGTTCTCGGTCCAGTAGTGTTTCCCGCCGTTGAGCAGTCGCACGTCCCGGTGACGGTAGTACTTGAGCGTCCAGTAGACGAACGCTGCGAACTCGTTGAACCCGTCGCTGTAGAGGACGACCGTGCTGTCCGGGCCGATACCACGCTCGCCCAGGATCGCCTCGAGTCGGTCGGGGCCCGGAATCGTCCGCGTCCCCGCATCGAAGAAGTCCGCTCGCGGGTCCAGTTCGACGGCCCCGGGGACGTGTCCGTCGTCGTACCCGGTCGAGATTTCGACGAGTCGGAGGTCCGGATCGTCCGTTTTGAACGCGGCCAGCTGTTTGTAGGCGCTGTCCGGCTTGACGAGTACCTGTTTCGGATAGCCGGTCCGGTCGGCTCCGATCGATCGGGTACTGATACTGTAACAGGTCTGGCGTCCATCGTGAAGCGCGGGTGCGGTCTCGATCAGGTGTTCCTCCTCTAGCTGGGTGAGGCCGTACCGTGCCGTCCGCGAACAGAGAAGTGTCTCTTCTGTGATTTGCTTCAGCGTCATCGACCCCTCCCGAGACAGCGTCTTGTAGATGAACTTCGAACTCGGCGGGAGATCCATCAGGGCCTCCTCTACGTCGGGATTGTGCATATTTTGGGCAATACTAACTAGTGGTTTGCGTATGAAATTGCTATTGGTACAATCGTCTGAATCAATGTTGGTGAAAAAGTAACTCAACTTCCCGGAACCCGAATGCCGAGTAGCAGAAATAATTTCGGCTACCTCCACAGTTCACGCTCTCGGCCGAGATTTGAAGGAAATTATTCTCCCCGCTCGAGACGTTTTACGTGGCCTCTCGGTACGATACGGTGACGATGGTCGAGACAATCACGGCCGAAACGTTGCGAGAGATGATCGACGCCGACGAGCAGTTCGTTCTCTTCGATACCAGATCGCCGGACAGTTTCGAGGACTGGCACATCGCCGGCGCAGAAAACGTCGAGTACTCCGGCGACGACGACGAACTGGTCGGCGAGTTCGACGCGGACGACCTCGAGGCGGACGATACCGTCGTTACGATCTGTGCAACGGGCAACTCCGCGAGCAGTTTCGCGGCGTACCTCGAGAGCGAGGGAATCGTCGACGAGGTCGAGACGGTCGAAGGCGGCATGGAGGCCTGGAGTATGGTCTACGACGTCGTGCCGGTCGCCACGCAAAACGAGGACCTCGTCGTGTTGCAGCTTCAACGCCGATCGAAGGGCTGTCTGGGGTACGTCGTCGGCTCGAAACGGGCCGGCGAGGCGGCGCTCGTAGACGTCACCCGCGCCACCGACGTGTTCCTCGACGTCGCACGCGAGCGCGGATTGAAAGTGACGCACGTGCTGGATACGCACATCCACGCGGATCACATCTCGCGAGGCCGAAGGCTCGCCAACAGGCTCGGCGTCCCCTACCACCTCGGCGCGCCTGCCGAGACGCGGGACCCGCAGTTCGAGTTCGATCCCATCGAGCCGAACGACGTCATCGAACTCGGCGACGTGGAGATCAAAGCCGTCCACACGCCGGGCCACACCACGGGGATGACGTCCTACCTGGTCGACGACGAAGCGCTGCTCACCGGCGACACGCTGTTCGTCGAGTCCATCGGCCGAACCGAACTCCAGTTTGCGGACAAGGACGCCCGCGACGGGGCACGCGTCCAGTACGAGACGCTCCACAGGGTCATCATGACCGAGTCGAACGACGTGAAGATCCTGCCGGGACACTTCTCGGTCACCGACGACGGCGAGTACATCGACGTGACGCCCGGCCAGCCGATGTTCTCGACCGTCGGCTACCTCTGGGAGAACAACGAAATCCTCCGGCTGGACGAAGACGACTTCGTCGAGCACATGTTCGAGAACCTGCCGTCGAAGCCGCCGAACTACGAGCAGGTCATCGCGACCAACGCCGGCGAGTACGAACCGGCGGACGAGGACGAAGAGACCGAACTCGAACTCGGGCCGAACCGTTGTGCCGCCACGTCGGATAGCGCCGTCGCCGACGACTGATCGAGTGTCGTTTCACTCCATCATGTTCGGACTCGACTCCCTCTCCGGAAACGCGCACGCCGTCGTCCTCGTCGGCATCGTGCTGCTCGAGGCGATCCTCCTCTACGTCGGGTACGGCGTCCTCGAGCGAGCCCTCGGTGATTACGCCGTGGGTCTGTTACGGGGTGAGTAGCGATGGAACCGTTCGGTATGAGCGTCCTTCTCGTCGGGATGTTCGCCGGGTTCGGCCTGCTCATCGGGATCCTGTTCGGATTCTTCGGGATGGGCGGATCGTTCCTGGTGACGCCAGCCCTGCTGGTGATGGGCTACGACGCCAACGTCGCAGTTGGGTCCGGACTCGCGTTCGTCTTCGGGACCTCCGTCATCGCGACACTCAAACACCGCGACCTCGGGCAGGTCGACTACAAACTCGGCGTGTTGATGATCGCCGGCACCACTGCCGGCATCGAGGTCGGCAAGATCGGCCTCGAGCACCTCCAGGAGCTCGGACTGGCTGGATCGGTGGTCAGCGTCGCGTACGTCCTCCTGCTGGGCGGGATCGGTGTCTTCGTCACCTACGAAGCGCTGAACGGTGGCGGTGGCGGCCTCGAGCACGACGTCGACGAGGACGCCGACGTCGACGACACGGAGATCCCCGAGATCGCACAGACGATCCAGTCCTACCGGATCCCGCCGATGATCTCGATCCGCGGCGGCTTCACCGTCTCGCTGTGGATGGTACTACTGGTGGCGTTCGCGACGGGGCTGCTGTCGGGCTTTCTTGGCGTCGGCGGCGGCTTCATCCGCATGCCGGCGCTGTTCTACCTGATCGGCGTCCCCGTCCCGGTCGCGGTCGGCACCGACCTGTTCGAGATCGTCTTCTCGGGCGGGATCGGGAGCTTCCTCTACGCCCAGTCGGGCGCCGTCGACCTGCACATCGTCGTGCCGCTGCTGGCCGGGAGCGCACTCGGTGCGCGGGTCGGCGCGGCCGCAACCAATCTGGTGAACGAAAACGACATCAAGGTCTACTTCGGCGTCATGCTGTTGCTCGGCGCGATCGCCGTCGCCGTCCGGGAAGTCGGTGGCGTCCTCGAAATGCCGGTGCTCGACGTCGTGAGCCTGGCGATCATCCTCGGGGCGGCGCTGCTCGTCAGCGGAGCCGTCGTCTACAGCGGCGTCACCGTGCTTCGCGAGGGAGCGGACGCGCCGCAATCGGCCGCTGACTGACTCCCGGTCGCGATCGGAGGCTGAATCGCCTCGTCGTGCTACGCCGGGACCGAGAGAAGAGACGACGGACGCAACCGACCTCGGGTCGCCAGGTCCGGTCGACGAGACGTCAGACCGGACACCGCTCGCGGAGTCGTTCGGCGGCACGGCCGATACGCGACGACGCGTCCCGCAGTCCCCGTCGTCCCGCTTGCGCGCGCCGGGCAAGCGCGAAACGGACTCCGTCGTACGTGTTGCCCAGCAAGTTCCCGAAGTAGATCGCACGGACGAACGCGAGGACGTCGGCCGCCGTCTCGCGGCCGTAGGCGTCTCGCAACGCCATCACTGCCTCCCGACCCGGCTCTTCGTCCGTCTCCGCGTACTGCTGGGCGAACAGGAGCGCGGGCAGTTCGGTGTCGTCGACGGCCGCGTCGACGTCGTTCTCGAGGATCCGAGCGATCGTCTTCCGGTCCACGCCGGTCTCCCGTGCGAGATCGGTGTGATACCGGGTACAGTACTGGCAGTCGTTGACCGCCGTGACCGCGAGCATGATCTTCTCGGCGAACTGATCGCTGACTCTGTCGGCACGCTTTGCCCGCACGAGTCGCGGGATGTTATGTGCGAACCGGACAACACCGGTAGCCAAGGAACGGATCGTGAAGGTTTTCTTCTGGAAGCCACCCGGGGATTCTCCTGTAGTATCCATACAGATAACGGCTTTTCGAGGCACTCCGTAAGTCGATTTCGATCGTCCGGTATGGCTGACCACGTTCCCCACCGGACGCCAGTCGACTCGTTTCCGGCGTTCGATCTTGTTCTTCTTGGGCAATTATGGTCGGTGAGTCAGCGCCCGAGTCATCCGTCGTGTGACTCGATCGCCGGTGGCTCACTGTTACGCCGCGAGTCGAGAAACGCCTCCTCCTCTGCGGAGAGGCCGCGCTCGCGGAACTCGTCGAGGCCTGCCTGGTAGCGCTCGCGGCTCGGCGGTCCCTGGTCCGGTTCGTACTCGAGAAGCAGTTCGGCGATCCCCGTCTGCTCCCCGGTGTACTCGAATCCTGTTCGATACAGGGCCTCGTAGGCGAACGGGTTGTTGACGGCGATTCGGAGCCGATCGTAGCCCCGCTCGATGGCCCGATCGCGAACCCTGCCGAGTAGCTGTGGCCCGATTCCCTCGCCTCGGCGATCGTGCGCGACCGTGACGTACCGAAGCCACAGGGTGTCGGGGTCGGTGCGATCCTCGTTGAACGCGACGGCGGCGACGATCGGCTCGTCGGCCTGGTCGTCGTCCCGCGCGACGGCCTTCCCCGTGTTCGTCATCACGAACTTGCCGGCGTAGCTGAACCGCTCGTGATCGAGACGTAATTGGGGCCCGTCCGGCGGCCACCCCAGTAGGTCGTACTCCACGGTCAGCGTTCGAGATCCAGCCACTACAATTCTCCTACTGTGGGTCTCGCATCGGGTTCCGGAACTGCCGCCACGCTCCGATCCGCGTTCGACGGACCCTCGCAGTCCCGACTCCCCGACAGAGCACTCGAGGGGGTCGTACTCCCAATCCTGTGGCGCATGCAAGGACAGTAGTGATCCATCCCAGTCGCATAGATCGTGCTAATGAGTGACAAAGAGGGGTCCGGAGAGGCGGACCCGGACCGGGCGACCATCGACCACGGGTTCGTCGCCCTCCGGAACCAGGAGCGGCGGTACGCGCTCTACTTCCTCCTGGAACAGGAGACGGCCTCGGTCACGGAACTCGCCGACGTCGTCGTCGGCTGGATGGGGGCGTCGACCAACGGCATGGCGACGCGCCGGGAGCGCGATCGGGCGTACCAGACGCTGGTCCACCAGCACGTGCCAGTCCTGGTCGAGTTCGGCGTCGTCGACTACGACGACGCGTCGAAGACGGTCTCGCTGACCCCCTGCCCGGACGCGGTCCGCGAGTTCGTCCACCTGGCCTGTCTCGCCGAAACCGGATCGTAATCGACACGCGTCCACGATGACCCTCACCGACGTCTTCGATCGGCTGGAGTATCCCCGCCGGACGATCACCGTGTATGCGAGCACGCCGCACCCCGACGTCGCGGCCCAGTTCGAATCGAGAGGGGTCACGGTCACTCACTGCTCGCTCCCCGACGTGACGAGCCAGGGTTTTCTCGTCCTCAGGGACGCGGACGGGTTCGCCGGTGCGATCGGCCTCGAAGAAGCCCGCGACTTCCTCGAACCCCCCATCTACCGGCCCTGGGACGAGGCGTTCGTCGACGCTCCCTACCGGACGCTACTGGACGTCCTCGACGGGGCGGTGTGGCAGTCGCTCGATCGCCGACAGCTGCTGGCGACGACCCGGGAAATCGAGGACCGGGCGTGGCGAGTCGGCTCGGGGACCTTGCGGGTCGGGTTCCAGCGCCTCTCCGCGATGCGGGCACAGCTTCCGGTGTACGCACGGATGGCCGACGACACGGCGCTCGAGATCCACGTCTACGGCAGCGACGACTGGAACCCGCCGACGCTGCCCGGCGTGACGATCCACACCGACCCCGGCGACGAACTCGCCCAGTTCTGGTTCCTCGCGTTCGACGGCGGCCCGGACGATCGGCAGGCCTGCGGGCTGCTCGCCGAGGAGCGCGATTCCGGTTCGTTCGCCGGGTTCTGGACCTACGACGCCGATCTCGTCGACGAGATCGCGACCCAGGCTCGCGAGACCGACGACTGACGTCCGCCGGTTCGAACGGTGACGACCTCGATGGAACCGGCGACCTGACCGTCGCGGGCGACGACGGCTCGGCCACGATCGAACGGCCCGACGAGACCCTCGAGTTCGAACTCGAGGTCGAACGCGAAACGGGCGAGGACGCCGACGAGATCGAACCCGAGTGGGAGGTGCCGCCAGCGGAGCCGGACGCCGAATCAGCGGGTGACGAGTCGGCGGAATCGGAAGCCGAATCCGAAGAAGTGGAGGCAGAGGAGTCCGAGACCGACGAATCGGACGAGTAACGGACAGATCATAGACCTCAGGAACGGCTCCGTCAGCGGTCCGTTCGCCCCACTTCGCCTCTCACCGCCAACCAGTCGAAAAGTGCGCGGACCGGGATTTGAACCCGGGCCATGAGCTTGGAAGGGTTCTATCACAATCCGTGTGATTTCACCCATCAAACAGAGTTCAATTCGACGTAGAACAACACAGACTCAACACCGACTTCGACAGTTACCCCGTCTCCGTCTGGTATTTTCCCTCGTCAGCGTTCTAGGTTTCCTTGGCTCGTAATACTATCTAGGATATTATAAAGGCCCGTGTCGTGAGCTTAGGGGCTTATTCGGGTAAGCCGTTTTCACATTCGCGCTGTAGAAGAACCGATGGCGTTCGAATCGATACATTCTCCATCACTCCGACGAGAGTCCGTTCAGATCTCGCGTAGCGGTACGATTGAGACCGTATTTCCCCACGTTCTCTACTTCATCCAGTGAGAACTGACCGTCACTCAGCCCACCTCCAGGTAAACGCGGAACTGTAACTCACAAGTTTCGGGACCCGTCGAGGGCGATGAGAATAGCGTTGGTTTGTGCTGTCGCCCGGTATTTGCGCCACTTCCCATCCTTTCGTCGTGCGACGAGTCCAGCATCGGTGAGTTGGGAAAGTGCGTGACTGATTGCACTATCGCTGACGTCAAGCAGCGGTGCGATCTCGCAGACACAGAGTTCGTCGTCGGCGAGGTGGAGAATGCGAACGATCTTGTAGCGAGTCTCGTTCGCCAGTGCCGAGAGGAGCGTCACGTCCGACTCGAGGTCCGGACCTCCTGCGGCTGCGTCTAGTTCCTCGAGTTCTTCTAACCGTTGGGCTACCTCGTCGTCGCCACACACGCCTCGTTCGTCGGAGAGATAGCGCTGTAATCGCTCAGTCGATGACATGGGCAATAATTGAACTGATAGTGAATTAAGCGTTTTGGAGTCTGGCCCACACTTTGACGAAGATGTGTCGCAAAACAATTTAATAATATTCAAATCGACTAGCCACAAGGAACAGGCAAGTCCGAACCAGTATTACAGCGCACTTTCAAGCCCGTGAAGAGATCTACATTCTTCTCGACGGATGTTCGACGGCGAGTCAGTCGAGATGGAAAGCGACGACGCGATCTGGATTCTCCCGGATCGACGCGTCAGCTCCGAAATAGCGACATCGAAAGTGCGTTCGTACTCGTGAGCGCGCCGGCTTCGTGCTGTGTGACGGCTAACTGTGGGAACGACGATGATCCGTGGTCGACTAACGGATTTATCGACTAATCGCCCGCCACTGTGGTACTGGCAGCGTTTTCGTGATGGAGCGCCGACTCCCGACCGATCGAAGGATTTATTGATACGGTTGAGCGATCCCTTAATCGAGTACGACACGATACGCTTGGTTGAGACTCAAGCGGTCTCGACATATAGCAGAAACGATTGAACGATCAGATCACTACATCCGTTCCAACTCAATGACCGAACTCACGCTGTACGAAGAAGCGATGTGCTGTTCCACGGGCGTCTGCGGGCCGGACCCTGACGACGAACTCGTCGAGGTCAGCGCCGCGCTCGACCAACTTGAGGCGGCGTTCGACGACCTCGATATCACGCGGGCGAACATGCAACACGACATTGACCGGTTCCTCGAGACGCAGCGAATTTACGACCTGGTCCAGGAACACGGCCCGTCGATTCTCCCGATCACGGTCGTCGACGACGAGATCGTCGCCAAGGAATCGTACCTCTCGTACGACGAACTCGAAGCGGCCCTGGAAAACTATACCCAGCCACAGGAGGCCGCGGAATGACAGACGCACCAACTGGTGCCCGAGAAATCGTCGAACCGAGCGGAGAAGAGACCGAATTCGTCTTTTTCAGCGGCAAAGGCGGCGTCGGCAAGAGTACCGTCAGCTGCGCCACTGCAACCTGGCTGGCCGACAACGGCTACGAGACGCTGTTGGTAACGACCGACCCCGCGCCGAATCTCTCCGATATCTTTAACCAGGTGATCGGCCACGAGGTCACCGCGATCGACGACATCGACAATCTCTCAGCGATCGAGATCGATCCAGACGTCGCAGCCGAAGAGTACCGTCAGGAGACGATCGAACCGATGCGGGAACTCTTGGGCGAGGAACAACTCAAAACCGTCGAGGAGCAACTCAACAGTCCGTGTGTCGAAGAGATCGCGGCCTTCGACAACTTCGTCGACTTCATGGACAGCCCCGAGTACGACGTCGTCGTCTTCGACACCGCGCCGACCGGCCACACGATCCGGCTAATGGAACTTCCTTCCGATTGGAACGCCGAACTCGAGAAGGGAGGATCGACCTGTATCGGTCCCGCCGCGTCCATGGAGGACAAGAAGGCAGCGTACGAGCGGGCGATCGACACCCTACAGGACAACGATCGAACGTCGTTCGCCTTCGTCGGTAAGCCGGAAGCGTCGTCGATCGACGAGATCGAACGGAGCGCCGCCGACCTCAGCGAACTCGGTATCGAGTCGCAGCTGGTCGTCGTCAACGGCTATCTCCCGGAATCGGTCTGCGAAGACCCCTTCTTCACCGGAAAACGGGAAGACGAACAGGATGTTATCGATCGCGTAGAGACGAGGTTCGACGAGCAGGCGATCGCGACCTATCCGCTTCAGCCCGGTGAGATCGCCGGTCTCGACCTGCTGGCAGACGTCGGCGGCGTCATCTACGATGGGAACGAGGCAACCGTCGACGTGGGTACCATCGACGGTGCGGACGCGAGCGAACAGAATTCCGTCGAAGTCGACTCGTTGACCGATCCGGAGGCCGTCGCGGCGGAGTTGCGGCCGGTTGACGGAACCCGGTACCTCTTTTTCACCGGGAAAGGCGGCGTCGGCAAGAGCACGATCGCCTCGACGACGGCGACTGCACTCGCTGAAACGGGGTACGAGACGCTCGTCGTGACGACCGATCCGGCGGCCCACCTGGAGGACATCTTCGGGGAGCCGGTCGGCCACGAACCGACGTCTGTCGGCCAGGAAAACCTCGATGCAGCACGGATCGACCAGGAGAAGGCCCTCGAAGAGTACCGCGCGCAGGTCCTCGATCACGTCACCGAGATGTACGAGGAGAAAGACGACACGGCGATCGACGTCGAGGCGGCGATCGCGAACGTCGAGGAGGAACTGGAGTCGCCGTGCGCCGAGGAGATGGCGGCGCTCGAGAAGTTCGTCAGCTACTTCGAAAAGGACGGGTACGACGTCGTCATCTTCGATACCGCCCCGACCGGCCACACGCTCCGACTCCTCGAACTGCCCTCCGACTGGAAGGGATTCATGGACCTCGGATCGCTGACGAAGGGAGCAGCCCCCGAAAAGGAGGGCAAATACGACACCGTCATCGAAACGATGCAGGATCCCGACAAGAGTTCGTTCGCGTTCGTCATGTATCCCGAGTTTACGCCGATGATGGAGGCCTACCGGGCCGCCGAGGACCTCCACGAGCAGGTCGGTATCGAAACCTCGCTGGTGGTGGCGAACTACCTGCTGCCGGAGGAGTACGGCGACAACTCGTTCTTCGAGAACCGCCGCGACCAACAGCAGGAGTACCTCGGGGAGATCAGCGATCGCTTCGACGTTCCGATGATGCTCGCGCCGCTTCGACAGGACGAGCCGATCGGACTGGATGAACTGCGCGCGTTCGGTGAGGAAATCAGCGGCCTGGCCGGTCTCGCAGAGGAAACCCAGGAGAAAGAGGAGGTGACTGCGCCATGAGCGAGTCCAAAGCGAACGAGGCAGCCGTCGAAGAGACGCTTCGGACGTTCATCGACGCCGTACAGGACTCCGAGACCTACCGGGAGTTCGTGGCGGCCAGCGAGCGACTCGAGGAGGATTCGGAAGCGATGGCGCTGCTCGACGAGTACCAGCAGAAACAGCGGCGGATGCAACGAGGCGGCTTCGACCAGTCGATCCTGAGCGAACTCCGAGAACTCCAGACGGAACTCTCGGAAAACGAAACCATCCAACGGCACCGGCAAGCCCAGGAGGATCTCGTCGACCTCCTCCAGCAGACGAACGACGTGATCAGCGACTCGATCGGCCGGGAGTTCGCCCAGTCGACGGGAGGTGGATGCTGTTGAGTACCACCGACGAGAAGGTCCTGGCTGCCGCCGAAGACCTCGGCGAGGAACTTGCAGTAGCGCAGTCCGAGTCGACGTCATTCCAGTTCGAGTCGATCCTGAAACAGTGTAACGAGGCGATCAGCGAGGAAACCGGTATCGAGTACGGCGACGCTTGCGGAGCCGGCGACTGCTGTTAGTGCCGTTTCTCTGATAGCGGTCTCGGGTTGTGAGAGTCTCTGTGGCCCAAATCTGTTCTCGGGTCGATTTGCGATAATCGACTATCCGATGCTGTTAGAATCGTCGACAACAGATACATCATTCTGGCTATACTGAATACAATGCGCGTGTCTGTCAAGTTCGTTCTATCGTTGACCACGGCCTATAGATCACTAAATAGAGCACTTAGCAAGTTCTATTCATCCGTAAAATTACCACCTCCGTATGGCCGACCGTGTGAAACTCGGGTTCGTCTGCGTAGAGAATGCCGGTCGGAGTCAGATAGCCGAAGCGGTGGCCGAAACACAACTTCAGATTCGAGAGCGTGACGACGTAGAGATTCACAGCGGAGGGACTGACCCCGCCGACAAACTCCACCCGGTCGTCGTGGACGTAATGGCTGAAAAAGGATACGACCTCTCGAACCAGTCGCCGCGAAAAATTACGCGGGACGAGCTGGCAACGTTCGACATTGTTGCCCTTATGGGATGTTCGCTCTCTGCGGAGGATTTACCTACGGGGGTCGTCGTCAGAGACTGGGGATTCATCGACCCTGCCCTAGGAAGTTACGATGAAGTGGGAGCGATTAGTACGGAAATTGAACAACAAGTCATCGAACTACTCAATGATCTACCGACAACAGAAGAACGACAGGCGATCCAGAACCGATGACGAATACTGCTGACAGCGACGACCCCGTCCGGGTGGCTTTCGTATGTGTCCAAAATGCAGGTCGCTCTCAGATGGCCTACGCCTTCGCTCAGCAAGAACTGGAAAAGCGTGGGCTCGAGACCGAGTTCGAACTCATCACTGGAGGGACTCAACCAGCCGATCATGTTCACGAGGTGGTCGTCAAGACGATGGCAGAGACCGGAATCGATATCGGCGATCGAACACCCCGTGAAGTAACGTTCGAGGAGATTCAAGGAAGTGACTACGTGATTACGATGGGCTGTTCCGCAGAAAACGTGTGTCCTGCGGGATGGGCCGGCGAGAACCGCGACTGGGACTTGCCCGATCCGGATGGCGAGCCAGCAGACACGGTCGCAGAGATCCGCGACGAGATCGAACGACGCGTAGAGGACCTGTTCGAAGAACTCCAGTCCGACAAATAACGCCTCTGCTGAATATACCCGCTGGGCCTCGTTTAGCCGGACGAGTCACGAGACGTATGAAAGGCCGATGGGAACCTCAGTTGTCTTCACCTCCATACTCTTCTATCACCGTCACAGACGCGATTTCGAGGAGTCGATGCACGTCGTTGACGTACGCTCGCTTGCGAGCATCGTGGTCGCTCGTCGGTTCCGAGTCTGAGTGGTGCAGCGTCAGCGTCTCCGATCCGGGGTCGTGTTCGACGGACGCGTCACGGAGTCCGTGAATCGTCGCCAGACCGGCGGCGCGTTTCTCGGTCCCCTCGAGGCGTTCGAGTATCTGGATCTCGTAATCGAGAATAACGCCCGCGAGCGGATGGTTGAAATCGACGGTCACCGATCCGTCCGAGACGTCCTCGATCACTCCTTGCTGCCCTCCGAGTCGGATCGTCCGCCCGATTTCGCGCTGTTCCGGAGCGACGGCTTCCTCGCTGAGCGTGACCGTCTTCCCGGGATCGACGGTTCCGAACGCGTCTTCGGGGTCGACAGTCACCCGAATCGTCGTGCCCGGTTCGGCATCGACGATCGCCCGCTCGACAGGTTCGAACAGATGTCCTTCGCCGGGGACCACGACGACGGGGCCGGATGCCTCGAGATCGGCAAGGTCGCTGTCAGCGGCCGTTTCCGGATCGGTCGTGTCGATGATTCGTCCGTTTCCGGTCCGTGCGACGTAGTCAATTCGGAGGTACGACCGTTCCGCCGTGGAAGTTGGTGCGTCCATCATTCGGGAGCTATATTCATCGGTTTGAAGCTCATCTCGCCTTTGACGTCGCTCTCACCCAGCCGTCTGAGGCGTCCCTTCCCGTACTTGTATCCCGGGTTGGGGTTTGCGGGGTCGAGATACGCCGGATTGACGTCGTTGTTGACCTGGTTCGGGTACAGCCAGTAGGTGTAGGCTAACCCCTCCGAGACGGGCTGTCCCTGAGCTGCGTCGTTCTCGTCGACGACGTAGGCGACCGCGGTGAAGCTGCCTTCGGTGTTCTCCCCGTTGATATTGAAGACGTCGTCGTTGGTCACCTCGACGAGATCGCCGGCTTCGATGCCGTGCGCTTCGGCATCGGTGGGGTGGAGCTGGAGGATGTTCTGGGGGAAGCGTTTCTGGATGTACTCCAGCCGCTGGTGGGTGTACATGTTCTGCCAGAGATGCTGGAGTCGACCGTTCGTCACCCAGATCTCGTCCTCGCCGGGACTGAGTTGCTCGTAGACGTCGCCGATTGTGAGTCCCTCGTCTGGATCGACGACCCGATCCCAGTCGACGCGCTGGAATATCGCTTCGCCCGTGCTGGTGTGGAAGCGACTTTCCATAACTTCTCGCTGCTCATCGGGGGCGTGCGAGCGGGGCGTCCCCTGGAGTTCGCCGTTCTCCTCGTAGGTGGGTAGCTGGACGCCGTCGTCGACCTCTGCCATGAGTTCGGCGGGGGTCGATCCCTGGGCCTCCGCGGCGTCTGCGATCCCCTGTAGCGAGTGTTCACCACCGTCGTGTGAGTGCTCCTCGCAGATCCTGTTAAATATCTCCCTGGGACCGTCCCAGTCCATGTCGTCGGCGCCGAGACGCTGCCCCATCATAGAGAAGATTTCCCAGTCTTCTTTCGCCCCAGGGGGACCCTCCATGAATCCCTGATACTGTCGGAATCGGCGTTCACCGTTCCAGCGGTGGTAGTCACCGCCCTCACCGGCTTCGACCGCTCGCGCCGGCAGGACGATATCGGCGAACTGTGTCGTCGTGTTGGAATACAGTTCCTGGTGGGTGAGAACCAGCCCGCCCTGCTCGATCCGTTCGCGGAACGCTCGTTCGATCTCGTCGATGTCGACGGACTGAGGTTGTGGGCCGCTAGTGCGTTCGCGAAGGGCGTTGCGAAGGTCCTGTGTCGCGTACGATTGGCGGCCCGGATCGTTACCGATGACGTGCCAGTGGCTGATCTCTCCGTTCCTGACGCGCTCGACCGTGTTCGGTGCGATCGTTACGTCCTCGACGTTCTCACCGTCGAAGGTCTGTGTCGATCGTTCGGCGATGACGTCGCCCTCGACGCCGGGCGTCCAGAATCCCTCTTGGTGCCCGCCGGCGCGAGTGATTCCAGTCCCCGGCCGACCGACGCTGCCGGTCAGCAACGCCAAATTCGCCAGCCCACCGGTGTTCTCGTGGGACCAACCCCAGATGAGTCCCTTCTCCAGCATGAACAGCGTGTTCGTCTCGTCGGTATCCGGTTGGGCAATGAGTTCCGCCGCCGTGCGAATGTCCTCGGCGGGAACACCGGTCGTTTCGGCGGCGTTGTCCGGATCGTATCGTGAGTCGTCCAGGAGGTCGAAGTATTCCTCGGGCGTCATCCCGAACTCCTCTTGATACCAACCCTCCTCGTCGATGGTTTCGCGGTCGTCCATCACCCACTCGTCGACGAAGTCCTCATCGTGCCAGTCCTGATCGACGATGTGACGGGCGATGGCGTTGAGCAGGATCGGGTCCGTCGCCTCGTTGACCTGCAGGTGTATCCCGCCGTTGTTTTCGGCGTAGTTCGCCGTGAACTTCCGACGTGGATCGATGAACACGATGTCCGGGTTGCCCTGTTCGTTGATCCACTTGCTGAAGATGACGTCCTGGTTCTCCTTGGGGTCCGCACCCGCGATGACCAGCGTATCCGCCTCCGCAGCATCCTCGTAGGAGTACGACCACTCCGAGAGGCCGGCGTTGACCATCCCCGGACACTCTGGTGTGAGCGCCGGCCGATTGTGCCCGCCCCAGTTCGGGGACCCGACGACGTCGAAACAGAGCTTTGTTCCAGCGTACGTGTTTTCGATGAACTGGTAAAAGTACAGCTTCTGGCCGTACCCGTTCGGGTTCTCCCCGTCGTCGGTCGCTATTTCGGTCGCACGGGCCCACGCCTCGATGGCGGTGTCCCAGTCGACGGGGACGAGGTCGCCGCCGATTCGAATCTGGGGGTGCTTGAGCCGGTCGTCGTAATCCTCGTTGTTGGGGGTATAAAGCGACTGTGCCTGCGTTCCGCCCCGAATGGAGTGGGAACCGCCCTCGTTGACTGGATACTCGGTGTCCGGTTTGAAGAGGACGTGATACTCCTGGCCGTTCTCCTTGATGATCTCGTGCATGTTCGGCGAGGGCCACTCGCCATAGTCGGCCGGGTAATCGATACCCAACGCGTTCTCGTCGGCCGTGGGACCGCCTTCCTCCCCGACCGGCCACTTGTAAACCTCGTAGCCACAGCCGACGATACAGTATCGACACGATCGTGTGCTACGCTCCGTGTCCGTGGGAGGAACCGGAACCTCACTGACGTTAGGATTGTCTGCCATTATTGCTCCTCCGTTTCAGTTTCGACCCGTTCGCCATCCCGCAGGTTGTGTCGTTGCCCGTAGACGAGCCCGTCGACGCCTGCAGCGAAGATCTCACCATCTTCGATCTCCAGACGAATTTGCGGGAGATCCGTTGTTGCCGGGCCGGAGACGACGAGTCCGCCCTTCGAAAGGTCGAACGTCGTGTAGTGACACGGACACGGGCCAGCCATTTCCTGCTCGGGTTTCACCTGGTCGCCGACGCTACAGCCCATGTGCGTACAGACGTTGCTGTACGCTACGATGCCGCCGTCCGGGCCGACGCCACCCCACGCCTCTCCGTCGACACGAGTGAGGAAGTTCTTCGTTCCGTCGAGCGGATACGTGAACGTATCCACGTCCCCCTCCGACAACTCGTCGACGCTCCCCACACGAATTCGGGGATACTTGTCCAGCCGATCGATCCGCTCGCTCGGCGCATCTTCCGGCTCATCACCTGCGAACGGTGTGCTACAGCCGGCTAATGCGCTTCCTGCCGCCGCTCCTGCGGAGGCGAGGAACAGTCGCCGGCGCATTTCTGAGTTCGTCATGAGTTGTCCGTAGTAACGACGGTGAGTGGTGCTTCGGTCGATTCTCGAAGCGGACTTCTTCGACGATTTGCGTGCGTCGTGCCCCTGTTTACTGTCGGTTCTGGAATTTCCCGCGGAAGGGAATCCGCCCGCCCATGTTCGATGCTGTCGCAGACCATATAGTGCTATATTGTAATATGGTAATATTAATAATTATCCCTTATTTAGGGGGCACGACAGGTAGGGAAGAACAAAAATATGCCTTTAGCGTCTGACAAAGTCGCAGGATAGTCTATATATCTGTACTGTGTTATCCGTAGCGTCTACGTCTCATACGTTCCAAAATCGGCGTTTTCACAGTTTTTTCAGTCGGTACGATCGCGCTGCCGATCGAGATTGACGATTCGGACCGGATACGGTGCCTTCAGAACACCTCCGTCTCGGTCGTCTCGCTGGAATTTACGACTACCAAACAGAGTGGATCGACAGCAACCGACCGATAGACCTTTAATCGGCGGTCAACGGCTCGTCGGTCAGTTCAGTCTCGACTTGTTCGACGAGTCGCTCGGCTAACGGTGTCGGTTCATAGTATCTCCATCGTCCTTCCTTCGTCCGTGTAACTAACCCTGCCTTGCGAAGCCGGTTCAACGACTGACTCACAGTACTCTGCCCGACGTCGAGATGTGGCTCGAGTTCACAACCGCAGACGGGTTCCTTCGCCTCGGCGACGAACAACAGAATCCGATACCGCGTTTCGTTACTCAGTGCGGAAAAGAGGGTAACCTGGGCGTCGAGCGAACGGTTCGACAACTGCTCGAGTTCACCTTCTCGGAGAGCGAAATCACACCCGTCTAACGTCTCCGCTTGGTCGTCCTGCTCCATCAGTATCGACTATTCATGCTATACGAATATAAAACTGGTATCCGCGTAGCAACGCGCAAAACGACTAATCAAACGATGGGACTCCGGTGGACCAGTCGTGTTAGGAGTAGAAACTAATCGACCGCCACCGTTACAACTTAGCCCATCTGTTCGAGTGCCGCTTTTCGTTCCTCGATCGGCGCTCGATCGTACCGCACCGTAGATTTGATCGATCGATGGCGCAACTGGGCTGCGGCCGCCTTCACCGTCAATTCGTTCGCCATGTACGTCCCGACGCTGTGACGCATCGAGTACCACGTCAGATCCCGATCCTCTACTGCGATTCCGGCCTCCGAGCAGACCTCTCGAAATATTCGGTTCAGTGATCCAGTCGAGTACGGGTTTTCGAACCGGGTGAGCCAGAGCTGCTCCGTATTCTCGTATTTCTCCCGACAGCTCCGCTCTTCGAGCCACCGTTCGACTGCTATCACCGTTCGATCCGACAAGCTACACCGCCAGTGGTCCGTGTTCTTCGCCGAGTCTTCCTTCGGAATCCGTAGTACGCTGTTCGACGTGTCTATCCACGATGTCGGCGCTCGCCGCACTTCGATCGGTCGTAATCCGACGTCCAGCGTCGTCCACAGTAGCGACGGGATCTTCCAGCTGTTCGCGGCTTTCCAGTCGTCTACCGTCACGTTTTCTTTCGTCTTTCCCAATCGTTGCGCGAGGTACCGAGACCAGCGTTCGTGTTCGTCCGGTGGGACCGCGTCGTAGTCGGGAATCCCTCTGTATTCGAGCGCAGCCTCTCGAACTCGCTCTCGTTCGTCACGCGTGAGGAAATCGCGCGGACTGTGGAGCGATCGCGATGCAAACGATAGTTTCGGCTCCCATTCGACTGAGCTGCCGAGCTCGTGTCGTTTCCACTTGAACAACGTCTGCACTGCTTTCTGACAGCAGTGTTTGTAGCTTTGAGAGTAGTCCGTCTCCGCTAGTTCCTGCATCCAGGCATCCGCGTGCGTGGGGGTGATATTCTCCGTATATCGGTTCTCTGCTTTCCACGTTTTTCGGTAGAGCGTGTCGAGGCGGTACGCTCGTTGACGAGTCGTCGAATGGGCGTAGCCGATCGATCGCTTCGGATCTTTTCCCTCGGAGCGCATCCAGTCGACGAGCTTGCTCCGGTGGTCTCGGTAGGAGACGCGCTGTCGAGGGTTGAGGTGGTTCGCTGACGGTTCGGGTACGAGGACGATGTTCTCGGTTTCTTCACTCATAGGTCGACTGACCGTATGTAGGTCTATGTGAGGAACCTCGGAAGCCACGAGCTACGTCTCGTCCAGTTTCGCGTGGCCCCTGTTTGTGGGTCGCTAGCTTACTGCACTGAGATGCTCTTCGATCGAATCGGCGTTACCGACGCGGAGAACGGTGATGCGCGGACCGGGATTTGAACCCGGGCCATGAGCTTGGAAGGCTTCTATCACAATCCGTGTGATTTCACCCATCAAACAGGGTTCAATTCGACGCAGAACAACACAGATTCAACACCGGCTTCGACAGTTACCCCGTCTCTGTCTTGCATTTTCCCTCGTTAGCGTTCCTGGTTTCCTCGGCTCGTAATACTATCTAGGATATTATAAAGGCCCGTGTCGTGAGCGTAGGGGCTGACATCTATACTACGTATCACCCGCTCTACCGTTGTTTTCAGTTGATCACGATCTCTTACGGTTACGGAGGCTGGTATCCAGATCGGACGTCCTCGGCTGTGGATGAGTCTCGGATTTTAACCGAGGACTGCGGGCCTCCAATCCGCCGCTCTAAGCAGCCTGAGCTAACTCACCCGTCGCCTACTGCATGTTTGAAACACCACTCCAGTTTTGTGGATGTCCCCCGGAGCCGGGGTGCCCGTTGAACCGACTAATTCGCCGGCAATGGGCAGTGGGGTCGGCGGGTCTCGAACCCGAATAACGCCTTTCATAGCCTGCTCGTAACCGAATTCACTCATTTGGTGCGACCTTTCTTCCCCTCGCAGGTCGGATGCACTCGGATGTTCGGCATCACGGAGCTTGCGCCATTTGTCGACTCGAATACCTGTGCCTTTAGCCATCGGAGACAGGACTGAGCTACGACCCCGCATACTTCATCAACCATCAGGATCACTGTTATCTTCAACCAACTCTACCCGGAATGTCTCTCCCCGGAATCGTTTGGGGAGGAGGAGGTGGGCGCTGTTGCCGCAGGCCTTGGCTTCCAGAGTCTTACGCCATTCCTCAGACTCGTCTACCAGTTCTGCCTGGAACGTTTTGCCGCGGAACCGTTTCGGCACCCGGATGTGAGCACTGTTGCCGCACGGGTCTGCGGTCCGGGTCTCCACCCACTGCTCCGTCGCCATGAGTACATACTATGTAAGAACATTTAAATAAATGATCCAGCCGCCATGACGCTTCGAAAGTTCGGAGTCTACAGAATCAACCAATCCCCTTACTGCAGCAAGCTCGCCGCTACTGGGGGAAGGATGTGCACATACTCGTCAAGCCCCAGAGGGTCACCAGAAGTTACTCCCATGGCGCCTCATCCGGCTTCCACGGCTCCGCCACCTCATGCGTCAACTGGATACGATTCGGTGAAACCAGCAACGTACTATCACACCGCGTACACCGATACTTATCTCCGCCAAAGATACCGGACGACCGTCCCCAGATATGCGTATGATCCGGCGACTCCCCCACTTCCTCAACCGGCCGGATCGACACCGGATAATCCACCGATCGCCGATCCGCCGCCAACACCCGCTCACCTTCAAAATACGACGGCACCGTGTCCGTACTCCGCAACCGCCCACGCTGATCATCATACACACACGTCTCGATCTCGACCCCACACCGGACACAACACCGGTACGCCTCATCCGCCGGCACCAACAGATGACTGCACTCCGGCACCAAATCTGTCGTCGTATACCGCGCATCCTCTTCTTCGTCCGGTGTAATCAACCGGTCCGGTGCATCCAACGCTGGCGGTGCATCCCGATACGACGCAAACGCTGCATCCTGCCGCTCATCAAATGCATCCTCCATCTCCTCGACCAGGAACCGATCATCCGAGAAATCATCCACCGTCGCCCAGTACACGCTGAAGTCCTGCGACAGATAATCGTGTGTTGTTGCCCGGATATCCTTCCCCGCGTTCAAATGCTGGACCTCAACGATCACGCCCTTGCCAAAGAACCGGTTTATGTCCTCGAACTCCAGTAACGCATCTGCTCGTCGCTGATCCGCCTCGGTTGGCGTCGATGAGACATCAATTGTGATCTCCGGCCCGCATCGAGCATATTCGTCAAACCGGTCGCGTAACCCGGTGACAGCGAGTGCTTTCAGTCTCTGATGGGTCTCGGACTCCGCCGGTCCCGGCTCACTGTCGGGTCCCGACCCAGTGCAACTGCCACCGACATTATTGACGTGGTAGAAATGACGTGAACGGCCATCCTCGAACGGTCCGCGCACCCGCATCACGTCACCGCACTGGGTGCAGTAGACGTCCTCGCCGTCGTCGACCTCGGCCAGGATCACGGTGCGGTCGTCCTTGCGGGCGATGAATGGCATTATCGTCCACGTTCACATACCATTTGTATGAAAGCTCGCTCCTCCAGGTCCTCCTCGAAACTCTTGACGGATTGCGTCAAACTGCTGGGCTGCGTTGAGCCAACCGCAGATCCAGAACCGGTGAAAGAGAGAGTAGCCGCGCAGCACCCGAGACCTTCCGGACGGGTCTTCGTGTTGTCATCTATATTTACTAGTTCCATATCGAGACCTATTAGCGCTCCGTCACCAAAGTGAAAGTGAAATAACCGGATCTACGCCTTGTAGAATACTGCAGAGATAGTTAGAAGACCTCTATGAACTGGGTGTCGGCGTCCACTGTCTCCGTAGTATCCTCACTGGCTGCGTAAATCGCTTTCAACCGTTCGCAGTCCAGAATCTTGATACCCTTCTCTTTGAATTCCTCCACAACACCATCATTGAGTTCCTCTGGCGTCTGAGGCGTTGCAACACAGGGAACCGTTTGCAAAGGCTCGATCAGCCCGACGTCCGTCGGGATGAAATAGTCCTCAAGAATCGAGCTGATTGCTTCTGCCCGGTCTAGTATCTGCTCTTTCGCAGAGATATCCTGATTAGTGCACTCAATAAAGAGAATCTGCATATTCTCAGGGTGATAAGCTATGATATCGATCTCCTGATACGGAGCACCGGGAACTTCTTCCGAGAAACTGGGGATAACGAACTGATCGTCCCCGTACCACTGGACAAGCCAGCCAGCTGTACACAACGCATTCACCACAGCCGGCTCAAAGCAATCCGCGTTATGCCCCTCCAAGTAACCCTCTAAATTATCGGCTTGGTCGAACGCCTGCATGATTTCATACCGAGGATTCTCTGGCACGATATCGCCCGTAATGTGTTCAATCATGTTGACCATCCGGTCCTCGAGATACAGGATCGCATAGATCTCGTCGATACCGTCTAACTCTAACTCCTCCGTATATCGAGATCGGCCATCATCAACCGATTCCAGCTGATCCTCATCAAGTCCGATCCGCCAACCTCTGTGCTCATCATACGGCTTCTGGGGGAGCACACTGACGAACAAGTCCTCAAACAATTCCGTAGGAGATACGACTTCTAACATACCCGACTCATCGATGTTGAAGCCCATCCCTGAATCAGCGAAAAGCAGGATAGCAGGTTTCTCCCGATTGGAGCGGAAAACATAGTCAAAGTAGTATCCTTCGCAGCGGCCAAGATCATAGTACGGTTCCTCAGCTCTCATCAACTGGTCATCTAACTCGTTGGTTGTCTCTGAGTACTCATCCTCGACATCCTCTGGGACCTCGATATTAACAGCGGCATTGACCTCCATTCGAGGCCGGGTTTCCCGTACTCGGCCTTCCTGAAGACCGTCTTGGAAATAGTTGCTGGGATTGTGCTGAAGCAACTTGCTTTCTATTTCTACTGAGTCCCCACCTGTAGGGATTTCTCCATCCAGTATCTGCTCAAGCAAATCGAACGGAGAATTTGAGACAACCTCGTAGATCGAAAGCGCTCCTTCCCGGTACAGGACTTCCGTACCTTCCTCACTGGATTCGTGTGAAAACGAGAGCTCTCCATTTGGGATTTGAACTCCATCAACTTCGATACTGGAGAAGGTGAGAGTGGCCGACTTCCAGACGCTACTGAATTCCTCTCGGTACCATTGTAGATCGTCAGGGTCCTCAATGAAAGGCATTTTTCTAACCCAGAATCATTCAGCCAGCAGCATAAACGTCCAGTATCCCGAAATACAAACCTCGATTCCTGTGCAGCTGATGAATGCTTCCTCGTTGGACAAGATTCAACATCATTTATAGATCTGTCAGATCTACGTTCTCAGAGATAAATGGCAGAAACCACGCTTGACGAAATACTCTCGCCACCCATTACTCCGACACAACGAGAACGGGCAACGAGTGAGGAAGATGGCCGATGGAAGCACGTTGAATACGAATTTGAGGAAGTCGACTGGGATACAGCACAAGAAACCCGGTTCTATCCAGACGAGATCATAATCACCGCTGGAAGATGGAATAGAAAAACGGTCTCTAACCCTGGCTACCTCGTAGCTGAAGACGAAACCCGTTACCAGAATCAGGTCTTCATCAGTGACGAATCAGTCCATGTCCTTGACCACGTCTGGCAGGAAGACAAAACCGGTGCCGAAGAAGTATTCACTGTAATCGATACCCTTGCCCGGAAAGACATCATCAAAGGATTCCAACCTAAAACAAGAGAATAACTAGATCTGACGGCCCCTATTCCCCGGCCATCAAGTTCCGAAGATTTTGCTGAGTATTCGCGTCCTCATCGACATCGAAATCAGTTGCTGATGCAATCTTCCGCATCCCCTCCTTCGCATACCGATCTCTGATCTCAAATTCAGCTAACGAGTTCCCATCCTCGCTCGGCTTTTTCCTGAGAATACGTCCACTCTCATCCTCGAACTGGATCACGTAGAAGTGCCGACCCTCATTGTCCACGAACTCCTTAAAGCTCTCCAGATCGGCTTCAAAGCTATCAGCATCACTGGGCATAACTCGAAGTGTATCTTCCATCTGACTTATATCCCGGCGTCACAGTGGACACACAAGATTTGAGGATTACTTGCTGTGCAAAGCTTGATGGCCCCTGATTGAAAAGTCACGTCTAACTGACCCATCCATGTCTGAAGCCACGATCAAATCGGTATACGTGAAGACTGCTCCTTCAGAAATTGATGACGACGATAACCTGGGATACGAACTGCAGAAAGTTAGGGACGACTACGAACACGCCACCATCATCCAGGAAACCGAAATGCCGAACGCACGAGGCAGGAGATACACATTAGTGAGTAGTGGCAGAGTCTTTCCCGACGACGTCCAGGCCACGATTAAACCGTACCTCGACCGAGCAGACTTCTCACATCATCTCAACCCAGGAACCACAAACACTGTCGAAGAACAGGAAGTACGTGTCATGGTTGAAACAGCGGACGGAGACAACTACCACATCCAAAAACTCGATGAAGACCGGTACTACGTATCCCACGACAACAAACCGGTGAAACCTCCACACGCCGTCAATCAGAAAGCAGAGAAAGTGTTCCCCGACTACGAACCAATGCTGTGACTATCTAAGCAAAGAGGTCACGCCTCGGCTACTTTCTCAATAATCAACTCGTGCTTCTCCTCAGAGCTCATATCCCGAAAAACTGTCTAGCGTTACATAGGATCGAACCACACCTATTCGCGGTTGAACACCTTATTCCTTGATGGGAATACCTTTGTGGAGAAGTCCGCCACTTGGTGTTAATGAAATCAGATGTCTCTTTTGAGGACCGTGCGAAACGATTCTTGAGTAGAACGCCGGGCGATCACGGTCACGAACAGACGGTACAGTTCATCAGCGAAATCTTCGGAATAGAGAGCCAGCTTATTGCTTTAGAAAAGAGGTTAGACAATCTCAGCGTAGGAATTAGGAGTAAGGAGCTATCCGAGATAGACGATCAATTATCCGTTCTCTCAACTGAGTTCTTTGAGATACAGCGAGTGATTACATCACCGGAAGACCATCTCCATGAACTGATCGACATCCCTCAAGACGAAGTGAGTAATAAGGCGGTAAGCGAGATACTGACTCAGCTCGGCTGGAAATGGTTCCCCAGAGAGCTGAACCGGGTGTATTCTGTCCAGGAACGGGTCTACCGGAAAGCAGATGCGAAAAGCCAGCAAATGCTGACCAACCGAATAATCTTCCTGTCACTGCTGGCGTTCGTGATCTCTGCCGCCACCTTCGCCATCCAGCACATATAGATCAGAAGGAACGTAGCAGAACCGTCTACCCACCTACACCTGTTAACCCCCTTCAAAAGAAACGCATCTGATAGTCAATGAAGGCAGTATTTCAGGGAAAATTTCACATCTCTTCTACGGACAGAGAATCACTGGACTCACAAGTCGTATCCTCAGGCGACGGAAGTTCCCGAATTATCGCCTTGCTGGAATCGCCGTAGACCTCATCCCATTTTTCCGCATAGCTCATGTCACTACCTGTGTTGTTCTCACCGGGACTGAGAAGAGCAAGTTTTCCGAGCGCCTGATAGTAAGTTTCGTGATCACTCTCTTCTTCCGCCGTCAACTCCTCATCAGGGTTTTGCGCCCAAATATGCACAATCTGAATACCGTCCGTATCCTGTGACTGCCAGTCTTCGAACGAGGGCAGGGATTGGAAATCGCCTTCCGGATTCCCTTCACGGAGATACAGCTCGTACTCGTACAGGAAGTACCGGATGCTGTCCTTGTTCCGGAACCCGTTCCAATTAGCGTCATCCAACACGGACCATCCCCGGACTCATACTCAATCAATACATCGCCTTGATGTATCTCCTCACCGCAACGTGGGCAACTTCCGAGCCGGGAACTCTGGGAACTCATTTTTGTAGAGGGGAGTACGGCCAAGGGTGCCGTATTTGAAGCGCGTGTGCCTGAGGGATCTGAAACACCCTCTACCAAAGTCAAAGACTGGAACCACCATATACCCCAGCTAACCAGAATGAAAGTAGTACCCAGCGAAGCCTCAGGGTAATTCCTACAGAGTCCAGAACCGTTCGCCGCCGACCTTAAAGGAAGAAACATCATCCAGGTCTTCCAATCGTTGGACAGCCTCACCGCGTTCCTGGATCTCGTAGACCTCCATCACCTCGACCGTTGCCACAGGACCATGCTCCTCAACGAAACCGGACAGATCCTGAGGGTCCTGCTTGTCTATCCCTTGGAACGTGAACTGGGTCTCGAAGTCCGAATACCGGACACGCCCATTCTTCGGCACTGGCTTCCCCTGGATTTCCATAAACGTGAACGGAAGCTCTCCACGCTCACCGGATTCCAGTTCAACCTCGTTCAGATCCTCCTCAAAACGCTCCCGGTCCAAGCCAAGATCAGAGGCTAACTCAACCAAGACATCCCGGTCGTTGATGTCACGGCCAGCTGCAACACCACGTCGCCACATCGACCGGATGTAATCCATACCCCGGCGCTGCCTGTTAGCTGCCTCGAACGCCCTGTTGACCAGTTCCGTGGACTCCGGCGGGTCGCTGTCCCAGAACGAAGGATCAACCGGCATACCGAGCTGCTGTCCGACGTCAATCCACTTCTGCTTCTCCTGCCTAGGGTTAAATTCACGGACAGGAGCCGGTTTGTAGAAGAGCTCGATCTCTTCACTGTAGCACTCCTTGACACGTTTCATCACTGGTTGGACACCCCACGACATCGCGCTCAACGCATCGACTTCCTGAACCACGACTACTCTCTCATCTTCCTCCTCGTCTTCGTCGTCTTCATTTTCCTCGTCGTCGGCGTCCTCCTCTTCTGTATCCTCTTCAACGTCGTCCGAATCGTCGATATCGTCTTCCTCTTCCAGGTCTTCTTCTGTCTCGGAGTCGTCGACGTCGTCCTGCTCTTCTGGGTCATCCTCCAGCTCTGTCTCTGGCTCCTCGATGTCCGGGGCTTCGGGCTGCTCCTCTTCTTCATCCTCACACTCTTCACCTTCCTCGGTATCTCCACCGTCTCCCGGATCATCGCCTTCTGGCGGCCCGGTAACCGTACCTGCACCGGCACCGGAAGCAGCACCAGCAGCGCCTGCACCGGCAGCGCCTGCGGCACCGGCAGCACCGGCTACGCCTGCAGCAGCCGCATCGCTATCAGAATCCTCGCCCTCATCGTCACCAGTGAAATCGTCTACACCGGTCTGAGCATGGTCATCAGTCGATCCTTCATCCTGCGAATCATCGTCGTCCGACGAACCTCCGCCGCCTCCGCTATATGAACCAAGGAATACGAACATCGTTCAGTTGTCCTCTTTCTTGTCGCTGAACTCGTTGACAGGCCTCTGCTCCTGACCGTCATTTACCTCAAGCTTCGCCTCCCGATTCTCTTTGAAATCTGGCCACGGATCCTGCGAAAGTCCGTGCCCAGTCGAACACTTCCTCTTCCACTGCCGAAGCCCGGTAGCTCCACGGACACACGGAGGAAACCGCAGCAGGTCATTCTCCGCAAGACGTCCGACCATGAAAACGTTCTCCACCTTCAGGGCGGCTCTCACGTTCCGGACGTGTCCCCGAAGAATCCGAGTCGCGTTCCCGGCGTCACCGCCAGTGTACTGGACAGCATAGAACGCGAACTCCTCGTAGTCAAACCGGTTGAACAGTTCCTGGTACTCCTGGAAGTGCTCGTACTTCCAGCCCTTGTTCGTCGGGATCAACCGGATCTCCAGATCCTTCTCGATGATCAGCTCCTGCAGTTGAGTGACGTGGCCAGTGTATGCCTCGATAGCGTTTTCCTGGATCTCCTCCTCCATCCAGTTGTAGTTGTAGACCACGTCGGGGACGTAGATCGCTGGCTGCGCCACCTCCAGCAAATCCAAGACGTCCTGCAGGGTGCGTTCATTGACTTCGTCATCGTGTTCAGTGCCGAGAATGACCGGGATGTGCCACGGCTCTAAGACCTGGCTCAAGTCGCCGTCCCGCTCTTTGACTTCGTCGGCGTCTGAGAAATTGATCACCACGTACTCGACGCCATGGTTGCCGTCAAGCCACTCCTCATACTCCTCGTCCGGAAGCTCGACACGGGGATGTACGCCTCTAACCGGTTCGTAGATCCGGTGAGAATTAATCGCTTCGTGGACCGTTTGCTGCCCTCTACCGAGTTCAGTGGGTTTTGCAGGCGAACTCAAGTTTTGCTCCTCGTCTCCGGGTGTGTTTTTGCTGTGGGAGACATGTCAGCGTAGGTTTTCCACCCCCATATAACTATCGCCGTAAACGGCGTCTAGGGCGGCCTAAACACTCGAATCCGGGGGGCAACTACCCCTTCAAAATAATCCCATGGTCTTGATAGATGCTTGTTGGTAATATTCTGGAACACAAGAATATTGCATATCAAGAGCAGATAGCAAGTAGATATGAGTGATACAAAGTACGCTCCTGGACCGATCAAGTGCCAAGAATGCGGAGAAGAACTCAAGACCATTGAGAAAGGCCACCTGCAAAGCCAGAACTGCACCGGAAACGTAGACGACGTAGAAGATTACCGGGCCAAGTATCCGGACGCACCTACCCGGACCACAGAAATGCGTGACAAGATCAGCGACAACCTCTCAACAGACTGAATTACTCCTCATTTCTCTTCTACCCACTTCTGTTAAAGAACTCATGGAAGCACCGCTCTGCATCCCTGTAGAGCGTAGCCCTATATACCGCGAAGAACTAACACCGATTTAATGACAGAGGACCCTCTTGAGGGCCTGGAATTTTCATCAGGGTCTGAGGAACGGACTGCAGGAGAGTTCATCGACACAATCCACGATGAAGATATTCTCTACTACTACATCCAAGACGCTTATGAAAAAACGAAATCCGGCGTAGAGATCGACGCTGACGGAAAAGAGGAAAAAATCAATGCACACACACAGGTAGAAGTATTCCAGTCCACCATACAGTACGTCGAAGCCTTCGGAATCTACCTACTCTCCTACATCAAAGGCAAAGAGGACCTCGTCAACAATCTCGTCGAAATACGGCCTAAAAACCTGCGTCGCTTCTTCGAAAGTCTGCAGGATGGAGAGGAAGAAGAATATCTGCAAGACCAGGGAATTGACGAAGACTACGAGACCGTTCTCGAGTCGCTGTTTGGCTACGCCTTCATCGACGAAGTTGGCGAAGAGGCTTCTGAAGAAGAAGTCCGGGAAGCAATCGACCAGTCCATCGAAGTCTTGGACACCAATATTCGGCGTATAGGCGAGTTCTATCTGTACTTCCACGACATCTACAACGCAGTAAAACACGGGAACAGGGCTTTACCCCAATTGGAGAATGGCTTCACGATCTCCAGGGAAAACGGGGAAAGCACGGAACTTGAAGTTGATCTGAACTTCGTACTGTTTCTTTGTAGGACAGAGGAATGGAAGCCGTTCTTCGCCGGTGTACCTATCGATTATCTCATCAATCACTCGCTAACGATCGCTGAGAAAACACACCGGGTATTCAGCTACCTCAAGAAGATTTCGCGGGCAGAGACTTCTGGGGAGAAAATTGATCTCTCCTTCTTTAGATTCGAGGAAACCGATGATGGGGATGAACAAGAGTGGATCACCGCCACAAACAAGAGTGGAGTCATCATTCTGCCCAAGATCAAGGAACTCGAAGAATTACAGCAACCTCAGGAAAGGACATTCCCTGGCCGAATCGAGCTGGATCATCGCACCCTCTATATCAAGACCCGATACGACAACGAAACTTCAGAAGAGTACCCTGTAGAGATCACGACACTACAACGCGGATTGGTCGGGCTCACCCCGCAACCTCTACTCGGCGTCGACTTCAATTTCCTCGTCAACGAGCTTGACGTCAACCAGTATTTCGAATACCTCAAACTGCAGGAAGTGGAGTTAGATGGAGACGGTATAGAGAGAATCATCATCGTCGACGAACACGCCGACAAAGAAATCGACACCGGAAGTCCAGAGAACTTGAACATCCCAGAGAAGCTGGATTACTTCCTGGAACGAGAAGAATTAGAGCAGTTATACTGGCTTCAACAGATCAGTGGCGAGCGAATCCCGATACCCCTGAATTTTGCCCAGCAACAAGGCGACATCATCAACGAGTGCATCGAATCAGACCTGGAACGAGACGATGCTATAGCCGCTGTAGAGGAGTTGAAAGAAGTCGGCAAAAAGAACCATTGGACAACCGTTCATGTCGACTTAGTCACCTTAGATGGGCGGACACTCCAGTCTGAACCTGTCTGCCAGATCCCGGGCGAGCTGATCCCTGATATCGAATTCTACGAGGACGAGGTTACAGAACAGTTTGAGGAAGAATGGGGAGATCCTGGTAAAGATCTCCAAGTCGTTGCAAGAGGGTATGAAGGCGGTTACAAGGACTTAGTCGAAACTCTCAGCAATGACTCCTCCAAGGTAGAGGAAATCTTAGAACAATTAGATCTCGGATCTGAAGGCTCTACGCCGCCGAAGTTTGTGCTACATTACGAAATCGGGGAACCCGGCTTCTGGTTTACAGAACATACTCTGCGATTCCAGTTCCTGACCAATCAGGTACGCCTCAACGTCAATCAAAACTGTCCTCTCTGCGGTAACCCCGTATTCACAGACCTGCGAACACATCTTGTCGAAAACTGTGATCCCTCGCTCTGACACCTTGCGCCATATACAGGGGCTACCTTAGATATCCCACTTTCCTCTTCATAGACTTCACCGCAGAACGTCCGGCCTCAACAACGTCCGAAGCACCGGAACGAACCTTCTCCACCAAACTCCGTTCCTGAAGACGTCGAATCGGTTCCTGCTCCGCCATGCTACTAAGGGTGTTGTAGCTGTACCTAGAAAAAATCAGGTGGTGCTAAACCTTTGAAACGGATCTACTCTGAGAACCGGTATGGCTCAGCAATCTTCGATAACCGGGACTCAAACGGCATCTGAGGGTGACGCGGCACTTCACTTAGAAAGTCGGAAATGCAAAGCGGTGCCCAACAACTCCCAGTTCCTGGATCAACAGTGTGCATGTTCCACTCCTCGTTCTCCTTGATATCCGACGGATCCACCATTTTAGCTTCAATCAGGTGTCTGCAGATCTTCTCAGAGGGGCAGTCACAGACACCGATTGTACCATCTTCCTCTGGTTGCAGGTCCACTCGCCAATAATTAACCGCCTGATCCACATCGTCCCCCTCCACTGTGAGCACCGAGTAAACTGCTTCACGGATATGAACAGGGATACAAACCGTGTCATCACCTGTACTCTCCCCTAAACTGCCAACATATTCCTTGAAAAACACGTTCCGTCCAGTCCATTCGGAAATTCCGCGGTCAGGAGTATCCGACATATCCTCATGATACCGGTGTACCCGGTCATGACACTCATTACACAGAGTGATCAAATTGTTCGGCACAGCCTCCCCACCAGCCGCATCTGGCTTGATATGATGACAGTTCAGGCTACCTGGATGGTTTCTTGAACCACAGCGTTGGCAATAGTACTCATCACGTTCATGGACCTCTTGCTTGACATCCGACGAAATGTTCATATTGCCTTCTATTGAGTGACTGTCCTATAGAACTACAGGAACCCAGTTCTTCAGAGTCCGAGTTTTACTGCTCTGGCTTAGCCGAAATCAGATACTCATAGTCATATTCTTCCAACACTTCGACAGTGATCCCTTCCAACTGCTCAGCGTCTTCCAGCCGGTCAGTCGGGACGTACGTAGTCACGGTGTCATCCTCGCTTACGTGTATATCATCCCGTATCACGTAATCAAGCTCAGCCAATGCCTCAACGACGTACTCGGTGTCTGCTGCAGACGAGGTCATCTTGGATAGTACCGATGTGCAGACCTGTGAAACCTTTTTGGGTCAAGAAACAGTGTGAAGCAGTTCCACTCGAATATAGCGAGGACTATATGATGGGTTACACCAACTACGGCTTATGCCGGTTCTGAAGGAGTATGCCGAATCCAACGATAAGGACGGTTACTATGTCCATGCACATGTCTCTGGTCTTAGTCATCCTCTCCCGCTACAGGCTCCAGAAGTAACGGAGGAGATCTATCGAGAACTCGGTTACAGACCGAGAAAGCCTGGTGATGACGGCGGTGTAAAAGTCCCTAAGCATCTGACTTGGGCACTCTTCGAAGTTGGACTGCACTGGACCGAGAACTCCGGGCCTCAAGGAGATCCTTCAGACCTTGACTTCGACGACCTACGTGACGTAGCAGGACCAGACCTGACAAAGAGCGATATTGAGACAATTCTCGACTTTACCGAGGACTACAGAGGTCAATACCAGTCCCGTGTCAAAGATCTCCGAGAGGAGTTCAGTGAAGATTCCAGCGGATCTACGAAGCCTGAATCCGAGGGTGGAACACCGCCGTCCCTCAAGCGGATCATGGAGGCATTCTCCACTAAGCCCAGTTTCGACGAAGAGGTAGAAGAGCTGTTAGAGGAGTGGGAGCCGAGCAGCATCAAGCCCGATGACTACGAACCAGAGGATGATGGAGGGCTATTTGCCCAGTTATACACCACGCGGTCCGAATATCGGGAAACACTTTCTTCCGTCCCAGATCTGAAGACTCGGCTGCAGGAATACGAGAACCATCCTTGGAAGGTGCAGAGTGTAAAAGCCGTCAGTGGTGGCTCTGAGGAGGAATACAAGGGGTTGAAAGTTTCCTTCCAGACGGAGGGCCGCTCCGAGTTGAACAAATGGGAAGTCACCGGGTACCAGGAAATCGACGAATCCCCTGATTACAAGATATCTACCGGAATCAGCGACCGGAAGTACAAATTCGAGATAACAGACAACTACATCAGCGACTTCGATATGACCGTTACCCACGATTCAGTAGGGAAATTCGATATCCCACCGGAGGATTTCTGGGGATACGAAGTAGAGAACCAGGACCCGAACGAGATGATGCATACCTTGATCTCTGACTTTAGCCACCTAATCCCGATTATTGATGAGTTCTTCGACGGACTTTCCTCCTACGATCTTGAATCAACTGACTCAGAAGATCACTCAGTATATCTTCCATAGCTCTCCGTCAAATCTCCCGCCGCCTGCCTCGATGACCGTTACTGGCTTCGAATTGATTTAAAGTAGTTCACGACAGGTCCACCGAGACCGAGAACCGCAAGCCCGGTTAAGAGATTTCTCAACCCTGCTAACCCAAAGATATCCCCGATCAGGAAGTCGAGGATGGAGGAAAAGTTGAGAACGAGAGTGAGATCAATTGCTCCGATGATTGCTGTGATTCCAAGGACTCTGAGCAGATCAGCGGATGTATATAGCGTTATAGTAGCTTATAACGCGATAGAGATGCAGCTATGCGCGGTGATTAACGGCCATTTAGAAATACTGCACCGAAAGATGATGCTCCCGAAACCAGTAACAGAGATCACGCAGAACGCTGGTGATGAACGATGAATCCGTGGATGAAAACAGTAGCTGGAATCCTGTTCGTTGCAGCGTGTGGCTATCTTGCGCTGTGGGTTCTCCCAGACCGTGACAAGTCGTCTGCCTAGCCCGACTGACTACTCTTGGCTGAAATATCGCTCCATTCTAAACTCAATCCCGCTATCGCCCTCAGCCACGTCCTTGAGGTGCTTGATGACCACTTCCCGTGAAATAACAAGTAGCTTGTTACGCTTCTGGTACTTCATTTGGTACTCTTCTTTGTCCACGGTCTGACTCAGCGGCCGGATATACTGGTCAAGATCGTTGTCGTTGAAGTGGTCATCATTGAACAAGGGATAGATTGCTTTCTGGAACGTGTTTGTCTTCAGTTTCACAGATCGAGATACTGTGCAGGACAGATACGCGGCCATGAGAGTCATGAATCCCTCTGCGGTGAGCACTACCATGTACTCATCATTGCGATAGTTCTCCTTCATCCGATCAAAGAAGTCGATTTCATTGTCGCCTGTGATACCGAGTACGACGAAGATATGCGCTATTTTGTCTGGGTCAACACCGGCATCACGTCCTCTTTTCATGTATTCCAAGTGCTTATCTGAATCTTCACTCGAGAAGTTTGCCGACTCGCCGGACTTCGTATCGACGACTCCCAGCACTGTTTCGTACTCATCAATATCTGGATCCTGCGCCAAGCTATGGATCCAGAAGAGATTATCAGGTAGTTCTTCAAATAGGTCGTCCTCACCACCTCTGCCCGCATACGTCGGGAAGAGATGTGACAATGCAGACTCTGATATCTTCTCCAGACGTGTTCCCTCGTTTCTCGGGATTTCTTTGTTCTGCCGAAGCAGTTTCATATGATTGAGTTCGGTGAGGATATACCGCGGGTTTGAGTTCACCCGGTCAACAATATGATGTTGATCGTTATCGACCTGTTCCTGCAAAATCTCTGCCTCCATCCCACGGACCGCAGTCATATTGTCGATGCCCTGGAGAACGCTCGGCCGTCCTTTGGCGAGCCGTTTCATCGGAACCGCGTACAGAAGGTTACCGGATGAAAACAGCGCCTGAGTAGACAGGATATTCATGACGTAGTCTCGGGGAGTGATGAACACAGAAGCGCGGCCTCGGTTCACGACGTGGTACAGAATCTTGTGAGCCAACTGCTCATAGTCATTGGGAGATACGACCACGTAAAGATCAATTTGATCGTCCATTGTCCCACGGACAAATCCTGGGAGATTCGGGTCGAAATCGATCAGATCCCGTTTGAGCCTTTTCGCTAACCCTCTGGTGATTTCCTCAAAGTCCAGACGGTAACGCATGTTCTGCTTTTTCGCGATTGATTCAACATGCCCATCATCACAGCGAACGATATACTGGTCGCCGTCCTCATCTACCGAGCAGTAGGAACCACAGCCATCATGGATGCATTGGCCCGGTTTTGGGTATCGTGGTTTGACGTACTCAGGGATCAGCGTCTCAGGGATGTTCTCAGGTTTGATTCGAGTACTCCCGTCCTCTGTCGTGAGAACTGATTGCAAATCCGTGATGACGGTTTTGTTCATCGCTATGCGTCTCCGAAGAAGTATTCCAATGCCGTTCGATTCGAATCACTCAGCCTTCCGTTTCCAAGTGCGCTCCAGGTCCCTCCTTGGACTCCGACCGGACGGTTCTGAATTTTGATCACCAGCGTCCGGTTCTCTTCTGCGGTCTTTTCAAGTAAAGCCTCGAAACTGGCTTCCATGCCGCTAAGCGAATCGAAGAGATCATCCAGGTCTGCGACGATACGGAGCTGGTCGGCACCGATTGAGTAGTCCTGCTGCACATCTGAACCACCGAGTTCAATACTCTCAATCCGATCCACCAGATCCAGTTCTTCATCAGCTGGGAATCCTTCCGCTTCTACTTTCTCGATTGCCTGTTCCTGCCGGTCTGAGAGACTGGTTTGGATGAGACCGGTAGTGGATTCTGGCTCGTCTACGCTGTCGTCCACGTCTTCTGCGATTTCTTCTGCGATCGGGGACCGTTTCCGTTCCAGTTGATCCGTCACATCTTCGACGCCGAAGACCTCGTCAAACAGCCGGTTCAGGGTTCTCGCCCAGCCACTGTCGTAATCATCGCTGAATATGATCTCTGTCTCACCGTCTTTCTGGGTAGCCTTGAACCGGAGTTTCTTCAAAGGATAGTAGCTGATCGATTCAATCTCGGGTTCACTCGGATACTCGGTAGTGTCTCCGTTGTCTTCGCGAAACGTGAAGACCTCCTGTGTGCGACGGCCGTATTCCTTGTAAATCTCGAAGAATGTTGCCTCATCTTCCTCTTCGGCTTTTATGTGGACTGCATCTAATCGGTCGCTGTTATTCCATTTTTTTGTGAAGGTACGCAGATCGGGTTTGATGTTCTTGAGTTCGAGGACTTCGTCGAGTATGTAGGCTCGGCTGCTCCGCTTATCGATGATTCTGGAGTGTCTGATGAGTTCGTCGAGGACATCTTCTAACTCGTGTTCATACAGGACTAAGAGCAGTTCATATTTCCCCGTGACATCAAGCACGTCTCTGCCCAATCCGCGCTCTTGGTTCAGATATTCTTTCGCAGACCGAATGGAGATACTATTTCGATCCAGTTTCTCATATTTCCGGAGGAACTCAGCCCAGTCATCGGAATAGTCGGATAAAATCGTCTCCTTGAGTTCCGGAGCCGAGTAGTCATCCCCGTCGACGTCTTCCTCGAAAAACTGGGTTCCCAACCGGACCAGGAACGGCTTTGGCCGGTTATCTAACCGGTTTTCCAGCCATGCAGTATCTGGGGTCGTGGGTGCGTCCGCAGCCATTGGTAAGGGCAAAACAGTCTCTCTTATTGAATTTTCCCCTCACTACCATGTTCCTTTGAAGCAACGCAGGTCAAAACCGTTGATCAGCCTCTGATTTTTACACTTCGCTATTCCCGGTGGAACAACCTGTCTCAGTTAAAAAATCTGGGCCTGAAGAATTGCTCGGTGGCCCATACAGTGGAAGAACGCATCAATCTCGCACAGGAAGCCCTGACACTACTCAAACAGCTCCGGGAAGACCTCACCCTACTCCAGGTGACGATGGTACTGGCCGCCGCCCAAGAACTCCACACGGTCGAAAACCCACACAGCGCCTCTATACAGTCGATTATCCGCGGCGACCATCTCGAACAAGAGCCGACAAACAGGTGAGGCCACGATCGGCACGTACATCCTCGTTGGCTACAGCCAGCAGAAACGGAACACGGACGAACCAATCCCTGCTGAGGAGCTGTACACCTCGAACTACTTCCGGTGTAAACAGCGGTATGCAGAGGCAGTCTCAACGCCTGCACCGGAAACCAAGGGTACACCATCCTCTCCGCAGAACACGACGTGCTCTGGCCGAATATCCCGGTCGAACCGTACGATACTACGATTGAGGATCTGGCGGAGGAGCCGGCACCGGTCGAACCTGACGCCTATCAGCATACGCGATACCCGTGGGATGAACCGTTGTATGAGACGCGGCTAGATTTCTGGACGCGCCGCGTCCACTACGGAGTGGTCAGCTGGCTCGAGTACCGGTCCGGGTTTCCCGAGGAAGATCCGCATTGCCAGCAGTTGATCGTGCTCGCCGGCGACCGGTACGTCGACCCGTTACTGGAACATGACGTGTTCGAGCCGTTTCCGTGGGACATTCGGTTCCCGTTCAAAGAACACGGTTTCGACGGGATCGGCGAGCAGATGCAGTGGCTCAACGCTGAAACCGAGCGCATCGACCAGTACCTGGACGGAGATACCGACGTGGACACCGGGAATCAGGCACCGATGAGTCATTTCTGGGAGCGGCCGGATGTCAATGGCCAAACTCAATGGCGTGATTGGAGCCAGTGACGGTCCTCCTTGATGAGGCGGATAGTTTACGGTCCCTTACAGACAATACCGAGAACATGCCTCAAACCGATGTCGAAAGCGTTCAACAGACCATCGTTGACGACCTCGACGTTCTCGCCGACGATATCCATGTTCACGACGACACCACACTCACCTTCTATATCCCGCCTGAGCAGCTCGATCAAACGCACGAAACTGTCCCCGGTGATGTGGAAGTACTCGAGGAGCACGAGTACGAATATTTAGTGAAGCTAACTCTGTGAGTTGTTCACATAGACAGTATCTCTCACACGCTGAAAATACATAGACAACACGCCGGTATTTTTATACTACGGGCCTGGATATACGCCGATCACCGGCGAACCGGCCCCATTTCATCTAGCATGACACAACAAGACGGGCAACTCAGCGACCTAGATCTCCCCCCCGTCATAGAAACGTCGACTACCGATTTCATTCAAGAGTTCTATAACCCCACGCTTGAGCGAGCAATCGAATATAAACGCGGTGTTGGCTACTTCACGAGCGGCTGGCTCCAATATGCTGCTCGGGGCGTCGCCGGACTCGCAGCAAACGGAGGGACGGCGAAATGGATTACCAGCCCAATGCTCGATGAGAATGACTGGGAAGCCTTTCGGAAAGGCGAGGAAGCACGGACGAACGAAGTCCTCTACGAATCCCTTCATCGGACCGTCGATGAACTCGAGAAAGGGCTCGAGGAGGACACACTCAACACGCTGGCCTGGATGATCGCCGATGAACTCCTGCAAATCAAATTCGCTGTCCCAGACGGCGATCTCGGCGGTGACTTCCATGATAAATGGGGCGTCATCTACGGCACTGATGGCAGCCGCCTAGCGTTTCACGGCTCCCAAAACGATAGCCGTCAAGGATTCTTCAACTACGAATCCTACGACATCTTTTACGACTGGGAATCCGGACAGGACACGGCCCGCGTCGACCACCACGAAGAGCGGTTCGACGCGCTCTGGCACGGCCAGAACCCTGATCTCAACATTTATTCACTTCCTCAAGGAATTAAAAACGATATCGCCGAACTACGGGATTCAGACAACCGGGCCTACCCGGAACCAGATAGCATGAAAAGCCCTGCACCACAACTGACAGAACCAGGATGGATCGAACGGCGCCCATACCAACAAGACGCGGTCCAATCATGGTTGACCAGCGGGGCAAAAGGCATCCTCAAAATGGCGACCGGAACGGGGAAGACCCTTACCTCCCTGCTCGGTGCGGTCGAACTCTATGAACGGCAGGGTGAGCGTCTTGGTCTGATTGTGGCCTGCCCCTACCAGCACCTCGTCGAGCAGTGGAAAGAGGCGATGGAGGATTTCAATATGAATCCGATTCTTGCTTATCAAACCCGTGAGCGGTGGGAAGACAAACTCGCCCGCTCCGTCACCGAATTCAACTGGGAATCCTCGGATCTGTTCTCCGTTATCACGACACACAAGACGTTCTGCTCTGATACCTTCCAGAACCTGCTTGGCCGACTGGACGGCGATGACTCACTCGTCATTCTCGATGAAGTCCACCACATGGGGGCCTCTCACTACCGCAAGAACCTCCCGCTCAATATTTCGAACCGATTAGGCCTGTCCGCAACACCGGAACGCTGGTACGACGATACCGGTACAGAGAAACTGTTCAACTACTTCGATGAGGGCGTCGTCTACGAGTTCGGCATCAAGGAAGCGATCGACAACGGCTTTCTCTGCGAATACTACTACATCCCCCACATCATCGAACTCACCGAGGAGGAAGAAGACCAATACTTGGACCTCTCCCAGCGAATCGTCAAAAAAGCGCACGCAATTGATAACGACATCGAACTAACCGAAGACAGCCATCTCCAGAGCCTGCTGATCAAACGCGCTCGACTGATCGGGACTGCCGAAAACAAGCTGAGCAAGCTCGAGGAACTCGCGGAGGAGCAGGAACAGATCAACCACACACTGGTCTACTGTGGTGATGGCACCACTGGCGATGACGACCTCCACGATGAAACCCAGCGCCACATCGACGCCACGGTTGACGTAATGGGGAACAATCTCGGGCTTCGGGTACATCCGTTCACCCACGAAGAATCGCACCGGGAGCGCCAGCAACTTCTCGACCGATTCGACCAAGGACGCCTCGAGGCGTTAGTAGCCATCCGGTGTCTTGACGAGGGTGTGGACGTCCCGTCGACACAGACGGCATACATCCTGGCAAGCACCACGAACCCGATCCAGTTCGTGCAGCGACGAGGCCGGATTCTTCGGACCTACCCTGGAAAAAGCCATGCTGTGATCCATGACTTCATCGTGGCACCGCCAAGCTCGGTGAACCCGCGAACGATGCCAGCCGAACAGTTCAACACCGAACGTCGCTTCCTTCGGAAGGAACTGCGACGTGCATCGATATTTAGTGACGCAGCGATGAATCATCCTGATGCTGACATTGAAGGGGTGTCAACGAGTACGGGGTCGTTAAGAGAGCTGAAAAATGATTACAATCTCCTGGATGTGTAACATATGAGCGAACATGACAGCAACATCGAGATAACCGATGAAAAGGTGCGAGAGCTGGTCGAACAGGTGCTGGAAGCAGAGCAGGAAAAATTACACCTGAAAAGCCCACGGAACATCACCGAAGACCTAGAAGAAATCATCCGAGAGGAGATCCAGTAGCCAATGAAACTCGAAAAACTCACAGTGGAAAACTTTCGGCAGTTCTATCAAGACCAGCCAATCGAATTTTCCGAAGACGAGGATCGAAACCTGACCGTCATCCACGGCGGTAACGGTGCGGGGAAATCAGCACTCCGGAACGCGTTCACGTGGCTGTTTTACCACGAGGTTGACGACAATTTCTCCCGTCCAGACCACATCGCCAATGAACGAGCAATGGCGGAAGTGGAAGAGGGCGACATCGTCCGCGTCCGCGTGGTACTGGAGTTTTCTGACGGAAACCAGGATTTTTGGTGTGAGCGATGGGCTGACTACAAGAAGCAGAGCTCCGACGACTTAGACGGAGAGTTGGTCGACGAAGGGGCAGACGTTCAGTACATCGATGCTGATGGCCGGACCGTCACCCCTGATAATCCGACATCATACTTAGAACGGTTCATACCGAAACGGCTGAGCCACCTCTTCTTTTTCCATGGAGAGGACATCGACAAGCTGACCCAAGAGGGCCATCAGGAACGCGTCAAAGAAGCAATCCGGGATCTGATGGGCCTCGAGATAATGGAGCGGGCAATCCGGCATCTCGAGTCAGTGAATGATGATGTTTTCTCGGAGGAGATGAAGGATACCGGGAGTGAAGAACTGAACGAGTTGACCGAACGGAAAGAGCGAAAGCAGGACGACCGCCAGGACAAGGAACGGCGGCTGGAGAACACCAAAAACAGCATCTCGGAAGCCGAGGACGAGCTGGAGGATGTTGAAGACCGTCTCCGGGAACTTGAGGGGGCACGTGAATTACAGGAAGAGCGTGACGAGTTAGAAGACGAAGAAGAGGAGCTACAGGACAAGATCGAGGAGCTGAACGACGAAATCAAGCAGGTATGCTCCGACAACGGTCACTACGTGTTTGCGATGCCGGCCGTACAGGAAACTGCTGAGGTGCTAAAAGAGAAACGGGATAAGGGGGAGATTCCCTACGACATCAAACAGCAGTTCGTCGAAGAGCGGCTGGATATGGAGGAATGTATCTGTGATCGGCCGCTTGAACCCGGCACCGAGCCATTCCAAGCGGTCAAAAACTGGAAGACCAAAGCTGGAGATGAAGATCTACAGCAAGCCGCCAATAATATCACTAACCGATTGAACGAAATCGTCGGATCACGGGAAGACCTGTTCGACACGATCCAGGAGAACCTCCAAGAACGCAGTCGGCACGAACGGCGACTCGACGAAATCGAGGAAGAGCTCGACGAGATCAGCAACAAGCTTGAGGACAAGGATACAGAAGATATCGGAAAGCTGGAACGGCGCCGCGGAGAACTGGAAACCGAGATCAAGAATCTGGGACGGGAAAGCGACCGGGTCCAGCGGCAGATCGACCGGATCGACGACACCATCGAGGAGATCGAACAGGACATCGAAGAAGCCGAACAAAAAAAGGAGGAAGCAGAACTCGCCCGCCGCCGGTTTGTCGCCACCCAGAAAGCGAAGCAGTTCATCCAGGACGAGTTTGAGTCCTACCAGGACCAGGTCCGCGACCGGGTAGATGACAAGGTCGACGAGATCTTCTCCGACATCATCGCCAAGAACTACTGGACTGAAATCGGTGAGGACTATTCGCTCGACGTCTACAAGAAAGTCGGTGACCAAGTCACCCGGGTCGGGACCTCCACCGGGGAACGGCAGGTGGCCAGCTTCTCGTTCATCGGCGCCCTCACGTATCTAACCCGGGAACAGTTCCTCTCCAGCGGCGACCAACCATATTTCAAGGGGGGAGTCTACCCGATGTTGATGGACGCCCCGTTCGGCTATCTGGAAGAAGAATATCGACAGGCAGTCAGCAGGAAAATCCCAAAACTTGCTGACCAAGTGATTGTCTTGGTGAGTGATTCGCAGTGGGGCGAGGAAGTCAAAGCGGAACTCGAACCCTATGCCGGGGAACAGTACCACCTCAACTACTACGACCCCGACGAAGATGACGTTGACTACGAATATACAGAGATCCGGGAGGAACCGGAAGCAGAGATTGAGGTGTAATCACTGATGCCGCCACGAATCCGATACGAGCAGACCGATACGTATGAAACGCTGGTCAAGGGCGACGAGGCAATCTTTGAAACCTACAAGGATGCCCTGCTCTTTGCAGCCAGCATCGGGTATAGCCGAAATAGCATAGACGAACCGGGCAACAGCGGAGAAATTCCGTGGGATGTGCTGACCCCGCAAGATGAGGTTGTCATGGCATCCATGGCGTACGCAGAAACCGGCGACGAAGAAGCGTTAATGGATCACGACATGCAGGTCGAGGTCCTCCGCGAATATGCGGCCGGTGGCATCGATATCGTCCAGTCACAGATCGTCGAACAGCCCGGCGAACTCCTGATTAACATGGTCGAATTCCTACGAGAACACCGCGATATCGATTCCGAAGAATCGCAGCGAAGCGTCTTGGAGCAGATCCGACAAGACTTCGAAGAGATGTAACACCCATCCCGGCAAGGGACTCGAAGTTACGTGAATTGAATGCGGCGTAACCGCTTTACCGCCTGAATAACCGTGTCAGCCGTGTATTCGATTTCTTCCTCTGTATTGTCTTTCCCGAGCCCAAACCGGATTGCTGAGTGCCAGCGCGTTTCATCGCCGCCCAACGCCTGCAAAACGTGTGAGGCTTCAACCTTCCCAGTCGTACATGCTGATCCAGCAGAAACAGCGAGATCCGGCTGGAGATTCTTCACGAGCGCCTTGTTCTCCACACCGAGAAAGCTCACGTTCAGATTGTTCGGAAGCCGGTTCTCCTGCGGTCCGTTCAGAATGACATCCTCGAGTTCATCGTCGAACCGTGACCAGAGGTAGGATGTCAATGTATCCACGTGTTCGATACGCTCATCGCGCTCCTGGTCAGCGAGCTGGACTGCCTTCCCGAAGCCCACGATCGAAGGAACATTGAGTGTCCCAGACCGCCAGCCGCGCTCGTGGCCACCGCCGTGAAGCAGCGGCTCAATTTTCACCTTGGGCCGACGCCGCCGCACGTACAACGCGCCGATTCCTTTCGGCCCGTAAATCTTGTGTCCGGACAGGGACATCAAATCAATCCCCATCTTCTCCACATCCAGATCAAAGAAGCCCATCGCTTGCACCGCGTCTGTATGGAAGAAGACCCGGTTCTCCTTGGCAAGCTCACCGATCTCCTTGACCGGTGCGATGGTACCGATCTCATTGTTGGCAGTCATAATCGAGATCAGCACCGTCTCGTCACGAATCGCTGCCTCGACATCGGCTGGATCGATCCGGCCTTCCGCATCTACCGAGAGATACGTGACCTCCACCTCGTCGTCCTCAAGGTCTTCACAAACCTCTAACACGGCCTCGTGTTCTGTCTCAGCCGTGATGACGTGGTTTCCTTTGTCCTGCTTCAGAGCATAGTCCAGTGTGCCCCGAATCGCTAAATTGTCGGATTCAGTGGCCCCACTGGTGAATATGACTTCCTCTTTCCTGCAATTGATCGCGTCACTAATCCGTTCACGGGCTTCGTCGACTCCCTGTTTTGCCTTCGCACCGAACTTGTGATCGTCGCTGGCCGGGTTGCCGAATACCTCCGTGAAGTACGGCTTCATCTCCTCAACAACCCGTTCATCAACAGGTGTCGTCGCATGATGATCGAGATACACCGCATCCTCGAGCTCCGCCGTCATGGTGAATCAACCTCGATTTCTCCAGACTCTTTTTTCAGATCCTCCGGTATGAGCTGGTAGAAGTCGTTGATGTCTTTGATATTTCCGAACACCCGGATTACTCCGCGGTTGAGATGGGCGACGAACTCGTCGTACAGATCCTCTTCCGGGTCTTTTCCCTCCTGTATCAACCGTTCTTTGAGAAGTGCCATATACAGGGCGTCGTGCTCCCCAAGCAGCGTGTACCGGTTGAACGTCTGCCCGTCTGCATTGTACTCTTCCGGGTTCGGTGGCCGCGGCTCGTTCAGCGAATAGCACAGCCCAATGCGACAGAGGAAATTCGGCGTCAGCCCAGTCCTGCCTTTCAGCTGACTCAGATGGTTCGTCGCCCTGGAGCCGATCTGCACGCGGTTGAAATCCTGACTCATTGTGTCACCTCTAAGTCGGCGACAACGTGGTCATCCGTGGAGTCGTTGTTTGATGACCAGAAGTATCCCTGTTCGACGTCTGTATATCCCTCTTTTTCCTCGTAATTGAGGTGGTACGTCTGTGAGATCGCGTCATCAAGTACCTGATGGTGGCGATCATCGATCTCGGTGTCCGTGGAGAATACAAACACCTGATGCGCCGCCTCGGGGAAGAAATTATTCACCATGTTCTCCCGATGCGCCTGGTCAAGCCGGCCGAGCGGCGTGTCAACGATGAACGGTAGCGGCCGTTCAGAGATATCTGCCAACGCCCACAGAAGCGAGGTGGCGAATATCTGCCGCTCGCCTGCCGAGAGTTCGGACAGTGGCTTGAAGTTATCATGGATCGTTCGCACGAAGATGTTCAGACTGTCCTTGTCAATCTCGATACCGTCATAGAACTCCCGTTTGTTCGACAGCGCCAAGTACCGGTCACTGAGCACCGATTCAAGATGCTGGAGTTTTTCCTTCGCGAGACGCTGCCGGTAGTCGTCGAGCACTTCCTGCACCTCGGATGCGAGGTTCGCCCGGTCGGACACACCTTCGACCTCGGACTTTTTCTCCAGTTTGTTGTCTATCTGATTCTCTAACCGGCCGATCTTCGTATCCATTTTGCTGATCTCTTCCTCGAGATCATCCAACTCAGATTTGAGAGCACCCCGCCGTTCCGTGAGTTCGTTCAGTTCCTCCACCAACGGCGTCAGCACATCTTCACTGGGAGCACGACCGAGTTCGGATTCGATGTTCTGGTGTTCACGGACAAGCGACTCCAGTTCGTCCGTCGTATCACGGAGCTGGCCGGGGACGTCGTTCAAGGCTTCGTCGACGACGGAAAACATCTCCTGGCGCTGCGCCTCAGAGAACTGGTGCAACAGTTGCTGGTCACCGTCTTCATCACCCTGTAACCGGTTTTCAACCGCTGTCTGGAGCTGCGACGCGACTTGCGTTTTTATCTCCTCATCGAGCTCCACATCTGCCAATGCCTCTCCGTCTTCAAGCACCGCATCCAGTTTTTCAGCCACCTGTTCCCGGGCTGCATCACGGCGCTGCTGTTCGCTCTCCTTCTGCAACCGGTCAACAACGCTCTGGCACAGATCGGGAGCCAACGCAAACGGATACGAATCCGTAACGATATCCCTAACTTGATCCTCGTGGTTGTCGATCTTCGCTCGTAGTTCGGCTCGACGCTCTTTCATCTCCTCCCGCTTATCAGCGTACGACCCGCCCTCGTGCGCAATCTTCGACTCCTTCTTATTGATCTGATGCTCCAGCCGGTCAAGTTCGCTGGTGACCTCTCGCTTGCGCTCCTTCAACTCCTTCATCTCTTGGTTGAAGTCACTCTCCTTCTCCCGCAGATTCTCGATCTCCTCAGTGATACCGTCGACCTCGCTCTCATCCAGTTTTCGGGAGATATAGATCGACAGGTCAGCATCCAGTCGCTCAACCAGGTCCAAGCCCAGTAACGAGAACAGCGAGTCTTCAAACGTATCGTCGTCTTCGATCGCCGACGCAAGCTCCTTGATCTTCTCTCCATCGAAGAAAAACAGCTGGGAGACACCAGGAGGAATCAGCTCTTTTAGGAAGTCCTCCCACTGGTCCTCGTTCAGGTCAGATAATGGTTTCCCGTTCCGCTTGACCTCCACGTTCTCCACGATGCTTTTCCCACGGTCGCGCCACGACCGTTCCACGGCATATTGATCGACTTCCCCGAGGTGTGCGTACTCGAACTCTAGCCGGATCGACGCCTCTTTCGCCGTCTTATCCGGGTAGGCATGGAACTTGTTGCGAATCAGCCGTTTGTACTCTTTTTCGCTGACGCGGCGGCCTAACGCGCTCCGGCCATGAAGACAGATCTGAATGCCCTGGAAAAGAGTCGTTTTCCCAGCGCCGTTCTGACCGCCGAACAGAACAATGGGGGATTCCTGTGTCGTCGTCAAATCCAGCTCGTTCCGCCCTCTGTACGGCCCGAAATCCTCAATAATAAGCTTATGAAATTTCATTGCTCTATCTCGTATTGCCACTTCTCTACATTCTCTTCGCCTTCGATATCGGCGATGATCTCTTCCATTGGACGCCAGTCCTCTTTGAGGACCCTGTCGATTTCGTTGTAGATGGAGGCACGGCGTTTCATCCCGTGGTGCTGCAACTCGGTGTCTAAGAGTCGTTGGATCAATTCTGGCGGGACATCGTAGTCTTCACAAACTTCCTTCAGCACCCTTGCCTCGGTTTCGCCGAACGAGCCGAGGTCGTCTTCCACCCAGTCCAGTTCTTCACCCATGACCTCTTCGTAGATCTTCGGAACGGAGTCCTCCCAATCCGCGCGTTCTTCCCGCCAGAGTCGCCGGATTTCGTGCAGTTCCTCAACACGGATTAGCACCATTTCCTCTTCATCACCGGGTAGGCGTTCGTTCACCTCTTTCTGAGTTTCCAGTAATTTCCGCAGAAGATCCTTGCAGAACTCGGTTTTATGGGCTCGAGGGATGATACCATCTCCGCCATTATCCTTGGTTCGGACGTTTCCGAATCGGCGGCCTTTCACCTGTCGATACCGGGACTTTTTCTCTGGTTCCTGAGTCTGTTTGAGGAAATCCCGGAACTCCAACAGCGGCTCCATCCAATCTTCACCGCCATCAATCATATTCTGCATCGCTTTATCTTCGGAGACGACGGTGCAAGTCCAGCATCCGAATCGGCTGTTACCACAGGACGGAGTTTTGGTATCGATCACCATCGGACACTCGTCGTCCGCCTCTTGGTAGAGAGCGGCCAAATCACGGTTGTTCTTCCCCCAGGGGCAGTCGACCTGCAGGAGGTACGACCAGACGTCATCGACAAGCCAATTTTCGATCGGGGTATAGACGAACGCATTGGCAAACTTGGAGTGGCGGGAGAGAACACTGCCATCGATACTGTGCAGGTCCATCACCTGCTTTCGTGTCGCACTTTCTGCCTTGCGAGCACCTAAGACAACGACGACCTCGCCGTGCTCTGAGACTTTCTCCTGGATGAATCGGTCAGCTGGATCGATTTTGAGTCGTTCCGTGCACCAGCGAAAGGTCTGGTTCGGTGCGGGATAGCCGCGGCCAATGAGATTCACCCAGAACGAGTCATCGAGTTGAGGGGTGACTTTGTGAGCCTCGAACGGGAGATCCTCCATTTCAGCGTATTCGTTGACTTTTTCGAGGGTAGACGTGATGTGATTGACGATTTTCGGTGTTTCAACCAGTGTATCACTTGAGATGACATAAACAGTCTTGGTCCGTTTCTCTGGTGGTAGGTCTTTGACGGCGTACCAGATGAGCTGCAGCGCCGTGGTGGAGTCCTTGCCACCACTGTATCCAATTACCCACGGACGGTCATCAGCAAGGTATACTTCTTGAACTTCCCCATTTATATCCTCTAGTGTCCGGTTTTCGAACACAGACGTGCCCTCTTCCTGTCCAGCATCAAATATCTCTAAACCGTCTGTGTTTGCACTCATAGTCCTTTATTAGTTCCCCATAGCACAACTACTTGAACCTACTGGTGCCCCCGATACGATCCGTCGGTTTTCCGGTTCAAAGCTCAACATTTACTTCAGCCTCCTTAAGCGTATGGGCACCTTGCTCAATCGCCTGTTCCATTGAAAGGTCATCTTTCAGAAGAAGAATGAGATAGCCACTTCGCTCTTTCGTTAGGACCGCAGTTTTCAAGATATCCGAATAATCCGTCCCCTTTTCTACAACTACACAATAGGAATGAGGATCTTCGACTAAGTGGAGCGTACAGTAATACGTATCAAGTATCTGTTGAACAGTTTCTAGTTGTCCTTCGGGGATTTCGAACCGATATTTATCTTGCTGATAATAGTCTTCTAGCTCATTGAACGCGTCCCGGTTATCGAAATAATGTTTGAAGACATAGGTGTCGTCAATCTTGAACGCGTGTATCTCCGTCGGATCAACATCGAACGTAGGCATTGGCAATCTCCTCTCCGGTTGATGGTGGACAGTATGCGGTTACACAACTGTTCACGTACTTCCTGCAAAAAGGTCATCCATCCGGACTGGAAGTGAAACCAACAGAAGGGACAGAGGTTAGGATTGACGTCTTTTCCAAAGAAAATATGTTTGTAGAATAAGTATTCTCCCTCAAAAAGTCCAGTTCCTGTTCTATTCTGGTGGTGGATGGATCGAGCAAACATCACTCAATGAGTACTGTACGTCCCGGGTAGAGGCACGACAGGCAGATCGCATCTGTGTCACCGGTCGCCACCCGTTTGCGACCGATGCGTGCGACCTTGGATTCGCGGTCGGCTTCAGGCAGTACACCTCCGGCTTCCAGAACGCTGATTATCCGAACGCCAACGCACCGATCCTCTTCTTGGATAACGATTACCGTGAGCCGGCGCTCGACGAGTTCCCCGAGCTGATGGAGCAGTACGAACCGGACATCGCGGTGAGCACTGGATACCGGCGGGCTGCAAAGCCAGATCAGCGATCAGCGCGATTCCGGAAATCGGCAAAGAAGCATCACGCGTTATTCGACGACTTTCGGGATTTCCTGATGATTACGTTGCCGTCCGACTCGATAGGTGATGCCGCGGTGAGAGAGCTGTTCGAGGTGCTTTCCGAGCGTCGGAAGGAGTTGAATCTGGATAGTCCGGATGCAAGCAGTCTCTGGTATTACTGGATCAAGTACGTGCGTGGCGAGGAGAAGCTGCAGGAACAGATCGATACAACACCGGAGATGCGCGAGGCGATCGTAGGCCGATCATCCGAGACGTCCCAGGAGCCACTGGATTAAGCATATCACTGAAGGATATGTCATAATTGGTAATACTGGAACTGAGCCCCCTCGAAAGTGCTTTTGAATCGATCAATGATAGTTGGATACACCTCCGTCATAAATTGTTCGACAGTCGCCTCGTCGTAGGTGTAAACGCCATCTATTCCGTAGATGCCATCGTCCGGTTCCTCGAACATCCGCACGTTGATCTCAAGGCCGATCTCTCCTGTCTCCTCGTAGATGCGCGGCCCGAGGACGAATCCAAGTTCCTCGTCGTCAACGTTGAAGAGGGTCAGAAATGCCTCAACCTCGGTTAGCGGATCGCCTTCGTTCCACCCGATCTCGTTTCACCCTTCAATTTCTTTGAGAAACTGTGGCGTGACCTCGCGTGCGCCTTCTTGTGTCGCTCGTCGCCCTGCTTGGAGAAGCCGTTCGAAGGCATCCCGGCAGTCCCCACCGTCTTCTGCAACGCTGTCTGCAACGAGTTCCAGCACTTCAGGCTGGACAGCGCCTGGTCGGAAAGCCTGTTCGACGCGGTCTTTGAGGATCGCCAGCAGTTCCTCGGCTGTGTAGGGTTTGAACTCGACAGTTCGGCAGTTCAACCGGCTCCAACTCCGCTCGTCGAGAACGAACTCGTCAGGTGGAACATTCGAGATGAGGACGAGACCGAGTTTGTTCTCTGTCTGCTGGCTCAGCATGTGGAGATCGTAGACGATCGCGGCCTTGTCTTCCAGTTGATCGAACTCGTCGAGCGCGATCGCGACGCTTCGGTTCTTGTCGAGCCATTCGCGGAGTTTGCCGAGCCGTTCGTCGACGGGTTTCCCCTTCCGTGGAGCCGGATATCCTAACTGGATGAGTATCTCGGTCAGAAGTGCTGGCCGCGTACTGTACTGCCAGCAGTTGATCTGGACGGTTTTCACGCCCGCCTCGGTTTCTAACGCCTCGAAGACGTGATCGACACAGGTGGTTTTTCCACTTCCGGGCGGCCCATGGACGAGGAGGTTCTCCGGCGTCTTTCGTTTCGTCAGTGGCCTCAGTGCGTCTCGAATCGCGTGAAGCTCGGCGTCACGTTCGACTGGGGGATGGTGTGGATGGTCAGCTGTCAGGTATTCTTCTGCCCGAATGATCTTGCTTCCGTAGCTGTCGTCGAACATAGCAGTCTCACGCTCCGAACTAGAGACAATCTATCAGTCAGGATTCAAAAGGCGAGCCCGGGACGCTATTTCGTATGTGATGTTCTAGATATATGTTCGAAACTAGCTATCCCACATCAGTAGATACGTTCGTCCCGCTGGCTGCCAACTGAAGCCAGGGGTCGCCAAAACGGTGTAGCTATTCCTCCCCCTCACAGGGTTATGCCACCATCCATCATCGACTCACGGCCACCGTTGGAACACTCGTACATCCCAACACAGTTCGTCGGACGCGACGAATTCCAGGACGCACTCAGCGATAGCTTCGCCGTCGAAACCGACTCTCCCAGACAGCACCTCCACGTGTACGGCGTCCGTGGGACGGGGAAGACACATCTACTCCAGCAGTTTCTGACGACGTTTCCGCCGACGGTGACGACCTGCTATCTCTCTGGTATCCCCCACGACACCCAGTACAAAGCACTCGAGCGCCTCTATCAACAGCTCACGGGCACCGAACTCGGGACCGGGCATCACGTTGCCGATATCCAGCGACAGATCACTGAGCAGGTGACGCTTCCAACAGTCGTCGTCCTCGACGAGATCGACTTCCTGCTGTTGAACGACGGGGACGACCTGCTCTACTTTCTCACCCGACTCGACAACGTAGCCGTCATCACCGTCTCAGCGAACAACCCGGCGCTCGAGGAGCCACTCGACGACCGGACCTACAGTTCGTTCCGTCCCCAGCATCTCGAGCTCGAGCCCTATTCACCGGACGAGGCTCATCAGATACTCGCCGACCGGGCGCGGCAAGCACTCAGTCCGGACTCGATCGAACAGTCCGTCCTCTCGCACATCGCGGAGGTAACCCAGAACATCACGATCGGGTTGACGTGGCTTCGCGAGGCCGCCGATACTGCGGACGAACATATCACGCAGGAACTCGTCGAAGACCTCCAGTCGACCGCCTACCAGGAATACGTGACGTCCCTGCTCAACGACTTCACACCACACCACCACCGGCTCTATGAAGCGATCGAACGGCTCGACCGCGAACTCGAGCCACCGTATTTGACTGGGACGGTGTACGACGAGTACCAGCGGCACTGCGAAACGGCTGCGGTAGCTCCACTGAGTGAACGCCGTGTGAGCGATTTTCTGACCCATCTCGAATTGCTTCACCTCATTGAGACGACGTACCACTATGGCGGAGCAAAAGGGAAAACCCGTGAAATCAGGCTCGTTGACTGGCAGTCACGATCAGATTCAGAGGAGATCGAGTAAGTTCTCCCCCTCGAGTGAGTCGAGTTCGCGTTGGACGTCGCGACGATCGGTCAGCAGGTCCTGCCGGTCACGCCAGTGGGTACGCCGTTCGTCACGGAGCGCCTGGTAGAACGATTCGATCCGGGTCTTGAGGCGGTTTCGTTCTCCGTGTTTCCCAGTCGACCGTGTATAGAGGAGTTCCAGTCGATCGACGTACCACTGCAGTTTCGACTCGAGTTCGTCGACGGCCTGATCCAGGAGTACATCGCGGTTCTCCAGTTCCTGGTCGATTCGCTGTAGTTCGGCCTTGAGCCGTTGGCGTTTCTGTTCGTACGACTGCTCGAGCAACTCCGCGATGTCGACATCGTCGACAGCTGCAGGATCTACATCATAGATTTCGCCGTTCACAATCAGATGTTGTGTAACGCACCGGGTTGATGGTCACTCCTCACCCGGTTGCGATAGCTGGCGGTATTCCTGTGCCTTTCGCTTGTAGAATAGAGGTAGCGCCTCGATCTCTGCTTCTGACCAGGAACGGACTTCAGCGAGCAATTCCTCCGCTTCGTATACGTCTTGGAGATCCATTCACCTCACCACCCCCTACCATCGGATGGCGAACTTCATGAGGATACTCAGACCCCGGCGTTCAGTTGAACCCCGTATACCGGAGAAAGTTTCTATATGCAATAGCTTCAGTCAATGAACGTGACCTGACTGATGGACTCAGACACGGAGTTGGGCGCGGAGTTACGGGTACTCACCCGCAAGTGGGAACGAATTACGGACACCCCCGAACTGCCTCGGTCTCTGATGGATGTGATCGAATATTCGCTGGGGAGTCGACGAAAAGCCGAGGTGTATACCAACCGGCTGTTAGCGTATTTCTTGGATCCGAAAGAACCACACTGTATGGGGGTAGAGTTCCTAAGGGCGTTTCTGGAGGGGCTCCCTGCCGAGTGTCGGTTCCAAGAAGATATCCATGATCTCTCTGACGTCCGGGTGGATGACCAGGTGCGGATTCGCAAGGTGATCGACGGCGAAGTCGACTCGGCAGGCATCGCGGATCTCGTTATCGAAGTGCCCAACGAATGGTTCCTCGTAATCGAGTTGAAATTCTCGGCGAAAGATACCCAGACGGTGTTCTACTACGAGGAATCGACTCACGTGGGAGATCGACGTAAAGCCGACTACGAATCCGGGCAGTATTATCTGTACGTGCATCAGCACGACGAGCCAGAGGCGACCGAACCGAATTTCGTGAACTGGACGTGGAAAGCGGTTGTGGACGATGTGTTGGAACCCTTCCTCGCCGAACACGCTCCCAGGTATCCACAACGGACCGTTGCACAGCTGCGCGAGTTCAAAGACGATCTCCAGAACATTACGGGCATGACCGACCACCACGAGAACGAGCAAGCCAAAGTTGGACTGTACCTCGACCACTACGAAGCTATTAAAGACGTGAGCGAGACGTTTGACGAGCAATGGGAGGCCTTCACTGATACCTGGGGAGATCGATTAGGAGCCGCGCTCGAAGCGGCTGACTTCGGTTCCTATTCTGCCGCCGGCGATGATCGTACGGCCGTCGAACTCGATCTCGAGCGGGACGAACTGAGACACTGGACGTTCCGAACGAGCAGTTCCGACTGGGGGATGCTATTCAAAGACGGCTGGTGGCGACACGTCGACGATCTCGAGCGGGAGATCTACGCCAGGCCCGACGATCGCAACGATGTCCGAATCGGCTTCCATCATCGTCTCGGGCGGAATCGGGACCTGGCCGTCGGCGAGCGAACACTGAAGGTCTATTTCAGGAATATGGGGGCAAACGACCAGGAATTTATCAACGCGTTCTCGGAGCGGTTTTCCGATCGGCGGCAAGAACTCGTCGGCCTGCTCCCGACTTCGGCGGAAATCACGGGCAACACGAGGGATATGATCGTGGCATCGTATGACATCCAGATGGAACCGGACGGCGATTTGTTCGACGCCTACACCAGCGCGCTGAAGGAGGCGTTCGTCGACCTCGTGGTGGCGAACCCCGAACTGGTATCGACGATTGATGATACGTATCGTGAATCGGTGAGTCAAGTATACGATGTGTCGCTAGCTCCGCGCTAATCATTCGAGGTCGGTACGATCCTTGATGGCGTGTTCGGACGTGCTGGTTGCGCCCGCCCTTCTCGTGGTAGGATTGCAACTGTGACGTCGATGGGTTTTGAACACCTCTGTTCAGGAAAAGTTGTCGTAGATTGATTCTCGTAGCGATGGTTCTCCGGCAAAAATAATCGCTCTAGAGTGTGGGCCCGTTCACTGAGATGACTGTCCGAACAACAGGATTTCAATAGAGTTGAAAGAGCGCATCACGAGCCCTACACAGACGGCTATGCAACGGCATGAAGGTCCCAATGACAGCGACCAGCCTTGCCGGTACGCTATCCGCCACGTTGGTCGTCAAGTTCATCAAGATCAGCGATTTTCTCTAAAACGCCTGTCTCTTCGAGTTTCGCTAGACGTTCCAAGATCCGTTGCTTTTCCTGTTGTCGGGTTTTTCCTTCCAGGCTGAGTGGACGACCGCAGTTGCGACACTCGGTGTGTTGAGACTGGTTCTCGCTCCCGCAAAACGGACACTCGACACGCTCCGCCTCATCATCCGCAGTGTCGAGTCCATACTGATCTCTGATCGCCTGATTGACGTCGTCGTTGTTCAGGTGGACGTAGACTTTAGCGCGATCGCTGCCCGGTTTCCAGCCGGCGAACTTGTTCAACTGTTCGTAGCCCATGAACGTCGCAACCTCTGTAAGCCGGGTGTGCCGAAGGTTGTAGGGGCGGCGTTTGTTCTCGGGGATGTCAGCGCGGTCGCAGGCGTCTTTAAACCGGCGACGAAACGCATCATAGCTCAGCCGATCCCGCAGATCGGGTTCGTAAGTGCAGTCGTCGTCATCGTGGTATCGCGGATACGTCCCGCAGTGTTTGCAGTCCTGCTGTTCAGTTTTGACCCAGAGCGGTGCGCTTGGATCGTCGATATCCCCGAGTTCACCACCGAAGGGGTGCTGGGCGAGCCATTCACGGACGATCCGTCCTGCCCGGACGAGCTGGTTGGTCCGATCCGGTGTTCCTTTGAGGCCTTCAAGATGGATGAAATCGCCGTCGGCAGTGGACGTGAAGTCGCCAATATTTCGTGACAGGAGTTCGCCGGGCCGCGCTGCGGATTCGTAGAGGACCATCGTGAGTGCCCGATCTCGAGTGTTCGTGAACCCTTGGAAGAGGTCCGTGAGTTCAGCGTCTGTGAACAGATCGTCGCGAGTAACTGTGGTTGGTTTTTTCCGTGTTACCGAGAAGAAGTCGACCTTGTCTGGATGGTTTCGACCACCGTTTTCCACCTTGTAGAACTTCTTGAGCGTCCCCTTGAACTTGTGCTTGGTCCCATCCGCGTAGTCGCTCCGATTCAGCTGGGCGAGAAGATCCTTGAGTTCCGCTTCGGTGGCATCCCGAAGCCGGAAATCGTTGGTAGCAAAGGTTGTCAGAAGGGCTTTGAACGACTGGATTTGCCGTTGCTGTTGCACCTCACTGATGTCTTCGGCAGCCTGGTGATTGATAAACTCACGTATCGCACGGTAGTTCTCCGGATGGACTTCCTCTTTCAGATTTTGGAGACTGCGTGAGACGTCGACGTACTTGGTGGAAGACATAGTGTGATTCACGGTGCTGAGTTCGAAGAAGGCAAGGAGTGACCAGGCTTCGTTTGCACGTGAAGACAATCGTTCAGTTGGGTGCCCATCGAACGGTTGATTCAGTGGGCCCAACGCCCGGCGAACAAACCGTTCGGAGCCCTTTGTTGGTCACGAGTCTCCCCTTCCTTCGGTTGTGGATTTGTGAACATACTAGTTACCGACATTTATATGCTCACGGGGTGGACAAGCGTACACCGGAACCGGGCGTATACTCTGGTGACTCGCGCAGCTGCGCACGTATCGGATACACACTTCGTTCCAGCAACCCCATACTCATCACCGGAATCAAGGTCCGACGAGTATGCACACCTCGTTCCTCGTATCCCCTGATAGCAAGCGAGTTACCAGAGTCCCTATTCCGATATGCCGAACTCCCCGAACTCCCCCTCTACCGAAAATCTCCACTCTTCGTTTCTGCCGAAGCCGCCGAATTGTCGTGGATTTCGCCCCTCGGATTATTTATCGGGGCGGGCGTACCGCTTATCTGTAGATACAGCTGTATAGCGCCTTTCGACTGGGATACATTCTATACCTGCTTTCGTATGACCTCGTTTCAGAATTCACCCGCTCCGTCGCTTGCACGTTGGGTTTCGGATGGTGGTAGCGATACACCGACCTGATGAGAACCGTTCGTAGTGCGATCTCGACGGACAGTGTGGTCTCAAGTCCTGTAGTGAAGTAACGACTGCTGGCCGCTTTGTTTCGCTGTGAGTGTCTCGATCCGGCGCTTCAGCCGGAGATAGTGGTAGGCCTGTCTGCGCCAGGTGTTTCGCTTCTCATTGAGCCGAGTACTGAGTTCGTATGCCGTCGAATCAGCTGAATCCAGGGCGGTCACCACCCGTGGACACTCGAGTACGCGTGGCGTGACGCCGAAGCCGTGCAATCGGTAGGTGGCCGGAAGTGCGTCCCGGACTCGGTGGATGATCCGTGCTACTGTCGAGGTGTCCTGGCGGCGAGCGAGCGACCCGATCGCGACGTACCGTGTGAGCACGCCTTCCGACCGCAATTCGTCGAGGTGCGTGAGATACTGGGAGGGAGTCCGGCCCTGAAGAACCGCGACGGGTTCAGCGGCCAGATCCATGTCTTCATAGGCATTGAGAAGCCGACGGTGGTGGCGAGTCGTCCGCTGTTGGTGATCGCGGACTGTGCGGTCGTGTGTTCGAAGGACTGCCGGACTACAGGGGTAGTCTCGAAGAGCGAAGAACTCGGGGTCATGGCTTCTGAGATAGTCGAGATACTCCTGATCGGAAGTCTGGTACGCTTTGGTCGTGAGTAGCTGGCTGTACCCGCCGGAGTCGACGAAGAGGTTCTCGATCGTGTCGAACGGGGTGTTGTTCGCGCTCGTGTAGTTGAGCATCACATTCGGCTCTTCCAGCTTCCGGAGCGCCTTCCGAGCACTCCCGGAGGCACACCCAAAGTAGAAGCAGAAATTATCGTTTCCCATGCGTGATCACCACGGTCTAGTAAAGGGCGTATCCTCGATCCGCCAGCTCGATGGCGATCGAGCAGCGAGTTCAACTTCATAGAGTTTGGCCTCAACGAGGGTAGTGGTGGTGGGAGTCGGCACTACTATAGACCCACTCGACCCTATCCGGTGGCATTCGCCGTCACGGATCCGGAACGTTGTTTTGCCCATTGTCCCACCACGATATACCTGTGGGGAGTGCGTGAAGAAGTGGCTATCTCTAGGCCGCAGTTCGCTTGTAACATTGGCTGGACCCACCTAGACCTTGACGTGGGTCAAGTGGCTCACATTCGTGAGTGCTGCCCTTGAATGTCAAGAACGAGGTGACTAACTACGGTTCATATTGGATAAAAAACACCATGATCAGTGAACCTGCTGGTGTCGATACGGACCTCGTTCGGGAACTCGCGTACGAAGAAGAGTTGATCAGCGTAGATCTATCTGAGGAATTACTACTCGAAAAAGTGGTTCACCTGTATCCACGTCTTCGGTACGTTGCCAGCATTCGGCAGACGACCACGTATGAAGAAGTAACTGAGGGGTTCAAAATCGCGTCGTATGCTCGCATCGGTTCCATTCTCGGCATCATCAGTGCGATGGAGTTCCGACGAGATCGGCCATTGATCACCGCCGTTGTGACGAGCGCGTCCGATGACGTGGCATCCGATGGATTCTTTGTCCTCTTAGAAACTCTCGGGCAAGAGATCCCCGCTACGTCGAGTGCCAGATGTGACCTATGGCGCACCCACCTCGAGGAAGTCTATGACCTATGGGCAACACGAGGACGGCTTGGAGAGTAGGAACTGCCCCTTAGAATCATAAACCTGTGGACCGATCCAGACCTTACCCCCAACTCAGGCGTGCTTCCTCGTTAATTTTCGGTCTAGGACGTCCCGTCTCTTGTACTGGCGACTCTGTTGGAATCCTATTTTTCAGACGCCTAATCAAGTGGAACTACTGCTCACTAAACGTGCGTATTGATCGCTCGGGAGCCTTCCAGATACTTCAAAGAACCGTACGAGATACAGGGCGCGAATGTGGCACGAGATCTGGCCCGATTTGCGACGGGAGTGATCGTTCAGTACAGATGAAAGCGTTACCACTGCGATCCAGACAAAAAGCACGTATTCATGCATCAATCTCAGAGATTGGTTGGAATTCTTGTTGTTTGGGTGGTAGCTTATATCGGAGGAGTCCGGTTCCCTGGCATGGAAGAACTGGATGTGCGAATTGAGAATGGACACCGTATCGTTGAAAAATGGAATCGCGTTTTCAAGGCACTCTCAGCAGAACCTCGCCGTCAACTCATCGTCTCCCTGTTAGATGCACCACCGAGCCAATCAGTTTCATTGCCAGAACATGCAATAAATCCAAATATTCCTGCTGACCCCGAAAAAATTCGGCAGGAATTGAATCACCGCCATCTTCCTCTATTGGCTGAGCAGGGGTTCATCGACTGGGAAACAGAGCCGTTGGTTGCATCTCGTGGCCCGCAGTTCAACGAGATCGCCGTCGTTCTCGACGCGTTACACGCAACTGCGACCGACATTCCCGATTCGTTAGTGATCGGCTGCCAACGACTTGAGCAAGAGCGACAGACGAGTTTCGGAGACTAATAACTGATCAGTTCGCATATCTACGGAACGGCTGGTTCATTAGATTGGGCGTGGAACAAATGAGACCATCGTGCTGAACTCATTCTCTATATCTCGCACACCGTTCTTGACAGGTATTGGTCGATTCAACGCACTGAGTAACGCGTGAGGCCCCGATTCTTCCACTCTAGTTTTCGGCCGCGTGGCTGGGAACGACGCGAACGTTGATAGTGATCCCCAACGTCAGTTCCTCGCAGGTGGTGAACAACTCCGGCATCGAAGAAGTACGTTATTCAGTCATCCAATCACCGAATCCATGCCAGTTGATCCCGTATGCGGGATGGAAATCCCGACGGATGCCGCCGAAGCGACTCTCGAATACGAGGGAGAGTCATTTCGCTTCTGTTCTACGGACTGCCTCGAACTGTTCGAAAGCGGCCCCAAGAAGTACGTCGAAACCCCACACCCGCACCTTGTCGAGGCGAGTGGAGCCGTTCTCCCACGACTACCATATGGCCGTGCAAAAGGCGAGTTCGACATCGACATCGAAGATCCCGCGTCACTCCAGGAGGGCGACCGCGTTAGCTTCTCGAAAGTTATCACCGACGACGACGTCCGGAAATTCGCCGAAGCGACCAGCGACACGAATGCCCTCCACCTCAACGACGCGTTCGCCGAGAAGACCCGGTTCGACCACCGGATCGTCCACGGGACGCTTGTCTCCGGACTGATTAGCGCTGCCCTCGCGTGTTTCCCTGGCCTCACGATCTACATCTCGCAAAATCTGGACTTCCGGCGGCCGGTCGACATCGGCGAGTCGCTGACGACCCAGTGCAAGATCGTCGACGAACTCGAAGACGACCGGTATCGACTCACGACGCGCATCGAAAACGACGCTGACGAGATCGTCCTCGACGGGACGGCAACGGTGCTGATCGATCCGCTTCCGGAGTGACTCGTCTGTACAGCCTAGTCAAGACCATGAATCCGTTCACGGCCCCACTGAAGATTCAACGCAGGATACAAACCCAGGGAACGGAAGCCTCTGAGACCATGCGCCTTCTTCCAGAGCGACTCGGTGACCTCGCTTCCGTCGAGGTTGGACAGACCCCGAGTGAGACTATCTACTCCGAGAACAAACTCGATCTCCTCCACTATGAACCACTCACAGACGACCCGCACGACACACCGCTCCTCGTCGTCTATGCGCTGATCAATCGGCCCTACATTCTCGATCTGCAGCCCGACAAGAGTGTAGTTCGCCGATTCCTCGAGGACGGCTTCGACGTCTATCTCATCGACTGGGGTGAACCGTCCCGGCTCGACGCGTCGCTGACGCTCGGCGACTACGTGAATCGATACATCGACAACTGCGCCGACGTCGTCCGTGAGCGAACTGGAACTGACGCCATCAACATCCTCGGCTACTGCATGGGCGGGACGCTGAGTACGATGTATGCGGCGCTCCATCCGGAGAAGGTCAACAATCTCGGGCTCATGGCGACGGGCCTCTGTTTCGACGACACCGGTGGCATCCTCGAACAATGGGGAAGCGAGGAGTACTTCGATCCGGGAGCGATCACCGGGACGTACGGGAACGTCCCAGCGGAGTTTCTCGCTGCGGGGTTCGCCCAGATGAACCCCGTCGATACGTATCTCGGCAAATACACGATCCTCCTCGACAACCTCGACGACAGGACCGCCGTCGAGAACTTCGGCCGGATGGAACGCTGGGTCCGCGATGGGGTTGACGTTGCGGGGGAAGCCTACCGCCAGTTCATCGAGGACATTTACCAAGAGAACGCACTCTACCAGAACGAACTGGTACTAGACGGCGGCCCTGTCGACATCGAGAATCTCACGATGCCTATGTTACAGATCATCGGCTCGTTCGACCATCTCATCCCATCGGAGGCGAGCAAGCCCTTTACTGACGTTATTCCGAGTGCGGACACCGACATCTATGAGTTTCCGACCGGTCACGTCGGGATGGCCGTCTCGGGAAAGGCTCATGCGGAGTTGTGGCCCCGCGTTGCGACGTGGTTCCGTGAGCGGTCGGCAACACAATCTGAGGAGTCGGCCACGGTCGATCAGGGTGAAGCTGAAGCAGAGACTGACCAGGATCGATCGTTACAGACGCTTGACGGAATCGGTCCGACGTACGAGGCGCGTCTCCACGACGTCGGGATCACGACGGTGACGAAACTCGCAGCCGCAGAACCAGTCTCGCTCGCTGACCGACTCGGTCTCAGTGAATCACGAGTGACGTCCTGGATCGAGCAAGCGAGGCAGTTCACGGGCTCGTCAGACGATAGTACTGGAAGCAGTTGACCGTCGGTTCGTGGTAAGCGACGATTGCTTACGTGACGATGATGCCGCCGTCGATCTCCATGTAGGGATGGCCGTAGCCGCAGTAGGTCAGGCAGCTCAACGTGTAATCGCCACGTCGCGTCGCACTGAGTTGACGAACGGCAGGTCTGGTGGCACTCTGAGGGAGCGCGACTGGGTGCATCATACCACCTGCCATGTGAACCTGTCCGGATGGCATGATCGCGATGCTGTGGTCGGGATACTGCTCGTTTGCTTCTTCCAGCAGTTCGTGGAAGTCGCCGTCAGCAGGGGGCGGGATGCGCTCTTCGTTTCGCTCTTCGAGCGCTTCGTGGTCGGGGATGGCCTCGCGGATCGATGATGGAAGAGATTGAATGGCTTGACTCGAGAGCGTGTTGAACGAAACGACTCGAAGAACATCGTTACGTTGCAGGCTGACACGCTCCAGTTCCTCGCCAGATTCGTCAAAGATGACGAAGCCCCAGTGGTAGGCTCCGATGTAGATCGTTCTGTCGACACCGCCACCACTGCCTGGAAGGTTCCTGACACAGCCCGCGAGACTTGTGATGCCAGCTCCGAGCGCCGTCAGGAATTTCCGCCGCTGTACTGTCGGGGACATGATGGTGGATTACTGCGACTCCTCGCGGCGGAGCTTCGCACGACGTTCCTCGAACTCCTCGTCGGAGAGATCACCGCGAGCGTACGCCACTCGGAGTTCCTCGAGGGCGCGGTCTGAGCTCATCGACGGTCCAACGCGGCCGACGAGGCCGCGATAGAGGAGGTACCCGATACCGACGAGGACGACGAGCCAGACGAGCATCATCCCGATGCCCCACAGAGGTGAGAGGCCGCCAGCCATCCCGCCGCCCCACCACCACCCCATCATCCCCATCATCGGCACCGCGAATACCATCATTAGCAGTGGGAACAGGACGATCACTGCGAGGACGATCAGGACGATGCGGAGCAGGCCGTCGGAGGTGCGCTCGGTGGACATGGTGAACCACTACGGACTTCGTCGACTGCGTCCATAAAGTTGGACGACCAGTACTGCTCCAGTGATGGCTCCTCACTTGGGGATAGCCGATACGTTGCTCTGTGTTCTGACTGAGGTGAGTCCACTCAGCAGCAGTCGGAGTCGTCAGGCGACCACTCACACGCGTCGCCAGTCGTCAAGTTGTTTTCGTCCACGTAGGTCGAGAGACACGCGTAGTTGCAGAAGTACGTCGGCGACCCACAGTCGTCGGTACAGTCGCGCACACAGATCGGATCGTGGTCGAAGATACGCGATCTGCAGTAGGCGCACGTCTCATCGACATCGGGGAGTTCGACGGTCGTAGACATACCCGTGCTACGGGGAAGAGTCAAGAAAGTATTTCGCCAGCTGAACATCCATACTTCGACCCCGGGCTGTCACCGGCGGTGGTGTGCCTGAACTACTAAAATTCGATTGCCCCGATCATTGGCTCTCCCACACACTTCGGGCAGTCATCGGTGTCGTATTCTTCCATACAGTGCCGGTGACAGCAGCACCCGCAGTGCTCACAGATGAACACCTCGTCATCGCTGGCGCACCGTGAATCACAGATGTAGCATCGAGCCATTGGTTCCTCGAACGTACGGTAGCTATCGGCATAAATCGCTGTGCTCGCAATTCTCCGCTGGTGATACCTGGTTTCGGTACGGATCGTCCGGTATCGAGATTGACTACTGGCTCGTGATCAGCGAGCGTGAGGCCCTCCACACGCACAGCATTCGAGGGGCTCCAATTCTCTGGGCTCTGTTGAAACCCTCCAGCCATGATAGGCTCCCGGTGGCCGTGTTACGTATAGGATGGGCATGTAACGTCGCGATGACCGATCTGTATGGAAAGTAGCAATCCTAGAAAGTACTTATGGCTATCAGAGAACGGATTGGTATGATTACAATTCCGTTGACCCGTTCGTCGATCGCCGAGTTGAATAATGCCTTGTTTGTTGGCTTGCTGGGCGGGATCGTCATGCTCTGGCTGGCCGTGCAGGCGCTTTTCCTGTTGCCGTCGACGGGGATCAGCATCGAACTGGTACGAATCAGGCTGGTTCCCGTCGTGGTTGGAACGCTTGCCTACGTTCACAACCGGCCGACGGCACCGATCTCTGAACTCAGTGTCGTCGCAGTATGGGGAGTCTTCATTCAGCGGATCGCGACGTTCGTTTACTTTTTCTTTGGGGTTCACTTACTCGAGTTCGCGAGAGATGCCTCGATCTCGAATGCAATACTGTCCGGTACTGCCCGATTCCGCCTGATGGCACTGGTGTTGTTTCTCGGAATGGCCATTGTCTTTGCTGGGTTTTACGCCGCCGCGGGGGCTCAACGTGATCGGCCGCTCATTAGCGTACTCACGCTACTTGCCATTCCAGTTCCGTTAGTCGTGATCCATGCGATCATTTAATACCGATCAACGTTTCGGGACGCCGACAAAAGTCTAACCCATAAAAGATTGGCACCTGTCACCTCCGCTCGATACAGGATCTCTATGTACCGTTTAGTTGGCCTCTCGACGAAGTCCGAATCGACCCTGTTACTTACAACATGGAGTTACTCACGGCGGACGTACAATTGACATTCTCCATATAGTGAGTACCTCCAAGATATTACGATTCTATATGACTGCATAGATGACGATCAACACGACCGGTACGACCAACAGCGTGATTGCGCTCACGATCGGTCGATCGCGTCGAGACGCCGCTGCGGTGTAGAACCCGGCAAAGACGGCGACCGTTCCGAGATATCGTAACAGTTCCGCCAGACGGAGTTCAGCGCCGCCAGACAACAGGATGGCTGAGACCCGGCCCCCTCCCGCTAATGCGGGTCCGGCGATGAACCAGGCAATATCCACAATCCGCTGGGCAAGGAACCCCCATACTGCGACGGCGCCGATTTCCCAGGCCGCCGTTGTTGGGCGGTTGCGGACGTACGCGAGGGTTGCAACCACGATGGGCGCCAAAGTGACGATTCGTCCCAGTTCGATCGACCAAGTCGTCGTTTGTGTCAATAAGAACACCTGTAACGCCAGTCCGAACACGACGATGCCGCTCAACAAGCCAGCAAACGTGAGCCTGTCCAGGTCGGCGACCGACGAGCGAGACAACAGTGAATCGGACATACCACACTATTTTGAGAGAACGATAAGTATTTTCTGTATCATAAACACGTGAAGAAAATCGGCTGTTGTCATCGTCTCTCGGGCATCCAGTTCGTCGGACAGGTGCTCAATGCGCATATCTACGTAACAGTTGTTTCAGTCCAAAACACATCTAAAGAATTGGGTTTCAACAGAGCCGTTCTCTTGATTCTTCACCAATCGCTCACGGCGTCGCTGGAACTCCGCTTCGTCGATCCCGCCTCGTGTGTAACGGCGTTGGAGGGGTTCCATCGCGGAATCGTCACTTTCTGGAGGTGCAACACCTCGACCCAGTGCCCAGTAGAGGAGTCCGTCGACCAGCCCCAGCATTCCGAGTACCCCGCCGACGAACGGCAGCCCGCCATCCCATCCACCGTTTCGACCGTTCATCATTCCAGAACCAGATCCCATCCGGGCCCCATCATTCCGCCACCGAAGCTCCCGTCACTTCCGATGTTGGATCCATACGCTATCGCGCCCTGTTCGATGATCGCGTCGCTCTCGGGCACGTCACCGTTCGAAACCAGACTCTCTTCGGCTGGACCGTCAGGGCTGGCGACGACGATGCGACCGACCATCCCGACCGACTTGTGCAGGATGCAGTAGTAGTCGTCCGTGCCTGGTTCTTCGAACGTGTACTCGAACCCTCCCGACGAGATGACCCCACGATCGAATCCGCTGGCGTCGGATAGAATCCGGTTCTCGTAGGCCGTTGCCGAGTGTGCACCGGCTGCTATCTCGAAACGAACGGTCGTGCCGGGTTCGACGTGGAGCCCGATCGGGTCGAAATAGTTGTTGCCCATCTTCACGACGGGCGTCTCCTGTACGCTCGCTGGCTGAGAGGGGGCTGCGCTGGCGACTGCGCCTGCACCGAGCACTCTCAGAAACTGCCGTCGACTATTGTCGACTATAGTTCGTCATATGAGTTCAATCGGTCGCTGTTGTTCGTTATCCGCGCACGACATCGACGAGGCGCTGGGCGAATCCAGATGACTGCTGGGTCGCGCTCTCGATAGCCGATTCCAGGTCGTTCCGGTCGATAATGCCAATGAATTCGGCGGTCTGTTCACCGTTCGCGTAGACGAGTGTCGTCGGCGTCTTCCGGACGCCGTACTCCTCGGCCGTTTCCAGATCTTTCTGGATGTCGACCTCTCGAAACTCGACGTCGGGGTATTCGTCCTCGATGCCCTCGTTTTTCTCCCGCTGTGTTGCGCATGCTCCGCACGTCTCTTGGGTGAAGAGGATGACTTCGGCCACATAGTATACTACGGTATTGGGACTTAACCACATTGCTATTCAGAATCATAAGCTGAGAGAACTCCATCTCTTCGATTCGAAGGCGCGCTCACACAGTGGTGATCGGGAGTAGCATCACGAATGCATTCGATCACACAGGCGTGGGGAATACGCACCTTAGTGCGTACTCGTTGGTTTACTCCGACCGTTCGAGCCTGTCGCGGCGGGCTTCGAACTCTTCGTCAGTGAGGTCGCCGCGAGCGTATGCCGTGCGGAGTTCCTCCATTGCGGGATTTCGAGATGTCTGCGTTTCGCTCATGCGCCGGAAGACGAGGTAGCCACCGCCGAGGAGGATGAGGAACGGGACGAGCATCCCGATGAACGGCCACCATCCACCAGTTCCGCCATACTGACCCATCATCCCACCGTACCCCATCATCCCGCCGAATCCCATCCCCATTGTGAGCAACGGGAGCAGGATGATCGCTCCGAGTATCAGGAGAACGATGGTCGTGGTGTCGAGCTGGTTCGACGAAGCCATCGAAGATCAGGCCTCCAACGAGGAGCCTAGTTCGTCGGTGACGGCCGAGAGAACACGCTCGAACCGCTCGTTGACCTCGGTCGCGATCGAGTCGAGCGCATCGTTGTCTGCGATGCCGACCAATTGCTGCGGATCGACGGCACTCACAACGATATCGCCGTCATCGGTTTCGTAGACGATGACGTTACACGGGAGGAGTGCGCCGAGTTCGATTTCTTCGGTCAGTCCCTCGTATGCCAGCGGGGGATTGCATGCACCGAGAATGCGGTACTGGCGGAATTCTTCGCCCAGTTTCTCCTCGAGTGTCGCCTGGATGTCGATGTCACAGAGGACGCCGAATCCTTCGTCTTTGAGCGCAGCAATCGTCGTGTCGACGACGTTGTCGAACTCACTGGTGACTGAAGTCTGTATTGTGTATTCCATGGAATATCATACCCCGTCCACGGGGTTAACGGTTGGGTGCCGGAACGACGGGTGTTGGAGAGGTGGTGTATCGGCTGGAACAGCAGCTGTTCCGGTCATCCGGAACGTTCGAGCTGTTTTCGCCGTCGATCGAATTCGTCGTCCGAGAGCTCCCCGCGGGCGTAGCGCTCGCGGAGAACCGATAGCGACTGCTCATCGTTCTCGCCGGATCCTTGGTTGAGGAGGGCATAGACGATGTAGAGCGGGACGGCGATGAGGAGCCCCATCCAGAGGAGCCCCCAGAGCCCCATCGCTCCGCCGAAGAGGCCCCAGCCGCTCCCGCCCATCATACCGCCGCCGTAGCTCCCGCTACCGTGGGCAGCAGCCGTTCCAGTCGTCGCGACCAGCAGTGGGACGGCGAATATCGCGAGTCGACGAGCAGTGCGTCCGATGTGAGTGGTGAATTGCGTCATTATCTTGAGTTGGTGAGTCGCGGTGTTCGGTTGAAGCGATCGAAACGGACAGGGGCGTCAGCAGTGACCCTGCCCGTCCATCCCGCCGTTGTAGTCGTCGTCAGCCATGTCCTGGGCCATCTCGTCGACGGTCACACCCATGTGCGACTCCATCCACTCGACGCTACCAGGGCCCATGTGCTCGGTCATCTGCGCCTCCATCCAGCCTGCCCAGTCGGCGGCGGCCCCATCGGACGGGGGCGCGTCGTCAGCGGTCGTTTCGTTGCCGTGTGCGCTGACCACGGGTGCGGCGAACGCGAGTCCGACGATCGCGAGTGCCACGAGCAGCCAGCGGCCGAGTGTGAAGTTGGTCATTGTCTTTCTCCTCGGTTACTCGTAGGACTGCTCGCGAGTTATCGACGTGGGTGTAAATCCACACAGGAGAACGTTCGAGAGCGTGTATAGGGCGATTTAACCGTTTTTCAGGGATGTGATCGTTCATCCGGCTCGAATTCGCCGGGTTGGCCCTCAACCCTTCCTCTCCTGAGTGCAGCACCCACGACCACGGTTCCAAACCGTTCTGGCTCTGCAGTAGCGATTGCTAGTGCGCCTGATTCTGCTGCAAATCGTCACTCGGATAGATACGATACGTTCGCCCCTGGCGCTCGCGGTACAACAGGCCACGTTTCTCGAGGGCGCTGACCGTCTGGCTCACCTTGCTCTTCGAGAAGTCAGAGCGGTCCCGTAATTCGATCTGTGTAATGCCGGGTGAGGAGAAGACTGGTTCGAGGATACGGCGTTCATCATCTGGCAAGAGGTCTAATACGCGAGCCTGTGGCTGAGACTCTGGATTGATGGCTCCATTCGATTGGATAGTTCCCTCTGGTGATTCGGTGCTCTCACGGTCGGTCGGATCCGCCATCTCATTCTGTGACAGGTCGTTTACGTCCGTGCTGGTGGCCTCGTCCCGAACCGTGAGATATCCCCCACCGATGACAGCCGAGACGACGAGGGTTCCGAGGACGTACCAGAATGGATTCGTTCCGTGAACCGCCCCCATTGACGTCCCCATCATCGATCCCATTTGCTCGAAGGCCTGCTGTTGTTGGTACGCTTCCCAGCTAAGGGCACCGCCGACTATGATGACAGCAGCGACCAAGCTACCGACTACTGTATCGGCTCGCTGTCGATTCATTTCCTCCACCTCGATCCGCCGGTGTACCTGCTCATGTATGAGTGTTTGTGAGGCATCGGTGTACCAGTTTTGATTGGTCAAAGCAATACACGGGACTGCCTGGCACCGAAACTCGATATCGTGATGCGGCGTTCAGTGATGGTCATGGCTCTGGGAATCTCCTGTCCCTGAGACCTGCGGATGGTGATGTGCGAACTCGGATGGGTGCTTCTCGAACGAGCGCTTACACCGATTCGAACAGAAGTGGTACGTCTCGCCGTCGTGGGTGAGACTCGGCCCGCTGTCGTCGGTCCGCATCCCACAGACGGGGTCGCGGTACTGCCCGGGCGCACCTAATCCCCGGCGGTAGACGTAGAGAAGAAACCCGGAGAATGCGAACGCGATGAGGTTGAGGTAGAACGTGTAATCGAGCTCAAAGTACGTCTGTTCGGACGCCGTCTGCCCGCCAGCGAGGTTCGGGATTATGTCGAGCGCCGCGAACAGTTGCTCCATGAGAAAGCCCGTGAACGCCATCGTCACGAAGAAGACGCCGAGGATGTACAGCATCACCTTCCAGCCGTAGTACTTCCGGTAGACGTTCAACACGGGAATCGTGATGAGGTCGGCGTAGACGAACGCGATGACCCCGGCGAAGCTGACACCGCCACCCCAGAGCGCGACGGCGAACGGGACGTTGCCGATGCTCCCGACGAAGCTGATGACGGCGATCGCCACACCCATGATAGCGTTCTCGGCGCTGACGAGCAGCCCGTCGCCTTGGAGGAAAAGCGTGTTCCACACCCGCTGGGGGACGAACACGATAACGAATCCCGAGATGAGAAAGCCCGCGATGACGTCTTTCCAGATCATCGACCACTCTTTACGATACTGATTCCCGACTTTGTACCAGCCACCCCACGAAAGGAGTTCGTCGCGCCACCCGCCGTTGCTAGCGGTCTCCTGCTGGTAGGTTTCCATGCACCCTTCCGAACAGAACTTCAGCGTCTCGCCGCCGTCGGTCACCAGTGAGTACTCGTCTTTGCCTTCCATCCCGCAGGTCGGGTCCTCGGTGGTTCCCTGCTCGTCGTCGCGTTGATTCAGTTCCTTCCGGACTTGCTCGAACAGGTTCTCGGGGAGCGTCAGATGGACGAGGATCGCCATCACGGCAATGAGAATGACGCCGCCAAGGAGTTCTGCAACCAGAAACTCCCACCCGAGGAGGATGAGTATCATCAGCCCGAGCTCGACGATGAGGTTCGTCGAGGCGAACATGAACGCGAAGAAGTTCACCGTGTGCGCTCCCTTTTTGAACAGCCCCTTCCCAATGGCGACCGCGCCGAAGCTACAACCACTACTCGCGGCGCCGAACACTGTTGCTTTCGTGAGGCCACTCAGATTCCCCTCTCCGAGTACTTTGGCCATCCGCTCTTTCGAGACGTAAACCTGAACGAGACTCGTGATGACGAGCCCCATGATGATCGCCCACGCAGCGGTCCAGAGGAAGCCGACACCTATTCGTAAGGACTCGAGGATTCCGTCAACGAGGGCGGCTTGCATATCTAGACTATCGCAGTCATCTGTTTTGGTATTTGTTCTTAAGAAACTGGGGCTGTGGGCGGAGTAAATCTTGTATTCAAAGGTGATGCTTGCTATCAGCTGTGGTCAACCGTTCGAGCACATCAGTTTCTGCGTGTCACCGATTCCGGTCGGTAGTTGCTGCTTGATCTTCCGACGGACCGGTCACACAGATATGGGGGTTGTACCGCTGTTTCCCCCACGATATTCTTGCGCCGTGTTACCAGGGAGACTCTTCCTTTCGAATTGTAAGAGCAACCCGAATGAAGGAGTAGAGCGTATCTCTAGTCATGAGTACTACTACCACAAACCAAGACGCGTACGAAATGGACTCCACGACCAACGTAATGCAGCTCGATTCGTTGGCACTGGCGGGCGCAGCAGCAGTTGTCTCTGCCGTCGCGATGCTCCTGCTCGGTGTGTTCGGAGCAATCGGCGTCTACGAGGGCGCAGTCGAAGCGATGGAGCAGTGGCACCTGTTCTTCGAACCGACCGTCGTCGGGACTGTGGCGGGCATGGTCGAGGCAGCGGTGATCAGCTTCGTCTTGATGTACGCCTTCGCGTGGCTGTACAACGCCTTCGCATCATAAATCGGGGAGTCAATCCATGTACGCCACCGCCAAAGCCGAAATCGTCATCGACGCATCGTCCGAGGAGATCTGGGAGTACGTGACCGACCCAGTCCATTGGACGGCGTCGAACCCCGAGGAACACTACGGGCTCGAATACGACACGCCCGACAACCGCCCGCGCGAGGGCGGGACGTTCCACCAGGCCGAAGAGGTCGCCGGGATGTACGCCGACCTGCATGGCCGATTCCAGTATATCGACCATCCCAACGTGGCGGTCTGGACGGGGACGGCGTATTATCCGCTCCTTCGCGGACTCGTCACCGTTCGGATTCCCGAAGGAGGTACCATTCGACTCGAAGAGACTGAAGACGGGACTCGGATGTCACACGCCGTCTGGATGGACTTCCCGAATAACCGACGGGGCCGAGCGCTGAAATGGGTGTTCACGACCGCTCTTGCCGGGAAGGCAAAACTCTACGACCATACGAACAAGGAACTCGTCTTCTTCAAGGACCGCATCGAATCGGCGGCACCTGAGAAACCGAAGCCGCATCGAAGACGCCCGCACGCTGATGCTGCTCGGTGAGACGGTCACGACCGATCATATCAGTCCCGCCGGGCCGTTTACTCGCGAGCAACCGGCCGGAGAGTGGCTCGTCGACCACGGCGTCGAACCCACGAATTCAACACCTACGGCGCCCGACGCGGGAACCACGAGGCAATGATGCGTGGGACGTTCGCGAACGTCCGCGTCGAGAACCAGATGCTCGACGACGTCGAAGGCGGCTACACGATCTATCACCCAACCGATGACCAGACGACGGTCTTCGAAGCCAGCCATCGCTATCGCGAGAACGACACGCTACTGGTCGTGTTTGCGGGTGAAGAACTCGGAACAGGATCGAGTCGTGACTGGGGCGGCAAAGGGAACGGATCTGCTAGGTGTCCGTGCGACGATCGCCGAGAGCTACGAGCGCACCTTCCGCGACAACCTTGTCGGTATGGGTGTCTTGCCGCTCCAGTTCGTCGACGGTGACTCGTGGGAGTCGCTCGGCCTCGACGGCTCGGAACGGGTCGCGATTCACGGACTCGACGACCTATACGTGAACGACGATCTCACCGTCGTCGCAGAACATGCCGATGGCACAACCGTCGAATTCCCGGTCACGGCACAGGGTGGGACGCCTGCAGCCGTTCGATACGTCGAAAATAGTGGAATTCTTCATCTGGTGCTCCGTCGGTTACTCACTGAGGAATAGCCTCCTCTCTCCAGAGAGTCGTCTTCTCCGGACACGACGAAGAACGCTACTGGTGATACTGATTTTGTGACGTGTCTGACTGCGGTCCTCTGTTAAGAGGTACTGAGGAGGTAAAGTACTGGCTGGGTTTATTTGTCGTCCGAGAGTCAGCACACGGTATGGCATCTCACGAAGTCCAGTTAGAAAGTACGATTGGGGGGTTCACTGCAAGCGGTCGCCTACACACGCTGAGTGTCTGGTTCATCTTCGCGCTTCGGTTGATGATGGGGCTGGCGTTCTTCCAGAGTGGCCTCGACAAGGTTCTCTCTGGAGATTTTAGTGCTGGCGGCTATCTAACGGGGGCAGTCCCAAACAACGGAAGTCCACTCGCAGATCTGTTCGTGGCGATGGGAAACACGCCGTGGTTCGTTGAGTTCGTGAACATCACCGTTCCGTGGGGCGAAGTGCTCATCGGACTTGGCCTCCTATTCGGCGCACTCACTCGCCTCGCCGCGTTCTGGGGGGCGTTCATGATGCTCTTGTTCTACTTCGGGAACTGGGACGTCGCACACGGCTATATCAACGGCGATTTCGCGTACATGCTCGTGTTCCTCTCTGTCGCCGCGTTCGGGGCAGGGCGGATACTTGGTCTCGATGCGTACATCGAACAGTACGAGATTGGTGGCGTTCCGCTGATCGAACGGTATCCTTGGGCGCGATATCTTCTCGGTTAATTTCCCGTATTTCGAGTCTCACCGGGGAGAACCAACGTATTATGCACACGAGGGGCGGGTCACATTCCCGTCTCCGAACCAGAGCGGTTCGTCATGATGACACCGCTTATCAGCATCAACACGGCAAGCGCGACCATTCCCAAGTCCCACGCCATCCCGGCAGTCATCCCCGACCCCATCCCGCCGTTCATTCCGGTCTCCATCCCGCCACCCATCCCCCAGTTCATGCTTCCAGTGGTGGCCACGAGCGCCTGATTGAGGAGCATCACCAGCGAGTATCCGATCATCAGCGGGCCACTCGCGTTTCCGAGGCGGCTGGCGTATGGCGTCAGCAGGACGACGCCGTGAATTACAACGACAAAGCCGAGAACGGTCATGAGGAGACCGCTGGTCGATCCCATCATCCCATTGCCACCCGTCGCGGAGATCAGCGAGTACAGACCGGAGGTGAGCGCGATCGCTGCACCGTACTGCCGCGTTATCATAATCGTTGCATTCATAAGTCAATCGCCTCGACCCGCCATGTCATGCTCTTCGACCGGCCTCGATTGTTCGAGTGACATGCCGACGATGTCTTCCTGTAGAAGGCTGAGGTGTTGTGCGACGAACTGGGGTGAGTCGTCAAGGTCGCTGGTGATTTCACTAGCTCGGAGATACGTGAGTTCGGCACCGACTGTCTCGACGAGATACGACCGAACCAGTTGGCGGGATGCGGTGGACATGGTGATTCTGGGTGAGTCGATTAGCGGAGTCGGCCGAGCAACTCGTAATCGTGATCCGGTGTGTACCGACGGAACAGCAGACTGTTCGACAGCACCGACACACTCGAGAAGGCCATCGCGCCGGCCGCGAGCACGGGCTGGAGTAACCCGAGTGAAGCCAACGGGATCATCGCCGTGTTGTAACCAAGCGCCCACACGAGGTTCTGCTTGATCTTCTGGAGTGTCGCGTCCGAGATGCGGATGGCCTTCACCACGTCGAGCGGGTCGTCGCGCATCAGCGTCACGTCCGCCGCCTCGATGGCGACGTCCGTCCCGCTCCCGATGGCAGTCCCGACGTAGGCGACAGCCAGCGCGGGTGCGTCGTTGACGCCGTCGCCAACCATCATCGCCTTGCGACCTTCGTCCTGAATGGCCTCGACGGCGTCGGATTTGTCCTCGGGGAGCACCTCCGCGCGGACGTTCTCGGGGTCGATGCCGACCTGCTCGCCGACGGCGCGGGCGGTCCGTTCGTTGTCACCGGTGATCATCATCACGTCGACACCGCGCTCCTGCAGTTGGCTCACGGCCTCGGTCGCACTTTCTTTGATCGTGTCAGCATCAGCGACCACACCGACGAGTTCGCCCTCGTCCGTGCCAGCGGGCACGCGGGCGACGAGCATCGCCGTCTTCCCCTCGTTCTCGAGACGCTCCATCGTCTCCTGGGCGGGTGCAGGATTGATCCCGTTGTCGCGGAGGAGCTTTCGGTTACCGACCAGCACCTCACTGTCGCCGACAGTTGCGCGGATGCCATGGCCGGGAACGTTCTCGAAGTCGTCTGGTTCAGTCACGTCGATACCGCGGGATTCAGCTCCATCGACGATGGCCCGCGCGAGCGGGTGCTCGCTTCCACTTTCGGCCGTCGCTGCGAACCGGAGAACGTCGTCCTCACTAAGACGATCGCGTGCGGTTAGTTGGCCGCCATCGGTAGCGGTGTCGCCGCCGTCTGTGAGAGGCTGTCCGTCGCCATCGAAGACGACGACGTCAGTCAGCTCCATTTCACCTTTGGTGAGCGTCCCGGTCTTGTCAAAGACGACTGTGTCGACGTCTTTCGCCCGTTCGAGGATGTCACCGCCCTTGAACAGGACGCCGTTCTGGGCACCGATCGTCGTCCCAACCATCGTTGCAGCAGGCGTTGCTAACCCCAGCGCACAGGGACAGGCGATCAACACGGACGACGCGAAGACGATGAGCGCGAATTCGAAGACTGAGACAGTGCCCCCAGCCACGGCAGGTCCGCCAGCGACCGCACCCCAGAGCGGGAGCCAGTCGACGAATCCGGCGAGTGCTTCGGGGAAGAGGAACCACACAGTGCCCCATAGTAACGCGTTCGCGATGACCGCTGGGACGAAGTACGCCGAGATGCGGTCGGCGAGGTTCTGGATGTCTGGCTGGCGGGACTGGGCCTCCTTGACCGTCTGAACGATCTGCTGGAGGGCGGTGTCCTTTCCGACCTTCGTCGCCTCAACGACGAGCACACCGTTCTCGTTGATGGTGGACCCGACGACCTCGTCGCCCTCGCCTTTCTCGACGGGGACCGACTCGCCGGTGACCATCGACTCGTCAACAGCACTCTGCCCATCGATGACGACGCCGTCGGTCGGAATCTGCTCGCCGGGACGGACCTTCATGCGATCGCCGACGGTGACATCTTCGAGTGGCACTTCCACTTCGGTACCGTCCTCGTCGACGAGGGTGGCTGTCTCGGCCTCCATTTCGAGGAGCTTCCGAAGGGCGTCACCTGCCTGCCCTTTCGAGCGGGCTTCGAGGTAGTTCCCAAGGGTGATGAACACCAGGATCAACGCGGCAGTGTCGAAGTACAAGCTCCCCGCGATCAATCCGGCAAGTACTGCAACGGAGTAGAAATACGCAGTTGACGAACCCAGTGCGATGAGAACGTCCATGTTGGCGCGCCTGTTGTTGACCAGCGCGTTGTACGAGTTCTTGTAGAACGGCCAGCCGAGCACAGCCTGAACGGGTGTCGCTAGCAGGAACTCGACCCACCCGAATTCGACGCCGAAGACCGTCTCCGGGAGAATTCCCCCGCCGAGCAGAAACTTCTCTGCGAGGAAAAACAGCATCGGGGCAGACAGCGCGGCTCCGAACAGCGTCAGTCGAAGCTGTTTTCGAATCTCACCCTGTCGTGCAGCGTCACGAGCATCTTCACCCGATTCACCGCTGTCGCTGTCTTCACGGACCGGCGAGTACCCAGCGTCCTCGATAGCGTCGTAGAGCGCGTCGAGTGATGTGTCCGCAGGGTTGTACCTGACCTGCGCTTCGTCGGTGGCGAAGTTCGCCTCGGCCGCGATAACACCCGGCGTGTTCTCGAGTGCGGTCTCGTTCGTCTGCACACAGTTGGCACAGGTCATATCGGAGATGCCTATGGTCACCGTGTCAGACACCGCACCGTAGCCGGCCTCCTCGATCGTCTCGTAGATCTCTGCAAGCGATACCTCGTCAGGGTCGTACTCGACGGAACCCTCGTCCGTGGCGAAATTGGCGTTCGCCTCGACGACGCCGTCGAGTGACTCCAGGGCGTCGCCAACTGTCCCCGAGCAGTTGGCACAGGTCATCCCTGTGATGTCGAGATGTGCGGTGCGTGTTTCCATTGTCATACTAGAGGGGCTACTCCGTTAGGTGAGTTTCTGCTTGGATAGTGAGGGTAATCAACGGCGTTTACTTTCGGTTCCAAACCGAAGTCAGCGCTACACGCCCTCTTCGAGACGCTGGTGTCGATCTTCGAATCGACTCTGACACGATGGACAACAGAAATGATAGAGTTCTCCGCCAATGCGACTCGTCTCCCCCTCAGAATCCACAGTATTACTGCACTCGGCACACGTGAGTGCGAACTCGACGCCGTCGATCGATGGCGTCCACTCGACTTCGTCGACTAACGTGACTGTGTAATCAACCGAGTCAGCACCATCGAGAAGCGTGTTCACCCACGCCCGGACGTTCTGTGCTTCTGCACGTCCATAGAACCAGAGGTCACCCTCCGACGTAATGAACACGTGTTCGACGGCGTCGTCGTTTCTGACCCGCTCACGAACCGCGTCGAACGACTCAGATGAGATATCTAGCTGGACAAGTACCGGCACACCAGCTCTGAGTTGGCTACGGTCGACATCGATAGTGAAGTGGTCGATGACCCCGGTCTCTTGGAGTCGTGTGACGCGATCTGAGACGGCTGGCCCCGAGAGGCCAACTTCCTCGCCGATCGCGCTGAACGGGCGACGGGCGTTCTCGGCTAACAGCGAGAGAATCTCCATGTCGGTTTCGTCCAAGTCCCGCATACGAGGCGATAGGGACCCAGGATACAATACGATTCCCCAGCAGATACTTTGGAATGCGTCGTTTCACGGCCGTTCGACCAGCAGAATCGAAGCAGCAAACGACAAAGAGGAGCCGTCCATATCTCTCACTGGAATGAGTCAAACGATCACCGTCAAGGGAATGACCTGCGGCCATTGTGAACAGACAGTCGAAGAGGCACTTCAAGACGTGTCTGGTGTGACTGACGTCACCGCCGATCGTGAGGCCGAACAGGCGAGCGTCGATGGTGACGCCGACGTCACGGCCCTCGTGCAAGCCGTCGAAGACGCTGGATACACAGCCCACGCCTGAGAGCACCCAGAACGTTCGCGGACGACCGCCCCGTCGTTCTCTTCCAAGTCCGCCTGCCCTGATCGTCCCGCGCAGTATCAGGCCCCGGACAGAATAATGGGGAATGGCACCAACACCCAACCCATGAGCAACCACCTAGATCACGTGCGTACACGGGACGCTTCGTCGGAAACTGATTCCGAGGGACCCGTCTACTGCTGCCGTATTTGCCAGTTAGAAGCAGATGAAGAGATGCGAGCGACAGATCCCTCATCCACTACGGAGCCTCCCCACTCCTCCGAGCACACGAACCACGACCGGACGGGCGAGACTACCACAGAACCCGGAAGCACCGACGAACACGCACACCACGATCCCGAAGCCGAGCCCGGACACAGCCACGCCCATACTGGAGAGGGCGAACACGATCACGACGCACACGACCAAGGCGCGGACGTCCACGAGGGAGGGCACGAAGATCATGCCGCTCATACGGATCACACGGGCCACGAGCAGATGTTCCGGCGGCGGTTCTGGGTATCGCTCGTGCTCTCGGTGCCGGTCATCTTCTTCAGCGAGTTCATTCAGGATGTCTTCAGCTATACGGCGCCGTCGTTCTCTGGAAGCGTCTGGATCACACCCGTCCTCTCAGTCGTGATCTTCGCGTACGGTGGCGTGCCGTTCCTCTCGATGGCCCGAACGGAACTCGAGAACCGTGAGCCAGGGATGATGATGCTGATCTCGCTGGCGATTACCGTCGCGTTCGTCTACTCGATCGCGAGCCTGTTTCTCGAGGGGACGACGCCGTTCTTCTGGGAACTGGTCACGCTGATCGACATCATGCTGCTGGGCCACTGGATGGAGATGCGCTCGGTTCGACAGGCCTCCGGTGCGCTCGACGAACTGGCGAAGCTCATGCCCGACACCGCCGAGCGCGTCACCGAGGGTGGGGATACCGAGGAAGTGCCAGTCTCCGAACTCTCCGAGGACGACGTCGTACTCGTTCGTCCCGGTACTTCGGTTCCCGCCGACGGCGAGGTCGCCGAGGGCGAGTCATCCGTCGACGAATCGATGATCACTGGCGAGTCCAGGTCCGTGGGCAAGGAACCCGGCTCGGAAGTGGTCGCCGGGACGGTCAACCAGGACGGGAGCCTCCGCATCAGAATCACGAAGACGGGCGAGGAGACGACGTTAGCGGGCATCATGCGGCTCGTTGATGAAGCCCAGCAGTCCAAATCCCGCACGCAGCTCCTGGCGGACCGCGCAGCAGGGTGGCTGTTCTACATCGCACTCGCCGTTGCGGGCATTACGGCCGTCGCGTGGATCGTCGCAGTCGGGTTCAACATCGGTGTTCTCGAACGCGTGGTCACGGTTCTCGTCATCGCATGTCCCCACGCACTCGGCCTAGCCGTCCCGCTCGTTGTCGCAATCAACACCTCGACCGCTGCCCAGAACGGGATGCTCATCCGCGACCGCATAGCTATGGAGGAATCCCGGAACCTCGATACGGTGATGTTCGACAAGACGGGCACGCTCACGAAGGGCGAACAGGGCGTCGTCGGCGTCGAGACGGCAGGCGACTGGAGTGAAGAGCGCGTGTTCGAAATCGCCGCTGGTGTCGAGGGCGACTCCGAACACATGATCGCTCGCGCCATCCGGGATGCTGCCGAGGAACGGGAGGTCCAGCGAGCGAGCGTCTCGAACTTCGAAAACCTCCGCGGTCTCGGTGTCAGAGCCACCGTCGACGGCGAGACAGTTCATCTGGGTGGCCCCAACCTGATCGAGAAACTCGGCATCGAACGACCCGACGATATCGCTGCCTTCGCTGAGGAAGCCGGCTCGAACGCACAGACGGTCATCTACCTGGTCCACGATGAATCCGAGATCGCCGCAGCGTTCGCGCTGGCGGACGTCATTCGGGAAGCAAGCCGGCAGGCTATCGAGGCGCTGCACGGGATGGGCATCGAAGTGGCAATGCTCACCGGCGACAGCGAGGATGTCGCGAGGGCTGTGTCCGAGGAACTCGGTATTGACCAGTACTTCGCGGAGGTGCTGCCCGAGGCGAAGGACACGAAGGTCGAACAACTCCAGTCGGAAGGGAAATTCGTCGCGATGGTCGGCGACGGTGTCAACGACGCGCCGGCGCTCACGCGAGCTGACGTCGGTATCGCCATCGGATCGGGGACCGACGTCGCCATCGAATCGGGCGATATCATCCTCGTCGACAACAACCCGGTGGACGTGGTGCGGCTCATCCGACTGTCGAAGGCGAGCTACCGGAAGATGCAAGAAAATCTTGTCTGGGCGACCGGCTACAACGTGTTTGCGCTCCCGCTTGCGGCGGGGATTCTCGCGCCCATCGGTATCCTCCTGTCGCCGGCGATCGGCGCCGTGTTTATGTCGCTGTCGACGGTCATCGTCGCGATTAACGCCCGCAGACTAGGGAATGTAGATCTCTCCCTGCCTGCGTAACCCACAATCTCACCCATGCCCGTCATCAAGACATCGCTGTTTGGCCTTGGACTCCTGTCCGGAGGGATACTGCTCGGTGGGCTTCTCGTGAGTATCCGGAGCCAGTCAGTCCGGTTCTGGCCCCACGGAACCCGCAACTGGACGTTTTGGCTCGGCTGGACAGCATGGATCGTCTACGTTGGAAGTCTGTTCGGAGTGGCGTACCTCGACTGGTGGAGCTGGTACCGTCCCTCGACGCTCCTCCAGATTGCCAGTCTACTGTTGCTCTTGGCTGGCGCGCTGGTCTCTCTCTGGGCGGTGTGGCGTCTCGGATTCCGCGAGAGTGCCGGTCTCGAAGGGCAATTACACACTGATGGACCGTATCGGTATTCTCGGAATCCGCAGTACGTCAGCTACGTCACGATGCTCATCGGTGGAGCGGTTATCGCTGGATCTTGGATGACAGTGGTTCTGGTCTTACTCGGGATCGTCTGGTTCCTGATGGCGCCGCTTGCGGAGGAACCGTGGCTCCGAGACCAGTACGGAGAGGCGTACGAGGCGTACCGCGAGTCGGTTCCTCGATTCATCGGTCGTCCGAGCCAGCGGCCCGTACAACATGAACACACCAACGCCTCACGGAGAGATGACCCATGACTGACGACACCCACCAATCGCTCGAAGTTGGGGACCAGACGGTCTCTCCGGGCGAGAAGACACAGTTCAGGTACGCCGTCGGAACGACGATCCGATCGAGATTCCGGTCACAGTCATCAACGGTGAGCAAGCGGGACCGACAATTTTTCTGACTGCTGCGGTACACGGCGACGAACTCAACGGCATCAAAATCATTCAGGAGGTCGCGGACCACTACGAACCCGAAGACATCCACGGAGCGCTCGTCTGTTTGCACGTGCTGAACGTGCCCGGTTTTCTCGCCCAGCAGCGCTACATCCCGATCTACCACGAGGACCTCAATCGCTCATTCCCCGGCACTCCACGGAGTACGACAGCGAAACGGCTCGCGAACGAGAGCTACCTGCGCCGAAAATATTCTACGATCAAATCATTCGCAGTATACGCCTTGTATCTTGCATGAGGTTACGAACACTCACACCAACTGGTAGGAACGCGGCGATCAACAAGCACGCTCAGTCTACTATAGCATTCCTCGAATCGCGGGCAAATCAAACCGCTGTGATTAGTTCTATGACACCCTCGGTGAGCGGCTATTCGGGGAGTGTCTTAGTTTCGCTGAAGTCCTGAAACAGGTGAAGTGTGATCTGCTCACTCTGGATATCGCGTTCCGCTATCCGTTGTCGTAGTCCTTTTTTGACGATCTCGGTTCGACAGACGATCCAGACAGCGATATCGTTCTCAAGGTGCGTTTCCACATGTTCCAGTTCCCGTGGCTTGTTTCCCATCGCGACTTCGACTGCCAGATCTGTGTTTCCCATGCTAACGTAGACATCCGCATCATCACCTTCGAGGTCGGCTGTCCAGCCTGCCTCTTCGAATCGCTCTTTGATTCGGTGTTGCCAGTACCGATGAACGATACCGCCTCGTCCCTCGAATCTCGGATTGAAATCGAGATTGTCCTCGACGTACTCCCGTCCGTGTTGGGTAAGTTCCAGTAACTTCCGCTGATCCCCACCTTTTACCTTTCTCTCGATGACGAGGCCGTGGTCGACGAGTTCGTTCTTCAACTTGTTTCCCTTGTACCGACTCGGGAACTGCTGGTATCGGTCGAGCAACGGCTTGAACGGGTGTTCGACCACGTCTTTGAGGAGCCGGTCAGCATCCCTCGACACCCCTTCATCACCGTGATCGTCACTGGACTCCGATCTGGTTCGATCGCCTGTCCGTCCACCACTGAGCATGTAATCTAACCGAGGTGCAATTTCACGTGGTTCGTGAGAGAGTTGCTGCCACGCTTCGCGCTGATGCTCCTCTAATTCCTGATCGGAGATCGTCTTTTGCACACTGTAATTCCGGAGGTGTACTGGCACTGGATCTTTATTCCCGACCTGAACGATCGCCTTTCCAACCTCGAGCCGTTGTGCGAACGCTTGCTGGCGGTCGGACAGCGACATCGAGTCCGCAATCGCACGAAACTGTTTCTGGTCGCCAGTCGGCAGCAACACCTTGGTATCGGTGTTGGCCTTGATCGAATCGGTGAGTTTCGACGCTTCCTGATCCGCGACGACGAGCCCTTCACCGAATTCCCGCATCTTTGCGGTCAGTTGATCGATCTCAGGGATACCCGCGGCGTCCTGGCGTTCCTTGTAGACGGAGAACACCTGCTTTCCCTCGTCGAGGAAGAAGACGTGCTCGAGGCCAGTGTCTCGCTGGTTCTGCGCCAACCGGTACTCGTAGACGGACGCGAAGAGGATTTCCATCAAGAAGTTCTGGAGGTCTCGGCTGAGGCCGTCGAACTCGAACACGATGTTCCGATCGAGCAGCGTGTTCAGGGCTGGACCGTGGCTACAGTCGAAGACAGTTCCGGCAACGAGGTTCATCGCGTCCAACCGGTTGAGGACGGTGTCGCGATAGTTCGACGTCTTCCGGACGTAATTGATGTTCTCGTCCCAGATCAGGAGTTCGAGTTCGTGGAGGCTTGGATACGGTGGCGATCGGTCGTTGAACAGGTCGTAGAGCTTGTAGAGTTTGACTACGTGCTTCAGCAGGTAGTTCTTGGAACCGGACAGTAGTGCCGTCGCGTGGCCGAAGATCTCGGCGAAGACCTGTGCCCAACGTAACAGCGGGACGTCCTCTGGTGGCTTCAACGGGTTGAACTTCAATTCCGACCACGGCAACACCAGGAGATCGTCGTACTCGTGGATAAGGTGGCGATAGTCCTGTTTCAGGTCGAAACTCCAGAACGGGACCTCGAGTTGGCTCATCAGATTGTAGAACAGTGTGGTCTTTCCTGATCCCGACTGTCCGACTGTGAGGAGGTGCTTGGTGAGGTCATTGGGACCGAGGCCAACGGGCCGGTTCCGTGGTGTTTCACCAAATTGAAGCGATCCACTGTGAGCATCGTCAGGAAATGGATAGTGTTGCTGTTCCGCCGCTTTCGCTGCGAAAAGCGTGAGCGCATCGTCTGTGAGCGATCGACTATTGGAGACCGTTGCTGCCTTGAGCAACTGGTCGATCTGGGGGTCCGTAGTCTCGAGATCGTCGGCGAGTCGTAGTAGGCGTTCTACCCGTTGATGGTCCTGTGTTCGTCGCACAAGGGGCTGTTCCGATGCCGAGACTCGGGTATCTGTGGGAAGGGGGTGGTTCGGATGAAGTAGCCCAAGTGGGCTACCCGTTTCCTCCCCACCGCTGTTGGCAGTAGCTGGCTAGGCGTCTCGCACGCTGTAACCGGCTTGTGTGGATCGGTCAGGCGTCGACCTCGTGGACGTCCAGAAGCTCACGGATGGACTCGGTTTCACCTTCCCAGTATTCCTCCGCCTGGGGATCGTCGGATTCGAGCAACTGGGTTGCACGGTTCGTGACCGCATTCTCCCCAAGGATCTCTGGGTGTGGGATGCCGTCTCCGTACTCGAGGAGGCCGGCCGCCCGTTCGTAGGCGTCGTCGAGGGCATACTCCGGAATGTCCTCCTCGATCAGATGGGTGAGTGCGTAGCTCGCGGCGTTGTACGTCTCGTACAGGGTTGGCGCATCAGTGTCTTCGACTTCCTCGTGGAGTGCGGTCAGGAGATCCGGGGTTGGGTTCTCGAGTGGCTCGTCGATCCCGAAATCGTAGAGCACGAGCAACGCCTCGTCCAGGTTCATGAGTTCGCGTTCCTGGGCATCTTCCAGGCGTTGTTCGACCGTGTCGACACCGTCTACCATCGAATCAACGGCGTGGTACGCCAGCTGTGGTTGGAACGGTTCGCCGTGGGTCTGCTCGTAGCTGTGGTCGGCGACGAATGCGGTCATTCCGTTGCTGCAGACGAGGCGTTCGGCTCCGATGTCGTACTTTACGCCGTGGTACCCCGAGTGGCCGGACCGCGCGTGGAGCTGTAACTCGATCTGATCTCCTTCCGCGGGCTCGATCGATTGCTCCAGGCCAATTTTGGCGCTCATCTTGTGCCGTGTCTCGGAAAGTGAAACGTGCCCCTCTGGATCGAGGTCGTGTTGTTCGACGCCGTGGCCGATCGCCTCGAGGATGTCGCCGTACTGAATCACGTTGTAGAACTCGTCGTTGTTGGAGACCTCACCCGCGAGTTGTGGATCGCTTTCATTAGTCCAGAGGCTATCACGCCATGGAACTGGCTCCCACTCGTCTCGCTCTCCATGGTTGGCGTAGACCTCGTGCCGTTCGACGTTAGGAAGATCTTCAGCGGTTTGATAGAGTCCGTCCAAGTCGTGGAATTGGTATGTTTCTACTTGAATTTTGTACCACCCTACCCAATCAGGGGAAGACTAGTGGGTAGTACTCAACGAGACACCTGATTTCTGATGAGTTGTCGAAACCGAGTTACCCGGGAGAAGTCCTATTTTGGTGATGCACAGGGGACATACACGGCGATATACTCATCGTTTTCGTCTGCTTTTATATTCGGCCCTTCCCACTTTCCAACGACTGGCATCTCCCACTGTTTCGAATGACCCCAGGGCTCATCGTGGCTGAACCATGTTGCTTTTTCGTGGTGGTCTGCTAAAACCCTGAAATAGCCCTCGGTAGGTAGAAGGATATCTTCTTCCTCCACATTCGTTGCAGTGTAGATTGCCTCAAGGTTGTCTTTATTGCTAGCCCTATTCCCGTCTGGGTCCCAGTAGACCGTCAGCTTCGGGCATGTGCATCGTGGTAGCTCCCCCTTCTCAAGCACTTCATGGAACACCGCTGGATTCGAAGGACGTTTCTCCTTATCAAATTCGGCAGCAACTTTTGAGAAAATATTGTGCTCACAATTAAAAGGAATAATTCGAAACTTCTGCGTGCCTTCCTTTCTTGGATAGGCTACGAGGGGTACAACCCCCTTCTGTTTCAGCTGTGGGTGAATATCGCGATCGTACAGGTCTTGCAGCCTGTAATGGTAGTCCTCGTTCCTGTAAATCCGGAACGTCTTTTCTCGCTGATTCACCTCAACAACGAGTGGGACATTCTTGTCTTCGTTGAACAGATCCTTCCAAGGAGTAATCGTCATGCGGAGTCGCTGGGAGCCATCTGTGAATATTTTATACTCACCCTCGGATTCATCGTCCGACTCTCTCCCGACGAGATACGGTACTGTCCTCGGATAGGGATCTCCACTTGCTTCGTTTTTCTCTATCTCAATGGAGTCACCCTCTTCTAAGCCGAGGTCCCCGATTTCATCCGGAAGGTATGCCCGGACATCTGGAACCTTGTTCGTACCTCGATTCTGAATGTCCTCGGGGTGATACGTGATCCCGTGCCTCTCGACCTGTTTCGAAGTCATATGGGGAAGGAGGGTTTGCACCCGTATTACTATATACTGAATAAGAAACCCCAGCTCTGAGGTTAAATTAATTGAATAACAAATATTTACCAGCTTTAGGTGCTACAAAACCGATTTCGCGAGTTCTCCATAGTTCTGTAGAGGGTGTTCAATCTGAAGTAGGCCGTCCCTTCTCGTTGGATTACCTGAAAATGAGGGTGAACCACAATATCCGATTCAAAGAATCGGTACGTACAACTTGCATTTCACGCTGGAAGAACAGCCTGTATAGAGATGGACCTGCCACTGTAGCAACCATTGGGCGAGTAGTTATCCTGGTACTCGTCGCGACATCTCTGTTCGCGGGGGAAGCCGTGGCACACGAGGCGAGCTCAGCCTGTTCCAACAGGAGTCCCTACGAAGGCGAGGATATCGTTGAACACGAAGAAGCATCTGTTGTCCGACTGACAGCGTTGATCGACCACCTCCACGCGCTCGGGGTGAGGATCGCGTTCCCGCTAGCTGGGCTGCTCTACCTTGTGGCCGGGTACTACTGGTCGTTGGGGACGATCGAGGCACAGGAACGTGCGAAGCGGATATTCATCAATACAACGATTGGACTGGCGATTATCATCCTTAGCGGCGCGCTGGTAGAGATCGTCACGACACCACTTTGTGGGGTGCCACAATGAGCCGCTGGGTAGCCCTCGCGCTGCTCACGTTGGTTGTCCCAACAAGGCTAGCAAGAGCAACCCCGGAACCTACGCCTGTCGGGAAAACGTCTAATGACACTGCAACTCCGGCCCCTGCCCCCGATGGAGGAGAAGGTGACGGGTTGGGGGAAACCATCCGGGAGGCACTGACCGACGTAATCTTGACACCGTTCGAGTGGGTGTCCGAGGGAGCAGCAGGCGTGATGGCGGCGCTCTTCGCTGACTACCCCGACGTAAGACAGCCATGGGTTCAGGAATTCCATGCAATGGTGTTCACCGTCGCCCTAGTACTCGCGGTCGCGGCCATCGTCTGGATCGGAATCACTCACATGCTCAACCAGACTGATGGCGTGCGGACGGCGGTATACGTCTTGATGGCAGTCGGTTTCGGGGCGATTGCCCCGGATCTGCTGTGGTACCCTGTGGAACTGTCGGCACAGACGACCGAGGCACTACTGCCGGCGGATCCAGAGTTCCGTACGTCTATCCAGTTCACCCTTCAAATGGCGGTAATCGCCATCCTGGATGTGGTCATCGTCCTCGGGATCCTCCTCCTGTTCCTGGCACGGAACGTATATATCCTCCTCGGAGTGGGGATTGCCCCCCTTATCGCACTCATGGCTATCACACCGGGGCTCACCAGATATGGTCGGATGCTCGCCCAGATCTGGGTGGGATTTCTCCTCATTGGCCCACTTAACGCCGGGCTTCTCAGCCTGCTCCTCCAAATGATAGAAGCCAATGGCTTCATTCCAGAGTGGTTGTGGGCACTTGCTGGGACGACGATGCTCCTGGGGCTTCCATTGACTGTGCTCAGTGCCGGAGCAGTTCTGGTGGGGCCCGGACTCAGTCTGATGCGGAGTGCCCCGAATACGATTCGGCGACAGTATGACCGGTTCAAATCTGGTTCAAATGGCAGGCAGGGCCAGCCACCGGATACTGGCCCTAGAAGAGGAGGTCGACCACCGAACACTGGCCCTAGGAGAGGAGGTCCAAGCCAAGGGGGTCGACGATCAGGCGAGGACAGCCGGCCAGATAGAGACCGGTCAGACCGTGATGACAGTGATAACCGATTCGAATGGAGGGACCGGCGATGATTCGCGTCCCGTTCCCAGTCCCGATCGATACCAAGGTCAAATTCATGGACCGATTCACAGTGGGCGATTTCGGCCGGATCGGTATCCTGGCGCTCATCGGCTGGGGGCTGGCTGGCGATCTTGGTGCGGTGGCGGGGACGATCATCGGACTCGGCTTCGTCGCGTTCAAACAGGGAGATCGTCATCTCGACGAGCATATCGCTACCCTCATCGGCTTTGGATCGGTTGTTCAGGTATCGTCGCCGTCGTTTGAGCAGCTTCACAACGATGCAGTTGTCCTCGATAACGGGACGGTCCTCGGCCTCGTGAAGGTGTCGTCTTGCGACATCCAGACCCTCTCAGATCTGGAGAAAACGGCGAACTTGGCCACCGTCCATGAGCTGATGAAGACGCTCGGATATCAAGTTGAACTCCACTCCAGACAGCGGACTGTTGACCTCTCCCAGTATTCAGGTGCCGCCGACTCTGAGGTCGTCACTGACCACGTTGTTGTGGTCCGGGTTGACGAGTCAACCCACACATCGGTGCAGGAGCGATTGCAGGCGATAGATAAGCGCTGCACAGAGATTCGAAACGCGTTAACCGCGGCTGATCTGTACGCAGAGCGGATCACAGGAGACGCGTTCAAAACCCATTTGAAGCGGCTCTACTTCGGGAAGACGAAACTCGACCGGCGACGATACGAGACGGAGTACGGGGAGAAGCAGGTTCGGCAATTGCGCTACGTGACGGAGTATCCCGCCGAGCTGGAGCTGGCCTGGTTGGCTGATCTCTTGAGCGTTGAGGCGCCAGGGTTAGTCAACGTCGTTCAGGTTGCGAAGCCGATCAGCACGTATCAGCGCACGTGGATCAGTCGGATGATCAGCCGGCTGAAAATTGAACTGCAGGAAACGCGGAGCCCGGCCCGCGAGGTGGACCTCAGACGGAGATTACGAGATGCCGAGGATCTGCTCGATATCGAAGGGCGGAGCGAAGTCCTGCTGAACTACGGCGTGTACATTACGGTCGCCGGGTCGACGCCCGAGGAGGTTGACGAGACGTGGAAAGCAGTCGAGACCGTTCTGAGCAAAAAGCAGATCCAGACGGAGGAGCCGGCCCTGAAGACGCACAAGGCGGTCAGAGCTGCTTCGGCGTACCACGCAGACGCATTGCACGAGACAGTGATCGTGCCGGGCCGGTCGGCCGCATCCGGGTTCCCCTTCGCGTCGGGGGACACGATCGAGGAAGACGGCGTCGTGGTCGGGCAGGATGCCTCGGAGGGGACATCCGTGATCCTGGATCGGTTCTCCTGGGATGCAGGCCACATGACGGTGATGGGGAAGACTGGCTCCGGAAAATCGTACTGGACCGGGCTGATGCTCCTCCGGTCGGCCCAGACCTACGATAACCTCGACATCTACATCCTTGATCCGAAGCGACGGGACTACGGAGCCGTCACCGACTCACTCGGCGGTCAGACCGTTGTCCTCGATCACGTCAACCTCACAGCCGTCGAACCTGATGGGGTGACGCGATACACAGTCGAGGATCCGTCACAAGACAACACCGAACTGCTCGTTGAGGCACTCGGCCACATCTACCGGGAAGCATCCAAGACCGATTCGAAAGTGCTCGTCGTTGTTGACGAGGCGCATCGCCCCATCACGATCGGAGACCGGATTAATCACGACGGGCTCAACACGGTGTCGCGGCTCATCAGAGAGAGTCGGGACCGGAACATCGCCGTCACGCTGATCACACAGAATGCCGACGAGTTCACCCGCTCGCGGGAAGGGAAGAACATTCTGCGAAACGTGGACTGCAACCTGTTCTTCAAGCAGGAAGACGTCGACACGGAGATCGAACCGTTCTTCAACCTGATCGGGACTGAGTCCGGAGAACTCCATCGGCTCCGGACAGGGTCGGACCTCCCGTTCAGTACGGCGCTGCTCCGTGGGCCGGTGAACACTACGCTCAGGATCAAAGCCACTGATCGTGAACACGACATCCTCGAAACCGGTCATGCAGACGAGGATAGCGGTCTCGAGGCAATCTCGGATCGTCCACGGCGGGTGGTGGAATCGGATGGTGGGCAGCCGAACGCAGACAAGCATCAGCAGGACTCAGATAACAGCCCCGACTCAAACCGAAAGATGCTCACCCTCCTCGCAAGCCTCAATCTGGCGTCCAAAGCCTCCATCAAGCGGTTCGAACTAGGACTGTTCACTGGGGTCATCGGCGGCCTCCTCCTCTCCGTATTGGGGGTGGTCGAGTCGCGGACGCTCATTCAGATCCTCGACCCAGTCGGTATCATTCCCACTGAGCCGACCAACCTGGGGGTTCTGATTACCCTGGCGGTGGCCTTCGTGGCCATCGAGGTGCTCTGGGTGCTGGTCCTCGGGATTGCCGTCCGATTGACAGGGGTGCCTCAGTCATGAGCGCGAAAGACCGACTCCTCCGCAACCACATCACAATAAATCAAGAGACAGCGGACGCCCTCTCTCAGGCGCCGGACGGGAGGTTCACGGTCAGGGTTAAGCCACCGTCAAACGACGACGTTCCAGAGACAGTCTACCGGTTCGTGAAAGGTATCACCGAGTACCAGACGACATGGTTCGGCTTGCAGAACAAGTCACCGGTCTCTGTCTACGAGATCCGTCGATCATCTCCGGAGCGGCTCCAGCTCCAGTTCTCGGTCCCTACGAAGCGATTAGAGCGGAAAGTCCGAACCCAGTTAGCGGAGACCGTCCCGGGGGTCGGATTCGAGTCGGGGGAAGCTGGCCTTCCCATCGAGAAGGGGAACTCCATTGGTGGCGGCGTCCTCACCATGGGAAAGACAGACTGGTATCCACTCCGGACTGATTTCGAGTCTCCACCGATCAATTCGGTGGTGAGTTCACTCCATCGCCATGCCATGCGGGATTCGCGACTCGTTATCCAGGTCCTGTTCCAACCGGCTGCGCGGAAGTCGATCAGGGATCGTCGATGGGCCCGGAAGGCCCAGAAAGAGGCACAGTACCTCGGAGGCGATCGGTCGGGCATCTTGCTGCCCGAGCGCAATGTGACTGCACGTGAACGAGAACAGGCTAACCTGATCGAGGCGAAAGTCGACGGATCGCGATTCAACACGGGAATTCGCATCCTGGTGATCGGGGCAGGTGATGCCACGTTGAGCCGGGTGAAAGAACTCTCGGGCGGATTCAATGTATTCGAGAACTTGACCACCGGCCAGTTTCTCGAAACACACTATCTTCGGACGCTTCGAGCCTCCCGCATACGGGGCTTTGCGGCCGCCGTAGCGGACCAAGAGTTTCGCGGCTGGATGCTTCCGTTCCAGACCTCTGCCGAGGAGCTCGCTGGGCTGGTATCGATCCCAGACAGAGAGCAAGAGAACCTCAGGACGGCACACCCCTGACCATGCTCCTATTGTATCCGACGTCAGTGTGGAATCCGGCTTGAAAACAGGTGGGCTATTCCCGGGCCAAAATAGAGTACCCCTGCGTTGTAGAACACCTGGCGATCGCGTAGGAGGTGCCCTGACGTGAATTCGAAAACAACCAGAGCAGTCATCCAAGATGCGGAGAACCGCAGCACCACGTACCTCGGGACCCGAACCTCGATCCTTGGCGTCGAAGAAGACGTCACGCTCCGCGATACCGATCGATTGACCCATGTCCTGACGACAGGCCCAACGGGGTACGGGAAGAGTCAGGAACTGGTTCACGTCGCGTTACAAGACGCCTACAAGGGCTACGGTTGCTGTATCATCAACCCGAAAGGCGATCTTATCGACGAGTTCATCGCGAAGCTTTCTGAGGAGCGGTGGGACGACATCATCTATATCAATCCAGCACATCCAACCGTTCCCTCGGTCAACGTCCTCGAGCCCTATACGAACGGGCGGATGACCCTGGCACAGCAGGAAAACCAGAAGGAGATCATCGTCTCCGACCTGATCGATCTGTTCCGGCGACAGAGCGAAAATTGGGGTGACCAGTTCGGGCGGGTCCTCGAAACCCTCCTCCACGCATACCTCGAGCTCAACATCAAAAACGGCGACTCGCACACACTGGTCGACGTCTACCGCAGCGTCATCAACCACGAGACGCTCACCGACCTGATCGACCAGATCCAGGACCCGGTCGTTCGGGAGCAACTGGTCCGGGTCAAAGAGGACATGACATCGTACGAGATGGAGCCGTTACAGCGCCGGCTCAACGACTTCATGATGAACTCGGCGATCCGACGGGTGATCGACGCCGACGGTTCAGGCATCGACTTCCAGGAGGCGATAGACAGCCAGAAACTCATCCTGGTGGATGTCCAGAAGGGAGAGGTCGGGGCCACGGTCTCGGAACTCGTCGGCTCGATCGTCATCACCAAGGTATGGGCAGCTGCACAGAGCCGTGTCACACAGCCTATAGATGAGCGGACACCGTTCTACCTGTTCGTCGACGAGTTACAGAACTACAGCGGCGAAGGAAGCAACTTTGCGAAAATCCTGTCCGAAGCCCGAGAGTACCGGTTAGGCTGCTGGCTCGCCACCCAGTACCTCCACCAGCTAGAGCGACCAATGCAGAAAGCGGTCATCAACAACACCAATACCAAGATCGCGTTCAACCCGGGCAGTTCAGAGGACCTGACCCGGATCGCGGGAATGCTCCAGGGAATCGAGAAAGGCAACCTGGCCGAGTTAGGACGGTTCAGGGCGGCCGTTCAGACACCCGGCAAAGGAAACCGAGACAACGCCAGAATCATCGACACCTACCCACCGTGGGACGGAAACAGGGACCACGTCGACGACATCAAACACCAGAGTGCTACGCCACCCACACAGGGAACTAGCCTCAGTCCATCTCTCGGTCCAGGAACAAACAGTGGCGGAGAAAAGCACCGGGCGCTCCTTACGACCGCGAAACAGCGGCTTGAGAAGCGCGGTCTCCGTGTCGATCTGCTCTATCAGGATGTGGGTGCTGAGAGACCGGACGGCCACGTTCACCTCCCGACTGGTGACGTTGCCAACCTCGAGGCCGAGCACGCGACGCTGTCGAAACCCGCCAAAGTCCTCCAGAACCTCGAGCGGGCAGTCGAAGATGACCGAGAGTGCATCTTCGTCGTCGAGGAAGGAGACACTGATACGCTCCAGCAGATCGTCGAGGACCCGGTGAACCGGAACGGCGACCGGTACAGCGACCAATACGGGAGCTACGATTTCTACACTGCCGACGGGGAGCCGTTCACACGGCTTGAGGACCTAAAGGACGCCGAGTACCACATTCTCGAAGTCGCGACAGACGAACTCACGGTCCACGAACCTGAAGAACGGGAAGTAGAAGCACTACGGGAGAAAGATCGACAGGTTCTCCGATGCATCGAGAACGGGAGAGATGACATCGAGAAGATCACGAGAGCAACCGAGTTGGTGAACCACGAGGTCAACCACTGCTTCACCAAACTCGAGGACCTGGGGCTTATCGAAGTCGAGAAGCCGGAGGGAATGGTCGAACGCGTGATCGACGGCCAGAAACGTGTGTTCGATGCACCGAAGCGGGCCCGTCCGCTCGACTAGAACAGCGGAGGCGAACCGAAGTATGATATTTGTGTTCGATTCCGGAGGAGCCAGACCTGCGGTACGACGACACCTCGAGCCCACCTACCTTAGATGGGTCTTGTTTAGACGCTTCTGAATGGACGAGCTATGAGTTCTGTCGACCAAACAGAACTCGGTGGTGAGCACCTCACGGTCCAGTTTCGCACGTAGAGCATAACGCGTGAGAGCTGATCGTTGCTACGTCTAAACACGGCCCCTTAGAAGTGTTGACTGCTCCCTGCCGGAATTCCGATTCAGGCTCGAGACAGGTTTGAATCAGCCTTGAGTCCGTTGCACTGTATCCGGAAATCAGCCTTGAATCGGGTTTGAAAACCCGGGCGACTATACTATACACTGAGTTTTCTGAAGGGGGTATGTCTAGTCCCACTTGTTGACCGTTTCTTGACGATCATCGACAGGTGCTTGATCGTACCGGACGGCCATCTCGTAGCTTTTCTGTCGCAGTTGTTGTTGGACAGCGGCGGGTCCCTGGTCACGGCTCATCTGTGTTCCAACACTGTGTCGGATCGAATACCAGGAAAGATCGCGGTTTTCGACCGGTATATTGGCTTCCTCACACAGCTTCCGGAGCAATCGGTTGAGGGATGAGCTTCCATACGGGTTGCCGTACTTGGTGAGCCAGAGCGTATCCGTCCCGCTGTACTTCTCACGGTTCTCGCGTTCGTTCAGCCATTTCTGGAGGATGTGGGCGGTGCGTTCGCTGATTGCGACGCGCCAGTTGTCCTTGTTCTTGGTCGACTCGTCCTTCGGGATCCGCAGCATCTTGTTCTGGAGGTCCAGCCAACTGGTTTGTGCGCGGCCGACCTCGATCGGTCGGAAGCCGGCGTCCATCGTGGTGTAGATGATTGACGGGTATTTCCAGCCATTTGCCCGCTCCCACTCCTCTTTTCCGATCTCGCGTTTCGGTTTCTCGAACCGTTGCGCTAAGTGTTGCTTCCATTTGTCGCGCTGGCGCGGATCCAGAGAGTTGTAGTGGGGGATGGAGCCGTACTCGAGGCTGGCCTGTTTGATCTTTCTCCGTTCCTCCGGTGTGAGGAAGTCGCGGACCTGGTGGGTGTTGCCGCCGTTGGTGAACTTGATCTCGGGTTCCCAGTCTATGTCTTTCCCTTTCTCGTGATTCAGGTACTTGAACAGAGCTTTGATCGATTTCTGGACCGCTGCTTTATGCGTCTGACTGCTCTCCTCGTAGACCAGTTCTTTCGTGTACGCGTCCGCGTGTTCCTCGGTAACCGTCAGGCTGTAGCCGTCTTCTTCGTTCCAGAGCCAGCGGTAGAACTGGTCGAGTTTGTAGCAGCGTTGGCGGACGGTGTCGTACGCGTAGCCCTCGGCTTTCTCCGGGTCCTTCCCGAGGTGGAGCAGCCACCGGATCAGGTTTTCGCGGAAGCCGTAGTAGTCCTCGAGCTGGCGCTGGTTCAGATACCGTTGCGATGGCTCTGGTACCACGACGATATCTTCGACTTTGTTCTCACGGTCCAACATCACGTCATCACCTCGAGTCGGGGGAGAGCCGTGGATTCGGCTCTGCTAGCTCTAGTAAGCCTGATACTTTTTATAATCGCATGACGGCGGAACGATACTGTTCGAGTACCCACGTTGTGAGCTTGGATTGGCATAGTCGGGTCATTTCTGGAAACCCGGAAAACCAACGAGAGAAGGGCTGTGGAGTGCGCGGACCGGGATTTGAACCCGGGCCATGAGCTTGGAAGGCTCAGGTCCTACCACTAGACCATCCGCGCGCATCTCCCGCTTTTCGCTCGACCAATAAGGCTCTTGCTTTTCCGATCGAGTTCCGGCGGGCGATTCGACCGATCGCGATCGCTCGGGACCGAGCCGAACGGCCGCTCGAAACCCGATCGCGACGGGCGGTCTGGATCAGCGCTCGGCGGCAGTCACGACCGCGTAACAGTTCCCGCTCGAGATCTCCCACTCGACGACGTCGAGGTCGCTCGCCGCGAGATCGCGCTCGAACTCGTCTGGGGCGTAGATGTGGTAGAACCGATCGACCGTCTCGCCCCCGGGGAGGGTCCACTCGACCGTGGTGTCGAACCCCTCGGTCTCGTCGAACCGATCGTGGGCGGTCGACCACGCGCTGACGAGGGCGCGCCCGCCTGGAGCGAGCACGCGTGCGAGTTCGTCGAGGCTCGCCCGGCGCGCGTCGGCCGTGGGCAGGTGGTGAAGCGTCGCGACGTAGACGGCTGCGTCGACGCTGCCGTCGGCGATCGGGAGCGTCGCGGCGTCGCCCTGGCAGAGCGCGACGTCGAACTCGCGATCGGCGGCCCGCTCGCGCCCCGTCTCCAGCAGGCCGCGACTGACGTCGAGGCCGACGACGCGATCGAGACCGGCGTCGGCGAGCAACTCCGCGTGCCGGCAGTTTCCGCAGCCGAGATCCAGTCCGACGGCGTCGCTCTCGTCGACCGAGTCAGCCACGAAGGCCTCGACCTCGGGCCAGGCGTACTCCCGCGTTGCGGCGAAGTGGCTCGCGATTCGGTCGTACGTGTCGCGGACGGCCGCCCGACGGTCCATCGGTCCGTACTCCGGGTGGCGGGTGCAAAAAGCGTTCGCGATCGATCTCTCTGACGGACACCTGTACTGCTGTAGCGGCGCAATCGCGACTCGGTTGCGGTTGCGCCGAGACTGACGCACGGCAAGTCCGTATCACACGGAGACGGCGAACAAGAGGATCGAGAGACCGACGAGGACGATCGCGTGGTTCGTCCCGATCTCGAGGGCGCTGGACCTCGACTGGCCGGCGATCGGCGGCCGACCGGCGGGACCATCGTGTCGGCAGTCGGATCCGATCGGCGCCGGTTCGTCGTGCGTTACGTTCATACGGCGGGAGTGCGAACCAACTGGTACGGAATGAGGCGCGAGCATTTCACGTTAGACGTCAGCAATGTCGACTGGGTCGAAACCGACGGCGAACCGAAGAAGCCCGCGGTATCGATCGATTTCACCGGCCCAGCGACGGAACTTCGCGAGCGCCTTACTGGTCCCGACGGAGACGTTCTCGACGCTGCCGAAACCGACGCAGCCCTTCGCCTGCAGGAACCGCTCGGGAACGACACTGCGGGAGTAGTGAGCGTGACCAACCGGATCACCGGCGAGTACGTGCTCGAACTGAACGAGGAGGCCGAGGACGTGCTTCGGTTCATCCGGGCGGCCCGCGGCTACGGCGAAGAGGCGACGGAAGACGAGGGACGGTACGAGGTCGAGATCACGCTGGACGGCGACCCGTTCGTCACCTTCGACAAGAAGATGTTCCTCGTCTACGACGACGATGGCAACCTCCTGCGCCAGCACAGTCTCATCCCGGGCGGCGTCGAACTGTAGCCGCCCCAGTAGCTCCCGGCGGGCAGGAGCCAACCGGCAAATATAAGTGTTTTAGGGACGCCTAAATCGAATGTGCGCCGGCTGACGCCGGGGAGTCGAGAATGGCGAACGGACAACTGCTCACGACGGTGGCCGACGAAACGTCTCCAGAACCCACGAAAGCGACGTCCACGGCGGACGACGCGGTTCTCGAACTGGACGACGTCGCCAAACGGTACGGGAGCGAGGCCGTCATCTCGGACCTCTCCCTGTCCGTCCGGGACGGCGAGATTCTCACCCTGCTCGGCCCCTCCGGGTGCGGCAAGACCACGACGCTCCGCCTCATCGCCGGCCTCGAGGAACCCGATGCCGGCCGGATTCGACTCCAGAACGATTCCGTCGCGGGGAACGGGCGGTTCGTCCCGCCCGAGGACCGCGGCGTCGGCGTCGTATTCCAGGAGTTCGCGCTCTTCCCTCACCTCACCGCCCGCGAGAACGTCGCGTTCGGACTCCAGAACTGGGACGAGTCCGCGCGCGACGACCGCGTCGACGGCCTCCTCGACCTCGTCGGCCTCGCCGACCACGGCGAGGACTACCCCGGCGAACTCTCCGGCGGTCAGCAACAGCGGATCGCCCTCGCCCGATCGCTCGCGCCGGAACCGGAGATGCTCCTGCTCGACGAACCGTTCTCGAACCTGGACGTCGACCTGCGCGTCGAGATGCGCGAGGAAGTCCGCCGGATCATCAAGGAGGCGGGCGTCACCGCGATCTCCGTCACGCACGACCAGGAGGAGGCGCTGTCGATCTCCGATCGTGTCGCCGTGATGAACGACGGCCGGATCGAACAGGTCGACACGCCGGAACAAGTGTTCCAGCAGCCGGAGTCCCGGTTCGTCGCGGGTTTTCTGGGCCACGCGAGTTTCCTCTCCGGCGCGGTCGAGGGCGACCACGTCGACACCGCGCTCGGTCGGGTCCTCCGGGACAACGTCAACGGTCTCGCCCAGGAGTACGACGGCACCGACATCGACCTCCTGGTTCGGCCCGACGACGTGACGGCCTACCCCGCCGACGAGGCGGACGAGGAGGCGGACGGAACCGTCGTCTACCGCCGGTATCTCGGCCCGACCGTCCTCTACCGGGTCGAACTCGATACCGGCGAGACGATCGAGTGCATGCACAACCACTCCGATCGGATCGACCTCGACGAACGGGTCCGGGTTCGCGTCACCGCGGATCACGAACTCGCGTGGTTCCCCGCGGGCCAGCGCAACAGGGCCCCATCGGTCGCGGCCGACTGAGTGCGGATTCGGTCGACAGTTCTCACCGCCAGTATCGAGTTCCCGACCGGTTGCCGTTTCTGAACGAGTAGATTCTTGATCCGTCCCCGACGAGTCCGGGCCGATGAGCGACAGGGACTGGGAGCGGATCGCGACGCGGTGTGGGATCGCGGCACCGATCGTCGCCCTGGGGGCGGTCGTCCTCGCGACCATCGTCGCGTCGCCGGAGACGTTCACGTGGCGCGGCCGGGCGCTCTCGGACATGGGCCGGTACGGTGCGGAGACGTTCGCGCTGTTCAACGGCGGGTTGATCGTCGGCGGACTGCTCGGCCTGCCGTTCGCGTGGCGCCTCTGGCGGACCAGCCGCGGCGTCTTCGAGCGCGTCGGCGTCGCCCTGCTCGTCGTCGCGGTCGCCGGTCTGATCGGCGTCGGCGTCTTCTTTCTCGATCACACGGCGGTCTACCTCGAGACCGAACGCCACTTCCTGGCGGCGCTGACGTTCTTCGGCGTGGCTCCGATCGCCCAGTGGATCTACGGAACGGGGCAGGTCCTCGCGGACGATCGGCGGGGCGGACTCGTCTCTATCTGGCTCGGGATCGCCCACCCGATCGCGTGGCTCGGGTGGTTGCTGTATCGCGCCGGCGCGGCCGATCCGTGGGCGTGGTTCGCCGTCCCAGAGTTCGTCGCCGCGCTCGCGTTCGGCGGCTGGATCCTCGTGGTCGCGGTCGATCGCCCGTCGGCGGTCCCGCGTGGTCGGATACCGACGCGCTGAGCGGGTGATACGGGCTTTGCGATCGATCGGCACACAACGCTTAAACCGAAACCCTCCCTATACGCGTCCATGCATAAAGACGAACTCCTCGAGCTCCACGAAGAACTCGTCGTGATCATGGAGTACTTCTCCGAGCGCGAGGAGGTCGACGAAGAGCTGTTCGACCCCTACCGGGAGCTCGACGTCGATCCCTCGCACGTTCACAAGTCGAAGAGTGAACACAAACACGCCGTCTTCGTGCTCGGCAACGCGCTGGCGAAGGCGATGAGCGAGGACGAGTTCTCGAGCGCGGGCCGGATCGGCAAGCGGATGAAGGAACTCGCCGAGGACGCGGAATCGAAAATATAGGCGACCCGGAATGGTCGGCGAACGGGATATCTAGGCGAAACGTATTTGGTGCGGTTCCCGCTTGTTGGCGTATGGACTCGCGCACGCAAGAGCGCGTCGAACGGTGGGACTCGCGTTCGTTCAGCGGCGGCTACGACGGTCTCTCTGATCTCGCTGCAGCGGACTTCTCGGGTGCCGTGACCGCGGGCAGAACGTGGCTGTTCATGCTCAACGGCCGTATCGTCGGTGTCGTCGACGGCGACATCGAGGACTTCGAGAACGCCTCGGGAACCCGCTACGACGCACCGCACCCGTCGCTTCCACTGCTCTCTGCGATGGAGGAACGCGGCGGCGAGACGAGAGCGAAGTACTACACCAACGAGACGCCGCTCCGGGAGGTCGATCGCACCCTCCAGGACGGATCGTTCACCGGCTACGTCGAACTGAGCGAAAACGTGCTCAGCGGCGACTACTACGCCGTCTACTACGGAGGCCGCCGGATGGCCGCCGCCTACATCGGCAACGCCGAACGGCTGATCACGGGGGACGAGGCCTTCGAACGCGCCGACGACGAGGTCGGCATCTACGAGGTGACCACCGTCGACATCGAGGTCGTCGACGTCCCGGGTACCGGCGGCACCGACTCGGCTGCCGCGACCGACACCGGCCGTGACGCGACCGACACTGGGGGTGGCACGACGACCACCGCGGCCGATACCGGCGGCCCCGGCGACGCGTCCGGGTCGACCGACGACACGTCCGCAATCGACGACACGACGTCGGCGATCGACGCGATCGACGTCGGCGACCTCGACGGGTCGACGGCCGACGCGACCGAAGACGACGCCACCGCGGATTCGTCGTCGCTGATGTCGGATATCGACCTCACCGACGATCCGGCCGGGATCACCACGACGGAGGAGACGGAAACGGAACCGACGTCTGCCGGGATTACCGACGCCGAACCGGAGTCGACGCAGAGCGCCGAGTCCGGCCCCGCGGACGACCACGGCCTCGACTCGTCCGTCGGCATCCCGGGTGTCGACGAGGCGACCGACGACGAACACGACGAGGCGGCGTCCGGGTTGCCGATCGACGAAGCCGAAGTCGAAGCCGAGATCGACAACGTCGAACCCGGGACCACGACCGAGGGGTTCGGGACGGCGTCGACCGATACCGATGACTCGACGGCCAGTCCCGATCTGGCTGAGGTCGAGGCCGCCGCCGAGGAACTCGATCGAAACGACATCTCCTGGGTCGCAGACGAGTCCGACGAGTCGGCGGGCGACGACACCGACGCGGCAGGCGCTTCGTCGGCGCCGGCGACCGAGGAGGACGACCTCGAGGAGCGATTCCAGGAGGAAGAGCAGTGGCGCGAGGCCCGGAGCATTCCGTCGATCGATCCGGACAACAGCGACACGCCCGCCTCGCCGAGGTCCGAAGCACAGTCGGCCGGCAATCCCGACGAGTCCCAGCAGGCCAGTTCGGGGGCCACCGGTCCCGATCGAGGGGCCGGAAGCGAGACGGCGACGGCGGCCGCGACGCAGGGTCGATCCGAGCAGCCGTCGGCCGGCGGGGACGCTACGGACCGGACCCAGTCGGAGGCCCAGGAACGGATCGCGGCGTTGACCGAGCGCCTACAGCAGTACGAGGAGCAACGCGACGCGCTCCGGGAGAAAGCCAAGGAACTCCAGACCGAGCGCGATCAGCTCCGATCGAAGAACCAGGAACTGGTCTCGACCGTCGAGCGACTGCGGTCGCGGATCGACGAACTCGAGACCGAACTCGATCGGGCACGGAACGCGGCCGGGTCGGCGAGCGAACCAGCCGGGACCGCCGTCGAGGCCCGGACGGAACTGCAGCCCCAGCGGGCGCTCACGGAGACGAACCTCTTCGTCAGGTACGCCTCGAAGAGCCAGCCGACGCTCGAGCGGGCTCACGGCGGCGAAGCGGATCGCGACGAGGTGGCCGGGAACCTGCGGCTCGAACACCACACCGGGTTCGACGCGGCGGACGTCGCCGTCGCCGGACAGCCCTACGAGGAGTTTCTCGCCTCGACGATGGAGTACCGGTTCGTCGACTGGCTCACGGAGATGGTGCTCTTCGAAATCAGGGACACCGGCCACGCCGACGGAATGGGTGACCTGTACGACGCCATCCCACGGATCGATCGGGCCGAGCTCCACGCGTCGATCTCGCTCGAAGACGACGACACCGAGGAGGTTCCCGACCAGGTGACGTTCGACGTCGTCGCTTACGACAAGATGGGGAACCCGCTCGTGGTCGCGAACCTCAACGATTCGCGGAGTCCGGCGACCGAGGGCATGCTCGCGGAGATGGAAGAGGCCGCGTCAGCGGTGAAGGTGAACTATCCGGATCTCGCGGCCGCGATCGTCGTCACGTCCAGTTACTTCGAACCCGGGGCGCTAGAGGTCGCGGAACAGGCGACGAGTGGCGGATTCCTCAGCCGCGGCTCGAAACTGAGCTACGTCAATCTCTCGCGAAAAGCGGGCTACCACCTGTGCCTGGTGGAGTCCCGGTCCGAGGGATTCCACATGAACGTTCCGGAACTGTAGAGGAACGACCCGTTAGCCTTCGATCTCTGCGACGTCTTCGATCTTCATCCCCTCGAGCTTGTCGACGATGTCGTCGAGTTTGCCGTCGAGTTCGTCGACGAATTCCGCGGTGCGCTCGGTCTTGATCGCACCCTGGCTGGAGGGCTCGATGAGGTTTTCCTCTTCGAGGACGCGGAGGGAGTAGCGAACCTTGTGGTGCGGGTAACCCGTCTCGTTCGACATCTTGACGATCCCGATCGGTTCGTTCTCGATAACCATCTTCAGGACCTGCAGGTGCCGTTCCAACATATCGACTTCCTTCTCAAGTCGGTCTATCATGGCATTTGTTAACTTGTCTTTGGGCCCTTTAAAAGTTACTCTCGACAACTGAGAGGACCACTCTCAACTCGAGGGTCGTTCCTGTCAGTAGTTAACGCTTCCGTTCCCGGTAACGGGTTGGCGGGGGGCGATCGGCGAGGGCGGACCTGGTGCGCGCGCTGGAGTCGCGAGGGGGTATTCACGTCCGTGTATATTCTCGATCGAGCTACCCGGCAATACCGTAATCTGTTTATCGGCCCGGCAAGAATCCGCCGCTGTTATGACCGTCACAATCGTCGGGTCCCAACTCGGCGACGAAGGCAAGGGCGGAGTCGTCGATCTGTACGGCGACGTCGCCGACGTCGTCGCTCGCTACCAGGGCGGCGACAACGCTGGCCATACCGTCGTTCACGACGGCGAGAAGTACAAGCTATCGCTCGTTCCGTCGGGCGCCGTCCGGGGAAAGGTCGGCGTGCTCGGTAACGGCTGTGTCGTCAATCCCGAGACGCTGTTCGACGAGATCGACACGCTCCGCGAACGGGGGCTCGACCCCGACGTTCGCGTGGCCGAACGCGCACACGTTATTCTCCCGTATCACCGACTGCTCGACGGCATCGAGGAAGACGAGAAGGAGGACCTCGCGGCCGGGACGACCAAGCGCGGTATCGGACCGACCTACGAGGACAAGGCCGGCCGCCGCGGCGTTCGCGTCGGCGATCTCCTCGACCCCGACGTGCTCCGGGAGCGACTCGAGTACGTCGTTCCGCAGAAGCGGGCCCTCGCCGAGGACGTCTTCGACAAAGAGACCGGCCCGGAGTTCGATGTCGACCATCTCTATGAGACCTACCGCGAGTACGGCGAGCGCCTCGCCGAGGAAGAGATGACCGTAGACTGTGGCTCGTTCCTTCAGGAGCGCGTCGACGCCGGCGACAACGTGATGCTCGAAGGCGCACAGGGGACGTCGCTCGACATCGACCACGGGGTCTACCCCTACGTCACGTCCTCGAACCCGACCGCTGGCGGCGCGGCCGTCGGGACGGGACTCGGGCCGACCGTCGTCGGCCAGGGCGAGGTCATCGGTATCGTCAAGGCCTACCTCTCGCGGGTCGGCACCGGCCCGCTCCCGACGGAACTGGGCGGCGTCGACGGCCAGACGCCGGAGTACGATTCGGAATCGGGCGCGGGCGAGGACGAGGAGGAACTGGCGACCTACATCCGCGACGAGGGTGGCGAGTACGGGACCGTGACGGGCCGTCCTCGCCGCGTCGGCTGGCTCGACATGCCGATGCTCCGCCACGCCGCCCGCGCGAACGGCTTCACCGGTCTCGCGGTCAACCACGTCGACGTCCTCGCCGGTCTCGACGAGGTCAAGGTCGGTCACAGCTACGAGTTCGACGGCGAGGAAACCTTCACCATGCCACCGACGACCGAGAAGTGGAGTCGCTGTGAGGCCACGTTCCGGACGTTCGACGGCTGGCCGGACGTCGACTGGGGTGCGGTCGCCGAGGAGGGCTACGAGGCACTCCCCGAGAACGCCCGGACCTACCTCGAGTACATCGCCGACGAACTGGACACCCCGATCTACGCGGTCGGCGTCGGCCCCGGTCGCGGAGAGACGATCGTCCTCGAGAACCCGTACGAGTAACGACGTCGTTCCCGGGCCTTCACCGCGCGATACTCTCCGTCCGATCCCGAAACCTTTTGCTGACGGCGGAAATGCTGTATACCATGAACGAGTCGTTGCTGGAGATCCTCTGTTGTCCACTAGACAAACACGACCTGGAACTCGAAGACGCCGAATACGACGACGACGAAGTCGTCGCGGGTGACCTCGTCTGCACCGAGTGCGGCGAGCGCTACCCGATCGACGACGGCATTCCGAACCTGCTGCCGCCGGACATGCGCGAAGAAACCCCGGCCTGATCGATCGTGTCTCCCCTCGACGTCACCATTCACGTCAATCGCGGGTCCACCGACGCCGTCCTGGAGACTGACGTGGATTCCGTCGAGACCTGCGAACCGATCGAACTCGTGCTCCACGGCCACGAGACGCCGGCTCACGTCCACTGTCGGCTGGACGAGCGCCTCGATCGCATCGCGTCGATCCCGCAGTCGAACTACTACGTCGAACCGGACGACGTCACGCCCGTCCCGATCAACGTCGACGTCGACGACATCGACGATCCGGTCAGGGGAACGCTCGAGATCGTCGGCGGCTACGGCGCCGAATCGGTTTCGATCGACGTCATCATCACGCCCGGCCCACCACAGGTCGACGTCGACGACTCGCTCGCCGACCCGACCCGCTCGGACCCGGAGCCGACGCCGATCGAACGCGCGGTGACCGGCGTCTCGGCGCTGATCGACATCGAACTGGGGACGATCGCGGTCGTCGCGCTCGGCCTCGTCGCGATCGCGATCGCGACCGCGACGGCGGCGTCGATCGGCGGTCCCGTCGCGTTCGGCGGCCTCGCGATCGTCGTCGGCGGGGTCGGCGTGGGGCTCGGCCTCCTGTTGCGCTAGCCGATCGCGGCTACTCGTCGACCTCGCGAGCCGCGAGTGAGCCCTCCTCGTCGAAGCGCTTCGCCCGGAGATAGCGCGCGCGATACCGGTTGGCACCGTCGTAGACGTCCGCCTCGCGGATCTCGTCGGTGCGTCCCTCCGCGACGGCGTCGATCAGTTCCGTCAGCTGGTTCAGTTCGCTCGGGGTCAACTCGAGTTCGTAGGTCCGTTCCGTTTCGGACTCGAGGACGGTCCACTTGCGGGCGGCGGCGACGACGAGCGAGCAGGGTTCCCGGCAGGGGAACGGGCCGTCACCACCGTCGGAGTCCAGTTCGTCGCCCGCCTCGTACTCCCACTCCCGCCGGCGGAGGCACTGCGAATCGACGCAACAGGCCTCGGCCATCCAGTCGACGGCCTCCCGTGGGAGTTCGTCGATGACGTCGTAGATGCCGCTCTGGCGCTCGGCGGTCTCGAGCCAGTGGTCGACGTCGAGTTCCCCCCGCAGTTCGCGGTGCCAGTTGGCGATCGTGGCCGGATAGAAGAACTCGATCGTCTCCACCAGTTCTCCGCCCGAGAGGCCGGTAAAGGCCCACCCCGAGACCAGCGTCGGAGCGGTCTTCAGCGGCCGGTACCGATCGTCGGCGTCGGCGGTCGCGATCTCGCGGGCGTCCCGCGGATCGTCGTACACCTCGAGGGCCCCGAGGTCGGTGTCGGCGTCGTCGACGTGCCAGAGGTCGTAGACGCGTTCGCCGGCGGGTTCCTCGCCCGCGTCGCTCTCGACGAGACGGGCCGTCACGCAGAGTTCGCCCCACTCGCGATCGAGGCCGTCCCGGAGCAACTCGTACCGCTCCGGAACGGGACGCGTCTCGACGTCGTCGGGCGCGTGAGGGTGGTCGCCGCTCCCGACCGTGTCGTCGTCCTCGACGGCGGCGATCGGGGCCCGCTCGCACCACCGGAGGAACGCCCGACGGGCCGTCTCCTCGCCGCCGACCGTCTCCTGCCAGTACCGCCAGTTCGTCACGTACTCCTCGACCGTCTCGAGGGCGTCGCGAAGACCTTCCTCGTCGAGTCCGCGCCAGTCGCCGTCGGGTGTCTCGAGGACGTACCCCTCGTCGCCTCGTTCGAGGTGGAGACCGTCGAACGCGATCGCGCCCTCCGCCTCGACGGTTTCACGGAGTCCGTCGAAGTCGGCCGTCGCCACGGTCACGGTCAGTCCCCCGCCTCTGCGCCGGCGTTCGGATCTCGATCGCCGTCCGGACCGGCGACGCTCGCGGCGTCCTGGATCAGGTCGCGGGCGTCGCCGACGTCGGCACCGGCGTCAGCGGCCCGTTCGAGGATGACCTCGGCCATCAGTTGCTCCGTGCCGACGGCGCCGGCGTACCAGATCCGGTGACCGTCGACGTCGGCGGGGACCTCCCAGCCCAGTCGGTAGTCCTCGGTCAGGCCCATGTCTTCGGGGATGTCTTCCTGGGTGTGGTAGCCGTCCGCGACGAACAGCGGGACGACGACCACGTCGTCGCTCTCGAAGTAGTCGGTGACGTCGTCGACCTCCGGCTCCTCGTCCATGAACAGGGCCTTCACCTCGTCGAAGCGATCGCGATCGCGGATCCGTTCGGTGTGGTACTCGATCGCCTTCGCGGAGTTTTCGTTCCGCTCGGTACCGTGGCCGACGACGGCGAGTCCGACCCCCTCGCCGACGTCCGGATCGCCCGTCACGCTCTCGGCCCGCTGGACGATGACGTCCGTCATCGCGTCGTGGGTCCCGGTCGGGCCGCAGTAGTGGATCGTCTTGTCGACGTCCGTCGCCTCGAGCGTGACCTGCGAGGCGTCGGTACCGTCCGAGTCCCACAGGTCCGGGTCCCACTCCTCGAGTCGGAGTTCGCGGGGAATGACCTGCTCGGTGAAGTAGCCCTCGCTGATAAACAGCGGGACGACGAACACCTCGTCGGACTCGAGGGTCCGGATCACCTCGCGGAAGTGGGGTTCTTCCTTCCAGAACGCCTCCCGGACCTCGTCGAACGCGCCCGTCTCGCGGACCGCGTCCGCGTGGGCGTACGTCGGGTCCGAGGCGTCCGGGTTCAGGTGCGAGCCGTGCGCCGCGATGACCAGCGCTTGCATAGGCGGGCGTTAGGATGGGGACGGTTTAGTGACTTCGCTGGCGGCCCGCGTCGCCGCTATAGTAGCCACTGACACTGTTTCCACATCGATCGGTCAGTCGTCGTGCGATCGAGTGGGCACTGACTGTCAGTGGCTACTATAGATCGACACCGCCGTTGATGTCGATCACTTCGCCCGTGATGTACGACGACTCCCGGCTCGCGAGGTACCGGACGAGACCGGCGATCTCCTCGGGTTCGGCGAACCGCTCGAGCGGGACGTCCGATCGGATCCGTTCTTTGATCTCCTCGGGAATCGCCTCGACCATCGACGTCCGGGTGAATCCCGGCGCGACGCAGTTGGCGGTCGATCCCCACTCCGCGAGTTCCAGCGCGAGCGATCGCGTGAAGCCGAACAGGCCGCTCTTGGCGGCCGCGTAGTTCGCCTGTCCGACGTTGCCCTGTTTGCCGATCACGCTCGAAACGGTGATCAGTCGCCCTTCGTCGGCCGATCGGACGTCGTCGTAGAAGACCTTCGTGGTGTTGAACGCGCCGTGGAGCGAGACGTCGACGACGCGGCGCCAGTCCTCGACGGTCATGTCGTCGAACGTCCGATCGACGTTGATCCCCGCGTTGGTGACGACGACGTCCAGGTCGCCGACCGCCTCGCGGACCCCGGTCCGCATCTCCTCGACCGCATCGAAGTCGGCGACGTCAGCCTGTGCGGGGTAGCCCCGCCCGTCGCCGTCGGCCTCGTCGATCCGGTCGGCGACCTCGTGAGCGGCCGCCTCCGAGGACCGATAGTTGACGACGACGTCCGCGCCCCGCCGGCCCAGTTCGATCGCGATCGCGCGGCCGATGCCTCGCGATCCGCCGGTCACGAGACAGGCTCGATCGGAGAGCGTCGGGTCAGTCATCGTCGATCGCGCCTCCGCGGCCCGCTCGATCGCGATCGACGGTTCGGTTCGCCCGCCGGAGTCCCGTTCCGCGATCAGGTTCGTCCATAGCCGTCCTCCGTTCGTGCCACGAGGCCCGTTCGCGACAGTGCGTCGATGATCGGCAACAGCGCGAGTTTCGACAGGTCGAGGTCGCGCCGTTCGCGTCGAGGGAGACGAACACGAGTTTCAACCGTGCCGTGTCGAGCGCCGCGAGAGCCGACGACTGGGGTTTCGATCGTTGCATCCTGTAGAACGGCCAACGAATCCGCGTATATAATTTAGGAATAGAACAACTCGATTCAAAACGGGCGAATAGTTTGTACTCGGCCGATTCAGCGTCCGGAGACAGCGGACACAGGAGGAGTCGTGAGAGCGGTCAGACCGTGAACTCGGTCTGCGCTTTGCAGGTTGCGTTCTGTGCTTCGAGTTCGGCAACAGCGGTGTAGGTACCGGGCCGGGGATCGGTCCACTCGCCGTCGTAGGTCGCCGTTTCGTCCGGTGCGAGCCGGTCCGATCCGAGGACCTGTGCGAACATGCGGCCGTCGGTGAACCGCCAGACCTCCTGCCCGTCGGCCCGGACCGCGAAGTCGGCCCTGCGGGCGTCAGAAAACTGCAGCTCGACCGGGTCCGCGCCGGCGTTGGTGACCGAAAACGTGAACGCGACCGTCCCGTCTTCTGCGTCCGCCGATACCTGCACGTCGAGGTCGCCCTCCAGTTCCATGCGCGGGCATTGTCGCCGCCGGTTATAATTCTTCGCCCGTGGGACGTAAAAATCGCCCCGGTCCGGGACCGTGATCGACGAGACGGGCAGTACCATCGGACTCGTCGGGTCTCGGATCGCACTCGTCGATCCGTGACGCCGGAGAACGCACAGTATTTCAGGTGGGGGATCCTACCCGCAGTCGTGCAACTGGTCGGCTACGAACCGAGCGCCAGGGGGGCCGCGGTGCTCGTGAGCGACGGCGAGACCGTCGACCGCCGCCCGCTCGATCCGGGGACGACCCTCTCGTACACGCTGGGATCGCGCCACTGCGCCGGCGTCGTCGACGGCGACGGACACGTCTCCTGTGACCGCCCCGCCACGCCCTACTGCGACTATCACACCAGCACGTGGGTGTGCGCCCGCTGTACGGGCACCTGCCTGAAAGACGAGATGGACTGCTACGAGGAGCACGCGGTCTACGTCGCGGCGTTCGCGCCGGACACGTTCAAGGTCGGCGTCACCAAGCACCGGCGACTCGAGACCCGCCTGCGCGAGCAGGGGGCCGATCGAGCGGCCCACGTTCACACCGTCTCGAACGGCCGCGTCGCCCGAGAGATCGAGGCCGAGATCGCCACCCGGCTCGTCGATCGGGTCCGGACCGACGCGAAAATCGCGTCCCTCGCGAGTACGGTCGACGAGGACGCCTGGCGCGACGCCCTCTCCGAGTTCGACGTCATCGATGAGTACGCGTTCGACTACGGGATCGACTGCGACACCCGGCCGGTCCGGGAGACGATGGCGGCGGGGACGGTCGTCGGCGTGAAGGGACGCCTCCTCGTGCTCGAGCGGACCGGCACGACCTACGCGGTGGACATGCGGGATCTCGTGGGCTACGAACTCGAGGACGGAGCGACGGATCGGCGGCTTCAGTCGTCGCTGGGATCGTTCGGCTAGCCCGTCGATCGGCCGCTCGCGGAATCGACTCGAGACATGGCAACCCTTTTCCCCGGCCGAGAAGAACCCGGAGGTATGACGGACGACAGCGAAGCCAACGGCGAAGCGGACGACGGAGAGGGCGAGGAGAAATCCTTCCGAGAGCGAGTCGAAGAGATCCGCGAGAAGCGCGCCGAGGAGGGCGAAGGCGAGGGCGAACCGCCGGAGAGCCCGTTCGGCGGCGGTGGCGGGCCCGGCATGGGCGGCGGCGGCAACCCGTTCGCCCAGATGATGGGCGGCATGATGGGCGGCGGCCCCGGCGGCATGGGCGGCGGCCCCGGCGGCCGCGGACAGGAGGAGAGCGGCAACGAGGAACTCGTCCGCGAGGTCCGTCAACTCCGCGACGAGATGCGCGACCAGACCCGCGCCCTCAAGCGCATCGCCGACGCGCTCGAGGACCAGTAAGGCCGTCCCGTTTTCCAGTTCTCCCCGGTTTCCAGCGACGCGTTCGGCGATCGCGGCCGATCGCCACCCTGGCGGTTCAACCCCGCCGAAGCACCGCGACCCAGTTCTCGACGTCGACGCGCTCGGACAGCGACCACCGCCCCACGAGGAAGCCCGCGGCGTCGACGCTGAGGTAGGCCAGTCCGATCCCCGCGACGACGTCGGTCGCCCAGTGGATGCCGAGGTACATCGTCGAGATGGCGATACAGATCCCGAGCGCGATCGCGACGACGGCCCACTTCGGGTAGATGGCTCGCGTTCGGTACGCGAGGAACGCGACCGTCGCCGACAGCGACGTGTGGAGCGACGGAAAGACGTTCGTGTTGCGGTTGACCTGTCGCGTGAGGTGCTGGTACTCGGGGTAGGTGTCGTACAGCAGCGCCTGGACGAGTTCGGGCATCATGTTCCGTGGCCCGTAGGCGATGACGAACGTGTACAGCAGGAGACCGATCGCGTAGTTGAGCGTGTAGGCCGCCAGCAGTTCCCGGAGGGGCCTGGTGTTCGAGAGTGCGAAGTACGCGACCACCGGAAAGACGAGCAGGAAGACGTAGCCGTAGATGTACGTGAACGAAAAGAAGGCCGTCACGGACGGCGAGGCGTACGACTGCAGCCACGGGATGAACTGGCCCTCGATGTCGTAGATGGTCCAGGTCGCGTTCCACCCGATCATCCACGAGAGTTCGGGGACGACGCGTCTCGCGACGCTGTTGAACAACAAGACGAGCGCGAGGACGAGCGTGACCGGCACGGCCGCTCGAACCCGATCCGGCCACTCCGTGCGGGTAGCGCGGAGTCGATAGCGGCCGACGATGACGGCGACCCCGATGACGATCATCGCTGTCACGACCACGGCGAGCCGCGTGAGTACCTGCGTAAGCATCAGTGTCTCACCCGGAGTTGGTTGTCCGCGTCGTACCTGAAGCCCGCCTCCTCGAAGGCCGATCGCGCCGCGGCGACGTCGACCTCCCCCTCGGACCCGAGAAACGGCGTCTCTGGATCCTCGCCGTCCCACGCGAGGGAATCGGGCGTCCACTCGTCGGTCACCGGGGTCGCGGTCGGCGCGGCGTAGCCGTCGAACACCTCGTCGACGAGCCACGCCTTGTCGATCAGCGACGCGACGACGCGCCGGAATTGCGGGTTGGAGAACGGCGCCTTGCGCGCGTTGAACCCGAGGAGATAGACGGACCAGGACGGCGACTCGAGCAATCGGGTGTCCTCGGTATCGGTGACGTCGTCGAGGACGTACGTTTCGAGTGTGGTGCTCGTGACGTCCGCCGCGTCGGTCTGGACGAGTTCGATCGCCGACGTGCTGCGGGGATCGATCTGGATCCGTAGCGTCTCGACGGTCGGTTCGGGCAACGCGACGTCCGCCCGACGCGTGAAGTGGTCGTCGAACCGCGCCAGGGTCACGAAGTCGCGCTCGGCGCGGGTGTCGAACTGGAACGGGCCGCTCCCGATCGGCGGCCAGTTGTCCGTGACGACGGCCTCGGTCGTCCCCTCTGCGGTCCGGACGCCGGGAACGTCCGCCGCGGCCGATCGGGGCTCCCAGACGTGTTTCGGCAGGATCGGGACGGTCAGTACGCGTTCGGCGACGGACCGGTTGGTCGCGACGGAGAACTCGAGTCGGGACGATTCCACGACCTCGACCGCGTCGACAGCGCTGACGAGGCCGCGATACCGCGGCGATGGGGCCGGCGTCTCGCGCTCGCCAAGGGCGGTGTCCTCGAGGAACCGGTAGGTGAACGCCACGTCTTCAGCGGTCAGCGACGCGCCGTCGTGGAACCGACAGTCGTCCCGAAGCGTCACTGTGAGCGTCCCGTCGTCCCACTCCCAGGCGTCGGCCAGCCACGGGATCAGGTCGCCGTCGCGGTCTGTTGCCAGCGAGTCGTACAGCAGGTCGGTGAACGGATCCCGCTCGCGGTATGCGGCCATGAGCGGGTTCGCGTTCTGCGAGAGGCGGGCGTCGGTGTGGACGGCCCGAAGCCGGTCCACGTCCGGTTCCGGATCAAGGCCGAGATAGCTGCGTCCCCTTGCAAGGTGGCCCTCGTTCCAGCCGTCGAACCGATCGGTCCGGACGAGACGGTGTTCCTCGGGGATGCAGATCGGGACGAACGGCTGTTCGCGGGCGACCGCTTCGAGCAGGTCCGTCACCGCGTCCCTCCGCTCGTCCGCGGCGACCGTCCGCTGGGCCTCGAGCAGGTCGTCGACGCGGAGGTTCGCGTACCCGAACGGGTTCTGCCAGCCGGACTCGTCGGCGTACACCGAGTGAAGCGCCTCGTAGAGAAAGTCGGGGTCGGTGCCGCCGGGGTGGTTGCCGACGTAGACGTCGAACTCGTGGTTGACCAGGATCGCCCGGAGGAACTCCTCGTTCGATCGCATCTCGATCGAAACGTCGATGCCGACGGTCTCGAGCACGGCGGCGAGTTCCCGTGCGAGCCTGATGCTCTCCCGGTCCCCGTCGGCGGGGACGGTCGTGATCGTGAGCGACAAGTGGTCGAGATCGTCCCGGTTGACGGTGCTACGGACCTGGCGAACGCAGCCACTAGTCGTGACCGTCAGTCCACCCGTCGTCGCCAGCAGCGCTCGTCGGCTGAGTTGCCCGCCGTCGTTCCGGGCGGGTCGTCTCTCGGTCATTTCGGTCAGTAGTTGCACTTCGCAGGTGGTGATATAACAGTATTGTGTTGGCTCGTGGCGGGATCGATCGGCCGAACCAACCTGCAGGTTGTCAGGATCGATCGGTCAGTCGGGCGGTCGCCGCCTCCCAGATACCGGCGAGCCTGGCCCGAAGTCGCGTCGGCACCCCCTGGTCGACGAGACGCTCGGCCATGACGACGGAGAACGCCGCGAGGACGAGCCCGCCGACGACGTCGATCGCCCAGTGGATACCGAGGTACATCGTCGAGATGACGACGCTGACCGCGAGGAGGAGCGCGACGGGGAACCACCGCCGATACTCCCTCCGGGTCCGGTAGGCGAAGATGGCGACCGTCGTGGCGAGCGACGTGTGCAACGAGGGGAAGACGTTAACGTTCCGGTTGACCTCCTGGGTGAGGAACTTGTACTGGGGATTGTTGTCGTACAGCATCGTCTCGGAGACCAGTTCGGGCATGTAGTTTCGCGGCCCGTACGCGAAGATGAGAATGTAGAGGACGACGCCGATCGCGTAGTTGAGCGAGTAGGCCGTCAACAGCCGCCGGAACGGCCGCGTGTCCGAGAGCGCGAAGTACGCGACGATGGGGAACACCAGCAGGAACGTGTAGCCGTAGACGTACACGAGCGAGAAGTACGTCGTCAGTTCCGGGAAGGCGATATCCTGGAAGATCAGTACGAACTTCCCCTCGGTCTCGAAGAAAGTCGCGGACATGCGGATCCCGATCTCCTTGGAGATCGCCGGCCCGGCCTGCCGCATCACGCGGTTCATTCCCAGTACGACGAGTAACACGGCGATGACCGGGGCGCTCGTCCGAAGCCGGGACCGCCACTCTCGGCGGGTCGTTACGAGCCGATCCCGTCCGATGAAGACGGCGATCGAGAGCACCAGCATGACCGCGACGGCAGCGAGGACCCGCGCCAACACTTCGGCGAGCATCAGTATTGTTTCAGTAACCGGCCCGCGTCGTCGTACCGGTAGCCGGTCACCTCGAGGAACCGTTCTCGCGCCGTCTCGACGTCGAGGTCGCCGTCGGAGCCGACGAACGGGACCACGGGATCGACGTCGTCTTCGTCGGTCCACGCGAGGCTGTGGTCGTCCGGAACCCACTCGCCGGTCACCGGCGTGGCGAGCGGCGAGGCGTAGCCGTCGAACACGGTCTCGACAAGGTACTGCTTGTCGATCAGGCGGGCGATCGCGCGACGGACGTGGCGGTCGCCGAACGGCGACCGGCGCGCGTTGAACCCGACGTGGTAGAACATCCGCGAGGGGGACTCGATCTGGGAAACCCCCTGCTCGTCGGGGATGTTCGCGATCGAACTCGCCCCGAGCATCGTGGCCGTGACGTCGGCGCCGCCGCTCAGAACGCGTTCGACGGAGGACTTGCTTCCGGGATCGACGGTGAACCGGATCTCCTCGACGGTGGGTTCGGGGAGGTCGACGTCGGCCCGGCGCGTGAAGTGGTCGTCGAACCGTTCGAGCGTGAGGTGCTCGCGATTTTCGTGGTCCGCGTACTGGTACGGTCCGCTTCCGGTCGGTGGGATGTTGTTCATCGTGACGAGCCCCCACTCGGCCTGGGACGCCTCGAAGTCGTCGCCATCGGCACGATCGACGACCTGATCGCGCCAGCGGTGTTCCGGCAGGACCGGGGCGGTAAGCGCCCGTTCCCCGACCTCCGTCCCGGTCGACGTCGTGATCGTCAGCTGGTGGCGGCCGTCGATCTCGACCCTGTCGATCGCCGAGGCGTGGCCCCGGTACCGCGGTGCCGGCGACGGGACGTCGGCCAGCCCCAGCGACGTGTCCGCGAGGAACTCGTAGGTGAACTTGACGTCTCTGGCGGTGACTTCCTCGCGTTCGTCCTCCCAGGCGATATCGTCTTCGTCCTCGTCCTCGTCCTCGTCGTCGCCGTTCTGGTCGTGGAAGAAACAACCCTCACGAAGCGTGACCGTCGCCGTCGCGGATCCGTCCTCGACCTCGATCCACTCGACGTCCTCGGCCAGCCACGGGATCGGTTCGCCGTCGCGTTCGGTCAACAGCGAGTCGTACAGCAGGTCGATCGTCGTCCCGCGCTCGCGAAGCGTCGCCGAGAGCGGGTTGACGTTCCGGGACATACGGGAGTCGGTGACCAGGGCGTGGAGTTGCTCCGTGTCCCCCTGTGGGTCGAGCCCCAGGTAGCCCGAGCGCGTCGCGAGGTGGCCGTCCTCCCAGCCATCGAATCGATCGGTTCTGGCGATCCGGATCTCGTCCGGGACGCAGATCGGGACGAACGGCTGCCGGCGTGCGATCGCCTCGAGCAGGTCCGTCACTACCGCTGTTCGCTCTTCACCATCGGTCTGGCGCTGTTTCTCGAGGAGGTCGTCGATGCGGGGATCCGAAAACCTGAACGGGTTCTGCCAGCCGTCCTCGTTCGCGTTCGCGTACGCAGAGTGGAGGGCCTCGTAGAGGAAGTCGGGATCGTAGTCGGCGGGGTGGCGGCCGACGTAAACGTCGTAATCGTGCTCGATCAGCACGGTTTCCAGAAACTCGGATCGGGACCGCATCTCGACGGAGACGTCGATCCCGACCGCCTCGAGGTTCTCCTGGAGGTGGGTGGCGATCTGGACGTTTTCCCTGTCGCCGTCCGCGGGGACTGTCAGGATGGAGAGCGAGAATTGCTTCGCTCCCGCGTCGTCGACGACGCTCCGAACGCGATCGATACAGCCGCTGGTAGAGAGGGCGAGGCCGGCTGCGCCAGCGGCCAGGACCGATCGTCGACTGACACCGTCGACGGGGTTGCTTGGATTTCGATTCATTCCAGTGTATCCCACTGATTCGCATTTGATATATAACAATTTTGTGTCCTACGCACGAACATGGGGCAGGGAGTGTATTTCCGGGTATCTATCTATGCGGGACGTTGACGCACGTTCGGAGTCAATCTCATATGCCGACTGTCTCCGCGATACTACTTAATTACCGGCACCGAACGGTGACCGGATCGAGCTCGCCAACGGCGACACGAACTCCACGTCACCGGAACGATAGTCGCAACTGAAAGTCAAGGCACACCTGATCGCAGGACTGCTGTGCGATCAGTGTGTCACTCGTTTCGGGTGCTACGACAATCGGATCGCGGTCCGTCGGCCCGGGAGATTCGAGTTACGGATCGATTATCGTAGCCACTGAAAATCGATGCATACCTGATCGCAGGACTGCCGTGCGATCGGTGTGTCACTCGTTTCAGTGGCTACTATAGGACCGCTGATCGCCCTCCGACGTGGGTCGACGGTGCGGACTCGGTTCGAGGACGCTGAAAGCGGTACGCCGGGGTCTGGTAGCGGCCCCATACTGGCAGCAGGTCGCCGGCGGAGCGCAACACCAATAGGGAAACCGACGAAACGAATCCCCATGACGATCGCCGCCGAGCGGATCGAGCGGTTGCACGCCCTCGCTCGAGCGGCGGCTGCCGACGGGGACCACGATCGAGCGCGATACTACGTTCGACTGGCCCGCCGCGTCGCGGAGCGAAACCGACTCACGCTGCCAAAACAGTTCCGACGGTTCACCTGCGACGAGTGCGACGCGTACCTCCGCCCGGGGGACAACGCCCGCGTCAGGCTCCAGAACGGGCACGTCGTCGTCACCTGCGACTGCGGTGCACAGGCCAGGTATCCGTACGAGGACTGACCGGGACGCCACGTGCCGGCCGCGCGATCGAGCGGAACGATTGTCTGCCGACCGAGGACATTCCGTTTCGCGAAGATTGAAACGGTTCGCACCGTTATCCGGGTCCATGGACGAAGCAGAGCGAAAGCGGCAGGCACACGACCTCGACGTCACCGTCTGGGTCGGCAAGAGCGGGATCGAATCCGTCGTGGAGGAACTCGACGACCAGCTATCCGATCGGGACCTCGTGAAGGTCAAGTTCCTGCGGGCCGCCCGGGCGGGGAGTTCGACCGACGAGAAGGCGGCCGACCTCGCCGACAGGGTCGGGGCCGAACTCGTCGACACCCGGGGACACACCGCCGTGATGTACCGATGAGTACCGGCCTCCTGCAGGCGGAGCCCCAGATCGGCCCCATCGGGGGGGCGCTCGAGAACGCGGGACTCACCGCGGCCCAGGCGGCGAGCGCGGAGGGGGCGATCAAGTTCGTCATCGCTCTCGTCGCCCTCTGGACGATCGGCCGCGTCGTCGTGCTCCCGCTCGTCCGCCGGGCGATGGACAGGCGCGGACTCGACGAACACGCCCAGAACCCGCTGTTGATGCTCACCCGGTTCGGCGTCGTCTTCGTCGCGATCGCGATCGCGTTCGGCTTCGCCGGGTTCGGGAACTTCCTCGTGTCGATGGCCGGCATCGCCGCGGCCGGGGCGCTCGCCGTCGGCCTCGCGATGCAGAACGTCATCTCGAACTTCGTCGCCGGGGTGTTCATCTACACCGACGGGCCGTTCAAGATCGGCGACTGGATCGAGTGGGACGACGGGACCTACGGGGGCGTCGTCGAGGACATCAGTCTCCGCGTCACGCGCGTGCGAACGTTCGACAACGAACTGCTGACGGTGCCGAACTCCGAACTCACCGGCGGCGTCGTCAAGAACCCGGTCGACGCGGACAAACTCCGCCTGAAGTTCGTCTTCGGGATCGGTTACGGCGACGACATCCAGCGGGCGACGGACGTCATCGTCGACGAGGCCGAGCGCCACCCCGACATCATGGACGATCCCGCCCCGTCGGTTCGGCTGACGGAACTCGGCGACTCCGACGTCGGCCTCCAGTCGCGGTTCTGGATCGCGGACCCCTCGCGGGCCGATTTCGTCCGCATCAGGGGCGAGTACGTGACCGCGGTCAAGCGCCGGTTCGACGAGGAAGGGATCGATATCCCCTACCCCGTCCGGACGCTCGAGGGCGGACTGGCGCTCGAGAACAGCCAGTCGATTCCACAGCAAGCCGAGTGACGATCGGGGTCCGATCCTCGATCGGGACACACGACACCGCGGACGGTTTTTGCGTCGAGGGGGCGGCGACCCGATCGGATTCGCTCTCGGCAGTGGAGCCGCCGACGTTCTCGAAGACGCGATCCCGCGCGAGGCCGATCGACGGGTCGTTCGACCGCCGGGCGGGGCCCGACCCCAGCCTCAGTCCGTCCGTCGAACCGTGACGACCGGCGCGGGAGCCGTCGCCGCGACCCGCTGGGAGACGCTCCCGACGGCGAATCGCTCCATGCTCGAGAGGGTCTCCGTTCCGACGACCGCGAGATCGATTCCGCGATCGCCGACGTACTCGGTAATCCCTTCGTGCGGGCGGCCGCGCTCGACGGCCGTGACGACGTCGACGTCGCGATCGGCCGCCCGCGAGGCGACCGCGTCCGTGGCCGCCTCGGCTTGCTCCTCGAACGACTCGACGACGACGGAGAGCGACGTGTCGACGTCGTCCACGACGGAGACTGCGTGAAGCGTCGCGTCGAACGCCGCCGCGAGTTCGATCGCGTGCCCGACGGCGGCCGCCGCGCCGGGACGGCCGTTCGTGGCGACGAGCAGCCGCTCGATCGGCCGCGGATCCTCGACCGCCCGCGGGCCGACGGTGAGCACGGGCCGGCGGGCACCGCGGACGACGCCCATCGCGACGTTGCCGAGGAGCCACCGTCGGACGCCGGTCCGGCCGTGGGTCCCCAGGACCAGGAGATCGACGTCGCGCTCGTCGGCAGCGGCCAGAATCTCGTGGTGGGGGCGCCCGTCGCGGACGGCCGTGGTGACCGACACGTCCCGCGTGGCGGCCTCGTCCGCGATTGCGTCGACGAACTGTCGACACTCCGCTCGCGCCCGTTCGCGCGTCGCGTCCCTGGCGATCGCGGGAACGTCGGCGACGGACAGTGCGTGGACCCGTGCCCCGACCTCGTCGGCGATCGCAAGCCCCTGCTGGGTCGCCCGTGAGGCGAGGTCGCTGCCGTCCGTCGCGATGAGCACGTCATCGTACATGGTCGTTAACACGTGGTCGACGGTAATGAAAGGAGTATGAGACGGCACCGACGAGCGTTCCGAACGCCGCCGATCGCGGACGGGAGTCGTCGGGAGTTAGCGTCGATCGCCGCCGATCGAGAGAGCGGTTGCTCTCGAACGTGAAACCGATGAAGTATGAGTGTGGAAGCCGCGATTGCCCGGCGTTCCGGCCGGGGGAATCCCGGTTGCCTCCTCCACCCCGCGACCCGTCGAGCGACAGGTGTCCGGCGGTCCACTGCTCGCTTCCGCGCCTGATGGGCTGTCGCCGGCTAACCACGATGGGGCGTCCCTGCGGACGGCCACCGTGGACCGCTGTCCCCGACGGACGAGGCTTCCACGTTGGCTCCCGGGGCCCCGGTCGGTCTGACCGGACGCCCGCGGTGTTCGGTCCCCGCTGAAGGCCATACTGCGGGTGACGAGCAGGGCCTAACTGCCCGACCTATCCATCCATAGGTAGGCGATCGGCACTTAAGGACCTTTCGTCTCGATAACCGCACGACGGAACGGCGGTGAGGGTCCGGTGGGCGTCATTCGGCTTCGCCGCCGGCGCCTTCGACCACGTCGTCGAACCCGCCGCTCCCGGCCTCGAACGCCGCGGTCGCGTCGGGCGACACGTCCTCGATCGCCCGCTCGAAGTGGTCGGCGGTGAGTTCGATCGCCTCGACGTCGGTCTCCTCGCCGGCCGCCTCGGCCTGGACGTGTTCGCGGACGGCGATCGTCGCGGCCTCGCGACAGACCGCCTCGATGTCCGCACCGGTGTAGCCCCGCGTCTCCGCTGCGAGGGCGTCGAGGTCGACGTCGGCGGCCAGCGGCCGATCGCGAGTGTGGATCGCGAAGATCTCCCGGCGGGCGTCCTCGTCGGGGTCGCCGACCTCGACGTGGCGATCGAGCCGACCGGGGCGCAGGAGGGCGTCGTCGATCAGTTCCGGGCGGTTCGAGGCCGCGACTACGACGACGTCTTCGAGTTCCTCGAGGCCGTCGAGTTCCGTCAGGAGCTGTGAGACGACCCGTTCGCCGACGTTGGAGTCGCCGACGCCGCTCCCGCGCTCGCTGGCGAGGGCGTCGATCTCGTCGAAGAAGACGATCGTCGGGGTGTTCGCGCGAGCTTTCTCGAAGACGTCGCGGACGCCCCGCTCGGATTCGCCGACGAACTTGTCGAACAGTTCGGGGCCCTTGACCGAGATGAAGTTCGACCGCGACTCGTTGGCGACGGCCTTCGCGAGCAGGGTCTTGCCGGTGCCCGGCGGCCCGTACAGCAGGACCCCTTTGGCGGGACTGAGGTCGACCCGCTCGTAGGCGTCGCCGTGTTCGAGCGGCCACTGGACGGCCTCGCGGAGTCGGCTCTTGGCCGCCTCCAGGCCGCCGACGTCGTCCCAGGTGACGTCGGGGACCTCGACGAAGACCTCGCGCATCGCGGAGGGTTCGACCCCCCGCAGCGCGTGCCTGAAGTCGTCGGTCGTGACCTCGATCTCCTCCAGAATCGAGGCGGGGATCTCCTCGTCACCCTCGAGATCGAGTTCGGGCCGAATCCGCCGCATCGCGGTCATCGCGGCCTCCTTCGTGAGGTTCTCGAGGTCGGCTCCGACGAATCCGTGGGTGTTTTCAGCGTACCGCTCGAGGTCGACGTCCTCGGCCAGGGGCATGCCGCGAGTGTGGATCTGGAGGATCTCCTCGCGGCCCCAGACGTCGGGGACGCCGATCTCGATCTCGCGATCGAACCGGCCAGGTCGTCGAAGCGCGGGATCGATCGCGTCCACGCGGTTGGTCGTCCCGATGACCGTGATCTCGCCGCGCTGTTCGAGGCCGTCCATCAGCGAGAGCAACTGGGCGACGACGCGGCGCTCGACGTCGCCCTGGACGTCTTCGCGCTTGGGCGCGATCGAGTCGAGTTCGTCGATGAAGACGATCGCCGGCTCGTTGTCGGCGGCTTCCTCGAACACCTCGCGGAGCTGCTCCTCGCTCTCGCCGTAGTACTTCGACATGATCTCCGGGCCGGAGATCGTCTGGAAGTGCGCGTCGATCTCGTTGGCGACCGCCCGAGCGATCAGCGTCTTGCCGGTTCCCGGCGGGCCGGAATCCGACGCGTCGACGCGGTTAGGCTGGTTCACCGGCGGTTGCCGAGCGACGGTTCACCGGGGCGACTACGGACGAGCGACGGGGCGACGGCCGCGGGCGGGAGACGGACCGGCGATCGCCGGCCCGCGAGTCACGGCTCACTCTCCCTCGAGCGGGATCTCCTTGCCGCGGGTCGTCGCGCCCTCGATCGGCAGGGACACCTCGAGGACGCCGTTGGTGTACTCGCCCCGGATCTCGTCCTCGGCGATGTCCTTGGGGAAGCGGAACCGCCGGTGGTAGGTCTTCTTCCGGCCGCGTTCGTCGTCGACGTGTTCGGCCGCGATGTTGAGGACGCCGTCGTCCCACGTCACCTCGATCTCGTCGGTTTCGAAGCCCGGCATGTCGATCGTGAGGACGAACTCGTCGTCCTCCTCGTACAGTTCGTAGTCGGTACTTCCCTGGTCACCGAACAGGCGAGAGGGCATGTCGAGGCCCTGGGTCCAGGTGCTTGGTGTCGGTCGGAGCACCACTGCTGGTCACCTCGTTTCCATTTGGCGATTGTATGCGGTTCGTAATAAATTTGCCGGATCATGGGGCATGGTAGCTAGACACAGTATATCACGGATGCGGGCCACCCGGGAGTTGTGCACGCTCGACCGGCGGTCTCCCTGCCGATTCTCTCCCGATCGAGTCGAACGGAGGAAAAGGCCCATTAGTCAGTCGATACACTTCCCGGGTATGGGACTCGGCAGTACGGCAAAGAAGATTCAGGCGCTCTCGGACCACGCCGAGGCGATGTACAGGCAGGTACAGGAACTCCAGCAGCGGATCACGAACTTAGAAGAGGAGGTCGACGACACCCACGACACGGTCTCCCGCATGGACCACCAGTTGACCGAACAGCGAGCGCTCCTGCTCGCGATCGCCGACGAACACGGCCTCGACGGCGAGGAGATTCTCGCCCAGGCGGCGATCGACGAGGCCGACGAACTCGCGGCCGAGGACGAGGGCGAAGGTGACGCCGCGGCTGCGACGACCGACGAGTCTGACGAGGCCAGCGAGGCCAGCGAGACCAGTGAGGCCAGCGCGGAGTAACACGGTCGTCGCGCCACTGCTGGCCGGTTCCGGGCGACGATCGGTCCCGTTCCAGGGCTGGACGCATCAGTAACAGCTAACAACCGGGGCAACATTTGCCAGGACGATGGCGACCCACGAGCGACCGCTGGACTCGGTGCTGGAGACGATCGGTCGGACGCCGCTCGTTCGACTCCACGACGCGCCGGGCGACGTCAGGATCTACGCGAAACTCGAATCGTTCAATCCGGGCGCGAGCGTCAAGGACCGCATCGGCCGCTACATGCTCGAGCGCATGCTGGAACGGGGGGACGTCCCGGCCGGCGGGACGATCGTCGAACCGACCGCCGGGAACACGGGAATCGGGCTCGCGATCGCGGCCGAACAGCTCGGCCTCGACGCGATCTTCGTCGTGCCGGAGCGGTTCAGCGTCGAGAAACAGCAGCTGATGGCCGCCCTCGGCGCCGAGATCATCAACACGCCCACCGAGGACGGGATGGGGGGCGCGATCGAACGCGCCCACGAACTCGCGGCCGAACTCGAGGACGCGGTCGTCCCCCAGCAGTTCTCGAACCCGCTGAACACCGAGGCACACTACGCGACGACCGGACCCGAGATCTACGAGGTCCTCGACGGCGACGTCGGGGCGGTCGTCGCCGGCTGTGGGACGGCGGGGACGCTCATGGGGATCGCTCGCTACGCCCTCGAACGGAACCCGGACACGTACGTCGCGGCCGTCGAACCGGAAGGGTCGCTCTACGGCGAAGCCATCGGCGAGGGTCGCGAGGAAGGCGCGTACAAGATCGAGGGAATCGGCACGCACAATCTCGAGACGAACGAACTCTTCGATCCCGCCCTCGTCGACGACGTCTACGCGATCCCCGATCGGCTCGCCCACGAGGAACTGAAACGGCTCGCGAGCGAGGAGGGCCACCTCGTCGGGTCGAGCGCCAGCGCGGCGAGCGTCGCCGCGAAACGCGTCGCCAGGAAGATCGACGCGGGGACGATCGACGCGCCGCACGATACCGTCGTCACAGTCTTCCCCGATTCGAGCGAGCGCTACCTCTCGAAGGGGATCTACCGCTCGTTCGAGGAGTGGACGTCGTAGTCGGGTGCCACCGGAGAAAAACGCTTACGCCGGCGGTTCCGGGTCGCCGATCGCACGGAGCGTCGCTTCCAGTTCGATTCCGCGACTCGTCAACGCGACGTGGCCGCGCTCGTGATCGTAATCGACGACCTTCGCCGCGCTCAGTTTCGGCAGGTGAACGTGGTACAGTATCGTGTGGATCTCGGTCACGGCCTCACCGGGAACCTCGGTGATCGGTCCACCGCGTTCCCGTACGGCGAGATCTTTCGCGAGGTCCTGCACAGTCACCTGTCGGTCGCGGTCGGCGAGAAGAGCGAGAAGCCCCCTGCGACGACGATTCTGGCAGAGATCGAACGCGGTATCCAGCGGTAGTGACTCTCGTCTCACGGGATTCGTACACTGGGGTGACGGATGAGGGAATATACTGTTACTACAGTCCTTTTTGTAGAGGGGATCCGATCGGTATTCCTACGTGCCCTCTTCTGCCGGTGGCGTGACGATCAGCGTCTCCTCGATCAGCGACTGATAGCCACGGTGGAGTCGCTGGGAGAGCGACTGCTGGGTAATACCGAGTTCGGCCGCGACGTCGGTGAGCGAGACGTCCGTCGACGTGAAGTAGTTCAGTTGCCACGCGGTCACGAGGGCGTCGTGTTGTTTCCGGGTGAGGCCGTACTGCCTGCCCGTTCGCGGCTGTGCGAGTTCGTGTAGCTGGGTCAACTGGAACCGGATGGCCTCGTCGTTGCAGTAGGTCTGGAACTGATCGAGGCGGTCGCGGTCGTCGAACCGCATCTGTAACTCCCATCGGTCGCCCGCCCCGGTCGCCTCGAGGATCGTCGCCCCGACCTGCGTGTACGCGTAGACGATCGTCTCGACGTTCTCCGTCCAGTTCGCGCGGTAGAGGGTGGCTCGATCGAATTCGTCCAGTCGGTGGAGATCCTCGATCGTGGGGTCGCCGGCGACGGCCGTCTCGAACGCCGCGAGGTCGCCGCCGGAGACCCAGAAGTACGGCGTCAGGACCTCCTCGGCCGCGACCACCCGTTCGATCTCGACGGTCGTCTCCGGCGCCGCCTGTAACGTCCGGTAGAGGGCGAAAACGTCCGACGGCACGTGAAATTCGGCGAAGAGACTCATGGGGCCTACAGGCAGGCAGCGGTGATAAACGGGCGGTATCGACACGGGGAATCCGACTGACCGTCCCGACGGCGGCCGATCCGCGGAGACCGACAAGGGTAACTGCCGTGCCGTTGCGAGTGACTCTATGACCCTGATCGTCGAGTTCGTATTGGGGTCGCCGATCCTCCGGGAGGCATCGACGGAGATCGAGCGGCGCAAGATCGAAGATATCAGCCAGCCAGCGACTGGACCGGCGAAGGTGATCTTCTGGGCGTTCGGGGACTCGTTCGAGGCGTTCGAATCCGGACTCGAGGCGGACGAAACCGTCGACACGTACTCGATGATCGACGAGATGGACGATCGGCGACTGTACCGGGTGACGCTGTCCGGTCGGGGAATGGAGAGTCTGACCTACCCGCTCGCGGCGGAACACGATATCACGTTTCTCGACGTCACGGGCTTCGAAGAGACCGAGATTCGGGCCAGGGTCCCATCGCGGGAGGCGCTCGTTGCCTACCGCGACGTCTGCCGGGAGAAAGGGATTTCCTTCCGCCTCCAGCGAATTTACCAGGAAGAGCCCGTAGAGGGCGATCGGTTCGGCCTCACCGACCGGCAGCGAGCGGCGCTGCGGACCGCGCTCGAGGCGGGCTACTTCGACGTCCCCCGCGACGCGACGCTCTCGGACATCGCCGCCTCGCTCGACATCTCGGACCAGGCGCTGTCGGCCCGGCTCCGTCGAGGACAGGCCAATCTCCTCCGGAACACGATCGCGACGGATTCCGACCCGATTTAAAAGGTTTACAACCCAACCCGGTTCGTTTCACCAGTCGCCACAGTAAGAGTGATAGCTAAATGTCTAGCTTCGATCCACAACTGACGAGCGAATCAAGCGCCGCCACGGAGCGGTCCCAAAGTGAGGCAGTGATCGACGCCGTCGCGACGGCATCGGAAACGGACGCGATCGAACTCGCGGACGAGTTCGGGCCGCTCTACAACGCGATCGATCCCACCGCACTCGACGCGCTGTTCGATCGCGAGGACGCGATCGGCATCGTACGCTTTCGCTACGCCGGCTACCAGGTCGCGGTTGACCAAGACGGCCGGATCGAACTCGCCGACGCCGCCCCGGACGCGTAAGCCCGTCCCCTTCTCCGTCGCCGCTCGTCCCCGCGTTCGCCGTCTCGTCATCTGCTTTCCGCCCCGTTCGCTGTCGCGGCGTCACCGTTCCTCGCCGTGGGCGACCCCGCAGCCACACCCGCTCGTGGAGCCTCTCACTCGTGGGGGACCGTCCGATCGGCGAACCGCGTCGGAACGGCACCGACGATCGTGGCGAGGACGGCCCCGAGGATCGTGCCGTAGACGAGGTGGCCGACGGCGAAGGTGGCCGCGCCCAGGAGTTCCGCGGCCAGTCCCGGCAACGGCAGGTACGGAAGCGGGATCACCGCCACGCCAGCCAGACTGACCGCGACGGGGAGGATCAGCCCGCCCGCGAGGATTCCGAGCACCGCCCCGAAGGCGATCCCGGCCCCGACGTAGCTCTCGAACGTCCCGACGAACTCCCCGAGTGCGGGACGCGAGACGATCGTCGCGAACACGATCCCGAACAGGATGCTCAACGCGAGGTGGACGAGCCACCCGGCGACGATCGTCGACGAACCGATGAGTGCTCCCAGGATCTCGAAGACGTTCGGTCCGAGCTGGAGGACGAGCCCCATCCCGATGCCGCCCGCGAGCCCCGCGGTGAGCCCGCCGGTGAGGACTTCGACTCCCTCGAGAGGTTGGTTGTTATTCACACTCATAGGTGTCGATCGTCGGTCGAACTGAATAACACTAATTCCGTGAAAGCGAACGGTTAACTGGCATCGATTGCGGGCGGGGCTTGCTCGACGGAGTCGCTACCGGGACGTAACTGTCCGAATCGATCCGTCTGAACCCTTACGGACGAGTCGGACGAAAGCGACCGTTGCGGATCACCGACGTCACCCAGCATCACCCGCAACGGACCAGCTACGAGGAGATCGTCGATACCTTCGACTGTGCCTCGAGTACGGCCAACGAACTCCTGCGCCGGGCTCAGACCGCGATCGTGGCGGCGCCACTCGGCGGCCATAGTAGCCACCGAAAGTCGATGCACACCTGATCGCAGGACGGCTTCGCGAGCAGTGCGGAACTCGTTTCAGCGGCTACTATCGCTCACGAGTCCTGCGCCGCTCGACCGATCTCAGACCCCGAGCCGCCGGTGCTCGACCCTCATACAGCGGTCCTGCACGACGTCTCTCCCGTCCCGCTCCGCGCGGGCTGCCGCCTCGTCGTCGCGGATCCCCCGCTGGGTCCAGATCACGTCGACGTCGTCGCGCGCCAGTACCTCGTCGACGATCCCGCTAACCTCCTCGCTCGGCCGGAAGATGCAGACGAGATCGATCTCCTCGTCCACGTCCGACAGCGAATCCGCGACCGGCCGATCGAAGATTTCGTCCGCGTACGGGTTGACCGGAATCACGTCGTAGCCCTGTTCGAGGAGGTATTTCGGGACGTCGTGGGCCGCTTTCCCAGGCGTCCTCGAAGGGCCGACCACGGCGATCGTCTTCACTCGCGACTCGAGGATCTCTCGAACGACGGCGTCGGAGTCGACTGGCATACTCCTCTCTTCGGCCTCGATCGGGAAACGTTCCGGGATCGGTTCCAGGACTCGAGACGGTGCGACCTCCCTGCCCGCTGCTGCTGGCAGTCGTTTCAGCCCGGGGAAGGCGCCGGATCGATCGTCGCACTGGGGGGTGAGACAGCGCTTAAGTGGAGAGGCCGGCGGTCCGGATCTCGGGGTCGGTCTCGTCATCGCTCTCTTCGACCTCGATGACCGCGTCGAACAGCTGCTTGAGCGTGTTCATCGTCTGGTCGTCGTGTGCCGTCGAGTCGATGACGTAGACGCCGAGTGCGTCCGCACTCTGGATGCGCCCCGTAAAGACGTGGAGGAATCGAAAGACAGTCTGGAGGTCCGAGTACATCAGCAGCGTCGAGACCGAGTGCAAGAGAACGCGATTCTCGGTGTGCCCTCGCGTCTCGTAGAACTCCTGGAGGAACTCGGAGAGTTTGATCCCGATCCCGGTCATGTCGACCGGGGAGGAGGCGTACTTGATCCGCGGATCGTCGTCGACCGTGCCGATGCCGCGCTGTTTCGTGACGCAGTCGACGACGCCGACGTCGAACGACTCCGCCGTAACGTGCCCGGCGAACTCCTCGAGCACCTTGTCGGCACTGTCTTTCGTCGTGACGACGATCGACCCGTCCCCCCGGTCCGCACCGCTTGCGAGAACGTCGAGCGCGATTCGCCGTTTCCCCGTCAGTGGCGGACCCGCGATGAGTACGTTCGTCCCGGGATCGAGTTCGGCGTCGGGGAGGACGTCTGCGAGGTCATACATGCCAGATACACACATCCATCGACAGCGTTGCGTCCGCCGCTGCTGGTACCGCTACCCACACCGTCGTATGGTATGTAGATGCAGTATCCTGCTTATAATACTTTTCATTAGGTATCTTTCGGCAGTCACGACCCCATCGATTCCTGCCGCGCCGTAGGCCGAGCGTCCCGATCCAGTCACTCACCCGATCGACGGAACCGCGAGTGCGGCCCGCCCGACGATGAACGCGAGCGCCGCGAAGAACATCCCGTACTTCAGGTGTGACTGGCCGGCGGTCGGATCGTCGAAACTCTCGTAGGCCGCGTACAGCATGATCGCGTCGGCGGGCACCACGACCAGCAAGTAGGCGATACCGAAATACTCGAGGGCGTACGGGATCGGACTGGCGAGTACTGCGAGAACGAGCAACGCGATCGCGAGGACGAGCGCACGTCGCTCGCCGATCGCGATCGGGAGCGTGTTCAGTCCCTCCTCGCGATCGCCCTCGACGTCCTCGACGTCCTTGATGATCTCCCGCGTCAGCGTCGCCACCGCGGCCAGCAAGAAGAGCACGGCAGCCGCGCCGACGTCCCCGACCGTCCCGACCGCGGCCGCGCCGAACAGGAACGTACTACCGACCAGATAGGCGACGAGCGCGTTGCCCAGGCCCGGCAATCCCTTGAACACCTCCGTGTAGGCCACCAGCGCCACGAAGTTGATCGTCGCGATCGCGATCGCCAGCGAAGGAAGGGTCACCGCGAGCGCGACGGCACCCAGGAAGAGCACGAGACTGAACGCGAGCGCTCCGCGCGGGCTTACCGCTCCCCGCGGAATCGCCCGATCCGGCTGATTGATCCGATCGATCTCCCGATCGAAGTAGTCGTTGATCGCGTTCCCGGCACCGACCGCCAGGGCCGTCGCCCCCACCGCAGCCGCGACGGCGATCGGCTCGGCCGTCACGCCGCCGGCGACGAACGCCCCGATGAACGTCAGCGCGCTCGCCGCGATCACGTTCACCGGCCGCGTCAACTCGAGCAACCCGCGAATCGTCTCCCCCGCTGTCATACCCGTGGGTGCTCAGTCGTCGTGGTTAAACGGTACGATCCGCCGCTGCACACGTCCCCCGCTCACAGACGTGCGACACACCAGTTAGAGGATCGAGCAGCCGGGAGCTATCGCCACTCCTCGAGATCACAGAGGGCGTCCGTCTCGACGGAGAGCCATTTCGTCACCCGTTCGTCGCCGCTCGCGTCGACGGGGACGGCCGTCCAGACCGTTTCGTCGTCGTCGGAAAGCAACTCGAGCGGTGCCGTTCTCCGCTGACCGTCCTCCGGCTTCGGGGCTTCGTTCACCGTCATGGCACGTGCGCCACTCCTCCCGCCAGCACAAAGACCCCCGAAGGCAGTTTTCATCTCGTGAGAAGTGGCGTGGCTCGATCGGTGTGTCGACGGCTGGCGAAACCGATCCAAATCGAGTGACTTATACGGGATCGGGGGGAAAACACGGGTGCGGGCGCTTAGCTCAGCCTGGACAGAGTACTTGGCTTCGGACCAAGCTGCCGCGGGTTCAAATCCTGCAGCGCCCATTCGTTTTCCGAACGGATCACATTCGCAAGACGGCGGTACCTCGTTTATAAACGAGTCGCCGATCGCGCGTTTGATTTCGTTCGATTATCGAACGGGGGTCCCTGCTGTCCTGCGATTCGCCAGCATTTACTGGACAGCCCAGGGACATAAATCTCAGTTCTGACCATTTTCCTAGGACACAATTCAATGCTGGTCTGGAATAAATATCACAAAGATGCCTTTTCTCCAAGGTAGTGATAATGCCGCCAGAAGGGACAGAGCGGATCGTTTCAGATAACGTTAGCAGCTCTTGTCTTTAGGAAAATCCGACCACTGTCGGTGATTTCGACCGTTTTGCTTCTCCCTTTCTTTATAGTCCGCACGAAGCCCGCAGATTCTAGACTATTGATATGGCGTGCGATTGTACTCTTTGACTTATCAAGCTCATCTGCTATTTCACTTATTGATAAAACTGTATCCAGGTCGTGGACGTCGGCGAGAAGGGTCGCTTCAGCGTCCGAAACTTCCCCGCGGAGATTCAAGCGTGGTAACCGTCGGACACTGCTATCTATATCGCCTACTTGGAGCACTGTATCGATATTTTCACCACTAGTGAATGTCGCGACTGTTAGTGGCAACAGTAATTCCCGCGCACCACCACCCAAAATAACGATGGTTTCACCTTCCGATGCTTGGATGAGATCAGCACAGTATAACGTTGTCTCGACAAAATCTGTGTACGGTAGATGCTCTGTTTCTAAGTCTAGGTCCGGGACTACTTGCGTCAGGACATTTTGAACTTCCTGAAAAGCATCCTCTCCTCGATCGGAACTGCTTGCGGGTTGCAGTAATACGACTTGATCTCCTGTCTCTATACCTTCACTCAAAACTGGTCTGACTACGCGTCGACTATCGAATCCCAATGGAGCGAGGTATGTGCGCATATCGATAGCATCTGCTCGAAGCATCGTTACTGTTCCGGAATAGTGCAACAGTGCGCACTATATTCGAACAGGAGCGACGAGAAGGGTCCAGAAATCACTGGCACATCCGATGTCTTGGTTTAGTTCGCGATCTACCGTATCGCATTATCGCAACTCACGTCTAACTGTTTCATCGCCAATAATTATATGATGATTCGACAGAGAGTGTGAAGTGTTCGCTCATCTCGCCGACGGGGCGAGTAGAGGCATCTATGGAATCATAATCTATCCGACAGTTTTATGAGGGTTCCGCTCTGACTGCTATGCGTTCGCATCCTGCGTTCACGGTCTGAGAAGGCCGAGAACGACGTAGCGATAGCTACGGTCAATGGGTGCGTTCAGACGGCGTCCATCCCACACCGACGCCGAAACCAACTCCCAAGCGATCACCAGAACGATGCACGATCCACCCGACTCAGAGACGCCAGCATTAGCGGACTTCATCGGAACACGAGATTCGTTTCTCGTGATTCGGGATCCGCAACTAGCAAAGACTGGTTCCCAAGCACGTGCGCAACTCAGATCGTTGCCGTTCCTCGCCGAATTCGGCCTCGATAGAGTCTCGCATCCCGAAATATACGACAACGGGTTGCGACTCGTCGAGTACGAACTGTTTCCGAACGAGGATCTCCGAGAGAATGGGGTGGATGGTGTCGAGTTTCCACTAGTTCACTACGTCAGCCAAGAGATGCTGACGGGAGAACTACGGGACGAAGACAGTACGTTCGACGATCAAGACGTTATTCGGCGGCTGCTGCGGAAGCGCCCGGAAGGTCTGCCATATGTGCTCGTCACTGATACGAGTACACCGAAGATGCCCCGTCATACGAAGAAACCGGGGAAGTCGTTCATCGACGAGTTCGAGTGCACGGTCACCGATTACAAAGGACTGCTGAAGCGGTACATACAGTACAACCTCAACTCGGATCTACCGCTATCAACAACGCAGAATCTGTTCTTCCATCAGATTTCTGCGCATCACAAACAGGAGGGTCTCGAGGCAGGCTCGATTCCGGTACTCTTCGATTACACGCAGATTCCGGCTGACAGTCCCGCCTGGGCACCCCTCTACTACCTCATTCGAGAGGACGTAGACCGTGTACTGGAAGATTACTCCGAGCGCATCAGAGAGGCGCTCCGTTCGTGGACTGAGCGCGGGCCCACGCAGAAAGTCGCGAACAGCATGCTCGACATGCTCGAACGTGTAGAATTCGAGGAAGATCGATTAGACAGTTATCGTTATCGCCACCAGGAGGACATATGAGTACAACATACACACCGGCGACCAACAAGCCGGACAAACTACTCACCGGGTTCATCTCGGTGCGAGCACCGGAGCTAAAACACATCTACGGCTCACTTCAGGGGACCACCAGTGTCTCGGAAGTCACGAGCAAATTCGGTCGACCAGCCACCGGCGGTGAGGTGAAAACCGATCACGTCGAAGGGTCACTTCGTTTCCTGAATGCGGTCGATCTCGTCGAGAGTCCGACCGGAGACATCAAAGATACGGTCGAACCCATTAACGAGCGGCACTTCGAGGGCCTCCCTTTCGAAGCACAGTTGCTATACCACTGCAATCAGCAGGACGGTCGTCAGTCCCACTTTGGGGATGTTCACCGTGCCCTATTGAGTGAGGGGAGCCGAACGGTGAACGCTGGCCGAGACAACCTTCGAACCATCCTGAAGCGCGAGACTGACTACGATTTCAGTTGGACCGACGAGAAGATCGACATGTGGGTGACGTTGTGCGAGCAACTGGGTCTCGTGTCGGAGACCGAGGACGGTCTCGTGCTGAGCCCCTGTCGGGCAATGATGTACGACGCGCTCATACTCGCCCCAACTAGTTCGGGAGAGGACGCAGGCTACGACGGAGAGACAGTTGAAAACGGTGAATTCCGACGCGCACTCAACTGGATCAACGACAACTTGTTCACCGTCTACAAGGCACGAACTGGAACGCCGCGGCTTCACCCTGCAATCGCTGACGTCCTCCGTAACATGGCGGAAGATGGGGTCTTGTCCCTGTCTGCACCCGGCGACGCGCAGAACCAGGTAGAAGTGCCACCAGCAGACCTCGACGATGACGTCCGCGGAAACAGACGAAGCGTGACGCACGTTTCGATTCATTCTCGACCGGACGAAACGGCGTATCAGTACCCTCTCGACCAACTTCTCACTCACCAATGAGCCAACAAATCAAAGATTCACCGGCCAGCGGAGAGATGCCCCAATACTGGGACGACGAGGAAGTCGACCACTTCATCACGTCGGAAGCCCATACGAAGAAGAAGACGCCCGAACAGTTCCGAGAGACCCACGTCGACATCGATCGGATTTACGCAGACACGCTGACCCCACTCGGTATCTCGGGCGACTTCGTTACCCAAGAGAACGTACTCGACGCGATTACTGCGTCGAATATCGACGACCCGAACCGTATTTTCATCCTCCGTGGTGAACCCGGATCGGGTAAAAGCCAGCTCTGTGAGTGGACAAAGTATCAGATCAATGGTTACGGCGAGGATGACGATGGCGTCGAAGATTACGTCGCCTTGCACGTCTCCCGTAGCCAGACCCGAATGGATCAGATCATCGACGTCCTCACTGAACCACTCGACGTCGATACTGATGTCAGAAACATCGACGATCTCGACCCCGCCGATGCGGCGAGCGCCATCGTCGAGTATATGCGCGGTATCTGGTCGACCGAACACTTTTCAGACCAAGAAATACAGGAACTGACCGAGAGCAGAGGCGATAATAGCGACCTGCGAGAAATCTTCGCCAAGAACATCAGGGAGTATCAGGAAGCTCTCGAGTCTCGTGACGAGAATCCCGACTTCAATCTGCTAACCCGCGCAGATTTCCGCACTCTACGCCTGCAACTGAGCTTCAGTACGAAGCTCACGGAGAACAAAGACGTTCTGTACTCTGTCTTGAAGAACGAGGCTCACGAATACCTTTCCCGCAATCTCGTGGGCGACTTCAAGGAACAGCTACAGCAATACTCGGAGATGTATCAGGAGCGCGGTATCCGGCCGGTACTCATCTGTGAGGACCTCACGACGTTCAGCGTCCTGAAAGAGCAACTCCTGGATCACATCTTCGAACTTAGTAGTAGCAGCTACGACATCGTTCTCGGTTGGACGATCGGCTGGGAGCAGGACAACATCGACGACGCCCTCGCTCGCGAAGACGCAGCGACGTACATGCAAGGGCGATCCGAGGGGTACCTGACGATGACCGACGAGAACGGCGAGGCGTACTTCCTCGACGACGATGCTTCGGTAGCCCTCGCCCGATCGTATCTAGGTGCCATCAAACGGAATTCTGATGCGGCAGATGCACCTCAAGACGTTGCAGAAGCTTTCGACGGTTTATACCCGTTTAACGAGCGCTTCATACACGTCGCTTATCGACAGCTAAACGACGAGGGAAGCAACCGAAAGACGCCGCGACTGTTGCTTCTTCGAGTGGTAAAGCACTGTCTCAAGTCGACGTGGGCACCTTACGAAGCGATGAAGTCGAACTCGTTCGTCGACACGCCGACCTTCGAGATCGACATGAAATACGACCAAATTTACCAAGACGTCAGCCGCTGGTACGGAGTACCTGTCGAGGACGGCGTCGGGGTCAAGGTCGGCATCTTCGAAACATTCGGTATCGAACTACCGGACGACGACACTGCCGCTGTGAAAGGCGATTACGTCGTGTTCGACAAGGGCAAGGGGAGTGCGGTACTCGATAAGATCAAGAACCCGCCGGTACCGGATCACGAGGTCGATACTGAGGACGACGGAGACGACAAAGAAAGCAACTCTTCTGAGGTCGACGAAGGAGAAGAAGCAACAGACGACGAGGATCCAGAAGACGAGCAGGTTGAGGTCATCGACGAACCAGAACTGAGCGAGGAAGAACGCGAGCGACAGCGCAAATTCCAGGAGTTCCAAGACTGGGTCACGAGCGGCGAAGAGTATCCCAGTTCGGACACGCTCCACGACGGCGCAGTCGCCGTTCTCGAACGATGGCACAACCCTACGCGCCTGAGTAATCCGAACTCCTCGACGCGGTCGGTCGGTGGGATCTACTACGCTCGCGGCGACAGTATTCCGGTCTCCATTCAGGGAGACCAACAACGCCAGGCTAGCGTCGACATCGAACTCGAATGGGGTGCAGAACACGCCGATCTCTACACTCCGATGCTGGAGTACGGACTGTTCGATATGTTCGACCCGACGACGACGAACTTCGATCAGCTCCGTGCGTGGGCAGACACCAACGTCGCCCAGTTCCAGCATGAAATGCGCGAAGAGATCGAGGACTGTCTTCCCGAGGAACTCACGATAGAGAAAACGCTGGTCCTCGCACAGTTCTTCCTTATCAACGCTGCCCGTGGTGTTGAGGTCGACGACGATCAGATCCCCACAGAAATCGTCTTCGAGGAGTACAACAGCAACCAGTCGTACGGTAAACCGATCGTCGAAAACTTCGATCGAGATAGCGCGTTTGGACAGGCGTTCACCGACCTCACCGTATCGTCGGTGGATATTAGTGACCTCATCGAAGGGTTCTTCCTCCTCAAATCGAACGTCGTAGACTATGAGCGCCTGTCTGAAGCACGTAGGGAGGTTGCCGAAGACCTCGAGGCACACGTCGACGCTGCGATGGTCATCGATACCGACGAACTCGCTGACGCGTACAAAGTCGGAACGACGCGAAATAACGCTAATACCAAGGTATCGAGTCTTTTCGATCGGATTTCGGATTACGCAGCAGAACTCCAGCGGCTCACGGTCGACGACGACGCATCACACATCCAAGGGGCGCTTGAACCCGTTGAACGGTGGTACGACAGCGGCCATACGGTCAACCAGCTTGCAGAGTGGTTCGAGACGCTGTATCAGTGCGCAGGAGCGATGGACGTTCCGATCAAGTCGAGTTACGAGGACGCCTACGAACTGCTTACCGAATCGCCGGAGGAAGTGAAACTCACGGCCTTCCGTGATGACGTCGAGCAATTCCGTAACATGGGTGATGCAACCGGTGTGACGTTCATCGCTCGACTTCATGACTTCGCCCGAAGCCAAGACGAACAGGGAGCGTGGGAGATATACGAGGCGTTCGACTCGCTGATCAGCGATCTCCAAGATCAGGAACACGCCACCGGGGCCGATCTCGAACATCGCATCAAGCAACTCAGCGAGTACAGTAACTACGAGCAGAAGCGCCAGTCGATCGTCTCTCTGACGGAGGATCTGTAAAATGACCGAATCGAAATCACTACCGACGGCCGTTGACGCTCTCGAAGACAAGGCTCGAGAACACAAGCAGGCACAGAACACGCAGTATCACGTCTCGGTCGCACGGCACAACATCAGCGAGGTGAACGACGAACTCGATGAACTCGCTAAGCGCCTTCGAGACCTGAAATACTACAAGAAAGTGCTTGAGGAGGCCTTCGACGGTTCTGCGCCATCGATGACCAGTAGTGCGGTTCAGGTGGCGGAGAAAGCGGTCGAAGTGACTCAAGAGGATCTACTCGAGAACGTCCAGAGCGACGATATGGGCGAAGGAGACGCGGAACTCGACGATCTTGGCGCAGACGGTCAGAGCGACCTCGAAGTCCAGCTGACACCGGACGTCGAGACCCATATCGAGCAGATTCGGTCGGCGAAGAAGCAGGTAAAGAACGTCACTGAGACCATTGAGAGTCAACTCGACAGCAAGCGCAACGATTGGAGTACAAAGGTCGCGGCAGCGGAAGAACTCCAGAAGATCCTCGGTGGGCAGGACTCGGACTTCGCGCGTACACTCAACCACATGCACACATTGCTTACGCGAGAGTTGATGGACTCGAGCGGAAGCGCCACGAGCTTCGTGTCAAAGTGGGATAACGCCACCAGCGACTGGGAGAAACATCAATCGCTCCAGAGCTTCGACGACTTTCAAGAGAAACACGACCTCTCAGACTCCACAATCGAGGACGTAAAGACGCTCAGTAAGTCCCAACAGCTTACGTTGGCTGATGTCTCGCTCGACTCGCTCGAGGAGATGAAGCGCGTGGATGAACTGGAGTCTGCGGTGGAACTCAACCTGTAACGATGAAGGATCCCGTCGCCAGCGCGGAAGAAATGCAAGCTGCATACCACGACTACTTTATCGGTCGTGGGGGACGAGCTGCGCGTAGCGTCGCTAATCGCCTGGCGGACGGCGAGGACGACATCACGGGGATGCGCGGCCCCTACCTTCAGGCACTCGACATCCCGAACTGGAGCGGCCGTTCGTGGGACGCGTTCGCCAGGTCGGCACGTCTCGAGCCACACATCCGCCGGGCTTTCTCGAAAATCGGCTTCGAGCGGCTCTACGACTTTCAGGAGCGTAGTATCGAGGCCATTCTCGGGGGAGATGATACCGTCATTACTGCCGCGACGGGACGAGGAAAGACCGAAGCGTGGCTCATTCCCATACTCAACCGCATCCTCGAAGACAAACGGCACAGTGACGGGGGAGACGACACGAGCGTCAAGGCTACGCTCATCTATCCGACAAAGGCACTTGCGCAGGACCAGTTGAAGCGTCTCCTCCAGTACCTCTACCTCATCAACAACCATCTGCGGTCAGAACAGCAGATCACCGTCGGTATTTACGACGGTGATACCCCGCGGAATGTCGGCGAATCAGGCTCCGAAGGGTACCTCAACGCGACCTTCCGTCACTTCGAGTGCCCTGGGTACAATGACGAACTCGACAAATGCCAAGACTGCGGTGGTGGTGTTCGGATCCGAAACACCGGCGCTCGGTTCAAACTCATCCCAGAGAAAGCGCACTGTGAAGACGATGATCCGCACGACGTTCCGCTCGATTTCCTGCGGCTAACGAAGAACGACATCCTCGAGAACGGCGTTGACATCCTGCTCACCAACCCGGACACGATCAACTACCGACTCATCAACACTAACGCCGAAGACGAACACGAGCGGTTCGTCTACGAACCCGAGTTCCTCGTCTTCGACGAGGTCCACACCTACGACGGCCTGTTCGGGAGCTACACGTCGACGCTGATGAAGCGAATCCAGTCGCTCCGCGAGGAGCGCGGCCTCGACGACTTGCAACTCATTGCGAGCAGTGCGACCGTCGAGAACGACGTCGAGTTGTTCCAGAAGGTTAGCGGTGCCGTCGACGTCAAACAGGTGAGTGAGTCACCACGCGACCTCAATGGGGAGGTTCCGGACGAGGTTCCGGAAGAGCTAACGTCGCACAGTCTGTCCGTCGACTGCATTCTGCGTGCGACGGCCGCGCCGGACGACGTTGTTCCGGGCCTCGATGCGTTCGACTACACGTTGGAGGATGCATCGAGTTACGACCGTGACCGCCGGGAGACGCTAGCGAGCGACGCTCTCTTCGACCATCTCACCGAGGTCGAGGATGATCCCGGCGCACAGGTCGTTCGCTACGTTCACCAGTTGCTGTACGACGAGCCGCTCACACGGTCCCAGCTACACGACGAGGTAGCGACGACGCTGAATCTCGACACCGATGAAGCATCGAAACTAGTGTCGAACGTCCGGACCCTCGGTGAGTTTTCCGGCATGCTGGAGAACCGAAGTCACGTGTTCTCTTGGCCGATCGACGGCTTCTATACGTGTCCATCGTGTGACGCAACGTACCGCTCCCCACAGGACGACTGTAACGAGTGTGGATTCGACTTCGTCACGCGGTCTACCTACTGCCGACACTGTAGCGACGAACACCTTGTCGGATGGTACTGTCCAAGCTGCGACCAACTAGAGCCGTACACGCCGACCGAACACGGGACGATCGACCAAGACGAGGAACACGTCTGCCGCCGATGTGAGAAAGCGCGCGACGATGTCGTCCAGATGGTTCGTACGACGTTCCAGCCGTTCCTCGAGTGCCTCGACTGTGGACACCGAACCGAGCGAACGACGACCCGTGACTGTCCCGAGTGCGGTTCCAAGACCGTCAGGACCGACGATGAGACGTTCACCTGCGTTAATCCGAAATGTGAGTCGGCTCATGAGATTGAGCGAGTCTGCGACAGCTGTGACGGGACCGACTTCGGACTAGCTACTGTTGCGAGTCGATTCGATTGCCCAGAATGTGGCGCGACTTACGAACACCCCGGGCAGGCCCCTGACCAGTGTGTCGACTGTGGTTCCTCACTCACCTCGACGAGGTTCCTTCCCTGGGTCTGTGGGAGCGACGATTGTAGTCGGGTCCTCTTCGATGATACCCCCGATCAATGCGACTGTGGCTCATCGTCGTTTGTAAAGCGCGGACTCTTCGAGATTCACAACGACCAACACTGCCGTTCGTGTGAGACGGCATTCCTCGGCGACGAGGGTTGCAATTGTGACGATCCGGACATCCATCCGCGGACCGGTCACCATCAGGCCTACAAAACGATTGACACCAATGGGTGGATTCACACGATGAGTTCGCAGCCGTCGGCTGTCCCGTGTCCGCATCCGTATGCCCGGTACGAGATTGACCGCCGGTTCGACGAACTGATGCGAGGTCCGAGCAACCTCGCGGTGACCACCTCGCAGTACATGTTGCGCCGCGTCGCCGACAAGGAGGGTCAACAGGCGGCGAAGCTCCTGTCGTTCGCTGACTCTCATCGTGACATGAAGGAGCTCAGTCGTGACTTCTCGGAACCAGAGGTCGAGACCCTTCTTGATCAACTGTTAATCGAAAGTGCATCGTCCCGAAATGACGGGAACGACTGGACACCGTTTAATCAAGTCCTCGAGGATGCGGCGAACATCGTCGACGAGGTAAACGATGCACTGGAACCGCCGCGAGTCGCGAGGAGTGTCGAGTTTGACCTGAAGTCACGATTGAAAGATCAGCCCCGAAAGCGCTGGGACGACGATGACGCGCTTCGGGATCGACTCACCCGACGCGCACTCGAACACACCTACAGCCAGCGTTTGGGCGAGCGGGATGGCTCCCTCACCGAAGAAGGACTGTTCGATGTCCGCTTTGCCCCAGGTCTCGACGAACTCGATGGTGATGAGCGCGCTATCGTCCGCGAACTCGCCGACGAGGGCAATGACTATCGTGTCGCAAACTTCGACCATCCGAGTCCCGACAGGCCCGCCGAAGCAGTCGTCGACGAACTGGTCGACCGAAATATCCTCTCCTACGGACACTCTGATGACTACGTCTCGTTCGATCCGTCGGCGCTCGCTGTTACGGTTGCGGGCGACGGTGATGGTATTCGGTTCGACCCTGATACTGAGCGGTACTACACGACGCTCCAGCACCAGTTTGGTCTGGATACGCAGTCCACTGTTCAGTCCGGAACGTCGCTCGCCGAACGTGCCTCGACCTCCCATCCCCGGTTCACACAGCGTGCCCACCGTGCCGAATACTCAGAGACGCGGATTCTCATCTCTGAGGAGTATCTCGGTGCGACGAATAAGCGCAAGCGTCGGGAGTTAGAGTACCTCTTCCGCGAGGAGAACTACCCCCACCACCTCTCTTCGGGACCGACGATGGAACTCGGGGTCGACATCGGCGACCTCGACGCACTCCTGCTGTATGGGACGCCGCCGAACATGAACGCGTACCTCCAGCGGGTCGGGCGTGCAGGGCGTAGCTCCCATTCTTCGATGGTCCACTCGGTCAGTCAGCGCAACCCGATCGACTACTACTACTACGACCATCCGGACGAACTCATCGACACCGACCCGACTCCAGTACCGCTCAACGAACACAACGAGGAGGTCCTACGCGTTTCGCTGTCGTGGGGAATCTTCGACTACGTGGCGGCTAACTTCACTATTCCGTGGGACGTCAGTCGACACGGTCGCGCGCGGTCGATCGATGGTGGAGATACCTATCACCGTCGGAGCATGCTCGACGAGAGCGAACGTGACGATGCCAGTAAACTGACCCACGTGATGTCCCTCGGTGCCGACACGCTGTCGCTCGGTAGCGACGACTCAAAACTCGACGTACTCGGCGAAGTCGTCGACGACTATGAACGAGACATCGCCGACTACCTTGAATCTCTCCTCGACTACCGCTACTGCGAAGAATGTGAGCGACGGTATGCTACTGACGACGACCGCGAAACGTGTACCGACAGTGACTGCGATGGAGAAATCCTACACGCTCAGAGCGAGTTCGGCCACCTTGTCGACGACGTTCTCGCGAACTTTGACGAGCGCTACATCACTGGATACCGCGAATACAAACAGGGACTGGAAAGTGAGTTGTCCGACCTGAAACGACGTAACTCTCAGTTGCGTCGTGACCAGCAGCGGGCCGGGTCAGACGAACGGGCACGCATCATGCACGAACGCCGGGGCCTCAAGGACCGCATCGAGGTTCTCGAGGACTACCTCTCTGATCTGGGTGGCGCGAGCTACTTCGACTTCCTCAGAGAGTCCCGTGAAAGCAAATACGACTTCTCGATGCGGAGCGTCGCCACGACGGCCGGTCTGTCTCTGGTCGATGAAGGGTACAACCGCCGGAACGTCGGCGATCAGGGGAGCGGCCGCGCGATGCAGATGGCGCTCTCAGAACTCCACCCCGGTGCCGCCTACCTTGACGGTGGGGAGACGTACACCGTCTCGCGCGTCCGACTCGACGACAAGGCTAGCTCGGACCTCCGGGATACCGTGAGCGAAGCCGTCGACGGAGATCACCTGGCCGAGGAACTCGTCTGCCCGGCGTGCCACACCTCGCACGACCTCGACGCTGACGGGTGTGATTGCGATAACGATGTACCGCTCAAGCGACGCCGACTGGCGGTACTCGATTCGGTCGATGCCTACCACGACAACCTCAAACTGACCGCAGAAGGTGACGAAGCGCGCTACCTCCACGACGAACCGAACAAACCGATCCAGAACACGTACGCCGAGCGGGAGACGTCGATACTCGAGTTCGACTCTGAACGGACGTTCGAACTCCAGGATGCCGATGGCGATCCTCTCGGGACGATCGAGTACGGCGATTACTCGGTTCTGCTGCACACGAAGAGCTACAAGACGAAGTACAAGTCCGGTGAGGTCGATCCGAGGCCGACAGCCTTCGAGGTATGCGGTGAAGAGAACTGTCCTGGCGTCATCTATCGTGACGATGACGACGAGCGTCGGTGCAGCGCCGACCCTGACCACTTCCCTAACGGCCGCGGTGCTGACTCCGAGTTCATTCGCCTTGGATACCAGTACGACACTCAGGGTGTCCGAGTTGACCTCAACGACCGCGACCTGTCGCACACGTTGGCTCACGGCCTCCGAGTCGCGCTGCAATACCTCGGCGGCGTCAACATTCGTGACCTCGCCGAATATGTCGGCGAGGATCACGTAGACGTCTTCGAGTCTCAAGAGGGCGGGTCCGACGTCGCGCGACTCCTCTTCGAACGGACGGACGGAGAGTTCCGGGCGTTCCACCGTGCAGTCGGGCTTATGCGCGATCAGTTCGACTGTGACTGCGAGAACGGGTGTCCGTCCTGTCTCTACCAATACGGCTGTGACGTCAGGAACGACCAGCGGTCGTTCGACCGAGAACGTCTTCGAGACATTCTCGCCAACGGTAGCGTGATCATTCAGCCGATCACGAACCACGAAATCGACGAACAGCTCACCGACTGACCAACATCCCACACAAATTGCCACCGATGGATTTCGACCCACTCGAACTCGCGAACTCGATGCGCGAATCGTACGCTGAACACTACGCCGGCTCCCAACCACAGCGAGCCGTCAAGAACCTCGTCTCGCGGTACCACGACGGGTCTGGCGAGTCACTGGAGGAGGACCTTCCTGAGTTCATCCGGACGAAGGGCCCCTTCCTCCAGGTGCTGGACCTTCCACGGATGAGCGACACCTCTTGGGAGACGTTCGCCAGGAACCAAGGCCTCCACGACGATGTCACCGAAACGTTCTCTGAGGCCGGGTTCCGATCCCTGTATGAATTTCAGGAGTCAGCGGTCGAATCGGTTCTCGAGGACCACCACACGCTCCTGACCGCAAGTACGGGTCGGGGAAAGACCGAGGGATGGCTCATCCCTATCCTTCAGTTCATTACTGAGGCAAAAGCGGGTCAGCACGACGACCATCCACCAGACAGCGTCAAGTGCGTCCTCACATACCCGACAAAAGCACTCGCACAGGACCAGTTGAAGCGATTGATCGACTACCTCTTCACGCTCAATCGAGATCGATCATCGGACGAGCAAGTGACCGTTGGTATCTACGACGGTGACACTAAGCGTCGCGACCCCGACGAACTCGCGTACCTCCAGACCACGTTCCAATACTTCGACTGCCCGTGCGACGAGTGTGATTCGTCGCTGACGGTTAGGCAGCGTGACGACGACTCGTTCGTCGTCGAACCGATGGTGGAACACGAGGACGACCTCACGTTCGATTTCATCAAGGTCACTCGTGACGCCATCGTCGAATCGCCAGCGGACATCCTGTTGACGAACCCGGACACGATCAACTACAGGCTCTTCAACGTCAACGGTGACGAGGAACAGCAGCGCTTCGTCGCCGAGCCGAAATACTTCGTGTTCGATGAGATCCACGAGTATTCCGAGCTCTTCGGTTCGTTCACGTCGACGCTCATGCGCCGGTATATTCGAGAGCGGCAGGAACTCAACGGGTACGAGAGTGAGGCAGACGACGATCTCACCATCGTCGGTGCGTCGGCGACCGTGGAGAACAAACGGACGGTCTTCCAGCGCATCAATCCGTTCGTCGACCCTGACATCGAAGTTGTCGAAGAAGACGAGCGTACCCTCGACGCACCGTTCCCCGTCGACATCCCCGACGAATTTGTTTCGGCAGAAATGAGTGAAGAGGAGTTACGTGCCGGGGACACCGATGCCGCGAGGCAAGCACTTGACGCCGCTGCCGTAAAGGATGGTAGTGAGGACGTTGATGATGCGCTCTACGAACATTTAGTCGAGGACGAAGGTGGGTCCCTTGAGTTCGTCCGCGGGATCTACGCGGCGCTCCGTGAGACCCCACTTCGGCCAGTCGGTCTTCGGGACCGCCTGATCGACGAGACTGGGCTTTCCGAGTCCCAGGCGGAGACAGTCGTAGCGAACTTCATGACTATCGGCGAGGTGTCGGGTATTCTCGAGCGCCGCGCACACTTGTTCAGTTGGCCGCTCGACGGTTACTATACGTGCATTAACTGCGGGACTGTCTACGACACCCCGCAGTCGTCCTGTACTGAGTGCGACCACCACTTCGTAACGAAACTCTCACTGTGCAACGAGTGTGGTGAAGAGTCGCTTGAATCGTGGTTCTGCCCGAACTGTGAGCGTCTCGCACCTCATACCGTCACGTCGGAAGAGGGCCGTTTCGAGTATTTCCAACGAAGAGAATGTCAGTGTGAAACCGTCGACGGCGAAACACCGGAGATGGTTCGGATTTACTGGCGACCGTACTACGAGTGTACGGACTGTGGCGAGCGTCAGAAGATTGACCACCAGCATGACTGTCCCGACTGCGACGCCGCGATGGTCCTCGACGATTCGATGGAGAAGCACGTCTGCACCAACCCAGACTGTGACGGCGAACTCACGGTTGAGGAAGCACGGGAACCCGAATGTCATTCCTGCCATTCCACTTCGTTAGAGCCGCTTGCAGACGAGGATGTTCAGTATTGCACCGAGTGTGGAGAAGTCTACGAAGATCCGGAGGGTCAGGAGTGCACTACGGACGACTGTGACGGCGAGCTCACGCCCAAACGGTTCCTCGGATGGACGTGCAGCGACCCCGGGTGCGACGAAGTGTATTTCGGTAATCCACCCGCATCGTGCAGCTGCAATAAACGGAAACTCGTTCGATCCGCGCTGTTCGACATCAACATGGTCGACGAGTGTCAGTCCTGCGGGCACGAGTTCCTTCCTAACGGCCCACACAACTGCAACTGCGACGATCCCGAGATTAGCCGCCGGGCGAAGGGCTACGGGAACTTTCGGATGGTAGACGATAACGGACGAATTAGGGAAGCGAGTAACTTCCCCGGCGGACTGCCGTGTTACCACGAAGATCGGCGAGAAACCTACGCGAAGAACCGGCGATACGACTCGATGCTCCGTGGTCCGGCTAATGCTGCTGTGACGAGCGGGCGCTATTTGTTGCGTTCACTGGCGGATCGCGACGATCCCAGTACCTTCGGAGAATCGAAGATGCTCTCGTTCGCGGACAGCCAGTCCGACATGAAGGAACTCGAGCGGAACTTCCGCGAACCCGAAGAGTCGTTCTTCTTCGACCAGTTGTTCGTAGATAGCGTCAGTTCGGAGGCCGACGAATCGGGTTGGGCAACACTGTCCGACGTCGTAGAGTGTGGAGTAGACGATGCTCACCAGTACGAAGGGCAATTAGTCGGTAAGGACGGTAACGCCCCGGGGATGTACGAACATCTGACCGGCTACGACCAGTCGGTCGACGAATACCTGACGGAAGAATTAGTGTCTCGCGTCTTTGAAGGGAAGTACAGTCAGCGTTACCGCAGTAACCAGCTTAGCGACGAGGGACTGGTCGACGTTCGGCTGGACACCGAAATTGACGAACTCAGCGAGGGCGAACGTGAGTTACTCGTAGAGGCAATCGGTCAAAACCACCATTACGAGCCAAATCTGGTGGACGAGACCGAGGACGGACACGATCATCTCGATTCCCTCGTCGATCGCGGTATTCTACGTCGCGTCGAAGAGGAGGGGAGTCGGTACGTCATGGTCGACGAAGATGCGGTCGAATGTGCTGTCGTCGACAACGTGACGCCGACAAACTACAGTCCGAGCCGAGAGGAATACGCGACCTCGCTCGAAGTCACTCTAGGGCTCGCACCGGATGATGTCATCGAGTTCGGAACGACGATAGAGGACCGGTCGGAGTTCTCTCACTCCCACTACTCCCTGACTGCTCAACAGGTTTCGACGTCCGACCCGATGATGTTGCTCGCGCGGGCGTACTACGGTGAGACCGATCGCGACGAGCGGCGAAAACTGGAGTACCAGTTCCGACAGGGGCGGTATCCACACTTCCTCTCGTCTGGGCCGGCGATGGAGTTAGGTGTCGACATCGGCGACCTCAACACGCTCCTCCTGTACGGGACCCCGCCGAACGCCAACTCGTATCTTCAGCGAATTGGACGTGCGGGTCGGGCTTCGGGCAATTCCCTCATTCACTCGGTCAGCCAGCGGAACCCCATCGATTACTACTACCACGAACACCCAGAGGAACTCATCGCGGCCGACCCCCAGCAGGTTCCGCTCAACGAGGTGAACCACGAAGTGCTCCACCAGTCGCTTTCGTGGGCCGTCCTCGACTGGGCTGCGACGACCCGATGGGTCCCATGGCGCCGCGAACAGAGCGGTCTCGAAGACCTCATCGTCTGTGACAACGAGCCAGTACCGCGAACGGAGCCCCGACCGAACGACGTGATGACGTTCACCGGGGTGCTTTCGTCCACGAACTTCCAGGTTCAGAGTTGGAACGATGATGCTCCACTCGAAGCACTTCGGAGGCTCCTCGACGAGAACCGGGACGAAATCGAGCAGTGGTTGGAGGACCTCCTGTCGTTCAGCGTTTGTTCAGCGTGTGGTCGAAAGCACGCCGCTGGCTACGGCGGGGAGTGTCAGCGTAACGACTGTGACGGTGTCGTCGAGTCGGTTCTCGATAAGCATGGGGACATCGTCGAAGGGATCCTCGCCGGAACCGAGGACAAACAGAGCTTCGAGGAGACTATTGCCGATCTCTATCGCGACCAGCAAGACGACATCTACGACGACATCGATGAACTTGACGAGGAAGTAAGCGATCTACGACGAGAAGAACGGAACACTCGCGATCGCGACGAAAAGCGCCGCCTACGAGAACAGCGAGAGCAGGTCGAGCGTCAACTCGACCAACTGAACGACTATCTCGACCGACTCGAGGACATGGACTTCGGTAGCTATCTGAACCGGGAGAGTCCTGCTGCGTTCGGATTGCGGTCGGTTGGTAGCTCGGTCGATTACCAACTCGTCGGTGAAGACTTCGAGCACGTCAGCGACGGGTCACGCGAGCGCCGCATCGCTCTCTCTGAACTCCATCCTGGCGCTGCGTATCTCTACGACAGCGAGACCTACGTCGTGACACAGGTGTACTGGGAGCCGCTGGAATCCGCACGCATCACTGATGACCTCGAAGATGCGGCTATTTGTCCGACGTGTGCTTCCGAGTACGATAGCGACACTTCCAACTGCGAGTCGTGCGGGACGCGACTGAAGCCGCTTGTCACTCAGGTCCCGGAAAGAGTAATTGCGTACCAGCACGATCTCCCGCTCAGTTCGACGCCGAGTACCCAGCAACTTCAACCCTCGACGGTCTACCAGAACGATACGGAACCCCAGAGCACGTACGCTCCCGTCGAAACCGATGCAGGCGATTCATTCGAAGCGACGTTCTCCCGGGACATCGTCGACGAAAACGGGACCGTCCACGGACAGTTCGAGTACGGTGACGTCACGCTACTCGCCTCGGCGAGCAAATACTGGGCGACCTACAAGGACGGTGGAGCGGATCCGTTACCGAACGTATTCGAGATGTGCGGTGTCGAGGGGTGTAACGGAGCAATCGCAAAAACGGGAGACTCGGCATACTGTACGAACAACGTCGAACATCCCGTCGATGAGAGCGAGGCTGTCCGGCCTGCAACGAAGTTCTCTACGAAGGCGGCCCGAGTACGCTTCGATAGTGAAGAACTCGAACACGGCTTCGCTCACGGCCTCCGAGTCGCACTCCAGTACATCGGTGGCGTTAGCGTCAGGCAGGTTCCCGAATCCATTGAGGACGAAGGAACGCTGGTCTACGACTCCGACGAGGGCGGAAGCGGTATCACCGTGCTGCTGACCCAAGATGATGGGGAGAAGTTCGAACGCGCCGTCGAACTCATGCGTGAGGCGTTTTCGCCGGACGAGTCGAAGTGCAACTGTGAGAACGGATGTCCGTTCTGCCTCTACCAGTATGGGTGTGTAGAGCAGAACGACCCCGAATCGTTTGCGAAGGACGAACTGCTAGACCTGCTGTCTCACGACCTTCACCTCGAATCGAGGAAAGATGAGTAAGCCACTCAACGCCGCGAACGAACTCCGAACGCAGTCGCCTGAGCGCCTCTGGGCGCTTTCAGCGGAGAGCATGTACTCTGCACTCGCTGCAAAAGCAACTGGGGAGTCGATACAGGAACGGCTCGAACCGCACGTTCGGACTGAAATTGTCAGAACGAATGACGAACGAGGCCGCGATCCCGTCATCTCGATACACGAGTGGCTGCTCGACGAACTCGGTCTCGTCGACAACGGCACCATTTCCCTACTGGGAATGGTAGTGCTAATCTCGGACGAGCCACAGCCGTTCATCCGAACAGCTACTGTCGCTCGGCTTCAGCCAGCTGAGATGGTACTTCGCTCGTGCAACGAGATCGAGGAGGGCAACGTCCCGAGACGCGAACTCGACAGCCTGCTCGCCGACGAGTGGGATGAGACCGTTCTCGCTCCCCTCTTAGGGTCACTCGGGTTCATGACTATCTATCCCGACAGCGTCGACCTCAATCGAGAACGGATCGGCAGTTCGTTGTCGGCCCAGCAGACAATGTCTACTGAGACCGTTGTTGCAGAATCCTATCGCGACATCCTCTCTTGCGTCTTCGAGTCTGCGGACGCAGCCTGTCTAGAAGACCTCGTGCAGCGATTGATTGGAACAACTCCGACGAAGGGAGAACTGGAGATGGCCGAGGTAGCAAACCTCGCCAATACGGAAGCGATCACAGTCGATGAAACGGAAGTCGAAGACGCAGTCCGTAACCAGCGGCAGGAATACAAGGACGAATTCGACCAGGTACGGTCACTGCTGGTGCCATCAACTGAGGCCGACTTAGAGAGAGTCAACACGGACCAGTCGGTCGGACTCGACGATGTGTCGGAAGATGCGGATCTTAGCGCTGATGAACGGGAGGCAGCTCTCAAAGTCGTCGCTACTGTTGCGGCATACCCTGTCCTGGCGACGTTCGACGTGCACTTCGTTACTGAGCGGTGGCCGAGCGTAACACCGTACTCTCTCTACCAAGCACTTTCATCAGTTCCGGGAGTGGAGTGTGAGGTCAGCGATGGCCTCGTCGAATTTGAGACCGTACCAGAAGCTGTCGATGTCGAGGCTGTACGAGACGAATACACGAAACACCTCGTAGAACGCTGTTCGGACCTTCAGAGTCGTATCGACACCCTCTCTCAAGAGACGGTGTCACTCCCACCAGACCCCGTTGCGACCGAGTCGATGGTGGTTCAAGACTACGAGTCGATCGACAGCGGGGCGATCGCGCCGACCTACTTCACCTACACGCTCGTCGATCCGGACGCTCTCGGAGAACAGAAGATGGACGCCTACGTCGGAGACTCACGAGGACTCGGCAGAGAACGGGCGCGTCTCCGCCGCTGGCATGAGAGGCGCTCGTCGGGACTGGAATCGTACACTGCAATGACCGACCGCTTGTTCAGCCTCGGCCTCGAGCGCGACATCGAGGACAAGGTTTTGCGCATCATGACACCGTTCGACGACGATACGTTCAATGAGTATGTGGCCCAGATTCGTCGTCTTCTCGAACATGGCTTCGAGTTGCGTTTGCTCACTCGCCATACGAAGGAACCCTGGGAGTGGCGGCGGCTTCAACGAAACCTGCTGAGCGAGATCAAAGAACATCGTGATCGAGTGACGGTGCGTACCTATTCGCGGTTCAAGGAACATCAGCGTGTGACGCCCGATATGGACTTCCGCGACCTCAATGAGATCGGGATTCATGGCAAACTCCAGACGGTCGGTGCACCGGAGGAAGGGGCAGCGCTCCTCGGGTCTGCGAATTTCATGGAAAACAGTTACGACTGGAATCCCGAATGTGGGATCTATACCGAACGAACGCAGTTTGTCGATGCCGCGATCGAATTCTTCGACATCGTATGGGACATCTCGGTGGCTGACGAATTATCGATTGAGCGGTTGCAAGAGATTCCCGATCACCAGCTAGTACCAACGTACTATAGCTAGCTTGTCCTGCCTAACAAGCGCATTTGGATCTCTGCTTCAGAAACATATGCTAGTATACAAGTAGTGCGAATATGTAGATAGCCCAACTGGCGGCTGAAGTTCTTCTCAAGTTGGCTCACTCGGTTCGTCGCCTTAATGGCTCATAGGCATGGGTTCTTACGGACTCAAAACCACCCTCACGACTCCACTTTTTGCTATATTGGCGCGTTAGATCCGATAATATCCTATCTAACGGCGAGAGAAAGTGTGAGAGTTTTCGTCGAATCTCACCATTGCTGACCTCACACTTTCTAAGAATATTATAGAGGCCAAAGTAGTATTCAGAATTTTATTTCTCACCGAAACGCTCGAATGGCTTGTGATGGCGGTAAATATAGCTTCTCGGGATGACACAAATGTGTGCAACCTGCCCACATCGATCTAAAAATCGCAGGCCATCGAGACGACTCTGAAATCATCCAAATGATATTCTGTGTATCACCTCTCGTACTATAAATAATATTACCATTGTACAGTACGCCTGATGCACCTTGTGAAAGACTTTTTACTATAATGTGGGCAAATTGCCCACATAGTTCCAGAAATCGCAAGACGGAATCCGAAACCCTATATTCGAAATCAGACATGTGCTAGGTAACCTACCACTCATAAGATAACTTTTATAACTCAAATTCAATACGTGCTCAAAATACTTTGATTTATTATCTTAATGTGGGCAGGTTGCACACATTCCTTGAGAATTGGGGGACGTGGCAAGAGGTATTGTATGAAAATTCTGGTATTAGGATACTTGCCAGATTTATATAAATACACATGCACTAATGCCTGCTAAATTGAACTCTATCTATCATCTCTGCGTTTTCAGATCCCACTGCTATTAGTAACTCGTAGGTTCGGGAGGATCGCCATACCGCATCAGGTTCTAGTGTCTTGGAGTCTTTGTGAAACCGTCCAATTAGCGCGCCAACGCGGATCCTTCGAAGTTGCATTCAAGAGCGTTCCAGCGTGACGCCTTGAACGATGGGATTTCCTACCGAAAGTCGCCGCTGTTCAGTGATTCACCAGAGTCAACTCGTACAAAACCGGTTACTCGCACCAGCAGCGAACTCGACTCTCATCCTCTTCGGTTTTGATCTCACAGGTGAATGAACCTCCTTCAGGGAACATGATGAATCGATCTTCTTCAACGTTTTTGACGCAGTCAACGTCCTCTATCTCCCAATTCGCATCTTCACTATCCTCCCACGTGTAGTAGTCATTCTCTCCTTCAACTGCAAAATCAAGGATCCCAGATCCACTCCCGAGAATGTGTTCAACTTGTTCCAGCGTGGTTGACTGAGAGATTCTTGGCATGGTCGGGTGTTCTGTGTTCACACAAATTAATACCGGCTACTTTGGCGGTGCTGTGTCACTATTTCAAAAGGGAAGTTCGTGCCACCGATGGAGGATGGCAACTCCCAAGCTTCCCAGGTGGGGACGACGTAATTCCAGAGCATACCGCGCATCCCACTACGCGGTAGGCCGTCGTCCACTGGATCAAATGCGGTCAAGAGATAAAGATATTGGCCGCGTAGACTGGTGACTTACTTTATTCTGAAGAGGTGACCTTAGACCGAGATGGCGAGTTGAGCGAGCACAGAGATCGATGCGTACCTCTGGAGACGGGAGGTTACCACTACCTCCTTCGCTGATTCATCGTACTCAATCAAGCCCCTCGCGCTGAGTTTCGGGAGGTGCGTTTGGATCAGTCCGTTGTAGGCTGATTCGTAATCGCCTGTACTGACCTGCGTGGGCGGAGTTCCGGTCTCTATCCCTCGAATGACCCTTGCGATGTGACGGACTGTTACAGAGGCGTTCTCCTCGAATAGAGAGAGGTACCGAATGAGCAGGTTACGCCGTTCGTTGCCGAGGAGTTTGTGAACCGAAGCCGGTTGGGTGTCGACGTCACTCTTAGCTGCCATTCTTCTCCACCTCCGTTGAGGGCAATGCGATAGTTGCGTCTACTATTCCATCGTCGGACTTTTGCGAATCGTCCTCGACTATGTACATGCTGTCTGCTCCAGACAGCGCGGGTTCGGTGTCTTCACCACCGGGCCCACTTCTGTGGACCACCGCGCGTCAAAAACGTGTAGGTCGAGAACCGTCTTAACCGTAGGTAAATCGGCTCAGTGACCAACAAACCAAGCTTTGGGGTTCGCCTCTCTTAGAGAAACCGGGTTCTGTCAAAACCTCCCCCAGTTGATAGAACTCGTATGCTGGATAGAGGGGCTATCCTCACTACCGTTAGCAGTCTCAGGTAGAGAAGTTAGGCGAAAATCGGACAAAAAGCGGAGCGTGATCACTGCATTCGAGTCCATCAGCGTCATAATAACAGTCCTCAGGATTCAGGCTCTCTGATGCGATCACGTGGTCGAATCGTTTCCCCGTCAGGGTATCACGGTCTCCCGTAGGATGACTGATGTCTAGTGTATCGAGATCACCGTAACCGTAGATTGTTCGAAAGACATCTACCATCCCAACATCCTCTAGACCTGTCAGAATGTTGCACTCTGCGGCCTGCCATCGCTCCGATAGTGCATCGTCCTTCTCGCTTCGCCACGGAATCACCTCACCGTCCTCGGTCTCAGCCTTGGGTGCATTGAAGTCCCCTGCGAGTATTCGGGGCCCGGTCTCTTTCGCGAGAATGCGATTGTATACGTTCTCCAGAATCTTGATCTTCTCCTCTCCGAACATATTCCCAGGCACGGTCCGTACGTTCCAGAGATCAATCGTTGTGTCACCGAAATCAACCTCTGCGTTGAGAATTTTCTCAGGGAAATTTGTATCCCAGTGCTTGCGGGTAGCGTCACCAAACGGGGGCTCACTGATACTTGGCGTCTGCCTACTGAGGTCTTCCAGAGCACTATCCTCGTGTATCGCAATGAGATTCCCGTTCACCCCGTTGAAATCTTGGAAGGGGGGAATGTCAAGCTCTCCGAGTTTGCGACTCCAATCCAAGGTATCCACGATTTCCGCATACCCGGCAATGCTCTCCAGTTTGTTATACCAGAGTTCACGCCGGTTAGTCGTCACTTCGTTGAGCATCAGGAGATCGGGACAGTCGGCATTCTCCACAATGAACCGAATCTGCTTGTCAATTCGGTCAGGTGATCCGGCCGGCGGAAACGCACCCTGGACGTTCCACGAAAAAACCTCCATACCGTCTATGTCTGGCTCTAGAATTATAATCCAATCCCAGCGTTTGAGATACGCGCGCTGTATTCCAGCACGACCGCTAATCTCCATCACCTGCTGTGGGGTTCAACAAGACCAGAAAAACCCACCTCGGGCTCGGGTACGTCCTAACGTGATAATATTTTCATCCGTTCCGGAACTACACTTCGACGAAGCGGAAAGGGAGATTCATAAGGAGGAACCAACTTAGCGTAAGACGGTGAATAGAATCTGTGAGATTTTACGTTCCTGAGTGGGACGACGCGGTCGATTCCCACTACGATTTCCGACACGACGAACTCTCTACTCTCGACCGTCAGGAGCGGGATCTAGATTACATCTGGGACATTTTCGAGCGCGACACAACCCCGATCGATGGCGTGCTAATTTCGCGTGAACAAGTCGAAGAGACGACTCGCAAAGCAAATCGTCTCGCCGAGTACGGGGTCTACGATGACCCGGTGTTGTCCGTTCCAGAATGGCTTCCTACGATCAGCGACTGCGGCGCGTGGGGCTACAAGTCACTCCCGTTCCCTCCGTACGGGAACGCCGAGATGCTCGACTTCTACGAAACGCTGGAGGTCACAGTCGGCGTTACTATCGATCACCTCGTTTTGGGCTCGGGGAAAGACAAGGGTCGTCTGTACCTCGACGAACGCGCCTTCCATACCGATTTCAAGAAGAGTGACATCCCAGACGCACTGACTGACGTCGTCGATTTGATGGTCGACGAGTGGCCCAACGAATGGCCTACTTACGTCGAGGAGTACGAACCGACCATCTGTACTCAATCGAAGAAGGAGGTCGAGGCCTTTGCTCCAGAAGACTTCCAGGGTGACGTCGATACGGTACTTGCGCGATTGGCTCGCGATCCCAGAGCGGTGTACCGAGAGGACGACGCAGCATTCCGCTACGAGCTTACTCTCCGGAACGCTCAGGAGATGTACGACCTGTACCACCGAGGTAACTACCCGTTCCGGCTAATGGTAGCGATCCAGGGCTGGAACCCCGAGACGTATATCGAGGCCACGGAAGAAGTGCTCGACATTGGATACGATTATCTCGGTATCGGTGGCGTCGCTGGCAGTCCCATCCATGACGTCAGGCAAATCGTGAAGGGCGTCGGAAAGTCTGTAAAGGAGTTTGAACGCGAGAATAACACTCGCATTGACTCGCACGTCTTCGGGTTTGCGAAGAGCGAAGGATTCGAGACGGTCGGTCGATCGGGGATGACCAGTTTCGATAGTGCGAGTATGCTCCGTTCGGCATGGACAGGAGGGCAGAATTACCGGCTTGACAACAACGAGCGATACGACGCGATTCGGGTACGTTACCCATCTAACCGCGATTCTCTTGCAGAGGCCGTGGAGAAGTCCCTTCGAGGCCGCGAGACGCTAGTTGCGTTGAGAGCCTTCGATTCTGAGGAACCCATCGTTGACGCGCTCTATGAGTGGCAAAAGAAAGCAGAAAAGGTCCTTCCAGCCACTCGAGAATATCTGCGTGAACACCGTCACGACGAGCAATACGACGCTTCGCTACTCCAAGAAGTCGAAACCGCTTTTAGAGACGATTTCGAGTACGCCCGAGAGCTACAAGCGAGTTTCAGCGACAATCTTCGAGGAAAGCTGGTCAAGCTTCTTCGGAAAGACGATCCCGAGGACCCGGTTAGCTTCGAAGAGTATTCTGATCTACTAACCGTCGCACAGCAGGAGTTCGAGCCTTTCCCGCGTATGACTACCGAAAACGACGATCCTGAAACTACTTATGACGCGATTTGGACCGTCGTTCACGATTACGCGACGTGGATCGGCGACGAAGACCTCTTAGAAGAGTACCAGCGTACACTGCAAAACCGACCTTGGGAGAAGTGCGATTGCTCGATCTGTACCGAGAACAGTATCGAGGTCTGTATCTTCCGTGGTAACGACCGCAACCGTCGACGTGGATTCCATAACACCCGACGGTTCTACGACGAGTTCACCGACGAGCTACCGAAAATCCTCATCGGAACTCGAGGTACGGCATCTCTGAACGGCTACGAAACTATCGAGGACTACCTTCGAGCCGAGCATCCTGACTTCTGGCAGCAGGTGCATGATCTCCCAGTTGCCGAAGTTGGCGTTTTGGACGCCGGCGGTGTACGAGAGTGGTGGGACAAGACCCCCACCGGCGTTTCGCTTGCCCGGAGTCGCATGGCTGAAAACCTTGGTCAGCAAGCAGAGCGATACCAGAAGGTGTTCCTCCACACACCTGACGGAGAAATCGACGAGCACATCGTAGATGCCGTGAAGGAAAGTAACTGCACAATCCAGACGTTCCAAGATCCATCGAAACTGCGCCAGAATGCTTTGGAAGCGTGCGGAGAGAATTACATAGCTGGGGATGACTTCCTGCCTCACCCACCCAAAATCAACGTCCAGGATGGGCTCGACATTTTGGTTATCGACCAATGTTCTGGCTCGAAGGACATCCCCGAAGGTGCACCCGTCTTCGATGATAAAGAGACGCTCCAATTCTCGAGAGAAGAGCTCTTGGAGCGCGATAATGTTCCCGCAATCAACGCCAAGGATCTCTACACGGGCCGACAGCAGGAGTTCGTGAAGGAAGCGGTTAGACGGCTCAAAGGAGAAGGTCACGATGTCGAGCGGTACTTCATAAGTGCAGGCTTCGGCCTCGTTTCCGAGGACGAACCGTTGCCGCCATACGAAGTGACGTTCAGCTCGATGGGCGTTGCCGACATCAGGGAGCGATCTAAACAACTCAGCATTCAGGCCGACTTAGAGCAGGTGCTGAACGAGTCAGACTACGATGTAGTCTTCTTCACTCTCGGGAAGGATTACTACACCAGCATTGACATCGATAATATGGTCCAGAACGTTCGTTCTGACCGTATTGGAGTCGTCTTCAACCGGGAACTCGTCGACGACCAGTTCGATAATATCGTGTCAGTGCCTGCCCGCACAGAAGACGCGAAAAACCACGGCACAATCGTAGTAGGGTTGAAAGGACACTATATGAAGAATTTCGCACACCGTATAGACAGTGTCGAATCACTGGAACCTGAAGCGATTGAGGGCCTCTGTCGTCGTGTAGAAGAGGAACCTACTCAGATGGCCTTCGAGAAGTATTAGACGAGAAATTACTAAGGCGGACCTCTATACTTCACCTCTTCTGATCCTCTATCGCCCCATTATCTAAGTAAGATAACAGCATATCCGAGCGGGAGGGATGCTGTACAGACAACGGAAACTCGATCTTCCCCACGGAGAACTGGATACACCAGTTCTCTTCCCAGTTAGGAACGTGGGGAAGCGATCGAGTGATAACACTCCCAAGTACGTCGGCACTATCCCGGAGTTTTCCGCGGCGATGATTAACGCTCGATCGATACGGAACCGGGACCCGATGTGGAATCGGCTAACGAATGGTGTGACCCTCCGCGAAGAGATGGACGTTCCAGAAGACACCATCATCTTCGCTGATAGCGGTGGATTCGATTTTTCGGAACAGGAGATCGACACTACGCCGGAAAAGACGATCAAAACTCAACAGAAATTAGATAGCGACATACACGGGACAATTGACATCCCTTTGTCCAGAGAAAACCGTGCAGCAAAGAATCAACGGCGTATCGACCGAAGCATCGAGTTTGCTCTCGAGGCAAGTGATCTCCATACTGGCGATGCTCTACTCTTTGCAAGCGTTCACGGGTACGATCCAGAAACGATTCGGAACAATATCCAGTACCTGGAGAACCACGGGGATTTTGACGGATACGCACTCGGTAGTATGGTCCCGATCCGGACGGACTACAAAAAGGTAACAAAGCTGGTACTGGCTGCAAGAAATGCGACGGAGAAACATCTACACGTCTATGGGCTCGGTGGATTAGTCTATCAACCACTTTTACTTTATCTCGGTGTCGATAGTTTCGACTCGTCGGCGTTCATCAGAAGTGCCGGCAATCGTAACTACTTGATACCTGGTTTTGGAGGGGAAGAGCTCCACAACATCGAGGACTTAGATCGATTGCCTTGCCCTTGTCCGATCTGTGGGCAACGGAGTTTAGAAGACATCCGGGAAGATCGAACCGCGCTCACTCAGCATAATCTCTGGGCACTTGCAACGGAGCTTCGGCGATTCAAATACATAGCTGAGTCCGATCGAGACGTCGAGAATTATCTCGACCTTCGATTCCAGGGCAACGAAGTCACTAAGCGTGCCTACGAGACCGCAAAACAGCAAGTGAGGAGGCTCACATGAGTGACGAACGTGCGACGATCCGTCCAGTCACACTGAGCCGTTTAGTCGAACTCACACACGCCTGTGAAGACGATGAAAAAACGACAGAGTATCTCGAAACTGCCCTCGATGTAAGTCATCGGCGAGCGCGAGAAACGATTCTGGAAGCAAAACGAATCGATCTGCTGGACGAACGCGAATCAGATGACGATTCCTATTACGGGACCACCGCTATCGGCGAAGCCTTCTTAGAGGCGATTCGGAATGAGAACTGGCAGCAAGTGAGTTCAATCCTCGCGACTCGTAGCCCCCACTACGGAACATTTCTCGAGGTTCTGGAGCAGCTCGAACCGACAGACCTCGATACCCTTCTGGAGAGTCTGGAAGAAGACCAGAAGTATACACCCTATTCCTTCAACCAGACCGGCATAGAGGTCGTCGGTGACTGGGCCGAACGATTAGGCCGCGTTCAGCGGAATGCCTTCACTGGGAGCTACTATTTGACCAGCCAATCCAGCATTCCGGACAACTTCCCTTTCGTGGTGCTTGACGCTTATGACCACCTCGAACAGACAGCAGGCGTAGATTTGCGACAGCGCTATCTGTCGATACCGCAACTTCGGGAGGAAGTCTGTGAACGAATTGGTTGTTCACGTGCGGGTTTCGACGAGGCACTAGTCGCTCTTTGCCAGCAAAATGTCGGCAAACTCGAGCTCTCGGGTGCTCCGATGGATACGGAGGCTAAAGATTCTGCTCTCGGGATCAAGCGGATTTCCGTGGCAGATGAGGGAACGTTAGTCTCCACGTCGCAGTCGACACAGCAGGTGATGTCTGGCGTTGAATTGTACGACAAACAATACTACTACCTCGCGGTCCACGACCGCGACGTTACGTTCCACCAGGAGGATACATAATGGCCGACGCATTCGACATTTCAGACGAACAGCAAGATTACTCACAGTATGACCTTGAGGCCAATCCGTTTCCGTACAGCCCGGTTCCCGCAGAGGATCCCGAAATATACTGTGGTCAACAGCACGTCTCCGAAAAGATCAGTTCCACAGTCTCTACGATGCTTTCGACTGGAAAGTCCAAGCATCTCGTTATCACTGGGAAATACGGCAACGGAAAGTCACATACGCTCAAATATACCCGCTCTCTGTTACGGGACCGGGACGATGTCGTCGTTGGGTACGTCGCTCAACCGGGAGAGGGCTTTCTCGACATCTATCATGAGTTCGTGTACGACCTAGGTTTCAATCAAGTCCAAGAGTTGGCCTACGAGTACCTCGCCTCGGTTGCTCGTGACGTCACAGATGCGAATCCAATTAGCGCGAGCGCAATGAAATCGCTCATCGATGAGGGAGACGTCCTTCTCTCTGAGCTCGTCCCGGAAGCGGTTCGACGGTTAAGCGATGTGACTCACTTTGCCGACTTTGCTCGTGCGATCGTACACATGGTGTACGAAGACACCAACCTCTATGCTTGGCAGTGGTTGACCGCAGAGGGCATCCGATATGAGCAGCGCAAGGAGATGGAGATCCACAGCGCACTCGATGACGATACGATGGGCGTCCGGGCGTTCACCGCTTTCAAGAATATGCTACTCGAACTCGGTTACACTGGCATATTCGTTTTCGTCGACGAGTTCGAGAGTATCGCGCGTCTCAGTCCGAAAAACGAGCAGGCTACGCTCAACAGTATTCGACATTTGATGGACCAGAATAGTTCCGGGTTGTGTATGTTGTTTGGCTGTGCCCCCGAAGTCTGGCAAGACGTCATGAGTGAGTATCATGCCTTCAGCGAGAGAATCGGAGAGGAGGTTGCCCTAAAACCGCTCACGAACGAGCATCTGAACGACCTGGTATCAGACTACCTCAGTCGAGAACGCACTGGGCTGACCGAAACTTCTTCGATAGACCCGTTTACTGATGAAGCATTGGACGTGATTCTACAACGTTCACAGGGTAACGTTCGTCAGGCCCTAGCTATCTGTAGCCGCGTGTTGGACTCCGCTGTTAAGGAAAACCGAGAGCGGGTCACACCCGAATTCGTTCAAGAATCAATGTGAAACGGGGCCTACCGAACGTACCTCCACTAGTTATGGGGTTTCTGTCCCTCAAGCCATTTTGAACCGCGTCGAGGATGGGCAGTTTCGGAAGGAGAAACACATCCCGCTAGGTTCATGGGCACTCTGACATCAATACGGCAGCCAGACCGCATGATCCGATACATGCATACACTTACGTATATTTCGGAAACCCATCTTCATTTGTTCGATTCACCAAGATCGATTTCTCCCAATAGAACCGTAGATCAGCAAGAGGCGTAGCGGTTAGACTCGAGTAAGAGCTTCGTAGCTCTCGTCGTCTGCGAGTTCATAGAGGCGATCGATGTCTGGGTCGGGTACTTCGATTCTCGCCTCATACTCGCTATCTCCCCAAGTGGCACCGAGAACGGCCTGCACCATGGCGCGCACGTGTTCGTGGTTTTTGGGATCAAGCGCTTGGAGATCGTGGTCGTTTTTGATTTGCTGCACGTCGTGTTGCCATCCAGCGTAGGGTTTCTCGATGTCAATGCTGACACGGGTGCCGTCAGCCTGAGTGAGGAGGTTAACAATCCCACCACGACCGTTGAGCAGTTTCTGTGTGATGACTTCGGTCGCGCTAGTGACGTAGCGATCGACGAGGTCAACGACGGCGGATCCAGGGATGGAAGCCGACACACCGACATCGCTCAGACTTTTTTCGATGTCCATGCTGGCGACCGGGACCTTTGCTGACTCGATCGGGACGATACGCGGTCTTTGCGTCGTGACTTGTTGAATTTTGACGTAGTAGCTGTCTATCGTCCCCTGCGTGTAACCCGTCCCCCGAATGTAGAGGGCGGCGTCAGGATCAACGTACCAACCGGCGGTACTGGTGAGAGCAGACAGGTCCACCTCAAGGTCGGATCCTTGCTGGACTGGGATCTGGCCTTGGATTTTGTACTCCGACTCGTTTACAAACCTGTTCTCGATCTTGGTTGCGTCGAGTTCCACCGGCAGCTCGAGGGGGCCTCCACCATCATGGAAGCCGTGATCGTCAGCGGGGGGTGATGTATTTGATTGACTCATCGTAAGTGGAGATTTTGATTGGTCAGGTAAATACCCTAGCCCACTGACAGATCCTCTCCGATCACTTGTATCTATAGTTAGAATGTGGTGAGAGGCAATATACGGTGAGAATATGTGGATATAGGTTTTCCTATAGGATACGATATAGAGGTATCTATAGGTTTTTTGTCGCCTTATCGCTGACCGCCTCGCGCGTCGCTTTCATAGCCTCCGGTGCGGCGGTTCGAAGTCCAAGCCGAAGCGCAAGCCGAATAACCTCGCTCCGATCAACGCCCTCCTGGTCGACATCGAGCTCGTCCTGAAGACGATGACCAACGTCATCCAGATGCTCGGGATGGTTCTCGAGAGCGCGAACTAATGCTGCCATCGGCCCGTCCCAGACACTGACGACTTTCTGCTGATCTCCTTCGTCGATTTTCTCCAGTTCTTCAAGAATCGCGGTTTTGAGGTCATTCCGTTTCTGTTCTGTACTCGCTTCGTCTAATCGGTCACCCTGGCTGGTCTGCTGTTTCAGCTCTTCAATTTCGTCATCCATGGTTAGTTACCACTGACGCGTTCTATGAGCGCTTCAGCGTTGGTACGATATGCGTCACGTGCTTTACGGGCTGTTCCACTCGGATTGTCCAGCGCAAAGATTGACTGTCCCTGTTCGGTTGCGTTCCGGATGTCTTGCGAAGAGGGGACGTACTCTGGCGCGATTGCTCTAGGGTACTCCTCACGATAGGCGTCAAGATACTCGCCAGCGAGTTTCGTACGTGAGTCAACTTTGTTCGGAAGGACCATCGCCAAGTCGACACTGATGTTGAAGTTGGCCTCGACCTTCGCGAGATCGTCACGTAACGCTCCAACCTGTTCGGCTTCAAACGGCCCCATCTCGACGGGAGCGAGAACGTTCTGTGCTGCCCAAAGCCCGTTGTAGGTCACGTTCGTCGTCATGCCTGGAAGGTCGATCAGTACGACGTCGTATCCGATCGGGTCGACGTAATCGTCGAGAAAGCGCTGAAACCGGGAGTATCGATCGGAAGCATCGTCGATGTTCGCAAGTTCCGCGTCAAGCGTATCCAGTCCAGGATGTGCCGGGATTAGATCGACACTCTCGTCGGTCTGCACGATGAGTTCCTCAACAGCCTCGTCGCCGAGCTTTTCGACGATCGTCTCCCACGCGTCGTCGAAAACTGTCGAGATGTTCGGCCAGGCGTCGTCATTCTCAATAGCGGACTGAACGTCCTGCCAGACGCCGAATGTCTTCGCGAGGTCTCCCTGTTTGCCGGCGAGATCGATTAGCAGGACGTCATGTCCTTGCTCAGAGAGTGCAACGCCGAGATGTGCGATACTAGTGGTCTTCCCTGTTCCTCCTTTATCGAGGAAGCTGGCCGCTCTCACGCTCATTTATGTATTCCTATATGGACAGATATAGGATCTCCTATAGGATAAACCCTTGTCAGACATTCCTAAGCAAACCGTCAATAAATAGCATCGAGAACTCTCGGCTCGTCTTGGGCTATCAATGTCCGGAGTAAGTTATTCTTTTGAGAGGTACGGCTCGAGGCTATTGAAGAAGTCACGAAAGCGGTAGTGAAACCTCTCTGAGGGCGTAAACGCCGTTTTTACCCGATCTGATTGTCCGTTCGCATCCTTCTTTCCCAGTTCTAAGAGATAGTCGTTATCAGGGGTAGAAATGACTTTCAGCCAGGCCGTTATGGGATCAGCGTACGCTTTGATCCAGCAAACATCCAGATCCTGCCACTCTCCCTCGACCAGCTTTTTTTCGAGTGCCGAATTGAGTACATCTGGGGCATGCTGAAAACTGTCGATGTCACCTTCCCTAAGCGGAACGTGGACAAATTCGGGGCGCTGTCCTTTCTTGCCTTTACTCAGCTTCAGGTAGAACCCTCCAGCAGGTGCTTCAGCGAATTGCAGAGATCGGTTGGTGGGTTGATGTGGTTTACTTATCCACACTTGCTGATGCGTCGTCCAAGACCTGTTTGACCGCTGGCGCTGCCCCCGTTCGAAGGCGTCGCGAATCGATGACTGGTGGTGATCCAGGTAGTCAGGGGGGAGTGGAATTTGGATCTCAGGAGTCGAAGGCTCGTCTATAACTGGCCATGATAGCCCATCGTACCCTCGAAGCTGAGGAAGAGCCTTCGGCCAAACGGGCTGGACATGATCAATAGCGACGTCGTACTCGGCATAGTGCTGTTCGGATAGCCAGAGGACACTGAAACCTTCGTCGTAGTAATCTTGGTCAGTCGCAAAGAGGTCTTTCGAGTTGTTCCGGTGCTGAACCTCGACGGCGATTCCCTTCCCGAGAGGAGACCGTGGTTCTGGAAATTCGACGAGAACATCTGCCCGGCGTGGACCGACTGATTTCTCGATACTGACGTCCGCATCAGGGTAGGTGGCTACGAGTTTCGAGAAGGCGATCGCCTTCATTCGTAGATGCGGAATTGACTCACCTGAGCATTCATCGTTAGTCTGATGACGGAAGTGCCGAGCAACGAAACTACCGCGTCGCCGATGCTCGTCAACAACACTCATCGCGTCATCGCAGATGGGACAGACTAGCGCATCAGAAGATTCTGCTTCGTGGGGAAGAACACGTTCGTCATCGCGGGTTGCTGTGAATGGCATGATTCAGGACGTACTGAACTATCGTGATTGAGTGATAGCTACCCAACCATTATTTGTTTCACGATAGGAACGCATTCTCACACCGGCCTTCTGCCGGATCGCCAGGCAGTCGCTGTTAGGGTACGAAGAGCGCCGCGGCAACGCGCCCGACCATATTGCAATCCATCGTGACGGCTTCATGAACGACCCAATTGAGTTGGCCCTTGAGTTCCTGGATAACCGCGGTATCTCCTACGACGTGGTCGAAGTGTGCAAGCAGGCTCCTGCCCGACCCGTCAATCAGGAGGATGGACTCGCGACTCCAGATAAGGCGATCGCCGTAGACGTCAAAGACTTCGACACACAAGGACGGACAGAAACTACTGTTTGGTAGAACTTGCCAGTTCGATCCCGCTATTCGTGCTTCCTGACGATACCAAATACTACTATTCCCAGGAGTCCGCCAAACAGGTGAGCGGTGTTTAGGGGTTGTATTGACATATGGTGTACCGCCGTCGTCGCTTGAACGAGGATCTGGATTATAGCAGCCACTCCTACCACCATCCCCAGATATTCTATCTCATCTCCGTGTTCAGAACTGTATACTGTCATTACAGTGTAGATCCCAAGAGAGTAGACGAAGTCGCTGATACCGTATACCGCGACATTTGGTTTCGGGCTCGTTGAAAGAGTGATAAGTGCATCTATGGGTTTGACGATTATCGCGACTCCAACGAACCATAGGATGTAGTAACGGGTCTGAAATCGAGATTCGATTATTTTCCCGAACAGCGCTAGGAGAGCGATATTGGCGACGAAGTGGCCTACTCCTTTGTGGAGGAATTCTGCGAGAGGCCATGCTATCCACGGGAAGTCGACGAAGAGGTAGGCGGTCAGGCCTGTTAGGGCGCTGCGTTGGGTGAGGATGACGAGGATTCCGATGGGAAAACTCTCGGTTATGTAGAGGTAGAGGACTGATTGGAGTGTGAAGACGGTTATGGTGATTAGAATCAGGATGGCAGTTACAGGGGTGTCTCGGTCTCTGACCTGGCCAGGAATCACTTTGAAAAAATCCCTGTAGATGGAGACCCATTCTCTCCAGGTTTCAGCTTCATTAGCCTGAGCTAGGGACTTGGAGGCTGCATCACGGTATTCTTCCTGATCGGCCATACTGGTTTCCAGTGTAGTTAGAGACTTCTTTTTGAGCCACATATAAAAGACATTTCTTGAGATTATTAGGTGAAACAACAAGTCCTGAACTACTTACCATACTTGAGGAAGTGAGCCGCGATGATGGCTCTAGTCAGAATGGTTGGAAACATAGGAACTGGTGGTAGGTGGTTGCCCAGTGTGTCCCACTACTCGGGGGTTCCGAGACACCAGTAATTAGCACTAAGTGTAGTGCAACCTTTAGCACTAACTACTGATGCCCAAGACGACCGTTACGAAGACCACGAGTACCACCACCAACTCCGACGGAGAAGACCGAACTGTTGAGCAGTATCGAACGACTGTTCCTAAGGGCATCGCCGAGGCGATGGACCTCGCGGGAGCCCGTGTTGAGTGGAACATCAAGAGCGGGAACACACTCGAAATCACAATCACCGATGAGTGACGCTACCACCAGCAAGGCGCTCGCGGTCATTCGACGATCGCAAGGCGACGAGGATGGTGCCAGCCTCCGCCTCCAGCGCGAACAGGTACCTGCGCTCGCGAGCGATCTTGCCGATGAATGCGATGTCGTCGACCTAGGTGTCCACACCGGATTTAGCATACTATCACGGGACAAGGACGACTCGAGAATTGACGATAACGACGAGATCCTGAACGCGATTGATCGGGTGCGAACTGGAGAGTACGACTACGTGGTCGCCTGGGACGACTCCCGACTGGCCCGCGACGACTTTTTCGCGGAATGGCGGCGTGCAGCTGCCTCGGGCGGCGCCGAGTTCGCGTTTGTCGCTGGAGACGTTGATGTCGACAGTATGGAACACGGTGTTCGCCGTACGGTCGAGACTGCGATCAAACGCGAGGAGATCAGGAAGGCTCGTGAGGCCGTGAACGACCGCGAACAGCGAGCAATGTGGAACTCCCGGCCACCGGTTGGTCTCGAGTTCGACGACGCGCATGAGTATCTGGTGGCAAGTGAGCAATTCAACACCGTCGTGGATGCGCTCGCGATGCGCGCCGACGGCGTGTCATATCGTTCGATCGCAGACGAGACTGACCTCTCCCGCGGAGCGATCGAGCGGTGGGTCAACCACGTTGAGGACCGAGCGCGGTCATGCCGCGATGGCGGTACCGCACGTGCGCTCCTTGACGCCGCTCCGGGCGACGCAATTGACGACTATGAGGGAGACAACCTGTCTGCCACCAGTGGGGGTGAGGCAGCGTGACCTACGACGAGACACTTCCGAAGCTCATGTCCGTGATTGACCGGACCGAACTCGTTAGTGAGGATTCTCGACCAACGTTATCGCAAGCACGGGTAGTTGCACCTGCTGGGAGTTCATCGGCAGACGTCGCGGTTGTTCTTAACGCGGCTCGTGACGGTGAGAATCGGCAGGTGACCGTGCGTACTGACGCTGACGGGATGCGTGCGCTCGGAGAGTCGCTCATTGAGGCGGCCGACTCAGTGTCTCCCAACGACGATCGTAGTGACGAGTAGCATCGCTCATTCCCCTGGTATGTAGTAATAACCATCCCCGTTGAAATCCTAATGTGGGGGTTTGTTTTAACGGTCGTTCTGGATACAGAGGATGTAGTCAGCACCGAGAGGATCTTTTGTGCAGGCACATCTGCCCGAATCAGCCGCAAGGATGAGCGTGCGTATTGACCACGGACAGTTTCATCAGTTCAAAGAGAGGTTCCCAGAGCCGTGCAAGATACACCGCGCATATCGGTCACTGATCTTTGAGCAACCCGTGTGGAGACGAATCGGTAGAGACTAGTGGGACTTCAGTTGTGAAGTGCTAAATCTTCGTGTTACTGGTCTATCGGTCGTAGCCAACAGTTCAGCAGCGAAACGGCACTATTTTTTCGCGTGCGAACCGGGCATACGCACGTGGCAGAATTACTAATTCTCGTGGGATTGCTGGTGGCGGTGTTCGTCGGGTACAATATCGGCGGGTCATCAACCGGTGTTGCCTTCGGTCCGGCAGTTGGCAGCCGGGCCGTCAGAAAAGTCACTGCCGGGGCACTGTTTACCGTGTTTGCGTTCCTCGGAGCGTGGACGATTGGGCGGAAGGTCATCACGACGATGAGTACCGAAATCGTCGATGCAGCAGCCTTTACACCCGAAACGAGCGTTGGTGTCCTCTTTTTTACCGGGCTGGCACTCCTGATCTCGAACCTCTACGGTGTCCCGGCGTCAACCTCGATGACAGCCGTCGCAGCAATCGTCGGACTCGGATTGGCAACGGGGACGCTCAACACTGCGCTGATGTTTACCATCCTGTCGGCATGGATCGTCGCCCCACTGATCGCCGTCTTCACAGGTGTGTTTATCGGCAGATATCTGTACCCGCACCTTGACGCCAAATTCGAATTTGGTCGCCTTACGAACCCGTTGATCGCAATCGATACCCAGGGGAGGCTCCCACGGCTATCGGTCAACGATAACGTCTCGCCTCGGGATCTGATCGGGTCGGCGCTTGTGGTGGCAATTGCCTGCTACATGGGGTTCAGTGCCGGGGCCTCGAACGCGGCGAACGCAGTCGCCCCGCTTGTCGGTAACGGTTCCCTTGACCCCAGCCCGGCGATTCTCCTCGCAATCGGGGCCATCAGCGTGGGCGGCTTCACGATTGCCCGGCGGACGCTGGCGACCGTTGGCAACGATATTACTAAGATGCCGATTCTGGCAGCGCTCATTGTTTCGACCGTGGGTGCGACGATTATCACCGTCCTATCGTGGCTCGGAATTCCAGCCAGTCTCGCCGTGAGTACGACCAGTTGTATTATTGGACTCGGGTGGGGCCGTGCAAGCCGAGCGCGGACGCTCGCAGAAATAGTCACACAGTCCCCTGCCGATGAATCCGCTCCAAAGTTTACAACTGGTGCACTCAAACTTCACCCAGTTGAAGGCAACAAGGGGGTCAATTCGGGCCCGACTGTGGGCGAACTCGCTGAAAGCGAGACTCCTCACCCGGACAGGCAGCACGCATCCGGGGATCGTGTGTCTAGCATCGGCGAAAAAGACCCAGAGGAACTGTCCGCCGAAGGCTTGTTCCACCACGCAGCGGCAGCTCGCGTCGTGACACTCTGGGTGATCACGCCGATGATGTCGCTCGTGGGGTCCTATGCCTTGTTTTCACTCCTCGGCTAAGAGAACACCTCGTCTGTCCATCGGCCTCAGTCGTGGTCAGAGGCACCGCCCATCTACAAGAATCGTGCGCGAGTGGTAAGGGTTGGCGTCTTTGATATCAAGACCGCTGTGCTGACTTGATCCTCTGTAGTCAGCACGCGACTCTTGACAGCGATCGGGAGTTCGATCAGGACCTGCTGATTACAGGACGCATATCGGTCACCAAGTTTTCGTGATTACTCTTGTAGGAATGCTCCAAACGGTGGGTGAACACGATGCGATTCAGTCGTCGGACAGGTGCTTCCCACGAGCGATGACATACATAAGTACGATCCCCGCAGCGACGGCGAGGATAAATTGGCCGATCACTGCTAGTATCGCAGCTGGACTCTGAGCACCGAGCAAGAATACGAGAGTGTACGGGACGAGACTAACGAGCGCGAACGCACCGATGAGTTTGCCGAGCAGGACTGCTTCGTATCGAATCCAAGACTATCGTCGGAACGTCCCGGCGGCGTGAGGGAGTGCTCGCCATCCATTGTCCGCTTTGATGTCCGAGTGCTTGCGCGTTGTACTGCTGGCCGTCCAAGCAAACCATATTCCGTATCAGAAATGTTCCTACTACCTCGGTGGTGGATGGGTATAGAGGGCTGTAATACCTACTAGTAGTGATGTCCGAATCAGAAGTGACCCGCTGGGAGTACGAGACGCTTCGCCCACCGCGCGATGAGACCCAAAAAGAAGCAGAGGATCCGAAAGCAGAGTTGAATCAACTCGGTGCAGAGGGCTGGGAGTTTGTGGAGACGATCGACTACGAGGGTGGCGGCACCAAGTACCTCGTTTTCAAGCGACCTGCCCAATCGGGTGAGCCAGTATGACTGACGAGACCGACATCAGTACGGCCAACACGATGCGTGAGCGCTCAGGCGAGAGTCGGATTAAACTCTGGTTGCTGCTTCGCGCGAACCGTTTTCTCGTCTCCAGCTTCCTGACCAGTGCCATGTTCGTCGCATTCGTCATCACCGTCGCTGTCCTCGATCCACCGTTTTCACAGCAAATAGAGTCTGGCGACATGATCGACACGATGTTCTCGACGATGATCACGGTCATCGTGACTGGGACGACACTCGTCGTCACGATCGGTCAGCTCGTCCTCTCCCAAGAGAACGGCCCGCTTGGCGATCAACGCGAGCGTATGTCCAGTTCGATGGATGTCCGGGACTTTACTGAAGAATTAATTGGATCTCCGAGTCCTGCTGATCCATCCGAATTCCTCCGGCAAATCATCGGAATCACGGCACAACGGACGACGGCTCTTCGAGGGTCTATTGACAAGAATGATAATGAGAACCTCCGAGAAGAGGTCGATGAATTCGCTGAAAGCGTCACTGGGAACGCTGACACGGTGCGTGACCAACTTGAGGATGTGCAATTCGGCTCATTCGATGTGTTATTCGCTGCACTAAATTTCAATTATAGCTGGAAAATCTTCCAAGTCGAACGTATAGCGAACGAATACGAAGAGAGCCTCAATGAGGAAGAACGCGGCTTGCTTGACGACCTCAAAACAGCGCTGTCTCTGTTTGGTCCGGCGCGCGAACACATCAAGACGCTGTACTTCCAGTGGGCACTCATCGACTTGTCTCAGATGATTCTCTATGCTGCAGTCCCGGCATTGGCCGTTGCGGGTATCATGGTCGCAATCGTCGATGCGGGGACGTTCCCAGGAAGCACACTCGGTCTCGATCACATCATCCTCGTCGTGGGCGGTGCGTTTGCGGTGACGCTCGTTCCATTCATGCTGTTCGTCTCGTACGTCCTTCGCATCGTCACCATAGCAAAACGGACTCTTGCCATCGAGCCGCTGATCCTCCGCGAATCACAACGCTAAGATCCGACGCAGAACTCAAACCTCAGACACGGTTGGATGTGGACGCTTCGTAGGGTACTGAGATTAGTCACTCTCAGAACGGGCGTCGATTGCTCGCGTCCCACTACAGTTCCAATACCGTCCTCCACGAGGAGATGGTCACAGGCGCTGTTGAATGCCTTTGGGAAATTCCCCAACCCCATAGAAGTCTCTAACATCGAAAATATAGCCCCGAAACGATTCGTCGGCCTTAATCCACTGGAATGACCGATGGACACTCTGTAGTCAGCACGCGACTTCTAACAGAAACTGGGTATGTTTCTGCGAGCGTGCTGCATACAAGGCGCGAACGTCGCACGACATCTGGCTTGATTTGCGAAGGTGGTGATAGCTCAGTACAGAGAACGGATTTATCGGTCTGTCTCTTTCCAGTCGTCCGGGTCTCCTTCACGGAATTCACCCTTGGCATGGCGCTCGTGGGGCCAGAAGGTGACGCCCAGCAGTGCGACGTAGAACACGCCCACAACGGCAATCACAGCAATCCCAGGGAGACGGGCGATTCCAGCGGTTGTCAGCCAGTCCTGGCGCGGTGTGAACGCTGTAATCCTGAAGACCCACGCGACCAATAGGACACTGAGCAGAGCAAGATACACACGCCGGAGTCGGTTTGCGAGTGCTTCGTATACCGAGACTTTCAGCGTTGGCCTGCGATAGTCCCTACTCAGTTCCGCTCGCCAGTCGTGATTCTCAGTGCCCTGGGACGGATCGAGGGCGTTTGCGAACAAGTTCTCTTGGATGACTCGAGCACGAGAGCGAAAGACATCGTAGTCCCGATACCGCCGTGCTTCGATGCCCAGAAAGATGGTGACGACAACGATCCCGATCAGCAAGAGGTAGTGTGGGTTATCGGCACTCGAAAACGCCCACGTCAAGATTGCTGCCATCAGCGTCACCGCCCACGTCGTCGTCTGGTCAAGGCGCTGCCGCCACGTCCCCACTCGGTCTATCTCTCCGCGATAGGCGTGGGCCATCACCGAACCGAGTCCCGTACTGTCGTCAACCATTTCGCGGCCGATTTCCCGTTGGTCTGGTGCTGTTGGGTCGAACTCGTCGTTACTCGAATCGGTCATAGAGGAGAGACATCTCCTCGCTCCATAAGCAGGTATGGTGACGGCGTACTTTGAGTGTCATGTACTGGAGAATATCGAACAGTACGCACGTGTAGTATGCGGATGGTTCACAGATTTCAGCGTGAAATAAGTGTAGTCGTCGTGCTGCACGAATGCTCTGTAGTCAGCACGCGACTTCTAACAGAAACTGGGTATGTTTCTGCGAGCGTGCTGCATACAGGGCGCAAATCGGTCACAGAAGGTGGTTGGAATCGACGTTGCTCGAATCGGTCGATACAGGTATCCCACTGACCGGTCCAGCCTTTTTGAAACAAGAGTTTTACAATCCAACTCCTTCCATTACAGAGCGGGATAACACCCGCACGATCTGGTTGGGACCAGAATATTTCTGCTGAAACATAATTCTGGAAGGATCACGAGCAGAGTGATCAAGGTAGACGAAGGACACAGCGTTCAGTTCCGGAATCCATTGGTCGGAGAATATGGAGAGTCTACTGCTTCTGCGTGACCGTTCATTTATGGACAATTATCGGTTCTTCTCGTACTAGATGCCCATCTCGCTGGTCATCTATTACTTCGAGCATGGGCCGTACATCGCCAAATTCAGAGCCTTTCGTTACAAGCTGGGCGTCTCGATGCCACTTGATGTAGTGGTACTCGGACAGTTTGGGCAGATGGACGTGGTGAGTACGGATATTCACTTGTCCGCCTTGGAAATCTCCTGTGATCCAGACAGGTACTCTTGGAGAAATTGTTCGTGAGCCTGTAATACCTCTTGGGACGCGCTGGATAATTGCGGGACAGATTGCGAATCGTTGTGGAGCAAGCGGACTAACAATTGGCGGCGTTGGAGATTCGCCAACGCGTCAAACACATCGTCGTTAGTGATCATGAATTACCCCCTGACTCTGTTAAGGTCTCTCACAATCTTAAACGGGGAACATTTTGACTGAGAACACCTGTATTGATGAACTGAGTAACAGACAGGATTCGCACCTCTACTGCTCTTATGATTCAGCCACGTAGTCGCTGCAAAGGATATGGGTGAGGTGGTAGAGATAGAGACCTCACGTATCACTCCGCTCGTAGAATCACTCAATACCTGTCAGGAATACCGTGCGAGATACAGAGGATGTAGTCAGCACAAGGGCTACGTTATTTTCTCCAAATGAATCCTGAATTAGCCGATAGAATGTGCCTGCGAACCAACCGCCGAGAGTTATATTCGTCTGGATCTCCTACTGTTGTATATGGCAGATGATAAACAGGGTCGAGATGAGCAAGCAGATGGTGAAGAGAATCGCCAGCGTGAGCGAGAATTAGAGGAGGCTAAAGTCCGCGGCGATGAAAAGGAACCGCTGTTTGATGACGAAAGCGTGCGGCTTGGTGATCTTGATGAAGCGCTCAAATCGCACGACTATCCAACCACGACAACTGAGTTGGTTGAGGCCTATGGCGATTATGAACTTGAAATTCAGGGCGGCAAGAAACCCCTGGAGGAGGTACTCTCTTCAACTGATGACCAAACATATGACTCAGCCGAGGACGTTCGCAGACGGATACTGGGACTCATAGGCCGATAGCACAATCCCCAAGACACTCATCTCACAAATTAGACCGCCTGTGTTGACCGATCCGATCTGGTCGAATCAGGAAATAATTCTGTGCGAGATACGCGCCCTGTATTCAGCACGCCATTCCTATACGTTACCCTAAATCATCAGAGATCGCCTCTAGTATCGTTTGCTCTTCTTCGATCGATTTTTTGACGAGTCTGAGACATGGCTCGCAGAACATCAGCTTTCCCTCCCAATTTTTATATTTCAGCGTCGGACCTTGGACAGGTACGTCGCCGCAAATGAGACACTGTACTGACTCTCCACCATCGGTTCGACATGACGTCGAATGGGTATCACTAGAAGATCGCTGAGCCATAGGCGTATCCAAGTACCGCCACTCTGGTCGATGTTTGAGTCGCATCGCTACCTCTCTTACTGGGTCGATCTGCTCGCACACGGTATATAGTTCGTTTCGCATCTGCTGGTGTGCTTTCGGAGCGCTTCCAGAGATCGAGATAGGCGATGAGTGGTTCTCTTCTCCTTTCTTGATTGCCGTAATGAAAGTGAGATATGCAGTTAGCTCTGCTGCCACCACTGCCGCGTTAGTTGCTGAGGAGGGTTCACCGAGAAAGAACGGATATTCCTCTCCATCAAGGTAGTAGCTCGACACAACACTCACTTTGCCGTTCTCCCTAAATTCGACCTCCAGATTGATGATCGGTTGTTTGGCTTCTGGTGACCGGCCGATAGCTCTCGCTAGCCTCACTGCCCCGTCCCCATCAACGGAATACAGTTGGTGATGGTCAAATTGAGAGCGTACTACTGACTCAATCTCTTGCCAAGTCTGAGCTGAGCCTCCAGTTCCATCACGAAGTTGGGCAAAGTCAAGCGATTGATCTTGGAATGACGGAGCACTCGTCGGGAGGTCTTTGATAGCCATTTTGAGTGACTTAATCGCTGATTCGAACTCTGATACAGTAGGTAATCGTTCGGGAGATTCTTCCAATGATTCGATCACGGATCAGTCTACAAACCCATGGTATTAGTCTATATGCTGGCTAAAATCGAGGTCTCTATAATACACGTAGATGTGCTCTACAGGTAGTTTTCTCTGTTAGATCCCGTGTCTCTTTAGTCACGGACTTAACGGGCGTGACTCGATCCCAGATCCAGGCAGGAGAACTGCAAAAGCGTAGTAGCGACGAAGGTACTCCCCAGGGGCAACAGTGGTGGAGTCGTATTTGACGACGTTCGCCGAGTCAAGCTTCGGGAGATGGTATTGAGTGCTCGTTGTATAAACTGATTGACGGGATTTCTTGTCGACGGGTCCTTGAGTCTGGGATTCGAGTCTTGCTACTTCCGTAGCGAGTTCTCCTACGTCGATCGGATCGCCACCACAGTTCTCAAGCAGGACCATGGCGATCAGGGCACGTCGTCGACTACTCAGAAGGTCTCCCCACTTGATCGTGCCGTCGCTATCTGGCATGGGTGACCTCCCAGTCTGACTCGTCTGCAATGATAGTCCGATGCCTCTCGACTCGAGCGAGACATTTTAGTCTCGCAGCGTCTGATTCGATCATGCGGTTTGCCTCCAAGCGGACCGCACGACAACCCGCGCACCACCGCGGGTTTTGATCCGACAGCGTTCCAGTCGTGCGGTCTGAGTAATCCTGTGTCCTTGTATAAAATAAGCAATTGTATCTTGCGCTACTGGGGTCGAAACAACTTCTATCTTCACCCGTCAGCGAAGGTACTCATCGTTCTGTTCGCCGGAGGTTTCTCTGTGAGTTCCCGTTCTTGATTTTCCCGCTGGTGGTAGGTATCCAGACGGTCATTCCATCATCAATTTCCGGGGACAGAACTGCTGTTATCAATATCATCTTCCGTCTGTGTTTGTAGAACATCGAACGACAGACTAAACTGGAAATGACTAACCGGTTTCAGTAGGGAAGGATCTGTCTCTATGTTATCTACACAAGAGCGGAAGAGCATCCACGAGGTTCGGACAGCGACGGAGAAACTTGTTAATGATGCTTACGACAAAGCAAAGCCCGTTCTAATCGAAGCTCCGCCCAATAGCGGTAAAACGACTTCTGCGATTAAAGCCGCTGTTTCGTCTGATAAGCCAGTCACATATCTTGCAGGTCGCACGGATTTGTACGAAGAGGCGAGACAGCTGTGTGACGATCTCAATCTCAGATACGAGGTTATTCCCAGTCCTCATCGTCATTGCCCTACCTTTAGAGGCGAAAATTCGGGCGATGAAGCCTCTGTGGCCCAGTTATACAACAAGGGTTACTCGGGAAGAAAAGTTCACTCGCTCCCATCAAGTGTAGCAGATACCCCCTGTAACGATGGCCAGGGCCGGTGTGAATACATCCAGCGGCTTCGGAAAATTGACCGCGAACTGTCCGAAATCGACCTTCTGGTAGGGCATCATAAGCACAGCCAGCGGCCAAGTTACGTGAAAGGTCGTGTCGTCGTACTCGACGAATTCAATCCCGATCCATTTCTGGAACGTTACCCATCTCCAGAAACGAAGAGAAGTCCTGACCACCCCGGCGACATCGTACGACATTTTCTTGAACGGATTGCTGACGAAGATGAAGATTTCCCAGCTGAACTAAATGACCTAACCGATCTCATTGTGAAACGTCACGACAGCGAGGTGAGACAGGAGGCATTGGACTGGTTCAAAGAAAACGGGGCAAGCCAACGTGCTGCACGTGATTTCGATTTTCTGGACGTGTCTACATACCGCCATGATGCAGCCAACCTTATCGCGCCGTTTCTGACGCTCAGTACCCTCTGTATGGAGAAACTCAGTCCAGGTATAGAACGCGCCCCTCCAACCGACGATCGGGAACTCTACGACGAATGGACTGAAACTGGTGTACGAAGAAACTGGAAATGCGTCCGTGATCGGAACACTGGGGAAATGTACGTTCTGAAACCACCACTCCTGGAAGGGGCGTCACAGGTTATCGGATTAGATGCCCTTCCCTCTCTCGAGTTGTGGAATCTCGTTTTCGGTGCTGACGAGGAGTTCCAGCACGAAACGATCATTCCACGGGAAGATTTGGCTACGTACCTCGATTCGGCTCTCAATATGACCCTCGTTCAGATTGGGGATGGAATGCACCACTACGCAGGTGGGCGAATCAGTAACCGAGATGAACAGAGATTCAGAACAGTACAGGCGCTTGAACAGGGCCGTTTCACACTCATTTCTACAAAAAAGGCACTGGAGGAGTACGAAAGGCGAGGACTAATCGAGAAGTATGTAAAGAATGGACATAGTGAAACCGATCTCAGCCCATTTGCAAAGAACTACGCAACAGTTCGTAGCTCGAATGAGTTCGAGAAAGAGAGGCTAGGGGTTGTTTCCGGGACACCGTATCCAGGAGACGATATTGTCGAACTGTGGAGCGGCCTCTGCGGTCAACCGACGTCTTCAGAAGGGTCAGGAATAGAGAAGTCGTTCGAAGGCATCGGCGAGGAGGTTTTTCGGTATTTCACTCATCACCAGGTCATTCAGGCGGTTCTCCGGTTCGGGCGACACAAATCAGTGATCAATGACGGTGGTTCGACGATTTACGTGAACACGAAGGCTGTCCCCGCTTGGTTTTCCCCTACTACTGAAATCGAGATACAGACAGACAAAAAGCAGACCGCAATCGTGGAGACTCTCATTCACGCCAGCCACACTGATTCCCGTAAACCACTCTCCCAACAGACTGTGAATACTCTCGTCGAACTACTCAAGAGTCGAGATGACATAGGAGAAATTAGTGAAGAGCACGTTCGGGAGACTCTAAGAAGACTTCACGATCGTAATCTTATCACCGTGCGTGAAAATGCGGGTCGCGGTGGGGCAGACTTATTCCAGTGGGATGGAGACGAGTTCGTATCGAAGATTGGTGGAGAGGTCGTTCTCGCTAAGGACGACTACAGTTGGATCCTGTCGTCCGACGCCGTTTAGTGAGTTGTGTGCTAACTCTTCAGAAGTAGCCAATTCTAGAACTATTAGATTGGGACTTCAACTATTACTATAATGGAGGGGGAGAGGCGGCGTCTTCAACTACAGATTGAGTTCCGTAGTTTCTACTTCTGATACCCGGGGCGCGACGCCCCCAAGTGAGGGGGCGGAAGCGTCGCGCCCCGGGCGGCAGCGGTGTTCCGATCATCGCTGATTCGGTCGGTGAAAGCGGCCTTCCGAGATAGAGATGCCTGTAACGACTCAGACCCCGGTAGAGACGTATAGAGCGATCAAACGAGATGTTCTGGCTGAAAGCAATCAAGTTATCTTCGAACAGCCGACTTCCTTGATAGCAACGCCGAAGACATGTGTGTATGTAGTCGGTCGTTCTGCAACGATGGTGGATGCCACAACATATTCTCAGCTATCTCCGGGACAGCGACGGTCTCGATCTGATAATAGAATGCTCTCTCTAGCCTGTATAGAGCTGAAAGCGTTCCAGAAGGTACTGTGTTGCTATCACAGTGATAGCGAACAACCGCTGATCAAACTCGAGTCGACTACCTGTGGCTTCCGAGGTGGTAGTTAATGAGCGATCGAGAGCAATTCAATGTTCGAATCGATGGGTCCGTCGCAGATCGGTTCCGTTCGTTTGCACGAGAGCATCGTGACGGTCGTCCGGGTGCCCTCGGTAGGGAAACAGAAAACGCATTGCGCGAATACATGGATAACGACCGAGCAGCTAGGATCGAAGCGAACCTCGACATTCTTCTTGAAGAACTTCAGGAAGTGAAGACCCTCCTTGATCAGAAGGATGGTGTACATACACGGACATCGGGTGATAGCGATAGCACTCCCGAAACGATGCAGAAACTGAATGAGATCGCCTCACGACTACATGACAATTCATTTAATGGAGAATATGTGAAAAGTGAGTACGTTGAACGGGCAATCAAGCATGTAGCGGGTGCAAATTCGCAGACAATCCGTCGATACAAATCGGACTTGAAGTCAGAAGGGCATGTATTTCAAGACCCCGATGATTCATCAAAGTGGTATTTGGATGAGAAAATATTCTATGATAAGTTGCGACTCTGTAGAGATAGAGACCGCATTTTGGAACAATACCCTGAAGAAATCAGACAGGGGTATGAGGCATATGTAGACAAGCTCTACGAAGAACGCGAGGGGGGTGATGACGAATGAGTACCGGTTCCTCTCCTGTCGAAAATCAAAAGAAGTCTAATAATGCCTCTACTGAGGAGAATAGCCAGGAGTTGGCAGAACTACAGTCTGAATTAAACGCCATCCACGAGAAACTCTCTGCCGATACTGTCCTTGAACCGATCACTCCTGAGGAGGCAGTTGAGATGTACCTTGAGGATCGTCGTAAGGATCTCGTAGACACGACGGTTCAGGATTATCGTCGAAGTCTCGAATTCTTCGTCGAGTTCTGTGAGTTAGAGAGTATCAACAATCTCAACGCGCTTACCGGCCGGACCATGCGCGAATATCGAGCGTGGCGCCGAGCTGAGTCGTCATATAAGACGCTCAGCCCCAAGACGATGCGTGACGAGATGTACCTGATGAGGAATTTCCTCAGGTTCCTTGAAGACATCGAGGGAGTCGAAACAGGCTTAGCCGACAAAATCCAGACTCCCGAACTCAGCTACGAAGACGAAGTAAGGGAAGGACACCTGTCGAAAGACCGCGCGAATGAGATCATCCAGCATCTGGAAGAGTACGAGTATGCCACAACCGAACACGTCATCTGGCTTCTGCTCGGCGCCTTGGGCTGTCGTCGAGGCGGCGTCCACTCACTTGACATTGGAGATGTTCATACCAATCGTAGCGAACTCTTCATCGAATTTCACCATCGTCCTGATCGGGGAACAACTCTGAAGAATAAGAAAGCCGGAGAACGAGAAGTTAATATCCCCGAAGAGGTCGCTGAGGTCATCGATGATTACATCGAACACAATCGGATCGAAGTAACTGATGACCACGGTCGTGAACCCTTGATCACCACCACGCACGGCCGGATGGCAAAGTCGACGATTAGTAAGTACATCTACAAGTGGACCCGGCCGTGCGAGATCGGCAAGGACTGCCCGCACGATCGTGATCCAGACGAATGCGAAGATGCACAAACCATCGATAGCGCCTCCAACTGCCCGTCTTCCCAACCGACTCACAACGTCAGAAAGGGCTATCTAACGGCTGAGAGGTCGAACAACATCCCGATCGAAATACTGGCTGATCGCTGCGACGTCAGCCCAGAGGTCATTAAAAAGCACTACGATCAGCGTGACAAGACGGATCGACGCGAACTGCGTCAGGAAATTTACGAAGAAGTCTACGGCGATAGCCAGGGAGGGTATCTGAGCTAACCATGGATCGTGGGTATCCTTCGGAAGAAGACGGTTCAGGCTCTGATATGGCTCAACTCGTCCGTCTAGAAGCCGATCTCCTGGGAGAGCCAGTCGGAGAGTCGGATCAAACGTTATTCGATACGGCCCTCCGAGCACATCTGGTGATGCTCCGAGATGACTGGAACGAGCCGCTAGTAGTCCCTGGGCAGGTCTACTCTGAGGCTCGAGATCACAATCCGGATGCAGAGGCTCACACCGCTATAGAGTTTGCTGACGCCGTTCACCGCTATCTCGAGAAGCGTGGCCTCGACACATTCAAGGAACTGCTCAACCGGGAGCCAGAACTCCTGAGCCAGTACAGGGACGTGAAGCAGGCTCAGCAGGAATCCAACTAACTCATCGAAATCACCCTTAGCAAGATATGACCGCTGACGACACTCACAGTGACAACTGGGCCGACGAACTCGACATCGAACAGCTATCAGATGAACAGCTCGAAACGATTCACGACGAAATCGAGACTGAACTCGAAAATCGAATGCAGGATGCTGATCTCGCCGATAGCCGTACTATCGATCTCGTCAACGATCAGTGGGTCAGTTGGCGAGAGCTGAGTGCCCATCCCAACCTGAAGGCCGTCAAGCCGTGGATTCTTCGTGTCACTGGTCTGCACGACAAGTACGGCGTCGATGGCGATTGGCTCGACAAACAGCAGATCGATGGCGAGTACCACATGGATGTCTCTGACCTCAAACAGGAAGACATCATCAAGATTAGTGGAGGCAGCCACAACAACCGTAAACATCGCTACTACCGTGTGACTGCGTTCGAGAACGGTCAGCTCTACTACGAGAGAATCAGCGAGAGTGAGACGATCGAGGCAGTAGGCTGATCTAACGAGTTCTGTTGTGACTGCTTCACCTAGGTACTCAATACAGCCAAGACCTGTGATTAAACCTCAGAAACCCCATTCAATTCAGACCGAGAGACCTAGAGACTTGTTCGTGGCAGTACGTTCGTAGGTCTAAGCAGACAGTGAGTCAAGCGTAATTACCGTACCAGAGTTGAGCGATCTCACATCCTCTAAGTTCAAGCACCAGCCCATAATATCGTCCTCTGGAACATCCCTAACATCATCTAATACAGCGTCGAGCATGTCAAATGCTTCTTCCACTTCCTTTCCATCGACTTCATTCTGGTCAGGAGTATCGACTGGTCGGGTATCGAATTTTCGCGTCTGATAACCGTCATGATATGCACGACGACTTCGGAGCTCTAAAGATTGGAACGCTTTCCGAATTTCCTTGGAATAGACTCCTCGCCGGATTTTTTCGAAGGTTGCATCAAGAAGTGAATAGTCATTATTCGACTGCCAATTGACCTCGGCAGAGAACAGAATTGCTTGAACACGTCGCTCAGAGACGTAGTTGTCACTAGATTTCGCGAGGACATATTGCACTGCGGGTCGAGTCTTAATTGCATATTCACAATTGCTATTCGGGTTTTTGACTGACCGTTCTAAAGCAGCACTTTCACCACTTGATTGCGTACTCATTTTTGTTGTCTGAGTATCAGCGTATGTTTTGCTAGCGATGTCCTCACGCTCTTTCAGGTACTTCGAAGTTCACCAGTATGCCCTAATAGCTTTTCGACACACGAACATGTTGTCTTCTGCCCCTGGTTCGTCCATATGTGCTCATGGATTTGGATACCGCTGTGATCACTAAAGTATCTTATCGAGGGTTGTCGATCTAGTAGCTGGATACTCATTGTCTTATGTGGTCCCGTCATCATCTGTGGTCCCGTCATCTTCTCGGAGACTTTCCCAAGTGTCGGTAATAAGATACTCAACATAGTTTGCTTTGTAGGAACTGGTCGCACTGAAGAAGGCGACTGCCGATAGACCAATGAAAAAGATGATCCCTGGTAATGAATCACCGAATATTTCAATCACGAGTGGCTCTGGCGGGGAAGCATAGCCAAAGAGCGCTGTACAGAATTCCCCTATCTGAGTGAATAAATCGAGACTGAGCCCGACACTGTACTCTACAGAAACCGTGAATAGAATCAAGAGTGATTCAGCCAACCATTTGCCGAGAAGTGAGTTGATTGCGAGAATTCCAATTCCAACAGCGGCACCCCATGTCAGGATAAGTGGAACACCATTAAAGAGTCTCTCAAAGGATTGACCAAGAAGGGTAGCTGAGAGAGTGATTATAAAGACAATTGCCAATACTTCGCTAACAGCTTGTAGAGGAAAAATCGAGAAGATAGTGTCAGTGGCTGAGGAGGTATCAATCTCATTAGCCCGGGTATAGACACCCCCAAAAGCGAGAAAGAAGACAAGAGTGGTTAACCACATGCTGCGACAAAATGAATATCGGGCTTGAAACCCTGTTGCTCGTGTTAACCCCTCAGAATCCAGTTTACTTCGGAAGAATGGATACAGATCAGAGAATGAAGAATCTTCTGCCTCAGGACCGAATTCGTCAAATTCTACACTGTAGTACGATTCAGCAACTGCTTCAAGGTGATTGTACCCTATCTCATCTGGATCTCTTGGAGTAAGATAGTAGCTCCCTGTCGTATAGAGATAAGATTCAAATAGTTCACGATGAGATGTGAGCCCAGTATTTAAGATACGAATCAGTGTGATCACCTTCTGTTGCGTTTGTTTGAGTACAGTTCGTGGAACGAATGCAGGAACTTCCTCATCAAGATCAGCAGAGAGTGCCTCTACGATGCGTGATTCTATCCCATATCTATGCGTAATATACACGGAGATTCCTGCAATAATAATAAATAATAAGGCAACTAGTAAAATTCTCTCAGGAGAGAAAAAACCACTAAGAATCATGAGGGCTTGTAGAACTCCAGTGATAATAGCAGCAAGAGTAATGCCGAGTAAGACAGCAAGTGTCGCTTGTTGTTGTCTCTCGTCAAAAGAAGGGAGGTTAGATTCAACAAAGTATAGTGCCCAATTCACTATAAGATCCTTTGCCAATATGAGAATTGCTGCGACAGCACCAATCTGACGTCGGACCCAGGCGACAATGTGTTCTGTGAGACGAGCTAAAGTATCGATTCCTTGTCCAAATATCAACCCTGCAATGATTGCAACCGCAAGAAGTCCGACAATACGGCTGAACGAAAATGTTACGTCTCCCCCACTAGATGCTGTCGAGCCGAATGAAAATAGCTCAGCAGGCAGGAGTAGTATAAGTCCAAAGAACCAAGCGACCCCTGGGACTGCTTTCCCGAGAATATCGTAACTGTCGAGAAACCCAGTCAGTTGAGTGGGCATAATATATGACTTGTATATAACCAGCCAGGTAAGATAAGTTATTATGTCTCGTACGACCGGCCAATGAACGCTTTCTCTATGCACCGGTCGTAGTTCTGTGCGATAACCGTAGAACTTCTCTATAGATCGTCTAAGTAATCACGTCGTTGTTCCATCCGTTCTCGTTCAGTTCTACGGTCATAGTGCGTATCGATGACCTCCTGACTTACATTAGCGCGATCGCTCACGACTTTATCTGGCATATCGCTGTTTAGACTGTGTGTAATGCTCCCACGACGAATCGCGTGCGGACTGACCGATGACGGGCATTTTGAGAGGTGATCGCGATCAGTAGCTTCACATTCGTCAGGATCACGATCATGCGGACATTCCCCATCGTATCGGCAGGGCTGCGTCCAGCGGTAGACGTATGCTCTGAGCGTCGTCTTGCACGGTCGCCCCTGAGCAGTCGTCAACAGTGGACTTCGGTCGTTATCGTCAGTCATGTTGCGACGCTGATTATCGATCCAGTCGTCGAGCAGTTTGCAGAGGTCGTTGGAGAGGGCAACCAGCCGTTCGCCATCGCCTTGATTCTTGATTGGTGTCCCGGCTTCGGGACGGTGGCGAACTTCGACATACTGCTCGCTGGGATGATAGTCTTTCAGGTCGAGAGCGTGGACCGCCCCAACACGCATCATCGTATGCCACATGAGCGCGATCGTGACGTGCTCGATAGACGCGTAGTGGTACTTCTCAAGGTGGGCCAGAACTTTAGCGGCGCGATCAGTATCGAGCATCACGTCGCGAGAGTTCTGCTCGGGTGTGATGTCCGGTGAGAGGACCTTCTGGCTGAGATCCTGCTCAACGCCATCAACAGTTTCGAGCCACCGGATGAACACTCGTAGCGTATCCATCTGGGTTTTCTCCGAGACCGGCGAGAGGTCGCCCTCATCTCGCCTCCAGACGCGGTAGCGCTGGAGCTGCCGTCCGCTGAGATTGTTGAGGTTCTCGATGTCCTGGTGGTCGCACCAGCGGACGAAGTGGCCGAGTCGGTACTCGTGAGCTTCAAGCGATGCTTCGGCGAGTTCGTTGTCCTTGTCCGCGAGGTAGAGTTCCAACGCGGTGTCGGGTTCGATTGGTTCCAGACTCATGGTTCGTGGTGGCGATCCAGAACCTATCAGGAACCTTTCACAGGATGCGCCTCATACGGTGGAAACCGTGAGAGGCCGATGCTTTCGTCGGTCGAAAGCAAGCCTGCAGCGCCCATCACGAAATCTAACGTTTAGGAACCAACAGACGGCGTAGGGTTGTATATAAAGAACCCCCTCCTTCTCGCGGAAGAGTTCGTTATACTTCGTAACGGTGGTCACCGCCGTCGTGCGATTCGCTGGTGCCAACGTCACAGTCCATCGATATAAACCCGCAGGTTTGGTTCAGATACGCGGTGGCTCGCATGGAACGGATGAGTAAGCAAGCCACGCGGTCACCGCGCGCCGCCTCCCACTTCGATGAACAGTACGTGAAGTAGCGGCAGTCTCTTCCAGCACCCGGAGACTGAGGTAGTTGATGGGGAAGGCCTTCTGGAAGGGGTCGCTGGTCGTGCTGGAATGGGTAAATCAAGGTTTCTACACGTTGTAGCTCATACACCGACCTTACACGGCTATTCCGTGGTGGGGATGCTCCTTTGGGCTCACAGGACGAGTCTGCAATATGACCTCAGATGTAGCTCGCCACGTCGATAACAAAGGACTCCGCTTTCTTCGCGCAGTCGAATACTACGGCGGAGCGGCATCGATGACCGACATTCGACAACGAACTGGACTCTCTCGGGATGCGGCCAACCACCGCTTCAGGCGGTTGGAAGAACTAAATCTCATCGAAGTGACTTATGCAGATGAGGGATTCGGCCAGAGAAGCCCGCCAAAGGTCGCCCACCTTACCGGAACCGCACGTCGAGAAATCGAGCGAGGACTGTTCAGACCCCTTCGTGACGACACCCGGGGGGACAGGGATACCGTGGACTTGGAGGCGGAGATACGCGCTATGCGGGAGAAGATAGACCGGCACAAGCGTCGGCTTGACGCGCTGTCGGCGTCGCGACCGGGTGTTGACGACCTTGAAGAGCGACTCCAAGCCTTAGAGGAACATCTGGACGACCTCGAAGCATATGCGTACGAGTGGGACGAGACCGCCGAAATGTATCTGAGGGCACTTCGGGCGGCGCTAGAGGACCGGGGCATCGACGTGGGCGCGTACCTCCGCGACGCTCAGTGAAAGGTGAGTGCTGTTCAGAGTTGGTAGGACGGTATCTTTATCCAGACATAGGCCTGCGACCGCTGTTAATGAAGTATAACCACTAATCACGACTATTCCATGTTTCCTGCCCGTCAATTCTCGGTCAAAGTAGCAGACTTATTAACGGGCCTTGGGAAGTATGATGATATATGGCAAACACGACACAGGAGTCGTATGATAGACTGCTTGAAAAATATAAAGAGTTCAACCACCTTCAGAGTGCGAAAGGCGTTCTCGAATGGGACCAGTACGTGATGATGCCCGAAGGTAGTACGTCTACCCGGAGCAAACAAATGTCCACCCTCTCCTCACTCGCGCAGAATCGAATCACCGATTCAGAATTCGGTGAACTGCTGGACGAACTTGACGGAGACGAACTCTCAGAGGAAGAGCAGGCAGTAACTCGTGAGATTCGGCGTGAATACGATAGAGCGACCCGCGTTCCGGCCAAAATCGAGGAGGAATTATCGGAACTCACGTCCGAGGCACAACCGGCGTGGAATGAGGCCAAGGACTGTGATGACTTCAGTGTATTCGCCCCGCACCTCGAAGCGATTGTCGAGAAAAAGCGAGAGTATGCGAATGCGATTAATCCTGATGCTGACCCATACGAAACGCTCGTGGCTGATTTCTTCCCTCAGGTTGATTACGACACGATTGAGCGAACCCTGCTAAAACTCGAAAACGAACTCGTCCCACTGCTCGAACAGATTCAGGAAAGCGAGGTCGAACTCAACACAGACGCCTTACACGGTGACTACGACGATGACGAGCAGTTAGCGGTGGCTCGTGACCTGCTTGACTTACTCGGCTACGACTGGAGCAGAGGGCGGCTCGACACATTCGATATGCCGTTCACGTTCGGACTTCCGTCTGATGCACGAATCTGTACATGGACGGATAGGAGTTTGTATCAAACACTCTGGACAACAGCCCACGAGGGCGGTCACGCATTCTACGCTCAGGGCCTCCCAGAGGACGAGTTCGGGACACCACTCGGGGAAGCCCGGGGAACCTTCGTGCACGAATCGCAGTCCAGTTTCTGGGAGTGTCACGTATTCGGAAATCGTGCGTTCTGGGATGCGTTCCTCCCGACTGTTACGGAGCGATTCCCGGACATCGATGCAACTCCAGAGGAGGCCTACGAGAGCGTTAACTCCGTTCGAGAACGGAACCCGCTCTGGGTAGAAGCTGACGAACTCACAGGGCAGATACACATTCTACTGCGGTTCGAAATCGAACGTGACTTGATTAACGGAGAAATTACGGTTGACGAGGTTCCAACCGTATGGAACGACAGGACTGAGGAATACTTCGGCATCAGACCGGAAACTGTCGAGGAGGGCTGTCTGCAGGATATTCACTGGTCGATAGGTAATATCGGGTACTTCCCGACGTACACCCTCGGGCATGTGCTTTCAGCACAGGTTGCCGCCGCATTAGAACGCGATATTGGTGACATCGATGAGTTAATTCGGGAGGGAGACTTCGCCGCACTTCTGGAGTGGCAACGTGAGCACGTCCACCAGCATGGCCAGCGCTACACCACGCCCGAACTGATTCGAAAAGGGACCGGGGAAGACCTCTCAGCGGACTACTTCATCGAGTATGTCTCAGATAAGTACACTGACCTCTACGATTTATAGGTACACCTATTCAACGGTATAGCTGACTGCGTTTCGTAGTGGAGTCTGAATAGAGAAACCGCGCTACTAACCACTGTCCTCAAATGTAGATTACCGCTTTGCGATAGGCGCATCAACGGATAGCTGAGCGTGCCTTAATCCCGAGAAGGTTATGTCAGTGCGAAGATAGTGCTCTGTTATCCGCGTTCTACGTGGGAGACGTATGGACGTTCAGGATGTCGAGTATATCAGCCGCGAGACCGCACTCGACGGGACGTGCCCCAAATGCGGTAGTACAGATTGGTTCCCGGCCCTCGTTCGTGACGCCCGGGGAGACCTCGACATAGGCGCGCACTGCGACGACTGCCTCTACTCGGAGGCGTTGGTGTAGATGTTGGAGATTCTCTACGTGCTCGTCGTCGGCGTCATCGGGGTGTTCGTCATAGGCTATTTCACCCCCAAAATCGCCATCTGGGGAAGCCTCGGAACGGGGATGTTTTGGATGATGGCGCACCTCATCCCCACCTTCTCGCCGCAAGAGGTTTTAGACGAGATTGGCCCGCATCTCCTTAACCTGTTTTTCGTCTATCCGACGGCAGTCGGGCTAGCATGGGATTCGATGAGCGCCGATGCGGGGCTCGTTGGCGGACTGGCCGTCCTCCTCTGGGCCGTTGTGTTGTTCGTCCCCTACGTCGCGGGTATTATCTTCGGTCTCCTGACGTGGCCGGAGCTTTTCGTCTTCAGGGTGATTCTCTAATTATGACTGATGATTCTCCCCGGGGCCGCACGGCGCGCTGGGAACTCGTTAAGTGGGACTGCCCAGAATGCGGGGGCGAACTGGGACCGCTCGACGACCGTGACCATTCGGTCTCGCAAGACGATATTTGGCCCGACGACGAGGGGTTCGATGAGGCCGCCTACGACGCCGCGAACCGTCTGACTACGCCAGTCGTTATCTGCCCTGACTGCGGGTGTGATTTCGACATTCGGTTCGAGAAACGTGAGGGGAAGGAATGAGCGACATCGAAACCACCCTATGGGAACACGTCGTCTGGATTTGTCCGCGCTGTGGTGACGAGGAATACCCCTCGCGCCTGCAACTGGTAGATTCTCGCGATTTGTCGATTTCGTCCCGGGAAGTCTGGGAGGAGTACGACCCCGAGTTGCATCGACGGCGGTACGCTACAGAGACGGCGGTGTTTTGCCCTGACTGCGAGACCGTGTTTGATGTGGAGTTCGTGTCGCGCGAGGATACCGAAGGATGAGCGACGACGACCATTACCGACGAGTCGCCATCCACGCAGACATCTCCGACGATGACGTGCCCGGGGACATCAAGACGACCGAGGAGGAGTTGGATGCGGTCATCGAAATCACGTATCTCCGTCCCGACGACCAGTACGCGGTCTACGAGCGACATCTCGGTCGGGGGGTGCTCCACCTACAACACAAGTGGCCGATGGACGAGTATCAGAACGCGCTGGACCACGCCATCGCTCTCGTCCGGGAGACCGGCCATCCCCTCTTGTCCCGAATCTACGCCTACGCCTTCACGACCGACCCCAAAGAGCCGGGTGAAGAGCGCCTCCCAATCCCGTGGGAAGACGACGAATGACCCGACTCCCGATGAAAGCAGTCCTACACAGACCCGTTTCTGTCGCGCTGACACAGATACTCCGGGGGTTCGTGCCGCATGAGCGACACGCCGCTCGGGAATCAGAGATACGTTTTCGCCGGGTGTCCCGATGACCGTATCTCTCGAACTCGTTCGTGGTGTACCTGAACACATCCGGTTCTACGACGACAGGCGCGCGCTTTGTGGGGCCGATTGTACTGGCGAGAGTGCCCGGGTCGTCCCCGACGACGAAGACCCCGTGGCCGACGCATCCCTCCACCTCTGCGCTGATTGTGCGCGAGTGTGGGAAACTCGTGCCGGACCGGTCGAACGTGAACCGACAGCCCGCTGTACGTGTGACCGCGTTGAGGATGGGACCCTCTGGAAATGCGCCGAAGTCGTCCCGGCGAACATCGCCCGGGCACTCAAACATCCCGCCGCCGACGGCCTCGCACCCGTCTGCCCGGATTGCTACCAGTGGATTCGAGAACATCCGCTGAATGACGTTGAAACACCGATATGGGAGGCAAAGACGTGGGCAGAAGTTAGTCGAGTTAACCCTGATTGAGACGCTCGAATGCCGCAAGCGTCTCACGTGCCGTTTCCGCTTTCTCCCTTGCCCGATAGTAGTGTGTGGACGCAGTTTTGTACGAAACCCCCATCTCGTCTCCCACCTGTTCCCACGTCAACCCTCCAGCCCGCAACAGCGTAGTTTCCACCTCTCGTTCCGTGAGCCGACCAGTAGGGCCTGCAATTTGCTTCGAACTTGTTCTTACAGAATCGGTAGGAATGCGGTCGGTTACTTCCCAGAGGGATTTCAGCAGAGCGTACGCGATATGTTCTGCAAGCTTCGGCGGAACCGCGTTCCCTACCTGCCGCGTTCGAGCGTCGCGGTTTTCCCACCCGGCAAAATCATACGTCGGCGGGAACGACTGGAGCACGGCGCACTCGCGGATGCTCAATTCCCGGTCCTCAAACGGGTGAATGTGACGATTAGATGCAGTTATTGTGCGCGCTGGTTTCGTTGGGTCAAGCCGCACTTGACGGTGCTTTCCGTGGAGACTCTCTCCCACCTCTAGTTGCTCTATTTTCCCAACTGTCGTCGGCCTATGGTCTGTCCACTCATTATCTGGTAACACCTCTCCAGTAACCCGACTGAGCGCCTCCTGTACGGGGATTGGCTCACCACCCAGCGGTTCTGGATGCGTTGGTTCTCCACCCTTGACCCCGAGGAAGATGACCCGATGGCGGTTCTGTGGAACTCCGTAATCTGCCGCATTCAGAATCTCGTACGCGACCCTGTATCCAAGTGATTCGGCGCACTCGACGAGCGCGGCCATCGTTTCGCCACCTTTGTGTTCGAGGAGCCCGGGGACGTTCTCCATCGCAAACGCGTGTGCGTCGGCGGCTTCAACAACTTCGAGGAACGTCCATACGAGGTCGTTAATCGGGTCGTCGGGGTCTCGATTGCTACTCTGGCTAAATCCTTGACAGGGCGGCCCCCCAATCACCATGTCCACGTCAGCCGGAGTAAGACCAACGAGGTCGATGAGGTCCGCTCCGGTTGGGCCGCCATCGTCGAGCAAACGAGAGAGGTCTGCGGGGACGGCGAGCGTATCGTGGTGCAATCGGTACGTTTTGAGGGCCGCTGGCTCATAATCGATGGCTCCGACCACCTCGAACCCCGCGCGTTGGAAACCGAGGGAGAAGCCGCCCGCGCCGCAGAACAAATCGAGAACCTTGGGGGCCATACAAACCGTCTGGTAGACTGACTCTTAGACTCTCCGGGTATCTCTGAACCCCTCCATACACCGTGATTTAATTACAACATGGCGGCAGAGCACTCTACTATATAAACAGCACTATATTATAGTTATATGGTAAGTAATATATTCCGACAAGAATTATATATGCCAGCTTCGTAGGGATAGCTGATGGCAACCGCAAACCATCCTGAAAGCCCCGCCGAATCGTTCCACACCCTCGCAACAGACCTCATCGAGAGTGGCGTCGTCAGCATACTCGCCCTCAAAGAACCGCTCTTGGACGGCCAGTTGATACTCTCCATTCACGCGGAAACCGATGCGGACCCCGACCGCATTCATGCAGTCGCAGAACGCGCCCGTGCTGTCCGTCTCGATGACCGCCTCTTCACCGTCAGCATCGAGCCGGAACTGTTCCGTACTACCGCGCTCGACCACGAAACAGTCTTCTTCAAACCTCCCCGGGGAGGGATGGCAAGCCGAGTCGCGCACTCGACATCGCTAGATGAAGGTATCGACCGGCTTCTCGTCACAGTCTCCAACGAGGAGTAGTCTACATACTCCCGAGTTTTATCGACTATCCACGTAGAACGCGTGTTCAGAACCGCAGTACGGTAAACAGTCTGACCGCCTCCGAACAAGCTCCAGAACTGGTCGGAACTCGAAACACTAACTGACTAAACATATTTACAGGGAGTGTCCGTAGTAGATAGTACACGGCTGAGTGGATGGGAACGGAAGCCCATCGACCCTCCTAACAAGCCCTCCCGCTCCTAACAAAGTTGTTAGGTGCGAACCACCCGAGTTTGTTAGGTCAGCCCCGAAAACCGCCCTGAACGAGGGGTCAACGTAACCTTGACTTGTTAAAAAGTCAAGTGAAGTTGTGTTAGTGTGCTTCCGTTAGAGCCGACCCTATCTCTCTAAACCCGTTTTTCTACCCTCACGCGAACAAAACCACCAATATCCGACCTAACAACTTTGTTAGGTCTGGTACTGTAAGGCTATATAAAGGAACTCCTCAATACCTAACAATCCCTGTTAGGACATCCGACTCTCTGTTAGGTGCTACTCTATCGGGCTGACTCGCTGACGGTAGATGTGATAGAGTTCGGCTTCCCGGATGTGGCGGCACTTCGTTTCGTCCGTCGTCTGCAACATCACGTTCCGCTGGCTCTTCGCAAACTCCTCGCATTCGCACTCGACAGAATCCCACGGCCTCGGCACGTCCCCGGGCGCTTCGACCAGCGTGACAGTCATCGCTCCGACCTTGTACTTGATTTCGCGAGACACACTGTTGATGACGACCTACGCGGTAATCAAGCGCGTATCTTCATTCGACCCGAAATTCTTTGCACGGAAACGGGACGGTTAGGGCCGGTCGGCGTCTCCCCCGTATGGAATCCGAACTCAATCTCGCCGCTCTTGACTATGAGGAGTGCGACGAGGACCCGGGCTGGGTGCGATGTCGCTATTGCTGGATGAAGGTGTACGTAGGTCGCGGTGAGAAGCTCGTTGACCTTGCGCGTCACAACGACCGATGCGAACATCGGTGAGAGCTACGGTCACTCGTCAGCGAGTACCTGCGCACGCATAGAGAGGTTCAGGTCCTCCTTCGCCTTTGGTCCTGCACGCCATATCTGGGCCCGGTTGTGGTCACGCGTCAGGAACTGCACTTCATCGCTCTCCATAAAACGAAGGACGCGCCGAGCAGTGTGACGTTTCCCTTCCTCTATATCGAGTTCACCGATGCGGAACTTCCCGTCTTCGATAAGCCGTTCTATGACCGCCATCCATACTTGGTCACGTACTGCCATAGGCCCAAATTCGAAAATCCAGCATATACAATTTTCTACATATACCGAAGAAGAGATGACATTAATGGTAACTTTCCATCTATACCGCTACTCTCACGACCATCCTGCCGTTCAAATACCATATCTTCGTTGTCAGAAGTAGGAACGCGCCACAGGGCCCGACGCGCCGACCTCCAAACCAAAATGAGAGATTCGAACTTCACTGAAGATGACCTCGCGGCGTTGGCCGAACTGATAGACGAAAAGACTAGCGAGAGTGTCAAGAACGATTTGGAGCCCCTCACCCCGAGCGAGGCCGTTGAGAAGTACTTCGAGGCGAGGGACGGCGAACTCGGGTCGAGTACGGTCAATTCGCACAAGTCCAGTCTCGGGTTCTTCATCCGCTGGTGTGAGATGCGGGACATCGAGAACGTAAACGACCTCACGGGGAAGATGCTCCACAACTACCGCGTCTGGCGTCGCGAAGAAGCCCCCGTGACGGTGAACCGGCTCGCGAAGAAGAGCGAGAAGACCCAGCAGGACATCCTGCGCAAGTTCATCGAGACTCTCGAAGGTCTCGACGCTGTGACTACTGGCCTCCACGAGAAGGTACAGTCTCCCTCGCTCAAGAGAGGTGAAGATGTCCGCGACGAGATGCTGGCGACCGATGCCGCCCGGGGCATCATGGACTGGCTCAGCAAGTACGAGTACGCGTCCGCTGACCACGTAGTTTGGACCCTTCTGACTTCCACGGGGATGCGGACGGGGGCGCTTCACTCGCTTGATGTCGATGACTTCCACGGAGGAGGGGACGACCCGTACCTCGACCTCCACCACCGCCCTAAGACGGGAACTGAACTCAAGAACGACGAGCGGAGCGAACGTAAGGTATCCATCCCCCGCGAGACCGCTACGGTCATCGAGGACTACCTCGAAGACGTGCGCCCCGACGTGACCGACGACTACGGTCGCCGTCCGCTTCTCGCCTCGACGCACGGACGGTTGGCAACGTCCACGATTCGCATCTACGTTTACAAGTGGACCCGTCCCTGCAAGTACCTCGGCTCGTGCCCGCACGACCGCAACCCCGATGGCCCGGGCGGTTGCGTGGCGGCGGGGCGCGCGTGTGATGCGTCGAAGTGCCCGTCAAGCCTCTCGGGACACCCGGTTCGTCGCGGCTACATCACGCAGGAACTGCGGTCGGAGGTTCCGATGGCCGTCGTGAGTGCTCGGTGTGACGTTTCGGAGGATGTTATCGAGAAGCACTACGACAAGCGCACCCCTGAGGAGAAGATGCAGGCCCGGAAGAAGCTGATGGAGTTGGCCCACAGCGTGAAGCCGGGCTACGCGCAGGCCTAAATATCGTCCAAGAACTCGCGGCGCTGTTCCATCTTGTCGCGTTCGCTCCGCCGGTCGTAATGCTGGTCGAGCACTTCCTGTGAGACGTTAGCGCGGTCACCGACCGCTTTCTCTGGCATCCCCGATTCCAGATAGAACGTAATCGCCCCGCGCCGGATGGCGTGCGGTGAGACGCTCGACGGACACTTGGATGCGCTGTCCCGCCGTGCCCCCTCACAATCGTCGGGGTTGCGGTCGTGGGGACACTCCGCGTAGATGCAGGGGCGGGTGAAGCGATACACGTACTGCTGAACCGTGGTGACGTGAATCCGGCCCTGTGCCGTAGTAATCAGGGGTTCGCGTCCGTGCTCGTCCATCACGTCGGGCCGTACCGTCGCTATCCAGTCGTCCAGCAACTCGCACATCTGGTCCGAGAGCGCGACCATCCGTTCACCCTCGGTCTTGTTCTTGATGGGCGTTCCCGTCTCGGGCCGATGCAGGACTTCGATGTACTGCTCGTCGGGATGGTAGTCCCGCAGGTCCAAGGCCCGGACAGCGCCGCGCCGCATCATCGAGTGCCAGAGCAACGCCAGCGTAACGTGCTCGCGAGAGGCATACTGGTACTTTTCGAGGTGCGTCAGTACCGCCTCGGCACGGTCGGTCCGAAGAATCTCATCGCGCGTGTTCTCGTCCGGCGTCACGTTGGGCGACTGTACCTTGGTGTGGAGGTCCGTCGTCACGGCGTCGATGGTTTCGAGGAACCGGACGAACACGCGTAACGTGTCCATCTGGGTCTTCTCGGTGACCTTCGAGATACCGTTCAAATTCCGCCGCCAGATGCGGAACCTGTGGAGACGCCGCCCGGTAAGGTCGTTCAGATTTTCGAGGTCTTCCCGTTCGCACCAGCGGATGAAGTGGCCGAGACGCGATTTGTGTGACCGCAGGGTGGCCGCCGAGACCTCATTCCGCCTGTATTCGATGTACAATTCGAGCGCTTCTGTCGGGGTAATGGGTTCGAGATTATCCATCCGTATCTGTCCCGCGAAGCGCACGTACAGCGGGTTCCACCGGAACTAGGTACCCGAGTACGTGTCTGTTAGTTCGTCTGTGTTAGACCCGTTTGCGGACGCCTGCAGCGCCCATTCGTTTTCCGAACGGATCACATTCGCAAGACGGCGGCACATCGTTTATAAACGAGCCGCCGATCGCGCGTTTGATTTGCGTTCGACGATCGAGCGGACGGGTGGGTGGCACGGGAATTCGCGGACGGCCAAACTGGTCGCAAGCCAGAAAGTCGATCGTCGGTTACCGCGGAATCCAGATCGCTTTCAATTCCTGTCAAATAGTTCGTGCTACGTATACTGGATCCACTCAGGGAACGATTCACTCACACGAGAGCGTGTTACCGGATCAGCTCGGACTGGTCTTCGAGTGATTTGGAATCCGCTCTAACCGAGGTGTAGACGCGCTCGGCCCACTCGCGCGCGATCGGATCGTCCGTATCGACGAACACCTGCATAAGGCCGGTGGTCTCATCGTAGCCGCCGATGCCGACTCGTTCGTCGAACAGCGCGAGACCGTACGGGAGTTCATCACGCGTCCGGAGGGCCAGGTGCCCACGATCGATCGCTTCCCGGGCGCGTTCGGGGTACGTTTCGAAGAGTTTCTCGACGATGTGCGGCAGGTAGATGATCTCAGTGTCGGCTTCGTCGAACACTCGATGGTGGAACTCGCCGAGGACCAGCGGTGCCATGTGCGTCGTGTTGAACCCTCGGAAGGTCTCCGACTCGTTGACGAGCGTGAGGAACCGCTCGACTGGTCTGTAGGGGTCGTCGGGTTCGGCGACGGTGACCCTTGCGTCCACGAACGGTTCGAGGATGAAGTCCCGGTGATCCTCACAGACCGCGTCCAGAAGCGGCGTCATCCTGTGTGCGGTTCGCACGTTCGCCTCGAACCGGAGGACCTCCTCGCCGATGACTGCGCCGCGCCAGGTCAACTGGAATCGGCCATCGACCTTCTCGACGAAGCCCTGCTCGTCGAGCCACTGGGTATAGCGGTGGCTCGTCGCCCGCGAAACGTCGAGTCGTTGTTCGATCTCTCGGCGATCAAGCGGCTCTTCCAATAGGACTTCGAGAACCGGGCCGTGTCTGACGATGTCGCCGAGCAGGTCCGCATCGACGCGGTCGCCCGCGGCGTCAAGACGCTGGCCCAGGAAGCGACGGTTCCGCTCGTTTTCCAGAATCGCCTCCAGGACCGGCGAACCCGGTGGTGGACGATTATCCCCGTCCGATCGGTCGTCTTGGTCAGGCGCCATGTGACTCACTCACTCGATAGAGGCCGTCACTGATAGTAACTCTATCCCGTACACGCCCCGGAATTCGTCTCGCCACCTGAAACGGTACTCTCGACGCCGAACACTACTCGATGAGTGAGGCCAACACCCGTGAAGTCGTCCACTGTCGTATGGCACAACACGCCATCCCAGCCGACCAGATGGAACAGTTCGAAGCCGGATTCCACGGCGATTTGATTCGCCCCGACGACGCTGACTACGACGACGCTCGGGCGGTGTGGAACGGGATGATCGACAAGCATCCGGCCCTGATCGCCCGGTGCCGTGGCGTCCGCGACGTCGTCAGTGCGGTGAACCTCGCCCGCAAGAACGACATGCTGGTAGCGGTGCGTGGTGGCGGCCACAACGTCGCCGGGACCGCCGTCTGCGACGACGGGCTCGTCGTCGACCTCTCGGAGATGCGGGGCGTGCGGGTAGACCCTGACGAGCGGACGGCGTGGGTCCAGGCGGGTGCCACGTGGGCAGACGTGGATCACGAAACCCAGGCCTTCGGGCTGGCAACGCCTGGTGGGGCCGTCTCGGAGACGGGAGTCGCGGGACTGACGCTCGGTGGTGGTATCGGTCATCTCCGCTGCAAGTACGGCTTGACCTGTGACAACCTCACATCCATTGATCTGGTCACGGCAGACGGCGACTATCTGACCGCCAGCACCGACAGGCACGAGGAACTCTTCTGGGGGCTTCGCGGTGGCGGCGGCAACTTCGGGGTCGTCACCGGCTTCGAGTTCGATCTCCACCCGGTCGGCCAGGACGTGGCGATCTGCCTCGTGTTCTATTCGGGTGACCGGATGGTCGAGGTGTTGGAAGCCTACCGCGACTACGTCGAGGATGCGCCCCCGGAAGTGAGTTTGCTCACCCTGTCAGGTGTGATGCCCGACGAGGAACTCTTCGCGGTGGACACTGTGGACGAACTCAAGATCGCAATCGCGGGCTGTTACGCGGGTTCGGTCGCGGACGGCGAACAGGTACTGGCACCCATGCGAGAGATCGCCGAACCGATCGCCGACTTTAGCGGGACGATGCCATACGTGGAGTTTCAGCAACTCTTCGACGAGGACTACCCCGACGGGATGCGCTACTACTGGAAGTCGCTGTACCTCGACGGCCTGTCGGAGTCCGCCATCGATCGGATCACCTACTGGACCGACGTGGCACCGTCACCGCTCTCGACGATCGATGTCTGGCAGTTGGGAGGCGCAATCGAATTGGTTGACGTCGAGGAGAGTGCGTTCGCAGGGCGACACGCGCCCTTCCTGCTTGGCGTCGAAGCGAACTGGGAGCGCCCGGCGGACGACGACGCCAACGTCGAGTGGGTACGCGACTGTCTCGACGACATGCGCCAGTTCTCGGACGGGTCGGTCTACTTGAACTTCCCGGGATTCCTCGAAGGGGGCGAGGACACGATGCGAACCACGTTTGGACCGACGTACGAGAGGTTGGTCGCGCTAAAGGACGAGTACGACCCGACGAACCTGTTCAGTCTCAACCAGAACATCACGCCGTCCGGAAGCGCTCAAACTGACGGCGAAGCATGCCATGAGTAGTCGGAACGACGGATTCGTGGCGGTCGGGTGGCGGTTATCGACAGCCCGAGTCGTTCCGGCGAGCATATTTGTGGTGCCGCTGAGCGTCCTGCTGGTCGCTTCAGTATTCGGTGAATTTGGACAGGCTGCTGCCACGGTCGGTTTCGTCTTGGCGGAGGCGCTCGTGCTGTACGTTGGATACGGGATATTGATGCGCGTTGCTAGTCCGGCCGCCCGCGAAATACTCGTGAGTGCCTGACCGTGGAGATCCTCGGTCTTGGTATCGTGAGTGTCAGCCTCTTCGTCGGATTCGGCCTGCTCATCGGCATCCTCTTCGGGTTCTTTGGGATGGGAGGCTCGTTCTTCGTGACGCCAGCGCTGCTGGTGATCGGATATCCGGCACCGGTGGCTGTCGGGAGCGGACTCGCGTTCGTCTTCGGCACCAGTGTCATCGGTGCGCTCAGACACCGCGATCACGGCCAGGTCTGCTACACGCTGGCGGCGGTGATGATCCTCGGGATGACGTTCGGCATCGAGGTCGGCACCCGGGTCGTATTCCTCCTCGCGGACCTCGGTAGCGCTGACGTCGTCATCGGCGCGGTGTACGTTGGCCTTCTTGGACTTACCGGACTCTTCGTCCTCCGAGATGCTCGTACTGACGGTACCGATGTGAGAACCGGCCGAATCGCTACCGAAGTTCGGGCCATCGAGCTCCCACCGATGGTGTCGTTACCCGGCGGTGCGACCGTCTCAGCGTGGGTTATCCTCGTTGTCGGGTCGGGTATCGGCGTTCTCTCCGGATGTCTCGGCGTCGGTGGAGGATTTCTTCTGCTCCCCGTCACGGTCTACGGGTTCGGCATTCCCACTGGAATCGCTGCTGGGACCAGCATCTTCCAGATCACGATTCCGGGTGCATTCGGGACGTTCGTCTACGCCCAGTCGAACGCCGTCGATATCCCTGTCGTCGCCGCGTTGCTCGTCGGGAGCGCTCTCGGCGCTCGCATCGGTGCAAGCGCGACGCGTCTCGTAAACGAGGCTGACACCAAAGGATACTTCGCAGTGGTGCTACTCGCGGGGGCTGTCGCCACCGCGAGTAAGCAGGTGAGTATCGTATACGGGGTCGAGACGCTCGAGACGGTGAGTGCAGTTCTCATCTTTGGAACTTCAGTTCTGGTCAGTGGTGCGATTGTCCATCTGTGGATCGACTCGCTCAGGAAGAATCGCCAACGGAGGTCACCACGGACCCGCTAACGACTGGTGTGACTTCGACTGATACTACTATGATGTTTAAACGGCAGGCTGCTCGTCGGCCTGCCGTGGTTTCTGCAGCGATATCGCTGTGTGTTTTCATCGGGATTAAAGTAACTACTGTCTGCCCCATGGTAACGGCTAACACTATACGCGTCGTAACGGCCAACAGCGCCTGCTTCGGCGTCCTGGTACTGAAGGAGACTTCGCTGTGTTGGGCGCAACGATTAGAGGAGTTCTATGGAAACAACAGTAGCGATCAACACGGAAGCGACACGACGCGGTTGCAGCGTCGAACACAGGGGAGCGAGATGACGGTCTCCATCGTGTATATCGACCGATCTGTGGTGCGCGACGGGAAGTTTGACGAACTCAAACCGGCGATGGCGGAGTTGGTGGACTTCGTTGAGGCCAACGAGCCGAAGATACTGGCGTACGACGTCTACTTCAGCGCCGACGGGGACCGGATGACCGTGATGCATATGCACGCTGACCAGGACTCGTTGGAATTTCATATGGAGGTCGCGGGCCCGAAGTTCCCCCCGATCGGCAAGTTCATCGACCTCGAATCCATCGACGTGTACGGCCGCCTACGTGAGGATCTCATCGAACGATTGAGGAACAAAGCGACGGAGTTGGGAACTGGACGTGTATCAGTCCACGACCATCACCGAGGTGTCGATCGCGTTCCGGACGATTGAGTCGAAGAGGGGACGGTCGGTGAGATACGGTTCGAGTGCGGGGTTGGGTGACGAGTTCGCTCCTCACGGATGTTTCCACGCAAATTCCCAACAGAACCACCATTTTTGAGACGGCCAATATTGGCCGTCTCGTGCTTCAAAGGACGATTCGTTCGATAGTCGAACCGGAGCCTGCAGCGCCCTCCGTTTTCCGATCGATCGACGTCCGACAAGACGTCGGCGAGACCGTCAATCGTCAGAGGGTGCTCGTGACCGATCCTCGGGGGCTGGGGCCGGTGGTTCGTGGGTGCCGAAGTCGGGATGGGTTTCCTCCATCCACAGGTACACGATCGCGCCGGAGACGAACATCGAGATCGCAGTCAGGTAGAACGCGGCTTCGGCGTTCACGAACTGCATGGAGAGGCCGATCACGATCGCGCCGACGCCGTAGCCGGCGTCGCGCCACATCCGGTAGACGCCCATGCCCGCCGATCGCCAGGTCGGGTGGGCGGCGTCGCCGGGGACGGTCATCAGGTTGGGGTAGAGTAGCGCCATCCCCAGGCCGGAGACGCCGGCCAGGAGCGCCCACGGGAGGTAGCTGTCGACGAACACCATGCCGAGGACGCCCGCACCGGCGATGAACATCCCCACGACGACGGGCGGCCGACGCCCGATGCGATCGGCCAGTCCTCCAGTCCCGATTTGGAGGAAGTACATCGCGCTGTGGACGCCGACGACGACACCGACGGCCTCGATCGCGAGCCCCTGACTCGTGAGGTAAAGCGGGACGGCGATCCAGAACAGCGTGTCGACGAAGTTCTCGATGTGGCCGGCCTGCGCCGCCGCGAACAGCGTCCGGTCGCCGTAGGTGGCTCGCTTGAGCACCTCCCCGAACGGCAAGTTCGCATCGTGGTGGTCGTCGTCGCCCTCGAGTTGTGCAAACTGGACCGTCTCCTTGATGAGGAAGATCGAGATGAGCGTCGCCAGTACCACCACGGCGGCGAGGAAGTAGAACGGCTCGGGCCGGAGACTCGTCCGGCCGGCGATGACGCCGGTAATCCACGCGCCCGCGGCGACGCCGGTGTAGCCGAACGCCTCGTCGATGCCGACGGCGAGGCCGCGCTGGTCGGGCCCGGCGAGGTCGATTTTGGCGTTGATCGCCATGCTCCAGGTCAGCGCCTGATTGATGCCCAGCAGGATGTTCCCGATCGTGATCCAGCTCCAGCTGGGCGCGTAGATGAGAATAATCGGGATCGGGAGCGCGGTGAGCCAGCCGAGCACGAGCACCGGCTTGCGCCCGTACTCTTCGCCCCACTTGCCCGCGTAGAGGTTGAGCAGCGCCTTGACGAAGCCGAACGAGACGACGAACGAGCCGATGACCAGGAACGACTCGACGCCGAGGACGTCCTCGCCGAGGATGGGGACGACCGTGCGCTCGGACCCGATCGTCAGTCCCGTCGCGAACACCAGCAGGACGTGCAGCGAGAACTGCCCGAGGTGTTCGCGAATGCCCTGTCTCAAGTCAGGTTGCCCGTTCATGGATTACTCGGCCGCACAGCGGTTGGGACCCAGTTCGAGCTCGGACAGTTCTTCGTCGGGGACGTCCTCCTGCCCGACGTTCGTGCGCTTGACGCGCTCGAAGTTCGGCGGATGGTCCGGGATGTCCGAGGCGAGCGTCGCGACGAACTCCTCGCGGTCACGCCCGAGGTCCTCGTTTTGCTCTGTGACTGCACCGAGCGTCGCGGTCACCGGTGGCTCGGGTGAGCCGGGGTCGTGTGCCGGGAGGACGACCGCGTCGTCCGGCCGGTCCAGCAAGCGCTGGAGGCTCTCGTAGAGCGTCGCCGCATTCCCTTCGACGTCGGAGTCTTCGATACCGGCTTCGACACCGAGTTCGACGCGGCCGACGCTCTCGTGGAAGAGCGTATCGCCCGTAACGAGCGCCTCGCCGTCGACGTCGAACGAGACGCTCCCCTCGCTGTGGCCCGGCGTGTGGATCACGTCGACGTCGACGGTCCCGATTTCGATCGTCTCCCCGTCTTCGACCGGAGTCGCGTCGATCGCGAGCGCGTCCTTCGGGTGGAGGTAGTATGGAACGTCGTGACGCTCGGCGAGTTCCGCACCGCCGGAGACGTGGTCGGCGTGCGCGTGCGTGTCGAAGACACCGACGAGGTCGGCGTCGTGCTCGTCGAGGATTGCATCGTACTCGTCGAGGTAGTGGGAGGGATCGAACACGGCGGCTTCGCCGTCCGAAATCAGGACGTGAGAGAGACAGCCCTTCCCTGGACGGGCGACCTGAACGAGCGTCCCGTCGAGGCCGGTCCGGACGGGAGCGCTTCGGTGGACGCGACTCCACCCGTTCATCCCGTCGGTGAGCGTTACGGCGTCATACCCCATCTCTCGCAGGACGTCCGTCGCCGTCTGCGAGACGACTCCCGCAGCACAGACAGTAACGATCTCTTTTTCCTCCGGAAGGTCGTCGAGGGCATCCGTTGCCGCCTCCGGATCGTCCGTCAGTTCGTCGTAGACGTCGACGTTGACGCTGTCCGGAATATGCCAGTCGTCGTACTCCTCCTGGTGCCGAATGTCGAGGACGAGAACGTCGTCCTCGTCGGCCTGCAATCGTGCGCCGAGTTCGTCTGGGTTCACTTCTGCCATCGGTGTTCGCTCATAAGGGGTATCTCTGGATATGGGTAGTGCCGGTCATGACCGGCACACCTAACTGGCTAGCGGCCCGATGGTCGTGTATGAGCCTGTACGAGGCCTCCTTCCGGGTGAAACACGAGTGCCCCTACCGGGAGATTTCGGAACGGCACCCGGACCTCACGATTCGCGAGTGGTACTTGAGCGACTGCCAGGTGCTGGAGATCACGTCCCCGGAGACGCCGACGGACGACTTGCTCGACGAGATCGACGGGCTGGGGACGATATTGCACCGATCGATCGACGAGTCCGGCCTCCACGTCGTCACGCAGTCGTGTCTCTGTTCGCTCGAGGGGTCGATCATCGATCGGTTCGAGGAGTACAACTGCCTCTACCAGCCGCCGACGATCCACCGCCAGGGGTGGGAACACTACACGGTGATCGCGTTCGACGAGGCCGACGTTCGGGAACTGATCCGGGACCTGGAGGCCGATCGAAACATCGACGTGCTCTCGAAGACCGCCATCGCGGAACAGGCGATCCCCCACAGCATGCTGGCCCCGGTCGATCGGCTCTTCGAGGGGCTGACCGATCGACAGCGAGCGGCGCTCCGACTGGCTCTCGAGAGCGGCTACTACGAACAGCCCCGGAAGACCTCGCTTCGCGACCTGGCCGATCGGACCTCCGTGGCCCGATCGACGTACGAAGAGCACCTCCGGAAGGCCGAGAACAAACTCCTCACGAACGCCGGAGAGTTCTTGCGGCTGGTGACCGCGACCGGAACGGGAGACCCGCTGAACGTCGATCGGGCGGGAGCGCCGGAGCAGAGCGCCGACTGAACGCCAGTGGTTCGAACTGCAACCGGACTCGCTGGTCGGCGCGTGAGCGGTCGGACCTGCCGGTCAGTTCGTGAGCGGTCGGACCCGCCGGTTCGTGCACACTCGTACTCGATGATCGGTGAGCTTTTTTGGTCGCTGTCGGTATATACCACGGAGATGGGTGCTGGTGAGCGCCGACGCGACGACGACCGTCCACCGACCGGGAAGGTGAGCGCATGGTCTCTGTAGTCGAGTTGTTCGTTCGGATCGCCGGCGAAGACCCGGTAATCCAGGGTCTCGTCGGCGGGATAGTTATCGCGACGTTGAACCTGTTCGGCGCGTCGGTGGTGCTGGTCTGGAAGGATCCCTCCGAGCGGGCGCTCGACGGCGCGCTCGGGTTCGCAGCGGGCGTGATGCTCGCCGCGGCCTTTACGAGTCTCATCATCCCGGGGATCGAACAGTACTCCGGCGGCGATCCGGTTCCCACGCTCGTCGGCATCGTGCTCGGTGCGCTCTTTCTCGATCGGGCCGACCTGCTCGTCCCGCACGCCCACTATCTCCTTACCGGACGCACGCGGCCGGATCAGGCCGACCCCAGTACGTCGCTCCCCCTCGACAACGAGCGGGTGGTGCCCGTCGTGCTGTTCATCCTGGCCATCACCCTCCACAACATGCCCGAGGGGTTGGCCGTCGGTGTCGGCTTCGGGTCCGGGAACGTCGAGAACGCGATCGCGCTCATGATCGCGATCGGAATCCAGAACGTTCCGGAAGGGCTCGCGGTCTCGGTGGCCGCGATCAACGCCGGACTGGATCGACGCTTCTACGCGATCCTGGCGGGATTGCGATCGGGGATCGTCGAAATCCCGCTCGCCGTCCTCGGCGCACTGGCAGTGAGCACCGTCGAGCCGTTACTGCCGTACGCGATGGGCTTCGCCGCGGGGGCGATGCTCTTCGTGATCTCCGACGAGATCATCCCCGAAACCCACACCCGCGGTCACGAGCGAATCGCCACCCTCGGCGTGATGGCCGGCGTGATCGTGATGCTCTACCTCGACATCAGTCTGGGATGACGTCCGCCGCGTAGATGTGGACCAAACCGAGATCGCGGGTGCCCGTCGAAAACGCGACGGACGCGATCGGGTCAGTGAACGGGCTCAGGGCTTCCGGTTCGTGGCTCCTCGGACGCGGTCCAGTCGTCGGCCTCGTAGCGCACCAGGCCGACGCCGAACCAGGCCGTCCACAGCCCCGTCACGATCGTGGCTCCGATCCAGACGAGGCCCCCCAGCGCGATCCCGACTCCGAAGACGAGGATCATCCCTGCGAAGGCCGTGATCGCCGCGACGGCACCGATCCACGACGCCCAGGTCGGCGTCGTCTGGGACTCACTGCGCGCCTCGTTGCCGGCGATCACCGCGACCGCCAGGAGGAAACCGAGGAATACGGCGCTGTATGCCTCGGCGAACGCCGACCACGTTTCGAACGTCGTCGTCTCACCGGCGACGGCGGCGTCGGTGATCACGGTCGCCTCGACCACGGCAGCCGTCGTGACCAGGAGTGCGCTCACGATCAGCACGGCCCACGCCGTCGTCGTCCACCAGGTCCGGGTGAGCCGTGACCCGGCCGTCAGCATGAGCAACCCTGCGATCGCGAACGCGGAGAGACCGATCGCCGTTACCGCGTGTGCCGTCACCCACCGGGTCGGCGCGTCGGCGATGGTCGCCACGAACTCGGCCGGATCGGGAGCGGGCGGTGGGTGGAGGGCGAAGCCGATTACGAGCAGCGCGGATCCGATCGCGAGCCAGATACCGCCCGCCCGTATTCTCGCGCTCGTGTTCGGCGTCGATCGGGTAGCTGTGTCTGCGGTTGTTGGCATAGTGTCCTCCAGCGCGCTCATCTCGACTCCCCTCGTCGCCGTCGACGTCTCGGAGAGAACGCTACGTGGTAGTTGGTTGTGTTGTATGTTAACATTTAACGCTATATGGCTAGCAGCGTTCACGTCTGCGGTATTTCGGCGCGAGCCGTCGGAAATAGTGGCCTGTCTGCGATAGGAACTGAACGCCTGTTACGACTTTAGTGAAAGCACGACATGCTACGGTTATTCACCTGCGCGGGGTATCTCCAACCGGATACCGATGACCCTTGCAACCGTTCCGCGATACGACGACCGATTCTCCAGGGTGGGGAGGCGAGCGGTGGTCGTCGGAGCGGGGATGGCCGGTCTCGTCGCGGCTCGCGTCCTGTCGGACGCGTTCGACACGGTCACGATCGTCGACAAGGACCCGCTCCCCGACGAACCGGTCGCCCGAAGCGGGGTTCCCCAGGCCGGCCACCCCCATCTGCTCTGGGAGGCCGGGCGGGCGACGCTGGAGGACCTCTTTCCGGGCTACACGGAGGAGTTGCTCGCGGCCGGCGGCGTCTCGATCGACGGCCAGCGGGACCTCCGCCAGTACAGTCAGGGTGGCTTCCTCGCCAGCGGGACGACCCCGTTCCGGCTCTTCCTGGCGACGCGACCGCTGTACGAACAGGTAGTCCGGCGACGCGTCTCTCGACTCGACGGGGTTCACGTGCGGCCTCGGTGTCAGTGTCTCGGGTACGTCACCGACGATGCGGCGACCGCCGTCCAGGGTGTAACTATCCGAAACCGAGACGGCGAACGCGAGGCTCTGGCTGCAGACCTTGTCGTCGACGCAACCGGACGGGCGAGTCGGACGCCAACCTGGCTGGAGCGCCACGGCTACGCGCCGCCGCCCGTCGACGAGGTGCGTATCGACCTGGTCTACAGTACCATCGCTATCGAGCGACCCCCCGACGATCGCCGGACGATCGGCGTGCTGGCCGAGGCACCTCGAACCCGCGGCGGCGCGGCGATGCCGGTCGAGGGCGATCGCTGGCTGGTGAACCTCCACGGCATGCACGGCGATCGTCCGCCGACGGATCCGGCGGCGTTCACGACGTTCGCGGCGAGCCTTCCCACGCCAGAACTGACGGCCCTCATCGAGGAGCGCTCGTGGCTCTCCGAGGACGTCGACCGGTATCCGTTTCCGGCCAGTCGCCGGTACCGCTACGAGGACCTCGATCGGCTCCCCGAGGGCCTGGTCGTCACCGGCGACGCGATCGCCAGCTACAACCCGATCTACGGCCAAGGGATGTCGGTCGCCGCACTCGAGGGCCTGGCGCTTCACCACGCGCTTGCAGAGGGCGGCCGGGAGGATCTCGCGGGGCGCTTTTTCCGCCGTGCCGCGGCGATCGTCGACGTCGCGTGGGCGATGGCGATCGGAGCCGACTTCGGATTCCCGCAGACGCAGGGCCGGAAGCCACGCGGAACGGCCGTCCTCAACTGGTATCTGAAGCGGTTGTTCCGGACCGCTCAGACGGACGGCGCGGTCACCGACGCGTTCGTGTGCGTACTCATGATGGAAGAGCCGCCCAGTACGCTGTTGCGGCCGGGCGTGGCGTGGCGCGTCCTCGCTCCGTCCGGTGGCGTCGGGAAGCCGTTACGTGAGCGTATCGCGGGTCGGAGCGACGTCGACGAGTAGGAACCCGTCTCGGCAGTCGGACGCCGTTCGAACGGACCGAAATCGAGCACGCGAACACAGCACTCCGTCGGGAGCATCGTCTCGGCTCCCTCGTCGACGACGGATCGATGGATCGATCGGTAGCAGTGAACCCGTTCACTGCCGGGACGGCGTTTTTCCACGCCTTCGTGGAGGTGGGCGTATGCGCCTCGTGGAGATCCTGATCCCGAAAGGGAAGCGCGACGCCGTCGAGGAGGTGCTGGAGGACGAGGACATCGACTACACTCTCACCGAAGAAGAGAGTCGGAGCGAGCCCTCGGTCGTCGTCACGTTCCCGCTTCCGGCGCCCGCGGTCGAATCCGTCCTCGACGACGTCCGAGAGACGGGGATCGACGAGGATTCCTACACCGTGATCATCGAGGCGGAAACCGTCATCTCCGAACGGTTCGACGACCTCGAGCAGCGATACGCCCAGACCACCGCGCGCATCTCTCGCGAGGAGATGCAGGCGCAGGCGAAGGACCTCACTCCGCGATTCAGCACGTATCTCGTCATGACGATCATGAGCGTGGTCGTCGCGACAGCCGGTCTGTTGCTCGATTCACCGGCGGTCGTCGTCGGGTCGATGGTGATCGCCCCGCTGATCGGACCCGCACTCGGTGCGAGCGTGGGCACGGTCATCAACGATCGAACACTGTTTCGTCGTGGAATCAGGCTCCAGGCGATCGGACTCGGCGTCGGCGTCCTCACCGCCGCGGCCTTCGCCTTCGTCGTCAGGTCGACCGGGCTCGTCTCGCCGATGATCGACCTCTTCGCGATCTCGGAGATACAGGGACGGTTACGTCCCGACGTGCTCTCGCTCGTCATCGCGATCGGTGCCGGCGTAGCCGGTGCATGGACGCTCACCGCCGGCACGTCGGCTGCCCTCGTCGGCGTCATGATCGCCGCGGCGCTCGTTCCGCCGCTGGGCGTCGTCGGCATCGGTATCGCGTGGGGCCTCCCGAAGGTCGCCCTCGCCGCGGGCGTCCTCGTCCTGATCAACATCCTCACGATCAACGTCACCAGCCTCGCCGTCCTCTGGTACAAGGGGTATCGGCCGGAGAACTGGTTCCAGCAGGACGAAGCCGCCGTCGCCACGAAAAAACGCGCCGTCGTCCTCGCCGTCGCGATCGTCGCCCTCTCGGGATTTCTCGGCGGCGTGTCGTACGACACCTACCGCGCCGGGGCGTACGAGGAGGCGGTCACCGACGACGTCGCTGCCGTCCTCGATGCGCCAGCGTACGCCGACCTCACGCTCGTCGACGTCGCGATCGAATACACCGATCCGGTTCCGCCCCGTCAGCCCGAACGGGTCGTCGTCACGGTCGGTCATCCGATCGGAACCGATCCGCCGCCGATCGGCGACGAACTCCAGTCCCGAGAGAGCGTCCGCGCGGAGTCGGCGATTCACCTGCCGACCGGGCCGCTCGTCGAGTCCCAGCGGGCCGAGGTGGTAGTCCACTACACCGAGATAGATCGGTAGCGAGATCCCCTCGCCCTCGAACCCCTGTCGACTTCCGACAACTCCCGTCGGCTTCCGATCTTCGTCTTCGCGTGGCGGTATCACCGCTCGCCGTGAGACACTCCCGCCGAGACCGGTAAAATGCTCAGCAGTTCGAATCAGGGATGCCACCGGAGTCCACTGTGCTCGACGGTGAACCCTCGGTCGCCACACGACGGACAGCCGGTCCCGCCGCGGTCCCGATCGAGCGGGCGATCCGGAATCCGGTGCTCGAATCCGCAGGTCGAACAGACGATCGACGCGGGCACGAGTGATGGCTCCACCGGAACGGGAATAACGCTGGGGGTGGCAGGGTCGGGATCGCCCCCTGAGGAGTCACTCGATCGTCGTCACTCCGCGTCGGGCGACTCGGTGATGATGACGACGGCTTCCCCGTCGATCACCGTCTCGTCTTCGCCGTTCGAGACGGTCGTCTCGAGCCGGTACTGGTCGTCGCCGAGTGCCTCGACGATCCGACAGTCGGCGGTGACGGTGTCGCCGACGGCGACCGGGGCGAGGAACTCGAGGTCCTGCGAGAGGTAGATCGTGTTGCCGGGGAACCGGGCCAGCGCGGCGCTGATCGTGCCGGCGACGAGCGTGCCGTGGGCGATCCGATCGCCGAACCGGGTCGCGTCGGCGTAGTCGTCGTCCAGGTGGAGGCGGTTCGTATCGCCGCTGACCTGTGCGAACGCGGAGATATCGGCCTCCGCGATCGGCTTGCTGAACCGGACGGAATCGCCAACGTCGAGCTCCGACACGGACGAGACCGATCGAGCCATCGTCCAGGTCTCGTCACTGCAGGCGACCGACGGGACCGATCCGGACTCCTCCGTGACGGACGCGTCCCGTTCGTCGTCGGTCCTGGACCTCGCTGGAGAGATCCCCATCGCCGCCAGGACGGCGTTGTTGGCCTCGACGTAGCTGTTGACGACGTGTTGTGAGATGTTCGCCCAGTGCTCGTTGATCGCGGTCGAATCGACGTCGCCGGAGTGCGGTGAGTGACTGCTCATTGGTGGTGCCTGCCGCGGCTGAACGGTCGATCGATCGGTCGTTCCGATCGAGTCGGATACCGACCGATCGTTGGACGCCGATCTCCTTTTGTGCGACCCCAAAGCAGTTTGGACGCCCTTGCGGGCGACGGGCGGTATCGGCTCCGCGGGCGGTGTGCTCCGGTTGGATCGTCACGCGAGGGGGAGCCCCTCGAAGAACGTCGCGCTGGCGGCGTTGAACGCCTGCGGTCGATCCTGATTGACGAGGTGGGCCGCCCCGTCGATCGTGAGCCAGGTGCCGTCGCTGACGGTCGCCGCGATCTCCCGTCCCTGCCGTTTCACCGCCGGTGCCTCGTGCTCCCCGTGGACGACGAGCGTCGGCGTCCCGACGTGCGGTAACGCGGGTGGCTCGTACCGGTAGAGCGCGTCGAACACCTTCCGATACTCCGATCGGGAGACGTCGTCGACGCAGTCGATCGCCGCCTCGCGGACCTCGGGGGAGACGGCCAGCCACGGCTTCCCCGTCGTCGATCGAATCGACCCGAGCATGGAGCGGAAGGTCGTCTTCGGGCCGGTCATCGCGAGCGAGGTCGAGAGCATCGGCATCGGCGATAGCCCCGCCTTGAGTCCCGACGGCAGATCGATCGGCGGCATCGACTGCACCGCTCCGGCCATGATCGCACCCGCCGCCCGATCGGGGTGTCGATCCAGGAACTCCTGGACGACCATCGACCCCAGCGAGATACCACAGAGGATCGGGTCGTCGATCGCGAGGTGGTCGAGCACCGCCTCGAGGTCGTCGGTGAAGAGTTCGATCGAGTACCGGTCCGTCGCGGTCGCGCCAGTTCGTCCGTGGCCGCGGACGTCCAGCGTGACGACGCGATAGTCGTCTTCGAAGTGCCCGACCTGGCTCGTCCACGCGTCGCCGTTCATCCAGCCCCCGTGGACGAACACGATCGGGTGACCGTCGCCTGCAGTCTCGTACCAGAGGGTAGCGTCGTCGCGCGGGAGTTCTGCCATTACCTCTTCTGGGGGCTGGACGGGTAAAGTACGACGGGTTGCACGCGACGCCAGTGAGAACCGGGTATCGAGACCGCCGTCGTCCAGGATTACCGCTCGTGCGTCGTGTCGGGATCGGTGCGGGTCTCGGCAGTCGACTCGGCGTCGATCCAGCGGTCCCAGAACGAATTGAACTCGTCGTCGTTCTCAGTAATGCGGTCCCACTCCGCGAGACCGCGCTCCTCGCGGCTCCCTGGAATCGTGTTGTCGAGGACGAGCGCCGCGAGGCCGCCGACGGCCATCCCGGTCGAGCCGATGATGAAGATCGTGTCGACGACGGCCTGTCCCGCGGCCTCGATCCAGCCGGCGAGCGCGGTTCCGGCGACCGCCTCGACGAGCGGCGCGATCGCCCCCTCGAGACCGACGGCGTCGCGGAACGCGAGCGTGCTCTCGAAGTTGCCCATGTACGCCGGGATCGCCAGTCCGACGAAGAGGGCGAAGCCGATGATGAAGGTGTTCCGGGAGGAGTCCAGATCGACGTGGCGCAGGTTCGAGATCCCGACGGCGACGATCTGGCCGAACATGGCGATGAAGAGGCCGCCGACGATCGGGTCCGGGATCGTCGCGATCAACTGGCCGAAGTAGCCCACGAAGCCGACGAACAGCATGATGACGGCCCCGATCTGGACGACGTAGCGCGAGGCGACGCCGGTCAGCCCGATCGCGCCGATGTTTTCGGAGTACGACGTCGAACCGCCAGTCCCCATGATCCCCGAGAAAATGTTCATCAGCCCTTCCATGCCGATGCCGTGGTTGATCCGCTTCTCGCTGGGCGCCCCCGACCCCGAGATGTTGGCCACCGCGTAGTAGTCGCCGATGCTCTCGACGATCGAGGCGAGCACGCCGGCGAACATCCCGACGACGAAGGCGGTCGTCACCTGGGGCATCCCCCACTGGAGCGGGTAGATCGGGAGCAGGGGCCGGGTGTCCGCGACCTGTCCGAGGTCGACGTAGCCCGGATGCGTCCCGCCGATCACGCCCGTGACGGAGACCGCGGCGGCGGCGAGCCAGGCGATGACGAGCGCCAGCACGACCGGGTAGAGACGGAACGCCTTGTGTTTGACGTCGAGGTACTGCGAGAACAGGAGGATCAGGCCGAGCGTGAGGGCCAGCAGGGGCCAGCTCTGGTTCGCCGTCGTGATCTGGGGGGCGTTAAATAGCGCCAGCCCGATCAGTGCGATCGTCGGTGCGATGACGACCGGCGAGAGGAACCGGCGGAGCTTCCCGACCAGTCCGAAGTAGCCCATCGCGACCTCGACAGTCGCCGCGACGATGATCGCGCCCTGTAACTGCAACAGCGCGGCCTCCCAGCTCGGCCCTCCCGAGACGCCGCCGGCGGTCACGACGGCGACGATGGCCAGCGCCGGCGCGAGCATCGAGAACGGCGCGCCCTGGACGATCGGGTACCGGTTCCCGAACGTCGTCTGGGCGAGCGTGGCGATCCCGGAGACGACGAAGAACGTCCCGACGAATCGGGCGGTCACCCCCGGCGGCATCCCCATCGCACTGGCCAGTATCAGCGGTACCGCGATGTTGGCACCGACCATCGTCAGGTAGTGCTGGACTCCAAGGACCATCGATTCCCCCACCGGTGGCCTGTCGTCGATCCCGTACTCGATGTCGTCACCGGCCGCGCCCGTGCCGGTTGCGTCCTCTGTCATGCTCAGTTGTCGGATAACGGCGCAGGCCGCTCATAGGGGTGTTGATCCGCGATCGTCGGACCGTATCCCAGCTGACACGTTAAAGATAGCTTCGGGGCGAACTAGTGGATTCGGCAATCGCGGTGCGAATCGCGGCGAACTCCGGGGCACGAGGCCGATCAGCGGACGACGTGCCAGACGAATCCACAGCGATCACACTCGAACGCCCGCATCAGGACGCTGTCGATCGCTCTCCGGGCGGTTTCGACGGTACCGCTGTGCAAGCAGTCCGGACAGGCACGGGTAGAGGCGGTACTGCGAATCCGGTCCGAGGGTGACATAACCGATCTCCCCGCATAGGCAGGTTACGCCGGCGTCACCCGCCGAACGCCGCTACCGGTCCGACGCCGCTCGATCGGCCGCGGACCGGATCGTCTCCGGCGACAGCGCCGACAGCGGGACGCGTTCCCCGTCCGTCTCGCTCGCGACGAGTTCGGAGAGTCCGGCCCGCGAGTCGTCGCCCGCGTCGACGACGACCACGTGCGCGTCGTCCGTCGCGAGGGCGCGTGCCGCCCGGCGGGTCGCCTCGGTCGGACTCCCGTCGGCGACGTTCGCCCGCCCGTCGGTCACCACGACGACAACCGCGGCGTCGGTCCCGGCCCGATCGATCACGCGACCCGCTGTCTCGAGTCCCGCCGGCAGCGGCGTCCGATCGCCGGCGGGCAGGTCCTTGAGGTGGCGCGCGGCGAGCGTGACGCTGTCGGTCGGCGGCAACAGGACGTCGGCCCCGTCGCCGGCGAAGGCGACGAACGCCACCCGATCGCGCTGCTGGTAACTGTCCCGGAGCAAGTCGAGGACGACGCCCTTGGCGGTCCGCATCGCCGGCCGCATCGAGGCGCTCGCGTCGACGGCGAAGACGATCGTTACCGACGTCTCGCCGGCCCGGACCGACTGCCGGAGATCCGCGTTCTCGACCCGCGTCTCGCCCCGGGTCGCGGCCGATCGGACCGACGCGGCGGCATCGATCGGACCGTCGCCGGTCGCGGGTTCGGTCCGGACCCGCGCCCCGCGGTTGTCGACGCTCGGCGTCGGGGTCGCTCGCGATCCGGTCCCGTCGTCGTCGCCCGCGTTCAGTTCCCCCCCGTCGAGGTCCGGCGCTCGCCCGTCGCCGATCCCGGCACGTTGCTGGCCGGGAACGATCGGGGTCGCGGTGTCGTCCGATTCGCCGTCGCCGGCCCCGTCGCTACTCTGTTCGCTCGTCCCATCGCCGGAGTCTGCCTCACCGTCGCCATCCGCAGGTGCTGGCGTCCCGTCAGCCGGTCCATCGGGTCCCGGCGAGCCGTCGGGAGTCGATTCGCCGGCTTCGTCGTCGGATCCGTCGGTCGAGTCGTCCGATCGGTCCGGTTCGTCTCCACCGTCTCCGCCGTCCCAGTCCGATTCCCGATCGTCGCCGGAGGCGTCACCTCCCTCGTCATCGGCAGGTTCGGCGTCCGGCGAATCGTCGCCGTTGCCCTCGCGGTCGTCCCCGTCGAAGCGATCCTCGAGGAGGTCGTCGAGGTCCGGTTCGTCCTCGAACGGCGTGCTCCGGAGGCGGTGAGGAAGCGCGTAGGTCGCGGCCTCGTGGATGTCTCCCTCGATGACCGTCGTCCGGCCGTCGAGCGCGGCCAGCGTCGCGGCCGTGCGTGCCGTCGCCACGTCCCCCCGGTGGCCGTCGACGCCGGCCTCGAGACAGAGGTGCGCGATCTCTTCCTTGAACTCGGCCGGGAGATCGACGGTCGGGAGCAGATCGCGGGCCGCGGCCAGGTCCTCGCGGAGCCGTTCGACCTCGTCGGTGTACGCGGTGTCCGGATCGGGGCCGTCGCCGGTCGCGTCGTCCCGCGCGAGCGCCCGATCGATGATCTCGACGCGATCGTCGATCTCGCGACAGCCCTCGACGGTTGCCTGCAGGGCGAACCGATCGCGAAGCTGGGGCCGGAGGTCGCCCTCCTCCGGGTTCATGGTGCCGATCAGGGTGAAAGACGCGGGATGGGAGACGCTGACGCCGTCGCGTTCGACGGTGTTGGTGCCGGACGCGGCGGCGTCTAAGAGCACGTCGACGAGGTGGTCGTCCAGCAGGTTGACCTCGTCGACGTACAGGATTCCGCGGTGGGCGCGGGCGAGCAGGCCGGGATCGAAGTCCGCCTCCCCTGCGAGTGCGTCCGCGACGGAGAGGGTGCCGACGACCCGATCCCGGGTCGCTCCCAGCGGGAGCGTCACGAGCGGGACGGGCCGCGTCTCGACGGCCATCTCGTCTGGGTCGCGTTCGCTGCACTCCGCGCACTGCAACCCGGGGTCGGTCGGCGAACAGCCGTAGGGACAGTCGGCCACGACACGCTGCTCGGGCAGGAGATCGACCAGCGCCCGCACGGCGGTCGACTTCGCGGTTCCTTTCTCGCCGACGATCAGGGCCCCGTCGAGGTCGGCGTTGGCCGCGACGGCCAGCAACACCCGCTTTAGCTCCGCTTGCCCGACGATCGCCGGAAATGGGAGTGACGATAGCTTTTTGCCCCCGGCGTTTACAACCATACTTGCGCTAATACAACAGAGGTTTAAAAACTCGATGACACGGATCGGGATCTACACCGCGACGGCAAACGAACTCGGCTCGATCGGCCGGGCGGCCGAGCGTCTCGAGGACGTCGACCTGGTCGTTCGCTCGGAGAGCGACCTCGACGACGAGGCCGCGATCGAGGAGTTCGTCGACGAATTGACCGACGCCACGGCGGCGATTTGCTGGCTGCACGGGGCCGAAGACAGCATGCCCGGCTACGACTACGCGACGGGCGCGCTCGCCGACGCGGGCGTGCCGCTGATCGTGAAGTCGACCGGCGACGCGTTCGCGTTCGAGGATACGACGGTCTCGGACGCGCATCGCGACCGGGTCTACGAGTACCTCGAACGGGGCGGCACGATTAACGTCGCCAACTGCTGTCGATTTCTGGCATCGGAGTACGAGGGCCGGGACCTCGCGTACGACGAACCCGCGGAACTCCCTACGGAGGGCGTTTACCACCCCGACTATCCGGGGATCGAGTACGAGGAATTGCTCGAGACCCACGATCCAGGGAAGCCGACCGTGGCGATCTGGTTCTACGAATCGCACTGGACCCACGAGAACACCCGCTACGTCGACGCGCAGGTCCGGGCGCTCGAGGAACAGGGGGCCAACGCGCTCCCCATTTTCTGCAACCCGGCGACCGACACCGACGAACAGGAGGACGCCGAGTGGGTGGTGGATAACTGGCTCCTCGACGATAGCGAGGCCTCCGAGACGCCGCGTAGAGGCGGTGACACCGCCGGTGGCGAGCCGATCGTCGACGCCGTCCTCTCCTCGTTCATGTTCTCGCTCTCGATGGACGAGCGCGGCCGGAGCGCCAGCGGGGAGGGCGACTCCGCGGAGGACGTCTTTCTCGATCGACTCGGCGTGCCGGTCCTCCAGACGGTGACGACGATGCGATCGCGATCGCGCTACGAAGCAAGCGATACGGGCGTGATGGGGTTCGAACTCGCCCTCTCGGTCGCCCTGCCGGAGTTCGACGGCAACGTGATCACCCACCCGATCTCGGGGAAAGAACGCACCGACGACGAGGCCGGCATCGGCAGCGCGCCGAAACACCACTTCCCGATCGAGGATCGGATCGACCACGCGACCCGTCTCGCGGTCAACTGGGCGACGCTGCGCCACACGCCCAACGAGGACAAGCGGGTCGCCGTGGTCCTGCACAATTACCCGCCGAGCGACGACGGGATCGGGACGGCCTTCGGTCTCGACAGCCCCGAATCGACCGTGAATCTGCTCGCGGAACTCGAGTCCCGCAAGTACGATCTCGGCGGTACGCTGCCCGAGAGCGGCCAGTCCCTCGTCGAGACGCTCACTTCACAACTCACACTCGACGATCGCTGGGTCGCCCCCGAGGACGTCCGCGACCGATCGGTCGACGTCGTCTCGTCCGACACCTACGCGGCGTGGTTCGACGAGGCCGACGATCGGTTCCAGGAGAACGTGATCGAGGAGTGGGGCGAGGTTCCGGATCGGCCCTTCGCGATCCCGGGCGTCGAGTTCGGTAACGTCCTCGTCACCGTCCAGCCCCCGCGCGGGTTCGGGATGGATCCCTCGAAGGTCTACCACGACTCCGATCTCCAGCCGCCACACGACTACTACGCGTTCTACGGCTGGCTCCGCAACGAGTTCGAGGCCGACGCCGTCGTCCACCTGGGGACCCACGGGAGCCTCGAGTGGCTTCCCGGCAAGACCGTCGGGCTGAACGGCGCGAGCGCGCCCGATCAGCTGGTCGACGACCTCCCGAACGTCTACCCCTACATCGTCAACAACCCCGGAGAGGGGACCCAGGCCAAGCGCCGATCGTACGCCGCGATCGTGGACTACCTCACGCCCGTCATGCGATCGGCGGGCACGTACGACGAACTCGCGGAACTCGAGGAACTGGCCAACCAGTACCGCGAGGCCGGGATGGAAGACGCCCGCGCCGACGATGGCGAACACCTCGAGGCCATGATCCGGGAGACGGTTGAGGAACTCGATCTCGCCGTGGAACTGGGGATCGAGGGAACCATCGACGAGAAAGCCGACGTCCGTGGGCCGGACGAAGCCGGCTCCACGCTGGCCGAAGGTGCAGTCGATGGGGACGAGGTCGGGATTGACGACCTCGTCGAACGGATCCACGAGTACCTCACCGACGTCAAGACGACTCAGATCCGGCTGGGACTACACACGATGTCCGAGCCGCCTGCCGACGATCGGCTCGTCAAGTACCTCGTCGCGCTCACCCGACTCGAGAACCCCGGCGCGCCGAGCCTGCGCGAGAGCGTGGCCGGCGCGCTGGGCGTCGACTACGAGAAGATGCTGAACGCGCCCGGTGAGTACGACGCGGACCTGGGCATGACCTACGCCGAGGCCGCGGACGTGGTCCACGAGACGAGTCTCGACCTCGTCCAGACGTTGGCCGAACACGATTTCGACGTCCCCGAATCCGAGCGCGAGGCCGGTCCAGACGACGAGGTCAACATGAACCTGCTCGTCGTCGACCTCGAGACGATCGGCGACGCTAGGGCGAGATCGGGCGCTCACGACGACCTGCGGGAGGTCCTCGCGTACATCTGCGAGGAGGCCCAGCCCCGCGTCCAGGGAGCCGAAGACGAGATCCCCAGAACGGCGGACGCCCTCTCGGGCGCGTACGTGCCGCCGGGCGGGTCCGGCGCGCCGACCCGCGGCGGCGTCGACCTCCTGCCGACCGCGCGGAACTTCTACACGCTCGACCCGCGAAAGGTGCCGGCGAAGGCCGCCTGGCAGGTCGGGAGCGAGGTCGCGGAAGGGGTGCTCGATCGCCACCTGTCCGAGACCGACGAGTACCCCGAAGAGATCGGCGTCGTCGCGTGGGGGACCCCGACGGTCCGCACCCGCGGGGAGACGATCGCCCAGGTGCTCGCGACGATGGGCGTCGAACCGGTCTGGACTGACGCCGGGCGGATCGACGACGTCGAGCCGATTCCGATCGAGGAACTCGGCCGACCACGAGTCGACGTGACGACCCGCGTCTCCGGGCTCTTCCGGGACGCGTTCCCGGCCGCGGCGGGCGTCATCCACGACGCGGTCGACGCCGTGGTCGATCTCGACGAACCGCACGAGGTGAACTACGTGAAGAAGCACGTCGAGGAAGCGACCGAGGAACTGCAGGACGAGGCGGGACTCGACGAATCCGACGCCCGCGACGCCGCGACACACCGCGTCTTCACGACGAAACCCGGCGGGTACGGCGCCGGGACCAACAAGGCCGTAGATGAAGGCAACTGGGACGATCGCTCCGACCTCGCGTCGGTCTACGTCCAGTGGGGCGGCTACGCGATGGGCTCCAGGGGGCGAGTTTCGGCGGCCCACGACGCCTTCGAGCGCCGCCTCTCGAACGTCGACGCGACGGTCAAGATCGAGGATACGATGGAACAGGACGAGTTCGACTCCTCGGACTGGTACGCCTTCCACGGCGGGTTCATCTCCGCCGTGAGCGAGATTTCGGGCGCGGAACCCGCCTCCTACGTCGGCGACTCGTCTGACCCAGACAGCGTCGACGTCTACACGAACGAGGAGAAGGTCCGCAAGGCGATGCGCGCCCGAGTGCTCAATCCCGACTGGCTCGAATCGATGGAAGAACACGGCTACAAGGGCGCCGGCGACCTCTCGACGACGGTCGACGTGACGCTCGGCTGGGACGCGACGACCGGCGTCGTGAGCAACACCCTCTGGGAGGACGTCGCAGAGAAGTTCGCCTTCGACGAGGACCGGCAGGACTGGATGCGCGACGTCAACCCGTGGGCGCTCGAGTCCATCACGGACGCCCTGCTCGAGGCGATCGAGCGCGACCTGTGGGAGGCCGACGACGAGACCGTTGACCGGTTGCGGGACCTGAACCTCGAGGTCGAGGGCGATCTGGAGGCGCGGACGACCAACGAGGCCGTCGGCGCGGAGGTGACGACCGATGACTGACGGCGACCAGGAGTTCGACAGCGAGTACGCCGACCTCGGCGCGACGACGCAGAACGCGATGGACATCGCCGAGACGAGCATGGACATCGTCAGACAGTTCGTCCCCGACGAGACGCTCGCGGATCGGATCCGCCAGAAGTCGGTCCACTCGATGGGCGACATCGAGTTCCAGCACCTGATCCGTTTTACGGGCGCGGACGACCGCGGCGACGACGATGACGCCCCCGTCCGTGCCGGCGCGCGGGCCGTCCTCGACGAGGCGGCCATCATCACCGACATCACGATGGTGAAAGCCGGCGTCACGGGCCGGGGACATACCTGCGACGTCTCGAAGGCGATCGGCCACGGGAAAGAACTCGCCGCGGAAACCGGAATGACCCGGACCGCCGCGGCGATGCTCGAACTCGACCGCGAGGACGCTTTCGAGGGTGCGATCGTGACGATCGGGAACGCGCCGACGGCGGCGCTGGCGCTGGCGGACTGCATCGAACAGGGCACGCGACCGGCGGTCGTCGTCGCGAACCCGGTCGGCTTCGTCAAGGCCGAGGAGAGTCGTCAGCGGATCCGCGAGGTCAGCGAGGAGTACAGCGTCCCGGCGATCACCCACGTCGGCCGCCGCGGCGGGAGCGGTCTCGCCGCCGCGCTGACGAACGAGCTGATCCACGTCGCGAAAGATCTCCGTACCGGCGAACTCGCAGACGACCTCGCTTTCGAACGCGGTGGGGCGGACGAATGAGCGACGACTACGACCTCGACAGCGGGCCGGATCCGGCGACGTTCGCAGCCGCCGAACCGGAACCCGACGTCGTCGCCGAGATCGACGATCCGGTCTCCGTCGTCGGCGTCGGGCCCGGGAATCCGGAGTACCTCACCCCTCGCGGCGAGCGGGCGATCCGCGAGGCGGACGTCGTCGTCGGCTTCACGACCGTCGTGGAGTTCGTCGAGGATCGGACGGACGCCGACCTGCTGACCTGCGGGTACAGGGACGAGGCCGAGGCGCTGGCGGAGTTCGGCGACCGCGTCGCCGCTGGCGAGTCGGGGACCGCGGTCGCGATGGGCGACCCCAACCACTCGGGCTACCAGTTCGTCGGGAAGGTCCAGGACGCAGTCGAACGTGAGAATCCCGAGATTCCCGTTCGCGTCGTCCCCGGCATCTCCTCGCTTCAGGTGGCTGCCAGCCGCGCCCGGACGCCGATGGAGGACACCGAGTTCGTCACGCTCCACAAGAGCGGCGACCTGGAGGCCGACATGGACAGGCTCGCAGGGGCGGTGGACGATCGACACCTGCTCGTCCTCCCGCGGCCGTACGATCGGATGCCGGGCGACATCGCGGCGTTCCTGCTCGACAACGGCGCGGACCCCGATCTCGAGGCGCTGGTGCTCGAGAAGCTGACCCACGACGACGAGGAGATCCACCGGTTCACGCTGGCGGAACTGGCCGCACACGCCGGCGGAGACGGGCCGGAGGAGACGCCGTTTTCCGATCTAGTCGTGCTCGCGGTTCGACAGCCTGTACGGCCGTAGTGCGTCGACGCGACGATCGGGGACCGGTCGCGATCGGTGTGACTGATCGGGACGCAGACGTCCCCGAGACGTCTCTGGGGCGCTCGAGCGGCGTCGCAAAAAACTGTCGTCAGGCCTCGTCCTGGCTGTGTTCGCTGAGGACGGTCGCGATGGTCTGCGAGACCTCTTCGATCGCGACGGCGTTGGTCTTCCGGAGTTCGTTCCGGTCCTGTGCCGCTCCGAGGTGCCGCAACGCTTCCCGAAGGTGGTACTCGGTGTCGTGGTCGGTTTCCTCGGTCATTGCCGAGATGCACGTAACCGATTCGAACGGGTAAGCGACTCGGTGGTGGTCGCGGCGCCGGCGATCGGTGGCACCGGTGGATTCAAGTCTACTTGTCGTAACTCAAGTGTAATGGTTGATCCCAGCAGGACCTCCCTGTTCGAACGGATCGCGGGACTCGAACGGTTCCCGCGGTGGGACCGATGAGAGGGTTCGTCCTCGGCGGCGTCAGTTCCGGCGTCGGCAAGACCGTCGCGACGCTCGCGGTTATCCAGGCCCTTCAGGACGCCGGCTACGAGATCCAGCCCGCCAAAGCGGGGCCGGACTTCATCGATCCCAGCCACCACGAGGCGATCGCCGGGCGGCCTTCCCGTACGCTCGACCTGTGGCTCGAGGGCGAAGACGGCCTGCGGCGCAACTACGCCCGCGGCGAGGGCGATATCTGTGTCGTCGAAGGCGTCATGGGCCTCTACGACGGCGACGGCTCGAGCACCGCGATGGTCGCCGAGGCGCTCGACCTCCCCGTGGTGCTGATCGTCGACGCCGCGGCGGGGATGGAGAGCGTCGCCGCGACGGCCCTCGGGTTCCGGGAGTACGCCGCCCGGATCGGCCGCGAGGTCGACGTTGCGGGCGTCGTCGCCCAGCGCGCCCACGGCGGCCGCCACCAGGAGGGGATCCGCGAGGCGTTGCCGTCCGAAATCGAGTACTTCGGGAGGATTCCGCCGAACGACGACCTCGAGATTCCCGATCGCCACCTCGGTCTCGAGATGGGCGACGAGGCGGCGTTGCCCCGGGAGGCACTTCGGGAGGCTGCCGACTCGCTCGCGACAGAACGGTTCGTCGAGGCGGCGAGCGAGGCCGAACAGTCCGCGGCGTCGGCGGCCGATCCCGATTCCGTCGACGCCACGGTCGCAGTCGCCAGCGACGCCGCCTTCTGCTTCCGGTATCCGGCGACGATCGAGCGCGTTCGCGAGCGGGCCGAACTGGTCACGTTCTCGCCGGTCGCGGGCGACCCCGTTCCCGACTGTGACGGCGTCTACCTGCCCGGCGGGTATCCCGAACTGCACGCCGAGCGCCTCGAAGCGGCGGGAACGCTCGCGGAACTCGGCGACCGGGCCAGCGAGGGACTCCCCGTTCTCGGCGAGTGCGGTGGCCTGATGGCCATGAGCCAGTCGCTGACGACCGCGGCGGGCGATCGGCGCGAGATGGCCGCCATTCTGCCGGCCGACGTACGGATGCACGATCGGTACCGGGCGCTCGATCACGTCGAACTCGAGGCGACCCGCGGAACGCTGACCGCCCGCGCCGGGGAGTCGATCCGCGGCCACGAGTTCCACTACTCGAGTGCCGACGTGGACGGCGACGCCCGGTTCGCCTTCGAGACGGTCCGCGGCGACGGCATCGACGGCGATCACGACGGCCTGACCGAGTACGCGTCGCTCGGCACCTACGCCCACGTCCATCCGGAGAGCGGCGCGTTCGATCGCTTCCTCGAAACGATCGCACGCTGAACGCGGGTCCCGGATCGCCGGCGCTGGACAACGACACTTGTCCTACTCCAATCTCAACTTGGCAATCGTAGTTGTTCTACCTCAACCAAAATTGTTTTAGGCCAGGACTCTGTTCCACCGGGTGATGCGACCCATCGCGCTTCCACACGACGCGAAGGCCGGGCCGACCAAGCCGGAGGTCCGCGCCGTCGTGCAGTCGAAACTCGCGCTCGCGGCCGACGATCACCTCGCGGAGGTCGGCTCCTGTACGGGGGCCATCACGATCGAATCCGCACGGCGAGCGGGGCGGGTGACCGCGCTCGAACGAAAGGCGGAGCGCCTCGAGACGACCGAGCGAAACCTCGCGGCGAACGCGGAGTCGGTGCGAGCCGACGTCGAGTTGCGGAACGCGGAAGCGCCCGCCGGCCTCCCCGACGACGCCGACGCGCTCTTTCTCGGCGGAAGTCGCAACTTCGAGGCCGTGCTCGACCACGCGGTCGAGACCGGGATCGATCGGGTCGTGATGAACGTTTCGCGGCTCGAGGTCGCCGGCAAGGCGACCGAGGCCTTCCGTGAGCGCGGGATTCTCGAGGAAGTCGTCCAGTTTCAGGTGAGCCACGGCTACGAACTGGCCGGCGCGACGAGCTTCGACTCGGACAATCCGGTGTACATGCTTGTCGGGAGCGCGACCACGGACGAAGACAGCGAGAAAGTCGCAACCGATGGCGGTAACGTGAGCGGCGACGCGAGCGAGGTGAGCCGGAGATGACCCTCTACGGCGTCGGACTCGGCCCCGGAGAGGCCGATCTCGTGACGGTTCGCGGGAAGGAGGTGCTGGAAAACGCGGACGTGGTCTACTCGCCGGGTCGCCTCTCGCGGACCGTGGCGCTCGAACACGTCGACGAGTCGGCGATCGGCGACCTCGATTTCCCGATGACGAAAGACGAGGAGAAGCTGCGATCGGCGTGGAAGGAGGCCGCCGCCGAGATCGCCCCGAACGCGCGCGAGGGCGACGTCGCCTTCGTCACGCTCGGCGATCCGAACGTCTACTCGACGTTCGGTCACCTGCGCCGGACGATCGACGCCTTCCATCCCGACGTCGACCTGGAGATCGTCCCCGGGGTCAGCGCCGTCACCGCCTTCGCGACCGCGCTCGGCGTCGAGATCGAGGCCGGTGCGGGGCTCTCCCTCCGCGAGGCCGCGAACGGGGCGAGTCCCACGGGACCCGATCGGCTGATCCTGTTCAAGGTCACCGACGCGCCGGCGACCCACGAGGGACTCGTCGAGGCCGGCTACGAGGTGACATACGGCCGCCGCCTGTTCATGGAGCAGGGCGAGACGATCGTCACCGATGACCCCGAGGAAATCGACGAGCGCGACTACTACACGCTGGCCTACGCCGAGAAGGCGGATCTCGAAGTCGAACAGGCGACGGCCGCCTTCCAGCGGGAGGCCGACGACGCCGACTCCTCGAGCGAGGACCAGTCGACGGCGAGCGGTGAACCGGTCACCGACGGCGGGACGCTGATCGACCTCGAGCGGGCCGAGGGCTGCGAAGGCGGCGACTGTGGGGGCCACCGATGACCGACGACACGGGGACCGATCCGCAGGACGCGATCGACTCCCAGGGCGATCGCCGGCGCCAGGAACTCGACGATCGGATCTTCGAGCACAGCGCCGGCGACGACCAGGAGGGAGTCCCCTTCGTCGGTGCCGGCCCCGGGAACCCGCGCTTGCTGACCGTCGCGGGAAAAGAACTTCTCGAGGACGCCGACCTCGTCGTCCACGCGGGATCGCTGGTGAACAGCGAACTCATAGAGGAGTACTGCGGCCACGCGGAACTCGTCAACTCGGTCGGCAAGGACCTCGAGGAACTGGTCCCGCTGATGCGGGACGCCTACGAGGACGGCGACGACGTCGTTCGATTGCACAGCGGCGATCCGGCCATCTACGGGGCCGCACTCGAGCAGATGGATGCGCTGGAACACGAGGGCGTCCCGACCTACTTCGTCCCCGGCGTCACGTCCGCGTTCGCCGCGAGCGCGACGCTGCGGACCCAGTTGACGCTCAACGAAGTGTCGAATCACGTCGCATTCACCCGGCCGCAGGGCAAGACCCTGAGTCCGGAGGAAGACCACATCTCCGACTTCGTCGAGATGGGTGACGTGACGACCTGCATCTACCTCGGGACCCACGCGGTCCGGGACACGATGGATCGACTGCTCGCGGACGGCCACGACCCCGAGACGCCGGTCGCGGTGATCTACCACGCCTCCTGGCCGGACGAGGACGTCATCGTCGGCTCGATCGGGGACATCGCGGACAGGGTCGAGGAGGCGGGCTATCGCGCCTCGGCGCTGGTCGTCATCGGCGACGCGGTCACGGGAGCGGGCTACGAACGCTCCTATCTCTACGGCGACTGGGCGAATCGAGGTTCGCCGGAGAACGCGAGCGAGAGTGAGGCAGGTGACGACTAGCATGCGCCGGCGTAGTCACCGCGAACACGGCGAGAGCCCCCACTTCGGTCGAGTCGGTGGACTGGACGGGGCCGTGGAACGTGGACGGGACAATTTCGATGCGATGGAGGTCGAACAATGAGTTCAGATACCGAGAACACGGACACGACGGACGATACTGGATCGGATTCCGACGGTGGCCACTGTTCGACGCCGGATTCGGACGGCGAAGTCGCGGAGGAGATCGCGATCGTCTCCTTCGGCCGGAAGATGGACACCGCCGAGGAGATCAAAGCGGAACTCGCGGATCGCTACGAGGCGATCGAGATCCTCGAGTACCACGGCGACGTCTTCGAGGACCACTGGGGCGAGTACGACTGCTTCGTCGGCCTGATGGCCTCGGGGATCGCGATGCGCAAGACGGCCCACCTGTTAGACGACAAGTGGGAGGATCCCGCGATCTGCGTCGTCGACGAGGAACTCACCTGGGCGATCCCGATCACGGGCGGCCACCACGGCGCGAACCAGGTCGCACAGGACCTGGCGACGATGGGTGCCGTCCCGGCGATGACCACCGCCTCGGAAGCCGCGGGCAAGCAGGGCGTCGAGTCCCGCGCGAAGGCGATGGACGCCCACGTCGTCAACGGCGACTCGACGGTCAAGACGAACCTCGCCGTGCTGGACGACGATCTCGGTCCCGTGGCGCGACTCGACGGCCCGCGAGCCGTCCTCGTCGGCGACGACGTGACGGTCCTCAAGCGCAACGAGCAGGAGGGGTGCGTCCTCGGCACGGGGAGCGTCTCCGGCGCGAGCAAGGACGCGTTCCTCGCCGCGTGGGACGAAGCACTCGATCGAACGGAGTACGACCTCGAGGACGTCGAGTTCGTCGCGACAGCGACCCGAAAGGAAGACGAGGAAGGGCTGCTCGAGGCCGCCCGGGAACTCGATCTGGGCGTGGTCACCTTCGACAAGGAGACGCTGCTCGACCACGAGGGGCCGACCCCCTCCAGATCGAAGGAACTGATCGGCTGGCCCGGCGTCTCCGAGGCCTCGGCGATCGCCGGCGGGGCCGAGCAGGAACTCGTCCTCGAGAAGTTCAGCTACGAGAACGAGGTCACGGTGGCGATCGGCCGATGAGCGGGAGCGAGACCGACGCCGAGTCGACGGGCGTGACGGCCGGCGGCACCCCCGACGACCACGGCACCCTCTACGTCGTCGGCATCGGACCGGGTCTGCCGGACCACATGACCGCGAAGGCAAAGCGGGTCATCGAATCGGCGGACGTCGTCATCGCCTCGAGCCTCTACCAGGAGTTCCTGCGCGAGGACGGCACGCTCCCCCCGGAGGAGGCCGTCGACGAGGACGGGGTCGCGACCCGCGAGGACGGCTTCGAGCAGGAGATCGTCCGATCGACCATGGGGCGGCAGATCGAACTCGCTCGCGCGGCGTTCGACTACGTCCGCGAGGGGAAGACGGTTGCCCACGTCTCGGGCGGCGACCCCTCCGTCTACGGCAAGTCCGACCTGATCTTCAAGATGGCAGACGAGGACGACGCGACGGACGTGCCGATCGAGATCGTGCCCGGCCTGACCGCGGCCCTGGGCGGCGCGGCCAACGTCGGCGCACCGCTGTGCAACGACTTCTGTACCGTCTCGCTGTCGGACAAGTGGCGCGGCTGGGACGAGATCGAGGAGAAACTGCGCGCGGCGGCGGTCTCGGACTTCGTGATCGTCCTGTACAACTGCTGGCGAAACTACGAACGGGCCGTCGAGATCGTCCGCGAAGAGCGGACCGACGACGCCCTCGTGGCGATCGTCAACGACGCCGGCCGCGCGGACGCCGGTCGCAACGGCGAGAGCGAGTTCGTCACGACCCTCGGCGAGGCCGCCGACCACGACGACAGGGTGTCGGGAATGGGCACCTCGCTGATAATCGGCACCCACGAGACCGAAACCTGGCGCAACGACGATCGAACGTACCTGGTCACCCCGCGCGGCGGGCGTGACGTCGACGATTTCTGACCAACAGCCATGAGCACGGACACCGACGCAGACGCCGACGACGAATCGACTTCCAAGTGTGGCGCATCGAGCAGCAGCGGCGACTCCTCGAGTAGTTCCAAATGCGGTGGTTCCTCGAGTACCTCGTCATCCTCGAGCAAGTGCGGCGCCTCGAACTCCAACGACGACTCGACCGAACAGGAGGTCGGCGCGACGATCGAGGACTTCGACGCGGACCCCGGCCAGTTGACGGCCGTCGGGCTCGGCCCCGGTCACCCGGAGGGGATGACCGAGCGCGCCAAGACCGCCCTGCTCGAGGCCGACCACATCGTCGGCTACACGACCTACATCGAACTCGTTCCGGACGAGATCACCGAGGCGGCCGACGAGATCTACGACACGCCGATGTGCGGGGAAGTATCCCGGACCGAGGAGGCGATCGATCGCGCGCTCGCGGGCAACGACGTCGCCATCGTCGGCAGCGGCGATCCGAACGTCTACGCGCTCGCGGGGCTGGCACTCGAGATTCTCGAGTCCAAGGGTGCGACGGCGTCGATGGTCGAGTTCGACGTGGTGCCGGGCGTCCCGGCGGCCCAGTCCTGTGCGGCCCGGCTCGGCGCACCGCTGGTGAACGACACCGTCTCGGTCTCGCTGTCGGACCACCTCGTCCCGATGCCCGAGATCGAGTCGCGACTGCACGCGGTCGCGAGCGAGAACTTCACGATCACGATCTACAACCCCTGGAGTCGCAAGCGTCGGGAGAACTTCGAGAAGGCCTGCGAGATCCTGCTGACGCATCGCGATCCCGACACGCCGGTCGGCATCGTCCACGGCGCCGGCCGCGAGGACGAACAGGTGCTGATCACCGAACTCGGCGAACTCGAAGCGCTAGGCGAACACGAGATCGTCGACATGACGACGACGATCGTCGTCGGCACCGAGGACACCTACGTCTGGGACGATCGGATGGTCACGCCGCGCGGCTACGAGACGAAGTACGACTACTGAGCGAAATTCGGAGGATATCCACAATGCCACGATACGAAGTCACCATCGAGAAGGACGCCTGCGACGGTATCTTCGCCTGCCTGACCCGGGATCCGCGGTTCGTCGAGGGCACGGACGGCCTCGCGACGATCGACCCCGGCGCAGACCCGGTGTACGACTGCGAGGGAGCGGTCACGGACACCGCGGAGCGCGTCGTCGCGACGTTCGACGACGATCGGATCGACGAGGCGAGACAGGCCGCGGCGGCGTGTCCGACGGACGCGATCGTCGTCGAGGAGGTGGGCGAATGAGCGACGCGGCGTCGCCGATCGACGACGAGGCGACCGGAATCGAGATCGAGGTGCCGGCCGACCCACTCGCGGGTCACCCCGCGACGGCGTACTTCTGGGGCCACGTCGCCGGAAGCGGGACGGTCAGCGACGCGGGCATCGAAGTCGTCACGAACGACGAGTCGTCCGCACAGGTGCTCGCGGCGATCGCGGGCGGTGAACTCGAGCACCGGACCACCAGTCGCGAGTACGCCCACGACGCGTCGATCACCCGGACCGAGGACGAGTACACGCTCTCGATCGAGGCCGGGGACGCCGACGGCGAGGACGACCCGCGCCTCCTCGGACGACGCGGAGCGATCGGCCTCCCCGTCGACGGCCGCGATAACTACCGGTTCGGCGCGTTCTCGGCGTACGATCGGGAACTGATCCGTGGGCTGCTCGAGGGCTGCGGAACGATCTGTTTCAAGTCCTCGAGCGCCAGCGTGGGAATCTCGTTCGTCCACGACGATCGCGACCTGCTCGCGTTCGTGCAGGATGCGATCGCCGACTGTCCGGTCGATGTCCCCACTGGATCGCTCTCGGAGACCTCCTCGGGCGGCTACTGGTTCGGCGTCGACGACGACGCCGCGCCCGCGTTCGGCACGTGGCTCTACGAGGACTGCGAGGAGACGGGCCTGTTCGCCCCGAGTCGCCGACGCAAACTCGAGCGGAGCCTCGAACAGGCCGCGGCGTACGACGAGCCCCAGCGGTAATCCACGCATACGAGACACGATGAGCACACCCGACAACACACCGTCCACGACGGCCTTCGACGACGAGGCAGTCCTCCTGGTGGGACACGGCTCCCGCCGGGAGAAGTCGAACGAGCAGGTCCGGGACCTGGCTGCCGACCTCGAGTCCCGACTGGGCATTCCGGTCGACGCGGCGTTCCTCGAACTCGCGGACCCGGCGCTCGACGAGGCGTTCGCCGAACTCGCGACGGTCGTCTCGCGAGTCACGGTCGTTCACTGCTCGCTGTTCGCCGCGAGCCACGTCAAGAACGACGTCCCGCTGGCGATCGAACAGGCCCGCGCGGCCCACGACGTCGAGATCACCAACGGCTCGCACCTGGGGATTCACCCGGCGATCGTCGACCTGCTCGACGATCGGGCCGCCGCGGTCGAGCGCGAACTCGGCGTCGATCGGGAGACCGACGACGTCGCCGTCGTCCTCTGCGGGCGCGGATCGAGCGATCCGGACGCAAACGGCGACGTCCACAAACTGGCCCGGCTGCTGTACGAGGGACGGGCGTTCGATCGTGTCGAGGCCTCGTTCGTCGGCGTCACGGAGCCGACGCTGGAGGAGTCCCTCCACGGACTCGCGAAACACCGGCCCGACGCGGTCGTCGTCCTGCCGTACATGCTCGGGGACGGCGTCCTCACGGGGCGCGTCCGCGACTGGACCGCAGCGTTCGACGACGACTATCCCTACGTCGATGCGCTGGCGGGCGACCCGCTCGGGACCGACTCGCGGCTGCTCGACGTCTTCGCCGATCGGTGGCAGGAGGCCCGGACGGGAAGCGTCGAGATGTCCTGTGACACCTGCAAGTACAAGGTCGATCTCGAGGGCTACGAGGAGGACGTCGGTGGCGCACGGGCGATGCTCCGCGCGCTCACCCACCAGGGGGCCCACGCCGATCGGGACGACGTCGACGACGAGCCGCACAGTCACGACGGGCCCGCGAAACACGTCGCGGTGTGTACGAACCGGACCTGTGCCGAGATGGGGTCCCCGGCGGTGATCGAACGGCTTCGCCAGGCGGCCCGCGACTCGGACCACTGCGACGCCCGGATCACCCGATCGTCCTGTCTCGGCCGCTGCGGTGACGGCCCGATGGTCGCCGTCTATCCCGACGGGATCTGGTACGGCGACGTCGACCGCGACGACGCCGAGCGGATCGTCGCCGACCACCTCGATCGCGATCGGATCGTCAGCGACCTCGTCGATCGGACGCTGTAGTATCGCATCGCTTCCCGAACACACGACGACCGATACGACTCACCACGAACACGCATGAGCTGTCACGAAATCGAAGCGCTACGACTCGGACTGATGACCGTCCTCGGCGTCGGGGACGAGAGCACCCGCGAACACGCGGAGAAAGAACTCGCGGGCCACCTGGAGGGACCGATCGAGGGGCTCGCGAACGCCGAGAGCCTCGTCGAACTCCAGCGCCATCTCGACGCGGCGCTGGTCGACCTGGAGGAAACAGTCGCGACGATGGATCGCGAGGATCCGGCCTACGACTACACCCGCGGCCGTCTGCTCGAGGTTCGTAACGCCGAGCGCGCGGTCCAGCGACTCACTGCGCAGGGAGAGAGCATCGTCGACGGCCTCGGCGAGGCGCACGACACCCTCCACGAAACGTTCCCCGTAGAGGAGTGAGAATGGTGAGTTCCGAATCCGACACCGATACACGAGCCGATCGAAACGGCGAGTTCCGGCAAATCACCCTCGGCGAGATAGAGACCGCCCGGAGTCGCCACATGTGGACCCGATCGGCCGTCCACGTCACCGGCGACCTCGTCCTCACGGGACAGTGGGACGGCACCGTCACCGCGTTCGACGCCGACTCCCTCAAGACGCGGTGGACGGCTTCCCACCCGGATCACGCGGTCGGGATCGCGACGCTCGGGGACGGGTCCGGGACGGGGAGCGGCACCGACGCCGACACGATCGTCGTCGCCGGCCGCGGCGAGACGGGGGCGATCGCGGCCTACGACGCCGAAACCGGGAACCAGCAGTGGCGCTACGACGCCGCGGCCGACGTCGGCGACCCCGTTACGGACTCCGTGTTCTACCTGCCGTACGTCGTCGCGATCGAGACCGGCGACACGGACGCGGGCGACGAACGGCTCTACGCCGCGACCCGTCGGTACGAACGGGACGGCGAGGACCGGCGCTGGTACAGCACCGTCCTCGCGTTCGACCCCGACGGTACCGTTCGCTGGCGGTACGAGACCGACGCCTCGCCGATCGCGATCGACCTCGCCGCCGACGGAGACCGGCTGGCTGTCGGCTACAACCGCTGTCTGGGTGATCACGATCACGGCCTCGTCGTCCTCGACGCGGCGACCGGCGACCCGGAATGGACGTGGGATCCCGGGACGCCGGGCGATCGGCGCGTCGGCGACGTCTCGTTCGACGGCGATCGACTCGCCGTCGCGAGCCACGGCGACAAGCGCGGCTACCTGCTCGGGCCGGGCGGTGCCGAGCGCTGGTGGGTCAATCTCGCGGTGGAGACCGAGATCGACGGGGAGACGCTGTACGCCTACCCGAACCACGTCTCCGCGAGCGACGGTCGCGTCGCCTTCGTGACCGGCAACACCTACGCCGAGGAGAGCCGCGAAACCGAGAATCGGCACCCGAACGAACACCGCGTCGCGACCGTCGACGTCGACGGTGACCTCCTGTGGGACGACGCGGTTCGCGGCTTCGTCCACGGACTCGAGGCCGCCGACGGGACGATCGTCGCGCCCTGCGCGCAGAACTTCCGGGTCCGGGATCCCGGGACCCACGCCGTCCGCTGGTTCGATCGGGAGACGGACACCGGCGGCGTCGAGGGGTTCGACGGGATCGCGACCGCCGCCGCCATCGCGGACGGGACGATCGCCGCGATCGAGGAACCCGTCGAGTACCACGACGAGGGCGAGACGCGCGGCGAGTACGCCGTTCACGTCGGATCGATCGACGGGTAACTGCCCGTTCGATCGACGCCGGCGTTCGCTCCCGAGCGCCGGGCCGTCGATCGCGTCCGGTTGTCGGTTCTGTTCGTAGTCGCACACGCAAGGGAAACCACCACAACGCTGTCTCCCATCTGTTTTCCCGAATAATGACAGCGGGATTAGGAGATGATGGCGACGAGGAGTGTTCGGATCCCGTAGTGGTCGAATCCTCCTCGAGCCGTCACGATGCGGCCGATCGACGGGCCCAGTCATCCCGACGTGTGATGACCGACGGCGGGCAGGCACAGGCCGAACCCCGGGCGGACGACGAGAGCGAGGCAAACGCCGAAGAGGAGGCAGAGGACGATGGTGAGGCTGACGCCGGGGAAGAGACAGAAGGGACCGAAGAGGAGGCTGAAAAAGAGTCAACAGAGGCCGAGGAAGAGGCCGAAGAAGAGTCAGGAGAGGCCGAGGAAGAGGCCGAAGAAGAGTCAGGAGAGGCCGAGGAAGAGGGGGAAGACGAAGCTGAAGAAGAAGCCGAAGCGGGACTGGACGCAACTGGAGACCTCGTCGAAGACGATCGCGCTGAGGGCCACGCCGACGACGCCGAAACCGTGTACGAGGGTGACGACGCCTCCGGCGTCCTGCACCTCGATCTCGACGGCCTGTTCCTGGACCTGCTCGGGCTCGAGGTCAACCTGAACCCGGTCACCCTCGACGTCTCGGCCCGGCCCGGGGGTGGAAATTTGCTCGGGAACTTGCTGTCCTCGGTGACGGGCCTGCTGGACGGCCCGAGTGCGCTGCTGGACAAGGTGACGTCGTTGCTGGGGAAGCCACTGGAGTGGCTCGGCTCCCTGACGGACAAGCTGAAGTCGATACTCGGCAAGCCCAGGGAGTGGCTCGGCTCCCTGTCGGAGCGGGTAAAGAGCGGGCTCAGCGATCTGGTCCGTAAACCCGGGGCCTTCCTCAGGAGCCTCTTCAGTCGGGGTGAGACAGAAGCGGTCGAAGAGGAAGCGGCGGAAGAGCCTGCGGCGGAAGAACCGGCCGAAGAAGAACCAGCCGAGGAAGCGGAGGCCGAGGAAGAACCGACCGAGGAAGCGGAGGCCGAGGAAGAACCGACCGAGGAAGCGGAGGCCGAACCCGGACGGATCGCCTCGGCGGCCCAGTGGGTCCGATCGAAACTGTCGGGCGCGGCGGGCTGGCTGAAGGAGAAACTCGTCGGTCTCGTCCCGGGACTCCCGGTCGAGGAGGTCATCGCGACGATCGTTCGGAGCGTGATCCAGCAACTCCTCGAGCAACTCGAGCCGGAGGGTGACCGCGACGAGGCGGATGCACAGGAGCGAGAAGGCGCGCCGGCGGAGACATAACAATGAGTCAGGAAACCGAATCGATGACCCAGCGGATCGACTACGAATCGATCACCGAGAACATCAACCTCAACGAGTTGATCGAGGGAACCCAGTGGGAGGACCAGATCGACGAAGACGAACCACTCGGAGAGGCCCTCGGTGCCATGATCGGCGCGGTCGTCGGGCGCAAGCTCGGCGAAACCCTCGGCCGATCGATCGGACACCTCGTCGTCGAGGAACTCTTCGGGAAGAAAGACGAGGCGGAGGAGGAAGAAGCCGCCGAGGAAGCGGAGGAAGAAGAAGCAGTCGAGGAAGCGGAGGAAGAAGAAGCAGTCGAGGAAGCGGAGGAAGACGAAGAAGCCGCCGAGGAAGCAGAAGAAGCGGCCGACGAAGAAGGAGCCGAGGAGGCAGAGGGTGAAGAGACAGAAGGCGAGGGCGAAGAAGCCGAAGCCGAAGCCGAGACGGACGAAGACACTGCCGACGAGAGTGACGAAACGGAGGCCGAAGACGACGGCGATGACAGCGACGAGGAGGACTAGTCACGTGACGACGACTCGTTCCATCGACGATCGATCGACGCGAGGTGACGCGGATGAGTGACGAGGCCGGGCTGACGGAGGCCGTCACCGACGAGGTCACGAATCAGGTCGGCGTCGCCGAACTGCTCGGCGATGGCGAACTCGAGGACGAGATCGACGGCGACGAGATCGGGGCGGCAGTCGGCCGCCGGTTCGGCGAGCGGATCGGTCGGGAACTGGGCGGTTCGATCGGCCGCGAGGTCCACGAGGCGCTCGCCCAGGGTGTCGAGGAGGAAAAGGACCTCTCGGAGCTTCGATCCGACGTCACGTCGGGAGTCAGGGAGGGGTTCGGTGACGCCCTGGACCAACTCGGCGGGCGGGGGGCCCTCGAATCGCTGGCCGGGTCGGTCACCGACGGGGGTCGACTGGGAGGCCTGCTCGATCGCGACGAGGCCGGCGGCGAGTCGGCGATCGAAGACGAGGAGGCGGCTGGGGAGGACGAAACGGCAGAAGAAGAGGAGGAAGCGGCAAAGGAAGGCGAAGAAGAGGCAGAGGAGGAGACGCTAGAGGAAGACGAGGAGGCGGTTGAAGAGAAAGAAGAAGAGGACGAAGCGGCAGAAGGCGAGGAAGCGGCCGAGGAGGCCGACGAGGACGAATCCGATTCCGAACCGTCGGTCGAAGACCTCGAGGATCTCAGGCGGGAGACGCTGGCGGACTTCCTCGGGGTGATGTCCTACCAGGACCTCCAGTCGATCGCCAAGGACGTCGACGTCAAGGCGAATCTGAGTCGGGAGGAGATGACCGACGAGATCATCGAGACGGTGACGGGCGACGACGGGGCGACGGCGGGCGATGACGAGGCGCCGGCGGATGAGGACGGAGAGTCTGCGGACGAGGCGACCCAGGAAGCGGAGTAACCACCACAGTCGACGATCGTGGTCCGACGGACAAGCAAACACATGAGCGAAAATCTATCCGAACGCGTCGACGAACTGCTGACCGAGGCCGACGCCGCGAGCAAGGCGGCCCTCTCTCACGAGCGCGCGGACTCGGAGGAGCCGTCGCTCGACGAGACCGTCCGTGAAGCGAGCGAGATCGTCGACTCGGCCGATCCGCAGGACCTGCTCGCCGCGGTCGGTCTCGACACGCTTCCCGACGGCTCCGAACCGGACACGATCCCCGACGCGATCGCGCGGGGCGATCCGGAGCGAGTGGCCGATCTCGAGCGGGTACTGCACCTCGCGAACCTGGCCGATCGGACCGGCGACGGCGACCTCGACGACGCGGTCGGGAGCCTCAGGGAGGCGATCGAGTCGGGGGGCGGAACTTCGGAGTCGTCAAAGGGCGAGGCCGGGGACGAACCCGGCGACGAAGCCGGGGCGGAGGCGGAGTCCGAGGGCGAACCCGGGTCCGGAGACGAGGATACGGACGATCTCGAGGACCGGATCCGATCGACCCTGTCCGATCGGGTGGCGGACTTCGGCGACGACGTCTCGTCGCTCCAGGAGCAACTGGAAGCGGCGATTGGCGAGGCGTCCGGTGACGAGACTGACGAGGCGACGTCGGCGGACGACGAAGTCGAGGAGACGACGACCGAAGCGGAGGAGACCGCAGATGCCGAGACCGCGGACGAAGGCGGAGTCCTCGGGACGGACGAGGACGGCCTTCTCGGCGCGGACCAGGACCTTCGGAGCGGGTCGAGCGGGTCCTCGAGACACTCCACGATGGCGCCGCCGCCATCTGAGCGAGCGGACATGCGCGCCGTCAGGCGCCACTCGACGATGCCGAAGAAGAACTGAGGAACCCGATCGCGACGGCAGGATACCGCGCGCTGAAGCCTTATTCTCGTATCGGTCGTGGCACTCCTATGTCGAGACACGTCAGCGAGAAACAGGTCCGCGATTGGCTGGACGACACGGCAATCAGGGACGTCACGCGCCACGCGGACGAGGACACCGAGTTCAACTTCCAGATCGAACTCTCGCGGCTGCCGGTACACGTGATCAAAGAGGAACCGTTCGGACCGGTTCGGATCGTCGGTCGAAGCGGGTTCGACACCGATCGCGCGAGGGATCTGCTCCGGGACGATCGACGACGGAGCGAATTACTGGAGTACGTCGGACCGATGCTCGCGTCGACGCCGGGGTTCTACACGTTTCTCGATCCCGAGGGTACGGCCTGCCAGTTGCGGGACGCCGAGACGGTACAGGTCGAGTACCGGATCTATCCCGACGGGGCGAGTCAGCAGCGCTTGATGGACGGCGTCATGTCGATCGCGACGAGCATGCGGTACGTCCAGAACGTCGTTGCAGCAGTGTCTGCGGACGAGGAAATCGACGCTTAGAGGACTTCGACCGGGCGAACACCAGACTACTGGCTCGTTGCGGGTCGATCGGGAGCGTCACCACTATCGGGTGTGGGAGTTTAGTGTCGGGGCCCCCTCTCGTCGGGTATGTACGACGGGATCCTCGTCGCCACGGACGGTAGCGACGCCGCGATGAACGCGACCGAGCACGCGATCGAACTCGCGACACGATTCGACGCCGCCCTGTTCGGCATCGCCGTCGTCGAGACCCGGACGGCCTACGACAACGCGATCGTCGACCCCGAGGAAGCAGAACGCGCGCTTCGCGAGCAGGCGGCGGAATCGATCGCAGCCGTCGAGGCCGCCGCCAGCGAGGCGGGCATCGGCGTCGAGACGACGATTCGATCGGGCGTTCCCCACGAGGAGATCGTCGACTACGCGGCAGATCGTGACGTCGACGTCATCGTCGTGGGGGCGGAGGGTCGATCGAACCTCAGGCGGGCACTGCTCGGGAGTACCGTCGACGGCGTCGTCAGGTTCGCCGATCGGCCGGTGCTCGTCGTTGGAAATTAAAAACGTGTTCTCTGTTCTTAAATTCGTTCGAGAGGGGGAGGGCGAACATTTACCACCGCTCTCGTTAGAGATAACGCCATGACACTCCTCGTCCCCTTCGACGGCTCGGAACTGGCGACGAACGCGCTCGAGAAAGCGTCGACCTTCGGCGACCTGCTCGACGAAGACGTCGTCGTGCTGACAGTAATCCCCGACGATGCGGATTACGCCGTGGAACGGGGCTGGATCACTCAAGGCGAACCGTTCGCGTCGGAGCGGATCGAGTCGGGACTTCGATCGCGAGCTAAAGAGGTCGCGCCGGAGGCGACGGTCCGGGTCGAGCGGGTCAGTTCCGACGAACCGACGGCGACGGCGACGACGAACGTCGTCCGGGAGATCCGACGCGTCGCTGCCGAGGTCGAGGCCTCCGTCGTGTTCATCGGCTCCGAAAACGCCGGATCGGTGATCGCACCGCAGTCGAGCGTCGGGAGCCCAGTTGCGAACGACCACCGGTACGACGTCTACGTCGTTCGTCGCCCCTCCGACGAGATCGACCCCAACGAAATCTCGGACATCGACTCGACGGGGGACCAGTTCTAACCGAACGGTCGGCGAACGGGTTCGGTGAACGCACCCGATCGGTCGGGGCGTCCGACGGTCACTCCGCGGACCGGGTGCCGATTTCGCATCGCTGGAGGAACGTTTATTCGTCTGACCGTCCTCGATTCGGACGATACATGGACGATCGGAACGGGTGGGGTCGGCAGCGACCCGCCCCCACCGGGTCGCCTCGAAATCCGTCCCCGTCGTTCGTCGACCAGGCGAACGTGACGGACGACCGGATCCACGAGGAGTTCGACGAGCCGGCAGGCTGGGAGCAGGCTGCCGATCTACTCACCTGGGACGAACCGTACGACACCGTCCTCGAGGACGAGGGCGCCCCGTTTTACCGCTGGTTCACCGGCGGGAAACTGAACGCATCGTACAACTGTCTCGATCGGCACATCGAGGCCGGGCGAAAGACCCACACCGCCATCAGGTGGGAGGGCAAACGCGGCGAACGCGAGACCTACACCTATCAGGACCTGTTCGTTGAGGTCAACGAACTCGCGGCGGCACTGGGGGAACTCGGCGTCGGGGAGGACGACGTCGTGACGATCTACCTGCCGATGATCCCGGAACTCCCGATCGCGATGCTGGCCTGTGCCCGGATCGGGGCGCCTCACAGCGTCGTCTTCGCCGGGCTGTCGGCCGACGCGCTCGCCACCCGGATGGACGCCGCCGACAGCGAGTACCTGCTTACCTGCGACGGCTACTACCGCCGCGGCGACGCGTTCAACCAGAAGAGCAAGGTCGACAACGCCCGGATCGCGCTCGACCACGACGTCCAGACGGTCGTCGTCGATCGACTCGGCGACGACCTCCCCCACGTGCTCGGTGAGGGCGAACGGGACTACCACGATCTCTGCGCGGAGTTCACCGGCGAGACCGTCGATCCGGTGTCCCGCGACGCCGAGGACATGCTGTTCCTGATGTACACCTCCGGGACGACCGGCGAGCCGAAAGGCGTCGTCCACAGTACGGGCGGCTACCTCGCCCACGTCGCCTGGACGAGCCACGCCGTCCTGGACGTCAAACCCGAGGACACCTACTGGTGTGCGGCCGACATCGGCTGGATCACGGGCCACTCCTATATCGTCTACGGCCCGCTCGCGCTGGGCACGACGACTGTGATGTACGAGGGGACCCCCGACTACCCCGATCGGGACCGGCTCTGGGAGATCGTCGATCGGAACGCCGTCGACGTGTTCTACACCGCGCCGACGGCGATTCGGGCATTCATGAAGTGGGGCGAGGAGTATCCCGAACAGCACGATCTCTCCTCCCTGCGGCTGCTCGGCACCGTCGGAGAGCCGATCAGTCCGCGACCGTGGGAGTGGTATCACGAGCACATCGGTAACGGGGCGTGTCCGATCGTCGATACGTGGTGGCAGACCGAGACGGGAGCCATCACGGTCTCGACGCTCCCCGGCGTCGACGAGATGAAACCCGGCGCTGCGGGGCCGGCCCTGCCGGGAATCGACGCCCGCGTCGTCGACGACTCGGGATCGGAGGTCCCACCGGGCGAACCCGGCTACCTCGTCCTCGCCCGACCGTGGCCGGGGATGGCCCGGACGCTGTACGACGGCGACGATCGGTTCATCGAGGAGTACTGGACCCGGTTCTCGGATCCCGAGACGGACCGGTGGTGGTACGAGAGCGGCGACGCGGCCCGGATCGACGAGGACGGCTACATCACCGTGCTGGGCCGGGTCGACGACGTGATCAACGTGTCGGGACGACGGCTGAGCACGATGGAGATCGAGTCCGTGATCGCCGACGTCACCGGCGTCGCCGAAGCCGCCGTCGTCGGTCGCACGACCGGGGCCGGCGACACCGAAATCTGTGCGTACGTGAGCACTGAGAGCGGTTCGGACGCCGACGGGGCGGTCCGCCGATCGATTCTCGAGAACATCGAATCCACGATCGGTACGATCGCCCGGCCCGCGGCGGTGGTGTTCACCCCGGAACTCCCCAAGACGCGATCGGGCAAGATCATGCGCCGTCTGCTCGAGGACGTCGCGAACGACGAGGAACTGGGCGACACGAGTGCGCTTCGGAACCCGGAGATCGTCGGCGAGATCCAGGCCGAAATCGGCGACGAGGGCGACGGGAACGTACGCGACTCGTAACGTTTCGCAATTTCTACGCTGGCGAAATCCCGTTCCCGCCATCGACCGTCGTCGTACTCGCAACTCTCGCGCAGACGGAAACGAGAGGCGATACAGTTATGTTCGCGTCACCAGAATGACCGAACCAGACCCATGAGTCTCGAGGGGATGACGGGGGCCGTGCTCCGGCGGCGGGAGTACGAATCGCTTCTGGACGCCGCGGAGACCTACCGCGAGGCGCTGGTGATCCGGCTCTGTGGGGACGTCGGACTCCGGCCGGCCGAACTGACGCGGCTCACGATCGACGACGTCGAGCAGGTCCGGATCGATCCGCCCCGGTACCTCGTCCGGGTGCCGTCCGACGATGACAGCGGGGGCCGGACCGCGTACCTGCCGACTCGCGTCGAACGCGAACTGAAACGGTACGCCCGGAGTAACGACCTCTCCGCCGACGATCGGATTTTCACCGTGACGCCGCGTCGGCTCCAGATGCTGGTCTCGGACGTCGCCGATCGGGCGAGCGACCTGTTCGACGACCCCGGCCTCGGCGACGTCTCCACGAGCGACCTCCGACAGTACTTCGCCCACACCGCGCTGGTCGACCACGACGTGAACCCCCGCGTCGTCAAGAGTGCGGGCGGCTGGCGCAGTTTCGAAGCCCTCGAGTCCTACCTGCCCGAGCCGACGGATACCGAGATCGTCGACGCCTTCGACGCCGTCGAGGGTCCCTCCGGTCCCCGATCGAGTGACCACCGGTCCGGTCCCGCGGTGAGCGACGACAGCGTCGTTCGACTGTTACTTGCCGCCAGCGACCGCTACGCCCTCGTGCGCCTCGACGCCGACGGCTACGTCGAACGCTGGAACCGCAGCGCGGCCGCGATGTTCGGCTACCGGGCCGGCGAGATCGTCGGGACCCACGTCTCGACGTTCTACACCGACGACGCCGTCGAGGACGGCGTTCCGGAACGGACGCTCTCGACGGCGCTCGACGAGTCGGGCTGCGAAACCGCCGGCTGGCGCGTCCACAAGGACGGCTCGCAGTTCCACGCGACCGAGGTCGTCTCGCCGCTTCGAAACGACCAGGGTCGCCACCGCGGGTTCGCCGTCTTCGTCCGCGACACGACGGCCGTCCACGAGGAACTCGAGGCCGTTCGCGAACGCCGGGACGAACTCGATCGGCGCTACGCGGTCTCGCGGCGACACCGGGTTGTGACCGACGCGTTGCTCGAGTCGACCGACCACGAGGAGGTCGAGACGGCCACGTGTGTCGCACTCGCCGACGGACGGGCCTACGAGTTCGCCTGGATCGACCGGGCGACCATGTCGGATCGCCGCCGGAAGTGGCGCGCGTCCAGCGGAATCGACCCCGGCGTCGTCGATCGAGTCGTTCCGGACGAGTGGCGCAGGGACGGATCGACGGCTGGGATCGGTCGATCCGACCCGGGAGTCGACGAATCCGGAGACGGAGCGGTGACCGTCGCGGACGATATCGAAGCGACCCTCGAGGACGGCACGTTCGAGGGCGCCGTCGCGAGAGTCCCCCTCACCTACGGCGACACCGTCTACGGGACGCTCTCGGTCGCGAGCGAGCGATCGGGGGCGTTCGACGACGACGAACGGGCGTGGCTCGAGACGATCGGCCGGCAGGTCGGCTACGCGATCGCCGCGATCCGCCGGCGGAACCTCCTGCTGTCCGATCGCGTCATCGAACTCGAGGTCGCCTGTCGCGACGGTCGATCGTTCTTCGTCGATGCCTCGCGCAAACTCGGATGCCGGTTCGAACTCGACTCGCTGGTTCCGATCGAGGAGTCGACGCAGCTTTACTACGTCCGACTCGAGGGGGCGTCGCCGGCCGACGTCTTCGACCTCGCGGACGCTGCGCCCGGAATCGACGACTGCCGGCTGATCGAGACCGACGAGGACGGCTGGCGCGTCGAGTTCGTCATCGAGAGTTCCTGCCCGATCGTCACGCTCACCGAGTACGGGGTGACCGTCCACGAGGCGGTCTTCGAGGGCGGATCGGCGACGATCACCGGCGACTGCGCGGCCGACGCCGACGTCCGGACGATTCTCGACGGCCTTCGCTCTACGTTCCCGGACTCCGAACTGGTGGGGAAACGCGAGGCCGAGCGAACCGTCCAGACGGCACGCGAGTTCCGGGAGGGACTCGAGGATCGGCTGACGGACCGCCAGGAGGCCGCGCTTCGAGCGGCCTATTTCGGCGGCTACTACGACTGGCCCCGGGAGAGCACGGCCGAGGAAGTCGCCGACGCGATGGGGGTTTCCTCCCCGACGTTACACAACCACCTCCGGAAGGGGCAACACGAGTTGCTCCGGACCTTCTTCGACGATCCGGACGAGTAGCGTCGACTGACTGGACGGCCGCCGGCGATCACGACGAGGTGCACACGAAGCGATCGCGATCGATCCGGTACTATATCTCTAGATATTTCGTCCGAACCGTTTGAAATCACGGACGGTTCGCCACGCAGTCGACGCGGACCGTCCGGTGATGGTCCGCCGCGCCGTCGATACCCGGGCAAAACGGCCGTCGAAACCGGCTATCATGTCTTAAAACAGTCAATATATGCTAGGTACTCCTCCGAGAATCGGGTCGATTTTGTACAACTAGAGGCCGGCTTTACTAAGTGGGTACTCGATTGATTGGCTGTACCATGTCACAGGACAACGCCGATCTCGAGGCACGACTCGAGGAGCAGGAGGCTTTCGAGCCGCCCGAGTCGTTCGTCGAGCAGGCAAACGTCACTGATCCGGGGGTATACGAGGAGTTCGAGGAGAACTGGCCGGAGTGCTGGGAGCAGGCCGCCGACCTGCTCAGTTGGGACGAGGAGTACGACACCGTCCTCGAGGACGGGAACGCACCGTTCTACGAGTGGTTCACCGGCGGCGAACTCAACGCGTCGTACAACTGTCTCGACCGGCACATCGAGGACGGTGCCGGCGACAGCGTAGCGATCGAGTGGGAGGGTGAACTCGGCGAGACGCGGACGTACACCTACGACGAACTGTTGGACGAGGTCGAGGACTTCGCAGCGACCCTGCGGGACCTCGGCGTCGAGGAGGACGACGTCGTCACGCTGTACATGCCGATGATTCCCGAGTTGCCGATCGCGATGCTGGCCTGTGCCCGCATCGGCGCACCGCACTCGGTCGTCTTCGCCGGCTTCTCGGCGGACGCGCTCGCGACGCGGATGAACTCTGCGGACAGCGAGTACCTCGTCACCTGCGACGGCTACTACCGCCGCGGCGACGCGCTCGATCACATCTCGAAGGCCAACGAGGGTCTCGAGGGCGTCGACCACGAGGTGTCCGACGTAGTGGTCGTCGATCGGCTGGGCGACGACTTAGAGCACGACCTCGCGGACAACCAGCACGACTACGACGAGCTGGTGGCCGAGCACGAGGGGGCGACGGTCGAACCGGTCTCGCGGGACGCCGAGGACATGCTGTTCCTGATGTACACGTCGGGAACGACCGGCAAGCCGAAGGGGGTCAAGCACACCACCGGCGGCTACCTCGCGTACACCGCCTGGACGAGCCACGCCGTGCTGGACATCGAGGCCGACGACACCTACTGGTGCTCGGCGGACATCGGCTGGATCACCGGCCACTCCTACATCGTCTACGGCCCGCTCGCGCTGGGCACGACGTCGGTGATGTACGAGGGAACGCCGGACTACCCCGACAAGGATCGCCTCTGGGAGATCGTCGAGAAGAACGAGGTCGACATCTTCTACACCGCACCGACGGCGATCCGGGCGTTCATGAAGTGGGGCGCCGAGTACACGGAGAATCACGACCTCTCCTCGCTGCGACTGCTCGGCACCGTCGGGGAGCCGATCAACCCGCGCGCGTGGAAGTGGTACTACAAGCACATCGGCAACGAGGAGTGCCCGATCGTCGACACCTGGTGGCAGACCGAGACCGGGGGCATGATGATCACCACGCTGCCGGGTGTCAATACCATGAAACCCGGCTCCGCGGGGCCGCCGCTACCGGGCATCGACGCGCGCGTCGTCGACGCGCAGGGTGAGGAGGTCGACGCCGGCCAGGCCGGCTACGTCACGGTCAACAACCCGTGGCCGGGCATGCTCCGGACGCTGTACAACAACGACGACCGGTTCATCGAGGAGTACTGGCAGGAGTACTCCGACGAGGAGGCCGACGAGTGGGTCTACTTCCCCGAGGACGGGGCCAAGATCGACGATGACGGCTACATCACCATCCTCGGCCGGGTCGACGACGTGATCAACGTCTCCGGCCACCGGCTCGGGACGATGGAGATCGAGTCGGCCGTCGTCGGCGTCGAGGGAATCGCCGAAGCCGCCGTCGTCGGCGGCGACCACGAGGTCAAGGGCGAAGCGGTGTACGTCTACGCGATCCCCGAAGACGGCTACGAGGGCGACGAGGAACTCGAGGAGCGGGCCGCCGAGGGCATCCTCGACTCGATCGGGCCGATCGCCAAGCCCGAGGAAGTGATCTTCACGCCCGAACTGCCCAAGACGCGATCGGGCAAGATCATGCGCCGGCTGCTCGAGGACATCGCGAGCGGGAACGAACTCGGAAACACCTCGACGCTTCGCAACCCCGAGGTCGTCGACGACATCGCGGAGCAGGTCGAGACAGAGTAGTCGTCCTCAACCTATTTATAGGATCCACACAGAACAGAACTATCACGATTCGAAATATGACAGACAATAACACTCAGAACACGAAGGAGGAATCGAGTGAACTCCAGACGGACGGAGGCCTCTCGGAAGTCGAGCGGGAGAAGCAAATCGACTATCTGGACGTCGAGATCAACCTACTGAAGCCCCAGACCCCGTTCATGCGGGACCACAACCGGGTCATCCTGACCGGGTTCGCGATCTGGATCCTCAGCACGTTCGGGCCGATTACGGCGACCCGGCTCGCACCGGGCGTGATGACGTCGACGATGCCGGTTCTCGGATTCCCGCTTCACTACTTCCTGATCGCGGTCGGCGGACCGGGCGGCGCACTCTTGCTGTCGGTCTGGTACGTCCGAAAGCGCGACAAGATCGACGAAAAGTACGACATCGAACAGTTCGCGGCGGCCGACGTGGAGCGAACGGACACCGGCAGCCAGGAACCCGCGGCAACTGACGGAGGTGTCGATCGATGAGCGGGCTCGCAGTGGCCAACGCGCTCGTTGGGAACGTGCTGGTACCGCTCCAGGCCGACCAGGAACTGCTTCCCGAGGGACTGAACATCGGGTTCAAGCCCCTTCCGGCGATCATCGTCATCGCGATGATGACGCTGTTCCTGGTGGCCGGCTACTTCTACAAGGTCGCCGACACCACGGACATGTGGGTCGCCGGCCGCTCGATCGGGAACGTCGAAAACGGGATGGCTATCGGATCCAACTGGATGTCGGCGGCGTCCTATCTCGGGATGGCCGCGCTCATCGCGTTGTCGGGCGTCTACGGCCTGGCGTTCGTCGTCGGCTGGACGACCGGCTACTTCGTCCTGTTGATCTTCCTGGCCGCCCAGATGCGACGGTTCGGGAAGTACACCGCACCGGACTTCATCGGCGATCGATTCAATTCCGATGCCGCCCGCGCCATCGCGGCGATCACGACGTTCCTCATCGGGTTCGTCTACGCGCTCGGACAGGCTCGCGGGATGGGTCTGGTCGGCCTGTACATCCTCGGCGACCCCGGGATTCCGGGACTGAGCGGCTACCAGGCGATGATGATCATCTTCATGGTCATCACGATCGCGTACCTCTCGCTGTCGGGGATGCTCGGGGCGACGAAAACGATGGTCCTCCAGTACGTCATCCTCATCAGCGCGTTCCTGATCGGGCTGCTGGCGACCGGTCTCGCGGGAGACTACTCGACGATACTGCCCCAGCTCGAGTACGGCCAACTGGTCACCGAACTCAGCAGCGAGTTCTACGAACCGTTTGCCGGCGGCAGCTACTACCTGTGGATCGCGACGGCGTTCAGCCTGATCTTCGGGACCTGCGGCCTGCCGCACGTGCTGGTTCGCTTCTACACGGTCGAGAACGAGCGAACCGCCCGCTGGTCGTGCACCTGGGGACTGTTCTTCATCTCCCTGCTGTACCTGTCCGCGCCCGCGTACGCGGCGTTCGGTACCGACCTCTACGCACAGGAGGTCGGCCCCGTCTACGGTGACAACGGTATGAGCGGAGCCGCGGGTGACGTCATCGTCGTGCTGGCGACGCAGCTGGCCGGCCTGCCGACCTGGCTCGTCGGCTTCGTCGCGGCAGGCGGTATCGCCGCGGCGGTCGCGACGGTCGCCGGCCTGTTCATCGCCGGTTCCTCGGCGATCTCGCACGACATCTACGCGAACATTATCAACCCCGACGCGACCCAGCGACAGCAGGTCCTCGTCGGCCGGCTGAGCATCATCGCGCTCGGCGTGCTGACGATCCTGTTCTCGCTCGACCCTGCGCAGCCGATCGCCGCACTGGTCGGCTTCGCGTTCTCGCTGGCAGCCATCGTGCTGTTCCCGATGTTCTTCCTCGGTCTCTGGTGGGAGAACACGAACCGGCAGGGTGCGCTCGCCGGGATGAGCAGCGGATTAATCCTCTGGCTCATCCCGATGTTCAACGAGGGCCACTTCGGTCCCGGCATCGGGATTGACGTCCTCGCGACCTGGATGCCCGCGATCGGCTCAGCCCTGATCGGCGTGCCGCTCGTGTTCGCCATCACCATCGCGGTTTCGCTGGTCACCGACGAACCGCCGCTCGAGACGAAGCAGATGGTTCGGCAGTGTCACAGCCCGGAACCGATGCCGAAGGACAAGACGGCGGCCGACGTCGTCGCCGAGAGAAACAGCGGCGGACCATCACCTGCGGACGACTGAGCCATGTACGAACGCATACTCATCCCCACGGACGGAAGCGACGTAGCGGAACTGGCGGTCGACCACGCGATCGATATCGCGGAACGATACGACTCGGAGATACACGCGCTGTACGTCGTCGACACCGACGCCGTCGCGTACAGCCTCGGGACGGAACAGGTCGATCGCCTTCGGCAGGGTAACTTCGAAGGCATGACGGAACTCCGTGACGACGCGGAAGCCGCGACCGGCTCGGTCCGCGAACAGGCGGAGGCCCGCGGCCTCTCGGTGGTCGAACACTACTCGGGCGGCCGACCACACGACATGATCGCCACCTACGCCGACGACAACGACATCGACCTCGTCGTCATGGGCAGCCACGGTCGCGCCGGCGTCAAGCGCGCCCTGCTCGGGAGCGTCACCGAACGGACGCTGCGATCGACGCACGTCCCGGTGCTCGTCGTCGACGCACAGCGAAACGAGTAACGACGGTCGCCGATCGGTTTTTTATTGCGCCCGCGTCGATCCGTCGAGCGCCAGCCGAGCGCTCCGATTCGCCGTACTCGTCGGGTGGAGAACCGGCAGCCGCGAGCGTTCACTCGGATTCGCGCCACTTGCGCGCCAGTTCGAGGTTCCAGACGAACGCGTAGTACGCGGCGATACCCGAGAGCATCAGCAGGTAATACGCCCACGTTGGCCCCGTCACGACGCGAAAGAGGAGGTCGACGATCGACACCCAGACGATCGCGAACAGCAGATCCGTGAGCATTCCCCAGCGCTCCTCGCGGGCGGTTTCGAGCCAGTCGCCGATACCGCTCATCGATCGCTCACCCGTCGAACCACGTGTTTGGCCATCGTGTACGAATTTTTCCGGCACCTGAAAAAGCCTGTCGGCGCCCGCGGTCGTCCCGGTTGTCCGGCGAGGACCTGGCGCATCGGGATCGATCGACGATCGTGGCGCGTCGTGTCCCGATCGTCGGGCTCCCGGTCGCACGGAATCGTCGACCGACTACTCCCAGTAGTCGACGTCGTCGTCGATCCGGTAGTACCCCTCGAGCGATCGCTCGTCCCGCCCGCCGGGCGGGGAGCCGACGTAGACGCCGAACGTCTCCATCTCGGGGTAGACGGTGATATCGGGTTCGGTCATCGTCGAGACCATCAGGTACCGGAGCGGGTCGTCGCCGTCGTTGACGACCCGGTGGCCGCCGCTCTCGTCCGCCGGGAAAGTCACGTAGTCCCCGGCCGTCAGCGATTCCTCGCCGTCCGCGACCCTGAGCAGTCCCTGGCCGGACAGCACGTACATCGCCTCCTCGTTCGCCGTGTGGTAGTGGTACGGCCACGATCGACTCCCCGGCGGCAGTTCGTAGAGGCTACAGCCGAGGGCGTCGGCGTCGACCGCGTTCGCGAGTTCCTTGCGCCGGAAGGCGGTCTCGCCGTCCGTCTCGTCGCGATCGTACTCGTCCCAGTCGAGGGCGGATTCGTTGATCTTCTCCATAGTACACGGCATGTGAGAGCGGCTCAATAAGATCAGTGTCAGCATGGCCATCGATCTCCCGGAATCGAGGCCGAAAACGAAATTCCCTAACCTCCCGATCCAGTGGGTACCCTCATGCAGGAGTTTCCCGAGGTCGCCGTCCTTCGACTCGGCCACCGCCCCGGCCGGGACGAGCGAATGACGACCCACGTCGGGCTGACCGCGCGGGCGCTCGGGGCCGATCGGGCCGTCTTCCCCGACAACGCGGGCCAGTCCCACGAGACGGTCGCGGACATCACCGATCGGTTCGGCGGTCCGTTCGACGTCGAACTGACGGCGTCGCCGAAGGCGCTCATCCGAGACTGGGACGGCCGGATCGTCCACCTCACGATGTACGGCGAGCGCGTCCAGGACGTCGAGGGCGAGATCCGATCGGCCCACCGCGACGACAAGGACCCGCTCCTGGTCGTCGTCGGCGCGGAGAAGGTCCCCTTCGACGTCTACGAGGCGGCCGACTGGAACGTCGGCGTCACCAACCAACCCCACTCCGAGGTGGCCGGTCTCGCCGTCTTCCTCGATCGACTCTTCGAGGGCCGGGAACTCGACCGCGAGTGGGCGGACGCCGATCGGCGCGTGATCCCGATGGAGACGGGCAAGCGGGTCGAGTCGACCGATACGGACGGCGACGGGGTGTAGCGCCCCCTCTTAAGCCGTACAGTGATCGTGCGTAACGTATATCCCCCTTCTCGAAAAATCATCGATAATAATGACTCGCGAGGGATCGCCGTGCGCGTGATCGTCGTCGGTGCCGGCGAGGTCGGGCGCACGATCGCCGCCAACCTCGAGGACTCGCACGACGTCGTGATCGTCGATCGAGACGGCGACGTCGTCGACGAGCTGACCTACTCGCTGGACGTTCTGGCGATCGAAGGGGACGGGACGGATATCGAGACGCTCGAGGAGGCGGGCATCGAGTCCGCCGGGCTGGTCATCGCCTGTACGGACGACGACGAGACCAACCTCGTCGTCTGCGGGGCCGCAAAGACCAGAAGCGACGCGTTCACGATCGCCCGCGTCAAGCGCCGCACCCTGCTCGAGACCTGGCAGGGCTCCCAGGGCGCGTTCGGCGTGGACTTCATGGCCTGTACGGACCTGCTGACCGCCCAGGCGATCTTCCGGATTTCGGGCCTGGCCGCGGCCCAGGACGTCGAGATGTTCGCCGGCGGCCTGGTTCGAATGGCGGAGTTCGACATCGGGCCGGGAAGTCCCGTCGCAGACAAGACCGTCCGCGAGGCCGACCAGTACGACTCGCTGACGTTCGCCGGCATCTTCCGCAACGGGGAGATGATGGTCGCGACCGGCGAGACGATGATCCGCGCCGGCGACAGGGTGGTCGTGATCGGTAGTCCCGACTCCGTCAGTGGGTTCGCGACCGACATCGTCACGACCGAGTCGAACGGGTCCAAGGAGGTCGTCATCGTCGGGGCCAGCGAAATCGGCTTCCAGGTCGCCCGCCTGTTCGAGGAACAGGGCAATCGCCCGCGGCTGATCGAACGGGACCCAGATCGCGCCCGCGAGGTCGCGGAGAAACTCCCGAACACGATGGTGATGGAAAGCGACGCGACGGACGCGGAGTTTCTGGCCCGCGAACACGTCGACGAGGCCGACATCGTCGTCGCCGCCCTCGACAGCGACGAGAAGAACCTGCTCGTCTCGCTTCTGGCCCGCCGTCTCGGCGTCGATCGGACCGTCGCCGTCATCGAACACCCCGAGTACGCCGACGTCTTCGAGACCGTCGGGATCGACGTCGCGGTCAACCCGCGCGAGGAGACCGCCGAGGAAATCGTCCGCTTTACCCGCGCCGACCACACCGAGAAGGTGGCCATGCTCGAACACGATCGCGCCGAGGTGATCGAGATCGAGGCCAACATCAACAGCGTGCTGACGGGCCGACCGATCGCCGAGGCGACCGCCGACCTGCCCGACGGCGTCGTGATCGGGGCGATCTCTCGCGGCGGCGAACTCGTAACGCCCCGCGGAACGACGGTCGTCGAATCGGGCGACCACGTCGTGCTCTTCGTCGACGCGAGAGTCCTCGACGACGTCATCGACCTCATCTAAGCCGGCTACCGCATCACCGCCGATGCGACAGCGATCGGGTCGGCAGTGACGCGATCAGCGCCGCCACTCCCGGTTCCGGCTCGACTCCCGTTTGGCTCCCTCGACCGATCGCTCGAGGATTCTGTCCACTGCCCATACTACCCAGACGGACACCAGGAGAACGAACGCGACTATCTCGATCCGGACGATCGTTCCGCGCCAGACGGACAGGATGGCGGCCATCAGTCCGACCGCGATGACGACGACTCCGAACACGTCGACAAACGAACGCGGGTCGCGGACGCTGGGCAGTCGCACGGCCATGCGAACGCTACGAGACGAAGTCCTTTAGTCGTCTCCCCGAGTCGTCTGTCGACAGGATGACGGACGTGCGATCGTCGGGCGGAACGATGAGCTGCCAGTCGGCGGGGTGGGATTGATGGTGCGGATCGACTGGCGCGCGAGCGTCGCGCTCACCGGGACGATCCTGAAGTACCTCGCGCTGACGATGGTCGTCCCCCTGGTCGTCGCACTCGTCTACGGGGAGCACCTCCTCGAATTCGTCGCGACGATCGCGCTCACGATCGCGATCGGGCACGCGCTCGAACGACTCGATCCGGATCCGGATCTCCAGCCGCGGGAGGCGATGCTCCTGGTGGCCATCTCCTGGCTCGCCGTCGCGATCGTCGGTGCGATTCCGTACGTGCTGGCGGGGTACGGAACCGCGTCGGCCCTCTCGCACCCGATCGATGCCCTCTTCGAGTCGATGTCAGGGTTCACGACCACTGGCGCGACGGTCCTCGGGGAAATTTCGGTCGAGCGCCACTCCCACGCGATCATGATGTGGCGACAACTCACCCAGTGGCTGGGCGGGATGGGGATCATCGTCCTGATGATCGCCATCCTCCCCGAACTCGCGGTCAACGGGGCGCAGTTGATCCGCGCCGAGGCACCCGGGCCGGAACTCCAGAAACTCACGCCGAAGATCGCCGAGACGGCGCGGATCCTGTGGCTCGTCTACTTCGGCTTTACCGTCCTGTTGATCTGTCTGCTGTACGGGCTCCACCTCCTCGGGCTTGCCCCCGAGATGACGTTCTACAACGCAGTCGCCCACGGCTTTACGACCCTGCCGACCGGCGGGTTCTCCCCGGAGGCCGACAGCATCGCCGCGTTCTCGGCGATCGTCCAGTGGGTCATCATCCCGTTCATGGTCGTCGCGGGGACGAACTTCGCGCTGTTCTGGTACCTGCTCCGGGGCGAACCGCGGCGGTTCGTCCGGAACACGGAATTTCGAACCTACGCCGGTGCGATCGCAGTCCTGACGGGAATCCTCGGCACGCTCCTCTACGGCGGAGCGGCGCCGGCACTGGGGCCACTCGGCGGGACCACCGAAGGAACGATCGAACCGGCGCTCAGACAGGCCACGTTCCAGATCGTGTCGCTACTGAACTCGACGGGGTACGCGACGAGCGACTTCGCGGACTGGGAGACGAACGCCCAGGTGCTGCTCCTGTTCACGATGTTCATCGGCGGGAGCGCCGGGTCCACCGGCGGTGGCGTCAAAATAATCCGCTGGTTGATCGTCCTGAAGGTCGCCCATCGGGAACTGTTTACCGCCGCTCACCCCGAGGCGGTCCGGCCGATCAGGCTCGGCGGCTACGTGGTCGACGAGGACGCCGTTCGGGGCGTGCTCGGATTCACGTTCATCTACTTCCTCATCTTCGGACTCTCGACGGTTCTACTCGCGCTGGACGCCACCCGCGTCGGCTACGAGTTGACCGCACTCGAGGCGATCAGCGCGAGCATCGCGACGATCGGGAACATCGGGCCGGGTTTTGGCTCGCTGGGCCCGTTCGGAAGCTATCTCGAGTTCCCGTACACGTCAAAACTCCTGATGATCTTCCTCATGTGGATCGGCCGCCTCGAGATCATCCCCGCGCTCGTCGTGTTTACCGGGGCGTTCTGGCGGCGGTAATCGCGAGATCGTCTCGTCAGCGTACCGCGACGAACAGGGGCGACACGCCGGATCGCCGGTCCGACGACGGCTTCGAAGCGATTCGCAGAATACGAGCAAACACGCCCCTCCGACCCGTCGAGGGCGTTCCTACGGTTTCGTCCGGGCTTCGTTCGCCGGTTCGTTCCGTTCCGGGGCGCGATCGCGGGAACCGAAAATTCGTTCCCTGAGACCGCGCTTGTGACGCGTCTCGGCGAGCAGGACCGAGCACTCGACGTCGTCCAGCACGTCGAGGACGAGCGAGCCGCGGACAAGTCGCGAGAGCAGCCCCTTCTCGGTCGCGCCGATGATGAGCAACGTTGCATCCGTCGCCGCCTCCGCGATACGGTTCTCGACGTCGCCGGACTCGACGCGACGTGTCGCGTCCTCGAGTCCGTGGTCGGCCGCCCACTTCTCCAGGAACGCCTCCCCGGCGTCGGTATCGTCGGCGACGTGAAGGAGGGTCACCTCGGCGTCGAACTCCTCGCTGAGCGTCCCTGCGACTGTCGCCGAGAGCGCCGAGTCCGGGCCGCCGGCGGTCGGGACGAGGATGCGCGACGTATCGAAGCCGCGATCCTTGAACACGAGGAAGTCGCAGGGCAGGTTGTGCGCAAGTTCGTCGATCGCGGATTCCGCGCGGCCGGGCGCGTGGTGGGAGTCGTCTCCCCACCCCATCACGGTCATGTCCGCGTCGAAGGTCGTCGCGGCGTCGAACACTTCCTCGAAGGTCCGGTGTGAGAGGATTACGTACGTCTCCACGTCGACGCCGAGCGTCTCGGCGTCCGCTTTCGCGGTCTCGAGCAGTTCGTTGGCGGCGTCGTACGCGCCCCGGTCGCGGGCCGCCGCAAGCGACGTCTGGTCGGGCACGTTCGCGATGTTGACCGCGACGACGGTGCCGTCGCGCTCTTTCGCGATCGCCGAGGCGAGCGTGATGAGGTGTTTCTCGGTCGCCGGATTCGCCAGCGGCACCATCACGCGATAGGTGCTCTTTTCGGGCTGGACGGACGATGCCGCGGAGACGGCCGCGTCGGGCATCTCTTCGGAGCGATCGAGGATCCAGTTCGCGAGGATACCGGACGTCTCGACCTTCCGGCGCGCATACAGCAGGTACCACAGCGCCGCGAAGCCGACGAAGGCGACCGACAGGACGATGACGGTCGGTTCGATGTACGCGATCAGGGCGAAGGAGACGATCGCGCCGATAACCGGGACAAACGGGTAGAACGGGACCTCGAAGTCGGGATCGTAGTCCTCGGGGTCGGCTTCTCGCATCACGATCAGTGCGAGGTTGAGCAACCCGTAGACGATCAGGTGGAGTACCGAGCCAGCCGTTGCCAGCAACTCGAGATTGCCGGCGAGCAGGAAGAGGAGGATGAGGCCGCCGGTGATGGCGATCGACTTGTAGGGCGTGCCAAAGCGCGGGTGGATCTCGTTGAGTTTCGGTGTGACGATCTTCTCCCGGCCCATCGCGAAGTTGATCCGGGACGACGAGAGGATCGACGCGTTCGCGGAGGATGCGGTCGCCAGCAGGCCGCCGATCAGGAGCAGGCCGGCACCGATCGCACCGAATCCGTATCCGAGTGCACCGTACTGGCCGAACAGGAGTCGGGCCGCGTCGACGACCGCGGTATCGTTGTCCGCCACGAGGTCGTTCGGGACCGCCGCGAGGAGCACGAGGAGGAACAGCGCGTAGACGACGGTGACGATGACGACGGAGCCGATGACCGCGCGCGGAAGGTTCCTGCCGGGATCCTTGATCTCCTCGGCGACGGACGTGATCTGGACGAAGCCGAGATAGGAGACGAAGACGACGGCGGTCACCGGTAACACCTCAGTCGCCGTCCCCGGCGGTGCGATCGGCCTGAGCGAGTCGAGGTCGGCGTTGAACAGGCCGACGACGGTAAAGAGCGCCAGAATGCCGAGCAACGTCATCACGATGAAGATCTGGAGCGTCCCGGTCTCTTTCGCCCCGAGGTAGTTGACGGCGATAAACAGCAACGCACCGACGAACCCGATCAACTGGCCGGCCGAGAGCACGAGCGGCCCGAGTTCGAGGCCGCCGATACCGACCAGCGCGTTGACGTACTCGCCGAAGCCGTACATGTAGAACGCGGAGGCGAAGGCGAGGCCGATCCAGTTCGCCCAGCCGGTGATCGATCCGAACAGCGGTCCGAGCGCGTGATTGACGTAGAAGTACGCGCCGCCGGACTTGGGCATCGCCGTCCCGAGTTCGGAGGCAGACAGCGCGGTAAAGAGCGCGATGACCCCGCCGAGGACGAACGTCGCCGCGGCGAGCGGTCCGGCCCGTGCGACTGCCGTCCCTGGCAGAACGAAAATGCCGGCACCGATCATCGTCCCGATCCCGATCGTCAGGGCGGCGAGCGGACCGAGGTCCTTCGCGAGTTCTTCTTCAGTGCTCATGTCCACTCACCACGCGAGAAATCGCCCGGCAGGCGCTCGTGGACTGTTCCGAACTGGCCGCCCCGACCCCGGTCGTCTCACGGTCTCGTGGCGACGACTAGCGGTATCCATCTTCGAAGTCAACATATCTATTCGATAGGCGAAGTGAATTTGAACCTTTTGCATTTGCTGTATCGGAGAATCCCACGATTTTCGTCGACACGAATCGACGCGGGTTCGGCGTGTCGCGTCTCGGCGGGCTCAGTCCTCGCTACCGTCGACTTTGGGAAGCGCGACGACGGGCCGATCGGCCTCCGTGACGAGTTTCAGCGTGAGATCGCCGGAGAGGAATCGGGCGAGCCGACCGCCCTCCCGTGCCCGGTAGGCGATCGCGCTCGCGTCGACCTCGTCGGCGACCGCGAAGATCGAGTCGGCGACGTTCCGGCCGTACGCGACGTGGTCGTCGGCGTCGGGAAACACCTCTCGGATGGCTTCGAAGGCGTCCGCAGCCACTTCCTCGGACTGTTCGACCGGGGTCTTGTCCGGCACGCCCTCGCCCTTCTCGACGACGTGGAGTGCCGTGACGCGATTCGGGTCGTACGGCTCGAGCGCGCGCGCCGTCACTCTGGCGTCGGCCTCGTGTGCGACGGGAACGAGAACGTGTGCGAGCAGCTCGCGTGTCGGCGTCTCCGCTGGCTGGTCCATATCGTATAGAGGCGAACGACTATCAAAACGGTTTTGTGATTCGATTCGCCGACCGACTCTCCGGGAGGAGACTACGCGACGGAGTACGCGTCGTCCCGATCACGTCGTCCGGTAGTATCGAACGCCGTCGTCGCGTTCGGGTTGTAGCGTTCGGATCGAGCGAAGGTAGGGTCATTGGTCCGAGGACACGGTGTTCGATCGGCGTCGTAACCGGACTACGGACGACGATCGCGAACGGCGGGACGGTGGCGGTGATCGAGGTGGCGACCGAGGCGAGGACCTGTACCCCGTCGGCGTCGATGCCGTCGATTTCGATGGCGGCGTTTCCGGCGATCGGTGATTCGTAAGTCGGATCCGGATCACTCCTACCGTCGTTCGTCTGCGGTCGGGAATCGCTCGTCGGCCGGCTTTTCGAAGCACTCGACGTCCGCATCCGAGAGGATCTCACGGATTCGCTGGACGCCTTTCGAGTTGTCGACCTCGCGGGCCCGGTAGTGGCGAATCGGGTGTCGGATCCACGACGGCTCCCAGTGTGCGTATACGTCGGTCGTCTCCTCGTTCGGACCGACGTAGAGGGCGATGTGGAGCTGGTGCGTGCTGAACAGCGCGTTGTCGGGGTACCATACCCAGCTGGCCACCGAGATCTCGGGCGGGGCATCGTACTCGCGGCGCTTTAGCGAGGAGACGAAGTTGCGGACGAACCCGAGGCGGTGTAGCGTCGCTTCGAACTCGCCGTTCGGCGCTCGGACCGTGAGAGCGTACTGGTCGCGGGGCGTCTTCCGTTCGGCATAGAGGCCGACTGCAGAGAGCGGAAGGTGAATGACCGAAGCGATCGTCTGTCTGAACCGTTCGAAAAACCGGAGCCGGTGCGTCATATATTAAAAGACGAGGAAAGCGACTTTAATCTATCCTCCACATTCCGCGTGACCCGTTCGGCAAGAGATCGAACGTCGTCGGGCGAACCATACGACTAGTGGCGAGAACCGGCGGCGAGACGCGTGGGCGATCGAATACCCCTGCCGACTCACCAGTTGGCGACGACGCGGTGCATGCAGCCGTCGCGCTTGAAGTACTCGCAGTGCGAGCCGACGTCGTCGGAGACGTCGTGATCGTAGTAGTTGCCGGGCGTCCAGCCCTCGGCACCGGAGTATCCCAGCGCGTCGTCCCACTCGCCGACCTCGTAGATGACGTCGAGGACGCCGTCGTTGTAGCTGTGGTAGTTGTGTACCTCGCCCGCGGCGTTCTGGACGCCCTCGGCCCAGGTGTCCTCGATCGAGTCGTGGTCGACCGCGCCGCCGACGAGGTCGAGGGTGGCGATGCGCTTCCCGTGCTCGGCCAGGCGGTTCAGCGCCGTTAGCGTCATCATCGCACCAAGGGAGTGGGCCATGACACGAATCGTCACGTTCGGGTTTCGGTCGATGAACTCGGAGAGCCAGTCGCCGAAGTAGTTCCCGGCGTTCTTGGCCTCGTCCTTGGCGTCCCACCAGTCTAACGTCTTGGAATCGTACTTGTTGCCGATGACGGGGACGTTCACGCCCTCGTTCCTGAGGGCGTCCCCTGCCGTGTAGGCCTGGTCCTCGGCGGTGCCGCCGATCTCCTCGAGCCACCCGTGCGTGAAGATGACCAACGTCCCGTCGTTGTCGACGAACTCGGGGGACCACTGCTGGTTCTCGCCGCCCCACCAGTCCCACTGGAAGATTTTGGTGCCGTTATCGCCTTCGTAGTTGTCGGCGTCGACAACCTTACCGCTGTGCTGGGCTTCGAGTCTGAGGTCGCCGTTGCCGTCCGTGAGGAAGATGTCGAACGTCTGGTTGTCGTTGTCCAGCCACTCCCACTGGTAGACGTTCGCGCCGTCGTCCTGGGACGCGGCTTCCACGTCCAACACTTTTCCGCTGTGCTGGGCGGTCAATCGCCAGCCGTCGCCGACCCAATCGATCTGCCACTTCTGGTTGTCGCCGCCGTCCCAGTCCCAGAGGTGGACGTCGGCCCCGTCGTCGGTGGACGCCCCTTCGACCTCCATCACTTTGTCCGGGTAGTCCGAATTCACGAGACGGTAGGTCATCCCGTCCCGAACGCCGTTGAGGCGTCCGTAGTACAGGTGGGGGTAGCCAGTCCAAGCGTCGAGGTAGTCGCCGCAACTGAGCGCCGCCGCGTTTCCGGAGAACGCCGCGATACCGGTCGTCGCCGCCGCGGTCGTTCCAGCGAGCTTCAGGACCGTCCGTCGCGTGGGGTCACTGCCCTCGCTGTCGTCGGCCGCGACTGAGTCTGCCTTCGATTCCGTCGCTGATATGGGTGTGTCGGTGTTTGTCATTCACATACACCGCCCATAAATCACATATTCAATAATTAAAATTTTTCGGTTTCTCACGACGTTCAATATGATCGTTCCGGAGCGCCGTGTTCGACGGCAGCCGGATCCGGTACTTCATCGCCGGACAGCCAGACACCTGAACTCGAAACCGGTGTTCGTACGTACAGTCGGAACGTCTTCCTGTCGTCCCGTCGGATCGTCTCGAGTCACTGTCTGGCTCGGACCGGTACCCGCTGTGAGTCCGGTCGAGGACGGTGTCGGTAGCGGCCGAGGTCGCTGCCGAGTCCCGCGCCACCGCGGGCAGTTGACAAGACTTAATGGCCGGATGGCGTTATAGATAGGTAATGGCTTTTGAGGACCTGCTCGAGGATCCGGTCATCCAGAAGTACTTGCACGAGCTCGTCGGTCCCAAGGGAATGCCCGTCGCGGCGGCACCGCCGGACGGGGAAGTGACCGACGAGGAACTCGCCGAGGAACTCGACCTCGAGTTGAACGACGTGCGCCGGGCGCTGTTTATTCTCTACGAGAACGACCTGGCGACGTACCGTCGGCTCCGGGACGAGGATTCGGGGTGGCTGACCTACCTCTGGACCTTCGAGTACGACAACATTCCGGAGAATCTCGAGGAGGAGATGTACCGGCTCCACGAGGCCCTGGAGGACCGCCGGGAGTACGAGCGCAACCACGAGTTCTACCTCTGTGAGATCTGCTCGATCCGGTTCGAGTTCGGCGAGGCGATGGACTTCGGCTTCGAGTGTCCGGAGTGTGGCTCGCCGGTCGAATCGATGGACAACGACCGACTCGTCAACGCGATGGACGATCGACTCGAGGCGCTCGAGGACGAACTCAACATCGACGCAGGAGCCTGATGGTAGTACTCGCAACCAAACTGTACGTGGAGGGCGACGCCCGCGATCGGGCGCTTGACTCGCTCCGATCGCTCGTCGACAACGAGATCGGCGACCTGGACGTCGAGTTCGAGATCGGCGTTCGCCACGACGAGTTCCCGTCGGTAACGATCGAGGGCGACGACGCGGTCGTCGCGCGGAACGTCCTGCGGGAGGAGTTCGGCGAGATCGTCCCCGACTTAGCGCCCGGCGAGACCTACGTCGGGACCCTCGAATCGTGGGACGACGACGGGTTCGTCCTCGACGCCGGACAGGGCGAGGGGGTACGCGTTCCGTCGGACGAACTCCGGCTGGGTCCGGGGTCTCCCGAACAGATCCGCGAGCGCTACGGCCTGGTCCAGCACATGCCGTTGCGGTTCGTCTACGCGGACCCGGATGCGGACGGGCGGATCCGACTCGCCGACGACGAGGTCGATCGGCTCTACGAGTGGACCCGCGGAAGCGGCCGGCTCAACGTCAACAGCGCCACGCGAGCGGAGGTGCGGGCGACGCTCAACCGGGCCGGACACGCCGAGGATTACGTCACCGTCGAACGGATCGGTCTGCTCGAACAGAGCGTGATCTGCACCGAGGACACCGATCCGCCGGGACTGCTGGCGAGCGTCGGCGAGTACCTCCCCGCGGAACTGCGCTGTGTCGTTCCCTAGTATGAACCGACGGCTCGTTCTCGTGATCCTCGCGGTCGCACTCCTCACGACGGGCGCCGGCTGTTCGGCGATCTTCGGCGGCATCTCCGACGAGGAACTCGATCGCGAACAGGAGTACGACGATCTCAGGGAGAGCGACGCCGACGTCGCGATCGACATCGAGGGCGGGAGCCTGATCGGCGACGGCGAGTTCCGTGCGGTGTACGACCTCAACGACACCGAGGAACTCTCGCTGTACCGGTCGACGTTCTACCGCGACGAGGCGCTCGACATCCACAGCGTCCGCTACTGGTACCCGAACGGGACGGAACTGAACGGCTCCGAACTCGACGTCGACCAGAGCCGATCGAGCACCGAGGTCCGCGTGCCGGACGGCAACGGCACCCTCGCGTTCTCGGGGGCGGCAGGCGGCAAGACCTTCCGTCTGCCGGCGTACGTGACGGGGTCGTACGAGGTGACCCTCCCGGAAGACCACCGGACGACGAACTTCCTGTTCGGCGACGTCACTCCGGGCGGCTACGAGCGCGAGACGGTCGACGGCAACCGGGAACGGCTGGTCTGGGACGAGGTCGACAGTACGATCTCGCTCAGGTACTATCACACCAGGGACATCGCGCTGTTCGCCGGACTCGTGGGAACGGTCGTCCTGCTCGGTGGCGTCGGGATCGGGTACTACTACCGGAAAGTCAAACGGCTTCGCGAACAGCGAGAGGAGATGGGGATAGACGTCGACCTCGATGACGACGACGACGGCGGCCCACCGCCGGGCTTGCGGTAACGACAGCTGGTACGGCGCCGACATCGCCGTCGTCACGCGAATTTGAAACCGACGTCATCGGACACGTTCGGTACCCACTACAAAAAATACGTCTCGTGTATTCGGCGACCGGTACCGACGCGGGACTGTCGTCAGATCGCCAGGTTCGGCCGGATAACACGATCGGTTCCGTCAGCGTCCGTGACGGTGTCGGCAGTCAACGTTTTATTGGTGGAATGTGATAGACGAACAGGAACATGGCCCCGGATCTGCCCGAAAAGCTTCTCGGGATTACTATCGACGACACTGACGAGCGACGAGAGGAGTCGGACGGTTCGGTCGACGAGGAGGAACGACGACAGTTCGTCTTTATCCGCCTCGGAGAACACCGACTCGCACTCCCGGTCGACGAGGTGAAGACGATCACCGAACCCCCGGCGGACCTGACGCGGGTACCCCGATCGCCGCCGGCAATCGAGGGGGTGACGGATCTCCGGGGCGACATCACAGCGGTCGTCGATCCACGTGTTCACTTTCCCGTGACGGACGATCAGTCGGGACGCCAACGGTTGCTGGTCTTCGATCGTCCGGCCGATCAGCAGTCCGCGGGGATCCGGATCGACGACGTGATCGGCGTCGAAGCCGTCCCGGAACGGAACGTCCTCGACGAGGCCGCCGTCGAGGACCGTGACCTCTCGGGCGACGCGCTCGAGCACCCGCTCGTCGTGGCGCTCGTCGAACAGGAACGCGAACCGGACCGTCCCGCGGGGAGTGCCGTCGCGACGGCCGACGAGGAGGGCGCCGTCGACACCGGGACCGCGAGCGGACTGGGCGGTGTGGCCGCGCTATCGCGGGGTCAGTCGATGGGGAGCGGCCTCGAATCGATCGGTGAGACGTTCGATATCGACGCCGACGAAGCGGTCGACGACGCGGCGGAATCGGACGACGAGACCCGGGAAATCGTCGTCGAGACGACCGCGGTGATCGACGTCGACAAACTGCTAGTAGCGTCGGGACACGGCGCGAACGGCCCGTAGACGGGATCTCAGATGTCGGGGTCTGAGGCGCCTCTCACAGCCGTATTCGTCGTTTATCATTACTGATAATCGAGAGACAGCATTTATGGTAGTTGTATTTCTATCAGCGGTTGGTGTACTACTGAATGTCGACAGGGGTGCTCATCGTGGACGACTCTCATTTTATGCGGAATTTACTCCGACAGATCCTCGAGCAGGATTACCGCATTCTCGGAGAGGCGTCCAACGGCGCTGAAGCAGTCAAACTGTACAAAGAACACGATCCGGACATCGTAATGATGGACATCGTGATGCCGAAATGCAACGGTATCAAGGCCACCGCGGCGATCAAGAAACTCGACCCCGATTCGCGCGTCATCATGTGTACGAGCGTCGGCCAGCGGGAGAAGATGAAACTCGCCGTGAAAGCTGGCGCGGACGGCTACGTCACGAAACCGTTCGAAGAACCCAGCGTCAGAAAAGCCCTCTCCGACGTCGTCGCTGCATGACGGGAGTACTCGTTGTCGACGACTCGCAGTTCATGCGGACAGTCATCGGCAACGCGCTCTCCGACGCTGGCTACGACGTCGAAACGGCATCGAACGGCGCGGAGGCGATCGACGCCGTCGCGGAGTACGATCCCGACGTCGTGACGATGGACGTCGAGATGCCCGAACTGGGCGGGATCGAGGCTGTCGAGCGGATCATGGCGACGAATCCGACGCTCATTCTCATGCTCAGTGCGTATACGGAAGCGGGCACGGAAGCCACGCTCGACGCGCTGGAACGCGGCGCCGTGGAGTTCCTCCACAAGCCGGACCCCGGCAATCCGGAATCGAAGAACATCGCACACCTCGCCGACGAGGTCGTCGAGACGGTCGACGAACTCGCCGACGCGGACGTCTCCTCGCTCGCTCTCGCCCGGGCTGCCGCGGCCGTCCACTCGACGAGCAGTGGCGGTGCGACGGAGGCCGTGAGCAACAGGGCGACCACGCCCGCGGCGGGCCCCGTCACCGAAGCCGGGACGGCGACGGCCTCGCCGGGAGCCAGTCCGACACCGGTTCCCGGGACAGGTGCCGATCCGGTCCCGGCAGGTGAGGACGAGGCGACCGAACCGGTTCCGATCGACGACGAACCCGACGTCGGTCCGACGATCGTGATCGGTGCGTCGACCGGCGGTCCGAAGGTCGTCGAACGACTGTTCACGCGGCTGCCGGCGGCGCTGGGTGCGACGGTCCTCGTCGTCCAGCACATGCCAGTCGGCTTCACCGGTCGGTTCGCCGATCGGCTCGACTCGTTGAGCGAGTACGACGTCCGCGAAGCGTCGGACGCCGATCGACTCGGCCCCGGCGAGGCGGCGGTCGCACCCGGCGATCACCACCTCGAAGTGTCACTGGCTATCGATGAGACGCTCGTGCTTCGACTGGACGACGGGCCGCGGGTCCACGGCGTTCGGCCGGCGATCGACGTGACGATGGAGACCGCCGTTGGGGCGGGCGCCGATCCGCTCTGTGGCGTCGTGCTGACCGGCATGGGTCGTGACGGGGCCGCCGGTATCGAGGCGATTTCGGCCGCCGGCGGCCACACCATCGCCCAGGACGAGGCGACGAGTCCGGTCTTTGGCATCCCCTGTCAGGCGATCGAAACGGGTTGTATCGACGAGGTTGCCCCCGCGAGCGAGATCGTCGACGAGCTCGTCGACGCGTTTGCAACGGACGGTGAGAACGATGACTGATTACGTGACCGATTTCGTTCAGGAGAGCGACGAACAAATCACGGAGTTGAACAACGCCTTACTCACGCTGGAGCGTGACCCCGACGACGACGAGGCGATGGAGAACATCTTCCGTATCGCCCACACGCTCAAGGGGAACTGCGGTGCGATGGGACTCGAGTCGGCGAGCGATCTCGCCCACGCGATCGAAGACCTCCTCGACGCAGTCCGGGCCGACAACCTCGACGTCACGTCGGAGTTGATGGACGTCGTCTTCGACGCCGTCGACGAACTCGAGACGATGATCGACGAGGTCGAGGCGACCGGCGAAATCGAGACCGATCCGTCGGCGACGATCGAGGCCCTCCGGGATCAACTCGGAGAGCCGTCCGGGCCACCGTCGATCGATCCGCCGAGCGAGGACGAGATCGACGACGTCCTCTCGCGGTTCGACCCGCCGGCCGACGACGAACACGACGCGTATCTCGCACGCCTCGCGATCACCCCGGACGAGGAGATCAACAACGGCCCGCTGGTCGTCGAGGCCCTGATCGACGCGTTCGACATGATCGGAACCGTGCCCGGGCGCGAGCGGATCGACGCCGACGAGTACGGCGGGTGGTTCGACGCGGTCTTCGGCAGCGCGGTCGGCGAGGCCGCGATCCGGTCCGGGCTGGAACCGGTCGACGAGGTCACCGACTTCGAGATCGTCGACGTGACCGATCGGTTCGACGCAGCCGCAGTTGGCTCCGATGGAGCGACCGACGGAACCGCGGACGAAGCCCGACCCGTCGCCGACGAGGACCTCGCGGGCGGACTCTCCAACGAGGAGGCCCAGGATCTCGAGGTCGACGAACTGCTCGACCAGTTCGACGAGTTCGACGACCTGGACGAGAAGGTCGAGGAACTCGAGGACGACGACCTGGACGCGTTCGACGAGATGGGCGACGCGGGATCCTTCGACGACCTCCTCGACGAGGCGGACGTCGAGGACGAGCCCGCACCCCCCTCGGACGACGAGACCCAGGACGCCGAATCGGCCGACGTCGCGGCCGGGGAACCCGCCTCGGCTGGCAACGAGGAAGTCGACGACGCCGGTGCGGTCTTCGAGGAACTCAAAGACGAGGTCGAGATGGTCGGCTTCGACGAACTCCAGGACGAACTCGAGGACCTCGAGTTCGACGAGTTCGACGACGAAGACGAGGTCGACATGGACGAACTGCTCGGCGAGGACGTCGACCTCGACGACGACTCGTTCCTCGAGGACGAGCCCTCGGACGACGCGATCGACGAGATGCTGGGCGACGACTCGCCGGCCGACGCGGACGGCGTGCTTGGCGACGACGAGTCGCCGGAAGCGGCCGACGCCGCGGTCGATTCCGACGACGCGCATGTCGAGGACGACTCGGCGATCGACGCTGGCGCCGACGCGACGACCGACGAGACTACGTCGACCGGATCCGCGGACAGTGCGGCCGCGACGGCCGAACCGGACGACGCGGTCGACGAATCCGACGCGGACGAGGAATCGCCGATCGAAGCCGGAGAAGACGGTTCCGAGACGGCCAGCGCCGACCAGAACGACGACATCGAGCGCGACCCCGACGACGTCACGGCGGAGACGATCGACGCGGACTCCGTGACCGACGAGTCGGACGCCGACGCGGTCGGTGACGAGTCGGCGACGGCGGCGGACGACGCCGATACGTCGCCGATCGAACCCGAGGATGGCGGATCGCCCGGCGCGACGGACGACGCAGTCGAGGCGGAACCGGCAGGCGAGGTAATCGACGATGCTCCTGCCGCCGACTCCGACGTCGAAGCCGCGTTCGACGACACGGCGGCCGTCGCGGACGACGACTTCGCGATCGACGAACCCGCCGCAGACGATGAAGACGATGATTTCGAGGTCGACGAATCCGTCGCGGAGACCGACGACTCCGTCGAGACCGGGTTCGAGGCGTCCGACGCGGGCACGATCGAGTCTGACGACTTCGCGGTCGACGAGGCCGATTCCTTCACGGACGGGGTCGACGACCAGTTCGAAGACGAGGACACGTTCGACGACGACGCGTTCGGCGCTGACGTGATCGACGACGACGCGTTCGAGGATGATTCGTTCGACGACGACGCGTTCGGCGCTGACGTGATCGACGACGACGCGTTCGGCGCTGACGTGATCGACGACGACGCGTTCGAGGATGATTCGTTCGACGACGACGCGTTCGAGGATGATTCGTTCGACGACGACGCGTTCGACGACGACTCGTTCGACGACGTGCTCGACGATATCGGGTTCGAGAACGACGATGCGATCGCAGATGGCGAGTTCGACACCCCGGACACGGAGTTCGACGCGGCGGACGACCCCGTCGACGCGTTCGGAGACGACGCGGTCAATGCGGCCGACGAGGACGACGTCGTCCGGGTCGTCGACGAACCGGAGTTCGAGATTCCGGACATCACGATCCCGGAGCAATCCGATCGGCCGAACGCCGAGCAACAGACCGACGAAATCCAGTCGGTCCGGGTCGACGTCGAACAGATCGACTCGCTGCTGACCCTGGTCGAGGGACTGGTCACGAGTCGCGTTCGCCTCCGGCACGCGATCGAAACCGGGCAGGACTTGCAGGCGATTGCGGCCGAACTCGACGACCTGGAGGACCTGACGACGGACCTCCAGGAGACGGTGATGGACGTCCGTCTCGTGCCGCTCGAGACGGTCGCGAACCGCCTGCCACGCGTGGTGCGCGACATCGCGCGCGAACAGGACAAGGAGGTCGCGTTCGAGATGACCGGGGAGAGCGTCGAACTCGATCGGAGCATCCTCGATCGGATCGGCGACCCGCTCATCCACCTGGTTCGCAACGCGGTCGACCACGGGATCGAGCCCCCCGAAGAACGGGAGTCCGCCGACAAGTCCCGGGAGGGGACCGTGGCCGTGACCGCCGATCGATCGCGCGACCAGGTCCGGATCACGGTCTCCGACGACGGGAGCGGCCTCGATCCGAATCGCCTGCGGTCCGAGGCCGTGGATGCCGACATCCTCACGGAGGACGAGGCGGCCGACCTGTCGGACGACGAGGCGTACGACCTCATCTTCCACCCCGGTCTCTCGACGGCCGACGAGGTGACCGACGTCAGCGGCCGCGGCGTCGGGATGGACGTCGTCAAACGGACGATCGAGGACCTGAACGGCACCGTCGAGATCGACAGCGAGGCCGGTGGCGGGACGACGGTGACGATGACGTTACCGGTGTCGGTCGCGATCGACGACATCCTGTTCGTCGAGTGTGGCGGCGAGGAGTTCGGCGTCCCGACGAAGGCCGTCGCCGACATCGAGGACGCGTCCGTGATCGAGGCCCGAGACGGCGAGCCCGTCCTCTCCGACGAGGAGGGGGAGTGGTCGCTCGTCCAGCTCGACGAGGTGCTCGACACGCCACGAGCCGGCGCCAACGGTGACGGGATGATCGTTCGCATCCGCGACGAGGTCCGGCCGATCGCACTTCACTGCGATCACGTACACGGCCAGCAGGAGGTCGTCGTCAAGCCCTTCGAGGGCTTCATGCGTGGTATCCCCGGACTCAGTGGGGCAACGGTGCGGGGTCGGGGAGAGGTAGTCAACATTCTGGACGTGACGACACTATGAACGAACACGAACACCCACAGAGGAACCTATGACGATGAAAGTCGACATTCGGAAGCTGAGTTTCATCAACGAAATGGCAAAGGTCGGCACGAACGGCGTCGCCGACAACATGAGCAAACTGACGGGCGAGGACGCCCAGATGGAGGTCACGAAGACGAACTTCATCGACGTCGACGACATCGAGAGTCAACTCGATCCCGGGAAACGAGTCGGCGTCCGCGTTCGGCTCCTCGATCCCCCGCACGGACACATCCTGATCCTGTTCCCCGAGGCGAGCGCGAAGAAGATCACGGCGATCATGCTTCGCGACGTCGTCGACGACATGTCCGACGTCTCCGGCAAAATGGCCAGAAGCGCCGTCGAGGAGATGGGGAACATGATGGCGAGTGGCTTCATCGACGGCTGGGCCGACGTGCTCGGGCGGGCGATCGATATCGCGGCGCCACAGCTAGTGTACGCGCCGGCAGGCGACATCGTCACCCGAACGGCCAGCCTCGGCGGCGACGACCTCGCGCTGTTTTTCGACTCCGATCTGACCGTGCCGAGCTACCAGATCGAGGCGGAGATATACGCGTTCCCGGACCTCGCAGAGTTCGTCGAGATGGTCAACGGAATCGAAGTCCAGCCTGCATGAAGCTCGACGTCAACGCGCTCGGGACGTTCTATCGCATGGCTCGCGAGGGCGCGGGCCTCGCTGCCGGCCGGCTGACACACATGACCGACGTCGAGACGCAGGTCGGGGTCACGAAACTCAACTTCATGCGTGGTCGGGAGATCCGCCGCGACTTCGACGACTCGAACGAGAAGGTCGGTATCCGCGTCAAACTCACGGGCGCCATCGAGGGCTACTCGGTGGTGATCTTCGAACGCGAAAATGCGCTCCGACTCGTCGAGACCCTCCTCTCGGAGGCCGACGGCGAGGAATTCGACGAGATGACCCGGAGCGCCGCCACCGAGGTCGGCCACATCATGAACAGCGGGTTCATCGACGGCTGGGCCGACGTCCTGGAGGCCGTGATCGACGTCTCGACTCCCGAGTTCGTCGAGGGCCAGTCGGCGGAGACGTTCTTCGGCGACATCGCGGAAGCACCCGACGACGACGACCTCGCCCTGCTCTTCCAGAGCCGGATCGAGACCGTCGGCACCGAGGTCGGATTCAGCCACTATCTCTTCCCGAAACGGGAGTCGATGTCCCAACTGTTAGAACAGCTCCGGACGAACGACGGGATCGAGTACGACAAACTCGACGGCTTCGATCGGATGGCCGAACGCGGTGCCGAAGAGATGGCCAAGACGGCGACGACCCTGACCGGGATCGACACCAGCGTCGAGATCCGCCGGTTGAACTTCGTCTCGCTCGAGGCGATCCCCGAACAGGTCGCGAACGAGAAACTCGTCGGCGTCGCTTTCGAATTCGACGGGATGCCGAGCGGCTATCTCGTCTTCATGTTCGACGAGGAGTCGGCCCACGAGATCGTCGACGCGATGGTCCCGACGGAGATCGAGGAGGACGGATTCGGCGAGATGGGGACCAGCGCGATCAAGGAACTGGGCAACATCATGGCCAGTGGCTTCCTCGACGGCTGGGCGAACGTGCTCGACACGACGATCGACCACTCGACGCCGGAGTTCATCCACGACATCGGGGCGGCGGCGGTCGATCCCGTCATCATCCAGCTCGGGGAGAACCAGGACTTCGCGTTCGTCTTCGACACCGTCGTCGTCGCGGACGGATGCGAGTTCGACTGCGAAGTGTACGCCATCCCCGACGAAGACGACCTCGAACGGGCACTGAACGATCTCGACGTCGATCGGATCGAGGAGGCACCGACGACTGCGGAGTTTCAGGAAGTCGATAACGCATGAAGACCTACGGCTCAGAACCGGGCGCACCGACGCCGGTCCAGGTTGGCATCTCCGAACTGGTGGTCAGCGAGGGCGACGACACGCTCAAGTCCTACGGACTCGGGTCCTGTCTCGCGATCGCACTGTACGACGAGGACTCCGCGATCGGCGGCCTCGCACACTCTATGCTCCCCGACGGCGATCAGGCCGAAAACAGCGACGTCAAACCCGGAAAGTACGCGGATACGGCGATCCGCGCGCTCCTGCGCCGGATGGTCGAGCAGGGGGCCAACTACACGACCGTCGAAGCCAAGATCGCGGGCGGCAGCGACATGTTCGAGTTCGAGAGCTTCGGCGACGGCGTCGGCCAACGAAACATCGCCGCCGCGAAGGAGGAACTCGAGAAACTCGGGGTCCCGCTCGTCGCGGAGGACGTCGGCGGTGAACACGGCCGCACCGTCGAGTTCACGCCGGGATCGGGCACGCTCGTCGTGAAGACCTCCGCCGACGACGTGAACGGAGTGACGGAACTGTGAGCGACGATCGCGACGCGAACTTTACCGCCCTCCTCGAGTACGTCGAGGACGAACTGGCGTTCGCGACGAGCCACTACAACGATAGCTACCTGGATCGACGCATCTCCTCCCGGATGCGTCGGACACAGACAGACACGTACGGCGAGTACTTCGACCTGTTGCGCGAGGACGCCGACGAACAGGAGGCGTTGCTCGATTCGATGAGCATCAACGTCACCGGCTTCTTTCGCAACCCCGACGTCTGGGCGGGCATCCGCGAGGTGCTCCGATCGCTGTCGGCCGCCAACGACGCCGTCCGCATCTGGAGTGCCGCCTGTGCGGACGGTCGGGAGCCGTACTCGCTATCGATGCTCGCTCGGGCCGATCCAGGGATCGACGAGTCCGGCGTTTCCATCCTCGGGACCGACATCAGTACTCCGGCGCTCGAGACGGCCCGATCGGGCGTCTACGAAGAGTCCCGGACCGTCGACCTGGACGACCAACTCGACTTTCTCGACGACTACCGCGAGTACGTCGACGTCGACGGCAGACGGTACGAGATCGGGCCCGGGGTGAAACGAAACGTTAGCTTCGAACGCCACGACCTGATCAACGACGAGCCAAAGTCAGGGTTCGACCTCGTCGTCTGTCGGAACCTGTTCATATACATCGACAACGCGTACAAAGAGCCCATGCTCCGGACGATTTCGCGGTCCCTCCGTCCGGAAGGCTACCTCGTCATCGGCAAGGCGGAGACGATCCCGCCGAACCTCAAGTCGGCGTTTTCAGTCCGCGACGCCCGGCTTCGAATCTATCAACGCGACCCAGCTGACGCCGAGGGCGAACCCAACACGGGCCGTGTAGACACCGGTTCCAGCATCTGATACTGGTTTTTCCGGCGACCTGCGACTTGATCGTCGAGAGCGCCGCGTCAGTCCCTGCGTCTGCCACTCGAGACCTCGTCCCGCCGATCGTCACTCCCCCCTCGTCGGTCGATCGGTCCGGAACTGGACGCTCATCCACGACTGTCGTCGATTCAGGCCACCATAAAATGCACCGGCGTGTGGCGACCGGACGACCCGTTGCGGGTTGTCTATCTTTAATCAGCGAGAGAATCCCGGCGTTTACGCCGGGCGTGAATCGCGTCACTCGACTACCACGCCACCGTTGATAGCAGAATGGATGTTCAACACTAATCCATACCATCAAGTTGGGTTTTCTACATAGGCTATGTATGGCGATTCAGGTCACTCGCACCTACGTTGGTTCCATTCAGAACCAGCGACAGGTCTGCGATGACCTCGACTCGCTCGGCGATTCTGCCTCGAAAATCTGGAACGTCGCACGCTGGACAACCGACCGCATATGGGAAGAAACCGGCGGAATTCCCGATGAAGGAACGCTGAAAGCGTACATGAAGAACCAAGCGTGCTGGAAAGACTTGAACGCACAATCCAGTCAGAAAGTCATCGAAGAACTGTCTGACGCTTTCCAGTCGTGGTTCAACCTGCGGCAAAAAGACGACGAGGCGAATCCACCCGGCTACCGCAAACACGGCGATACTCGCCTGCGAAGCACGGTCACCTTCAAAACAGACGGCTTCACACACGACCCCGAAAACAACCGTATCCGACTCTCGAAAGGCTTGAGCCTGAAAGAGAGTTGGTCGGACTTCATCCTCTGTGAATACCAGACGCGCCCGGATGTTGACCTCTCAGAAGTCAACCAGGTGCAGAATGTCCGAGCGGTCTGGAACGGCAACGAGTGGGAACTGCACTTCGTCTGCAAAGTCAAACTCGAAACCAACGATTCGGCAGGCGACGGAGTGGCGGGCATCGACCTCGGCGTCAAGAACATTGCCACGGTCGCGTTCCCAGACGAGTACGTCCTGTACCCCGGCAACTCGCTCAAACAGGACAAGCACTACTACACACGTGCCGATTACGACACCGAAGGTGAGAACGGGCCGTCAGAGAAGTCGATATGGGCACGACAGAAACTCACTAATCGTGAAACCCACTTCTACCACACCCTCACGGACACCATCATCACCGAATGCGTCGAACGAGAGGTTGGCACGCTCGCGGTGAGTTGGCCCGAGAAAGTTCGAGAATGGGATTGGGGGAGGACCGGAAACAAAAAGTTACACACGTGGGCGTTCGACCGTATCTACCAGTATCTCGCGTACAAAGGCGAAGAACATGGCGTTGAGGTGCTGAAGGAGAACGAGTGGGATACCTCGAAGACGTGTTCACGATGTGGCGACGACACGAAGTCGAACCGTGTCGAACGTGGCCTGTACGTCTGCTCGTCCTGTGAGTTGGTCGGGAACGCGGATTGTAACGGGGCGGAGAATATGCGCCAGAAGATAACTCCGAGTCCTCATGGCGAGGATAGGAGTAACGGCTGTGTGGCACAGCCATCGGTACACCTGTTCGACCGCGAGAGCGGGACGTTTCGTACGAGAGAACAGGTCGTGTCGTAGACCGGCAAATATCCCAACCTGCGGTACGGGAAGCCCCAGCGTTCACGCCGGGGAGGATGTCACTGGTCGTCTTCGGTGTTCCCGAAGGAGAAGACCTCGTCCGCATCGGGTGACCCGTCGGCGCGATCGTCGTCGGCGGATTCGGTCGAGTCGGCATCCGTGGCGTCGCGGGCCGGACCGTCGCCACTGCCGAGCGGGATTACATCCCCGGACTCCGACGCGGTTGGCGGCGAGTCCTCCACGGCGACCCCGTCGTCACCTGAAGCGGCGTTCACGTCCGGGTCGGTGTCCGTGTCGAACCGGTCCAGCGCCTCCGAAAGGTATGCGGCCTGGCTCGCGAGGTCGCTCGCGCTCTCGGAGACTTCGGTGAGGGCGGTCGTCTGTTCCTCGGCGGCGGCGGCCACGTTGTCGGTCTCGATGGTCGTCTTCTCCGAAATGGTCGCGACCTCGTCGACCATGGCCACGACTTCCTGGGTCGATGCGGCCTGTTCTTCCGTCGCGGCCGAGATCTCCTGCACGCCGTTGTTGGTCTCCTCGGCGTAGTCGGCGATCTCCTCGAGCGCGTCCGCGGCTTCCTCGACCGAGTCCGTGTGTTCGGCGACGTGTGAACTCGTCTGCTGGACTTCCTCGGCGGTCCGCTCGGTCTGTTCCTGGATGCGTTCGAGGCGAGCCTCGATGTTCTCTGCTGCCTCCTGGGTCTCCTTGGCGAGGTCCTTGACCTCGCCGGCGACCACCGAGAACCCCTCCCCGGAGTTCGACGAGCGAGAGGCCTCGATGTTCGCGTTCAGCGCCAGCATGTTCGTCTGCTCGGCCACTTCGGAGATGAACTCGATCAGTTCGTCGATCTGGGCCATCTCCTCCTCGAGCCGTGCGATCTCTTCGACCGCCTGTTCGGACTCGGCTTCGATCTCGTTCATCCCCTCGATCGCCTCCCGGGCGGCCTGCTGGCCACGGCGACCGGTCGTCGCCGTTCGTTCGGCGAGGTCGGCGACCTGGTTCGAGGACGCGGCGATCTGTTCGACCGTCGTCGAGAGCCCGTTCATCTCGTGGGTGACCGACTGGAGCGACTCGTTCTGCCGATCGGCTCCGCTGGCGATCTCCTGGACGGATTCGGTGACCTGTTTCGAGGCCGACCGGACCTCTTCGCTCGAGGCCGTCACCTGTTCGGACGCCGTCGCGACGTCGTTGGCGAACGCCTTGAGTTCGCCCGTCGTTCGTTCGATCTCGGCGATCATCTCGTTGAACTCGCGGGCGATGTCCTCCATCGCCTCGCTCTCGCTCTCGGGATCCAGCCGGGCGGTGAGGTCGCCGTCGGCACACTCGCGCATGACGTCGCTGTACGCGTCGGCTTTCGCCTCGAGGTGCTGGTTAATTCGTTCGGTCTCGGTGCGGGCCCGTTCGGCCGCTTCGCGCGCCTCGTGGGCCGTCCGGATCTTGTCCTGCAGTGAGTCGCGCATGCTGGCAAAGCCCTCGTACAGCCGACCGATACTGTCGATGCGCTGTGTCTGGAAATCGACGCCGAGGTCCCCCTGTTCCATCCGCTCGGCCTTCGATGTTAGCAGATCGATCGACCGGGACGTGCTCCGGCCCATCACGCCGCCGACCAGCATGACGAGAAAGATGCCGGCGATCGACGCGTAGATGCCGTAGGTCGTCACGTCGTTGACGATCCCGTAAGCGTCGGCCTTGGAGGTGTGGATCACGACGTAGAAGTTGCTACCCTCCTTTACTTGTGCGGCCGTCGCGAGGAACTCGTCGTCGTGGCGATCCGACTCGATCGACTGGGTCAGCGGTTCCCCCGGCGTTCCCATCTCGTAGAGTTGCGGCTCCAGCGTGACCTCGTCGAAGTCGATCGCGTCGTTCTCGTAGTTCTCGTAGAACGCCTCACCCGAGGTGTCCATGACGACGACGTCTTCCTCCCTGGCTACCGGTTCGTCCTCGGCGGCGAGATCCTCGTTGAGCATGCCACTCGCGTCCCCGGTGTAGACCGTATAGGTGGCACTCCCCTCGCCGGTGATCATCTCGTCGACGTAGTCGTAGACGTCGATCACGACGACGGCGACCTCGTTTCGATCCTCCCCGACGTACGCGGCGTAGAACAACACTGCCGTTTCGCCGTCGTGGGCCGTCCCGATCAGGGGTTCGCTGTCGATCCCGCCGCGTTCCTCGGCCGCCTCGATGTCGAGCGCGGCCCACGTCTCGTTCGCGTCGAAGATCGTCGCGCCGTCGAGTTCCTCGTTGGTACTGTGCGCGATGAGGCCGGTCGACGTGTTGACGTGGTGGATGTCGTAGATGCCGTCCTCGGCCTCCTTTTCGGACTCGAGGTACGCTCCGACGTCGTCCGCGTTCGCGATTCCACTGGCGACGTCGCTCGCCAGAAATTCGTTGCGCTCGCTCCACTGTTCGATGTTCTTCGCCTCCTGTGCCGCGAGTCGTTCCTGATCGTCGTGGACCTGTTCCTGGACCTCTCCCGCGACCAGTTCCGTTCCCACGTACCCGACCGCCCCCACGGATAGACCCAGAAGAAGCAACACAAGCGCGAACTTGAGTGCGTAGCTCCTCCTGATGAAATCAGGTATGGCGTCTCGTACCGGGCCAGACATGGTCCGGTAAAAACCATGAAAAACAATAAATCCTCTGGGACGATTATCATCGGTGAGAACTATTCACCTATTTCAACGTGTATTGATAGATAACCAGTCCTTACATGAAGGTGCTTCGAGTAGCTCCGTTGAATGACCGATCTCGACCTCTGCTCGTTTGCGAGGCGCTACCGGGCGCTGGTCGACAGCACGCCGCCGACCGGCCGTCGAGAGACGCGTGCCTGGCTCGTCGATCCCCTCCTCGAAACGCTCGGCTGGAACGTCCACGCCGACTCGTGCCTGACGGATCGGGTCGTGGACGGGACCCGCTTCGAGTACGTCTGTACGGTCGACTCGACTCCCGCGCTGTTCGTCGCCGTCGACCCCTTCCCCCAGTCGCTGGACCAGGACCGCGCATCCGCGATCTGCCAGACGATGGCATGGACGGGCGTCGATCGGGCCATCTACACGAACGGACGGCGGTTGGTGCTACTGGTCGGCTCGAGCGACGTCGACCAGGCTAGCTGTCGGCTCGCCGCGATCGACGACCACGAGTCTTCGCTCGCTCACTTCACGGCCGACCGACTCGGCCGCCGTCTCGAACGCCACTCGCGGGACCACGTCGCCCGACGACTGGCCCTCGATCGATCGTCGCTGATCGACTCGATCGTCGACGACCTCGTTGCCGTCGGCGGGTCGACCTACGAGAGCGAGTTCGAATCCGCGACCGATCGTTTTATAGAGCGGCTCGTGGCGTCGTTCGCGTCCGAGACCACGGCACTTCCCGCAGCCGACGACTCGGACGCCGAACCGAGCGTCTCCATCCAGTTCACCGATCCCGCGACCGGACTGGACGACCCTGCCCACTCCAGTGACGCTCCGGCGGACGGGGCGACGGAGACGACCCAACCGAATGTAGCGGACGCCGACGATCGGAACGGGAGCGACGACATCGACGATCGCGACGGCAAGGTCGATGGCGACACCGACGGTAGTCCCGACGACGACAGCGACGGCGACGACAGCAGCGGGACCGATGGCAACGACGACGAGTACGTCGTCCGCTTTTTCAACGATCGCGGCTCGATCGGAGCGATCGGCCACTCGACGCCAAAACGGGCGCTCGTCTACGCCGCGGAGTACTGTTTCGATCGTGGCCTCTCCGGCGTCGACCTCCCCTGGGGCCCGGACGACGGTGAAACCGTTCTCAACGACCAGCCGGTTCGCGCGGACGGCACGCCGATGGCCGACGCCGCACAACTCTCGAACGGGCTCTATCTCAATACGGGAGGGAGCGTCGACGACCGCGCTGCCCGCGTCTCGGCGCTGGCCTCCCGATCGGGACTCCGGGCGATGCTGACGGGCGACTGGGAGTCCGACGCGGACTGAACGGATCGTAACGGCACGCCAGGAATCAACCGAGCTAGTTCGGCCGATCCTGTGTCCTGATTAGTAGTCGATTTCGGCCGTGACGATCTGAACCTCGAGGGTTTCGACGTCGCAGGTGTATCCTGGATCGTCATCTTTCCAGTCGCTCCGTTCCAACGACTGGTTCCACCCGTCCTGATACGGCCCGTCGTCGACGACGATCCTGATCTCGCCTTCGTCCGGATCGATCTCGGGGATATCGGTGTGTCGTATCGTCTCAGTCTCGTCGATCGTGAACCCGACACCGTCGCTGCTCTGGATCGATCGCTCACCGTCGTGATCGAGACGCAAGATCGACACGATAGCAGTCTCATCGGGATTACACTGCATCCGTGGTTGCTTGATTACGACACTGTTGTCTCCGCTCGCGCGGAACACGCCACCGCCCTCGTACGCGATCGAATCGGAACCAGATTCGTAGGTGAACGAACCGAGTTCCATACTGTGTGCGTTTGAGGTGTTGGCTCCCCCCCAGCCGGTTGCGATGTGTACCGTGGTATTTTCGCCGCCGGTCCGGATGGTCCCGTCGCGGAGGGTCAGTTCGCCGTACCGTCGCTCGACGCCGTCGTACCGCAGGACGTCGTTGAAGTTGTCCGCCAGAGAGATCATCCCGCGTTCGGCGTTGGTACCCTGTTCGGTCTCCCGGTAGCTCTCCATCGCCTGGAAGCCGGTGGTGTACAACACCGCCACCGAACTGAGGACCATCGCGAACACGAGGATGAACGCGATCACCTCCGTGACGCCACGCTCTCGCTTCGAGTCGGTTCGTCCGATCGGTGTGCCTGGTGCGTTCATGTGTTCCCACTCTCGATCGTGAGATGGTCCTCGCTCTCGTCGTACCGGATCTCGATCAGTCCACCGGAGGCCGAACTCTCGTGATCGACGTCGACGTCGACCTTCAGTGGCACGTACACCTCCACATCTGCGCTGGAGGCGGTGAGTCGCAGGCAGTCGGTCTCGTCGGTGAGAAGGGGTGCCTCGCTACAGACGTCTTCGTCCGCATCGAGTACCTCGACCCTGTAGCCCGACCCCGCAACCGTCCGTGGATGCTCCGTGGTGAGTGTGACGTCCTCATCGTCGCTGTCCGAAGCGATCGCGTCGACGTTCGCGATCTCGCCCGCCAGCCGTTCCCCGATCGCCTCGAGCGATCGATCCGCGCTGCGATCGGTCTCGGTGTCGAGCATCGCGGCCGAACTCGTCACCAGCAGGGCGATGAGGATCGTCGTGATCCCGATCGTCAGGACGTGCGTGACGGCGATCGACACGCCGCGATCGTTCGGTTGGTGGGCAGGACCGATCATGAGCCATCACCGTAGACATCGATCTTGTGGGTTTTCGAGTACGACACCTCATTTGAGTCATACTCGATCTTGACCTCGACAGCCCAGACACCGTCGGACCCGAAACTATCGTCGCCTCTCGAAACGAATTCGTACGAGCCCTGCATATCATCTTCGATGATATTTATACTATTATACTCGGTTTCGACGTCGATCAAGGCGAGATCGTCGCGGTCGCAGTCGTCCGGCACCGATCCGTTGACCGTACCGGCAACGAGATCGACATTCGCGTTTGCCCGTTCTATAGTGCAGTCGTTGTCGAGGCCAGAGACTTCGAACCCGGAGGATTGATCCTCGATCCTTACGCTGTCGGGATCGGCGGCGGAGGTTTCGTTAGCCTCGATGGTGACGTCGTTACCGCCAACCGCTTCGAGTTCGAACACGAGGTGACCGATCTCGGTATCGGACAGGTCGTAGTTGGCGTTCCCGATCGGTTCACTGACGACGCGAGCCTCGTCGGTGTCCGATACTTTCACGTTTGTAATCACTGGCCGATTGTTCGACGTGGCATTCAGGTACTTCTCGGCGTATCCACCCTCACCTTCAATCGTATCGTTCAGATCGAGGTCCTCGATATTCGCGTGATGGGCCACCCCGCTAATTCCGCTGTCGAGTTCGGCGTCGACCGTGTTTGCATCGGAGCCGCTCTGACTCGTCGCACTCGAAGACAGCGTTTCGGTGTAGAGAACGCCGTTGAACACGACGACGACACCGAGGACGATGAACGCGAGCGTGATCGCGCCGATGAGGATGAGCTGTCCACGGTCGCGTCGCTCACGGTCGGTGCTATTCGCTCGGTTCGTCCGTTCGTATCTCACCATATTATCACCCGTACCTCAACGAGATTGTAGATCGCGTCGTTCCTGGAATCTGCCTGTGGAATCGGATACTCATCGACTTCCGTGAGACGCCGCTGGTCACCTTCTATCACGTGATCGTCTTCGTACAGCGTCACGACGTGACTCGCTGTAAACGCGTCCGACGGCGGCGATCCCTGGTAGACCAAGTGGGTACTGTTGAATCCGTCACCGGTCTCGTTCTCGTAGACGAGTTCGACGTTGTAACTCCAGCCGTCGTTCGTGTACCGGTCCTGCAGGATCGCCCCGAGTCGCGACTGGCTGGCGAACTCGTCGGGGTCGTACGTCTGTTCCTCCTGCCCGGGGCTGCTGGACTCGGTCGCGTCGTGGAACTGGCCATCATCCCCCTGGGACGCGTTCCAGTTGCGGGCCATCTCCGAGAGGTTCCCGCTCCCGCTGGCGACGGCGAGTGCGTCCTGTGACTCCTGCTGGAGCTGGGCCTGCACCGTCCGATCGGCCAGCCCGCCGGTGGTCGGCGTGATGACGACCGCCTGCAAGGCGAAGAGGATCGCCAGCAGGAGGATCATCGCGCCGATGAACCCCTCGAGCGTGTACGCTTGGGCGCGGTCTGTCTGTCCCCTCATGCTATCACCAGACCCTCACGATGAGTCGGCAGGCCGGATCGCAGTCGATACTCCCGGACGCGCCCTCATGGTCGACGGTCACGATCCGGGCGGAACTGGCCGCGGACTGGTTGTCGTAGTCGTGGCCCCCGCTCCAGTCGGTGTGGTCGACAGAGTCGTCACCGAGCGATTCGATCGTGATATTTACCCGATCGAAGACGTCATCATCGTCGTTCGCCCGGAGTCCAAGTTCTGCAATCAGGTTCTCGGGATCGTCTGCGAAGGTCTCCTGATAGGCCTTCCCGTCGAGTTCGTTCGGCGTCGACGAGGTGGCCGTATTTTCGACGATCCGATCGGCGATCCGATCGGCCTGGGCGGTCTCGGCGCCGCCGACCGACGAGTCGTACGGCGTCACCAGCGACGGCACGTAGGAGAAGACGAACGCGACCGCGAGGATGAAGACGCCGATTCCGACGGCGAAGTCCTGCGTCGTCTGTCCGCGGTCCGACAGCGATATCGAGACCGTCCGGGGTCGACTGCGTCGCGTCCGGGATTCGGGGCTGTTTCCTCCGGTCATGTTAGGCCACGAGCGTCCAGCCGACGAGTGCGATCGTCGCGAGGAGGATCGCGTATTTCAGCCCACTCAACAGGTCCGCGTCCCGGATGTAGCCGCTGATGAACCCGGAGATGATCGCCTGGAGCGTGACGGCGTGGAAGAACAACATCGACAGCATGTCGACGTCGATGTTCTCGCTGAGGTTGGCGTCGGCGAGTCCACCTCCAGCACCGCCCGCGTCGATGTCCGCACTACCTCCTTCGAGTCCGGCCATCGTGTCGATGAACTGGGTCTTGAGGATCGTGATGACCGCGAGCACCGTCATGAACGTCATGATGATGATCACGACCTGCATCCGCGTTCGGGACTTGCGTTCCCGTTCGATGTCGTCGTGATTCTCGCTTGCACGGGCCGCCGTCCGGAGCACGTCGGAAATCTGGTTGGACGCTTCCTGGGCCTCCGTGATCAGCCGCGTCGTCCTGGCCAGTCGTGGAATGTGGTACTTGTTGTTGAACTCGATGAGCGACTGTTTCAGGCTCATCCCGTAGTTGACCTTCGTGTGCATCATCTCGAACTCGCGGGCCAGTTTCCCGCTCGTCGTGTCCGCGACGGACTTGAGCGACTCGAGCAACGTGAGCCCGGTGTCGTTCGCACTCGAGAGCTTCCGGAGGTCCTCGGAAAGTTTGTTCACGACGGCGTTGCGGTGGCGAACGTTCCACTCCCGGAAAATCGAGAGCGGAACCGCCACCAGGTATAGCGGGAGGTAGACGTAGATGAACGTCCCCCAGACCGGGTTGGACACCATGCTGTTCCACGAGGTCGGCGCGGACCCGGAGACCATCGCCGTCACGACGATCACCGTCGCCGTCGGGACGGTCAGCAGGAGCGTCAACAGCGGGTTGTCACGGAAGAAGATGTGCGGCCGCTTCAGGACGCTCACGGTTTCGTGGGTCCCCTCGCGGTTCTTGATTCGATCGAAGACGCTGTACTCGCCGGTGAACTGTTCGACGAGGCCGAGGTTGAGCAGTCCCCGATCTGTGGCGTTCTCGATCCGGCGATCGCCGCTCCCGAGCGTGAGGTAGCCGTCGCCGGGTTCGTCGTGTTTGACCGTCGAGACGAGGACGATGAACCCGACGCCGGTCAGCGGAATCAGCCCGTAGACGGTCATGTACAGCATCTGGTCGGTCACGTCCGCGCCCGGAATCATCTGCATGATGACCATGATGATGATCAGGAGCAGCGGGAACAGCGACAGCGTCATGTACATCTCCCCGAACAGTTCGAGCGTCTCGAGGGTCAGTTCCTGCTCCTGTTTGGCGGTCCGCATGTGCTTTTCTTTCTTGTCCTCGAGGAAGCTCTCCATGTCCCCACCGCTGTTGACGATCGAGAGCATGTCGGTCAGGAACTGCGAGAGTTCGTCGCTCGGCGTCTCGATCGCCTGTTTGCGTATCGCCGTCCGGTAGTCGACGTCGAAGTACTCCGTCTCCTTGACGATGCTCTGGAACTCCTTTGCGACCTCGCCGTAGGTGTCGTCGGCCTGGGCCATCGAGTCGATGATCTCTAGCTGGTTCAGCCCGCCGACCGACAGCGCGTACATGAACGAGACGGAGTCGGTCAGGAGCATGTTGATCTCGCGCTTGCGGGCCGAGGCGCGCGAGTAGGGAATCGCGACCAGCGTCCCGAACCCGAGCGCGAACCCGATCGTTCCGAAGAGCAGGCCCGTGAACAGGACGAGCGCCGGAACACGGAGCATTTCGATGAGTTCCAGGACCGCCTCGCTCCCGATCGGAATGCCGAGGATTTCGTCGACCTGGACGACGCCCGTGGCGAACAGCCCGTAACCGAGCATCAACCCGACCAGCCACAACCCGAGCCCCGCGATGAACCCGATCCCAAGCGCACGCGAGAGGTAGAGTTCGACGGTGTCGGTCATCCGCGCCTGCGCGAGTTTCTTCTCCAGATCGGAGACGAACTCGCTCTCCTCGCCGAACAGCCGATCGTACAGCGGGTAGAACCGTTCGCCGAGTGCGTCGGATCCGGTCGAGACGCCCGACCCCCCGCTATCGTCGGTTTGCAGGCTCATGTGTCGCTCTCCCCGTCGTCGCCACCGAAGATGCCGTCGTCGCTCTCCTCGTCCGGGTCGTCGAACGGCGAACCATCCTCAGCGTCGTCGAACAGCGACCCACCGTCGTCTCCGTCGTCTCCGTCGTCAGCGTCGTCGCTGAAGATCGATTGCGATTCGTCGCCGAATATCGATCCTTCGCCGTCGGTGTCGGTGCCGTCTCCAGATCCGGACGCATCCGCGGTCGACTCGGCCGCCGGATCCGCTTCGGCGTCCGAACCAGCCACTCCGTCGCCGCTCGCGTCCTCGCCGTCCGTCGACGGCGGATCGGTCGATTGGGCGTCCGGTGGTGCGGGGTCCGTCCCGGAGGGATCGTCGCTCGGATCGTCCGTCGCCGTACCGTCCCCGAGATCGATCGTCGGGGGCGTCGCGTCTAGCGTAGTCGAGTCGTCAGCCTCCGACGTCCCGTCGGTGGCGTCGTCGGGTGCCGTCGCGCTCGGGTCGATCGCGTCGGTCCCCACACCGGAGGGTTCCGACTCGAGTTGGTCGCTGAAGTCCGTGTTCGACTGGTCGTCGTCGGTGCTCGGATCGAAGATCGAGTCGAGATCGTCGTCGGGGAACATCGCGTCGAATCCGGAGGTGTCGTGCTCGGTACCGGAGGTCGACGCGGGCGCATCGTGCCCGGAGTCGTCCTCCATCCGATCGAGCGTTTCGCCCATGTCGTCGAACAGGCCGCCGAGATCACCGTCCTTGGCGTCGTCCGCGGGGCGAACCTCGGATTCGTCCCGATCGACCGTGTCCGGGAGCGTCGCGGACTCGGTCGGTCCGTCGGCCGTCCCGACGTCGCCGGTCGAGCCACCGCCAGTCGCGGCAGACGATTCACTGTCATCGGCCCCCGCCCCGGCGCTCGCGGTCGCTTCCGTGCCGGCCGGGTCCGGTTCGGCGTCGTCGCCTCCGATATCGAAGCCGGTGTCGTCGTCGAGCCACGCCGGTTCGTCGTCCCCGGCCGTCCCGGCACTGAAGTCGGTCGTACCGTCACCGAGTTCCCACTCGTCCGGGCCGGCCTCGCCGTCGACGGCACCGGCGAAGGCGAAGTCGTCCGTGTCCGCGCTATCGACCTCGATCGTGCTCTCCTGTTCCACGTCACCGAGCGCGCTCGCGAGGCCGCTCGGTACTTTTCCGCGGTACTCGTCGAACAGCGACTCCTCGGCCCGTTCGAGGATGTCCATCGAGAGGTTGTACGTCTCCGACGTCGACTCCGGCCGCGGGACGAGTTCCTCTTTCTCCTGGTCGACGTCGATCAGCACGCTCTCCATCTCCCGCAGGTCGTCGAGACTGTCCTCCAGTTGTCCGTTCGCGATGAGCGTGAGGATCGTGTCGGGATCGTTGATAAAGGCCTGGACCGTCGCGGCGACCTCCGCGTACGTGTTCAGATCGTTCTTGATGAGGTACGCGAGGATCACCTCCCGCTTGAACAGTTCGTCCTCGAGTTTCTCCGAGTTCCAGCCCCGATCGAACTGAATCTCTTCGAGGGTGTTGGAGTCCCCCATCTTGAGGAACTCGTCGGTCTCGGCCTGCCACTGGTAGACGTCCTGGACGTTGATCTCGTCGTGTTCGGCCTCGTAGTGGTTGATCTCGGTCAGGGACTTGTTCCGGCGGACCTTGTTCCCCTGGACGCGGGTCTGGGTCTGGATCGACACCAGATCCAGCGCGGTGAACATCGTCTTCGAGACGTTGATCGGGTCCGTCGTGAATCGCTTGAGCACCTCGTCGACGGAGTCGGCGTGGAACGTGGTGTAGGTGGTGTGGCCGGTCGACATGACCTGGAACAGCGTCCGGCCCTCCTCGCCGCGGATCTCACCCATCACGATGTAGTCGGGTCGCTGGCGCAGTGCGGCCTCGAGCAGGTCGAACTCGTCGACGTCACCCTGCTCGTCGTCGGCGAAAGAGGGTCGCGTGACGCTCGCGATCCAGTTTCGCTGTGGGAGTTCGACCTCGCGGGTGTCCTCGATCGAGACGATCTTCGCGTTGGACGGAATAAAGAGGGAGACGGCGTTCAGGCTCGTCGTCTTCCCGGACGCGGTACCCCCGGCGAAGATCAGGCTCTTGTGGTTCTCGATACAGAGCCAGAGGAACGCCATCTCGTCCAGGCTAAAGGTGTTCCAGTTGATGAGGTCGATCGGGGTGAACGGGACGTCCTTGAACTGGCGGATCGTGTAGTTGGTCCCGTGATCGGACACCTCCTTGCCCAGCGTCAACTGGGCACGCGAGCCGTCGGGGAGGGTCGCGTCGACCTGCGGCAGCCGTTTACTGATCCCCTTTCCGGAGCGCTGGGCGAGTTTAACGACGAAGTCGTCGAGTTCCTCCTCCCCGTGGTAGATGTTCGAGATGATCTGCTCGTACTCCGAGTGATAGACGAACACTGGCGAGTTGTAGCCGTCGACGGAGATGTCCTCGACGTTGATGTCGTGTTTGATCCCGTCGATCCGCTCGTAGCCGATGAAGTTGCGCTTCAGGAGATACAGCAGTTTCTCGACCTGGTACTCGTTCAACGTGTCCGGGTCGTCTTCGAGGATCGCCGGCTCCGGGCGGACCTCGATCCCCTCGAGTTGGCTCGGACCGATCTCGACCTCGTCGTCCTCCTCGTCGTCCAGCAGGTTCCGTATCGTCTCCAGGATCCCGGCCGACGCCTCGCTCGATGTCTTCTCGAAGAGATCGTACCGCTTCAGAAGTCGGCGCGTCTCCTCCTCGATGACCTCCCGGCGACCCTCCTCGGCCGCTTTCTCCTTGATCCCCTCCTCGGAGTACTTGATCGCCGTCCTGAGTTTGCCCGAGAGGAACTCCTGGAGTTCCGTCTCGATCTCGTTCTGGTACGGCTCGATCATGTAGTACTTCTTCTCGTTTTCCTTCTCCGAGTGGAAAATGACGACGCAGGCGTAGGGTTTGTTTACCCAGTAGCGCTCGACTTCCTGGAAGTGGGTCTTCTTGTCCATCGGGACCGCTTTCTCGAGATCGTAGCGGTTGGTGACGGTGGTGTTCCCCGCGGCCGTCGAGAAGAACTCGTCCTCGTCGAGGTCCTCTTGGACGTTGACCGTCCGTTCCTCGACCACGTCGTCGAGTTCCATCGCGATGTCGTCGCCGATCGAGAGGCGGTCCTCGAGCGTGTCGGGATCGAAGCCCAGCGCCGCTTCCTCGTCGTGACGGACGATCTCGCCGTTACTATCGCGAGGTCGACTGCCGTCGTCCTCGTAGTAGTACTCCCACTTGTAGTGTTCCCACGAGTAGACGTCCTTGACGACTGGGGTGGTCTCGGGATCGACGTGGTCCAGGAAGATCCGCTGGAGCATCCCGGCGTTCGGGACCGCAGTGTCCGTGATGATCGACTCGAGGTCGTCCGGATGGAATCCCAGATAGGACTCGGGATCGAAGTCGACCCGGTCCCAGTCGTCCCCGCTCGGTACCGGATCGATCGCGCCGGTGTCGAGTCCGAGCCGGTTCCTGGCTCCGGGCGGATCGTCCGGATAGAGCTCCGAAACTTCGTCAGCGTGTCCGTGTTCCTCCATGAAGTCCGCCCACGTGTACTCACCGGGGTGAGCGTTCGAGTCCGACTCGTGGGATCGTTGGTCCTCCGACACAGACTGGGACGCCTCGCCCTCAGAAAATTGCCCGGCATCCGCCTGGTCGGCGTCGTCAATAGCCATTGAATCCACCCTATCCCTCCCCCTTCAAAAAATTCATGTCCGGATTACCACTTCTGATAACTTCGGAGTGAACAGGTCGTACTCCGCTCTTAGGGTATTTTCACGTCTATTGAATCGGTTCTCCGACGTGTCTATGGTAACGAAACGCCGATACGTAATATATAGGTTCGAAATCCGTACGTTCAAATAAATATAGTATCGATTACAATACGGTCCGTAGACGTTACTTCATTTCTCGGCGGTCGGGACCGTCGGACCTGGGGCCGCGTAAGAGTGGCGATGTCGGCGCCACTAATGTAAAGAAAACAGTATGTATATTTTCTGTAGTTCGAAATATGACACTACCTGCTCAATCGATATACGCGGGAAAGTACGGAATTCCGATCGATAGTTCCCCCAGTAATATAATATTATAAACATAATCTATTTATATGGTCATTTCACAGTTGGCCATGTGACTTACAATACCATGGAAGGGTCAAACACGGGTAACACGTCACGGATCGAAACGAGCGGCGCCGGCCTCGATCGGCGATCGTTCCTGAAGACGACGGCCGTCGGCGCGGGGTTGACCGCGGTTGCGGGGTGTCTCGGAGGGGACGGTGGGGACGGAATCTCGCTCGGTGCGATGTACATCACTTCGGGATTCGCCTCACTCTACGGCGAAGAAGCGACGCAAGGATTCGAACTCGCCGTCAGCGAAATCAACGACGACGGTGGGATCGACGGCGAAGACGTCGAGGTGATCCCTCGGGATACCGAAGCGGACGCCGACACGGCGATCCGACAGCTCCGAAGCCTGATCGAGGAGGAGAACGTCGACGGATTGTTCGGACTGGACAGCAGTGGCGTCGCCCAGTCGCTGGCTCCGCAGATCGCCGAGATGCAGATGCCGTTTATGGTCACCCACGCCGCGACGCCGTTCCTGACGTCGCCGGAGGGCGAACACGAGAATTCGGTCGGCAACGACTACGTGTTCCGGTGTAGCAACAACCTCGCCCAGGATATGTACGGTGCCGCCCAGACAGCCACGGAACTCGACGCGACCGAGTGGGCGACGATCGGCCCTGACTACGCGTTCGGGTACGAGACGTGGGACTACTTCCAGGCGTTCACCGAGGGCCTCGGTGCCGACTTGGAGTTTACCGAGGAGCAGTATCCGGGCCTCGAGACGGGTGATTACTCGCCGTATATCAGTTCGGTCATGGACGCAGCACCGGACGGCGTGATTACACCGCTGTGGGGCTCGGACCTGACCACTTTCCTCGGCCAGGCTGAAGACCGAGGCTGGTTCGACGAGATCGAGTACACGCTGTTTAGCGTCGGCATGGGAACTGACCTCCCTTCCGACGGTTCGCCACTCCCGGAGGGACAGCACGTGTCGACGCGGTACGATCCCTTCGTGCCGGACACTGAGGAGAACAACTCGTTCCGCGAACGGTACGCCGACGAGTACGATACGCTCCCGACGTACAACGCCGAAGGTGCGTATCGGGCGGTCTACCTGTACAAAGAGGCGATCGAATCGGCCGGATCCACAGATCCCGATTCGCTCGTGGAGACATTCACCGGGATGGAACACTCGGGACCGGTCGGCGATTACCAGTTCAACGAGGAGACGAACCAGGCGACTGTGGCCTCGATCTGGGGCACGGTTAGTTACGACGACGACTGGGAAAGCAACGTGCTCGACCCGGTCGAGCGCTACGAGATTACGCCTGAGGAAATCGACGACGCGCTCGGCGACTCCGATCTCCCTTCGGGGGTGTGAGACGCTCGATGAATACGCCCGCGTTTATCGGCCTTTCGGACGTCGTTATCGGGTTGAGCCTCGGGAGTCGATTGTTTCTGATCGCCGTCGGATTGAGCCTGATATTCGGCGTTCTCGGCGTCCTCAACTTCGCACACGGTGCGTTCTACATGATCGGTGCATACGTCGCGCTCGCCGTGACGAACCAGTACGTCGGTAACTTCTGGCTCGCCGTCGTCGTCGGGGCGACGGCAGTCGGCCTGATCGGCGTCCTCATCGAGGTCATCGCCATTCGGCCGCTGTACGGTCGACTTGAAGGCGAACTCGACCAACTGATCGTCACGTTCGGGTTCGTCCTCGTCATTCACGAGGGTGTCCGGTCGATCTGGGGGTCCCAGCCCTATCGGATGGCATACCCCGGCCTCCTCGACTTCTCCATTCCGATCGGCGGCAGCACGTTCGTCGCGTACCGTCTGTTCGTCATCGGGGCGGCGCTCGTCGTGATGGTCGGCCTCTGGGTGTTCATCACGAAGACCTACTTCGGCGCGCTCGTGCGCGGGACGTCGTCCGATCGCGAGATGGCCTCGATGCTCGGCGTCGACGTTCCGCGGCTGTACACGGCGGTGTTCTTCGCCGGCAGCTTCCTCGCGGGACTCGGCGGGGCGCTCGCCGCGCCGATGCAGTCGATCAGTCCGGCGCTCGGCGATCAGGTCATCATCGACGCGTTCATCATCGTCGTCATCGGCGGCCTCGGCTCGCTGTCGGGAGCGTTCGTGGGCGCGATGCTCGTCGGCATGATGCAGGCGATGGGCCCGAAATTCATCGCAGCGGGGTCCATCGCGATCCCGTTCGTCGCGATGGTACTCGTCCTGCTGGTTCGGCCGGAAGGACTCTTCGGAGGGTTCGGCGAATGAGAACGCAAGAAGACAGCATCAGTGGACGGATCGAATCGTTCGGTTACGAGGCCGTACGGAACGGCTGGACCACAGAGCGGTTCGTACTGCTCGGACTGCTTGGCCTGTTCCTGGCCGGGTTCGGCCCCTCGTTCCAAGTGTACCTGCTCACCGAGTTCCTCATCATCGCGCTATTCGCGCTCGCGTTCAACCTGTTGTACGGCTACACCGGCCTCCTCTCGTTCGGTCATGCGCTGTTCTACGCCGGGGGCTCCTACGGGCTCGCAATCTTCATTACGGAGCTACGGCCGGAGGTCGCCGACGCGGTCGGCAGCGGTCTCGCGCCGCTGGTGACGTTCGCCGGCGGCGGCCTCTTCGGAGTCCTGCTGGTCCTCGCGATCGCGATCCCCGTCGGCTGGCTCTCCGTCCGCCTCGAAGAGATCTACTTCGCACTGATCACGCTCGCGTTCGGCATGCTCGGCTACTCGCTCATCATCCAGGATCCCGGGGGACTGACCAACGGAACCGACGGGCTCCTCGTGCTGCTCGGCACGATCGAACTCGGCGGACTTGAGATCAGACTCGGCGATCGGCAGACGTACTACTACTTGACGCTCGTGACGGTACTCGCGTCGTCGTACGCGATCTGGCGAATCGTCCACTCGCCGTTCGGGACGATCTGCAAGTCGATCCGCGAGAGCCCCGACCGGGCGGCAGCCCTCGGCGTCGACGTTCGGTACCACCGCTGGATGACGTTCATTCTCTCGGCCGTGTTCGTCGGAATCGCCGGCGTCCTGATCGCGGGACTCGTGAGCGTCGCCTCGCCCACCCACTCCCACTGGACCCAGAGCGCGACTCCAGTCGTCGCCACCGTCATTGGCGGCGCGACGTACTTCGGCGGCCCGATCATCGGCGCGTTCGTCTACCTGTACGTGCGCTGGGGGATCAGCCGCTTCGGCGCGCTCGAGGCCTACTGGGAGTTTTTCTTCGGGCTCATGCTCATCGTCGTCGTCCTCTACTTCAAGGAGGGCGCTGCCGGTGGCCTGATCATGCTCCGCGACTGGCTCCGCGAGGTGCAGTCGGTGTACGAACGCGACGGCACCGACGCCGCGATCGCGTTCGTCCGCGACTCGATCGCCACGAAACTCCGGGAAGCGAAGGACGCGATCGTTTGGAACGTCGAGCGAGTCGTTGCGAAAATCCGATCGGCGTGGAATCGCGTGCGCTCGATCGGTCACGGAGGTGCGACCCGATGACGACCGTCCTCAAAACCGAAGACCTGCGCAAACAGTTCGGCGACCTCGTCGCAGTCGACGATGTCTCGCTCGAGATTCACCGAGAGGACGTCACCAGCATCATCGGCCCGAACGGGGCCGGGAAGACGACGTTCTACAACCTACTGACGGGCGTTCTCGAACCGACGGCCGGGTCGATCTGGTTGCGGAGAGACGGCAAACTCCGGGACGTCACCGACGCCCCGCCACACGAGGTCGCACAGTGCGGCCTCTCGCGGTCCTACCAGATAACGAACGTCTTCGAGGGGCTGACGGTCCGCGAGAATCTGCAGGTCGCTCGGATCAGCCACGACGGCAGAACGATGGACTTCCGGTCGCTTGTGGCCGCAGACGAGCAACTCAACGCGGACGTTGACGAGTTGCTCGACCTCACGGGCCTCACGAATATCTCGGAAACGCCGTGTGACGAACTCAGCCACGGCGAAAAGCGGACCGTCGAGATCGCGCTCGCGCTCGCGATCGAACCGACGGTGTTCCTACTCGACGAGCCGACGGCCGGAATGAATCCGAGCGAGACGAAGGAAATCGTTTCGCTCATTCACGAACTGAACGAGGACATCGACGCGACGTTCGTCGTGACCGAACACGACATGGACGTCGTCACTGACATCTCTGACCGGATCGTCGTTCTCGCCGAGGGCGGGGTACTGGCCGACGGCGACCCCGAGGAAGTCCTGGCCGACGAACGCGTGACGGAAGCCTACCTGGGGAGTGAAGCAGTATGACGGTACTCGAACTCGACGACATCGACACGTACTACGGAAACAGCCACGTCCTCCACGACGTCTCACTCGATCTCGCGGAGGGCGAAGTCGTCGCGCTGCTCGGCCGCAACGGCGCCGGGAAGACGACGACGATGCGATCGATCATGGGCGTAACGCCGCCACGCCGTGGATCGATCGTCTACCGGGGCGAGGACATCGTCGGCCTTACGCCGGACGAGATCAACGGACGGGGGATCACCCTCGTCCCCGAAGACCGGCGGGTGTTCCCGACGCTGACGGTGCAGGAGAACCTCGTTCTCGCGCACAAACTCGCCGCCGACCCGAAACCGGTCGAGGAGATGTACGACCTGTTCCCGATGCTCGACGATCTGCGGTCGAGCAACGCCCAGAACCTGAGCGGCGGCGAACAGCAGATGCTCGCCGTCGCTCGTGCACTGGTCCAGCGACCGTCGCTGCTGTTGCTCGACGAACCGACCGAAGGGCTCGCCCCGGTCATCGTCGACGACCTCCGGGAGATGCTCCAGGACGTCGTCTCCCAGGACGTGACCGTCCTGCTCTCGGAGCAAAACGTCGCCTTCGCGTTCGAACTGGCGACCCGCGGGTACGTCATCGACACTGGGCAGATCGTGTTCGACGGATCGATCGAGGAGATCCAGAACCGCGAGGATCTCCTCGAGAAGTACCTCGCAGTCTCACCCGAAGAAGTCGTCTGACAATGACAGCGCTGACGCTCCGGCCGTTCTTCTGGCGGCCGACGAACCTGTTTCCGAAGAATCGAATCGTCTCGCGAACCCACGTTGGCATCACCGACTACACCTACGACGCGTTCGGCGATCGTGTCCGATCGCTGGTTGCCGCGCTGTCCGCCCGCGGATTCGGGCAGGGCGATCGGATCGGGACGTTTGGCTGGAACCACCACCGGCACTTCGAAACGTACTTCGGGGTGCCGCTGTCCGGGGCACAGTTGCACACCATAAACGTCCTGCTCGGCGACGACGACATCGTCCACATCGTCGAGGACGCGGGTGACGATATCCTGTTCGTCGATCCGGGCGACCCCTTCGAGACGATCGAGCGACTCTGGGCCGACCTGCCCTCGAGCGGGTCGTCGTCATGGACGACTCGGTGCCCGACACCGACGTCGACGCGATCGCCTACGAGGACCTGCTCGGGGAACATGACCCGATCGCGGACGACGAGTTCCCCGATCTCGAAGAGGACCTGCCCGCGGGGATGTGCTACACGTCCGGAACCACTGGGCGGCCGAAGGGCGTCGAGTACACCCACAAGATGATCTACGCCCACGCGATGATGGTAATGACGCCCGCGGGGCTGAACATCGCCGAGGACGACGTCGTGATGCCTGTCGTCCCGATGTTCCACGTCAACTCGTGGGAGTTTCCCTACGCAGCGACGATGGCTGGCGCGACCCAGGTTTACCCCGGCCCGTCGCCCGAACCGGCCGACTTGCTCGACCTGATCGAGCGGGAGGACGTCACGATGACCGCTGGCGTCCCGACAGTCTGGATCAACCTTCTGGAACACGTCGACGAACACGGGGGCGACCTCTCCAGCCTCGACCGGATCGTCGTCGGCGGGAGCGCGGCCCCCGAGGGTGTCATGCGCCGGTACGAGGACGAATTCGACGTCATAATGGAGCACGCGTGGGGGATGACCGAGACGATGAGCATCGGTTCCGTCTCCCGGCCTAAATCCCGGATGGCGGACTGGGACCGCAGCCGGAAGTACGACAAACGCAAGAAACAGGGGCTGCTCTCTCCGGGACTCGAGATGTGCGTCGTAGACGATGCCGGCGAGGAGATCAAGTGGGACGGCCAGGCCGTCGGCGAACTCTGGGTTCGCGGCCCGACGGTCGTCTCCGAGTATTACAATCGGCCAGAAGCCACCAAAGCCGATTTCGAGGACGAGTGGCTCAAGACCGGCGACATCGTCTCGGTCGACGAGGACGGGTACGTCGAAATCGTCGACCGGGCGAAGGACGTGATCAAGAGCGGTGGCGAGTGGATCTCCACGATCGAACTCGAAAACGCACTGATGGCCCACGAAGAGGTCGTCGAGGCGGCGGTGATCGGCGTCCCCCACGAGAAGTGGCAGGAGCGCCCGCTCGCCTGCGTCGTGACTGCGGAGGGAGCCGACCCGGACGAGGACGAATTAGCGTCCCACCTCGCAGACGAACTCGACCAACCCGATTGGTGGCTTCCCGACGAGATACGGCCCGTCGAGTCGATCCCGAAGACGGCCACCGGCAAGTTCGACAAGAAAGGATTACGCGAACGGATCGACGTGGTGTTGACTGATGAGTGATCTCTTCGACCTCTCCGGACGAGTCGCACTGGTGACCGGTGGCGGACGCGGAATCGGGCGCGCGATCGCCGTCGGACTGGCGAACGCGGGGGCAACGGTCGTCCCCGTGGCCAGATCGACGGCCGAAATCGAGACCGTAGCGGATCGAATCGAGGACGACGGCGGCGATGCGCTGGCCATCTCCGCTGACGTGACCGATCCGGACGCCGTCGCGGACGCCATCGATCGAACGACAGACGCGTTCGGCGGCGTCGATATCGTCGTCAACAACGCCGGGTTCAACCCGGACGACGCGCTCGGTCGCCCGGAAGACGTCTCGACGGCGAGCCTCGATCGGGTGCTCGACGTCAACCTGAGCGGTGCCTACGAGGTGACGACGGCCGCCGCCGAGGCCCTCCTCGAGAGCGACGGCGGAGCGGTGATCAACGTCGCCAGCGTCGGCGGGCTTGTCGGACTGCCGCGCCAGCACCCCTACGTCGCCTCGAAGCACGGCCTCATCGGCCTCACGAAGAGCGTGGCGATCGACTGGGCCCCCGACGTGCGGGTCAACGCGATCGCACCGGGCTACGTCGCGACGGAACTGACCGACGACCTCCGGGACAACGAGGGACTCCGACAGTCGATCATCGACCGGACGCCGCTCGATCGGTTCGCCGATCCCGAGGAGATCGCCGGCCCGGCGGTCTTTCTCGCGAGCGACGCGGCGAGTTACGTCACCGGCGAGGTGGTCGCGGCCGACGGTGGCTGGACGGCACGGTAGGGATTTCGGCCTCGATTCTCCCATCGAGAGCCGATACCGGGTTCTTCCACCGGACGGAATCTGGTCCGTTATATTAACATCGTAAGCCAAGATAGTACTCATAGGAACCATATATAAATATATTGGGTATCAGAATTACCGAGTGGGAACGGCAGATATACCTTTCGAGCGCGCGAACGAGGAGAGCATATGCGATACGATGACTCGGAGCAGGCCCAGGAACTCGCTCAGCGCGCACGCGAATTGATGGAGGAAGTCGTCCTCCCGATGGAGCGAGAGCGTCCCGGTGGGATGGCCGTCTCGAGCGGGACGATTACGAAACTCCGCGAAGCCGCACGCGAGTACGACGTCTACGCGCCACAGATCCCCGAGGAGCACGGCGGGATGGGAATCGACTTCCGCGACGCACTCCCGGTCTTCGAGGAAGCCGGCCGGAGCCTGCTCGGCCCGGTGGCGATGCGCGTCGACGCGCCGGACGAGGGGAACATGCACCTGCTCGAACTCGCCGGGGACGACCTCCAGAAGGAGCAGTACCTCGATCCCCTCGTCGCGGGCGACATCAGATCGGGGTTCTCGATGACGGAACCGATGCAGGGGGCCGGCTCCGATCCGAAGATGATCCAGACCACCGCCGAGAAGGACGGCGACGAGTGGATCATCGACGGCCACAAGTGGTGGACGACCCAGGGTGTCGAGGCCGACGTTCTGTTCGTCCTGGCCCGGACCGACGAGGACGCTCACCCCTACCAGGGGTGTTCGATCTTCATCGTGCCCGCGGACGCCGACGGCGTCGAGGTCGTCCGAAACGTCCCACACATGGGTGGTGGCGCACACGGCATCTCGCACGCGGAAATCGTCTACGACGACGTCCGCGTTCCCGAAGAACACCTCCTCGGCGAACTGAATCGGGGGTTCGTCCACGCCCAGGAGCGACTCGGCCCCGCGCGATTGACCCATTGCATGCGCTTCTCGGGGATGGCCCAGCGATCGCTCGACATCGCGAAGGCCTACACGAGCGAGCGGCAGGGCTTCGACTCGGCGCTGTCGGACAAGCAGTCCATCCGCCACCGCATCGCCGATGCCGAGACGCGACTGCACGTTGCCCGGACCGCGATCCGCGACGCGGCCGATCGGATCAGCGCCGGCGAGGAAGCACGGGTGCCCGTCTCGATGTGCAAGGTCTTCACCGCCAACGTCACCCAGGACGCGATCGATCTCGCCGTCCAGTGTTGCGGGGCGAACGGTATCGGCAAGGATCTCCCGCTGTCGGACTTCTACGAGTCGGTCCGCCAGTTCCGCATCGTCGACGGGGCCGACGAGGTCCACCGCCGGGTCATCGCCCGCCACGCCTTCGACGACGTCGACGAGGCGGAACTCGAGCCCGTCACCCGGTTCGGTCAGCCGAACAGACGGTCCGGCGCCGGTCACTGACGTCCCGGTACGGGCGGCGCGATACCGTTTCCGACGACAGATCGGTCGCCGGTCACTGACGTCCCGGTACGGGCGGCGCGATACCGTTTCCGACGACAGATCGGTCGCCGGTCACTGATTCGGCCGATAGCGGTACTCCGCCGACAGGTCCTCGGGCGTGACGATCGAGAGGTCGCCGGCCGATTCGTGCTCGACGATTCGATCGACGAGGTCCACGAGCACGGCTTCCGAGTCGGCGTCGAGTTCGTGAAAGACGAACGAGGTGATTCCGCCACGGGCTACCGTCAGGTCGATCGCGTCGCGGGCCGTCTCGGCGTCGGGATGGACGACACGCGGGATCCGGTGTGGATCGGTGACGTGACCGTGGGCGACACCGCCGCCCGCAAACGCGAGATCGTGATATTCGGCGGCGAGGCCGTAGCTCGCCGCGTCGTACTGGCCCGCCGGATACGAGAAGTATCGCGCACCCTCGTCGTAGCCGTTCGCCGCGAGCCACCGCACTGCGCCGTCGACGTCGGCCCGCGCGTCGGCCACGTCGGTGAGCGCGAGTCCGCGGGCCGCGTGACTCCCGATCGTCCAGCCGGCGTTCGCGAGCGTCTCGACCTGTGATATCGTCAACCGGTCACCCTCGTGACGCGGGTTCGTGCGGAGCCGATCGGGCGTGACGAACGTCGTTGCGGGGACGTCGTGCTCCGCGAGAATCGGGAGGGCCCGCGTGGAGTCCGTTTCGTACCCCCCGTCGAAGTGGACCATCACCGCCCCCGGATCGGGCCGGGGAACGAAGTGGAGGTCGTCGATCCACAGGTCGGACGGCCCGTCACCGGTGTGTCGCAGTATCTCGATTCGTCTCACCTCGTCTATGGACGGCTCACCGACGACGCGATCGATCCCGAACTGCCGGCGATCGAACGGCAGCCCGCCCACGACGCGCGTTCGGTACTCGACGAAGTCACCCGCCGCGTCGTGCAGCCGCAGACGCAGGACGAGGTCCCGTTCGGCCGCGACCGCCAGTCCGGGCGCGTATCCCGTCACGTCGAGCGGCTGGCCCGGAGCGTAGACGACGCTGACTCGATCGGCGGTCTCGCTCGTCGTGACCCGACCCGACTGCGATCCCGAGACGGCCCGCTCCCCGTCCGCCTCGAGCGATCCACCCGCGACGAGCCACTCCTCGAGCGTCTCGAAGTCGTCGTAGGTACCTGCCTCGACGGCCACGGGATCCGCGTCGGCGTCGAAATCACTCGTCCCGTCGGTGGTCTCGTTCCCTCCCGCATCGCCACCCGTCCCCAGACAGCCACCGATCGAGAGCGTTGCCGCCACGGCAACGTATCTGCGCCGTTTCATTCGGTTAGGGAATCACCCACCGAGAGATGGGTTAGTAATGCGTCTGCTACAGCGATCAGCTCCTCCGGCACCGAATCGGTCGGCGATCGCTCCGGACGTTCGTGACTCTCCCGGAGATCGATCGGCTCCGGTGCTCCATAACCCGTCCGATCGATTCGATGCTCGCGGCGATCGGTGACTGTGCGTGGACGGGATTCGAACTACGCGAAGACGTGCTCACTTCGTTGCGCGCGTCTTCTCTCGTTCGAATCTCCGGGCCCGTTCGCTCGTCGCGTCCGCTCCTCGCAGAACGGGCGTGACGGGATTCGAACCGCGGTCGTTCCGCGTTCGCTTCACTCCCTGATTCGACTCCCGCACGATCAGTTATCGGCTTCGCTATCGCTCACCCGATAACGGGCGTGACGGGATTCGAACCCGCGATCAGAAGGTTAGGAACCTCCTGCCCTCTCCGCTAGGCCACACGCCCCGGAAAAACTCAGTTGGTTTCCGTTTCGGTCTCGGTTTCGGTCTCTTCCTCGCTGGTGACCGGTTCGGTGTCGACGAAGTCGTCTTCTTCCTCGTCCTCTTCGAATCCGGATTCACGCATCTCTTCGAGTTCCGTTTCGACCTTTTCACGCCCCTTCTGGAATTCACCCATCGCCTCGCCGGTCGAGCGCGCCAGTTTCGGGATTTTGTTGGCCCCGAACAGCAAGATGGCGATGAAAAGGATGATCAGCAGTTCCGGACCCCCGGGTGCGCCGGGGATGAACAGCGGTGCAATTTCGGCTACCATCTCTATGCGTGGCTTACCGACTGGCAATTATAACCTTTTTGGAGCGAGCAGCCTGACACTACCCGAATCAAACACCTTCCGCCCTGAGAACAAGGTCTCTCGACGACTTTCGGGTCGACGCACCACCCCGATTATCGCCGTCCTATCGACTCCCTTTCAGGTGCGATCCCGGGCCCGGAAGCGGCCTGAACGGTCTGCCGTCGGGCGATCCGATCGCCACAGCGGTCGGTCAGACCCAGTTCTCGTCGCTCGTGCGCCTCGTCTCGCGACAGGCGTAACACAATCCCAGTCGTTGATCCGTGGCCGATCGCTTCTTGTGGCCACAGTGTGTGCCCTCTCGGTCGTCGGGTTCGACCGGTCGCCGGTGACGTCCATTGGTTACCATACCCTGGTGGATATGACCCAACAGACGGCCTTCAGTCTCGTCCCTGAAATCGTCGGCGTGATACCTTCCTCCGGGTTGCCAGGCCCCTCCTCTGACTCACCGGTCCCGATACGTCCGGCCCGGATGGTGAATCGATCGGCGGCCCGCCGGGCGCGTTGTTCCGCGAACGAAACTGTCTTTCCGAGTTACCCGTAATGATCCGACGATGGTAACCACTGGCGACGACGCTCCGGACTTCACCGCACCGCTTGCAACCGGCGACATCGAGTCGTTCACCCTCTCGGACCGCCTCGACGAGGCCCCGCTCGTCCTGGCGTTCTTCCCGGGCGCGTTCACCAGCGTCTGTACCACCGAGATGTGCGAGTTCCAGGACCGCCTCGCGGCGTTCGACGACCTCGACGCGACCGTCTACGGGGTCAGTCGCGACTCCCCGTTCACCCTGAACGAGTTCCGCGCGCAGAACGACCTCGAGTTCGGCCTCATCAGCGACTACAACAAGGAGATCGTCGACGACTACGACGTCGAGATGGACTTCGCCGACCTCGGCGTCTACGGCGTCGCCAAACGATCGGTGTTCGTCGTCGACGGCGGCGGCGAGATTTCCTACGCGTGGGTCAGCGACGACCCCGGCGTCGAACCCGAGTACGACGAGGTCGAACAGGCGGTCGCGGACGCAGCCTGATCGCCGGCGTCGCAGGGCTTTTTTAGCCGGCAGCCGAGGTGTGTTCATGAGCGATTCTGCCGACACTGAGTCCTCCGGCCGCATCTACGACCCTGACGACGACCACCCCTTCCCCGACGAGAAACTCAATCGCGTCCTCGCGTTCATCGACGAGGACGAGGAGATCCAGACCTATCTCGAGGCCCAGAACGTCAACGCCGTCGATCGGATGCGATACAACGATCACGGCAAAAAGCACATCGAGATCGTCCGCAACCGCGCGCTCTGCCTGTACGACCTGCTGAAAGCCGGTGACGTCGACTTCAACGGCGCGCGCCAGCAGGGACTCGCGGAGGAAGACGAGTCGGTCATCATCGCGCTGGCGGCCACCCTCCACGACGTCGGCCACGTCGTCCACCGCGACGAGCACGTCTACTACTCGATTCCGCTCGCGGCCGACATCCTCGATCGCGTCCTGCCCGAGTTCTACGACGTCGCCGAGCAGGTCCGCGTCAAGGGCGAAGTCCTCCACGCCATCCTCTGTCACCACACCGCCGAGAACCCCCTGACGACCGAGGCCGGAGTCATCCGGGTCGCCGACGCGCTCGACATGGAGAGCGGCCGATCGCGGATCCCATACGAACACGGCGGGCGCGGCATCAACACCCTCTCGAGCCAGGCGATCAGCCGCGTCTCGCTCCAGGAGGGCGACACCCGCCCCGTGATGGTCGAGATCGCCATGACCAACGCCGCGGGCGTCTACCAGGTCGACAACCTGCTCAAGGCCAAACTCCGGGGCTCCGGCCTCGAGGACGAGATCCGGATCGTCGCGGTCAACACGAACGAGAACCGCGAGCAACTCGTCGAACGGATCGAGCTGTGAACTACCCTGCCCTCCCCCGTTGAGGGGACCCAAAGGGTCCGCGATGCTCGGAAGGGCTCGCTCTTCCGTCGGGTCGCGGGACGCACCACTCGCTGCGGTGCATCTCGCTCCCGGCCAACAGGTTGGGGGTCGCGCGTCAGTCGATCGACACGACAGCTCAGGCGATCTCGAACCCGTCGTCGGTTCGTTCGAGGTGGCCCTCGTCGCGGAGGGTCCCGGTAATCGAGAGGACGACACCGCGACTGAGATCGAGGTGTTCCCGGAGCTCTTCGGCCGTCGCGCCGTCGTTGAGCGCCACGTAGAGATAGACCAGTTTGCCGCGCGCGGAATCGAGTTCCGCGGGAACCGAGACGTCTGTCCCCGGTGATGGTGACGAACCCATACCGAGAGATTCCGTCGCTGACAGGTATACCTTCTGCCTTCACCGATCGTTTCGACCGGTGATACGATAGTGCGCGATGGGTGCTAACGCGCCCCTACCCGGCAGGCGAGGCGCTTTTGTACCCGACGCTGCGAGTGAGCACGAGAACGATGTCGACGCACGTTACTCTCCTCGCGCTCCTGACCGGATTGGCCACGGGGGTCCTGTTTCGCTTTCTCAACGTCCCGATTCCGGCGCCGCCGGAACTCCCCGGTATCGTGGGAATTATCGGGATCTACGTCGGGTACAAGCTGATCGACCACTTGGACGTCGGGATCGATTTACTCGACGTACTCGGCGCGTAACGACAGCGGAGGCCCCGGTCAGGACGACTCGATCGCGAGCGACCCCTTCGCCAGGACCCAAATAACCAGCAGGATCGCCGCAGGAACGAGAATCGCGACGCCGACGGGAAACACGACTGGTGGTACGAACGCCCGGATCTGCAGGACGATGATGACGAGGAGGAGTCCGATAACGACGTTCAGTCGGCGAACGATTCTGTCGTCGCTCATCGACCAGAGATGGCCTGCACCGAAGTATAATTCTGCCGACGTCGATCGCAAGCGAAGCCAAACGACGATCGAAACGGTGGCCGAAATGCGTCAGTAACTGCGCTCTTTCGGCTCGTAGGTCTTCTCCTGGCCCTCGAGGATGACGGGGCGGTAGAAGACCGACGGCTCGCCGTCGTTCCACGAGACGAGCGTGTGCTTGAGCCACTCGTCGTCGCGGCGTTCCTGGTACTCCTGGCGCCAGTGGGCGCCGCGGAACTCGTTGCGCACGAGCGCGCCGATCGCGATCGTCTCGGCGACGTCGATCAGGTTCCGCGTCTCGTAGGTCATCTGCAGGTCCGTGTTGAACGTCCGCGAGGGGTCGTCGACGTAGACGTCCTGGTACTCCTCGCGGCACTCGCGGATGATCTTCAGCGCCTTCCGGATGCCGTCTTCGGTGCGGAACACGTTGACGTAGTCGGTCATCGCGTTCTGGAGTTTCTGGCGGATCTCCGCGTGCTGGACCCCCGTGTCCTTGTCCATGAGCCGATCGACGCGAGCGCGCTCCCGTTCGACGGCGCGCTCGAGCAGGCCTTCGGCGTCCGCAGTGACGCCCCCGTCGGCGGCGACGCCGTCGCTCGTGTCGATACCGGCGTTGCCGGGCGTCACCGGGAACTCGGTCTCGGTCTCGTCCTCGACGTCGTCGCCGTAGCCCGTCCTGATCTGGGCCTTGCCGAGGTCCTCGCCGGCGGCGTGGCGGCCGGCCCGCTTGCCGAAGACGATCAGTTCCGGCAAGGCGTTCCCGCCGAGGCGGTTCCCCCCGTGGACGGAGACGCAGGCGCACTCGCCGGCCGCGTAGAGGCCGTCGATGCAGCTCTGCCCGTTCTCGTCGACCTCGATCCCGCCCATCGCGTAGTGCTGGCCTGGCTTGACCGGCATCGGTTCGACGAGGCCGTCGACGCCCTCGAAGTCCTCCGCCAGGTGCAGGATGTTCTCGAGGCGGTCCATGATGCGCTCTTCCCCGAGGTGGCGCATGTCGAGGTGGACGTACTCGTCGTCGACGCCCCGACCCTCGGCGACCTCGGTGAGTTCGGCGCGGGCGACGACGTCGCGGCTGGCGAGTTCGCCGGAGTTGTTCGCGTAGCCGTGCTCGAACATGAAGCGTTCGCCCTCGCTGTTGTAGAGGATGCCGCCCTCACCGCGGACGCCCTCGGAGATGAGGACTCCCGTGGAGGGGAGCGACGTGGGGTGGAACTGGATGAACTCCATGTCCTCGAGGGGGACGCCCGCACGGTAGGCCATCGCGTGTCCGTCGCCGGTACAGGAGACCGCGTTGGTGGTGTGATCGAAGGCCTGACCGGGTCCGCCGGACGCGAGGACGACCCCCTGGTTCGCCTTGAACCCCTCGACCTTCCCGGACTGGACGTCGTAGGCGACGACGCCGTGACACTCCCGATCGTTCGGGTCCGGTTCGTCGCTCGTCGCGAGGTTCATCACGTACCACTCGTCGTAGACCTGGATGCCGCGCTTGACGACCTGCTCGTACATCACGTGGAGCAGGTGGTGGCCGGTCTCCGCGCCGGCGTAGGTGGTCCGCGGGTACGAGAGGCCGCCGAACGGTCGCTGGGAGACCCGTCCGTCGTCCTCCCGGGAGAACGGCATCCCCCAGTGTTCGAGGGTGATCGTCTCCTCGGGGGCGTCCTGCGCGAGGGTCTCGACCGCCGGGGCGTCGCCCAGGTAGTCCGACCCCTTCATCGTGTCGTAGGCGTGCAGTTCCCAGTCGTCGCCCTCCTGGAGCGCCGCGTTGATTCCGCCCTCCGCTGCGCCGGTGTGGCTGCGGACGGGGTGCAGTTTCGTGACGATCGCCACGTCGGCGCCCGCTTCGTGCGCTGCGATCGCAGCCCGGAGGCCGGCGCCGCCGGCGCCGACCACGATAACGTCGTGTTCGTACATAGATTACCAGAATTTCAGGTTCTTCTTGACGGCTTCCCGCTTGAGCTCCTGAATGTGCTCGGTGAGCGGGATGTCTTTCGGACACACCTCGGTACAGGAGAACTGGGTCTGGCACCGCCAGACGCCGTGTTCCTGCTCGAGAATGCGGAGTCGGTGCTCTTTGATCTCCTCGCTCTCGCGCTCGTCCATCGTGAACCGGTAGGCCTTGTTGATCGCCGCCGGTCCGAGGTACTGGTTGTCGCCGGCCGCGATGTTACACGAGGACATGCACGCGCCACACCAGATACAGCGCGTGGACATCTTGACCTTCTCGCGGTTCTCGCGGGACTGGCGCTGTTCTTCGAGGTCGCTCGCGTCGGGCGTGTCCTCGTCCTGGAAGTACGGCTCGACGGCGTGCATCTGGTCGTAGAAGTGGTCCATGTCGACGACCAGGTCCTTGACGACCTCCTGGTGTGGGAGCGGTTCGATGCGGACCGGTTGCTGGAGGTCCGCGATCTGGGTCTTACAGCCCAGCCGCTGCTTGCCGTTGACGAAGAAGGCGTCGGAGCCACAGACGGCCTGCCGACAGGAGTGTCGGAAGGTCAGCGACGAGTCGTACTCGTCGCGGGCGTAGATGACCGCGTCGAGGACGGTCATCCCCTTCTCGAAGGGGACGTGGAAGTCGTCGAAGCGCGGTTCCTGCTTCGCCTCGACTTCGGGGTCGTACCGGAACACCTTGATGTGTACCGTCTCTCCCTCGAGGTCGGCGTCGTCGACCGACGTCTGGTCGACCATGCCGCCCTCTTTCTCTCGTTCGTCGACCGGCGACTCCGCGCCTTTCATCTCCGGGTCTTCCGGTGCTTCCTGCGTCTCGGGTTCGGGTTGTTGCGTGCTCATGTTACCATCCCGCCATAGCGATCGCGACGTAGAGTCCCTGCACGACGAGTGCGACGCCTGCGACGACCAGCACGGCCAGCACCACCTTCTTCTGGGTGCCTTCCAGCCCCTGGTTGACGAGGGCGTTGTAGACGCCGTTGAGGCCGTGGAAGGCCCCGGCGATCAGGAACAGCACCATCGTCAGGAAGTATCCGACGTTCTCCATTCGGCCCTGCGTCAATGCAAAGGTTACGTCCGCCGCGTGGTTGACGAAGTGTAGTTGGAAGAAGTGGAACGCGAGAGCGACCACCAGAAACGCCGCCGTGATCCGCTGGAGGAGCCATCCCGTCCCGCCAGGGGTAAAGGAAGAGTATCGTTCCGCCATCGTTACACCCCCACCATGAAGGTCGGAACGCTGGCGACGGTGATCGCGCCCGTCAGCACCAGCGACGCGTAGAAACTCTTGTCCTGTGCCTCGAGGCCAACGCCGAGGTCGACCATCAGCAGGCGAAGCCCGTTCAGGATGTGGAAGACGGCCACCGCGAGCAGGCCGACCTCCATGATCCGAACGATGAACAGTTCCTCGAGCCCCTGGATCGTCGTCGTGTAGACGTCGGTCTCCGCCTGGATCGCCGATGCATCTCCCGCTGCGCCGATGGCGGTACTCAACACGGCGATGTGGGTAAACAGGTAACCGATCAGGATCCACCCGGTGAACTTGTGGAAGATCCACGCCCACATGCCGGCCGAGAACTCCTTCCAGCGACCGAAGTCCTCGATGAGACCGCGATTGTAAGACTGACTCATGCGCTCATGTGGAGGGTTTGAGCGTGGAGGTATAGAAGTTACTTTTGGCGCGCCGATTTCCCCGTTTCCGACGACAGTTGGTACTCGAAAGTCAGTAATTCCTGGCTCCCAAACCGAATCGGTTCGGGAACTGAACGTCAACCTGTCAGATGGTGTAGTAGACCGTCCCGTGCGCCGGTCGTGGCATCGAAACGGCGTCACCGCGCGCACCCGCGCGAAACGATGACGACTACGACTCTGCCCCCGCAACTGCTGACTCCCACCCAACGACTCTGCCCCTGCTGACTCTCACCCCCGCAACTGCTCGCGGGACTGCTCGACCGTCCGCTCGCGTTCGAGCGCGGTGTGCGTGTCCGGCGAGAGGCCCACGAGGTGACAGAGCGGGTTCCCGGGGTACACCACCGGATTCTCGAGCACGCCGACGATCAGCCCGGTAAAGGGTGCCTCGACCGTGACGATGTCGTCTTCCTCCTTGAACGGGTTCGTGATCGTACAGATCACCTCCCCTTCCTCGACGAGCGCGCCGCGACCGCGCTTCATGTCGACGATACCGCCCGCGTCCGCCCGCAGCCACGTCTTCTCGTCGTCGTCGTTGATGACGGTTCGCCACCCGGGCCAGTGGACCGAGGAGTCGGGGTGGAGGCCGAACTCGGCGAGAACGCTCGCGACTCCCGTCAGCGCCCGATCGATCAGGGCACGCTGGAAGCGGTGGGCTTCGCCCATCTCGATCGTGATCGTCGGTACGCCGGATACCGTCGCCTCGCGGCGGAGCGTCCCGGAGGGTCCCTCGCCCGCGATGACGACGTTGGAACTGAACGCGTAGGCGAGGCGTTCGACCAGCGGATCGTCCATGTTCGCCCGGACGTGGAGCATGTTGGTCCGGCCGCGCGTGGACGTGTGAAAGTCCAGACCGAGATCACAGGGTTCGATGAAGTTCGTGAAGATACGGTGGGCCATCCGTCTGGCGCTCGTCGATCCCTCGCGGCCGGGAAACGATCGGTTGAGGTCCCGATCGTAGATCGGCAGGTACCGCTCCTGGGCGAGAAAGCCGGGAACGTTCATCACCGGCATACAGACGAGGGTTCCGTGCAGGTCCGAGTGGTCCCAGTCGTGGGCGACCTCGCGCACGACCTCGATGCCGTTGAGTTCGTCGCCGTGGGCGGCCGCCGAGAGAAACATCGTCGGACCGGGGTGTTCGCCGTTGATCACCGTCACCGGAATCCTGACGGGGTCACCGAGGTAGGTCTCGCTGATGCCGTAGCGGATGTTGGCCGATTCGCCGGGATCGACCCGGCCCCCGTTGTACGTGAACGCGTCGTTCATGGGATCGGAGTCGCTCCCGCCGATCGGCGGATCGTCCGCGTCGCTCATACACGGTGGTCGGGCGGCAGCACTGAGAACGTTTCCGGTCGGTGGACGAATCGCTCCACCGAATCGGATCGACGAGAGCCGATCGGAAATCGGGGCGAATGTAACCCGCTGGGCATACGTTTAGTACGATGGCGTGCTATAGCCGCGCATGGAGATACGCGAGGCAACCGAGGCCGACGTCGACGAGATCCGGTCGATCGCGTCCGACTCTCTCAACTCCACGTACACGGACTTTCTCGACGAGGAGACGATCGCGGACGCCGTCGACCAGTGGTACGACGAGGACGCCCTGACCGACGCGCTCGCGGACGAACACGCGCTCTTCCTCGTCGTCGAGCGCGATGGCGAGATCGTCGGGTTCTCCCAGAGCGAACTGGTCGGGCAGCGATACGGCACGGGCCAGATCCTCTGGCTGCACATCGATCCCGACCACCGCGGGGGAGGCACGGGCGTGCGCCTCCTGGTTCGGACGCGCGAGAAACTGCTGGAGAAGGGCGCCGACCAGATTCAGGGGTTCGTCCTCGCGGACAACGAGGGCGGCAACGAGTTCTACGCGGATCACGGCTTTCAGCAGGCCGACCAGCGCGAGGTCGGGATCGGCGACGAGACGTTCACCGAGAACGTCTACGTCGAAGGCGACATCGAGAGCGGCGAGGAGTGGAGCGCGATCGACGAACTCGCGGTCGACGACGAGACGATCTACGTCAGTTACGGCGAAGCCGCCCGCGGCTCCAAGTCGCCGTTCTACGTCGCCTACGAGACGCCGGACCAGGAGGACCTCTACGGCTGGTTCTGCGGGAACTGCGACTCCCTCGACAACGCGATGGACACCATGGGTCGCATCCAGTGTAACGTCTGTGGCAACCGCCGGAAGGCGACCCGGTGGGACTCGTCGTACCTCTGACCGGCCCCGGTGCGTTCCGTTCTCCGATCTATCCGATCGCGATCGACACAGCGACGCCGCCAGCGACCCGTCCGATCCGCGTTCTACGTCCGGTCTTTCGCTCCGGATTCGTCCAGTGTAGGTGGACGTTACGGCACCCCTGAGACGGCGATCTCGCCGGGATCGCGGCTGTTGTGACTGCATTACGCGCGTTCGGGCTGCATTACAATTGCACACTCGCTCGATCCATCGGATCGACGGGTACTATCGACTCCCAGTCGGCCGCTCGCGAGTCCCGCAGTCGTCACAGTGCATTCGAATGAGTAGACAGGACCACATCGTTCACGGATTCAAGGCAACGCTCGTCGCTCGAGCCGTCTACATGCTTTCGAGCGCGCTCCTGATGTTTCTCCTCGCGCGGTACCTACTCGAACCGGACGGCTACGGCGCGCTCTACTGGGCGATCGGCATCCTCGCGATCGTCCAGTTGTTCGCGGATCTCGGGCTGGGCAAGTCCGCCGCGCGGTACATCTCGGAGTATCGCGAGGCGGACCCGGGACAGATACCGCACCTGTTGCGCACGACGATCGCGTTCAAACTCGTCTTGCTCTCAGTCGTGGCGGGCTCGCTGTTCGTGTTCCACGAACGGATCGCGATCCTGTTGCGCGATCCGGACGTCGCGCCGTTTCTCGCGGCCGGCGTGCTCTACGTCGTGGTCTTCTCGTTTAGCACCTTCACGCAGATCGCGCTCCAGGGGTTCAACCACCTCGGCTACAGCGCGACCGTCAAGGCGATCAGCGGGGCCGGACGGCTGCTCTTCGCGGTCGCCTTCGCCCTGCTCGGACTGGGCGCGCTCGGCGCATTCCTCGGCTACATCGTGGGGTACACGGTCGCGGCCGCCGTCGGCATGACCATCATCTATCTCGAGTTCTATCGAGACTACGAGCCCGCGATCGAGTACGAGGAAGGGCTCTCGCGGCGGCTGCTCGAGTACAGCGTTCCGCTGACGGCGACGCGGAGCGCCAACGTCATCGACAAGCGGATCGACGTCGTCCTCGTCGGCTTTTTCCTCTCGCCCGTCGCGGTCGCGTTCTACACCCTCGGGAAACAGATCACCGACTTCGTGCTCGCCCCCGCGGAGTCGCTCGGCTTTACGATCTCGCCGAACTTCGCCGAGCAGAAAGCGGCGGGCCAACTCGACGAGGCCCGGGAGATCTACGAGACCTCGCTCGAGCAGACGATGCTGTTCTACATTCCCGCGGCAGTGGGGCTCGCGATCGTCGCCGATCCCTTCGTCACGATGGTGTTCGGCCCGGACTACAGCGGCGCCGTGCCGGTCCTGCAGATCCTCTGTGGCTTCGTCGTCCTCATGGCGATCACCAACCTGACGAGCGACGGACTGGACTACCTCGGCCGCGCTCGCTCGCGGGCGATCGCGAAGGGTGCGGCATCGACCGCGAACTTCGGGCTGAACCTCGTGCTCATCCCGACGATCGGCGTGGTCGGAGCCGCGGCCGCGACGGTCGCGACGCACTCGTTCTACGTGGCGGTGAACCTCTACATCGTCCACAGCGAACTCTCGCTTCGCGTCTCACGCCTCGCGCGACGGATCGGCCTGATCTGTGCCATCACCGGCGTGATGGCCGTCGCCGTCCTGCTCGTGACCCCGCTGATCTCGAATCTGGCCATGCTCGTCGCCGCGATCGGGGTCGGGACCCTCACGTGGGCGGTCCTCGCCGTCGTGAGCGGTCTGGTCGATCCCCAGCAGGTCCGATCGGTCGTTACCTGATGGAGAACTGATAGATATCCGACAAATACGGGGCAGGCCTACGGGTAAGTGTTAATACTTATCCGCACAGTCGTCGTCGAAATAGTATGGCCGCCGATCCCGTTACTGTCGGGGTATTGAGTCTGCACACCAGCAAGGAAACGAAAGCGATACTCAACGCAGTCGAGGCCCTCGGCCACGACACCGAGTGGCTCCGGGCCGAGAACACGACGATCAGCGTCACCGACGGCAGCGTCGTGCTCGAACCGAACGTCGACGTGATCGCGAACCGGATGCTGCTGTCGAACACCGAACAACCCTGCGAGGAACTCGGCCTCGCGAACACGTTCTCCGGGCTGGTCCCCATGCTCAACGAGCCCGCGGCAGTGCTGACGGCAGTCCACAAGCTCTCGACGGCGACGGCCCTCGCGGCGAACGACGTCCAGACGCCGAACGTCACCCTCTCGCTCAGCAACGAGGGGCTCAACAGGGCCCGGAAGAACTACGGCGAAGAGGCCGTCTACAAGACCGCGATCGGGACGCACGGCGGCGGAACCTGGAAGATCGGCCCGGACGACCCGGTCAACGCGAAAGTCGGGAACAGGTACGCGTTCCTGCAGGAACTCATCGATCGCGAAGACGAGCGCCACCGCGACATCCGGGTCTACGTGGTCGACGGCGATATCGTCGGCGCGATGTACCGGTACGCACCGGACAACGACTGGCGGACGAACGTCGCCCTGGGCGGATCCGTCGAAAACGCGACGGACGAGCTTCCGGAGGAAGCCCGCGAGATGGCGCGTCGCGCCGCCGATGCCGTCGGGCTCGACTACGCGGGCGTCGATCTCGTCGAGAGCGACAACGGCTGGTTCGTCCTCGAGGTGAACCCCACAGCGGGATTCAAGGGCCTCTACCAGGCAACCGGGATCAGTCCCGCACCCACTATCGCCAGACTCGCGATCGAGCGCGCCGGCGGCGAGGTCGATCCGGACCGCGTAGCGGAGTTGTCGACCGTCCTCGACGATTCCCAGCCGTCGGCGCGACCGCCGGAGTCGTCGATATCGGAAGCGGAACCGTCGGTGATCGGGTACACGGAGGAGGTCGTTCTCGCGGGGACCAGCGGTTCGAAGTCCGTCCTCGCGAAGTCGGACACCGGCGCGACGCGGACGAGTATCGACACCAGCCTCGCGGCCGACATCGGTGCCGGACCGATCAAGTCGATCACCCGGATCAGGTCCGGAAGCAGCAAGACGGCAAAGAGCAGGCCGGTCGTCGACGTCGTCGTCGGCGTCGGCGGGAACCAGCACACGGTCACGGCGAGCGTCGAGGACCGCAGCCACATGGACTACCCCGTCCTGCTCGGCCGAGACATACTGGAGAACTACCAGGTCGACGTCAGTCGGCGGATCGACGCGGATGCCCCGGACACGCCCGAAGAGGAGGAATAGCGGGTCCCGCCGCCGCGCCGTCACCGGACGAGTACTGACGCTCGGGGCGGCCGAATCGCTGGCCTCGTTGCAACCCGCAATCGGTGACGTCTTCCGGCGGTTGTGCTGCGGGCACGGCGCGAACCACACTAACAAAAATTTATAGATGTATAAGATTCGTTTGGTCATAAAGAAGACTTCCTTTCCGAGTTAGACAATCTTAATAGGCGAAGGTAACAACTGCCTGATGATGATAGGTTCTGACCAAGACTGGTGGCCGAATCAGCTGGATCTGGAGATTCTCGATCAGAACGGCGAGCAGGTCGATCCGAGAGGCGAGGAGTTCGACTACGCCGAGGAGTTCGAGCAACTCGACCTCGACGAAGTGAAGGCGGACATCGAAGACGTGTTGACGACGTCCCAGGAGTGGTGGCCGGCGGACTACGGCCACTACGGGCCGTTGATGATTCGGATGGCCTGGCACAGCGCCGGCACGTACCGAACCAGCGACGGCCGCGGGGGCGCCGACGGGGGTCGACAGCGCCTCCCGCCGCTCAACAGCTGGCCCGACAACGCGAACCTCGACAAGGCGCGTCGTCTGCTCTGGCCGGTCAAGCGGAAGTACGGCCAGCAACTCTCGTGGGCCGACCTGATGATCCTGGCCGGGAACGTCGCGCTGGAGTCGATGGGATTCGAGACGTTCGGCTTCGGCGGCGGACGCGAGGACGACTTCAAGCCCGACAAGTCGGTTTACTGGGGGCCCGAGAACAAGATGGAGGAATCCGATCGGTTCAGCGACGCCGGGGAACTCGAGGAACCCCTGGGCGCCACCGTGATGGGGCTCATCTACGTGAATCCGGAAGGGCCGGACGGCGAACCGGATCCTGAGGCGGCGGCGGAACGAATTCGAGAGTCGTTCGGCCGGATGGCGATGAACGACGAGGAGACGGCCGCGCTCATCGCCGGCGGACACACGTTCGGGAAAGTCCACGGCGCCGACGACCCCGACGAGCACGTCGGCGCCGAGCCCGAAGCGGCCCCCATCGAGCAGCAGGGCCTCGGCTGGGAGAACGAGTACGGCGACGGCACGGGTCCCGACACGATCACCAGCGGAATCGAAGGGCCGTGGACGTCCGCACCGACCCGCTGGGACACCGGCTTCATCGACAACCTGCTGAACTACAAGTGGTGGCCCGAGAAGGGGCCCGGCGGCGCGTGGCAGTGGACCACGCAGGACGGCGAACTCGACGAGGCCGCGCCGGGCGTCGCGGATCCCGCAGAGAACGAAGACGTGATGATGCTGACGACGGACGTCGCCCTGAAGCGGGATCCGGACTACCGGGAGATCCTGGAGCGCTTCCAGGAGAACCCCGACGAGTTCCAGGACGCCTTCGCGAAGGCGTGGTACAAGCTGGTCCACCGCGACATGGGCCCGCCGGAACGGCTCCTCGGCCCGGAGGTGCCCGACGAGGAGATGATCTGGCAGGACCCGCTCCCCGACGCCGACTACGACCTGATCGGCGACGAGGAGGTCGCCGAACTCAAAGAGGAGATCCTCGCGTCGGAGCTCTCGGTCTCTCAGCTGGTCAAGACCGCCTGGGCGGCGGCGTCGACGTACCGCGACAGCGACAAGCGCGGCGGCGCGAACGGTGCCCGCATCCGCCTCGAACCCCAGCGGAGCTGGGAGGTCAACGAGCCGGATCAGCTCGAGACGGTGCTCTCGACCTACGAAGCGATTCAGGAGGAGTTCAACGGCTCGCGATCGGATGACGTGCGGGTCTCGCTCGCCGACCTGATCGTGCTGGGCGGCAACGCCGCCGTCGAGCAGGCCGCAGCGGACGCCGGATACGACGTCGCGGTGCCGTTCGAACCGGGCCGGACCGACGCCACGCAGGAACAGACCGACGTCGAGTCCTTCGAGGCGCTCAAACCCGACGCGGACGGGTTCCGTAACTACCTCCCGGGCGATCACGATCGTCCGGCCGAGGAGTCGCTGGTGAACAAGGCCGACCTGCTCGACCTGACGGCCGACGAGATGACGGTCCTGGTCGGCGGCCTGCGCGCGCTCGGTGCGACCTACCAGGACACGGAGCTCGGCGTCTTCACCGACGAGCCGGAGACGCTGAACAACGACTTCTTCGTGAACGTGCTCGACATGGGCTACGAGTGGGACCAGGTTTCCGAGGACAGGGAGGTCTACGAGCTGCGCGACCGCGAGACCGGCGAGGTCGAGTGGAAGGGCAGCCGCATCGACCTCATCTTCGGATCGCACTCCCGACTCCGCGCCATCGCGGAAGTCTATGGGTCCGAAGACGGCGAGGAGAAATTCGTGCAGGACTTCGTGGACACGTGGAGCAAGGTCATGAAGCTCGATCGCTTCGACCTCGAGTAACCGAGCCGCGGCGACCGTTCGGCGGACGGCCGCCGTCACTGCGGCCGTTCCACGGCAGGTCCGTTATCGGACGCGTGTGCCGATCACTCGCTGTAGATGACGACTTCGTCGTCCGTTATCTCTTTTATTTGTGACGCGTCGACCGGATAGTCCTCGTCACCGTGACCGCCCCAGTCGAGGCGTGCTTTGAGTCGATCCGTGAGGCCCGGTTCCGGATCGATGTACGCCGTCTGCCCTTCGACCTCGGCGACCATGCCGATCTGTTGGCCCGAATCGTCGATCACGTCCTTGCCCTGCTCGTCGTGGGTGAGTTCGATCGCCGCCGGCTCGGTTGCCTCGTCTGGCGTTCCCGTGCCGGTTCCGGTCTCGGTCTCAGCGCTTGTCATCGGTTCGCCGGCCGTGGTCTCGGTGGATTCGGCGTCCATCCCGCCGGCTTCCATCGCACCGTATTCCTCGACGTCGATGATCTCGCCCTCGATTACGTCGCTGGCGATCACCTCGGACTCGAGCAGTTCGGTCTCCTCGAGGATGTATCGCATCTCCACTTGCTCGCTCACTTCCTCCTCGACCGTTCGGCGCTCGATGAGTTCGCTCCGGACGGTATCGCCCTCGGTCCGCTGGCTCTGGATCACTTCCCGTTCGATCACTTCGTCGGCCATCACGTCCGAGCGGACGACGTCGCTTTCGAGGATCGATCGCTGGACGCTATCGAGTTCGATGTCCGTCTCGACCGCCTCGATCTCGTCGCGCTCGAGTTCCTCGTCCTGCTCGATGTCGACGTCGACGACGCGGCTCTCGACGGTGTAGCGTTCGATCTCCTCGATGGTTTCGAGGTAGGCCTCGTCGACGATCAGCTCGATGACGTCGTCGCTCACGAACTCGGTGTCGACGATCTCGCGGCTCAGGAGTTCGGAGTCGACGACCTCTCGCTCGACCATATCCGTGTCGACCACTTCGCTCTCGATCGTGTCCCGTTCAACGATCTCCTGTTCGATCACCTGTGTCTCGACGATTTCGGTCGTCACCGTCTCGCCGCGTCGGAGCGAGTCCTCGAGTTCGTCGCGACCCAGATCGGCTCGGTCGAACGCCTGCTCGCGCTCGACGATCTCGAAAAAGCCCAGCTCCTCGCCGGTCGGTTCTTCCTCGTGATAGACGAACACGAGGTCCTCGTCCTCGAACCGGTCGTTGAACTCGTCCCAGGTGTACTCCTCGTGTGTTTCGCCGATCTCGTCCCGGCGGGCGAACGAGTGGCCGTGGTCGTCGCTGTCCCGAACTCTGACGGGAACGGCGTCATGGGCCTCGGCCCACTCCCTGATCCGCTCGGGATCGGTTGTCATTCGTCGTTGTTCGGCTGTGCCTGTCTCGGTCGAAGATGTATCGTCTACCATCTCCCTAAGCGCTAGAACCGATCTGTACTTCAGTCAACAGGGCCGTCCCGTCGGTGTACTGTCTCGTTTCTCGAGACCCCTCTCGTGGCCTGCATAGTCGGGTGTGTAATTACGTCTTAGCCGGTCGATCCGACAGTCCTGCATACTTTTTCCGACGAATAAGAGCGTATTACACCGCTCGGTCCAGCCAATACATGTCGGAATGATGTCACGACTCGATCCGTCCGAACAACGCGCTTTTGATCGCTCGACCCTCTCCATCGATGACGATGGCCGATCCCGACTCCACCGCTCGCGACGCACCCGAGTCCGTCCTTCGAGAGGACCCCGTGCTGGCCGGCGTGATCGAGCGCCGCGAGCCACATCCGCTTGAGCCAGTCGCAAACGAGTTCGAGCGCCTTTGCGTGTCGATCATCAACCAGCAGCTCTCGACGGCAAGCGCCGCGGCCGTCCGCGAGCGCGTCTTCGAGGTTCTCGACGGCGAGGTCACTCCCGACACGGTGCTCGCCGCGTCTCGAGACGCACTCCGCGAGGCTGGCCTCTCGCGGACGAAAGTCGACTACGTCGAAAACGCCGCTCGCGCGTTTCAGGAACGCGATCTCACCCGTGCTGGCCTGGCCGAGTACTCCAACGAGGCAGTGATCGCCGAACTCACCGAGATCACAGGGATCGGCGAGTGGACCGCCAACATGTACCTCATGTTCGTCCTCGAGCGACCGGACGTGTTGCCGCTTGGCGATCTCGCGGTTCGACGAGGGATCGAGAGGTTGTACAACGACGGTGCGGACCTGACGCGAGCCGAGATGCGCGAGATCGCCGAACCGTGGCGGCCCTACCGGAGCACCGCGACGCGGTACATCTGGGCCGAATACGAGGCCTGACGGCGGTCCGGACGGCAACGCCCTCCGTCGGACTGCTCGTCTCGAGTCGGTTACTCGAGGTGGTGATAGTCGAGTTCGTACCCTTCCTCGAGGGCGTCGCGGACCGGCTCGCTCGGTTCGGCGACCCCTCGGCGTTGGATCGAGAGTCCGCCCTCGTCGGCGGCGACGATGAGGTTCTGTCGCCAGTTCGGATTCGTCTCCGAGTAATCCGTCCGGTAGTGTGCGCCCCGGGACTCGGTTCGCTCGAGGGCCGTGCGGAGCAACACCTCGGCGACGATGAGGCTCATCGAGAGATCGACGGCGTACTCGAACGACCGGGCGGTGCGGTCGCCGTCGACCCGGAGGTCAGCCGTTCGGGCGCGCAGGTCCTCGAGTCGGTCCAGTCCCTCGCGCAGGCCCGCCTCGTCGCGGAGGATGCCGGCGTGATTCCACAGCAACTCACCGAGATCCTCGAGCAGCGTCTCGGGCGTGACGTCGCCGTCCGAGGCGGCCAGTTCCGCGAGCGCACCGAACTCGCGTTCGGCCAGGGCTCGCTGGCCGTCGGTGATCGAGGGGTCGTGGTCGCCCGCAGCGACCTGCTCGCTGACGTGCTCGCCGACGAGTTTGCCGATCGCGACGGTTTCGGCCAGCGAGTTGCCGCCGAGGCGGTTTGCCCCGTGAACGCCCGCGACGGCCTCGCCGACGGCGTACAGTCCGTCGACGCCGGTCTCACCCGTTTGGAAGTCGATGTCGACGCCACCCATCGTGTAGTGGGCTGTCGGCCCGACTTCCATCGGCTCTTCCGTGATATCGACGCCGAGGCCCTCGAATCGCTCGACCATCGTCGGCAGTCGCTCGCGGATGTACTCGGGGTCGCGATGGGAGATGTCGAGATAGACACCGCCGTGTTCGGTCCCCCGCCCCTCGCGAACCTCCTGGGCGATCGCTCGTGCGACCACGTCTCTGGCGTCGAGTTCCATCTGGTCCGGCGAGTAGCGTTCCATGAAGCGCTCGCCCTCCGAATTGTAGAGTCGGCCACCCTCCCCGCGGACGGCCTCCGTCACGAGTCGACCGTCCCACTCGTCGCCGTAGCGTTCCCCGACCATTCCGGTGGGGTGGAACTGGACGAACTCGGTGTCGAGGAGTCGGGCGCCCGCCTCGAGCGCCAGCGCTTGGGCGTCGCCGTTGTTCTCGTCGTCGCGCGAGGAGTGGCGGTGATAGAGCGCCGAGAACCCGCCCGCCGCCAGCACGACGTGGTTCGTGCGAAACAGCAGCCCGCGGCCGGTTTCCATGTCGAACCCGATCGCGCCGTCGACCCGGCGGCCGTCCGAGAGCAGGCGGGTGACCATCACGTTCTCGCGGTACGGGACGTCGAGTTCCCGTGCGCGATCGATCAGCGTCTCGAGCATGGCTTCGCCGGTCCGATCGCCGACGAAACAGGTCCGGCGGTACGACTGGGCGCCGAAGTACCGCTGGTTGATCGCCCCGTCCTCGGTGCGATCGAACGCCATCCCCCACTCCTCGAGTTCGCGGATCCGATCGGGCATCCCCTTCGCGGTCAGTTCCACGGCCTCGGGATCGTTCAGGTGGTGACCTTCGTTCACCGTGTCCGCCGCGTGGATCGTCCAGTCGTCCTTGGGGTCGAGCGACCCGAGCGCGGCGTTGATTCCCCCGGCAGCCCACGTCGTGTGCGCGTCGCCGTGGTCGCGCTTGCCGATCACGAGCGGGTCGATCCCCGACTCCGCGAGTTCGATCGCCACCCGCGCCCCCGCCGCACCGGCCCCGATCACGAGCACGGGGGCCGTGACGACCTCGTAGTCCGGGTTGCGATCGTCGGTCCCGTCCGCGGCATCGAGTCGCCCCTCGACACCGCCGGTATACTCTCTCGTCGATGCTCGCTGGTCGATGGGCGGTTTTCTTGTCATCGATGTTATCTCGGTGCTGGACGGGTATAGGGTCGGTCCCAAACGACGCAATTCGGACTCTGCAGAAACTCTACCTGCTCCAGACGGGATTTTTGCTCGCCGGATCAGTGCTACCGGGCGGAGGCAGCCGATCGATCTTCCGGCGGTCGGCGATCCGCTAAAAACGAGACCTCGCGTTAGGCGTCCGTTCCGTCGCCTACGTCGGGCGATTCCGGCTCCACGTTCGCGAGTCGCATCGCGTTGCCCGTCACGCCGAGGCTCATCCCCATGTCGCCGACGACGACCGCGTGGATCACCGTGACGAGCCCGAACGGGACGCCGGCCGCGAGCACGGCCTTGACGGCCAGACTCGTCCAGATGTTCTGTCGGATGACCGCGTTCGCGTCCCCCGAGAGTTCGTAGAGGTAGGGGAGCCGGGAGAGGTCGTCGGCCATCAGGGCGACGTCGGCCGTCTCGAGTGCCGTGTCGGTCCCGGCCGCTCCCATCGCGATCCCGACGCTCGCGGTCGCGAGCGCCGGCGCGTCGTTGATCCCGTCGCCGACCATCGCGACGCGGCCGTGGTCGCCGTCGGCGTTCGCGTCCTCGTCCTCGAGTCGATCGATCCACGCCAGTTTCTCGTCGGGGAGCAGTTCGGCGTGGAACTCGTCGATGCCGACCTCGTTCGCGATCGCGCGGGCGGTCCCCTCGTTGTCGCCGGTGAGCATCACCACGCGGACGCCCCGCTCCTGCAGGCGCGAGACGGCCCACTTCGCGTCGGGACGGACGCGATCGGCGACGCCGACGACCCCGATCGGACCGTCCTCGGTGCCGACGACGACGATGGTCTTGCCGTCGGACTCGAGGTCGGGGACGACCTCCGCGAGGACGTCGACACAGCCGTCGCGCTCGCACTGGGACGCCGACTCGTAGCCCATCTCGGCGAGCGACGTCCCGCCGTCGGTAGTCGCGTGGACGTGTTCGAGGTCCGCGAGCCCGTCGAACAGGTCCGGCTTGCCGACGTAGTGGGTGGTTCCGTCGACGTCCGCGCGGACGCCTTTCCCGGTCAGCGCCTCGAAGTTCGAGACCTCGGGGTCGCTCACGGCGATCCCCCGTTCCTCGGCGTAGCCGACGATCGACTGGGCGATCGGGTGCTCGCTCCGGCGCTCGACGGCGCTCGCCCGGCGGAGAACCTCGGCCTCGTCCGCTCCCTCGAGCGGAATGACGTCCGTAACCGAGAGGTCACCCTCGGTCAGCGTCCCCGTCTTGTCCACCGCGAGCACGTCGCTCTCGGCGACCGCCTCGAGGTGCCGTCCACCCTTGATCAGCACGCCGTTGCGGGCGGCGCTCGTGATCCCCGACACCACGCTGACGGGCGTCGAGATGACGAACGCGCAGGGACACGCGATGACCAGCAACGTGAGCCCCCGGAGGAACCACGTGTTCCACGACCAGCCGGCCAAAAGCGGCGGCACGAACGCCACCGCGACCGCGAGCGTGACGACGATCGGCGTGTAGACGCTCGCGAACCGATCGACGAACTGCTCGCGCTCGGTCTTCTCCCGCTCGGCGTCCTCGACCATGCGGACGATCCGCGCGAGCGTCGAGTCGTCTGCCTCGCTCGTCACCTCGAGCTCGAGATACCCCGACTCGGGGATCGTCCCGGCGTAGACCTCGTCGCCGACTGCCTTGTCGGCCGGGACGCTCTCGCCCGTGATCGGAGACTCGTCGATCGCGCTCTCGCCCTCGCGGACGACGCCGTCCGCGGGGATCTTCTCGCCCGGCCGGACTACGACGCGGTCCCCGGGTTCGATCGCCTCGGCGGAGACGGTCTCTTCGGTCCCGTCATCGCGTTTGACGGTCGCGGTATCGGGCGAGAGGTCCATCAACTCCCGAAGGGAGTCGCGCGCGCGGTCCATCGAGAACCGCTCGAGCAACTCGGCGATGCTGAACAGGACCGCGAGCGTGGCCCCCTCGAAGGGGTGGTGGGCCGCCACCGACGCGAGGATGCCGACCGCCATCAGGAGGTCGATATCGAGGCTCCGGTTTCGCGCCGAGTAGTAGCCGTTGCGCAGGATCGGCACGCCGGCGATAGCCGCGGCCGCGATGTACAGCAGCGCGGAGAGGTGGTAGGTCCGGCCGATCACCGAGAACAGCGCCGGATCGGCGGCCGGAACCAGGAACTCGAGGACCAGACCGGCGCTCAGGACGACGGCACCGACGCCCGTCGCGACGGCCCGTCGACTCCGCCAGATCAACTCTTCGCTCCCGATCCCGTCCCGGTCGCCGTCGATCGCCTCCGCCTCGTAGCCGGCGCCTTCGATCGCGTCGACGACGGTTTCGGCGTCCGTCCCGCCGGTCACCGAGACGGTGACCTGTCCCGACGCGGGTCTGGTCTCGATCTCGTCGACGCCCTCGGTCGCGTCGAGGGCGTTCTCGACCTTGGTCGCACAGGACGGACAGTCCATTCCGGGGACCGATACCGACAGTTCCCCGGCGTCGTCGACGATCTCGTAGCCGGCCGCACGGACCCGCTCGCGGACCTCGCGCTCGCTCACTTGTGAGGGGTCGTACTCGACGACGAGGCGGCCGCTCGTCACGCGCGGTTCGAGGGCCTCGATCCCGTCGAGTCGCTCGACGCTGTTCGTCACCTTGCCCGCACAGGACGGACAGTCCATCTCCGGCACGCGCAACTCGAGCGTCCGACTCGAGTCCGCCGACCTGGAGGGCTCTGGGGTGGACTCGTTCATCACCTGGGACTAGCGGTCGGATCCATATACGGGTTATTTGGCGCACGCCAACTTCGGCCGATCGCCGCCCGGGTCAGAGATTCGCGGCCAGCGTCTCGATCGGCTCGTTCACGTCGACGAACGCCGTCGCGAGGGTGGCTTCGGCGCGCCGAAGCCGGTAGGAGAGCGTCGATCGAGGCACGTCCAGCCGGTCGGCGAGGTCCGAGAGTTCGATCCGGCGGGGCGTCTCGTAGTAGCCGTGTTCGACGGCCGCCTCGAGCGCCGCTCGCTGTTCGGCGGGCAGCGCCTCGCCGGGATCGACGCTCGTCCGATCGGGATCGAGTTCGGTCAGGCGCAGCACCTCGATGCCCGTACACTCGCCGACCTCGTCGCCGAGCGCGTCGAAGAAGTCGTGGACCGGCGCGTCGCTCGCGAGGACGATCCGCCAGCGGTAGCGCCGGCCCTCGCGGTAGGTCTCGAACAGCAGGCCCTCGCCGAGGTGCTCTAGGGCGACGTGGGGAACCGAGGTGCAGACCTCCGTTCGGTCCCAGTAGGTGTAGACGACCAGCGTCCCGTTCGATCGATCGAGCACCTGCGTCTCGCAGTCCGCGCCGCAGTCGTCTTTCACGAGACAGTCCGCGCAGTAGTCGGCGTTCTCGTAGGCGCGCTCGAGCGCTTCGAGCGCCTCCGGAGATCCGGTCGCGTGGTCGACCCGCCAGAGGCTGTCGCTCGTGACGTGACACGACAGCGATCGGACCGACGTGTCGGGATACTCGGCGAGCACGTCGGCGACCGGGTTCGTTCCCGGTTCGTACTCGAGGGTGAAGACGAATTCTCTCATAACTAGTGCACACGCGGTCACCCGGAATAGGGTTCCCGGTCACTGCCCGACACGACGATCCAGTTCGCCCGACCGATCGCTCCGCGAACGGCCCACCTCGATCGGAACGAAGTCGAGCCACAGCCGACCGTTCTGTTGGATCGGGATCACCTCGTTTTCAGCACGTGATGTCTGACGCGACGTTCATTGCTTCGTCACAGTACTTTGTTCGTGCCTATGGCGGGAAGATACAATACGTCGAACGGACGACAACAAGATTGCCTCGACGGGAGCGGGCGGCGAATCGATCGCCGTCGGTTCCTCGCTCTTACCGGGACGACGGCCGGCGCACTGGCGGTCGGATCGAACCCGGCAACCGCCGACGCGGAGTACCAGGAGGTCACGGACGTCTCCGGGTTCCGTTGCGACCACCCGCAGTTCACCTGCGGCCAGGAGGTGACTGCCGCGGACGGGATGGTCTCGACGGTCGATCCGATCGCGGGCGGCGTCGCGGCGCGCGTCCTCCGGGAGGGCGGGAACGCGGTCGACGCCGCGATCGCGCTCCAGTACGTCCTGACCGTCACGCAACCCCACGGGTCGGGTATCGGCGGCGGCGGGTTCATGGTCGTCTACGACGCCGCGTCCGATTCGGTCGAGATCGTCAACTGCCGCGAACGCGCCTCTCGGGGCGCGGTTCCGGAGATGTTCCTCGACGAGAACGGCGAGGGGATCCCCTTCGACGCCGCGATCCAGACCGGTGAGGCGATGGGCGTCCCCGGCACGGTGATGGGGCTCGAGACCGCCCGCGAACGCTACGGCAGCCGGCCGCGCGGGCGACTGATCACCCCCGCGATCGAACTCGCCCGCGACGGGTTCACCGTCGACTGGTTCCTCGCCGAGCAGATCGCGAACAACACCTGGAAGTTCAACGACGCGGCTCTCGAGACCTTCAGCGACGAGAACGGGACCCTCTACCGGGAGGGTGACACCATGACGAACCCGGACCTCGCCGAGACCCTGGCTCGTATCAAGCGCGGCGGGGCCGAGGCGTTCTACGAGGGACCGATCGCCGAGGACCTCGCGGCGGAGATCCAGCGCCACGCCCGGGAGTCCGAACACGCCGTCGACGAGGACGACCTCGCGGCCTACGACGTGACACACGAAGATCCGGTTCGCAAGGAGTGGTACGACGTCGAACTCGTCGGGCAGCCGCTCCCGAGTTCCGGCCCCTCCGTCGTGGCGATGATCCTCCGGATGCTCGAGTTCCTCGACATCGACGAGTACGACCTCCGATCGCCCGAGATGTACCACCTCATCGCCGAGGCGACGGTCGTCGCGTGGGGCGATCGCATGGAGTACATGGGCGATCCCGAGTTCGTCGACGTTCCCATCGACGGCCTGCTCTCGGACGAGTACCTGCGAGAGCGCGCGTCGATGATCGAACTCGGATCGTCGGTCATGGAGGACACCGAGGGCTGCTTCGGCGGCGGGGACCCCCTGAAGTACGACACGGGCGGTCACACGACCCACTTCTCGGTCGTCGATCGGTGGGGCAACGCCGTCGCGTACACGTCGACCATCGAGCAGTTCATGGGCTCGGGCAAGATGGTGCCCGGTCGCGGCTTCATGATCAACAACGAACTCACGGACTTCGACTTCCAGCCGGGCGGCCCGAACGAGCCGGAGGGGTGGAAGCGCCCGCTGAGCAGCATGAGCCCCACGATGGTCCTGAACGACGGACGGCCGGAGTTCACCGCCGGCTCCCCCGGCGGCTGGTCGATCATCTCCACGACGCTGCAGACGATCCTCTACCGGTACGTCTACGGGCTGGACCCGCTCGAGGCAGTGACGGAGCCGAACGTCTACACCCACTGTTACGGTAGCGTCGGCTGGGACGACGGCGTCCCGGAGGAGGCTCGCGAGACCTCCGACGAGTGGGGCCTGAACTGGGACGACGAACCGAGCACCCTCGGTAACGTGCAGGTCATCGACATCGACGAGGACGAACTCACCGGCGCGGCCGATCCGAACCGGAGCGGTCAGGCCGTCGGCCTCGATCGACCCGGACGCGGCGGGGGAACGAGCCGCGGTCGCGACTGAAACGGCGTCGTCCCCGGCCCAACCGGTCCCCAGTGACCACGGCCGACGCGCACGAACGGATTTCCCTCCGGAGAACGTACGTCGATCCGATGATGTCGCCGACGATCGGGAGCCGGATTCGGGACTTCTGGTCCTTCTACCGCCGGTACACGGCTACGGCGATTCACACGGCCGCGACCGCGGCGCTAGCGATTTTCGGCATTCTCGTCTTCGTCGATCCGTGGTTCGCGGCGCTCGCGATCGGCTCGTACGTCCTTCCGCCCGTCGTCCTGTACGTCTTCGAGCCCAGTTTCGTGCCCGCGACGGAAACCACGTCGCCGAACGAGTCGGGTCCCGGCGAACCGGAGCGATCGGCGACCGCTCGCTCCCACACGCGCGGCGTCGATCGACGACCGACGAGTAGCGGGACCGGAGACACCGACACTGATTCCGATCGGATCGGTGGCGACACTGATTCCGATTCTGATCGCGATGATGGAGATACCGATTCCGATACCGAGGGCAGGGACACCGACTCCGATAGTGACGACGGAGATTCCGATTCCGACAGTGACGGATGACGGAGACCGATCGAGAACGAGGGCGTCGCTGATGGCCGAGAGCGTGCTCGGCGATTCTCGCCGAGCACGCGATTCGGGGGAGGACAGGCAGTGTCTCCTGCCCTTGTACCGCGAGCGAGTCCGAAGGACGAGCGAGCGGGCCGACGACTGATGTGACCGAGCGACTGCAAGGAGCGAGAGAACGGAGGAAGGAGGCTTTTCATCGAAGCTGAGCGGGATCGAAGATCCCGCGAGGTCCAAAAGAGCGCTTCGCGCTCTTTTGAAGATTTTGCCGAGTGCGGTCGCCACAGGCGACCGCACGCAGAGCAAAAGTTCGTCTCTAGAAACCTTTGCCGAGCAGTTCGCGGGCGATGACGTTCTTCTGGATCTCCGTGGTGCCCTCGTAGATCTGGGTGATCTTGGCGTCGCGGTAGAAGCGTTCGACCGGGAAGTCGTTGACGTAGCCGGAGCCACCGTGGATCTGGACGGCCTCGTTGGCGACGTCGACGGCGACGCGGGAGGCGTACTCCTTGGCCATCGAGGCGAGTTTGGTGATGTCGTTGCCCTGGTCGACGTTCCAGGCGGACTTGTAGGTCAGGTTGCGCGCGGCCTCGGTGTCCGTCGCCATCTCGGCGAGTTTGTGCTGGATCGCCTGGAACTCGCTGATCGACTGGCCGAACTGTTCGCGGTCCTGAGCGTACTCGAGGGCGGCGCGGGTCGCACCCTTCGCGATGCCGACGCCCTGCGCGGCGACGGCGGTCCGCGTTTCGTCGAAGAACTGCATCTGCTGCATGAACGCGGCGTCGCGGGTGCCGACGAGGTTCTCCTCGGGCACGCGCACGTCGTCGAAGATGAGTTCCGCCGTGTCGGAGGCGCGGATGCCGAGTTTGCCGGTGATCTTGTCGGCCGAGAAGCCGTCGCGATCGGACTCGACGATGATCTGGCTGAAGCCGTTGTAGCGACCCTCGGCGTCGGGGTTGGTCTTACAGAGGACGACGAAGAAGTCGCCGACGGTCCCGTTGGTGATCCACATCTTGTTGCCGTTGATCACCCACTCGTCGCCGTCCTTCTCGGCCGCGGTCGAGACCGAGGAGACGTCCGATCCGGTGTCGGGCTCCGAGATCGCGGCGCCGGAGATCTTTTCGCCCATCGCGACGGGCTCTAAGAAGCGTTCCTTCTGATCCTCGGTCCCGAAGTTCATGATCGCCTCGCAGCCGAACGAGGTCGAGACGATCGAGAGTGCGATACCGGGATCGTAGGAGAACAGTTCCTCCGTGATGATCGCGGTGTCGAGGATGGAGTAGCCCGCGCCGCCGTACTCCATCGGGATGTACGCGCCCGTCAGCCCCATCTCGGCGGCCTTGTCGACGACATCGTGGGGGTACTTCTCCTCCTCGTCGTACTCCTCGGCGACGGGTTCGATCTCGTTTTCGGCGAAGCGTTGCACTTCTTCCCGAATTTGCTCCTGTTCTTCGGTGAGTCCGAATTCCATGGACGATCGTTATCATGCCACCGATAAAGTCCTTTGTAACCAGGAGTAAACAGAACTGCAGTTTCCTTTGCCGAATAGGGAAACGTTGAAACCGGTGCCGATAGCATACGTGACCATGGAACTGGAAGATATCAACACCATCGCAGTTCTCGGAGCGGGGAACATGGGCCACGGTATCGCGGAGGTCGCCGCCATGGCCGGGTACGACGTGAATATGCGCGATATCAAAGACGAGTTCGTCCAGAACGGCTACGAGCAGATCGAGTGGTCGCTCGGCAAGCTGGCGGAGAACGACCAGATCACCGAGAGCGACGCCGAGGAAGCGCTCGATCGCGTGACGCCGCTCGTCGATCTCGAGGAAACGGTCGCGGACGCGGACGTCGTCATCGAGGCCGTCCCGGAAAAGATGGAGATCAAGCGGGACACGTGGACGGACGTGGAGGAGTACGCCCCCGACCACGCGGTGTTCACGACGAACACGTCCTCGCTCTCCATTACGGAGCTCTCCGAGTTCACGGATCGTCCGGAGGCGTTCTGTGGGATGCACTTTTTCAACCCGCCGATCCGGATGGACCTCGTCGAGGTCATCTCCGGCGAGCACACCGAAGACGCGACGCTCGACGTCATCGAGGCGCTCGCAAAGGACTTCGGGAAGACGCCGGTGCGCGTCCGGAAGGACGTCCCCGGGTTCGTCGTCAACCGGATCCTCGTTCCCCTCATGAACGAGGCCGCGTGGCTCGTGGAAGACGACGTTGCCACCATCGCGGAGGTCGACGCGACGACGAAATTCGATATCGGGATGCCGATGGGGAGTTTCGAACTCGCGGACTACGTCGGCATCGACGTCGGCTACCACGTCCTCGACTACATGAACGAGGTCGCGGGCGAGCGCTACGAACCGTGCCCGCTGATGGAAGCGAAAGTCGAGAACGAGGAGTTCGGCCAGAAGTCCGGCAAAGGCTTCTACGACTACGAGGACGGTGACGGCGCGGACGTCTCCATGGACGACGACCTGTTCAACGAGACCGTCAAGGAGCGCCTGCTCGCCGTGCTCGCGAACGAAGTCGCCTTCCTCGTCGGCGACGGCGTCGCGTCGCCCGAGGAGATCGACACCGCGGTCAAGCTCGGCGGGCGCTGGCCGAAAGGGCCCGCGAAGTTCGCCGACGAATACGGCGTCGCCGCGCTCTCCGAAGCGCTCCGGGACGCCTACGAGGAAACCGGCCACCCGCGGTACGAACCCTTCGACTACCTCGCCACCGCCGCGGAAGAGGGTGGGTTCTACGACGACGACGCGGACGAAGGGGACAGGGCGCCGGATTTCGACACGATCGAGCTGACCTACCCCGGCGACAAGGTCGCACAGATCGAACTCGATCGTCCCCAGCAGATGAACTCCATCAGCCTGGAGCTCATCGAGGAACTCGACACCGCGATCGACGTCGTCGACGACGACGACAGCGTTCGCGCACTCCTCCTCACGGGCGCCGGTTCGAAGGCGTTCTCCGCGGGTGCGGACTTCATGAGCATCGCCGGCGGTGGCGCCGATCCCTTCGATGCGGTCGAACTCTCGAAGTACGGCCAGGAAACGTTCGGCCGCCTGGAGGAACTCGAGATGCCGGTCGTGGCCGCCATCGACGGCTACTGCCTCGGCGGCGGCATGGAACTCGCGACCTGTGCGGACGTCCGAATCGCCAGTTCGCGATCGGAGTTCGGCCAGCCCGAGTTCAACCTCGGTCTGCTCCCCGGGTGGGGTGGCACGCAGCGTCTTCAGCGCATCGTCGGCATGGGGCGTGCGAAGGAAATTATCTTCACCGCGGAGCGGTTCCCCGCCGATGAGATGGCGGAGTTCGGGTTCGTAAACGAGGTCGTCGAGCCTGACGAGTTCGAGTCGGCCGCTCACGACTACGCCGCGAAGCTTGCGGGCGGCCCGCCGCTCGCGATGCGCTTTACGAAGCGTGCGATGCAGAAGGGCTGGGACAACCACGAGGCCGGACTCGAGGTCGAATCCATGGGCTTCGGACACGTCGTCAACTCCGAGGACGTCCACGAGGGGATCAACGCCTTCTTCGGCGACGACGAACCCGAGTTCGAAGGGAAGTAGGACCGCCCGGCGATCGATCCGAACCGAGTTTTTCGTCCCGACCGTCTCACGGCCGGTCGGGTCGAAAACGCGATCCTCGGGCCGTTGCGGGCACCGCGAGGGGCGTCCAGGAATAGGAGGGGCCTGACAACTGGTCGCGAGATTTATCACAGAGAGCATCCATGTGTGAGCCGTGGCTGTAATCGATGACGAGAACGGAGGGGCAGCCAGTGAGTGACGGGCCGGACGTCCTCGTCGTGGACGACGAAACTCGTCTGGCGGATCTGTTTGCCGCGTGGCTCGGCACCGACTGGACTGTCGAAACGGCTTACGACGGCTCGGACGCCCTCGAGAAGATGGCTGATTCCGTCGGCGTCGTCCTGCTCGACCGGCGTATGCCGGGGCTCTCCGGTGACGAGGTTCTCGAGGATATCCGGGCCGAGGGATACGACTGCCGCGTCGTCATGGTGACGGCGGTCGACCCCGACTTCGACATCATCGAAATGGGGTTCGACGACTACCTCGTCAAGCCCGTTTCGAAGGACGAACTCGTCGCCATGGTGGAAGACGTCGCCGATCGATCGGACTACGAGTCCGACATCAAGGAGTACTACGCACTCGTCTCGAAGAAGGCGCTGCTCGAGTCCGAGAAAGCGGACCGTGAACTGGCCGCGAACGACGAGTACCTGGAGCTGTGTGATCGCGTCGAAGCACTCGAGAAACGGGTCGACGAGATCGTCTCGCGGATGTCCTCCCACGACGACTTCGTCGGTGCGTTCCAGGACCTCCAGTCCGAGAACTATAGTGGCCACTGAAACGAGTTACACACTGATCGCGAAGTCGTCCTGCGATCGGGGCTGCATCGATTTTCAGTGGCTGCTATCGCCCGCGAGTTCGAACTCGAACCGAGCCCCGCCATCCTCGCTTTCGGTCGCCGTGATCGACCAGTCGTGTCCGGTCGCGACCTCTCTGACGATCCAGAGCCCGATTCCGAGCCCTTCCGACGACGAGGACACCGACGGATCGAACAGCCGATCTTGAAGATCGTCGGGGAGGCCGCGGCCGTCGTCTTCGACGAAGAACCCTCGAGTGTCAGCCGGTGCGTCGTCGTCACTGGCCGTCCCCAGTGGGCCGAGGCGGATGGTGACGTCGTTTCCGCCGTGTTCGATGGCGTTGCGGAAACAGTTCTCGAGCAGTCGCAGGAACCGCGATCGATCGGCCTCGAGGACCATCGTTTCCGTAATCGAGAGGGTCGCCCCTTCCGTGGTGACGTGCTCCCACGCCTCGGCGGCCACCGTTTCGAGATCGACGCGTTCGACGGCCGTCGCCCACTCGCCGTCCCGGGCGATCGCGAGCACGTCCTCGATAATCGACTCCATCCGGTCGAGTCCGTCGCGAACACTGTCGACGTGCTCGAGCGAACCGGTCTCTTCCAGCAGGTCGAGATAGCCCTGTGAGACGCCCAGCGGGTTCCGGAGGTCGTGGCTCACGATCCGCGCGAACGCGTCGAGGCGTTCGTTCTGTTCGCGGAGTTTTCGTTCGCTGCGTTTTCGCGCCGTGACGTCGCGGACGACGCCGACGGAGCCGAGGGACGAACCGTCCCGTTCGAGGATGGCGACCTTGACCTCGCAGGGGATCGTCGATCCGGCCTTGGTCTCGAGCGCGACCTCGATGGCTGCCGTACTCTTCCGGTCGTCGAGAAGCCGCTGAACGATCGCTTCGCCGGACTCGACGTCGTCCCGATCGAAGACGATCGAGACGTGTTCGCCCAGCAGTCCCTCGCGGCTGTAGCCGGTCATCTCGACGAGCGCGTCGTTGACGGTCATGAAGTGCCCCGTATCGTCGACGACGTACATCCCGTCGCCCGCCGTCTCGACGAGGCGCTCGTACCGGTGAAGCGTCCGTTCCTGCTGGTCGAGTCGCCCGCGAATCGCGATCGACTCGAGCACGTGCGAGGCCGTGTCGGCGACCGACGCGATCGCGTTCCGCTCGTGCTCCGAGAGCCGATCGGGAGCGTAGACGACGAACACGCCGTAGAACTCGTCGGCGGAGGCCAGCGGCGCGACGGCGACGCTCTCGACGTCGCGATCGACCGCGTGATCGCCGAACGGGACGGCGTCCACCCTGCTGGCAACGGGCGAGAGGACCTGTAACTCCTGGGAGCGCATCGTCCGTTCGAGAAGCGAGTTGTCGCCGTCGCCGATGCCGAACGTCCGTTGCATCGGCCACTCCATCGCCTGTGGATCGGTCAACCACGGGATGATTTCCCGTTCGCCCCGATCGTACTCGCCGACCCACGCGAACGTGAACCGATCGCCGCCGGTGAACTCCTCGCGGAGGACCCGTTCGACGGCCACCGCCGAGGTGACGTCCACGAGTCGCCGTCGGACGGCCGCGACGATCGCGTCGAGATCCGGGGGGCCGGTCCCGTCGATTCCGTCCCCGTGGGACCGGGCGGTCGGCGCTTCGCCCACCTCGGTCCCGATCCGTTCGGTCACCGCGGCCGCCAGTCGCTCCGTCGAATCGGTCTCGTCGGCCTGCGCGACGACCTCCGCCAGCACGTCGACGGAGTCCGCGGCGTTCCGGCCCCAGTTGACGAACGTCGGCGTCTCCGACGCGGTGGACTCGACCGCACCGACGAGTGCCGAGAGGTCGTCGATCGATCGCGCGTCGACGACGATCGCGTCGATCGACTCCGTCTGCAGCCGATCGACGGCCGCCGCCGCGTCCTGGGCGATGACGACGTTGACCGGCGTGTCGGTCAGGGCGAGCGTGATGGACGCACGCGTCGAGCGATCGCTGCTCACACAGAGGACGCGTGGTCGGTTCACGTGGGTCGGATTCGCGATAGCGCAACACCTCCCTCGCGACGGGCGTGGTCTACCTGCACGAATGGCTGGCGAACTGATTGATCTTTCGACCGAACCGGTCGGCTGGATCGCTCGCCCCGGAGTGGTCGCGAGACCGAGGCGTGAGTTCTCACGCCGCCTGTCCGTAGACGAGGTTGCGCTGGACCTCGTTCGCCCCCTCGTAGATGACCGGGATCCGTGCGTCCCGGTAGACGCGGGCGATGCGGCGTTCGTCGAGGATCGATCGGCCGCCGTGGAACTGCATCCCCTGCTCGGAGACCTCGACGGCCGTCTCGGTCGCCTTGGTCTTGGCCATCGCCGCCCAGTAGCCCGCGTTCTCGCGGTTCTCGACCTTCTCGCAGGCACGCCAGGTGAGCGTCCGGGCGCTCTCGAACTCGATGAGCATGTCGGCGAGGCCGTGCTGGACCGCCTGGAACTCGTTGATCGTCCGGCCGAACTCCTCGCGATCGTGCGTGAACTCCCAGGCCGCCTCGATCGCGGCCGCGGCGAGACCGAGGCCGTGCCCGGCGACGACGACGCGGCCGTGGTTGAAGAAGTCCGCGAGCATCATGAACCCGGCTCCCTCGTGGCCGATCAGGTTCTCCTCGGGGATCCGGCAGTCGTCCAGGGTGATGTGGGCTTGCTTCGATGCGCGCATCGCCATCTTCTCCGGGATGTGTTCGGCCTCGTAGCCGTCGGCGTCGGTCGGGACGATGAACATGGAGTGGTTCCCGTACCGGTTGTCCTCGTCGTCGCCCGTCCGCGCGTAGAGGGTCACCCAGTCCGCCTCGACGCCGTTGCCGATCCAGTACTTCTCGCCGTCGAGCACGTACTCGTCGCCGTCTTTCTCCGCACGGGTCTGCATTCCAGCGAGGTCGCTGCCCGTCTCCGGCTCCGAGACGGCCAGCCCCGAGAGTTGCTCGCCCTCGGCGACCGGCCGGATGTACTCCTCGCACTGCTCGTCGGAGCCGTACTCGTAGGTGATCTCGCAGCCGAAACTCGCGAGCTGGAGCGTCAGCGCGATGCCGGCGTCGGCCCGGTAGAACTCCTCGGTGAGCGCGAGCAACTGCGGCAGGTCCAGCCCCCGGCCACCCCACTCCTCGGGGATGTCCTGTGCGACCAGATTGGCCTCCTGGCCTGCCTCGAGGATCTCGTGGGGATACTCACCCGCCTGAAAGTACTCCTGGGCGTTGGGTTCGATGTGGTCTCGGGCAAAGTCGCGGGCCTCTTCCTTGACATCGCGGGCGTGTTCCGGGACGATGCTGTCGTCGAGCAGGTCCATGCCTCGTCATCCATGGCAATACCCAAAAGGGCGAGGGGCAACGATGCAAGGTCGCCACGTCGCCGATCGCAGGACACGCGATCGCTCACCGAAGTTCTCGGACGAGTTCGTCCCGCGGCACGTCCGCGAACCGATCGAACCGCCAGATATCCCACGCCAGGTCGCTGACGAAGTGGACGTAGAGGACGACGGCCGTCAGGACCGCGAGCGGGACGCTCACCACGGCGAGGACCGGAACGAGTAGCCCGGCGATCACGAGGTGGCTCAGGAGCCGCGAGAGGACGCCGACGTCGCCCCGATCGAAGATCCGGCGCTGGTCGGCGACGGCGGCGACAGGGTTCGAGCAACAGAACCGGACGGCGTCCCAGGTCCCGGTCTTGAGTCGTGCGATGAGAAAGTGGTCGAGATCGACGAGGACGCCGACGGCGGTTCCGTAGGCGACGACGAGCGGAATCGGCAGGGAGACGCCGGCGACGGCGACCGGCGAGAGCGCGTACGCGACGAGCAGGGCGACGACGAACGAGACGGCCGCGTGGTGTTTCGAGTACATCGCAGTCCCCGTCGGCGACGACGACGCCGAGTCACTAAACCGTCCCGACGGCCTCGTACGGTCTGTTGTGATTCTTCACCGGTGATCGCCGCCCCGGTCGGGCGATCGCCGGTAAAACGTTACAACGATCCGTATCAGCCGGCGAATCCCGAGAGGAGCCATTCGGCGTCGTCGCTGTCTTCGTCCGCGATACCGGGGGCGCTGACGAGCACGAACGCGCTCTCCCGATCGCCGTTGCGGATCTGGCGGGTCGACTCCGGCGGGAGCCACAGCGCGTCGCCGGTCTCCATCGCCACGGGATCGTCGTCGACGACGACCGTCGCCTCGCCCTCGATCAGCACGTAGACCTCCTCGTGGTCGTTGTCCGTGTGATCGTGTGGTTTGCTCTTCCAGCCGGGATCGCAGCGGGCTACCGTCACCCCGACCTGTTCGGTCTCCAGCGGATCGCTGAGAAAGTGCATCGCGCTCGAGACCTGATCGACCTCCTCGTAGTTGACCTTCCGGTAGGACATGTAGAGTACTTCGATGGGACACCAGTAAAACGATACTGGTGTCTGTAACTCAGCGGAGGGGTTTCGGCGGATTCCCGTCTATGTCTCCCGGGCGATCGGGTCGAACTCGTCGACGGGGGTCACGGAGTAATCGACGGTCAGCGCGTCTCTCGTCGCCCGAATCTTCCCGACGAACGTCGAGATGTCCTCGAGTTCGCCCTCGAGCACGAACAGTTCCATGCAGAAGTGGTCGCCGACGTGGCTGTGGAAGTTCGAGGCGACGAGGTCCTCGTGTTCGTGACGCAGGTGCATCATGCGCTCTTCGACGCTCGTGGTCTCGTAATCGAAGAGGACGGTGACGATTCCCATCAGGTCCCGGTCCTCGAGTCTCGTCTCCTCGAACTCGCCGAGCAGGTTCCGCGAGGCCTCCCTGACGACCTCGCTTCGGCCGGTATAGCCGTGTTCGTCGGCGAACTGGTCGAGTCGCTCGAGAAGTTCGTCGGGCATCGAGACGCTGACAACTGCCATATAATAACTCAACCGCCAAAATCTATTAAGGTTTATCATCCCGATCGTGACGACGGCCGATTCGGTGCGACAGGTGACCCCACAAGTTTTGCGGATCCGGTGTTATCGACACTCATGTACCTTCCACACCGAACGTGGCCCGAGCTATCGGGGTACGTCACCGACGAATCGCTCGCCGTCGTCCCGATCGGTTCGACCGAACAGCACGGCCCGCACCTCCCCGAAGGGACGGATCACCTGATCGCCGAGGCGCTCGCTCGCGAAGCGACCGACCGGACCGGCTTCCTGTGTACCCCGCCGCTCCGGATCGGCGTCAGTTCGCACCACCGACAGTTCCCCGGCACGATGTGGGTCGATGCCCCGGTCTTTCGGGACTTCGTCGAGAGTTTCTCGCGGAACCTCACCACCCACGGGATCGATCGCATCGTCTACGTCAACGCCCACGGGGGCAACGTCGCCCACCTCCAGGAGGTCGGTCGGCGACTCCACGAGGACGAGACGGCGTACGCGATCGAGTGGATGTGGGACGAGTCGATCCCCGAACTCATCGAGGAGGTTTTCGAGACGCCCGGCCCCCACGGCGGGCCGAAGGAGACGGCCATGATCATGCACATCGCCGAGGAACTCGTCCGGACGGATCGACTCGAGGACGCCCGCGACGGCGGCGCGACGTTCGACTACGACGCCGCGCTGGTCCACGGCGCGCGCACGTTCTACGACTCGATCGAGAACAGTCCGAACGGCGTCTTCGGCGACCAGACCGACGCGACCCCCGAGGTCGGCGAACGGCTGTTCGAGGCCGCGACGGACCAGCTCGTCGCCCTTCTCGAGTGGCTCGACGACAAACCGAGGGAGGTACTTCTGCCGGAACCGTACGTGGAATCGCGGCCTGACGACGACTGATAGCTCCGCTCCCGGCAGTTGCAGGCGCAATCGGACTAATCGATCGTTACGGAAGCTATCGCTCGAACCGGATTCGATCCCATTCGCACCGACTCGATTCCGTCGATCGACCCGTCCAGACCGGCGTCGTTCCCGGGTTCACGGTTTCAACCGGACCGACCCCCTCGATCGACGCCCGCGACGACCGACGAACGGCCGACCTCTCGCCGATCGATCATGAATGAAACTCGGTAGATACTCGCGGGGGTCGCGTCTCGACGCCGCCCGCGCCACGCCGGACTGGCTTCAGCGGACCGCGGCGGCGAATCCAATTGTCGGTTATCGCTAGCGGGCACGGCGTTCGTCGCATCCCCCTACCCCGCTTCGGGCGAGTCCGGCAGTCGATTCCGCCATCGATCCGTCACGGTCCGTGCGTCGCGCAATTCGGGATAACGGACACTTCAATAGCGTCGTCGTCTTCGGCGACGACTGGTTGATTTCACGATAGATCGATAGGCACTCAATTACAAAGGACGGCCGCCGGCAACGCCAATTGCACATGCTACAGCCACATCCCGCTCAAGCGCAGGTACCCGAATGGCTCCAGGATCCCGTCGCCGAACTGGTGACGTTCCTCCCGCGCCTCGTCGGCGCGCTCGTGATTCTCCTCGTCGGCTGGATCATCGGTCGGATCGCCGCGGGCGTCGTCCGGCGCATCGCCGACGGTATCGAACTCGATCGAATGGTCCTCGAGACGCCGCTGGGCCGCATACTCGGCGGCACCGAACGGGCCGTCTCCAGCGCGTTCGGATCGCTCGCGAAGTGGTTCGTCTACGCGCTCGCGTTCCTGGCGGCAGCGAACGCCCTCGCGATCGCGACGCTGTCGGAGTGGATCTCGACGGCCGTCTCGTACCTGCCGGCGTTCATCGCCGGCCTGCTCGTCATCGTCCTCGGCTTCGTCGTCGCCGACTTCATCGGTGACGTCATCGAGCGAACGCGGGCGGCGACGGAATCCGCCTACGCCGGCTGGTTCGCCAACGGCGCCCGGATGTTCCTTTACTTCACGGCGATCGTCATCGGCCTCGACACGATGGGGATCGACGTGGGGATCCTCTACGTCTTCGCGCGAGCGCTCGCGTGGGGACTCGCCGCGGCCGTCGCCATCGGTGCGGGCGTCGCGTTCGGCTGGGGCGGCAAGGACTACGTCGCCGACAACATCGACAACTGGATGGGGCGCACCTCCAGGATGGCGCCCGAAGAAGGTTCCAGCAGCGGCGGGCGATCGGGATCGGCCGAGCCATCCCGCAGCCAGTCGCGCGGCGCCGACCGCGAACCGGGCTCCGAACCCGGCCCCGGTCCGAGCGACGACGACTGATCCGCGCAGTACGAGTTACTCCGCGGCCGACCGAACCCGCGGCGCTTTTTCGGACGACTCGCGCGGAAAGAGCGGCTTGACCGGGACGATCACGAACGACTTGACGAGTCGATCGCCACCCGGCCGCCACTTCTCGAGTCGTGCGATTCTGTGGGTGTCGGCGTAATAGTCCTCGATCCGCGCGACGGCGCGTTCGAAGGCGTCCCTGTCGAACTGGGCGGCGGAAACGCGATCGCTGACGACCGCGATCCCGTTCGTGCGTGCGTACACGTCGAGGCGCCCCTCGAAAACGCGTTCCAGGTCCTCGATGCAGTCGTGGACGTCGCCGACCTCCGACTGCTCGCCGTCGGTCGGGAACGAGACGTACGCCTGGTACCGATCGGGCCGTTCCGTGACGCGTCGCTTCCAGTGTCGCCTCGCGGCCGCCAGCACGCCGCGGCCCGCAAACCTGGAGGCGACGTCGCCCCTCGACGGGGCCGCTCGCCGGACGCGCGCCAGCATTTGCGTCGCCGTCTCCTGGATTGCGTTCCACATTCGTGTTCACCCCCGTCTTGTCGGCACTGGTAATACGTCCTTTGTTGTCGTCGCCACGAGATCGCACGGAGCCGACCCGCGGTTCGTCGGCGGCGGTTCGGGAGGGTTATGTAGGCCGACCCGCAACCCCCTCAGCAGGCATGACTCGCCCGTTTTCGGTCCCGGAATCGGCTCACCTCGTCGGCTCCGTCGCTCTCGTCGCCGTCGGCGTCGCGGTTAATACCGGCTTGACCTCGCCGTACCGGATGGTCCCGGCCCTGCTGTTGGTCGCCGCCGGCGTGGCTGGCGTGGCCAGCGGCGCCCGCGAGTACACCCCCGATCGACTCCGTCTCGCAACGCGACGGTGGTGGGTCCTCGCGTTCGTCGCCTTCCTGCCGTACGCACTCGTGACGGCCCCCGAGAGCGAGTCGGCGGCGGCCGTCGGCGACGCCCTCGCCGGACCGCTTGCCGCGATCGTCCTCGAGTCGATCGCCGGCGCCGTGCTCTGCTGTGCCGTGGCGATAACGATCCTCTACGGCTTCGCCACGTACGGTATCCACCCGGGACGTCCCACGCCCGAGGAACGCGTTCTCGACGACTGATCGGCGGCCGTGGCGGCCCAACAGGTATTTGTACGATGGCACACTCTTCCCAGCAAAACGGTGCCTGACGTGATCCAGACAGCACATCGGTCGGATCGGTTCCTGCTCGCCGTTTCGTTCGCCTCGTTCGCCGTCGCCGGCGTCGCGACCGGGCCGGTCGACGCGCTCGCGCCGACGCTCGGCGCGACCGCACTCGCCGTCGCTGGCGTCTACGCCCTCGCCAGGTACGCCAGCGCGGTGTCCCGACGGACCCTCGCGGTCGCCGCGCTCGGCTACTGGGTTGCCTTCCTCGCGATCGCTCCGCTTCACGCCATCGGGCTCGAAACCCTCGGCTCGATCGTCTACGGGCCGTCCGACGCGATCGGTCTCGCCGTCACCGCCGTCACGTGGGCGACGTTGCTGTCGGCCTGCGGGACGACCGCGTTTCTCGGGTTCCGGGAGTACGGCTCCCACGCCGTCACCGACATCCCGGAAGAACAGGTTCTCGACGGCGAAACGCCCTCTGACTACTGATTCTTCCCCGACGACTGGCGGCGCTCACTCGACCCGGTAACTCACCGCGATTCCTTCGCCGAGCGGCAACACGATCGTCTCGAAGGCCGGATCGGCGGTCACGCGCTCGAGGTAGTCGGCGATCCCCTGGGTGTGGTCGTTCACGTCGTCGGGCGCTCCACCCTCGGCCAGGGCCAGCAGTTTCTCGAACTCGATCGGGCCGGCCGTGATCGCGTTGTCCGCGACGATCGTCCCGCCGACCGGCACCTTCGACCGGACCGCCTCGAACGCATCCGCGTAGCGGTGTTTCTGGTGGTCGATCAGGACGACCTCGAACGGGCCGTCGTAGCGCTCGATCGCGTCCATCGCGTCCCCGAGTTCGTACCGGGCGCGATCGTCGTATCCCCCCTTCTGCATGTACTCGCGGGCGAGGTCGAGTTCGTCCTCGTCGACCTCCGTGAGGACGATTTCGCCGCCCTCCGGGAGCGCGTCGGCGAACCAGTACGCCGAGTAGCCGTAGCCGGAACCGAACTCGAAGATCCGCTCCGCGTCGGCGAGTCGTGCGACGAACCGGAGGAACGCGCCGACTTCGGGGCCGACGTGGGGGAACCCCTCCCGTTCGGCGTGCTCGTCCATCTCGCGGAGCGTCTCGTCTGGCTCCGGACCGACCGCGCGAACGAACCGGGTGATCTCCGGCGTGAGTACCTCGACCATACGGGACCGTCGGACGCGGACTACATAGCGTTCCGGGAGGCAGACGTATTTGGGGCCTGCTCTGGAACCGCAGGCCATGGACGACGACCTCCTCGACGAGACGATCGAGCGCGTCGCCGATCGGTACGGGATGACGGTCGCCGACGACGACCGTCCGGCCCACCGCGAGACGATCCGAACGCTCGCGGCGACCGCCGAGGCGTTCGAGGTGGAGCCACCGGTCAGCGACGAACCAGCCGACGTGCGCCCGGGTGACGATCCGTACAACGCATTCCGGCGGGAATTCGACTTCCCGCCGGCCGCGACGGACGGCCCGCTCGCAGGGCTCGACGTCGCGGTCAAGGAGAACACGGTCGTCGCCGGCGTCGAGACCACGTGCGGATCGTCCGGCTTCTCATACACGCCGCCCTACAGCGCGACGGTCGTCGAACGGCTCCGGGCCGACGGCGCGTCGATCGTCGGGACGACGAACATGGACGAGTTCGCCTACTTCACGACCGGCGAGACCTGCGCCCACGGGCGGATCGAGAACCCCGCCGCCGACGGTCGGGTGCCGGGCGGCTCCTCGAGCGGGAGCGGCGCGGCGGTCGCGGGCGGACTCGTCGACGCCGCGCTCGGGACCGACACCGCCGGCTCGATCCGCATCCCCGCCTCGTTCTGCGGCGTGGTCGGGATCAAACCGACCCACCGGCTCGTCTCCCGGTTCGGCGTCGTCGACCTGTCGCCGTCGCTCGATCACGTCGGCCCGCTGGCGTCCGACGTCGAAACCGCGGCGACCGTACTCGACGCGATCGCCGGGCCGGACATCGCGGATCCGTCGACCCACGCGACGCCGGCCGGGCGCGCCCGATCGTCGTTCCCGGCGGCGCTCGACGCGGGCGTCGACGGGCAGACCATAGGCGTCGTCGAGGAGTCGATGGCACTCGCGACGGACGACGTTCGCGACGCGATCGAGACCTCCCTCGACGACCTCGCGGCGGCCGGCGCGACGATCGATCGGGTCTCGATCGAGGGCTACGACCTCGTCGGCGCGGCGGCGGGGACGCTCATCGGGGCCGAGTTCGCCGCGTTCGTCGCCGACCGCGGCGTCCAGTACGGGTTGGGAACGGGGACGACGAAGTGCCTCCGCGACGCGATCGTCGACGCCACTGCGGACTGCGAGTTCGGCGAGAACGTCCGCGAGCAGTTGCTCTACAACGGCGCGCTCAACGAGGCGCTCGGGGGCCGACACTACGTCGCGGCCGCGGACTTCCGGCGTCGGTTCACGGCGACCGTTCGCGAGCAGTTCATCGACGTCGACGCGCTGGTGACCCCGACGACGCCCACGACGGCGCCCGCGCTCGGCGCGGTGCAGGGGATGGACAGCCTGTTGCGAACGATGGCCAACACCGCGCCGTTCAACCTGACCGGGTCGCCGGCCGTCTCGGTACCGTGTGGCGAATCCGGCGCCGACGCCGACGACGATCGAGCCGGCGCGCCCGTCGGGTTGCAGGTGATCGCGGACTGGCACGACGAGACGACGGCACTCCGGGTGGCGCGAGCGATCGAATCCGCGCGGTAGCCGATCGGCGACGTCGGTACGGTACCCTTTTTGCCGTTCCGGATCGTCATTCGACCCGATATGTCCGCCGAGAACCCGCTCGCCGACATCGTCGACAACCTGGTGTACGAACCGGTACAGGTACACGAAGGGGGAATCGATCTGACGGTCAGCGCGATCTACGAGGTCGTTGACCCCGGTCGCATCGACTTCGGCGGCGACGAACTCGAGGACGCCGGCCTCGAACCGGTCCCGACCGGTCTCCGCAACCCCGACGACGACTACGGCTGGTGGGACCTCGACGGCGGCCAGTACGTCGTCCAGCACAACGAGTTCCTCACCGACCCCGATCGGCCGTTGCTCCTCCAGCCGCGGAACGAACTCCTCGCCCGCGGGGGGTCACACCCCACCGTCCAGGTCGCGTCGCATCTCCCCCTGATTCCGCTCACCGTCCCGGACGGCGGCCTCGAACTCAAGGAGAACGCGCGCGTCTCGACGCTCGTTCCGATCGGACCCGGACGCGACTGATCGATCGCCGAGAGCGCGACAGGTTCGAGCCCGGCAACTGCCGTTCGAAAACGAATCGTAGCTGGAGGGGCCCAATTGCCGACAGCTGGCTCCTACCGGCCCTCGAACTCCGGATCGCGATCCTCGAAGAAGGCAGTGACGCCCTCCTCGTGGTCGTCGGTCCCGAAGACGATGCCCTGCGCGGTCGCCTCGTCGATCAGGGCCTGCTCGATGGACTTGTCCAGCCCCTCGCGGACCAGGCGGTTCATCTGTCGCATCGCCACGGGCGGGCCGGAGACGATCGTCTCCACCAGATCCGCGACCCGCTCGTCGAACTCGTCGTCACCGTAGACGTGGTTGACGAGGCCGAGTTCCTCGGCGCGGTCCGCGCCGACGATGTCGCCCGTCAGGACCAGTTCCTGGGCGACGTTCTCGCCGACGACCCGCGGGAGGAGGTAGGACGTGCCGGCGTCGACGCTCAGTCCCACCTGCCGGAAGACGAACCCGAAGGCGGCGTCCTCGGTCGCGACCTGGATGTCACAGGCCAGCGCGAGGTTCGCGCCCGCGCCGACGGCGGGCCCGTCGACCAGGATCGTCGGCAGCGGGAACGTGACGAGTCGCGCCATCGTCTCGTTGGTCGTCCGCTCGAGGTGGCGAACCCGCTCGTCGATCGGCACGTCGCCCTGGATGCCCTCGATCATCGCCTCGACGTCCCCGCCGGCGGAGAACGACCCGCCAGACCCCTCGACCACGACGCAGCGAGCGTCGCTCTCCTCGATCTCGTCGAGGGCCGCCACGATGCCCGCGCCGATCTCCGCCGAGAGCGCGTTCCGGCGATCGGGCTGGTCGAGCGTGATCGTCGCAACGCCGTCGTCCTCGATCTCGAGGCGGACTGCGTCACCGAGCGCCATCACTCTGCCTCCGCGGCCGATTCGTCGCGGTCGCGGAGTTTGAACTTCTGGACCTTGCCGGTCGTCGTCCGCGGGAGTTCCTCGACGAACTCGACCTCGCGGGGGTGTTTGTACTCCGCGAGGTTGGTCAGGCAGTACTGCTTGAGATCGTCGGGCGTGACGTCCGCGTCGGGCGTGGGAACGACGAACGCCTTGACGGTCTCGCCGCGGCGCTCGTCGGGAATCCCGACCACGGCGGCGTCGGCGACGGCCTCGTGCTCGAAGAGGAGTTCCTCGACCTCCCGCGGGTAGACGTTGTAGCCGCCGGTGACGATCATGTGCTTCTCGCGATCGACGACGTAGAAGAAGCCGTCCTCGTCGTGATAGCCCAGGTCGCCCGTGTGGAACCAGCGTTTGCCGTCTTCCTCCGTGAACGCCTCCTCGTTGGCCTCTGGCAGGCCGTAGTAGCCTTTCATCACGTTCGGACCGGAGACGACGAGTTCGCCGGTGACCTCGCCGAGATTTGCGTCGTCTTCGTCGATCGGCCCTTCCTCGACCGGCGGCACCGCCTCGAAGTTCTCGTCGACGACCTTCGAGTCGACGCCGGGGACGGTCTTGCCGATGCTGCCGACGCGCCGGCCCTCGATCGGGCTGTTGAAGTGGGTGATCGGACTCGTCTCGGTCAGGCCGTAGCCCTCGTAGATTTTCGGTTCGTAGCGGTCCTCGAACTGGCGCAGGACCTCGACCGGAATGCCGGAGCCGCCGACGCCACAGAGCCGCAGCGAGGAGAGGTCGAACTCCTCGGCGTCGGGCTGGTTGATGATGTCGTTGTACATCGCCGGGACGCCGTGCATCAGCGTCAGTTCCTCGTCCTCGACGATCGAAACGGCCTCCTGGGCGTCCCACTCGGGGACCGCGTAGTACGTGCCGCCGTTGAACAGCGTCGAATTCATCACGACGGTCATCCCGTAGATGTGGAACAGCGGCAGGACGCCGAGTTGCTTGTCGTCCGGGCGGATGCCGTCGGGGATGAGTTGATCCGCCATGTCGGCGTTGGACGCGAGGTTCTCGTGAGTCAACTGGACGCCCTTGGGCTGGCCGGTCGTCCCGCTGGTGTAGGGCTGGACCGCGACGTCGTCGTCGGCCCGATCGACGATCTCGGGCGCGCCGCGGACGAGGAACTCCTCGAACGGCGTCGCGTCCTCCGCCTCGCCGCCCACGCTGACGACGTGCTCGACCGACGTGTCGTCCCGTACCTCGTTGACGAACGGGACGAGGTCGGCGAGCGTGACGACCACCCTGGCCTCGCTGTCGCCGAGCAGGTGGCCGATCTCGCGGGCCTTGTACTGCGGGTTCATCGGGACGACGACCCCGCCGGCCCGGAGCGTCCCGTGGAAGGCGATCACGAACGGCGGGACGTTCGGCAGGTAGATCGCGACCCGGTCGTCCGCGCCGAGACCGCGTTCCTCGAGGGCGGCGGCGAACGCGCCCGCCTGCGCCCAGAACTCCTCGTACGTGGTCTCCTCGCCCTGGAATCCGATCGCGGGGGTGTCGCCGTACTCCTCGACGGCTGCCGCGACGTTAGTGACAAGATTTGACATGCCTCGTGGGGGACGTTGCCGTGTATCGTAAAAAAGATTTACATTGTTCGGTTCAATGCCCGGTTTTCTTTACCGAAGGTAACAGTACTGCAGGTTTGACGAAGCGACGCCGCTCCATCCGGGGCACGCGTCCCACGGACGGAATCGAACGACGTCGCGATCGAGCGGCGAACGGGCCCGAACCGGGTCGAGGGTATTTACGGGCGTGCTCCTAACCCACCCCCAAACGATGTACCAGGACGTGCTCATTCCGACCGACGGCAGCGACGGTACGCGACGGGCGATCGCCCACGGACTGACGATCGCCGATCGGTTCGACGCGACGGTCCACGCGCTGTCGGTCGTGCCGGAGGGGCCGCTCGGGACGCTCGAGAGCGACGAGGCGGAGCGAGCGGCCCAGCGCGCCGTCGCCCGCGTCGAGGCCGACGCGCGGGACGACGACCTTCCGGTGACGACGGCGGTCCGCCGGGGAGTGCCACACGAGGCGATCCTCGACTACGCGGACGAGTCAGGGGCGGACCTGATCGTCATGGGGACCCAAGGACGGACCGGGCTCGATCGGGTCCTCGTCGGCAGCGTCACCGAACGACTCGTCCGGATGGCCGACGTGCCGGTCGTCACCGTCAGGCTGACCGACGAGATCCGCATCGAGGACGTCGATGAGGCGACCCGCCTCGCCAGAGAGACCGCCGAAGACGCCGGCTACGCGGACGTTTCGATCGTCGGGGAGCCACACCGAACCAGCGGGTCGTGGATCGTCGACCTCGAGACCGAGTCCGGGCCGGTCCAGGTCGCCGTCGACGCCGTCAGCGGCGACGTACGGATCGCCGAACGGGGCGACTGAGACCGTACGAAGCCTGCCAGCGTGCCGCAGTGGCCGACCGAGAGCGCACGAAGGTGCGACCGATCCGGTGTCGATCAGCCGTCCGATCGATCGCGGGCACGGGTTCGTTAGTTCTCCGTGTCACCGGACCGTTGAACCGTCTCGATGACGACCGGTGCCAGGGCGGTGGTGAGCGATCGCGCCAGGTCCGCGACGAGCGCGCGCTGTTCGTCCGTGAGGTCGTCGCCAGCGGCCGACTCCAGGCGCTCGATCGCTCGGGCGCGTTGCTCGCGTTCCACGTCGCAGGCTCGCTGGAGACACTGTACGGACAACGAGTCGCGTTCGCGATCGGACGGGGATCCAGCGGCCATCGCCCGCGAGTTGCGCGGATAGCGACCAGAAGGTACCCCCGAACGTCTTCGCCCATTCTCGGCCGTCCGCGAATCGAACGCGACGGGCCGGTCGATGCCCGACGATCGGACAGGGGTACATGTTCGGGAGGAGGTACTGGACGATCACGTCCGTACGCACGAGTATGAACCCGTTCTCACGCGCGTCGTCCGCGTCCGACTCGGCAGCCGATCCCGGCTTCGACGACTGGGGCGCGTTCGTTCCCGAGAACGTCCCGGATCCCGGCCCGTTCCTGACCGAGCACGACCTCCTCGACGGGTCGAGACACGCCGCCTTCCACGCCCTCACGCGGGAGTGCTTCGAAGAGCGCGGCGTCTACGACGCGACGTTCGGCTACAACCTCGCGAAACTCAACCTCGATCGTCGCCACCCGGAAGCGGGGTTCAGGTACGCCGAAGACGCGGACGATCCGGCCGTGTTGCGCGCCGAGTTCACCCCGACGACCGAGTTCTGCCCGCAGGCCGACGCGCTCGTGAAAGGTGCGTTCCGGGCGTGGAACGGCCTTCGCGATCGCCACGAGTACGATCTGGTTCGGGTTCGCGTCCACCCGTCTCACCACCAGGCGGTGGGACTGAACGAGGCGCTGGAGCGCCTCGAAGCCGAGTTTCGCGAGACCGGGGCGGTCCCCGGCGAGTCGGATGCCGGAGCGACCGACGGGACGCGGTCCTCTCCGTTCTAGGCGCGGATGGGGGCGAATAGTTCTGCGACGGTCGCACGCTGGTCGCGCGCGTTCGTCGCGACCGGAGTCGCCTTCTTCGTCGCGTGGCAGGTCGCCGTGCTCGCCGGCTATCTCCGATCGGCGACCGTCGCGCTCGGCCTCTACGGTTTCGTCTTCCACGTCGTCTTCGGCAAAGGGTACCAGTTGATCCCCTCGTACTTCGGGCGGACCTTCGCCGTTCCGCTGGCGCCGGCGGTTCACCTTCCGCTCGCGACGGTCGGAACGATCGGCGCGTTCGCGGCTGGTGCCGGGATCGGCTCCCGGCCGCTCGCCCTCGTCGGCGCGACGGGCTGGTTCGTCGGCTGTCTCGCGTTCGCCGCGAGCCTGCTCTGGACGGTCCGGGACAACCTGACCGGCCGTGAGACCGCGACCGGGGCGACCGACGCCCACCGCGAGCGAGTCGATCGATTCGCCAACGCCGCTATCCCGGTCGTGCTCGCGTACCTGCTGGTCGGGTCGGGACTTTCCCTGGCGGCCGCCCTCGGCGTCGGGCCGCCGGGACTGCCCGGGAACGGCCCGCCGACGACCCACCTGCTCGCGGCCGGAACGGCGGCCCTGCTCGTGTTCGCGATCGGGGTCAGGCTGTTGCCGCGACTGCTCGTCGCCGACCCCGCGCCGGCCCTCGTCGCGATCGTCCTCCCTGCAGGCGCACTCGCCCCGGCGTTGCTCGCGATCGACTTCCGCGGCGGCACGCTGTTTCGCGTCGGTGCCGGCCTCGAGGCGATCGCGCTGGTCGGATTCGCTATCGCGTACGCCGACCTCCACCGACAGACCGAACGGGACCGCGCGGGGGGCCGGGCGGTCCTCGCCGGCGTCGGCGCCGGTGCACTCGTCGCCCTGCTTGGACTGTGGTTCGCGTTCGCGCCGGCGGCGAGCGTCCCGGCGACCGCGTTCGACGCCCACTACCGACTCGCGCTCGGCGGCTTCGTCGGCCTGACGATCGTCGGCGTCACCTATCACTTCTACCCGCCGGCGATCGCCACGGCCCCGGGTACCGGCGATCGGACCGCGAGGCTATCGGTCGCGGTGCTCGTCGCCGGGCTGGGACTCGAGGTCGCGGGCTTGCTCGCGCCGATGCCGCCGCTGGTCGAGGCCGGTCGCTGGCTCTCGGTGCTCGGTGCGGTCCTGTACGCCGCCGTTCTCGGTGCGGTCTTTCACGCGCGGCCGGGCTGAACCGGGACGGTGACGCGCTACGCCGCCCGCGCCTCGAGCCAGCGGACCGCCGGCGTCGCGGTGATCCCGTGGACGACGATCGAGAGGAGGACGACCGCGCCGACGGTGGCCCACACGAGATCGGCGTCGGGGAACGCCGCCTCGTTCAGCCCGTGGGAGAGGTAGTAGAACGAGCCGATCCCCCGCACGCCGAAGAAGGCGATCGTCGCCCGCTCGGCGGGATCGCGGTCGAACCCGAGAAACCCCACCACGCCGGCGAGGGGGCGGACAACGAACACGATCGCGATCGCCGCGACGATCGCCTCGACGGTGAGCGGGTCGAGGAGCCCCCCGACGATCGCACCGCCGAAAAAGAGCATGATCAGTCCCATCATCACCTGTTCGGCGAACTCGCTCACCTCGTGGAGCGATCGGTTGTACTCGTGGGTCCGCTCGTAGTGTCGGACCACGAGCGCCGCGACGAAGACCGCGATGAACCCGTATCCGCCCGCGAGTTCGGTCGCCCCGTAGACGAGCAGCGTTCCGGCGACGGCCTCCAGCCCCTGAACCGATTCCGCGACGGGCGTGTCCGGTTCCGTGGCGAACACGAGTCTACCGGTCAGGTAGCCGAGGAGGAGGCCGAGGAGCACGCCGACGACGATCCGGTAGCCGACGTCGACGAGCAGCCACTCGCCGATCCAGTTGCCGGGGGCGAGGCCGGCGAGCGCGACCGCGATCGCCAGATTCGTAAACGGGAAGGCCAGCCCGTCGTTCAACCCCGCCTCGGAGGTGAGCGCGAACCGGACCTCGTCTTGCTTTCCGGCCGCCTCCGCCAGCGGTTCCGCTTCGGTACCCATCCCCGGACCGCGGACCTGGACTTCCGACGCGAGTACCGGATCGGTCGGTGCGATACACGCGCCCAGCAGGATCGCCGTCGGGATCACGAGGCCGCTCCACCAGCCCAGCAGCGCCGCCCCGGCGATCGACAGCGGCATCGTGATCGCGAGCAGTCGCCACGTCGACGCCCACGCGCGCAGGCCGGGCACGCGATCGATCTTCAGTCCGACGCCCATCAGCGCGACGATGACGCCCAGTTCCGCGAGGTGTTCCGTCGTCGTCCCCTGCGCTAGCGGGTCCGGCGGGGGGAGCCCGATCGGGGCACCGAATGCGAGCATGCCGAGAGCGACGAAGAAGATCGGCATCGAGATCGCACGGCCGGAGACGAACCGCGGGAGGACGGCGACGCCGAACAGTGCCACACCGATCACGACCAGCCCGACGTCGTACAGCTCGATCGCCATTTGGGGTGGGCGGGCCTACGACAAATCGCGCCTTTAGCCCGGTGCCGGCGTTTGCAGAACGAATTCATTTGGCCCGCGAGGACGACCCCCGGCTATGGACCGATCGCGATCGGACCGGCCCCGCGGGACGACGCGGCGGCGACTCCTTCGGGCGGGCGGTGTCGCTACGCTCGCCGCAGCCGCCGGCTGCATCGAGGAGATGGGCACGGAGTTCCCGAAAAACCGGACGTGGCCGACCGCGGAGTACGTCCCTTCGCTCCCCGTTACAGAGCGATCGGCCGTGCTCGTGGAGCGGATCCCGGAACTCGCGAGCGCCGAGATCACCGATCCCGACGCGCTCGCGTCGACGCTCGACGAGTACGACCTGACGGTCGAATCGATCGAGCGAGAGCGGGACGTACTGGTACTCGAATACGTCAACGCGGACCACTATCGCGAGGGCGACCTCCACGATGCCGCCCTGCTCGCGGGCGGCTACGCGGCGCTGGTCGACGCCGGCTACGACACCGTCGCGCTCGGGGCGACGATCCGCGACGACGCGCCGGCGTCGTACGGGTCCGTGACGGTCGAAACGTCGTGGGCGGGACAGTACAACGCCGGCGACCTGACGGCCGCCGAGTATGGCGAACTCGTCGTGAAAACGATCGAATCACAGCGGTCGGAGCCGGTCGTCGACGTCTCCCCCGAGGAGTAGCCCCGGTAGCCCAGGCGGGCGTCTTCAGCCGGGCCGACGGGCCGACTACTCGTCCACGGGAACGCCGACGTCCGGATCGCCCGTCTCCGCCGCGGCGTCCTCGTCGGATCCGATCCCGCTCGCGAGGACGCCCGCGATCCCGTCCGGACCGTGCCGGTGGATCGTCAGGAGCACGTTCAGGACGAACAGGCCGAATCCGACCGTCACGAGGACACTGCCCGCGATTGCCACGGTCGTCGGGAGGGCAAACAGCGGTCCCGCCGCCAGGCCGACGAACCCGACCAGCGTCAGCAGGAAGTCGGCTCGCTCGAGCCGATCGTCGTACAGGTCGTCGATCATCGGCACTTGCTCGAAGCCGAGCCGATCGCTGTACCGATCGATCCAGATGATGAAGGGGACGATGTGGTAGAGCGAGCCGATCACGACGAACGCGAAGACCCCGACGAGGAGCACGTCGGTCCCGCCCGGATGCCCGAACAGCGTGGCGTAGCTCGCGGGATCGCGCCACCACGCCGGCACCGCGAGCGCGATCCACGCCGCGAGCGAGGCGACGACCACCCAGTACCGCTTCGTCATCGGGGATCGATCGACCGTCGAGTGCAGGAGTAGTCGGGCGACGACGACGGCGAACGCGGCGAGTCCGGCGAGAAGAGCGAGCGCGCCGATTCGGGCGGCCGGTTCCGACCCGAGGCCGCGGCTGGCGGCGAACAGGACCAGTCCCGCGGGAAAGAGCGCCTGCTCGAGATCCAGCAGTCGCTCGTCGATCGAGTCGAAGTCGGCCTGGGTGAACATCTGGCCGAGCTGTGCGAGCGCGCCGACGATCGTTGCAAGGACGGCGCCGTAGAGGGCGAGGGTCGCGTGGACGAGGAGAACGTCGCCCCTCGTGAGGGCGATTCCGTCGAAGGCCGGCGTCGTGAAGTCGACGGCCATGAGGTAGCCCAGCGGCGCGAGGGTGGCGAAGCAGGCGAGCGCGAGCGCGAAGTGGCGCTCGGTGAAATCCAGCGGTCGGGCCGCCCACAGCGTCCGCCCGACGTTGTAGACGAACACCAGGAGACCCAGCAGGATCGCCGCCGCGACGAGGGGGAGCCACGCGAACGCGCCGGCGAGCAGGCAGGCGACGAATCCGGCGAGTCCGGCGGTGACGAGCCACAACTGGGCGATCGCGAGCCGTCTCGAGTGGATCGTCACGCCGGACCAGACGGGGACGAACTGGGTCATCGCCCCCATGATCGTCAGCCCGATCCAGCCGAGCAACAGCGCGTGAATCCGTGCGACCCCCGAGAGCCCGGGCACCGTCGTGACCGTCAGGACGGTCCCGCCGACGGCCGCGACGAGGAGAAACGAAAGCGCCACGACGAAGTGCCGGAGCGGAATCGCCATCGGGGGCTGCTGGTCGGTCCGCAGTCCCCCCGGTATCTGGTTCATAGGCGATCGTACGGCCGCCACGTCCGTCCCGTTGTAGCCGAACACGTTCGGAGGGGACTGTTTGCCCCTGGCCGTCCTATCGTGGCCTATGACAGCAGAGACGACGATCGATCAGCGCGCACAGGAGGCCCGGACGACGACGGTCGAGGTCCGATGTACCGGCCACGTCCGCGACGCCGTCGGAACCAACGAACTCGAGTACACCTTCGAGGGCGATCGGCTCCGGGAGTTCCTCGAATCGTTCTTCGAAGAGTACGACGTGGAGGACATGCTCATCGCCGAGACGGAGGCCGAGGCGACGGCCCACGGCTGGGCCCCCGTTCCCGACGAACTGCCTGGCACCTGGCGCAAGAACCCCGAGGGTGACCAGACCCGGCCCTACGCCCGCGTCTGCATCAACGGGCGGTTCAACGAGCACTACGAGGGATTCGAGACGACACTCGAGGACGGCGATCGGGTCGCGCTGATCTACCCGTTCATGTTCTGTTGCTGACCGGGGCGTCCCGAACGGGTTCGTCTCAGATCTTACCCAGACGGAGAGCCAACGGCAGACCATGACCGAAGACGTCGCCGACGTCGAACCCGTGACGCGTCGCGAGCACGACGCCTCGTGGTCCGCGAACCTCGAGAAACCCCGCCACGCCGACGATCGCGACCTCGTGATCGAACAGGCCAGGGACGCGATCGAGGCCACCGCGGGCGGCTATCACGTCAACCTCGTCACTCACGGCGACCACGGCCACCCCGAGGAGTACCTCTGGGACGAACTCGAGGCGACCTTCGACGGGATCGACGTGGAGTACGTCGATCGGTGTGGCTGTGGCGGCCACGTCACCCGCGTTCACGTCGCGTCGTCCGAATGACCTGGGGCGCCGGCCCGACCGCGGTTCTCCGCCGGAACGCGCAAAATATGCGAACGTTTACTATTGTCTAACACACTTTGGGGAGCATGTCAACTGATCGGGCAGACCCGCAGCTACGAATCGACGCCGGAACGTACGAGGACACCCTGGTCGGACTCCTCCTCGTCGTCCAGTTTGGCCTGGGGGCGATGATCGCCCTCGTCGCGGTCGGCTGGCTGTTCTTCACGCTCAACGCCGCGTTCGATCCGAACCGATCGGTCTGGTACTTCTCAGAAGCGATTCCGCTCGTGATCGCGATGGCGGCGGCGCTCTACGTGCTCGACTCCCTGTACGAGGAGTAGACGGTCGTTCCGTATCCGTCTCGTGCCACGCGAACCACCTCGGGCCTCGACCCGGGGCGGCGCTCAATCGGCCGCGCCACCGACCGCGGATCCGGCCCCCTCGGCCCGGATCTCGTCTTCGCGCAGGTAACACTGCGGATCCGGCGCGAAGAGGTCGCCGGTCTCGGCGAGCGCCCGCAGTCGGGAGCCGCCGCGGCAGATCGACTGGTACTGACAGTCCGCGCACTTCCCGGACAGGTGGTCCTCCCGGTTCCGGAGCGCGCGCAGGAGCGGGTTGGACTCGTCCTCCCAGATCTCGCCGAACGGCCGATCGCGAACGTTTCCCAGACTGTAGCCCTGCCAGAACTGGGTCGGGTGAACGTTGCCCTCGTAGTCGACGTCGGCGACCCGCTCGCCCGTCGGATCGCCGCCGTTTCGTTCGAGGTGGTCGTAGACGGCTCGGGCTTTCGCCTCGCCGAACTCCTCGCGGGCGTACTCGACGAGGAACGCGGCGTCGGCGTAGTTGCCGACGAGCAGGGTCTCGATCTCCTCGCCCTGCGAGTGGTACTCCAACGTCATTTCCGCGAGACGTTCGACCGCAGCCCGCTTTTCCTCGGGCGACAGGTCGAGGTCGGCGATGTCGGCACCCCGGCCGCCGTAATCGAGGTGGTAGAAGCAGAACCGATCGAGGCCGACGTCGACGAGCAGGTCGACGACGCCCTCCAGGTCCGGCGCGTTGGCCTCGGTGATCGTGTACCGGAGCCCGGTCTTGAGGCCGACGTCGAGGCAGTTCTCGATGCCGCGGACGGCCGCGTCGAACGCGCCCTCCTCGCCGCGGAACGCGTCGTTTCGCTCCGGGAGCCCGTCGACCGAGATGCCGGCGTACTGGAGGCCGGCGTCCCGCAGCGCCGCCGCCTTCTCGCGAGTCAGGAGCGTCCCGTTCGACGAGAGGACCGGGCGCAGACCCAGGTCCGCCGCGTAGTCGACGAGTTCGACCAGATCCTCCCGGACGAGCGGTTCGCCGCCCGAAAAGAGGATCACTGGGGCCCCGTAGTCGGCGAGCTGTTCGAGGAACGTCTTCGCCTCGGCCGTCGAGAACTCTCCCGTACCGGGTTCGAGGTCCGCCCCGGCGTAGCAGTGCGAGCAGTAGAGGTTGCACCGGCGGGTCGTGTTCCAGACGACCACCGGCCGGCGCTGTTTCTCCTCGGTGATCTGGGGCTTCGAGGACTCGTCGGCCGCGTCGTATCGCAGTCCGTCGCCCTCGGCGTCGAGGTCACAGAGGAGTTTGCTGATCGAGATCACGAGTCGCTCACCTGCGGGGTGCCTTCGGTTTCCTCGTACACGCGCGGTTCCGCTTCCTCGCCGTCCCCGATCGCGTCCGCGCCGTCGGCGTCGCGATTCCCGTCTCGATCGGCGGCGTCGGCCGCGAGGCCCCGCGAGGAGTAGCGCTCGACCGCGTCGGCGGGACAGCACCAGACGTCGACGGCGTACCAGCCGAACAGCCGCGAGGCGTGTTCGTGGGCCTCCGGCCCGCTCGCGGCGGCCACGCTCCCGGCGTGTCGCATCGGGCTCCCCTCCTCCTGGCGGACGAACACTTCCCACTGTCGGGTCGGGTTCCCGCGCTCGTCGCTCTCGACCCGCGATCGCTGTTCCTTCTCGACCATGCCTAGACGTTCGAAACGGGATCGAAGGACGTTCCCCTAACTCCCAGCGGGTGGGAACACCCGCCCCGTCGCCCGAACATATTTGCCCGTCTTCCCGACCCGCGGGAAGAACGGTGGCGGCTTTGGAGCGAGGCCCCCGACTCCCGATCGATGCGCCCCCGCCAGTTCGACACGTCCGAACGGCCGTTCGTCCTCATCTGGGAACTCACGCAGGCCTGTGCGCTGGCCTGCGATCACTGCCGGGCCGACGCGAAGCCGAACCGGCACCCCGACGAACTCTCGACCGCGGAGGGAAAGGCCCTCCTCGAGCAGGCGGCGGAGTTCGGCGAGGGGCAGTTGATCGTCCTCTCCGGCGGCGACCCGCTCGTCCGCGAGGACGTGACGGAACTGGTCGCCTACGGGGACGACCTCGGCCACCGGATGACGATCACGCCCAGCGGAACGCACTCGCTCACCGCCGATCGGATCGAGGACCTCGCCGACGCCGGCCTGAAACGGATGGCCGTCAGCCTCGACGGTGCCTCGCCCGAGCGCCACGACGCGTTCCGGGGCGAGGATGGAAGCTTCGCGGAGACGATCCGGGCCGTCGAGGACGCCCGCGAGGCCGGCCTGCCGGTCCAGGTCAACACGACCGTCTGTCGACAGACCGTGGGCGAACTCCCCGCGATCCGCGACCTGCTCGAGGATATTGGGGCCGTCATGTGGAGCGTCTTCTTCCTCGTTCCCGTGGGGCGCGGGCGGGTCCTGGAGCCGATCGATCCCGACGAGGCCGACGCCGTGATGGCGTGGCTCGACGAGGTAAGCGACACGTCGCCGTTCGGAGTCAAGACCACGGAGGCACCCCACTACCGTCGCGTGTCGCTCCAGCGTCGGGCCGCGGCAGCCGACGGGGCCGACGGCCCGCCGAAACGCAACGAGGGCGTCTCCCGCCGGACCGGCATCGTCGCCGGCGACGGCTTCGCCTTCGTCAGCCACACCGGCGAGGTCTTCCCCTCGGGCTTCCTGCCGGAGTCGGCCGGCAACGTCCGCGATCGACCCGTCCACGAACTCTACCGCGACTCGGACATCTTCGCGTCCCTCCGCGATCGCGATCGACTCAAGGGAAAGTGCGGCGCCTGTCCGTACCGATCGGTCTGTGGCGGGAGTCGATCCCGGGCGTTCGCCCACACCGGCGATCCCCTCGAGAGCGATCCGCTCTGTCCGTTCGTCCCCGAGGAGTACGACGGACCGTTGCCGTGGGACGACGGGACGGCAACCGGCACGCCGGCGGACGACTGATACGGACTGCTGTCCGTACGCGGACGGCCCTTCTCGTTCGATCGTGAGGATACGACGAAAACCGAACTGCGACGGTGGCCGGATTCGTGCCGACCGACTGACCGATACCAGTTGTGGGGCGTCGAGACACGAACTCCGCGCCACGGTCTCGGCCCTGCCCGAAACGGCGGTCCGCGCCGCCGTTCGTGGGCCGATCGTCGCACGCGGCGATCGAATCGTCGGGTGAGCGTCACGATCGAATCCGGTGGTGGGTCTCACGATGCGATCGCGTCGCGTGCACGTTGTAATATCGGGGCGGACCGCCGTCGTCGTAACGGCGAACGCGTTCGGACGGTAGTCGGCGCGCTCGATCGGCCTCGAAGTCGCTCGGAAGAAGCGGTACGATCGGCGCGGGGTTCGTGGGTCGGGCGCGCTCGATCGAGACTTTACTCGAGCACGACCAGCGTGTCGCCCATGTCGACGCTGTCGCCCTCGTCGACGGCGATGTCGGCGACGGTGCCGCCGCGGGAGGCGACGATGTCGTTCTCCATCTTCATCGCCTCGAGCACGACGAGGACGTCGCCCGCTGCGACCTCGTCGCCGACGTCGACCTCGATGTCGAGGATCGTCCCCTGCATCTCGGCGTCGACGGTCTCGCCGTCGCCCTCGACCGCGCCAGTGCTCCCGCCACCGGAGCCGCCGGCGGGCTGGGGCGGACTGGCCGCCTGCGCGTTCCCGCCGCCGTCTCCGGTCGGGATCGCCGGCGCGCCGTGTTCTTCCAGTTCGACCTCGAAGCGCTTGCCGTTGACCTCGACCGTGAACTCGCGTTCGACGCTCTCCTCGTCCTCGGCGCCACCGTCGCCGACGTCGCCGCCCCACTGCTCCTGGGCCTCCTCGATGCGGCTCTGGTCGAGTTCCTCGTCGAGGTACTTCGTCGTGTGCGTACTCGCGACGAACTCCTCGTCGGTCAGCATCAGCCGGTGGAACGGGATGATCGTCGGGATCCCCTCGATGTCGTACTCGCGCAGGGCGCGAAGCGATCGCTCGATACACTCGTCGCGGTCCTCGCCCCAGACGACCAGCTTCGCGATCATCGAGTCGTAGTCGGTGACGAGGTCGTCGCCCTGCCGGAGCGCGTCGTCCATTCGGACGCCGACTCCGCCCGGCGGGTCGTACGTTTCGAGCGTGCCGCCGGTCGCGGGCGCGAAGTCGTTGGCCGCGTTCTCGGCGTTGATCCGGAACTCCATCGCGTGGCCGTCGATCTCGACCTCGTCCTGGTCGAAGTCGATCTCCTCGCCCGCCGCGATCCTGATCTGGCGCTTGACGATGTCGATGCCCGTGATCTCCTCGGTGACCGTGTGCTCGACCTGGATCCGGGTGTTGACCTCGAGGAAGTAGAAGTTCGCGTCCGGTCCGAGCGGACCGTCACGGCCGGGCTCTTCCTCGACGAGGAACTCGACGGTCCCGGCGTTCGTGTAGTCGGCGGCGGCGACGCCGCGGCGGGCCGCCTCGCCGATCTTCTCGCGGAGTTCGTCCGTCAGCGCCGCCGAGGGACCCTCTTCGATGACCTTCTGGTGGCGACGCTGGAGCGAACAGTCACGCTCGCCGAGGTGACGGACGTTGCCGTGCTCGTCGGCGACGATCTGGACCTCGATGTGCCGGGGCTGTTCGAGGTAGCGCTCGAGGTAGACCGAATCGTTGTCGAAGTAGGCCTCGCCCTCGCGTTTCGCGCTCTCGAGTTGGTCTTCGACCTCGCTCTCGTCCCAGACGACCTTCATCCCCCGGCCGCCGCCGCCGCCCTCGGCCTTGATCGCGATCGGGTAGCCGTGTTCTTCGCCGAACTCTTTGACCTCCTCGGGTTCGGTGACGGGATCCGTAGTCCCGGGGACGATCGGCACGTCGGCCTCGCTCATGATCGTCCGAGCCTTCGTCTTCTCGCCCAGCGACTCCATCGCCTCGGCCGACGGCCCGATCCAAGTGATGCCCTCGGCGTCCTCGACCTTGCTCGCGAACTCGGCGTTCTCGGCGAGGAAGCCGTAGCCGGGGTGGATGGCGTCGGCGTCGGCCTTCCGCGCGGCCTCGATGACGGCCTCGTGATCCAGGTACGAGTCCGCCGCCCGCGCGGGCCCCACGTTGTACGCCTCGTCGGCGTAGCGTACGTGCCCCGAGTCCTTGTCCGCCTCGGAGTAGATCGCGACGGTCCCGACGTTCAGCTCTTCACACGCCCGCATCACTCTGACGGCGATTTCCCCGCGGTTCGCGACGAGAACCTTCCTGAACATTCCTGTTGAAAGCGTCACGGGGGCACTACCTTACTTTTTCGCAAGTGGTTCGCCGCTAGGACCCAACAGAGAGGAACAATTATGATCGAAGCGGGCGAGGCGGCGCGATCGGAGATCGGCGTGTCCGTCCGTAACGGAGCGCGTTTTCGGGCAGCGCTCCGGGTTACGTCGTCCCGAACCGTCGACGGAACTCGCGTTCCACCTGCCCGATCCCGAGGGGAATCAGGCTCATCCCGAACACCACCAGCCATCCTTCGAGGCCGATGGGGACGGTACTCAGCGCCACCGAGATGCCAGGCAGGTAGACCGCGCCAAACAGGATCAGCGTCGACAGACCGAGCGCGCCCCAGACGTACGGATTCTCGGTGACCTCGTTCCGGAGGATACCGGACGTGATCTCCCGCACGTTGAACACGTGCCAGAGTTGCGCGAACGCCAGCGTGAGGAACGAAACGGTGACGGCTTCCTCCGTCCCCATGCCGCCGGCGTACACGCTACCGCCGATCACGAACGCGCCGATCGTCGCGATCGAAATCAACAGTCCGTACAGCCCCAGTTCGGTCCAGTGGGTCCGCGTCATGATCGCTTCGTCGGGGTCCCTCGGAGGCCGGTCCATGATGTCCCTGCTACCGCCACAGGCACCGAGCGCGAACGCCGGGAAGATATCGGTGACGACGTTGAGAAAGAGGATCTGCAGGGGGAGCAAGGGCAGCGGGAAGCCGAGCAGGGCGGCGATGAGGATCGCCAGGAGTTCGCTGAGGTTGCAGGACATGAGATACAGCACGAACTTCCGGATGTTACTGAAGATGATCCGCCCTTCCCTGACGGCGTGGTAGATGCTCTGGAAGTTGTCGTCCTGCAGGATCATGTCCGACGCCTCCTGGGCGACCTGCGTTCCGCGCTGGCCCATGGCGACGCCGATATCGGCGCTTTTCAGCGCCGGCGCGTCGTTGACGCCGTCGCCGGTCATGGCGACGATGGAGCCGACGGACTGGTGGAGGTCGATCAGATCGAGTTTGTTCTCGGGACTGACCCGCGCGAAGATCGACGCGTTCACGAACCGATCGGTCTCCGCCTCAGAGAGCGCCTCGGGATCGTCGAGTTGTGCTCCCTTGACGACCTCTGGGTCGTCCGAGTTCACCAGTCCGACGCTCCGTGCGATGTTTGCGGCCGTCCCCGCGTGATCGCCGGTCACCATGACGACTCGCATTCCGGCGTCCTGACACCCCTGGATCGTCGACGCGACCTCCTCGCGAGGCGGATCGATGAAGCCGACCAGGCCGAGCAACGTGAGGTCCTCGTACGGCGGCGCCTCCGTCGTGTCCACCGTTTTCCGTGCGAGCGCGAGAACGCGCAACCCGTCTTCGGCCATCCGATCGCTCTTCTCGAGCCACTCGTCCGTCTCGGTCGCCGAGAGCGGGTCGGTGCCGTCGCCGGTCGCCAGCCGGGTCGACGAATCGATAACCGCTTCCGGGGCGCCCTTCACGGCGACCCTGTATTGCCCGTCGCGATCGTGGTACGTCGCCATCATCTTGACCGACGGGTCGAAGGCGACCTCGCGGACTTCCGGTAGCTCCTCGAGGAGGTCGTCTCGATCGACACCGCCTTTCAGTCCTGCTATCAGCAGCGCGGCCTCCATCGGCTCGCCCGTGGCCTCCGTTTCGCCGTCGTCGGTCACCGAGGCGTTGTTACAGAGCACGCCCACCTCGAGCGCCTCCCGCACCACGGGGTCCGCCGGCTCGTCCAGTTCCCGGTCGCCGTGGCGGAACGTTCCCTCGGTGTCGAGCCCGGTCCCGGTGACCTCGACTGAACCGTTCGCCAGTTCGTAGGCGGCCACGGTCATCTCGTTTTCCGTCAGCGTCCCCGTCTTGTCGGTGCAGATGACGGTGGTCGACCCGAGCGTCTCGACGGAAGCGAGGTTGGTGATGAGCGCGTTGCGATCCGCCATCCGCCACATTCCCCTCGCCAGCACCAGCGTGGCGACGATGGGGAGTCCCTCCGGTACGGTCGCGATGGCGAGCGCGATGGCCGTCTCGACCATCAGGAACAGGTCCTGGCCCCTGAGCCAGCCGGACAGGAGAACGATCGTCGCCACGACGAGCAGGAACGGGACGAGTTTCTGGCCCAACTCGTCGAGCTTCTCCTGTAGCGGCGTCTTCTCCTCGGCCGCCGCCCGGAGCGAGGCCGAGATCTGCCCCAGTTCCGTGTCCGGCCCCGTGCCCACGACGACCGCTTCGACGGTCCCCCGGGTCAGGTACGTTCCCTTGTAGAGCATGTTCTCCCGCTCGGCGAGCGGGACGTCCTCATCGAGGGGGTCGCTCGTCTTCCCGACGGGGACGGATTCGCCGGTGAGCGCCGACTCGTCGACCTGGAGCTTGGACGGCTCGATCACCCGCAGGTCGGCCGGGACGATATCCCCGGCCTCGAGGATGACGATGTCGCCCGGAACCAGGTCTTCCGCCGGAATCTCCACGTCCTCGCCGGCTCGACGGACGCGCGTTCGAATCTCCGTTATCTCCTGCAGACTCTCCATCGAACTGACGGCTCGCATCTCGGTGACGAAGCCGATGACCCCGTTGACGGCGAGGACGGCGAAGATGGCGATCGACTCGACGAGGTCCCCCATCGCGAACGCCGCGACGGCCGCAGCCGCGAGCAACAGAACGATGACGCTCGTGAACTGCGCCGCCAGAATCTCGTACCAGCGCCGCCGTTCGGTCTCGTGCAACTCGTTGGGACCGAACCGCTCACGTCTGCGCTCGACGTCGTCTTCGGTCAGTCCCTCGTCCGGCGAAACGTCGATCCGCTCTACGACGTTCTCGACCGATCGCGACCACGGTGTCCCACGCCCGCGCTCGTCTCGTGACATTTCAGTGAGAACGCCCCCGTCTCGCCGCCGGACTCACCCGATACTCCGACCGGGGGCAGTCAGTTCTCCGATAGCTCCGGGTTACAATGAGTGGCGGCGTGTTCGATTCGATTGCATCGGCGGTCACCCCTAATCATCCAAGAGCGATCGTCATAGTAGTACGCCTGGCTCCGAGTCCGGCGCGGGTTCTCGAACCGACGCCGTCCGTCTCGGAGCCGTTCGAACAAAGTCATCGCGAGGACAGCACACGGATGGGAACCCACCGTGGCGGTTCGTCGAAGACCCGTTGGTAGCCCCTCCTCTCGAGAAGACCGTTCTCACGCCCCGCGTCTCGAAAACCGAACCGCTGTCGTTTCAGAACCGATCGGTTCGACCCGCTGCGCTCCACGGGTTCGTCGGTGCGTCACGCGGCACCCGGACGGTCCGCTGTTGCTGTGCCCGGACCCGACCGGCGAACGCCCAGCGCCTGTCGTCCCACGTTTCCTCCTCGGCCGCCGCGGCGGCAGCGGCCGCGAGCGCGTGGTCGTGGAGGTGGGCCCCGACCGCCGCGACGATCGCTGCTGCTTCCTCCTCGTCGGCGGTGTCCGGAATGTCGATGTCGACGTCCGAGGGGAGCAGGGCCGTCCCCGATGTTTCGTGAGAGCGGGTTCCGCCGGCGTCGCCGTCCACCGTGGAGTTGCGCGTCTCGGCCGCGTTCGCCTGTTTCTGGTGAGCCATTGGACCTGATTACAGCGGGATGTTGCCGTGTTTCTTGTCGGGGTTCTCCGCGCGTTTCGTCTCGAGCATCTCGAGGTCGTCGATCAGTCGCGGCCGGGTCTCGGTTGGCAGGATCACGTCGTCGAGGAACCCTTTGTCCGTTGCAGTGTACGGGTTGGCGAACTCCTCGCGGTACTCCTCAATGAGTTCGTCGCGCAGTTCGTCCGGGTTCTCGGCCTCCTCGAGTTCCTTCCGGTAGAGGATGTTGACCGCGCCCTGTGGCCCCATGACGGCGATTTCGGCGGTCGGCCACGCGTAGTTGACGTCCGCGCCGAGGTTCTTCGAGGCCATCACGCAGTAGGCACCCCCGTAGGCCTTGCGCGTGATGACCGTCAGCAGCGGCACCGTCGCCTCCGCGTACGCGTAGAGTAACTTCGCACCGTGGCGAATGATCCCGCGGTGTTCCTGGTCGGTGCCGGGCATGTAGCCGGGCACGTCGACGAACGTGACGATCGGGATGTTGAACGAATCACAGAACCGGACGAACCGCGATCCTTTCATCGAAGCGTCGACGGTGAGCGTCCCGGCGTTGACCCGCGGCTGGTTGGCGACGATCCCGACCGATCGGCCGTCGAGGCGACCGAAGCCGACGACGATGTTCTTCGCGAAGTTCTCGGCGACCTCGAAGAACGACCCTTCGTCGACCACCGAGTCGATGACGTTGGTCATGTCGTAGGGCTTTTGCGGACTCGGGGGAACGATGCTCTCGAGCGCGTCGTCGCGGCGATCGGGATCGTCCCACGGCTCGACGCGGGGCGGGTCCTCGACGTTGTTCTGGGGGAGATACGAGAGGAGTCGCTTGATGTCGTCGAGCGCCTGTTCTTCAGTCTCGCAGGCGAACTGGGCGACCCCGGTCTTGCCGGCGTGGGTCATCGCCCCGCCGAGTTCCTCGTGGGTGACCTCCTCGCCCGTGACGGTCTTGGTGACGCCGGGCCCGGTGATGTACATGTGGCTCGTGTCTTTCACCATGAAGATGAAGTCGGTGATCGACGGGGAGTAGACCGCACCGCCGGCACACGGGCCCATGATCGAGGAGATCTGGGGGACCACGCCGCTTGCCTCCTGATTGCGCCGGAAGATCTCGGTGAAGCCGGCGAGACTCTTGACGCCCTCCTGGATGCGCGCGCCGGCGGAGTCGTTGAGCCCGACGATCGGGGCCCCGACCTCCATCGCCATGTCCATCACCTTGCAGATCTTCTCGGCGAAGACTTCCCCGAGCGAGCCACCGAAGACGGTGAAGTCGTGGGCGAAGACGAAGACGGTCCGGCCGTTGACCTCGCCGTAGCCCGTGACGACGCCGTCGCCCGGGATTTTCTTTTCCTCCATCCCGAACTGGCTCGTCTGGTGGGTCCGGAGCTGGTCGAACTCCGTGAAGGTACCGTCGTCGAGGAAGTAGTCGATCCGCTCGCGGGCGGTCATCTTCCCCTTGTCGTGTTGTTTCTGGATCCGTTCCTCGCCACCGCCCTGGCGTGCCTCGTCGCGGAGGTCCTCTAGCTCGTCGATGCGGTCTTCCATCGTCATAGGGACTCCCTCCCGTGCCAACTCATTGCCCGAGGCAACGGTCACCGGAATAAAAAGCGTTCTGTAACTCGTATTATTTCCCATGAAGGTGACGTGTTCCCGTCCCGCACGATCGCCACCGTCAGCTTCGATCGATCGAGGTCACCCCGGCGAACCGACACAGTATCGATCCCCTCACAAAAAGAGTCTTATACTAGAACTATCCTTGTAACTCCATAGCAATGGGACTTAACCGACGACGCGTACTCAGCGGGTTGGGTGCTGCGAGTATCGCGGGCCTCGCTGGCTGTATTGGTGGCGATAACGGAAGCGGCGGAGACGCAGACGCGATGGTCGGCGTTCTCCAGCCGGTTACGGGTGACCTCGGGAACCTCGGCGCACCGATCCGGGATGCGGCGGTCCTTCCCGGAACACAACTCGAGAACGAAGACGTCGATTTCACGATCGACATCCGCGAAGAGGACACCGAATCGACGGCCGACGCCGGGGTCAGCGGCGCACAGTCGCTCGTCGACGCCGGCTACCCGGCGATCACCGGCGCGGCGTCCTCGCAGGTGACGATCACGGTCGCGGAGGACGTCCTGATTCCGAACGGCGTCGTCGGCATCTCGCCGGCCAGTACCGCCCCGACGATCACGGACCTCGAGGACGACGACTTCGTATTCCGGACCTGTCCCAGCGACGCGTTGCAGGGTGAGGTCATGGCGGAAGTCGCCTACGAGGAGCGCGGTCTCGAGTCGGCCGCGTCGTTCTACCTCAACAACGACTACGGCCAGCAGCTCTCGGACTCGTTCGTCGGCGCCTTCGAGGACCTCGGCGGCGAAGTCACCGAGACCGTCGGCTTCGAGGCCGAACAGCCGTCGTACACGTCCGCACTCGAGAACGCCCTGGCCGACGATCCGGACATGATGATCGTCATCGGCTACCCGGCCAGCGGCGAACAGATCTTCCGGGACTACTACAGCGAGTTCGACACCGGTCAGACGATCATGGTGACCGACGGCCTTCGTGACGGCGACCTGCCCGGCAACGTCGACAACGCGATGGAGAACGTCGTGGGGACGGCTCCGCTCGCCGCCGGTCCCGAGGAGGACGCGTTCAACGAACTGTACCAGGACGAGTACGGCAGCGAACCCGGCGTGTTCAACGCCCAGGCCTACGACGCGACGGCCGTCAACATCCTCGCGAGCATCGCCGCCGGCGAGACGACCGGCTCCGCGATCCGCGACAGCCTCCGTGACGTCGCAAACCCGGACGGCGAAGACGTCGGTCCGAGCAACCTCGCCGAGGCCGTCCAGATGGTCGCCGACGGCGACGCCGTCAACTATCAGGGAGCCTCGAGCAGCGTCAACTTCGACGACAACGGCGACATGCAGGCCGTCACCTACGAGATCTTCGAATTCAGCGAAGACGGCGTCGAGACGGTCGAGGAGATCGAATTCGAAGCGTAACCGACTCGGCCGCGACGTATCGGTATCGACCTTTTTTGGCGGGGTCGCGAGGTCCCCTCCAGCATCCGCTGTGGCGACCACCAGTATCGATCGACAACGAGAGTCCGGGTCAGTCGAACGGTGCAGAACAGCGTCCGAGAACCGCGCTATCCGCCGAGGAAGTCCTGGCGCACCTGCTCGTCCGCGAGCAGGGCGTCGCCGCTGTCCTCGTACCTGTTCTGGCCTTGGACGAGGACGTAGCCCCGCTCACACCGTCGCAGCGCCTCCTTCGCGTTCTGCTCGACGAGCAGGACCGCCGTGCCGTCGTCGTTGATCTCGTCGATCCGATCGAACATGTCGTCGACCAGATCCGGCGCGAGCCCGGCGCTCGGTTCGTCGAGCATCAACAGGTTGGGATCGAGCATCAGCGCTCGCCCCATCGCGAGCATCTGCTGTTGCCCGCCGCTCATCGTCCCCGCTTTCTGGGACTTGCGCTGTTCGAGGATGGGGAACCGATCGTAGATCCGGCGAATCCGGTCTTCCGGCACGTCGTCGAGGATGTACGCGCCCATCTCGAGGTTCTCCTTGACCGACAGCGACGGGAAGACGTTGTCGTTCTGTGGGACGTACCCGATGCCCGTCGAGATGATGTCCTCGGGCCGGCGTGCGCTGATCTCCTCGCCGTCGAAGTCGACCGAGCCGCCCATGTAGGTGGTCAGCCCGAAGATCGACTTCATGACGGTCGATTTCCCGGCCCCGTTCGGGCCGACGATGGTGACGTACTCCCCCTCGTCGACGGTCATGTCGACGCCTTCGAGGATCTGGAGATCGCCGTATCCGGCGTCGAGGCCCGATACGTCGAGAAGCGCCATCAGACGTCACCTCCGAGGTAGGCCTCGACAACCGCCTCGTTGGACTGGATCTCTTCGGCCACCCCTTCGGCGAGAACCGATCCCTGGTGCATGACGATGACGTGTTCGCAGTGGTTCATAATGACGTCCATGTCGTGTTCGACCAGGAGGAACGTGTACCCCTGTTCCTGGAGTTCGTGGATGTGCTCTAAGAGCTTCTTCTCGAGCGACGGGTTGACCCCCGCCATCGGCTCGTCCAGCAGGAGCATCTCCGGCTCCGTCAACAGCGCCCGCGCCAGTTCGAGCAGCTTTCGCTGGCCGCCGGAGAGGTTCCCGGCGTACTCGTGGGCGAGGTGATCGATCTCGAAGAACTCGAGCATCTCCCAGGACCGTTCTCGCATTTCGCCTTCCTGTTCGACGACTTCCGCTCTGGCGACCGGCGTGACCGATCGCCACAGTGATTCCCCGAGCTGGGCTTTCGGTGCGAGCATCATGTTCTCGAGGACGGTCATCTCGGGGAACTCGCGGGCGATCTGGAACGTCCGGACGAGTCCGCGATTGGCGATCTGGTACGGTTCCAGACCGGTGATCTCCTCGCCGTCGAAGACGACCGACCCCGCGTTCGGTTCGTGAACGCCCGTGATACAGTTGAAGGTCGTCGACTTCCCGGCCCCGTTCGGACCGATCAGGCCGGTGATCGTGCCGCGCTCGACTTCGAAACTCGCACCGTCGACGGCGGTGATGCCGCCGAAGCGCTTCACGAGATTCCGAAGTTCCAGGATCGACTCGCCGGTCGATCGCGGCATCGATTCGTCGCTTGGACGGGTGCTATCGGCCGACTGTGGCTCCGTTTCCACGTCACTCATCGGTCTCACCTCCGTCGGTCGCGGCGGGCCGACGTGAGAGGTCGGTGGCGGCCGCGATCTCCTTTCGGTGGCCGAGCAGGCCGTCGGGACGCCAGATCATGAACAGTATCAGTACGATCCCGATGAAAATGAACCGGATCTCGTCGAGGCTCCCGATCGCGTAGCCGACCAGTGCGGTCGGGTCGCCCGAACCGAGGTCGACGAACGCGTCGTAGATGGTGGGCGGCGATCGGACGTCGAAGTTCGCCCTGATGATCGTCCGGAGGAATCGCGGGCCCTCGTAGAGGAACGCGGCGAACACGAAGCCGCCGATGACGCTCCCGGTGTTCGATCCCGACCCACCGACGATGAGCGCGACGAAGATGTAGAAGGTCACGATCGGCATGAAGTTGTTCGGACTGATGAGGGTGCGACTCCCCTGCCAGAGGATTCCGGCGAGCCCCATGAGCCCACAGCCGAGCATGAAGACCTTGATCTTCGTGCGGTTCGTGTTCTTCCCGAGCGATCGGGCCGCGAGTTCGTCCTCGCGGATCGCCTTCAGCACCCGACCGAACGGGGAGTAGGCGATCCGGGTCAACAGCAGGTAGAAGACGACGACGAAGGCGATCAACACGAGCGTGTAGACGCCGTTCACGACGATCGACTCCCGGATCCCCAGGTTGAGCAGCAGGTCGCCGAGGACGGTCGGATCGCTGGACCGGTCGGCACTGCCGTAGAGCAGGTAATTCGCGATGACGCCGGTCGGCGGCGCGCGGATCCCGCTGCCGCCGCCGGTCCCGAGCGTGTACCCCGCGATGTCGAACTCCTGGAGCGATCGCGAAAGCAGGGCGCGACGAATGATCTCGGAGAGGCCGAGCGTGACGATCGCGAAATAGTCGGCGCGCACGCGGAGGGCCGGCAACGCCGCGACGAAGCCGACGATCGCGGCGGCGATCATCCCGCCGACGACGCCGACGATCATCGGGAGCCCCAGGCCGGGGGGCGAACCGTCCGGCGCGGCGGTCAGGATCGCCATCGTGTACGCACCGACGGCCATGAATCCGGCGACGCCGATGTTGAACAGTCCGGTGTACCCCCAGTGGAGGTTCAACGCGAGCGCGGTGAGTCCGTAGACGGCCGCGAAGAACGTAATCTGCTGGAGCGTGCCGACGATCGAGTTGGCACCGACGCCGAACAGGAGTCCGATCGCGGTGAAGAGAACGTAGGTCGCCAGCACGATGCCCCCGATGAGCAACAGGTCGTCCTGCCACTGGGGCCGTCCCGACTCGGTTATCCAGTCGGCGACGCCGTCGGGAAGGGCCTCGAGGGCTCGATCGGTGAACGACGTCATGCCGTCTCCACCCCGCTGAACAGCCCGTCGGGCCGGAAAATCAACACGAGGATCATCAGCACGAACGCCGCGATCTCGTTCATGTCCGAGGGGATCCAGATGAGCGAGAGATTGATCGTGACGCCGATGACGAGTGACCCCGCGATCGCCCCGTAGATCGACCCGATGCCGCCGAGGATGACGGCCGCGAAGATCAACAACAGGAGGAACCAGCCGAGGTTGATCGTGATCTGGCCGCGATTGAGGACGATGAGGTAGCCGGCGGCCCCCGCCAGGCCGGCCCCGATCACCCAGGTCGCGAAGATCACGCGCTCGGTCGGGATGCCCGTGATGAGCGCGAGGTCCTTGTTGTCGGACATCGCCCGCATCGACTTGCCGAGTTTCGTGTACTGCAACAGCAGGTGAATGCCGACCATCAGGGACACCCCCGAGACGACGAGCGTCGCCTGGTGAAGGTCGATGCCAGCCCACTCGGGCGGTGACGCGACCACGATCCGCGTCTCGGTCGTGTAGAATATCGCGATGAGGTACCGGAGCGCGAGCGCGACTCCGACGCTGGCGATGAGCAACGGGATGCCGCCCTCGTCGCGCAGTCGGCGGTAGATGACCCGATCGATTGCTAGCGCGACGAGGATCGTCACGAGGACGGCCACGAGGAGTCCGAGGACGATCGCGATCGGGGACGCGAGGATGTCCATCCCGACCGACCCGGGCTGTGCGCCGCCGTTGGCCCGGAGCAAGAGGCGACTGCTCAGGTCCGCGACGCCGAGTCCGCCGACGAGATAGGCGACGGTCCACCCCGAGAACGCGCCGGTCGTGATGAGATCACCGTGCGAGAAGTTCGCGAACCGCAGGATACTGTAGGTCATCGACAGCCCGATCGCGGCGAGGCCGATGTATAGCGAGTCGACGATTCCGTTCCACGTGTACGACAACAGACGTTCGAGCGGTAACTCGCCGGTCACGAGCAATCGAACGAGGTCGAGGCCGAGAATCACGATTCCAAGCAGGAGAATGCCCCCCACCAGCTCCTGAGTCGTCAGGTGTGAGAGCTTTCCCCTTACGTTACCCGTACTCATACGTGCAGGTCTTATTCCCCGGGTTGATATACTTCACGACACACCGTCGTTGTCTCACGATTAGCCGGCTTTCGGCCCGGTTTCGGGCACGAAATCGACCACCTGTCAACCGGCAATTTCAACGCCGGTTCCGGATTCGACCTCAGGCCTCCCCGTAGACCGGCACGGCCGCACCGCTTGTCACCGACGCGCCGTCGCTACAGAGGAAGGCCATCACGTCGGCGATCTCACGGGGTTCGACCCACGAGTCGTGGTCCGAATCGGGCATCATCTCCCGGTTCATCGGGGTGTCGATCACGCTCGGCATGACGCAGTTGGCGCGGACTGTCCCGCGGTTCTCCTCGGCCAGCGTCTCGGTCAACAGACGAATCCCTGCCTTGGTGATCCGGTAGGGCCCGTCACCCTCGCCGCCCTCCAGCGACGATCGGGCGCTGACGCTGACGATCGAACCCTCGGTCTCCTGCAGGTGTGACAGTGCGTGTTTCGAGGCCAGGAACGCCGTCTTCAGGTTCACGTCGACGAGCATGTCGAACTCCTCGACGTCGGTTTCTTCGATCGGGTCGCCGCCGCGCCAGGTGCCGGCGACGTTCAGGAGGTGGTCGATCCGGCCGTGGTCGTCGACGACGGTCGAGACGAGGTCCGCGACGTCGGCCTCGTCGGTCAGGTCCGCCTCGTAGAAGTGGATGCCCTCGTCATCGGCGTCGAGCAGGCTGTCGTCGGCGTCCGGTTCGACGACGTCAACGGCACAGACCGTCGCGCCCGCCGCCCGGAATCGATCGACTGCGGCGCTGCCCAGCGCCCCGCTTGCACCGGTTATCACGGCGACCGTCCCATCGAAATCGACGTCGAACGCTGTCGTGGCTCCCATACGGAACCCTGTCGACGCCCCGGTAGATCAATGGCGGGGCCGAACGATCGATGAAATGACCGTCGAAGCGACGCGATTCGTGTCGATCGCCGCCCTACGAGGGAATCGGCGGGAGGGCCGCCCGTTCGAACCAGAAGTTCACGACGGCCTCCGCGATCGTGACGAACTCGTCGGGATCGGTCGGTTTGGTGAGGTAAGCGTTCGCACACCGGTCGTAGCTCTCCCGGACGTCCTCGGTCGCCTCCGAACTCGTCAACACGAGCACGGGGAGGTTCGCGAGGTCCGGGTCCGACCGGACGTGTTCGAGGAATTCGAACCCGCCCATCCGGGGCAGGTTCAGGTCCAGCAGGACGAGATCCGGGAGCGAGGCCGACGGCTCCTCGAGTTGACTGGACAGACAGTCGAGGGCCTCGGTTCCGTCCGTCGTAACGTGAAGCGAGATGTCGGCCGGGACCGCGTTGAACGCTTCCCGGGTGAGTCGGACGTCGCCGGGATTGTCTTCGACGAGGAGAACGTCGATCGAGTCAACGGGGGACTGCGACGTGCCGGTCATAGTTCGGATCGTCGATCGTATACAGGTCGGAGAACGTAATGCATGGTGACGGTACCTTTCGATAAGAATCTATCCGGGTTAAGGCTACTTGCTAAGCAATTTGGACCGCCGCCGGATTCGGCAGGAAGCGGATCGCTGAGGCGGGACACTGATATCGATCGCGATCGACACTGTACCCGAATGCGACTGATCGCCCACCGCGGGTTCGCCGCGACGGCACCGGAGAACACGATCGCCGCCGTCCGGTCCGCTGCCGAGTACGCCGACGCCGTCGAGTTCGACGTGCGCCGGTGTGGATCGGGGGAACTCGTCGTCATCCACGACGAGACGATCGACCGCGTGACGGGGCGTGGCGGAGTCGTCGCGGACACCGATCTCGCGGACCTGCAGGCGGCGTCGGTCCTCGACTCGGACGAGCGAATCCCCACGCTCGAGGCGGTGCTTTCGGCCGTACCGCCGTCGGTCGAGATCAACCTCGAAATGAAGGCGCGGGGCATCGCCGCGGACGTCCTCGACGCGACCGCCGACGTCGAGAACCGGGTCGTCGCGACCTCCTTTCTCGAACCCGAACTGCGGGCGATCCGCGACCGCGACGCGAGCCAGCCGATCGGCCTGCTCGTCAGTAGGCGACTCGACGCCCCCGTGACCACCGCCGTCGAACTCGACTGCGACGTCGTCGGAGCGGGCTACTGGCGGTGCCTGACCACGGGACTCGTCCCGCGGGCGAAGTCGGTCGGCCTCGAAGTGCACGCCTGGCCGATCGAACGCCTCCGCCTGGCCAAACTGCTCGATCGCTGTGGCGTGGACTGCGTCTCGGCCGATCGGCCGCTCCGCGTCGGGGCGTCCGACTGACGATCGGCCGGCAGTCACTCGAAGAACAGCCGCGTCCCCGGTGCCTCTTCGGCGTCGTCCGGCAAGTCGTCGAACCAGTCGACGCCGACGGGGCCGTCCTCCTCAGCGTCCGGGGCGGCCAGATCGGCCACGACCGTCCCGTCCGCTGGCGTCGCACTGAACACGACGAACTGCCGCGTTTCGGTCCGCTCGCCGTCCGCGAGTCGGAGTTCGAATCGCCACACGCCCGCGAGCGCGTCGGGGTCGATCTCGAGGCCGACGACCGTTTCGACCGCCCGCCGTGCGGCGTCGGCGTACGATTCTCCGGCCTCGACGTCGACGAGGGGCAGTTTCCAGGCGCAGTCGGCCGTCAGTCGTCGGAGCAACACCGATCGCTGCTCGTTCGTGACGCCGACGACGACCAGGTCGCCGAGGGACGCGAGTTCGTCGAGCGCCTCCCGGTCGGCGGTATCTGATTCCTCGCGAACCGTGACGTCCTCACGGTCGCGCAAGGTCTCGAGATTCGCGATCGGTTCGCCGGGGGTGCCGTCTGTCGACGTATCGGAGTGGTTCGAAGCCGCTCTCGAGAGTCGCCAGTCGCGATCGGCGAGAACGGGTGCGCGCAGACCGGTGGGAACTACCGTCCCCGATCATCGACATCAACTGCCGTCCCCGATCGTCGTCACCGACACCGTGCGCGTGCGCGGGCCGTCGCATTCGACGAACAGCACCGACTGCCACGTGCCGAGCGCGAGTCGGCCGTTCTCGACCGGAATCGTCGCGTCCGGACCGACGAGCGCCGCCCGGAGGTGGGAGTCAGCATTATCGTCCAGTTCGTCGTGGGCGTGGCCCTCGTCCGGCACCAGGTCGCGGAGAAACGACTCGATGTCGCTCCGCAGTCGGAGTTCGTCTTCCTGAACCACGAGCCCTGCCGTCGTGTGCTGGACGAAGGCCGTACACGTGCCGGTTGCGAGGTCGTCCGGGACGGCCGCGGCGATCCGATCGGTCACGTCGACGGTCGTGAGCCGTGCGTCGGTGTCGACGGTGAACGTCGTCCGTGTCATGGTCGGGAGATGGACGCGCAGAACGAAGCCCCTTGTGACGACCCGCGACTACAGCGACGTCCGCATACAGGTGGCCGACGCGGGACAGAGTTCGGCGAACTCCGTCGTTTCGCGGATCGGGTCGGGCGCGTCGCTGCGATCGATTTCCTCGTAGCCGCGGGACGCGAAGAACGCGGACGCGGTCGTCGTAAGTAAGTAGAGCGTGTCGATCCCCTCCTCCCTGGCGACCGCCTCCAGCGCCCCGGTGAGCGCCGTCCCGAGTCCGTTCCCGCGGGCCGATCGTTCGACGACGACCGATCGGAGGAGTCCGTCGACCCCGTACGGTTCGATGCCGCCGACGCCGACCCGATCGTCGCCCTGGGACGCGAGGTAGAACCACCCGGGATTCGATCGGACGTCGGCCGTCGGCAGGTCGTTCTCTTCGAGGAGCGTCTCGACGTAGGAGAGCGTCCGCTCGTCGGCCTGCCGAAGCGTGATCGATCCACCGCTCATGCGGGACCCATCGCTCGGCAGGACTATGACGTTTTTCAGTCCTCTGTACGCGCCGCTGGCTGGAACCGTCCACTGGAGTAGCCACTGCACACCTGATCGCAGGACGGAAGCGCGATTCGGAGCGAGCGAGAAACGCGGACAGTGCGACCAGTCTGTAACCCGTTTCAGTGGCTACTATCGCTCACCCGATCGAGGGCCCACGCGGCCCGCTCGCGGACGCTCGGGTCCGGGTCCTCGGCCGCGAGCGTGGCGAGGTGATCGGCCGCCCCGTCGACGCCGCCGTACCCGAGGGCGAGACAGGCGTTCGCCCGGACGTGCGCGTGGTCGTCGTCGAGCAGGGCGACGAGGCGATCCCGTGCTGGGTCGACCGCCGCTTCCGCGCCAGCGGCCACGCGGGCGATCGTGACGGCGGCGTTCGCGCGCGTGTTCGGATCGTCGCTCTCGAGTGCCGTCGCGATGCGCGGACACGCCTCCTCGACGGCGGCCGGGTTCTGGTGGGCGACGTCGCCCAGAGAGCCGATCGCGTTGTTCCTGAGCGTCCCGTCGTCGTGATCGACCAGCGCCACGGCGTCGTCGACGAACTCGAGCGCGGGCGAGGCCGCGTCCGATCGCGCGAGCCGTCCGAGTGCCGACAGCGCGGGCGCGCCGTTTGCCGCCGGGTCCGCCGCGAGCGCGTCGGTCAGGTACGACGTTGCGGGCTCGACCGCCGCCGGATACTCGATCGCCAGCGTCGCGAGCAGACGCAGCCCCCAGCGATCGTACCCCCGTCGTTCCTCGAGCACGTCGCGGATCGCGGCCGCGTGCTCGACGACCGTGTCCGGGCGCTCCGTCGCGACGGCGTCGAGACACCGTAGTAGCTCCCGCGTCGCCGGCTTCCGCTCGTTGTCGACGGCGAACGAGACGATCTCCTCGACCGAGGGTGCGACGTCGGACGGCGATTCTTCGGCCAGTTCCGCCAGACTCAGCGCGATCTCGTCGTGAAAGTCGATCGACGGCCGGCCGAGCAACGCCCGGAGTTTCGGCACCGTCGGCAGACAGAGCGACGGCTCCTCGTCGATCGTCTCCCTGATCCGTCGAACCGCCTCCTGTTGGCCGGTCGGCTCGTGGTCGTCGAGTTGTGCGAGTACCGCCGGAAGGTCGAACGCGGCCGCGTTGTGTCTTTTCTCGACGGTTTCGCCCCCATGCCTGTCCATTGCACTCGCTGAATGTTCCAACGTCGATAAGAGTGTTCTGGCAGGTTCGTTCGACGTACCTCGACAATATCCCACGCATTCGAGACCGTAACGAAGCGGTTCCTACGCCCGTACGACGAGGACGGGGGCGTCGACGGTCCGGAGGACGCGATCGGTGGCCTCGTTCGTGACGTCTTCGGCCACCTGATCGAGCGTCTCCGTGAGATCGGGCGCGATTGTTCCGAGGCTGGACGCGGACATCTCCGTTCCCGTGTCGACCACGTGCAGGAAGTGGACCGTCACCGCGTGAGATTTCGCGACGCTGATGCCGTGGCTCACCGCGGCGTCGCTCGCGTCGCTCCCGTCGATCGGGACCAGAACGTCGTCGTACATACACCTGTGGACCATCCCCAGCGGCAAAAGCGGTGGCCTGGATCGACCGATCGGCGGAGCTACGGGGCGGACGGTCAGAGCGGCCGATCACTCGACGTCGGCCGGCCCAGGGTTCGCCTCGGCGTTCTCACTGTTCGAGTTGCCCCTGGTCCAGTGGATCTTCGATGTCGCCCGTGATCGCCTCCAGCAGGTCGGTCACCGTCACCAGTCCGACGACCTCGCCGTCCTCGATCACGAACGCGAGTTCCTGTTGTTCGGCCTGGAACTGGTCGATCGCGTCGCTGACGTCCGTATCCGGGGAGAGCGTCATCGGCGGCGCGGCCAGTTCGGAAAAGTCGACGGTCCCGTCCGCCAGTTCCTCGCGATGCCTGGCGAACACGGGGAAGTACACGATCCCGCGGAAATCCGTCAGCTCCGCTCCGACCAGCGGATACCGCGTTTGCGGCCGCCGTTCCATCCGACGGGCGTTCTCCTCGAAGTCGGCCTCGGTCGAGAGCGCGACGATTTCGTCGGGCGGCACCATCACCTCTCGCACCGGTTGCTCGCCGACCTGCAGCGCGTTCATCACCTCCTCGCGTCGCTCGTCGCTCAGATCCCCCCGATCGAGGACGTTCCCGATGCGATTCCGGAGGTCGGCCCGGGACTCGATGACCTCCTCTTCGGTCTCGAGCCACGCGCCGGTCATCTCGATACCGAACAACCGGAGCGTCAGCTTTGCGACCCGGTCGCCGAAGCGAATCAGCGGCGAGATCACCAGCGCGAACCAGTACAGCGGGGCCGCGCCGTACCGGCAGACCTGTTTCGATCGTTCGACGCCGAGGTAGGTCGGCGTCTGTTCCCCGTGCGTGAGGTGCACCATGTTGATGAGAAAGAACGCGAGGACCGAGCCGCCGCCGACGGCGGCGAGGAACGTATTCTCGAAGACCGGTTCGAAGAGGGCCGCGAGTCCGGGTTCGGCGACGATCCCCAGCGCGATACTGGTCCCCGAGATCCAGATCTGGCAGGTCGTCAGGTACAGTTCGAGATCGTCGGTCATCTCCCACGCCCGTCGTAATCCGGGCGTGTCGAACTCCGACTTCGGGTACTGTCGGGCGCGCGTCAGCCCGAACTCGATGGCGACGAAGTAAGCGTTGATCAGGATGAGCAAGATGCCGGCGATCAGTCGCCCAGTAATCTCGAGCGAATCCATCGTCGGACCCTACAACCGGCGAACACAAATCAGTGGCCCCGCTCAGGCCAGCCACTCGTCGGGTTTCGTGTCGTAGTCGACGTCGTCGGCCGCGAGGTGGTCGACCTCCTCCCAGGGGACGTCCTCCATCGTGACCTCGTCGCCGTCGTACCGGAGCAGTTTGCCGCGCTCCTCCGGTTCCGGTTCGCGGTTGCGGCGCTTTGCGACCTCGATGTCGTGGTCGTCGACCTCCTTGACGATCGTCAGCAGGTTCACCGGCCGGCCCCACAGTTCGAAGATCCGCTTGAGCGTCTCCCGGGCCTGTCCCAGGTCGAGCATGACGCCGTTGTACTGGTGGCCCAGCAGGAGTTCGTTGGCGTTGTTGTAGTTGCCGTCGTAGACCGCGATCGTCGGCTTCCCGAAGTTGGTGAACTGGAGGAGGAGCTTCTTTTTCACGTCCTCGGCGGCGTCGCTGGCCACGTGGAACTGGCCGGTCGCCTCGGAGTGTTCGTACGTGAAGTAGTTGTTCGCGGTGATGAACTCCTCCGTGAGGAACTCGTCGAGGAAGGTGACGTCGTTGTGGCTCTCGCGGACGTCGAACATGCGGTCCCAGCCGGCGGTGTACTCGACGTCTTCGAGCGCCTCCGCGACCGAGGCGTAGCGCGCGTCGTCGAAGAGGTAGCGGCCGATCCGCTCGAGTTCGTTCTGGTTGATCCGCCCGAGGAAGCCGCGATGCTGGCGCTTGACCAGCGAGTAGTGGCGCCGGGCCAGGCCCTCGTAGGTGAGCACCTTCCATGGGTATTTTTCGACGTCGATCTCGCCGTCACGGGCCCGATCGAGCGCCTCGTGGTCGACCCACTCGTCGGGGACGTCCTCGAGTTGGGTCAGCGTCTCGGGGGAGATGTCGTCGATCGCTTGCGGTGGCTCGAGCGTCGCGAGCACCTCGTCGAAGTCGACGACGTCGGTCAGGTTCCGCCACGAGATCCCCTCGACGCGGAGGAGTCGTTCGAGGACCTCCCGGCGGTTGGTCGTGTTCTCCACGTACTCCCAGAGTTCGAAGCCGAGGCTGTAGGGGTTGAGTCCGGGCGAGGCGAGGACCTTCGCCATGTGATCGGCGTAGTTTACGAACTCGTCGTTGCCGGCGAACGCCTCGTCGGACATCATCAGCGACTCCCAGTAGGCCGCCCAGCCCTCGTTCATCACCTTGGTCATCTTCTGGGCGGCGAAGTAGTACGCCTCCGCCCGCATCATGTCGAGGATGTCCCGTTGCCAGGGCTCCATCTCGACGCCGCGGCCGGCCTCGGCGTCGTACTGCTTGCCGTACTCGCGGACGAACGCGAGCACGTCCTTCTGGGGCTCTTCCGGGAAGTTCACCGGCCCGTCCTCGCCCTCGAGTTTCTCGACCCACTCCTCGTCGAACACCTCGCCCTTGATCTCGTCGGAGAGATCGAGTTCGTCGAGTTTCTTCGCGAGATCCTCGTCGATCTTCTCGACCGGGCCGTCGATGTCGAGTCGCCGCTCGAACACTCGGTGCTGGTCGATGTTGTCCTCCAGCGAGAGACAGTGATCGATCCACTTCTCGACCTCGGCCCGATCGATCTCGGGATCGGACATGTACTCGTCGATCGCCCGGGCGTGGCGTTCGAGCATGGCTGCGGCGTTGACCTGGGCCTCGTCGGCCTGCCCCCGCGTGAAGAGGCCGAACCACTCGTTGTTCGAGAAGAAGTCCGAGTGGGCCTCGACGTGGGTGATGACGGCCTTCTGGTCGGCCAGCGTGTTCGACTCCTGGAGGAACGCGTGGGCCGGATTGTCGTTGTTGACGATCTCGAAGGCCTTCCCGCCGCTGTACTGGCCCTGCTTTTGTTGCTTGTCGTACTGCATTCCCCACCGCCAGTGCGGGTACCGCGACTGGAATCCGCCGTAGGCGATGAGTTCGTTCATCTCGTCGTAGTCGACGATCCAGTACTTGACCGGGTAGGGTTCGAGGCCGAGTTTCTGGGCCAGGTTCCGCGCCTCCCGCACCGGTTCCTCGAGGTCGGTCGCGATCGCTTGCTTGCGGAATCTATCCGTGTTGAAATTCGTTCTACTCATCGTCTTCACCCTCCGTCGAGAGGATCTCGTAGATCGCGTCGGTCACGTCGGACTTGTCGTTGACGTAGGCCACCGCGACGTCGTCGGCGTCGGTGCCGAAGTGGCGTTCCAGTTCTTCGGCGTGGGTGGCGTTGATCGCGTTGCCGCTCGGCTGCGTCTCGACGTACGCGTGGAGGTTGGCCGGGATCTCCTCCATCAGCGGGATGACCCGCTCTTCGGTGTCGTTGCTCGAGTTCTCGGAGTCGCCAGCCGCGAAGACGTACCGGTTCCAGTCGGCCCAGGGGTACTCCTCCAGCAGCTGGTCGGCGAGTTCGTACGCGCTCGAGATCTTCGTCCCGCCGCCCGATCGGATGCCGAAGAACTCGTCGCGTTCGACCTGCCAGGCGTCGGCGTCGTGGGCGATGTAGACGAACTCGGCGTTGTCGTACTTGCCCTGGAGGTACCAGTCCAGCGGCGTGAACGTCCGCTCGACGAGTTCGCGCTTCTTCTCGCGCATCGACCCGGAGACGTCGCGGATGTTGACGACGACGACGTTCTTCTCTTTCTCCTCGATGATCTCGGGGTAGCGGTAGCGTTCGTCCTCCCGGCGGAAGGGGACGTGCTTGATCCCCTCCCGACGGATCTGCTGCTGGACCGTCTGGCGCTCGACGTTCTCCTCGACCTCGTCGATCGAGTCCCACGCGTCCAGTTCGTCCGCGGGAATCTCGTCGTAGGCCTCCTCGACCCAGGCCATCGACACCGGGATGTTCTCCCCGCGGGCCCACTCGAAGACGTCGCGCGGGCCGAACCCCTCGACCTTGCACACCTCCCGGAGGAAGTCCTCGTCGAAGTCCATCGCGAGTTTACGCTTGAGCCCCTCCTTGAACATCCGCTCGAAGTCGAGCGTGCTGTCGGGGCCAGTCCGGGTGAGGTCCGTGAAGGGACCCTCCTTCTCCTCGATGACCTTCTTGCCCTTCGGATCGAGGTCGAGGCCGAGTTCCTCGTCGAGTTCCTGGGCGAACTCCTCGGGGTCCATCTCGTAGTACTCGTGCTCGCCGCCGTCCTCGCCGGGTTCGTCCCCGTCCTCGCCGTCGTCGTCGCCCGGCTGTGGCTGGGGCTGACCGACCGGCTGGCCGACGTCCGGCGTCCCGTCGTCGCCCTGTCCGACGCCACCCTGGTCGCGCCGATCGTACTCGAACTCCGGGAGCGAGACGATCTTGACCGGGATGTTGATCTCGCCGGGTTTGCTCTGTCCGAGGTCGCCGTACTGGATGAAGTCGGCGAGATCCTCGCGGCGCTCCTCGCCGACTTCGCGGAATCGTTCGAGGTCGTCTCTCAGTCCCATCTGTATGACACCTGTCCCATGACGTGTCTGCTGGTTAGCTCGGCCGACGCCTCCGAGTAGTCGAAGAGGTCGACCATCGTGTCGATCGTGTCCGCCTTGACGGACTCGGTCTGCGTGCCGCTCGGCGGATCGTCCCACTGGCGGGGGTCGAAGTCCTCGAACGTGCGTTCGACGTCGTCCCAGTCGTGGCTCTCGAGGACGGTCTTGATGACCGGGATCGCCGTCAGGTCGACGTCCTCCACCGAGAAGTCCTCGTCGCGGTGTTCCCAGGCGTGGCGGTTCAGCGACGTGATCACCTTCTCGCGCCGGAAGTTCCGCACGCTTTCCCGGGGAAGGTTCCCCTCGTAGTCGTCCTCGGAGAACCGGCCGAGGTGCTCGATCTCGAACAACTTCATCTTCAGCGGATCCGGTTCGACGCGCTCGCCGCGATCGTTGTACAGCGGCTCGTCGGTCTCCCACGCGTAGACGTGTTCGACGTACTCCGCGACGGTGTCCTCGTCGACCCGTTTCTCGTGCATGATCGCCTCGATGACGTCGCTCTCCTGCTGGTCGAAGATGTAGTTTTTCACGGGAACCACGCGGTTCTCGAACTCCGATCGCTCGCCGGTCGAGAAGACCGGGGCGTCGGCCATCCCCTCGGCCATCCCGTTTAACACGTCGCGGGGCATAACCACGTTCTCGACCGGCAGGTCCGGGTGGTGGCGGTCCTTGTCCGTCCGCAACAGTTCCGCCAGGGTGTCCCGCGTGTACGTGACGGGGACGCCGTGTTCGCCGTCGTGGCCGTCGTCGTCGAAGTCGAAGTCGTCCTTCTCACGGCGGGTGTCGCCCTCCTGGAGGTAGCCCTGGTCGTAGATCAGGGCCTTGTCGACGAGATCCAGCCCGTTCGGGAGGTCTTCCTCGTCGAGCCGGGTGGCGACGGCGTACAGCGCGGCCGCCTCGATCGCGTGGGGCGCGAACTCCTGCTCCCTGGCCTCGCCGTCCTGGCCTTTCACCGTCACCGTCACCGGCTCACGGATCCGACCGGCCAGTTCGTCGTAGCTCTCGGCCGTCCAGACCTCCGTCTCGTTCGTGAGTTCCCGCCGGATGAGTTCACACTCCAGCGAGAGGTTCGTGAGGTAGCCGAACTGGTGCTTGTCGAGGCGGCGCTTGAGCGCCTTCAGGGGGTCCATCCCGTTGCGATCGGCGTGCTGATTGAGTTGCGCTTCCAGGTCGGGGTTGGAGATGATCAGCAGCTGGCTGTCGACGTCCATCCCGATCCCCTTGTCCAGTTTGACCGACTGCTCGTCGGGGACGTTCAGCAGCTTCTGGAGCAGGTCGGCGTGCTGGGCCGCGTCCTCGACGATCGTGAGGACGCCGTTGCCCTGCGACAGGACGCCGTCGTAGCTGAACGCCTGCGGGTTCTTCCGGCCCCGGGAGTCGAGTTCCTGGAGCATCCCGTGCATCCACGACCCGACGAGCCGTTCCTTCGGCGGGCCGTCGTCCTCGCTGTGGAGAACGCCGACGCCCTGGCCGACGTCGACGACGTAGTTCTTCACGCGGAGGTGTTTGTCGTCTGCGATCGCGGAGAACAGTTCTCCCTTCCCCTCCCGGCGGTACCGCTCCTCGAGGAAGTCGTAGGCTTCCCGCGAGAAGGGGTCGAGGGCCGCGTCCACGCGAACGGGAACGTGATCGTCGAGTTCGCCGTTGAGGTCCTCGAGGATGCGCTCGCGGACGCTCTCGGGGAACACCGACAGCGGATGCGCCTGGACCGGACTCTCGTACCAGTGCTGGTCGTCTCCAGCAGTGGGGTCGCCGCCGTAACTCAGGCCGCGATCGTCCGCCTCGGCGGTCGTCACGTTCCACTCGACGGTGTAGCGTCGACCCTCGGGGGTCTTCGAGTACTCCCGCAGGCCGTTGACCAGACAGCGCTTGAGTTCCGACTTGCCCGTCGCGGTCGGTCCCTCGAACCAGATGATCTTCTCGTCTTTCGCGCGCCCGGCGGCGATCGATCGGAGGTCGTCGACGAACCCGTTCAGCACCTCGGTGTTGCCGAGGATGGCGTGCTCGCCGTCGTTGTGTGGATCGTCGAAGAAGCGGTAGCGCTCCTTCTCCTCGCCCTCCTCGACCACGGCCCGGGTGCCGGCGGCCTCGATCGCCTCGAGCAGGTACTTCGAGGCGTGGGAGGCGATCGTCGGGTTCTCGAAGATGCGATCGACGTACGCCGCGAGGCTCATCGGCTCCTCGTAGGTCTCCTCGAGCGTCCGATCGGCCTCGGTGACGTAGTCGTTCCCCGTCATGTTACTCTTCCATCTCGGCCTTGGCGACCTCCGCGCCCGCGAACTCGAGGACCTCTTTCGCCCCTTCCTCGGAGTAGCCCTGCTCCATCAGGGCGTCGATCCACGAGGAGCGTTCGTCGTCGTCGAACTCGTTGGCCGATACGAGCGCCGAGAAGTTGATGTTGTGCTTCTTGTCCTCCCAGAGTTTGCGCTCCAGGGCGCGGCGCAGGCGTTCGTTGTCCTGCGGGTTGAACGCCTCGCCCTCGCGTGCGCGACGGGAGACCCAGTTCGAGACCTCCTGACGGAACGACTCCTTGCGGTCCTCGGGAATGTCGAGTTTCTCCTCGACGCTCCGCAGGAACGTCTCGTCGGGTTCCTGCTCCCGGCCCGTCAACTCGTCCTCGATCGTGTCGTCGTCGATGTAGGCCATGACGTGGTCCATGTACTTCTCGCCCTGGCGCTGGATCTCGTCGATGTCGTAGGCCAGCGCGTGGCGGACGTCCTCGATGGCGCGCTCGCGGTACTCCTCGCGGACCGTCTCGAGGTAGCGGTAGTACTTCTCGAAGTTGTCCTCGGGGATGGAGCCGTGGTGCTCCAGGTTCTCCTCGAAGAAGTTGAACACCGTCAGCGGCGAGAGGAAGCCGCGCTGGCGGTGTTTCGAGTCCATGATCGCCTCCGCGATCTCGTCGCCGATGAAGCGGGGTGAGATACCGACCATCCCTTCGCCGATTTCGGCCTTCGCGGCGGCCTCGTCGCGAAGCTTCTTCGGGTCGATGTCGTCGCCCTCGTCGATCTCGCCGTTGTAGGCTTTCGCCTTCGAGAGCAGGTCGACGGTCTCGGTGTCGGGTTCCTCGATCCGCGTGAGCACGCCGAACAGGCCCGCCATCTCGAGCGTGTGGGGCTCGACGTTGATGTCGGGCACGTCGGCGTTGTTGAGCATCTTCTGGTAGATATTGGACTCGTCCTCGTAGGACAGGACGTACGGGAAGTCGATCCGCTTGGTCCGGTCGTTGAAGGCCTCCATCTTCTCGTCACCCTTCTTGTCCTTGTACTCGGGCATGTTCGTCCGCCCGACGATCACCTGGTCGATGTCGATTCGCGGGTTGTTCTTCGGCTTGATCGTCTGCTCCTGGGTGGCGTGCAGGAAGTCGTAGAGGAACTCCCGCTGGAGTTTGAGCAGTTCCTCGCCGCTGAAGATCCCCCGGTTCGCGTTACAGAAGGCCCCGGAGTAATCGAACGCGCGCGGATCGGACTCGCCGTAGATGGCGATCTTCGAGTAGTTGACGTCGCCGGTGAGTTCGGTCTCGTCCTGGTTCTTCTTGTCCTTGGGCTCGAAGGTCTCCAGCCCCTGGCGCTTGTTCTCGTCGGCGACGAACCGGATGATCTCGACGTGATTTTCGAGGACCTGCTGGAGGTCGTCGTCGTAGTGGGCCAGCAGCCGGTCCATGTAGAACTCGCTTTCCGGATCGAGCGCTTGCTCGTTCTGGATCGTGTACGGGGCGTCGAGGTTCTCGTTCAGGTCGTCGATTACCTGCTGGCGCTGTTCCAGGGGCAGGAGGACGAGCGGATCCTGGTTCATCGGCGATCGGACGGTGTCGTCGGCCGGATCCTGGTCTTTGATGACGTCACAGAGGTTGGTCCACTTGAACGTGTACATCCGCCCCTCGTCGCGGAGCGTGTAGTCCTCGAAGTAACGCCGCACCTGCTTGTCGAAGTGGGACTTCCCGGACCCGACTGGGCCGAGCAAGAGCTTGATTCGCCGTTCGGGACCGAGCCTGCGAGCACCCGACTTGACCTTGTTGACGAACTCGTGGATCGACTGGTGGATCACCTTCCCGTAGAAGGTGTTCTCGCCGTCGTTCAGCGGGTCTTCACTGGCGAGCTGGTACTCGACCATGCCCTCCGTCTCGTCGTAGGTCGTTCCGTAGTAGTCGAACATGTCCGCGACGCGCTGGTGGGCGTTGCGGGCGATCTTCGGGTCCTCGTACACCGCTTCGAGGTACCAGTCGAACGACTTCGTCTCCCGCAGGTCCGCGGGCATCGATTCCTTGTAATCCGTACTGAGCTTCTCGAGCGTCTCGATGTCACCGGTCATGGTATCATTGCCAGTTTGGTGGTCCCCCGTCTTCGATCAGCACCTGCGTCGATGGGACAGGCGTGGAGTGAACGTCGATCGACCGTCTGCACCGTCGCGTAGCCGAACCGTCATCCGCCGCGACCGCGTCACGGCGTCGCGTATACCACGTACTCACTTGACTCATCGCGGTGGCTCGCAGAGAGCGCGAACCTCTTCGGGCGGCGATTCGTCGTGCCATATGTGATCTCTTACCACTGCATCGTGTCGGTACCGCACTGCCGGTCGTTCACGACGTGCGCCGGGGACGGGCGCGGAGTTGATCGGTCCGGCGATCGGATACCGATAGTATTTAATGAGTGAGTAATCCACGTACTTAACCTTGGCCCCAAAAGGTATTTACCAGGACTTCATTACAAGCAAAATTTGCCAGAATCGTAGACTGTTGCTTGGTATCACACCCCGCATTGGGGACCGAATGGCAAAAACGAACGGCCTGCAGCGTCCGGGTTGGCTCGCGCGCGCTCGGCCGCGCTCCCACACTGGGCGGTCCCGGTCGACCGACGGCGGTCCCGGTCGACCGACGATCACCGCTGGACGACGATCGCCGCCGATCGGTTCGCAACCTGCCGTGATCGGGGCCCGACGCGACGGTGCGGCGACGACGGCCGTCACCGATCGGACGACGATGCTTTAGCCCCGACGCCCGTACCGACGTCCATGACGGCGTTCGCCGCCCTTCCCGACAGCTGGACCGTCTGGAGCGAGGAGGAGGACGGCCGGACGGTACTCGCCTACCGGCCGGACGTCTTCGACGCCGAGGAGTTTCCCCCGGCTTGTCTCCCGACGCTCTACGTCACCCACGGCAAGCGAACCCGGAGACCCGGTACCAACCCGACCAACCGGACGACGGCGAACGACTGGTTCGTCACCCTCTACCTGGAACCCGACGTCACCCTTCCCGACCAGCACCGGTTCGACGATCGATCCGACGCCGTCGCGTGCGCGATCGATCTCGCCCGGCAGTTCGACGCCGGCGAGATCGACTATCGCGACCTCTACCAGGTGCCGCGGGAGCGGTACTTCGATCGACTCGACGAGTTGACCGGGCAGTCAGGCGACGACGTCTCGTAGGGTCGAACGGACAACGGGGACGCCTCGACGTGAGGCTTAACCGATCGCGGCGCGAATCGACTCCCATGTCGACCGTTACGCTCGTCGGGACCCGGCTGGCCGAACCGGGAACCGAGTTCGTCTATCACGGCGAGGCGGACGCCTGTGCCGGCTGTCCGTACCGGAGTCAGTGTCTCAATCTGGAGGTCGGAACCAAGTACCGCATCACGGACGTCCGGGAGAACGCCCAGACCCTCGAGTGTGCCATGCACGACGGCGGCGTGCGAGCGGTCGAGGTCGAACCCGCCACCGTGAAAGCGAACATCACGTCGAAGGGGGCGTTCACCGGGAGCAAGACGAGCCTGCCCGGCCCGTGTCCGTACGTCGAGTGCCCCAGCCACGAGTACTGCGAACCCGACGGCCTCTCGTTCGACGAGGAGTACCGGATCCGGGAGAACCTCGGCGATCCGCCGCACGACGTCTGTCACCTCGATCGCTCGCTCGAACTGGTCGAACTCGAGTCCGACGACTGATCGCCAGTTCGGTCGACGATCCGATGTTCACTCGCCGCGCCCCGCGATCGCGATCAGCCCGGCACCGACGACGCCGGCGATCCCCGCGCCCACGAACGCGGGCGTGTACGTGCCCGCGAGATCGTACGTGAGTCCGGCAGCCCAGGGCGCGACCAGTCCCGAGACGGCAAAGGACAGCGAGACCATGCCGAAGATCGCGTTCGCGTTCCCCGTGCCGAACAGGTCGGCCGTCAGCGGCGACAACAGCGCCCCGTTCCCCCCGTAAGCGATCCCGAAGACGATCGCGAAGGCGTACAGTCCCGCCGCCGAATCGACGACCGGAAGCGCCATCGTCGTCGCCCCCATCGCCAGCGAACAGCCGACGAACGTGCGTATGCGGCCGACCCGATCGGCGAGGCCGCCCACCCCGATCCGGGCGGCGGCGGTCGTGACGCCGACGATCGCGAGCGCGATCGCACCCGTCCGTTCGCCGAGGCCGACGTCGCCGGCGTGAGGGACGACGTGGACGAGGACAACGTAGAGCGTCCCGTAGACGAAGACCCAGCCTGCGAACACGAACAGGAAGGTCCGGGACGTCGCGACGGCGGTCACGTCCCGCCGGTAGGTCGCCCAGTCCGGCGGGTCGGCGTCCGGGACGCTGCCGTAGAACTCGGTTCCCGGATCGACGCCCGCAGAGGCCGGATCGTCCGCGAACAGGGGCGTGACGAGGGCGACCAGGACGGCGGCCCCGCCGACGAGGACGAGGATCGCCGTCCGCCACCCGACGGCCCCGACGAGGGCGCTTGCGGCGGGGGCCATCGCGACCATCCCGATCCCGAGGCCGGCGGTGGCGATGCCCGTCGCGAGTCCGCGGCGGCGCTCGAACCACCGAGGAACCGTCGCGTACGAGACGACGTAGATCGAGCCGAGACCGATCGCCGTGACGATCCCGTAGGCGACCAGCAATTCGGCGTAGGTGGACGAGCGACTGGTCCACACGCCACCGATCGCCAGCGCGACCGCGCCGACGAACAGGAACCGTCGGCCGCCGAATCGATCCGCGAGGACGCCCAGCGCGGCCGCGGCGACGTAGATCACGACCGTCTGGAGGGAGAAGACGAACGACACGCCCGATCGGGACAGGCCGAGTTCGCGCTGTATCGGCCCGAGGAAGACGCCGAAGGCGTACGACAGTCCGAAAACGACGAACGCGCCGACGAAACTCCCTGCGACGACGTACCAGCCTCGGTACAGGCCTCCGCCGGCGGTCCGGTCCTCGCCGGTTGCGATCCGATCGTCGTCGGCCGCTGTCCGATCGTTTCCGACGTCACCCGTCATGCTGTTCGGTCCGATGATACTAGGTCACGTAATTATTAGTATGTGTATTGCTGACGTGTGGGTGATGTCCTCAGCAGAGACGACTGCGGCGGGTGGTAACATCATCGAACGCGCGGGGGAGCGGATCGCGGACGTGGTCGAGCGGTGGATGCCGAGTCCGTTCCTGTTCGCGATCATCCTGTCCTATGCGGTGTTCGTGGCCGGGATGATCGTCGAGGGTCAGGGGCCGTCGGACATGGTGCTCCACTGGTACGACGGGTTCTGGGCCTTCCTGACCTTCGCGATGCAGATGGTCCTGATCATCATGACGGGGTTCGTGATCGCGTACCATCCTCGCGTCAACGACGGCCTGCAGCGCCTCGCCGGCTTGCCCGGCGATCGCAAGCAGGCGGTCGTCCTCGTCGGCGTCGTCTCGATGGCGCTGGCGTGGATCCACTGGGGGCTCAGTCTGGTCGTCGGTGCGATCTTCGCCCGCGAGATGGGGAAGGCCGCCTACCACAAGGGGATCGACGTCCACTATCCGTTGCTCTGCGTGGCCGGCTACATGGGCCTCGGCCTCACCTGGCACTGGGGGCTGTCCGGGTCCGCGCCGCTGTTGCTCGCGACGCCGGGCAACGAGTTCGTCGAACTCGGGATCGTCGACGGACCCGTCGCGACCTCCGCGACGATCTTCAGCACGTACGCGCTCACGCTCACCGTCCTGTCGATCGTCTTCGCGGCGATCGTCCTCTACCTGCTGACGCCGTCCGCCGGTCGCGCATCGGGTATCACCGAGTACATTCCCGAGGCGGAACTGTTCGAAGCGGCGACGGACGGCGGAATCGGCGAAAACGCCGTCGACGAACCCGGTCCGGAGATGGAACCGGACGCGGCCGGGAGCGATCGACCGGTCCCGGCGGAACGGATCGACAACAGCAAACTGCTCGGCGGGATCATCGCCCTGACTGGCGTCGCCGTGGTCGGCTGGCAGTTCTGGACCCAGGGGCTCGACGCGCTGAACCTGAACGTGCTGAACTTCGCGTTCCTGTTCGTCGGCCTCGCGATCTACACCCAGCCGGCGGTCTACCGCGAGCGGTTCGGCGAGGCCGCGGAAGCCGCCGCGGGGATCATCCTCCTCTTCCCGTTCTTCGCCGGCATCCAGGGGATGATGACCGGTTCCGGACTCGCACAGACGATGGCGGACGCGCTGCTCGCGGTCTCGACGACGGAGACGTTCCCCGTGATCGCCTGGCTCACCGCCGCGGTCGTCAACCTCTTCGTCCCCTCGGGCGGCGGCGAGTGGATCGTCCTCGGCCCGTCGGTCCTCGAGGCTGGTAACGAGCTCGGCGTTCCGTACGGTCAGGCGACGATGGCCTACGCCGTCGGCGACGCCCACACGAACCTGCTGAACCCGTTCTGGGCGCTCCCGCTGCTGGCGATCACGCGGATCCGCGCCCGGGAGATGTTCGGCTACGCGATCGCGATGCTGCTCGCGCTGATCCCGTTCCTGGCGATCGCACTGTACGTCGTGCCGTACTAGCGCCGATCGTACGACCGCACGATCGCCGCCGTTCGACCGTACTATTCGATTCTCTGATAGGTTTTATTTGTCGATGGCTTCCACTGGGTACTCATGGAGCCCCTGTCCGATCCGGACCGTCTGCGTACCCGTTCGGACGTCGACGTCCACGAGGAGACACGGATCGTCCCGCAGGCCGAGTTCGAAGCCATGCGCAGTCGCGTCGACAGCCGCGTCGCCGTCGGCTTCCCCAACGACGACGGGGAGGTCCTGCTACAGGACGACGGCTCGCACGGGTGGAGTCTGCCCGCCTTCACTGTCGAGGCCGGCGAGGAGTGGACGGCGATCGGTCGCCGGTGGATACCGCGACTGGCTGGCGTCGCCGTCGAACTCGATCGGTTGGAACGCTTCCGTCGCATCGATATCCAGCCGGACGGGACGGCTGAGGAACGCATCAGCATGTACAACGTCGTCGTTCGAGCGGTTCCCGTCGAGGGACGGCCGATCACCGACGACGTCCCCGCGGACGTTCGGGACGTCGACTGGTTCGGTCGCGTTCCCGCCGAGCAGGACGGCGAACTCGCGGCCGATATTCGTCTGTTCGTCGCGTGACTGGCGATCGTCGAAACCTCGTGTCGACGATCAAGAGAGTTACTGTTCGGGAGAATCGAGCCACTCGGACGCCCAGCACTCGATCTCGTCGAAGACGGGTTCGAGCGACTCGCCCTTCGCGGTGAGGCTGTAGTAGGTCGCGATCGGCGACTCCTCCTCGATGCGGCGTTCGACGAACCCCATCTCGCCGAGGTCGTCGAGGACGCGCGAGAGCGTGCGGGCGTTCGCGCCGGTCGATCGCTTGAGTTCGTTGAACCGCTGTTCGCCGTCGAGCAGGGTGTGGAGGATGGCGAGTCGCCACTGGGAACCGATCTGTTCGAGCGACTCGATGACGGGACAGGCCTCGGCGTTTCGTTCGCGGGTCTCGGCGTCGGACTGGGCTGGCGGCATCGGTGAGACACTATTCCCCGTGAATCACTATAGCAGTTCGGTTTCGAACCAGCTAACAGAAGGTTAGTAGTCCGCATGAATAAACCGTTCTCGCGCCGAAAACCGTTGACAACGAGGCCATTAAGAGCGGTGCGCCGAATCGGTACTGTTGTGCCATCTGACACCACACGGCGAGGCGTGCTCGCCGGCGCGCTCGCCGCCGGAATCGGCGGGCTGACCCTTTCGTCGGCGCGAGAACTTCTCGATCAGTTCGCGCCGCTGTCGGGTCGCGCCTGGGACGCGGCCGATCGGAACCTCTCGGAGGCCGTCGAGAGCCCCTACGGCGAGGCGACCGTCCGGGTCGACGAGCACGGAGTCCCGCACGTCACGGCCGACGACGAATCGGCGGCGTACTTCGCCGTCGGCTACGTGCAGGCGTTCGATCGGCTCTTCCAGCTCGACCTCCAGCGGCGGGTCATGCGGGGCCAGCTCTCCGAAATCGTGGGGGAAGTTACGCTCTCGGACGACGAGTTCCACGTCGCGATGGACTTCGCGGGTGCGGCCGAGGCGACCTGGGAGCACGTCTCGGAAACCGCCGCGGGACCGCTCGTCGAGGCGTACGCCGACGGCGTGAACGCCGCGATCGAGCGCGAGCAACTCCCGCTCGAGTTCGAACTGCTGGACTACGAACCGCGCGAGTGGACCCCGGTCGACTCGATGCTGATGGAGAAACAGATCTCGTGGGACCTGACCGGCGACTTCGGCGAACTCCGGCGGGCGCTGGTCGCCGATCGACTCGGTGCGGACCTCGCCGACGCCCTCTACCCCGATTGGCTGGACCACGAGACGCCGATCCTGCGGGACGCGGTCGACGCGGACCGCCTCGACGACGGCTCCAGCGGCTCGGACGGGACGGCGGCTATCGGAACCAGGGCCCGGAACGGATCCGAAGACGACCGCCGATCCGTCGGCGCCGGCCTGACGGGGTACCTCTCCCGGTTCGAGTCGCCGATCGGCGTCGGCTCGAATAGCTGGGTCGTCTCGGGCGAACATACGGCAAGCGGGACGCCGATCGTCGCGTACGACCCGCACCTGACGCTGATGACGCCGCCGCTGTGGTACGAACAGCACGTCGAGACGTCCGAGACGTCGGTTCGCGGGGCGACCTTCCCGGGCGTCCCGTTCGTGATCGCGGGTGCGAACGGGACGGGGACGTGGTCGTTCACCAACGTCGGTGCGGACGTCCTCGACTGCTACCGCTACGAGATCGACGACGCGGGCGAGCGCTACCGCTACGGAGGCGAGTGGCGCGAGTTCGGTATCGAGGAGCGAGAGATCGCCGTCGCGGACGGCGAGAACCGCACGCTCACCGTGCGGAAGACGGTGCACGGGCCGGTGATCGAACGCGAGGAGCGGACGATCGGCGTCGCCTGGACCGGCCACACCGCCACCCGGACGACCGAGGCGATCTACGAGTTCGGGCGCAGCGACGGCCTCGAGGACCTGCTCGAGTCGACCCGGAAGTTCGACCTGCCGACACAGAACCTCGTCTACGCGGACGCCGACGGCCGGACGCTGTACTACGCCACGGGGAAACTCCCGATCCGGACGATCGGCGGCGACGTCGTGTCCGGAAACCGCATCTTCGACGGCTCCGCGGGCGAGGGCGAGTGGGAGGGGTTCACCCCGTTCGGCGAGTCCTCCTGGGACGGGTTCGTCCCGTTCGAGGAGAAACCCCACGCGATCGATCCGGACGTTCTCGCGACGGCTAACCAGCGGGTCACCGACGACCCGAATCACTACGTCGGCGTCGCCTACGCCTCGCCGTATCGCGGCGCGCGAATCTACGATCGGCTCGACGAACGGATCGAGAGCGGCGAGTCGACGGATCTCGCGTTCCACCGCGACGTCCAGTCCGACACCCGGGACGGCCGGGCGGATCAACTCGTCCCGGACCTCCTGGCCGCGATCGAGGAACGCGACGAAATCGACGATCGGATCGACGACGCCGCGGCGACGCTCGCGGACTGGGATCACTGGATGGACCGCGACGCCGAGGGCGCGCTCGTCTTCGCGCGCTGGATCGACTACTTTCGGGACCGCGTCTTCGAGCCCGTCTTCGCGGACGTCGACTTGGACGAATCGTACTACCCGCGCGACTGGGTCCTCGCGACGCTCCCCGCGGACAGCCCCGTCTTCGCCGATCGCTCCCGGGCGGACGCGATGGTCGCGGCGCTCGAGGCAGCGATCGACGAGATCGACGACGAGGGGTGGGAGACCTACGGCGACTGGAACACGACGGAGCCGATCGCACACCCGTTCGGCGGCGAGGCACCCTTCCTCGACTACGAGGAACGACCGGCGGACGGCTCGGCGGCCACGGTCAAGAACTACCGGGTCGACTCCGCCGTCGGGTCGAGCTGGCGGATGGTCGTCGAACCCGGCGGCGACGCCACGGCCATCCTCCCCGGCGGTAACTCCGGGGACTACTTCTCACCCCACTACGACGACCAGTTCCGGCGGTGGCTCGACAACGACCAGAAATCCATGGCCAGATCGATCGACGGCGACGCGGAGACGACCGTCGGCTTCGAGGAGGGATCGTCGTGAGCGCTCCCGAGTCCGATTCCGGTTCGGCGTCGAACGAGGAGCGGCGCCCGGACGATCGCCCGCGAGCGGATCGGACACCAGCGAGCCCGCTCGATCGCGCCCGGACGGAGCCCCGGCCCCACGCCGTCGCACTCCTCGTCGCGGTCGCGATCGGACTGGTCGCCGCGTGGCTCCACTGGGCGGGCCTGCTCCTCGGCGGGGCGCTCGTCGGACTCGTCGCGCCGACCCTGCGGCGGGCAGTCTTCGCCGCGATCGGGTTCGGGACGCTCGTCCTCGTCGTCTTCGTCGTCTCTCTGGGCGGATCCGCGGGCGCCATCGTCGGAATGGTACCGGTCGTATATCTCGTGGTCGCCGCCGCGTTCGGCCTGCCGCTTTTCGGGTCGCTGATCAGGGGCCTCGTCTGATCGCCCGGCGGTCCGCAGCCGCCGCTCTCTGTCGTCGCGGACGCCGAAAAACGCTGGCTGACGGAAAACGGCCGATGACGGGCGCGTTCAATCCCGGCTGAACACGCGCTTGATTCGCGAGACGATGCCGCTGTCGTCGTTGCGAGTCGCGTCTCGGTGGTTACGTTCGTCAGTCATACGTCAGGACGAAATACAGATTCGTCCTACTCAAAATTGGCGGGACGGGGCGCGGTTGGATCGCCGGACCACGTACAGTTTTGGCCGTGTCGCGTGTACGCGCTCGCATGGAGTACACGACGCTGGGTGACACCGGCATGGAGGTCAGCCGCCTCTGTCTCGGCTGTATGAGTTTCGGGTCGAGCGACTGGCGCGAGTGGGTCCTCGACGACGAGGAGAGCAAGCGAATCATCGATCGGGCGATCGACCTCGGGATCAACTTCTTTGACACCGCCAACATGTACTCGAAGGGGGAATCGGAGCGCATCCTCGGCGAGGCGCTGGAGGGCCACCGCGAGGAGTCGGTCGTCGCCACGAAGGGGTACTTCCAGATGCGCGAGGACGACCCGAACTCGGGGGGCCTCTCCCGGAAGGCGATCGAGCAGGAACTGGCGGCCAGCCGCGACCGGCTGGGGAAGGACACGATCGACCTCTACCAGATCCACCGCTGGGACCCCGACACGCCGATCGAGACGACCCTGCGCGCGCTCGACGACGCCGTTCGCCGCGGGCACGTCCGCTATCTCGGCGCGTCCTCGATGTGGGCTCACCAGTTCGCCGACTCGCTCTACACGAGCGATCGGCTGGGCCTCGATCGGTTCGTCACGATGCAGAACCACTACAACCTCGTCTACCGGGAGGAAGAGCGCGAGATGCTGCCGCTCTGTGAGACGGAAGGGGTCGGGGTCCTCCCGTGGTCGCCGCTGGCCCGTGGGTATCTCACGCGCCCGCACGAGGAGATCGACGCGACCACCCGCGGCGAGACGGAAGAACGCATGTACGAGCACCCTTACCGCGAGGGCGGCGGCCGGGAGATCAACGAGCGCGTCGCGGAACTCGCGGCCGACAAGGGCGCGACGATGGCCCAGATCGCGCTCGCCTGGCTCCTCCACAAGGACTGGGTCGACGCGCCGATCGTCGGGACCTCGAGCGTCGAACACCTGGAACAGGCCGTCGAGGCGCTCGAGATCTCGCTGTCGGCGTCCGACATCGCGTACCTGGAAGAGCCCTACGAACCGGTGCCGGTGTCGGGCCACGACTGAAGCGTCTGCTGTACCGATGTCCCGGCGCAACCCCGTAGCGGTCGCGGTTGCACCGGAACTGGCTTACAGTAGTCCGTACGACGCGATCCGCGGACCGCCCTCCCGTTTCGGCGCGCGTTACACTCTCGATCGCGGGAGTGCCACGTCGTTCCGAGACGGGCTTTATCATCGCCGCCGGCGTGGCCTCATTGTATGGAGCCCCTTCGAAGCGATCCCGGTGACGCCGCCGGGTCCGTCGCGTACTCCACTTAGAACACATGGGACCGCTCGGCTGGATCCTCGGTACGACGTTCCTGATCAGCCTCCTCGCGTGGCTCGGGATCCTGGCGCTGTTTTTCAGCGACGAACTGCTGGACCGGATCCTGCTGGCCCTCGTCGCGCTCGCCGCCGGCGGACTGATCGGCGGCGCGTTCCTGCACCTGCTCCCGCGCGCGATCGAAGAGTACGGGCAGACGGACACGCTTCCGCTGTTTCTCGCCCTCATCGCCGGCTTCTCGCTCTTTTACGTCCTCGAACAGTTCATCCACTGGCACCACCACCACGGGGCGACCCACGAGCACGAACCGGTGACGTACCTCGTCTTGCTCTCCGATACGATCCACAACTTCATCGACGGCCTGGTCGTCGCCGGCGCGTTCGTGCTGGGTGTCGACGTCGGCCTCGTGACCGCCGCTGCCATCGCACTCCACGAGATTCCCCAAGAGATTGGCGACTTCGGCGTCCTCGTCTACGGCGGCTTCGAGCGAACCCATGCCCTCGTCCTCAATTATCTGACCCAGACGACCGTCATCCTCGGCGGGGCCACGGGGTACTACCTCTCCGGCCTCGTCGAGGGAACGCCGGTCTTCCTCCTCCCGTTCGCGGCCGGCAACTTCGTGTACATCGCCAGTTCGGACCTGATCCCCGAGATCAAAAGCGAGGAGTCCCTCGGACGGGCGCTCGGCTATTTCGTCGTCTTCCTGTTCGGCGTCCTGTTGATGCTGGGCGTCAAACTCTTCTCGCGCGGCGTCAACTGATCGAACTCGCACCGAACGTTCGTATGGCTCCGCCTCGTACGATCGAGCATGTCCAAGGTAGCGCCGTTCGAGGAACACACCGATCGATACGAGGGCTGGTTCGAGGCGCACGAGGACGCCTACCGGTCCGAACTGGCGGCGCTGGAACGCCTGGTGCCGTCGACCGGCTACGGAATCGAGATCGGCGTTGGGAGCGCGCGGTTCGCCGCACCACTCGGACTGGACGTCGGGATCGATCCGGCCGAGGCGATGCTCGCGTACGCCCGCGAGCGGGGGATCGACGTCGTCCGGGGCGTCGCCGAACACCTGCCGTTCGCGGACGACGCGTTCGACACCGCGCTGATCGTGACGACGATCTGCTTCGTCGACGACGTTCCGCGAACGCTGTCCGAGGCCGATCGGATCCTCGACCCGTCCGGTCGGCTCGTGATCGGCTACATCGACAAGAACAGTCCCGTCGGCGAGATATACCAGGAGAAGAAAGCCGAGAACCCGTTCTACCGGGACGCGGTGTTCGTCTCGACCGAGGAACTCGTCGACGCCCTCGAGGCGGCCGGCTTCACCGACTTCGAGTTCGTCCAGACGATCTACGACTGGCCCGGAGACGTCGACGGTCTCGAACCGATCGAGGAGGGGTACGGCGACGGGTCGTTCGTCGGCATCGAAGCGACCCGATAGCGGCACGATCTTATGCTCGATCGCGACGTGCGAGCCCCGTGACTGCGATCGGCGAACCGAACGTCGTCCCCGTTCGGGACGGTAGCGTGGCGGAAGAGATCGCGAAGGCGATCGACGCGCTCGAAGCGTTCGACGTCGCCGACGGGATCAATCCGGTGGGAACGATTCTGGAAGCCGACGACAAACGAGCGGTCAGCCAGCGCGCCAGCGAGAAGGTCACCACCGTCGAACGGCACCTCGGACGGGACGCCAGGCGGCGCGAGTGACCGGCCCCGCGCGAGGTCGAGCAGCGCTAGAACAGTCGCACGTCGCCGGCCACGAGGTCGCTGGAGAGCGAGTCGATCGACTCGAGTTCGGCGGTGACGACGCGCCGAATCGCGTCGTCGTCGGCCGCCGTGGTCTCGACGTCGACGGCCACGGGTTCCGTTACCGGCGCGCCGATCCGCGACAGGAGTTTCACCCCGGCGTACTCGGCGTCGAGGTCCCGATGGATCCGTTCTGCGGCCCTGGTCGCGACGACGTTGTACAGTTTGCCGACGTGGCTGACCGGGTTCTTCCCCGCCGTCGCCTCAAGGCTCATCGGACGATGGGGCGTGATGAGTCCGTTGGCCCGGTTTCCCCGGCCGACGTTCCCGTCGTCGCCCATCTCCGCGGAGAGTCCCGTTTCGGTGAGGTAGATGCTCCCGCTGTCGACGTCGTCGGCGGCGTTGACGGCGACCTCGACGTCCCTTTCCGTCCGATCGCTCGCGTAGCGGGTGGCCAACGCCCCCACCTGCGCCGTCACGTCGACGTAGTCCTCGACGCTCGAGACGTACCGGGAGACGACGGCGGCAGCGACGGTAAGCCGGAGTTCGTCGTCGGTACGCCAGGCCAGCAGCTTGATATCGTCGCCGATCGCCGGAATCCGTTCGCGAAGTTCCGCCTCGAGTCCGCGGACGATGCGGTCCGTTTCGGACGGGGGCGCGTAGCCGACCCCGATGCTGGTATCGTTCGCTCCCGGGCGTTTCGGGCCCTCGAACAGGGTTTTCAGGTCCGCGGACGCCTCGCCGAGCCGCGGGTCGAATTCGATCGCGTCGGCGGGCAGGTCCTCGAAGTGCTCGTCGACGTACGCCCGTGCGGCCTCGACCGCGAGTTCGTCGACCGGAACGCGGTGACCGTCGACGGTTCGGGTCGCGCGGCCGCTCAGGAGGACGTAGATCGGGTCGACGATTTCGCCGCCGCCGAACGCCGGCTCCGTCGTTCCGGCGACGAGCTGGACGCTGTCGGTGTTGTGATGGAGCACCCGGCCGAACTCGTCTACGTAGTAGCGTGAGAGGCGTCGCGAGATCGCTTCGGCGATCCCGTCGCAGATCGAATCGGGGTGGCCCAACCCCTTCCGTTCGACGAACTCCGTCGGTCGCGACGCGACGGGATCCCGATCGAGGTGCTGGACGGTGAACGACGGGTCGGCCATGGATGGATTCCACTCGCCGGAACGACGTATGCGTTGCCCCTGTTGCGAGATTTCGGCACCATACCCGTCGACCGGGACGAACGGCCGCCCGTCACGGGATCTTTTCGACGACTCCGACCAGGTCCTCCTCGGTCCGCCACTCGTGGAGTCGGCCGCGTTCCGCGAGCAGGTCGAAGACGGCGTCTTCCATCCAGCCGTACGGGTATTCTTCGTCGGCGTCGGGATACGTCCGCTTGAGGACGTAGCTCTTCCCGAAGTACTCCTCCGTCCCCACGAGCATCCCCTGTTCGACGAGGAACCCGCTGGGTTCCTTCTCGGCGACGCCGACGATGTTCGTGACGAGGTCGGCGATCAGGCAGAACTTCTGGATCCCGTTGTCCCACCCCCCACGAACGTCCGACATCATGAACGCATAGGCGTCCGGGCGGCGGTTCAGCCGATCGACGACGAGATTCAGTCGCCGGATCGGTTCGCGATCGTAGTTCCCGAGCACGAAGTACGTTCGATCGTGCTCGAAGACGGGGGTCAGTTCGGAAAGCGAGTGCAGGATCGCCTCGTTGTCCGCGAGCGAGAGTTCGTCCTCCCCGAGTCGATCGCTGGCGCTGGTGAGGATCTCGTCGGGGACCGGCTCCTCGTCAGGTGGCATAGGGGGACATTCTCGCCACCCGTAAAACAACGTTACCGTGTCGATTCCGATTTCCGATACCGAGCGGATCCGGCGAGCGGTTCGATCCGATCGTCGATCGCGGTGGGGTACTCGCGGATGTTTTACCCTGAGGTGAATTACCCTGGAGTGATTTACTCCGGGGTAAATTCATCTAGAGTAATTTACTCTGGGGTAAACTACTTGGTAGTGGACTTCGTACGGGGTCGTATGAGTACCGACGTGGGGACCGGCGAGGGGGCGGCAAACCGCGAACTGCTACACTTCGTGACCCAGGAGACGCGGTTCGCGCTCGTCACCAACATCCTCCAGCATCCCGACCAACTGCCGTCGATGTACGAACTGGAGCGACTCAATCCGAGCGTGAGCGACGCGACGGTCTACAAGCACGTCCAGAAACTCATCGACGCCGGCATCGTCGAGGAGGTCGCCCTCCCCGACGACGAACGCCAACAGGGCTATCCCTGGAAATTTTACGGCCTGACCGACGAGGGTCGCGAGTTCCTCGAGCGCCACAGCCTGCTCGCCGCCGAAGAGACCCTCCAGCGCATCTACGAGACGATTTCCGACAAACCCGAGAAGATGGTCCGGTACGAGAACGCGCCACGGCCCGATCGCGACGGCTGATCGGGGCCGAGACGTGTCGATCGCGATCGACGCGCGTTCGGGACGACGACGGGAGTCGGGGACGACCTACGAGAGTCGAGCCGCGATGTCGGCCTCGGTAATGATCCCGACCGTCTCGCCGGCCTCGGTGATCATGACGGCCTTGTAGTGTTCGAGGAGGTTGCTGATCTCGTCGAGCGTCGCGTCCTTCGAGACCGTCGGGAAGCTCTCGCTCATGTGTTGGTCGACGGGTTCGTCCCGGGCCTCGGAGTCGAGGTGGACGAGGTCGCTCTGGCTGATCGAGCCGACGGGGATCCCGTCCTGGATGACCGCGAGCTGGGAGTAGGCTTCCGCCTCCATCTTCCGGGCGGCCTCGCTGACCGGATCGTCCGGAGCGACGCTCACGACGTCCTCGTTCATCAGGTCGTCGGCGCGAATGACGTCGCTTTCGGCCTTCTCCAGGGCGTTGACGATCCGGCGGAGCGTCGAGAGCCGCGGATCCACGTCGCCGCCCTCGATGCGGGCGATCAGCGGCTGTGAGACGTCGGCCGTGTCGGCGAGTTCGCTCTGGGTCAACCCGAGTTCGGTCCGGCGCTGGCGGAGGTCCGCAGGCGTGGGAAGTTCCATATCCCACAATAACCACGGGTTATAGAAAGTTGTTTGGGTGCGTGCCGTCCGTGCCGTTACTCGTCGTCGGGAGACTCGATGACCTCGACGACCGACAGCGGGACGTCCCGCAGCGCGCCGCCGACTTCGCTCTTTGCGATCCGGGAGGCGTGTTCCTCGCTGTCGGCGTTGAACACCTCCATCTCGAGGCCCAGTCCGACGAGCGCGGTGTCGGCGGCGATAAAGGCGGAGTCGAAGGGTTCGCCACAGGCCGGACAGCCCGTCGCACCGACCTCGACCTCCACGTAGTCCATGTCTTCGCTGTTGAGTCGTTTCCCGGCCTCGCTGACGGCGACGCCGATCGCGTCGTCGATCTCCTCGACGTCACGGACCAGCCATGCCGCTTCCATCGCGACGAGATAGTTGCCCATACGTCGTGGTTGGGCCGAAGGGTTTCCTGCTTTGCGGTTCCGGCCGAGGGCGCATGGCTCCCGACGGTCGAACGCGGCCGGACCGCGCACGTGAATCGAATAATGTCCATAAGTTACGAGACAACAGCGAGTCGATTCGGGCCAGGATAACGGAATTCCCGTCTCGAGACCACTTCGGTTGTCCGTTTCGCAACTGCGGTTGAATCGCAAGCAGGCGACGACCCAATACCGTGCTAACGATCATTATATATCTCGTAATTCAAGAAGGTTTATATACGACCCTCGTCTGAGCCACGGCTGAACGCTGATGAAATCCCGCGTGCACCGCGCGACCCTGTTCGCACTGTACCAACTGTGCATTGCGATCGGCATCGTCGCACTGCCACTCGCGATCGCCACCCGCCAGGTCGGGTTCACACTGCCGATCCACCGACTCATCGAGTCGGTCGGAGCCGCCCACGAGGCCGCCCAGCCCTAGATGGACTAGAACCACCCGCTCGTTCTGCCGATTCCGTACCGTCCAGCGACAGTCACGGCGACCCACGTCGGGTCCGCCACCGCGTTTTCCCGCTCGAGTGGCGACGCGATCGGATTCGGGCGAAAGCGGAAACCCCGGCGGTGACCGCCGGGGTTTTATATTGTGCCGGCCGTACAGTTCCGTCAATGCGTCATCCACAGCATTCGGACTTCTCCCGGACGGTCGACCAGTTGGCCGACGATCCGAACCCCTACGAGCCCGAAATCGGCTCGATGCCCCGGAACGACCTCTCGCGTGCCGACCTCGACAACGTCAACAAGACCGGCACGACGACGATCGGCATCACGACGGCCGACGGTGTCGTCATCGCGACGGACATGCGCGCCAGCCTCGGCGGCCGGTTCGTCTCGAACAAGAACGTCCAGAAGGTCGAACAGATCCACCCGACGGCCGCCCTGACGATGGTCGGCAGCGTCGGCGGCGCCCAGTCGTTCATCTCCAGTCTCCGCGCCGAGGTCAACCTCTACGAGTCCCGACGCGGCGAGGACATGAGCATGGACGCGCTCGCGACCCTGGCCGGCAACTTCGCCCGCGGCGGCCCGTTCTTCGCCATCCACCCGATCCTCGGCGGCGTCGACGAGGAAGGGAGCCACGTCTACAGCATCGACCCCGCCGGCGGCGTCATGGAGGACGACTACACCGTCACCGGGTCGGGCATGCAACTCGCCTACGGCCACCTCGAACAGGCCTACGAGGAGGACATGTCCAACGAGGAAGCCAAAACGGTCGCCGCCCGCGGCATCAAGTCCGCCGCCGAGCGCGACACCGGGTCCGGGAACGGGGTCTTCCTCTGTGAGATTACCGACGAGGGCGTCGACATCCACGGCCACCACGACTTCGACGACGTGATCTGACGCGGCCGACGCGCGCTCGATAGTTCTCCCACCTTTTTCGATCTTCAATCGGCGAGGAGTACTGCAACCGTATCGAACGTCACACCCATTGGGATCGTCGAGACTTGCCGGTCGGACTCCCGCGTAATTTACAGACAATCGATCGCTATCAGTTCTGGATCGTCGCGGCGCCGCGTCAGTTGATCCGGGTTCGCCGTTCGACTTCGTGTTCGGGTTCGGGCTCCGCCAGTTGCGTCGCACGACCGGTCTCGCTCGATCGGTAGATCGCGTCGATCACGCGCTGGACGGTGAGGGCTTCCTCGATCGTGTTGGTCTCGGGTGTCGCACCCGTCGCGATCGCTCGAAGGAACTCCTCGTCCTGCTGGGTGTAGCCGGTCAGGGAGGGATCGCCGGTGAGCGAGACGTCGGCGTAGTGGTCACAGCCGGTGGTCCCGGCCTCGAGAATCCGCATGTCCGTGTCGCCGATGTCGAACTGCGCGCCGCCCTCGGTGCCCCGGATCCGGAAGTCCATGCTCTCCTCGCGGTTGGTCGCCCACGCGGCCTCCAGCGAGATGGTCTGGCCGGCCGCGGTCCGGATGAAGGCGCTGACGGAGTCGTCGACCTCGTAGGTTTCGGCCTCGGCGTCCCAGTTGTCGCCGAAGCCGTCGGGATCGGCGTACTCCTCGCGGGTTCCGAAGGTCGTCCGGGCGACGCCCGAGACCTCGGTGATCTCGGGGAAATCGAGCGCGTAGAGCGCGAGGTCGAGCGCGTGGACGCCGATGTCCAGCAGGGCACCGCCGCCGGCGAGGTCGGGGTCCGTGAACCACGACCCCGGGCCCGGAACACCGCGCCGTCGCACGTAGTTCGCCTCGACGTGGGTCAGGTCGCCGAATCGTCCGCGCGCGTCCTGTTCCTCGAACATCGCCATCGACGCGGCGTGGCGGTTGTGGAACCCGACCATGCAGACGGCGTCGGACCGGGCCGCCGTCGCGGCGATCCGTTCCGCGCTCTCCAGGTTGTGCGCGAGCGGTTTCTCGACGAGCACGTGTCGGCCCGCCTCGAGGGCGTCGACCGCGATCGGTTCGTGGAACCGGTTGGGCGTGGTGACGATGACCGCGTCGACGGCGTCGTCGACGACGAGATTCTCGTGGGTCTCGTAGGTTTTCGCACCGAACTCGTCGGCGAAGCGATCGCGCTGTTCGGCGACGAGGTCGGCACCAGCGACGACGTCCGCGCCGAGATCCCCGACGCTCCGTGCGTGGAGGTGCCCCATTCCACCCAGTCCGACGATACCGACACCGATGCCCGAACCGATCATCGCGAAACACCCGATTGAGAGAGACGACCTGCGCCTGAGCGGTGAGAAACGAGCCGTTTCGGTGTCGTTTGCGTGCGATCCCAGAAGTCCATACAGGTAGACAGCCGGCGATCGAAATAAGGGTTGTGACCGATTAATCTGTGCAGTCCCATTATCATTCAGGGGGAATGATAGTATTTCTTTGTCCAGTGGCGGCAGAAATATCGCAATCGTTCATTTCATCCTGCTCGTCGCGGCGCGCAACCGGCCGACTGAAGCGTCTCGGCCGCAGACGTTGCGGCGATGGTCGCAGTCACGATCTGGAACGAGTTCCGACACGAACGCGAGGACGAGGACGCCGCAGCCGTCTATCCCGACGGGATTCACGGGACGATCGGCGACGCGCTCGCCGATCGGGGCCACGAGGTCCGGACGGCGACGCTCGACGAACCGGAACACGGGCTCACCGAGGACGTCCTCGCGGAAACCGACGTCCTCTGCTGGTGGGGCCACACGGCCCACGACGAGGTCAGCGACGAAATCGTCGATCGCGTCCACGACCGTGTTCTCGCGGGAATGGGACTGGTCGTCCTCCACTCGGGCCACTACGCGAAGCTCTTCAAGCGGCTCATGGGGACCACCTGTAGCCTCCAGTGGCGCGAGGACGGCGGCACGGAACGGCTGTGGGTCGTCGATCCCGGCCACCCGATCGCCGACGGGCTCGACGAGTCGATCGAACTCCCCGAAACCGAGATGTACGGCGAACCGTTCGACGTCCCCGAACCCGATCGACTGGTCTTTACGAGCTGGTTCGAGGGCGGCGAGGTGTTCCGGAGCGGCTGTTGCTACCGGCGCGGATCGGGCCGAATCTTCTACTTCCGCCCGGGCCACGAGACGTACCCGATCTACGAGAACGAGGCGATCCAGCGGGTCCTCGACAACGCCGTCGAGTGGGCCAGCCCCGTGGCGGGGGCGCCGCGATCGTTCGGCGAACGGGAGTGACCGGCCGACCGGTGCTCACCCGCTTCGTTGCGTGTCGACCAGTTCGACGACGACGTCGAGGTCGACGCCGGTCGCCGATTCCAGTCGCTCGCGCACCCGATCGGCGAAGTCGTCGGGTTCTCGTTCGCCTGGCGGCCGTTCGACGACCAGGGCCACAGACGGCTCGTCGCCGGTGTAGACGTCCACGAGTTCGTACTCGACGCCGGTCTCCCGGAACTGCAGGTCCGCGAAGGCGGCCTCGTCGTTCATCGTCTCGAGTTCGGTCTGGATATCGTGTTCGACCGCGGCCGTCCGGTAGGTCCCGTAGGTGACTCCGCCGAGCACGACCGATAGCACCGCAATCGCGACGAGAAGCACGACGACCCGCGATCGCAGCCGACCGTAGACGTGCTCGATGCGCTCCGAGCGGTGCGGCCGATAGCCCGAGAGCCACAGCAGGATCAGCGCGGTGAGGTTGATCGAGAGCAGGTTGATCAGGACGAGCGTGCCGGCGGTGAGGACGACGGTCGGGTGGCTCCAGGCGATCCCGAGTCCGACGGTGGCGGCGGGCGGCACGAGCGCGACGGCGATGGCGACGCCGACGAGCACCGACCCGACGTTGCGAACGAGACTGATGACGCCCGCGACGCCCGACCCGAGAGCGAGAAACAGTGCGAGGACGTTCGGCGTGGTCCGTTCCTCGATCTGGGGGACTGTCGTGATGTCGAACCCCGGCGGGAGCAACACCGTCCCCCTGAGGAGCCAGCCGACGATCGCCGCCGTCGCGACGGCGACCGCGAGTCCGACCACCTGCAAGAGGACGCCCCGCGTCGCGAGGTCGTCGTCGTCGACGACCACACCGACGCTCGCGGCGAGGGCCGGCCCCATCAGCGGGGCGACGACCATCGCACCGATGATCGTCGCCGCGGAGTCGAGCAACAGTCCCGCCGTCGCGATGATCGTACTCACGACGAGCAAAGTGAAGTACGTCGACGCCGCGGGCGCGAGATCCGCCGCCCGCGCCTGGAGTTCCTCCCGGGAGATCCTGGTGCCGGCGAACTCGCCGGTCAGGTCGTCCGTTCGGTCCGACACGATCGTTTCCGCCGCCGTGACGACGGTGTAGGAGGCCTCGTCGAGTCCGGCGGCTCGAAGCTCCGCGAGAAACGGCTCGACGGCGGCCGGCGGGACCGGGATCGAGACGAGCGCCTCGAACTCCCCGCGACTCGTCTGCTCGGAGACGGCGTAGTCGAGGCCCATCGCCGTCGCCGTCTCGAGGACCCGTTCCAGATCGCCGCGCGGCACGAACACCTGTACCAGGCGCATACCCCCTCTACGACGGACCGTGGGATAGGCTGTCCTCACCCGACGGATGACTGTCAGGAGGCCGTGTATCTGCTCGACCGCCCGTCACCGACCTCGATCGAATCCGACCGCCGCGTCCGAACGCGATCTCAGAACTCCTGGCGGCCCTCGTCCGTGATGACGCTCTCGAGGAGCGAGACCGGCGTGGCGTCGTAGGCGGGGTTCTCGACGGCGAACCCCTCGGCGGGTTCCGGCATGACCTCGCTGCCGGGCCGGAACTCGTTCTCGAAGACGAACCCCTCGGTGACGAGCTTCGAGGCCGCGCCGAGGACGGTAACGGGGACGTCCAGTTGGGCCGCGGTGGCCGCGATCGGAAACGTCCCGACGCGGTTGTAGAGGGTGTCGTCGACGATACAGTCCATGCCGACGACGACCCGATCGCACTTCGCGAGGTAGAGTCCGTTCGCGCTGTCGGTGATCAGCGTCGCCTCGACGCCCTCCAGGTCGGCGAGCGATCGGGCGGTCTTGCGTCCGATGTAGCGAGGCCGAGCCTCGGTGATGTAGACCTCGAACGATTTGCCGGCGTCGACGGCCTGTTCGAGCGCCTCGAGTACCGTCGAGGAGTAATCGTGGGTCAGGAGTGTCGCCCCGTCCTCGAGATGGGTGACGGCGTTTTCGGCCGCCCGGCGCTTGGCCGACTCGACGGTGTCGACGACCTCGTCGATCGTCTCGCTCGTGAGTCGTTTGGCCTCCTCGACGCTGGCTGCCCCCGCGTCGGTGACGCCGTCGACGACCGCCCTGACGGCGTTCTGTAGCGAGGCGTGGGAGGGGTTGGCCCGCCGGAGCACCGTGCCGTTGCGCTCGAGCGCGCGCTCGAACTCCTCGACGGTGGCGAACTCGCGGTCGGTCAGTTCCTCGAGGGCTCGCGCCGCGTTGACCGCCACTACCGAGGAGCTGTGGGTCTGCATGTCCTGGATCTCCTCGACCGTCTCGTCGATCATACCTGCACGAATTCCCGTCAGCGGGAAAGGTGTTCCGGGTAGTGTCAGTGGCGGGACGAGCGTCGCGCCACGCTCTGCGCTCGGGCGGCCCCATCGATCGCCACCGTTGCCGGCCGAGTCGACACACGATCGGCCCCCGACGAACGCGACGTCGCCGGGGCATTGTTCAGATTAGCCTGTTCCAGCAATACGCGAAGCTCTGCAGCCACGTTTCGGCCGTTTCTGGATCGGCGTTTCTAAAACAATTTCCAAATTGATAGGTTCGCCGTTTTACTTCTTGGAAAA
>NZ_JCASSM010000003.1:0-836669 GCF_059736495.1 Halosolutus sp. YCN4 | reverse complement strand
GTGTCTGCTCGCGCTCCACAAATTCTAACTGAATGTCGGTGCTAGGTAGCGTGAGGCGGTTGAATTCGGGCATGGATACCGCGAATTCCACCGCCTCGCTTCTTCAAACTCTAATCTGAACAGCGCCCTTCTAGATAGCATCTTCTTTGAGAACACACAGAAAGACAGCCACTCTATTCAGTTTAGTATTATTTAAGTATAAATGGGTATATTTCCCACTTCTAAACTTTTTATCATAGCATCTTCGCAAGAACTTTATATCTTTCTAATTTGTCTACATAAATATTACGTTGATATAAATAGTATTTACAGTCTAGCACAAAAAACACCCCTAAATTTATCAATATAGTAGCTCAATTCATCATAATGGGCGAAACTGTAGCTATGCACAAAGTTCTAGATCATATGAAGATATATACTATATATGTTATTATATCTTTTCTGGTTGCTATCTATTCTAATCAGATAAAATATCATTCATCAGTTCCGGTGACGTCGGCGTTAGTAGACGCGAACTCAAGTGAGAACGGAGTTTGTCGTCAACGCCCAACCCATTGACGATCAACGTGATGTAGCAGGCGTTGTCGGCGGCGGTCTGGTCGTAGTTCTCGTACTGGGCCGCGATCGTCTCTTATCAAGGTCTGAAAACATCGTTTGTACGTCTGAAGCGTGGTGAGAGGGAATCGAGACGAGATCAAGAACGGTTGTGTCGATCGACCTGTCCGTAACTGTATGAGACAGGAAAGAGGCGGATTCGCACCCGCCCGCGGATCAAAGCCCGCGTATTAATCTCATGAGTTGCAATGGACCGACGAACAGTAGCTTACGAGCCACCGCATCCAACAAAACCCCTTCATTCGATAAAAACAGTTTATTAAAATATTTTGAATGATTTCCTCACGTGTTTCTGAGCAAACCTTCTCGAGGTCTATATTTCTAATCGGTATTCGCATCTAATCGCAGCGCATGAAACCTACCAGTCGGCTGACTAAGTCGATGTCGAGCGATTCGTTATTTGGCCTTTTCCCTAGACTCTTAGTTTTTGGGCCGACACCGACGTTGACGCAGTCGGCGATACGAAAGCGCGGCCCTAATCGCTTGGTAACATGACACAGTCAACCGTTAGGTTGAATACTGTGACAAGCTACTGCCGTCTCCGCACTTAATCGGGGAAACTGCGACTATGTCGGACTGCAGAACAGCGTTCGAAGGATCCTCAATAGAGTATTACTTTGGGCCAAAATAGCTACAGAAAATTATATAGGATTCACTTCTATACTGGGGCAATTAAAATATATTCCGGATAGTATACTATTATGGCGGGCGCTATGAGGACGAGAATTGTAAGTAATACTCTTAGATTTCCTTTACAACAGTATGGTCGTAATTTTGCAGAGTTCCGGGCCTGCAAAAGAGTCCCCGCCAGCTAAGTATATAAGTCAAGTTGGAAATTGGCCTAAGAGTAATATTGGTATTTCTAGTTAGGAAGACCATCGCTCTCGGACTTCAGATGATGGTTGCTACTATCTCGAAAAAAAGACGACCGTCCTCGTACCGAATATTCGTCAGTGGGAGAAACGTCTACTGCAGTACTGACGGATGTTCAAAGGACAGTGATATCGAGTCGGTGATCCCGAGTAGGTCTGCGACCGTCGGCGCGACGGCCTGTGCATCAACGGTGTCGCCTTCGATCGAAACGTCCGGTACTGCGGGACCGCCTAGTCCGTAGAATCCGAACGCTGATTCGTCAACGCGACCGTGTGATCCGGATACCTTCGCCGGATTAAGTGAGGCAAGTCCTGATTCACCGAAGAACAACTCGCAGGGATCGAATCCGGGCTTCGCGTGGATGTCCATATCAGTCGCGTAGTACGGCGAGTCCTCGTTGTCCAACCACCAATAGTACTGGAACCAGGCGTTCGAGTCAGCAACCAAGACGAGTTCGCCGGAGTTCGGGTGGTTGATGCTGCGCTCTGCCTTTCCCTCCTCGCCCAGAACAGTGTCGACGCCGTTGAGTTCTTCGAGAATACGTCGGGCTTCGGCCGGAGCATCCGTGTATACGTGGGCGACCTGATGATCGACCATCGCGAACGCCCGTGACGCGGCAAGGTCGACTTCTTCGCCGCCCTCCCCATCGTCCTGAACCGAAAGCAGCCCGGATTCACGGAGCGCACGGTTGGGAAACACCGGCGTATCGACAGGGTGGAAACCGTACTCGCTGACGAGGTTGATGGCCGTCTCGTGCCAACGGTCTGTAGATCCGAGCCATTTGAGGAACACACCTACTAAATCGTCGACGGTCGACACGGCGTCCTCTAGTTCCTCCGAGCCGGGACCGTACCGTTGTGCGTCGTAATCGAGGTGCGGAATGTACACCCAGAGCAAATCAGGGTCGTAGCGTTCGATGGATTCCTGCGCGGCCTGCAGGATCCACTCGCTGCTGGCCTCGTTGGCAGCTGGTCCCCAGTAGTTGTGCAACGGGAAGTGGTCGTATTCCGAGCGGAGTTCGTCGTAGAAGCCGTCTGGGTTCGTCCAGCAGTTCATCTCGATCATGTCGTTATTCTCGTCCTCGATCGGTGACGGGGTAATGGCGATATTCGCCGATGTGTCGATGAGGTGCTGGAAGAAGAGTACGCCAGTTTGTAGGCCTGCTTCTTCGATCGCGGCTTCCCACAGACGATTACGATCCGCCCGGTCGCGCTCCCAGAAGGCAGCCGTGTCCCGTTGCCTATCGTACTCGCCGTTAGCGACATCGCCGTGTTCGGCGGGAGAACACCCTGTCGCAAGCGTTGTTTGGACCGGGATGGTCACGGCCGGAAACGGCGGCCTGAGAGCCCTAATCGATTCTGCGTCTAGAACGCTGCCGATGTTAGGAGCGAGCCCGGCGTCAAGATGCCATGGTTGGAGTCCAACGACATCGAGAACAATCACCCGGCTGGCAGCTTGGCCTGCCCGGTTCCCGGTAGTCTCGGATCGTCCCTGCATCATTCAGCGTTCCCAAGGATGCGTCGCGAATCACTCCGGTGTTGCTCGGCGTACTCGTAGAGTTGCTGGAACTGCCGAGAGAGGTTGTGCTCATCTACGCCCTGAGGTGATTTGAAGAACGAGGCGAGCTGCGGCTGTTGCCCGCCCTCGGCGTGCTCGTCGGCGAAGGCGGCGAGTCGCACCAAGTCGAGAACGAGCGGCGCAGCGAGTGCCGAGTCGGACCCCTCCCACGTGAATTGCATTTTCATCTCGGTCTCAAGGAACCCCTGGAAGTGGATGTGATCCCACGCGGTCTTCCAGTCACCCAGCGACGGAGTGTAGTCAATTCGAACCGAATTGTGGTGGTCGTATCCCAGGATCGATTCGAGGAGGTCGCCCTTACTTTCTATTTTGCCCGCCTTGTTCGCATCGTCCTCTAGAACGAGTCCGTCCCTGTTGCCGAGGATGTTGTGGCCGTCCCACGATAGGACGCGGAGGTTCCGTCCGGCAAACATCGGGGCGAGGGCAGATTTCACGAGCGTTTCACCTGTTTTGCCGTCTCTGCCCATATGAGGAACTTCGTTCTGCTCGGCCAGTTCTTGCAACCCGCCTAGGGCCGAGCCCGTACTCGGAGTGAAGTTGATATATGGGTGTTCGTCGACTAGCGCGGCGTACGCGTACAGGGTGCTAGCCGGCAAATCGCCGTCGTCAGCTTTGATTGCCGACTCGAAGTCCTCTAACGTTTCGTACCGTTCCGGGTTGTCGATCGGCGGTTCGGTGGAGGCGACGTTGACGACAACTAGTCGATCAACGTCCTGTTGCTCCGCGAACGTGGCGTAGTCGCGGCGTATCTGGGAGACAATATCGGCTACCGTCTCTTCGTCGGCCACCCGACTGTCGGAGAGATCCTCAACCACCTGACCACAGCGCCTCGCTGTTCCGGTTGTCACCCGCTTGTCGATGTCGCGGAGGTCTTCGCGCACGGCATCAATCGTATCTTCGTCCGGAACGCCACCTGCCTCATTCGCCTCTTCGACTGTCTGTTCTATGCTCTGGGAGCGGATGTCGTGGCCGCCGAAGACGAGTTCGTCGACATCAGGGAGTGCAAGCGACGCCATCGGCTCGCTCGCCGTCACCATCCCCGTCGAGTCGACGACTCCTCTCGCGATGGCTCGCGCCCCTGTCATGGTGACACTTGCAACGTTACCTCTTGCTCCGATCAGCCAGACTCCAGTTGTCATACAGATCCGCTTGGTACGGACATATATAACTATTTTCCTACCGGAAACAGCGTACGGCGTCGCGGGATCGGAGGTTGCTCGCTACGGCGCCGACGGATGACTCACCAGGTCAGGTCGGTATCGGACTCTCGTCGCGAGAGTTGATTTCCGTTCTTGCTGAAATCAAGGTCCCTCGCGAGGATCGTCTCTTCAGGATGCCGCCACTCCTCCTCGCAGTTCTCACATCGCCATACCTCATAGGGACGGCCCTGATCGGGATTCCTTCGAATGGAGTCCACGGCGATGCTACAGTAGGGGCAGTACTCCGGCATGCTCTCTCGTTATCGTGTGATAGTTATATATTTACCCCAGCCTGTGATCATGAGTTCCACACCTGAAACGATACAAAAGGATAATTATGATCTAGAAGCCAATCTGCACGTAGATCATGTCCGTACCGATAATCGACCCTCATATGCATATGATCTCCAGGTCCACCAACGACTACGAGCGCGCGCGATTGGCGGGCGTGGAGTGCTGCATCGAACCCGCATTCTGGAGCGGCCAGGACAAACAGCACGCGGAGTCCTTCTTCGACTACTTCGAGCGCATCATCGACTTCGAGACGAAGCGTGCCGAGCGAACGGCCGGCGTCGACCACTACGTCACAATTGGCCTCGAACCGAAGGAGGCCAACTATCCGGAGATGGCGGAACGAGTGATGGATCGCGTCCCTGAGTACCTCGACAGAGAGAACGTCGTCGGGGTCGGCGAGATCGGTCTCGACCAAGGCACCGAAGAGGAAGAATACGCCTTCAAACGCCAACTCCGCATGGCCGAGGAGCGCGAACTTCCAGTCATGATTCACACACCCCATACGAACAAGCCCGAGGGCACCAAGCGCCTCGTCGAGATGATCCGGGAGGAAGACGTCACCGAGGAGCGCATCGTCATCGACCACAACACGGAGAACACGATCGACATCACCGCCCAGACGGACTGTTGGATCGGATTCACGCTGTACCCCGGGAAGATCGACGACGAGACGGCGATTGACCTGCTCAAAGAGTACGGTACCGACAAAATGATGCTCAACAGCGCAGCGGACTGGGACCCCTCCGATCCGCTGGCGGTGCCAAAGGCCCGTGACAAGATGCTTGACCGCGGCTGGGACCGAGAAGAGGTTCGGAAGGTCGTCTTCGACAACCCATACGAGTTCTTCAGCCAGTCCCCGAACTTTGACTTCGAGGGCAACCAATGAACTTCGGCTTCTCGATGAACGCGTTTCAGCGGCACGGCCTGGAAGAGAGCCTTGCGACACTCGGCGAGATCGGATATGACGGCGCAGAGATATTACTCGACGAACCGCACCTCTTCCCGGGGGCGGCCGACGAGAGCGATGTGGCGGCGGTCCGGAATTGGCTCGACGCGCACGATCTCGTGGTAAGCAACTGCAACGCGTTTATGCTTAGTGCGATCGAGCGAACGGAAGAGAGCAAGGCCGCAGAGTACAGCCGCGACACCGAAGGATTCCACCACCCTTCGTTTCTCGAACCCGCCGCTGAAGATCGACGTGCACGCATTGAACACACGAAAAACGCGCTGAAAACGGCTGACGCCCTCGGCGCGGACAGCATCTCGCTTACCCCCGGCGGTCCGATCCCGAAGGGCACCTCCGACGAAGAGGCGATGGATCTGTTCCTCGAGGGGCTGCGCGCCATTGTGCCGACAGCCGAAGAGGTGGGGGTGGACGTCTTGGTTGAACCGGAACCAGATCTGTTGATCGAGACGTCAGACGATTTCTTGGAGTTCGAAGAGCGGATCAACTCGTCGCGGATCGGCTGCAACTTTGACGCGGGACACTTCTTCTGCGTCGACGAGGATCCGGCCGAACTCGTCGAGACGCTTTCCCCTTACACGAGCCACTATCACCTCGAAGATATCCCCGCAGACGGGACGCACGAGCACACCCAACTCGGCGACGGAGGGATGGATATCAACGAGTTCCTGCAGGCGATCGAGGACAGCGACTACGAAGGGTTCGTCACCGTCGAATTGTACCCCTACGAAGACACGGCCGCCGAAACCGCCCGCGTTGCGATGGACTACCTCGAAAAGCATGGCTGGGCCTGAACGGCTCGGAAACGGGCGATTCGATCCGATATGAACGGGTACGACAGTCAGCAGACGAAGGCTGGTGGCTGGTTGCGCTCGACCGCGGCCTACGCTAGACTCATCCGTGTTCCGAATCTCTTTACCGCTCCTCCGGACGTCATCCTGGGCGCGGCGATCGCCGGTGGGCTCGGGTACGACGTCACGGTTGAGGTCATCGGTGGCCTCGCGGTCGCGTCCACGCTGCTGTATGCCGCGGGGACGACGCTCAACGACTACTTCGACGCGACTGAGGACGCCCGCGATCGACCAGAGCGGCCGATCCCGTCGGGGCAAATATCTCGCACTCGCGCGCTGCTTCTCGGTGGAGTACTGCTCGTCGGCGGCGTTGCCGTCGCCGTGGCGTCCGGCGGGACGACCGCTGGCGCTGTCGCTGCGACGCTCGCGCTAGCGATCCTGTCATACGATGCGCTGTTGAAGGGAACGTGGGCAGGATTCCTGTCGATGGGGGCCAGTCGGGGTCTCAACGTGCTCCTCGGGACTGCGGCGGCCGTAGCGCCGACCGCGCTGACGGGGCCCGCTCTCGGGATCCCGGTGATAGTTGTGCTCTACATCGGGAGCGTCACCTACATGGCCGAGAGCGAAACCGGGCAGAGCGATCTACTCTCGGTGTCGATCGCCGTAGCGGGTACTGCCGTCGCCGCATTGAGCGTCGTCGGAGCAATCGTCCGCAACTCGGCGTCGCCCACCGGTACCGTTGTGGCGGTAGTGCTATTGGTCGGGTTTCTCATCTGGACGGGGCCGCCGCTACGAGCGGCGTATGTGCACCCGTCGCCAGGGACAGTCGGGCCCGCCGTCGGCGCTTGCGTGCTCGGACTGACAGTCCTGACGGGGGCATTCGCCGCGACGTTCGGTTTCGAGTGGGGAGTCGCCGCCGTAGTCTTTTTTCTTCCGGCGGTCGGTCTCGCTACTCTCTTCGATGTGAGTTGAGCTTTCGGGAACGGCCGGAGGGGGGTAATTCTGTCGAACAGTTCGTTCACGCCACCTGATGTACAGGCAGGTCCGCGAGGACGACGTAATGGGAAGAAAAGATATAACCACGCGAACGAGTAGTAGCAGTGTGACGCAACTAGCTTTCTCGACGAACGCGTACACGCGATTCGAACTGCCCGAGGCAATCAGGCGGATCGCAGATCGTGGTTACAGTGGCGTTGAACTGCTGGCTGATATGCCTCACGCATATCTGCCCCAGTTCGATGAAGGAGATCGTGAAGCGCTTGCCGCGGCACTCGACGAGGCAGGTCTCGAAGTATCGAACGTGAACGCGAACACGGTTACGGGGTATTACGAAGACGCGCCCCCGTCGTCGTTCTTCGATCCGACGATAGTCACGGCGGACGATGACGAGCGTGCTTGGCGGATCGAGTACACGAAGGATGCGATCGACCTTGCGGAAGCGGTCGATGCGCCGGCCGTTTGCGTCGCGACTGGACGACCGTTGCCCGGAAATCCGCCGGAACAGGCCAGAGAGTATCTTCTTGACTCGCTCAACGAGATTACGGGCTACGCCGAGGCGGCCGGCGTTGACGTTGGCATCGAATTCGAGCCGGAACTCCTCGTTGAGTGCACCGAAGAGGTCTTAGAACTCATCGACGACGTCGGGAGCGACGCTCTCGGAGTCAATCTCGACATCGGCCATGCAGCGGTGTACGGCGAAGATCCGGCCGAGAGCGTCCGCAAGTGCGCCGGGAATATCACCGGTGTTCACCTCGAAGACATCGCGGGAGGGGTGCGAGGGAAACACTACCACCTGATTCCCGGCGAAGGGGACCTCAACTTCGAGAGTGTCTTCGAGGCACTGAACGATATCGGCTACGACGGTTTCGCAACCATGGAACTGTATACCTATCCGGACAGGCCCGATCAGGCTGCCGAAGATGCCTACGCATTCCTTGAGCGGTACGTGCACTAAACTGATCGTCAAAAGATTCCCGTTCGAGTACTAACGTCGTTCCCTCACCGAAAACGAAGATGCCTGGCAGAGGGCGTCGGCCTACAGTAGTGCAGGATGGGTGTCCGAGTCGGTCCCACAGATGCCGCTGTAGTTGGGACGACTGTTCATCCGTTCGAGCCAAGCGGCGCCGATCTTCATGCTCGCCATCGGTCGGGGCGCCGCGTCGTACTCGTAGATGAGGTACTCGACGTCAGCGGCGTTCCGCGCGACGGTAGCGACCGCCTCCATACTGACGGCGCCCTCGTCGATTTCGTAGAAGTCGCCGCCGGCCATGTTCTTCATGTGGATCGAGTTGACCTTGTCGCTGTACTTCTGGATGTACTTGATCGGGTCGTATCCGCCGGTCAGGACCCAGCCCGCGTCGATCTGAAGATGTGCGTTGTCGTTGAGGTACTCGACGAAGATGTCGTAGGCAGGCGTGTCGCCGATCGTCTCCTCGAACTCGTGGTTGTGGTTGTGGTAGCCATACTGGATTCCCTCCTCAGCCAGCCGGTCCGCAACCGCGTTGACACGGTCGGCGAACTCGGCGATGGAGTCCTCGTCGCTGAAGGTATCCCGGCCCTTCCACGGGTGAACGAGGTGGTTGACGCCGAAGTCAGACAAGGTCTGGATAAACTCGTCGTTCCCCTCGAGGTCGCCGACGCCGACGTGCGCACTACCCATGTGCACGTCGTTCTTTTTGAGTGCGGTTGCGATAGCCTCCTCGTCGTCGAACATGAACGGCTCGACCATGTCGTAGCCGGCGTCGGCACTTTCCTCGATCAGCTCGGCGACCGACTTGTTGGAATTCTCGGAGTACGTCCAGAACTGCGTTCCGATCTCGACGTCGTTTTCGTCCTCTCCCAAGGCCGCGGCATTAACCATATCCCGTTGCTGAGCCTGCGCTTGCGACGTCCCGACGACGCCGGCGACGCCGGCCGCGCCGATACCCTGTAGGACGCGGCGGCGGTTCGCCTCAGGAGTTTCGTTACTGCTGGTTTCTTCTGCTTCAGACTGGTTTGAATTGCTCATTGTATATGTTATTATCGGGTGTGTTCTGTCGTTGCTATCTATCTCCTACCATTGATTGATTATGATGGTAGGTTGTATGTCATTGAATAACTACCATATAATAATTGTTCCGGTAGTGTGATACGCGATTGCACCAGCACCGCGATCTCGCATGGGGACCTACGAACCGCCTGCAACCGCGAGGGATCCGCAGAGAGACGCCCTACGACCGTTCGTTTGACTGTCTGACTGCAGTTACGTAAAAAAATACTTATGAGTGTGGGATACACACTCTTTCTTGATGGTCGATTATATATCGCGCCGTAAGGCGCTCAAGATCGTCGGTAGCATAGCGACTACTACGTACCTCGCCGGCTGTTCCGGTTCGAACAATGACGACGGATCCAGCGATGACGGATCCAGCGACGACGGATCCAGCGACGACGGATCCAGCGACGACGGATCCAGCGACGACGGATCCAGTGACGACGGATCCAGCGACGACGGATCCAGTGACGACGGGTCCAGTGACGACGGGTCCAGTGACGACGGATCCAGCGACGATGGGTCCAGTGACGACGGTGGCAACTCGGTCGACCCCGCCGAGTGGGAAGACGTGAGCACGATCCACCTCAAAAGCGCCGGCACCGTCTGGAACGGGGTTGCACCAGAAATGATCGCCGACGTAGAGAACCCGACGCTCGTCCTCTACGAGGGCAACGAGTACGAGTTCATCTACGAGAACGGCGACGGCGGCTACCACAACCTCGAACTGCGGAACGCGGACGAAGATGTCGTAAATGAGTACAGCACGGAGATCGTGAGCGAGCAGGGCGAACAGCGGTCCCTCACTGTCGAGGCGACCTCGGATATCGTCAAGTACGTCTGCAAACCGCACAGTTCGTCGATGGTCGGCGAGATCCAGATCGAGTGACCCCTGAGGACGTTTAATAAAAAGATTGCGGGCGATCGGGTGTAGCCGTTTCCCTTGCCACCGGTGCCCGGCAGAACACGGGAGAAGTCCCGTCACCGATCTCTACGAACTGCGCGCTCGCAGGTCTCCGCCCTTAGCCGGGGCCCATCGTCCAGACCTGCACCGAAATATCAGAATACTTTTGAGATATACGCTCGATTTACCGGTATGGAAGTCGGAGTATTAACAGCAGCGTTAGCAGACGAATCATTTCCGGATGCTCTTGAATATCTCTCGGACCACGGGGTCAGCGCGGTTGAGGTCGGCTGTGGTGGCTTCACCGGCGACGACCACCTGCCGCAGTCGGATTACCTCGACGATGAGAACGCCCAAACTGAACTGCGGGACGCGCTCGACGAGTACGACATGCACATCTCGGCGCTGGCAACCCACAACAACCCGATCCACCCGGACAACGAACGAGCAGCACACGACGACCGAGAGTTACGAGAGGCGATCAGGCTCGCCGCGCAATTGGATGTCGACGTCGTCACCTGTTTCTCCGGGCTGCCGGCGGGCGGTCCCGACGACGAGGTGCCAAACTGGGTGACGGCGCCGTGGCCGGGCGAGCACGCCGACGCCCACGAGTACCAGTGGGAGGACGTCGCGATCCCCTACTGGACCGAGATCGCCGAGCACGCCGCCGCCCACGGTGTCGACATCGCCATCGAGATGCACCCCAACATGCTCGTCTATGAGCCCCACGGGCTGCTGGAACTGCGCGAGGCGACCAACGACCGGATCGGCGCCAACTTCGACCCCTCGCACCTGTACTGGCAGGGGATCTCGATCACCGACGCGATCCGCCTGCTCGGTGAGGCCGACGCCATCCACCACTTCCATGCCAAGGACACGAAGGTCTACGAGGAACAGGCCCGCGAGAAGGGCGTGCTCGACACCACGGCCTACACCGACGAACCGAACCGCTCGTGGCTGTTCCGCTCGATCGGCTATGGCCACGGCGAGACCCACTGGAAGGACGTCGTCTCGACGCTCCGGATGGTCGACTACGACGGCGCCCTCTCGATCGAACACGAGGACTCGTTGACATCATCCCGAGAGGGTTTAGAGAAGGCAATCGACGTCCTCGGTCGTGCGGTCTTCGAAACGACGCCCGGCGAAGTATACTGGGCCTGAGGTGATTACGATGAGTCAACCACTGTCAATTGGCATGCTTGGGTATCGGTTTATGGGAAAAGCACACACCAACGCATTGGCGCGGCTGCCGATGTTCTTCCCGGAGGCTCCGGACGTCGAGCTGAAGGTGCTAGTCGGGCGGGACGAGGGGGCGCTGGCCGACGCCGCCGACCGGTTCGGGTTCGCGGAGATCGCGACCGACTGGCGCGACGTCGTCGACGAGGTCGACGTGTTCTACAATCTCGGGCCGAACGCGCTCCACTCGGCCCCGTCGGTCACGGCGCTCGAAGCGGGGGCGTCAGTCTTCTGCGAGAAGCCGCTCGCTCGCACGCTGGAGGACGCGGATCGAATGCGGGAGGCGGCGCGGGCGTCCGAGGGGACTGCTGGCGTCACGTTCAACTATCGGTTCATACCCGCGATCAGGTATGCGAAGGAACTGATCGAGTCGGGTGAACTGGGTGAGATCCACCACGTCCGCGGCGCGTATCTGCAAGACTGGCTCGCCGATCCCGAGGCGCCCTGGAGCTGGCGATTGGACCGCGAGATGGCCGGCAGCGGGGCGCTCGGCGATCTCGGATCACACACATTTGACCTGGCTCGCTTCCTCGTCGGCGAGCGCACCGGCGACATCGCGCAGGTCAGCGGGAATCTCCGGACGTTCGTCTCGGAGCGGCCCACCGCCGACGGCGCCGAGACGCGGCCGGTGACCGTCGACGACGCCTTCACCGCGCAGGCCGAGTTCGAGAGCGGGGCGACCGCAACGATCGAGGCCTCCCGCTTCGCGACCGGACACAAGAACGACCTCAGCGTGGAAATTAACGGCTCCGAGGGGAGTATCCGATTCTCGCTCGAGAGGCTCAACGAATTCGAGTACAGGGGAACCGACGATAGGGGCTACCAGACGATCTTGGTTACTGACGAGTCGGATCCCTATGTCGACCACTGGTGGCCCCCGGGTCACGTCCTCGGCTGGGAGCACACGTTCGTCCACGCGAACTACGAGTTCCTGACTGCAGTCGAACGGGGAGACGAGCACGCCCCCTCATTTGAGGACGGGTACCGAGTTCAAGAACTGCTCGACGCCGTGAAACAGTCCGACGAGGGCAGTGAGTGGATCGACGTACGCTGAGCCGCTCGCTATGTTCGATCGCGTTCTGGATCGTATCGGAACAATTGGCACTCGAACGCCCACGATGTCGCTGCAGCGGTGCCGCCCACTTTTGTCTGTGGCGTGCCAATAGCTCGTCCCAACTTGACGGACGTGTTGAGGACTTCGTTACTGTTTCTTTGCGAGTGAGAGAAAATAGCAGCAGGAATGGACGGTCCGGCTGCGCGAAACGGTAGGCGGTGCTATGACGATCCGCGCCCGTTCGGTACTACGAGAGTTCGGTTATCCTTCGAACTCAATCATGTAGATGTGGCCCTCCTCACCGGCCCACGGCGGACCGTACGTCTGGAGGAACAGGCGACCGTTCGGACCGACCGCCATATCGTTGGGTGACTCGAACTCCTCAGCCGGGAGAAAGTCGTTGAATTCGATGCTTCCATCGTCGCCGTACGTGAGGTACTTGATGTAGTTAGCGCCCCACTCCATGATGAACTGCTTCCCGTCGAAGTAGGGGTTCAGCGCGCCCTCGCCGAATCCGTCTTCGTACCGGTACCGCGGCCCGGCCATCGGAGCGCCGCCGGCCGGGAGCTCAGGGAAGCTCTTCTCGCCGGGGACGGGCATGTCGACCCAGTCGGGGGCATCGACGTAGCCGTCCCACGACCGGGGATACCAGATGTCGGCCGGCCTGACCGGCGGAAGGTCCTTAAGTCCGGTGTTGTGGACGGAGTCGTTCGTGAGGTTCTGGGGCCAGTATGGCTGACCGGATTCCTCGCTCTCGAAGTCGTACCGCCGGTAGGGGTAGTTGTACCCCCGCGCGAACGGCCAGCCAGCGTTGTGAGCCTCACAGACCTCACGGTACTCAACGATACCTACAGGGCCGCGTTCAGGGTCCCAAGTGTCGGCGTCGGGGCCGTAGTCCGCGATGAAGAGGTTGCCGCTCTTGTCGTCTACAGTGATGGTATAGGGGTTACGACAGCCCATCACGTAGATTTCCGGCTTCACGAGACCCTCTTCGATCTCGTCGCCGTATCCGTTGGCCTCGGTGAACAGGTTGTCGTCTGGGATTGAGTAAGAGCCATCGTCCTCCGGAGTGATCCGCAGCACGCTTCCCCGGAGGTCAGCGGTATTCCCGGCGGACCGTCGCGCATCGAAGCTCTTGCGGCCCTCCCGCTCGTCGAGGGGCGCGTAGCCGCTGGATTCGAAGGGATTGGTGTCGTCGCCGGTCGTAATATAGAGGTGCCCCTCGGGACCGAACTCCAGGTACCCACCGACGTGGCAGCACGTCTCGCGCTGATGAGGGATCCGGATGATCTCCGTCTCAGAGCTGGGGTCGATCGTGTCGCCCTCCATGACGAACCGCGAAACCAACATGTACGGATCATCGGGGTCTTCTAGCTGCTCCTTCGGGGGCACATAGAAAATGTACACCCACCCGTTGTCCTCGAAGTTCGGATCGAAGGTGATCCCCTGGCCGCCGTCCTCCTCGAACGTGCCGACGGTGAGCTCGAGCGCAGTGCCCGTTTCGCCGGAGTCGGGGTAGATGTAGCTGATTTTGGCCGTCCCGGTCCGCCCCTCCGCGCCGAAGAGGGCGCCGCGGTTGATATAGAACACTCGCCCATCGGGAGCGACGTCAAGAGACATCATCGTCTCGTCGACCGCCAACTTCGTCACGGTGTAGTTCTCCCAGTTCGTTGCGGCGTCCGCGTCCGGCTCTGGGGGCTGGTTGCTATCATCTTCACCGCCACCATCGCCGCCGTCGCCACCATCGCCGCCGTCGTCACCATCGCTGTCATTGTCGTCGTCGGATCCTTCGTCATCCGATCTGCCGAAACATCCGGCCAGACCGGCGGTGGTCGCCCCGCCGAGGCTCTGGAGAATGCGTCGCTTATTACTAACGCCATCCGATTTGTCTGACTGTTGGTCAGGCATGCAAAGTGTAATGTTCAATAAAAGCAGAAAAGCTTTTCGGAGGTGGGCGGGTATTTAGCAGCATCCAAATGCAGGTTTGAGAACTACGGCCCTCGGTCCCACCTGAGAACGATTAGCACAAACCGAAGAAAATATACCGGAGGGATTCTCCGTAAGAGTAAGGATAGTAATGATCTCACCCCGGCCTCAAAAATCGGCATCTGTGTACGAAAGAGCGACTGAATTTCACACGGAGGACGAACGATGAGCGGCGACATCCCTCTTGACGTCGCTGACAGAGAGAACGGTGAGACTGAGTTGGAGCACTCGAAGGTGTGGATGAACAGATCGATCGACGATGCCGCGCCTTCTTCGGCCGACATCGACGTCAAGTCCGAGTGGGGGAGTGTGACAGTGTACTTACCCGAGTCACTGCGCACGGAACTCGAATTGACGTACAGAAAACTCGGGTACGAGTGCAAGCAGTCGCACGATCGAGACATCCAGAAACTTCGGGACTTCTATCCGCTGGTCGTTGCGATGGGTCTGGAAAGCCTCGAGAGCACCAGTAGTCAGGACGCACTTGCGATACTAGACTTCCTCCTCGAAGACTACGAGTAATCCCGTTGCGGCGACTCCTCCTATTCCCGTTCGGTTTTTGTACGCGCGATCGCTGTACCTCCGTCGCTTGCGGTCATTCCGGATGCGATCGGTAAGTTCGTGGGGCCTGCCGGCGGCGCGTAGCGACGATCGACCAGAAACGACGGCGGTCATCGAACCGCCTGCAGGCGCGACTGTTCTTCGGACGAAAGGACTATCATCGAAAGGGTTCGGATTCGACCTTTACTCCTCGCTTTCGTAGGGTTCGCCGACGGCAGAGGGCGTTCGCGTAGAGCCCCAGATCGTAAGTACGACGATCACGCCGGCGTACGGGAACAGGTTGACGAGCCGATTCGGAACGTCGATCCCGGCCGTCTGAAGCTGGATCTGCAACATATCCAGTCCGCCGAATACGAGGGCGGCGGTGGCAGCGCCGATCGGGTTGTAGTTCCCAAACAGGTACGCGACGATGCCGATCCACCCACGGCCGCTGACCATCGTCTCTCCGGTGCCGGTGAACGACCCTGCCTGTGCCAGCAGTACGGCTCCACCGAGTCCTGCCATCACGCCGGAGAAGATCACGGCGGCGTACCGGACGCGCGTGACGTTGATACCGGCGGTGTCGAGCGCTTCGGGGTTCTCGCCTGCAGCCTGAATCCAGTAGCCGTACCGAGTGTCGTAGAGGAACTTCCAGGCCGCCACGGCCAGGAAGAGGGTGAGTAACACCAGCGGCGAGATGTCGAAGAGGATCGGCCCGAGGACTGGGATCTCGGAGAGCAGAGGGACCGTCAGGTCGTTGATGCTCTCCAGACTCGGGCTGTTTCGACTTCCCCAGACAAGAACAGCCATGAACGGTCCGAAGCCGAGACCGATGAACCACAGGGCCAAGCCGGCAACGATCTGATCTGCCTCATACCGGATCAACAGCACGGCGAAGATCACGGCGTACACGAGACTGACCCCCACCGAAGCGAGGATTCCGAGCCAGATGTCTGCCTGGCCGGGAGAGCCGCCGCTGATAATCCACATCATCACTGCCGCGGTTGATGCCCCGAAGATCATGAATCCCTCGACGCCGATGTTGAACACGCCGCTCTTCTCGGCGTAGAGACCACCGATAGCGGTGAGTGCGATCGGCGTAGCCGCCTGCAGCGAACGCTCGACGAAGCCAACAGTGACGATGTCGGCCAGTGGGTGCTCCAACACGATCGTCGCCAAGACGGCTATCGCGACGACCGCGGCGACGCCCCCGGCCAGGGTGCGGTTCTCCCGGGCGTACTCGGCGACGCTCATCGGCTCTCACCTCCTAGGCCGGTCCGCTGGGCGGCCATGCGGAACAGTTCCGGGACGGCGACGAAGAGGATGACGAGACCGATAACGCCATCGATGAGCTGAACCGGAACGTCCGTGTAGATACCGATGTGATTCCCCGCCGAGTCGAGGCCGCCGAAGAGCAGCCCGGCCGGGACGATGCCGAGCGGATTGTTTGCGGCGAGGAGACTCACCGCGATCGCGTCGAATCCGTACGTTCCGATTCCGCCGGGGTCCGTGTAGTAACCCTGAATCATGATCGCGAAGACGGCTCCCGCGATCCCGGCGATGACGCCGGAGAGAGCCATAGTCGAAACGACCATCTGCTTCGCGTCGACGCCGGAGTACGTCGCGGCTGACTCCTGGTGACCGCTGGTCACCATGTCGTAGCCGAACCGACTGCGCTCCATGACGACGTAGATCGCCACGACGACCGCGAGCGCGACGCCCAGCCCGATGATCGAGAAGCCGGGGCTGTCGAACACGAGCTTCGGAAACGTCACGTACTCTGGGATGCGCTCGGTGTTCGGAGCGGTGTTGCCTTCCCCACGCAGGGGATTCTGGACCAGCCACCCAACGACACCGGTCGCGATGAAGTTCAGCATGATCGTGGTGATGATCACGTTCGCATCCGCGTAAGCCTTCAACAAGCCGGGCAGCGCTGCGTAGGCGCCGCCAGCGACCGCTCCCGCGACGAACCCGATCAGCAGCAACACGCCGCCGCCGACCGTCCCCTCGGGGAGCAACGGCGCGGTCCAGATAATCGCGACGACAGTCGAGAACCCGCCGACGATGAACTGCCCCTGGACGCCGATGTTAAACACGCCCGCGCGGAACGCGATCGCGACGGCGACGCCGGTGAGGATGAACAGCGTAGAGAACTTCAGCGTCCGGGCGATGGCGGATCGGCTGCCGATCGACCCCTCGATCACGCTCGTGAGGAACTGCACCGGATCGTAGCCGGCGAGGGCGACAATCCCGATCCCGATACACAGCGCCAGCATCGTCGACGCCGCGGCGATCAGGATGCGCTCTATCACGGACGCGCCCAGCATCTGCGCCGCAGCGCGATCAACGACCGAACCGAGCCGCCCCGAGGAACCGCTCACGACTGAACACCTCCGGTGGAGACGTCTTCGGTAATCGGGTCGTCGCTCTCGGCGCTATGCCCGGCCATCAGCAGGCCGAGTTCCTCCTCGCTCGTGTCCGTCGGATCTACCGTATCAATGAACTCGCCCTCGTACATGACGGCGATTCGATCCGAGAGTTTCTGGATCTCGTCCAGCTTCGAGGACACGACGACGATCGCCATACCGTCTTCGCGGAGTTCGAGGAGCCGATCGTGAATGAACTCGATCGATCCGATGTCGACCCCGCGGGTCGGATGCGACGCGATCATGACGTCCGGATCGTGTTCGATCTCCCGACCGACGATGAATTTCTGCTGGTTGCCGCCGGACAGCGAACTCGCATCGGCGCTTTCGTCGGGCGGTTGCACATCGTACTCGTCGATGATGTCACGGGCGTGCTCGTCGACCGCTTGCCAGTCGATCATGCCGTTGTCGACGTACTGTTCGGTAGTCTGGTTACCCAGCAGCGCGTTACGCACAAGGTCGTAGTCCTGCACCAACCCTTCGGTCTGGCGATCCTCCGGAATGTACGCGATACCGGCGTCTATGCGCTGGCGGCGTCTCACGTCGGTGATCTCTTCGCCGTGGAATCGGATCGCTCCCGAGTCGACCGATCGGAGCCCGGTGAGGGCCTCGACCAGTTCGGTTTGGCCGTTCCCCTGGACGCCTGCGATACCCAGGACCTCGCCTTCCCGGACCGTGAGGTCGACGCCGCTGACCTGCTCTAACCCCCGGCTTCCGCGAACGCGGAGTTCTTCGGCGGCGAGGACGGCGTCGCCGGACGGCTCGGCGCGGGGCTCGCGGTCGAAGAGGACCTCTCGGCCGACCATCATCCTGGCCAGTTCCTCTTCGGTCGTGTCGTCGGCCCTAACGGTCCCGATGCGCTCCCCGTCGCGGAGGACGGTGATCTCGTCGGCAGCCTCCAGCGCCTCGCCGAGCTTGTGCGTGATGAAGATCAGCGAATGTCCGGCCTGCCTGAGCTCGCTCATCACGTCGAGCAAGTCCCTGATCTCCTGGGGCGTCAGGACAGCCGTCGGTTCGTCGAGGATGAGGATCTCGGCGCCCCGGTAGAGGCTTTTGACGATCTCAACGCGCTGTCGGGCGCCAAGGTCGAGGTCTCGGATCTTCGTGTCCAGATACTCTTCGACATCGAAGTCGTAGTGCTCGCAGATGTCTTCGATCTCTCGGCGGGCGGCTTCGGTGTCGACGACCCCCTTCTCGTTGGGTTCGTGACCGAGGATGATGTTCTGCAGGACGGTCATCGGTTCGACGAGCTGGAAGTGCTGATGGATCATTCCGACGCCGGCGTCCATCGCGTCCCGTGGCGAGTCGAAGGTGTGGCGCTCGCCGTCGATGTAGATCTCCCCCGCATTCTTCTCGTAGAGCCCGTAGAGGACGCTCATCAGCGTCGTCTTCCCCGATCCGTTCTCGCCGAGCAAGGCGTGGATCGAACCCTGCTCGAGAGAAAAGTCGACTGCATCATTCGCGACGACATCACCGAAGTGTTTGGTGATCCCCTCGAGCTGGACGGCAGGTTGTTGTGAGTTATCAATAGTCATTATTTTCAGTGCCGTATGTAGCCATAAATACGATCTAGAGGTGAGGACGGCTCAGTTGCAGCCGGATGCCGAGCACGGAACCTCGATATCGCCGTTCTTGATGCTGTCTTTCGCATCCTGGAGGTTCTGGCTCACGACGTCCGGGAGCTGCCCTTCGAACGCCTGGCCGATCACGACGTCGACACCCTTTTCATCGAGGCCAAGAGTGTTGGCGCCCTGAACGCTCTCGAAGTCGTCCTCGGCGACGGCCGCGGCGACCTCGCGGGTCCCTTCGTTGATGTACTTGACAGCGGAGCCGATGATGACATCCTGGAACTGCTCCAGCGTCACCGACTGGTCCGCGTCGACGCCGATGGCGAAGCGGCTGTTCTCCTGGGCGGCCTCAAAGACGCCCTGCCCGGCCGCGGCGGCGGCGTGGTAGACGATGTCCGCGCCGTTGTCGTACTGCGAAGTGGCGATGTCAGCTGCGGTTTCCGTGTCGCTGTAGTTGCCGATGTAGCCGACGTCGACGGTGACGTCGGAGTTGACCCACTCTGCACCGGCGCGGTAGGACTGCTCGAACGCGTTGATGAGCGACTCGTCGACGCCGCCGACGAAGCCGATGTTAGCGCTGCCGGGGTCGTTGGAGTTCCCTTCGTGAGACAGTTCCTCGGTCGTCATTGTACCGCCCAGGACGCCCGCGAGATACGACATCTCGTGGTTGGCCCAAGTGTACCCCGCGACGTTGTCCTCGTCGACGTGGGCGTTGATCAGCATCCAGTTCTGGTCGGGATAGTCGACCGCGTTCTGGCTCAGTGCCTCGGTGTGGTTGTACGAGACCAGAACGATGAGGTCGTAGTCGCCGCCCTCGGCGAGGTTCGACTGTGTCGACTGGTAGTTCGACTGCTCGGTCTCCTCGACCTTGTTGATCTCTATGTCGTAGTCCTCCTGTGCGGCTTCGAGACCCTGAACCGCGAGGTCGTTGAAGGCGTTGTCGTCGAAACCGGCCGGACTGGAGACAACCGCGATGTTCGTCGCCGATCCGGAACTGCTCCCTTCACCGCCGAGACAACCGGCCAGCGCCGACCCGCCGACGACGGCCGTACCGGCCATGAGGACGGAACGCCGGTCGATAGTCGTTTCTGACGCGTCTTTACCCGCTTCGACAGACTCGCTAGGATCGTCTGTGTTGGTCGGCATCACACTACCGCCGAGGAGATCATACATTAAAAAATTATTTATTCAGCTACCATCTATTTCCCAGACTGTGCGGGAAACTGTCCCGGAGAGCGAATTTGCTGTCCATAGTCGGGACAAGGGAGGAACTACACTACTTCGAACTCCGTGGACACGCTGCCCGCCGAAACCTCGAACGTTCCGGTTTCGACGACGGAACGGCCGTCCGGGTGGACGACCCCCAGATCGTCGATATCCACTGAGAGTGTCGTCTCGGTGCGCTCTCCCGGCGGGACGGTCACGCGGGTGAACGCCTTCAGCTCACGAACCGGCGTCGCGCGCGAACTAACGCGATCTTCGACGTACAGCTGGACGACTTCTTCGACCGATCTCTCCCCTTCGTTCTCGAGGACGACAGTTACGTCGACGGTGTCGTGCGATCTGACCTCTGACTCGGCGACCTCGATCGCCTCGTAGCTGCAATCGGTGTAACTCAACCCGTGGCCGAATTCGAAGAGGGGATCGTAGGACGGCATGTGTTCGTCCTCCCCGATTGGAGTCGGATTCGGAAGCCGATCGTGAGTCATCGGTAGTTGACCGATTGATTTCGGCATTGAAATCGGAAGTTTCCCTGACGGGTTCACTTTGCCAAAGATGGCTTCTGCGATGCCCTGTCCTCCCTCTGCCCCGGGAAGATATCCCATCAGTATTGCGTCGGCGTACTCGACAACATCAGTGAGCACAAGCGGCCGCCCCGTTATCAGGACAAGAACGGTAGGCGTGCCGGTCTCGTAGACCGCTTTGAGCAGTTGTCGTTGCGCTTCGGGTAGCCTGAGCTGACTCCGCTTCGGAAATTCGCCTGTCGGTCCCGTGACGGACTGCGGCCCAAACTCGTGGATGTACCAGTTTTCGCCAAGGACAACAACCGCCGCCTCGGAATCCGCTGCTTCGGCACGGACTTGCTCTAGGTTACCCGCTTCGGTTATCGACGCACCTTCCTCGTATATGATCTCGGTGTAATCAGAAGTAGTGAAGGAGGCGCCGTCGACAACGGTAGTACCCTGATAGTTGCTGTTCTTGAGAACACTCCAGCCACCACACTGGTTGTTAATCGAATCCGCGTTAGGCCCGGTGACGAGAACACGATCTAGGTCTGGATCTAGTGGGAGCGTTTCGTCTTCGTTCTGTAACAGGGTCACCGAACGCCTGACTGAGTCGAGAGCAACCTGTCGGTGGACGGTTTTACCGACGACGTCGCCTGCTTCGACCGGATCAACAAACGGATCATCGAAGAGGTCGAGAGAGAATTTGGTTTCGAGTATCCGTCGGACGTTCTCGTCGAGTCGTTCTTCCGAGTATCGCCCGGACTCGATCAGATTGAGGATACGGTCAGCAATTCGTGGCCCTCCGACTGAAAAGACACCCAACCCGGCAGCGAGCGCCTGATCCACCGCATCAGATAGTGATGTAGCTGTACGATGCTTCCTCCATAACATTTCGACGCCGTGCCAATCCGAGTATACACCCCCCTCGAAGTCGAAATTGTCCCGCAGTAGCTCCGTCAGAAAGCGACGCGATCCGTGTGCAGGTTCGCCGTCGATTGCATTGTACGACGGCATGATTCCGTGCACACCGGTATCGATGGCACGCTTAAACGGCGGTAGAAAAACTCTGTGTAGCGTAGTCGGAGAAACGTCAACGGGAGAAGCATCTTCGCCCTGTTGTGGTCCGTTAGCTGGAAAATGCTTTGCCGTTGCGGCGACGCCGTCTGCGATTTGTGAATTCTGCCGCTGTAACCCCTCAATCTCAGCCTCTACTAGTTTCTGAACCAAGTACGGAGACTCCCCGTAGGTTTCGTACGTCCTCCCCCACCGCGGGTCGCGGGCCACGTCTGCAGTCGGTGAATAGTTCTGTGTGGCTCCGGTCGCTCGCATTTCTATGGCGGTTATTCGACCGGCTTCCCTCACCATCTCTGGATCCCAAGTGGCCGCCATGCCCAGATTGTGGGGGAAGACCGTGCTATCATCTATATTCGCATGCCCATGTACCGCATCGACAGGTATGAGCAGGGGAATTCTCAATCGTGTCTCGTTCTTCGCCACCCGTTGAAGTTGGTTAGCAATTCGGGAGGTCACTGCAGTATTATTGTATGAAGAGGTACCTGTCCCAAACGGAGTAGCCGATCCGATGTTGTATTCACGAATTGCGTTTTTTACGTCTCCTATGGATTGTTCTTCAAATCCCTCATTCGGAGCCTCATCGTTTTCCACAGAATAGGTTCCAACCCACATACCAACTAATTGACCCACTTTTTCCTCGACCGTCATCCTCCCCAGAAGATCGTTGACACGGGCATTAAGAGGCGCGTCGGCATCTTCGTAGACTCTGTTTTCGCCCATTATGACTGGTCGTACTATTCACGGAGGTTTAAACCTGTGGTCACCGAGCGAAACGCCCGAGTTCGGAGTTACAGGAAGGCTCGATTGCAGTATCGAATTGGTATCTCGCTCTGTAGGAGTAGTCGTATAGAGGCCTGACGAGTTCGTTTTCGGAAAGCACCGGATACTTCATGTGCACCGATTGGCGGAATCTCGGATCTGTACTCACAACCCGCGTCAAAAATCGGCGCACGGAGATGCAGTATTACTAGTATTGAAATTGAGGCCATACGGCTTTGAGGTGCGGTTGAGCCAAAAAACCACCGCGAGATGGTCTCGAGATCACCCGCTCGGACCGCCTATTACAGCAATACAGATGTAAAACACCGGCTGAAAAAGTATGAGAGTAGTACAAATAATGAAAGATAGTTTGAGCAAACCGTTCCACGATGGAGTCGGCGACTAGAAACGAAAGAGATTGGCGGTGTTAGTGCTTCAGAAAACCAGAAAATAGACGAGTCATGGGATACCGATCGCGAATTAGACCGAAATGGATGCGCAATTGGGGGCTGAAGACTGATGAGAAATCCGCCGCTTTCAGATTATACCGGGATCAATGTGTTCACGTAACTCTAACTACCAGCATGTCACTTGACGTAACTACCAGATGTTGGTGTTGAGTCCTACGCGGCCGGTCGCTTCGGGATGCCACAACCCGCTTCCCCGAACTCGCTGGGAGAAGTCACTCGGCCGAACTGATGGTAGGATTCGTGGACAGGTCCCCACCGAATGGACTAAACGAAAGCTCGATGTGTAAATTAGGGTATTTCCTAGAGCATATTATAGAAATCGTGCCAATCGAACTATGTGAATGAGCAACATTTATAAAAGGAGACGAAAAATCTCCTCATACGGCGCTTGGCATTGAACCGGGTGCTACACGAAATTAGATCGAATATATGGACGATATCAACCAGGCGGATACGGCGGAAAACTCCACCGAGGGCAGTATGGACGAGATTCCTATCTCCACGCAGCTCTGGACGTACAACGCGTACTCCGACAAGTCAGTCGCCGAACTGATCCGCGAGAGTGCGGCCGCCGGCTACGATGCCGTCGAGCCATTTTACCTCGACGACGAGGAGGCTATCGTCGCCGCGCTCCAAGAGACTGACGTATACATGTCGAGCGCGCACGTCAGCGTGGGATCCCTCGAAGAGAACTTCGACGAACTGGCCCAGACCTACTCGGACTTCGGCGTTTCTGCACTCGTACACGGTTACCAAAGACGAGATACATTCGACGACGAGGGCGCCATCATTGAATTTGCCGAGCGGATCAATACGATGGCGGACCGACTGGCTGACGTGGGGATCGAGTACGGCTACCACAACTACAACCACGAGTTCGAGGAGATGATCGGCGACACGCCCGCCTACGACATTCTTACCGAGCATCTTGACGACAACGTCCATCTCCAGTTGGACGTCGGATGGGCACTCACAGGCGACGCGAACCCGGTCTCTGTCCTTGAACGGTACAGCGACAGGATCAATTCACTCCATCTGAAAGACATGACCGAAAACGGTGAGTTCACCGAGATCGGCGACGGCGATGTCGATCTGAAAGCGCTTGCCGACGTAGTCCGGGAGATCGCCGACATCGATTTCCTCATCTACGAGTACGACGCCGCGCCCCAGCCAATCGTGAGTATGAACATCGGCGCAGATTTCCTCAAACGCTGGACCGCCCCTCGCCATCGAAACCGTCACTAGCTCTGGGAGTTGCAATAGAAGAGGTATTATCGATTATAATATATTTGTATATATTTATATTGCACGTCCTGAGGATATTATCGAACACAGTCATCGGCCTTGTTTAGACGCGGTGCAGATCGTCCTCTACGGCTGTTGTCCAAACAACAAACCGAGTCGAGAGACGCTCACGGACTGGTTCTGTTTACCCGTCGTAACTACTAACCGGTGCCTTCTGGAGCGTCTAAACAAGGCTCAGTCATCTATTGTAGATCCTTCCGATTCCCGACTAGAGCATCTCTGGAACGTATTCGGCCGACGAATAGTTCTGTTTCCTCACTATCAAATATGGCTCGGGTTTGACGTCAGTGTCGGCCGAACGTTACCGGATGAGATGACGGAGGTTCGAATCACACGGAATTGGCACGTTGTCTATCACGCACCGAAAGAGATCTCCTGGTCGAAATACCCCCCCTGGGGAATGTTTATAATGGACGAGGGTAATGATAACTGTAGCACTTGGCAATGAACCAGGTGCTACACGGACTAAATCGAACATATGAGCGATACAAACCAGGAAGATACGGCAAGAAACGGCAGGAGTGGACGACTAACGAACCGACGGCGAGTTCTTCAAGGGCTTGGTGCCGTTGGACTCGGCGGTTCTATCACGGGACTCGCACAGGCGAACGGTAGCGAGTCTGGACAGAGCCGCCCCGAAGGCAGTGCGGACGAGATTCCTATCTCCACGCAATTCTGGACGTACAACGCGAACTCCGACAAGTCAGTCGCCGAACTGATCCGCGAGAGCGCGGCCGCCGGCTACGACGCCGTCGAACCCTTTTACCTTGATGATGAGGACGCTATCGCCACTGCACTTGAGGAGACTGACATGTACATGTCAAGCGCACACGTTGGCGTCGGGTCCCTCGAAGAGAACTTCGACGAGTTGGCCCAGATCTACTCGGACTTCGGCGCTTCCGCACTCATCCACGCGTATCAAGGACGAGATACGTTTAGCGACGAAGACGCCCTCGTCGCGTTCGCTGATCGGATCAGTTCGATGGCGGACCGACTGGCTGACGTAGGGATTGAGTACGGCTACCACAACCACAACCACGAGTTCGAGGAGACGATCGGTGACACACCCGCCTACGATATCTTTGCCGAGAACGTCAGTGACAATGTTCATCTTCAGCTGGACGTCGGGTGGGCACTCACAGGTGGCGCGAACCCGGTCTCGGTCCTCAATCGCCACAGCGACAAAATAAACTCGCTACACATGAAGGACATGACCGAAGATGGTGAGTTCGCCGAGATCGGCGACGGCGATGTCAACATGAAAGCGCTCGCCAACGTCGCCCGGGGAGCCGCCGACATCGATTTCCTCATTTACGAGTACGACGCAGCCCCCCAGCCAATCGAGAGTATGAACACTGGCGCAGCGTTCTTGGAGCGATGGAACGGCCCCCGTCATCGTAACCATCGCTAAATCTGTAGGTTATAATTAGAGTCGAAAACGTTAGCGACCGAACTCACCCATTTTTGGCCAATAGAATATAAGCTGGATCTGACACCGAGAATAGACTATAGGACAATTCCAAGCGACGATTCGGTAGCGGAGCGTATCAGGATATCGAAAAGTCATAAAGATTTAGTCGGACGTATTCATACCCCATCAGTATGGTATCCGTTAGTCCATCAGATTACTTCGATCTTTCCCGTGAACTGTTCATCTCTTTGGGTATACCCGGGCTGTTTACTGTTGCATTCCTGGAGTTTTTTCTCCTTCCTGTCCCGCCAGACCTTGTGCTGATTCCTCTCGCGGTTGCAACACCGGAACTCGCGTTCCTGTATGCCGCAGTAGCGACAGCGGGATCAGTTGCGGCCGGTCTTGCAGGTTATGCGATCGGACGTGTCGGGGGGCGAACTGCGCTTGAATCTCGATTCGCCGGTGGTCGTACTACCAAAGCGGAAACGTATTTTGAGAAGTATGGCGTCGCCACGGTCGGTGTAGGAGCGATTGCACCAATCCCAGAGGGATACGAAATCCTTTCGATCAGTGCGGGGGCGTTCGGACTTGACGTCCGATCGTACCTTGTTGCGTCACTTCTTGGACGAGGGGGGCGATATTTTCTGGAGGCATTTCTCGTGCTCTTGCTTGGGGAAGCTGCCAAATCGCTGTCCGAAGTTCAACTCTACGCTCTCATGGGTGTCGTAGCGATCGCAGTGATCGTCGCGTACCATTTCCGTCGACGGTGGATACCAGAGCGATGGCTGGTCAAAACCCGATAATAGGAACCGATACCGGAACCCCTAGCTATTTGAAGCGGGTAAACTCCCCACCCGACTCCCTCGGCGCTACGCGCCTCGGTCCTTGAGGGTGTCGTCAGAGCGAAGCTCTGACTGCTAACCAGAACCGGTGGTTCTGGTGATGGGGCTTTGACGTGGACTCCCGGTAATCAGTCGCCAGCAATAGGCTGGTGACTTTCACCGTTCACCGTCCCACCAATTATACGCACGTCTACTGGTGCGTCTCCGCTACCCGACGTGGGCGGGGAACGGAGGCTGTGTTGTCGCTTCCGGGCGTACCGTATGCCGATATTCTTCGCAGCGTTGTAATCCGCGTTCACCTCGTACCCGCACTTCACACAACAGAACTGTTCACGGTGGCGGTTGTTCTCGTGTGAAAACCCACAATCCATCGGCATCGTTCAGATTAGCCTGTTCCAGCAGTACGCGAAACTCTGCAGCCATGTTTCGGCCGTTTCTGGATCGGCGTTTCTAAAGCAATTTCCAAACTGGTAGGTTCGCCGTTTTACTTCTTGGAAAACACGTTCAACACTGTTGCGTTGGCCGTGGCGTTCGTACCGAGACTCGTAGTCACGGCGGTGGAGAGCGGCTTTCAGCCAGTCTGCAGAATCGACGAGAAACACGGCGTCGTCGACGTCGTGTTTCTCGCTCAGTTCGTCGAGGAAAATTCCCGTAAGCCCCGTATTTCTCGTCGGAAACAGCCGAACAGGGGGAAATTCGTTCATATCTGGATCAACCGCTGCAAACAGCCAGTACCGGTCGCCAGTAAGTTGAATCACAGTCTCATCAACCGCGATGTGATCCGATGATTTGCCATCCTCGGGCTGTAACTCTGCTTTTTCCACCCAGTTATGGCCAGTTGATCGAGCACGATAGACACCGAACCTCTCCAAGTCACGAACAGTATTCGAAAGCGAGAGATCGGCGAGATGAAGGTGGATACTGAGCCGCATCAACTCGCGCGGTGTCTGCTCGCGCTCCACAAATTCTAACTGAATGTTGCTGCTAGGTGGCGTGAGGCGGCTGAATTCGGGCATGGACACCACGAATTCTACCGCCTCGCTTCTTCAAACTCTAATCTGAACAGCGCCAACAAACGACGGAACGCCCACACGTGGTGCCATTTCGTGTGTGGAAGACGCTCGCGTATGCCGGTTAAGTCCTCGAACATAATCACGTCGCAGTCGTATTCAACGGCTTCCGTGACGATCTCATTGGCGACCGTGTGGATGTACTGTTTCCGCTATGCTTCTTCACGCTTGCCGAGTCGAACCAGAGCGTTATGTGCGGCTTGCATCCCGCGCTGGTGCAACTCACCACGTCGCTTCTCGAACTCGCGACACCAGTGGTCGTACTCGTCACCGTGCCAGAAGTGCCCGGTCGAGGAGACAGCGAGACTGCTAACGCCGAGGTCGATACCGAGGACTGTCTGGTGCTCGGTATTTGCCGAACCCTTGGACGAATCGCTGTCACCATCGGAGTCATACTTCCGCGTGGTGATGTGGAAGCTCGTTGTCCACTGCGTCGTACTGGAGTGTGCTCGGGTGGAACTCAAACTCCTCAGACAGGACGTACTGTTCGTACGGTGTGGGGCTACTCGACGGAAGTTCGAACTCACACTCGATACGACCGTTGACGGTTGAAAGTGAGACGTTGTTCCGGTAGAACGTGGCGCTGCGTTTGTCGTAGACCGTACTCCATGATGTGAGCTCCGGTTGACTCACGCGCTTGCCCTGTTTCCGCCGTTCAACGCATCCTTTGGTCACTTGGACGGCGCGTCGGATGGCTTCTTGGACCCGGTTAGCGGTGAGGTCGGTTTCTGCGCGAAGTTCGTCGTAGAGCGCGTCCCGTGCGGTCGTGTTGGCCGTGATGCACTCAGTGTAGGAGTCATCGGACCAGCAGAATTTGGCGGCACGGTTGGCGCAGTAGAGGAACTACCGGGCGGATTCGTGGAGATCGTCGCGTCGGTCGTCCGGAACAACGAACTTGACGGGCGCGGTACGCCGGACTTCCATGTTTCAGATGTATCACTAACGGTTCTTAGGTATTTGGAAGCCGGGTAACCAACGTAGTGCGGTTAGTCTACACCATGTCGGTTTCCTCTTCGGCCTACTCGCTCACTGCGTTCGCTCCGTTAGGCTGGTGGCTCTACCTTGTGTTATGCTGAAGATGTAACTTCATGGCCGAGAACATCGATTTTTATCTTCTAGTATTGAGGTTCTCCGCCACGAGTGGTATGAAATATATAAAAAAATACATACTATACATCAAAATATTGGTATTTATGCAGATCGGAGTAAAAGTTCTCGAGACTACGGTAATGGTTTCATGCACGGAGCCCAATTCGGACGTATTGTGCCTTGTCTACCCTCGTCGTTCAACCATCCCGACTTATCTGTATCCCTGATTGTCTCGTGGCGCCATGTGCTACTCTATCGTCGATTCTCTCCCCCCATGAGCACCATTTGTACCCTCACGTATCCCAGTGTTGTCGTTTCTTTTGATCTATGCCACATCGTGCGACAAAAATAATTCACAAACTCTTTCCATACTGTATGTGGTATATTTGACTATTAAAACATCAACTTGAAATAAATTAGCCAGGCGCCAAATTCGGACGCTCCTCGTAACGGCGTTTGATGAATCTCGGTACGTCGACCGCAGATCGAGTCATCGAAAACGCGGAGAAACTGATCGACTCCTGAACTGCGGAGAACATGCATAACTCGTACCCGATCCTGTATTTCCGTCGAAAAAGGAGGCTCAAGAACACCCGTCCGGACACTGATCTTGTCTGGTATGCCGTTCTATCTCCGCACAAGCATACCCCGCTAGTTCTCTCACGAGGACTTCAGAGGGACAGACAGAAGGACATGGCACCGAATGGGGATCGCTTTACGAAACTAAGGCCCAAAACTCACAACGCAGGTATCTATAAATTATCGGATAGTGTTATTCACCGAGGAACTCCCGGACGCTGTCGAGAGAAACTGCCGGACGGAGACGCGCTGACCGTCAGTTCCAGTGTTTCTTCATCATCTATCGCCGAGGGATTGATGGCGGGTTGACACTGATTTCGGTACGTCTCTTGCAACGAGCCCCCCAAGCTCATAGCCCGGGTTCAATTCCCGGCCAGCGCACTCCAGACGCCTTCTCTCGACGGTTTTCTGGTCTTCCGCACGAGATCCGATCACGTCCCAAAAGGCTCGTAAGGCGGGTACCCGGACGGTATCGCTCCGCGATCATGCGGTTATAACGAGTCTCCGACATGGGTTCGCACGTTCTAGCGTCATAACTACCCAGGTGATATTGTTATCTGGGAGACGACTGGTGATAGATAAAAACTATTTTCTTTCATCTACTAATAAATGCACGCTAACATCTAGGGGTGTCGTAGATTCTGCGTAACAAAGGCGAGTAAGTCTCATTTCTCGAGTACTGTGGTTACCTCAGACAACCCCCAGACCCGTCGGCGAATACTCGCGGGTTCCGCCGCCGTCTCCGCAGGAACGATCCTCGCTGGCTGTTCCGGCTTGAACGATAACGGCGACGAGGAAGCAACGTCGTCCGAGGAAGAGCGGGCCGACCCCGATCGATTGTCGTTGCGAAAGCTGGGCCAAACGAACCTGTCGGAGGAGTCACCGCCCGAGGGCGGCTACTCGGACGCGGACATTCGAACCGACGGCCGGTACGCCGTCGTCGGAACCAAGTGGGGCGTACACGGCAGCTATCTCGTCGATCTCGAGGACCCGACCGACCCGGATCGCGTACATCATCACGGGAACGAAGACGAGGCGCCGAATCTGGACGTCAATTTCGACCATCGCGAGGGACTGTACCACCGAGCGATAGAGGAAGACTGGCCCAACAACTTCGAGATCGTCGACTACGGCTTCGAAGAGGGGACCCCGCGAGAGCCGACGGTCATCGGGACTGCCTCCGAGGGAACGTCACACAACGTGACGCCGCACCCGACCGAGTCGGTTCTCTACGCGGTGAACTACGACCTCGAAACGGATGGATTCGACGTGTACGACACCAGCGACCCGACGGATCCGCGTGACGTCGGTCAGCACGGCCCGGAAGGGGCCTGTCATCACGTCACGGTCGATCCGGATCGGGAACTGCTCTGCGTGTCGTTCCAGGGCGGCGCGTTCGTCGGAATCGTCATCTACGACGCGAGCGATCCGCGAGAGCCAGTCGAAATCGGCCGCTTCGACTATTCGGAGGAAAAATCGTACAGCGAGGCGGACGTCGGCGAGGAGGCGTTCGGAAGCGCCCACCGCAGCTACTTCGATCCACGGCGGGAGCTGCTCGTTGTCGGAGACGAACGCCTGTCGGGTACCCCCGGCGGCAAGCACGTCTTCGATATCGGGTGGGAGGATGGATCGCTCGAAAATCCCGTCCCGATCGGGTTTACCGTCTCGCCGAACGCTCGTCGAATGGCGGACGATTGGGCCAGCCGATTCAATTGGACCGGTCACCACTTCAACGTCGTCCCGTGGGGGGATGCGACACTCCTCGTCAGCGCCGACTGGCACGAAGGGGTCGTGGCGTACGATATTACCGACCCGACCGATCCACGGTCGATCGATCGGTATCCGACCGACGACGGCGCGAGCGAGGTCACACCCAACGACACCGTTGCCCGATTCGGGGAGCCACCGATGGCGTGGAAGGCGGCGTACAATGCCGACCGAGACCTCGTCGTCGCAAGCGACGTATTCACTGGTCTCTATACATTCGAACTCGGCGCGGCGTCGAATTGACTTCTCATCGGATTGTTGTCACGATTTTCGCACGTGTAACACAAACCCCCTTCCCACGCTCGTAGCCCGGATTCAATTCCAGGTCGGTGCACTGCTGGTAATCGATTCCCGAGCGGTGCCGACAGTATTCGTGTCCGTTCGTGATCGGGTCCGTTCCCCGAACCCGAAAATCGATCGTCCGGTCACTTTTTTCCCGTAGGGAGTGTCTATTAATCCGATCGACCCGTACGGACGGTCGATGCTCGACCTTCGGTTCTCGGAGGCGGAACTGGAACAGCAACGCGAACACATCACCGACTTCGTCCGCGAGCAGGTCGACGCCGCCGGCGCGTCGGGCGTCGTCCTCGGCCTCTCGGGCGGGATCGACAGCACGCTCGTGGGCACCCTCGCGGTCGACGCGCTCGGTGCCGAGAACGTCCACGGACTCGTCCTCCCCGGCGAGGTCAGCCGCGAGGCCAACATGAGCGACGCCGAACGGGTCGCCCGCGACCTCGAGATCGGGTACGACGTCATCGAGATCGACCCGATCGTCGACGCCGTGGTCGCCGCCTACCCCGAAGCGGAGGGCGATCACGAAGCGGTCGGGAACGCCCGCGCCCGCGTTCGGGCCGTCTTGAACTACCTCGTCGCCAACCACGAGAGCCGTCTCGTGCTGGGGACGGGCAACCGGAGCGAGGCCGCGGTCGGCTACTTCACCAAGTACGGCGACGGGGCCGTCGACTGCCACCCGATCGGGAACCTCTACAAGGGACAGGTCCGCCAGCTCGCCCGCCACCTGGGCGTTCCCGACGACCTCGTGGACAAGACCGCCACCGCGGAACTGTGGGCCGACCAGACCGACGAGGAGGAACTGGGCATCAGCTACGAGACGCTGGACTCGATCCTCGTGACCCACGTCGACGGCCCGCTATCGATCGCCGCGACCTGCCGATTGCTCGACGTCGACGAGGAGACGGTCGAGCGGGTCCGGCGGATGTACGACCGGAGCGAGCACAAGCGGCGGATTCCGCCAGCGCCCGATCCGTCGAACTGAATGGACGCGCTGGCGTCAGAGTCACTCCTCGCGCCACTCGTCTTCGAGGAGGCCGTACCAGTAGACGTCCCGGTACTCGCCGTCGATGAACTCGGCGTCGCGATGGACGCCGTCCCGGGTGAAGCCGATCGACTCGAGGAGTCGACGTGACGGCTCGTTGAACTCGAACACGCGCGCGGCGATCCGATGCAGCCGGAGCTGGTTGAATCCGTAGCTAACGACGAGCGCCGCCGCTTCGGTGCCGTACCCCTGGCCGTGGTGGTCGGGAGCGACCCAGTAGCCGATCTCCGCCGATCCGGTCTCCCGATCGATGGCGTGGAGCCCGATCGTCCCGACCGGCTCCGCGTCGACGGCGATCAGGAGGTTTACCCCGTCGTCCTCGCAGACGACGTTCTCGTAGAACTCCCGCTCCTGCTCCGCGGTGACGGGGTTCGATCGGCCGATCGCCCGCCAGATGCGCGGGTCGTTGATCTGGGTCTGCAGGAACTCGAGGTCCTCCGCTTCGATCGTTCGGAGCGCGATGTCGTCGCCGTCGAGAAACACTGGACCGGGCATAGCTCATCGATCCGAGCCGACGGAAAAGAATCGATCGGTGGTGTGTCACGGAATCACACGACACCGGCCGTCCGATCGCGCGACTCGCGTTCCCGTCGATCCCTCCAGGTCGGCGTCGTGTCGGTCGACGGTGTCGAGTGGCTACTCCAGCACGGCGTCGATGTCGTCCGCGTGGGCCGCCACGAGGTCGCCGAACACCTCGGCCTCGCGTCGCTCCTGCGTGGCTCGCTCGCGATCGTCCCGCAGGCGCCGTTTGAGCACCGCGAGCGCGTCGTGAGCGTTGTCGGCGATCTCCTCGGCGACCGATCGCGGGTCGTCCTCGACCCTGGAGATGAGCCCCATTCGCCGGGCTGCCTCGGCGTCGATCACCCGCCCCGACAGCGCGAACTCGAGTGCGTCGCCCTCGCCGATCACCCGCGGCAGGCGGACGGTGCCGCCCCACGCGCCGAACAGGCCGAAGGTGACGCCGGGTTCGCCGTACGTCGAGTCGGGCGTCCCCGCGCGGACGTCACAGGCCAGCGCCAGTTCGAGGCCGCCGCCGCGTGCGGGACCGTCGATCCCCGCCACGACGATCGACTCTGCGTCCTCGATCATCCGGGCGACGCGCTGGCCCAGCCTGGCGAACTCCGCGGCGCGGTCGCGATCGCCGTCGAGTTCGCCCACGACCTCGAGGTCGGCACCGGCACAGAACGCCGGGCCGCGCCCCCGGAGATAGATCACCGCTTCGTCCGCGTCCCCGATCGCCGCCTCGAGCGCCTCCAGCCCCGCGACCGTCAGCGCGTTGCGCGCGTCCGGCCGGTCGAGCGTGACGGTCCGGATCGATCTCCGGTCGTCAGTATCGATCGTTATCATATCCAGACCCTCTCTGGCACTTTCCAAAGGTCTTTGCGTGCTCCGTCGTAACCCCCCGGTAATGGACCAGGCCGACAGCTGTCGGCGTGCCGCCGCCGAGGCCGTCGCGGACGTCGAACCGCCCCGGTTGCACGATCGCATCGGCGCGGTGCTCGACAGTGCATCGATGCTCCCCGGGGTCCTCACCCTCGAAAGCGCCGCCGCGGTCGCTCCCGAGACGACCGGTGGGCTCGATCCGGCGCTCGATCACGGACACGACGGCGCCGTCGAACCCAACGCGACGTCCGGCGGCCCCGGCACCGATCCGTCCGACGACCCGACGGAGGCAGTTCTCACCCACGCCGCGGGCGTACAGCTCATCTACGAAGGCCTCCGGCTGACCCGATCGCTCTCTCACGACCCGCCGTGGACCGGCCCCGACGACGCCGCCGAGGACGGCGACCTGACGATCCTCGCCGCCGACATCCTCGTCGCCCGCGGATTCTACCTCCTCGCCCGGACCGACGCAGCCGGCAAGGCGGTCCGGACCGTCCAGGCGTTCGGCCGCGACCAGACGCGCCGCGCCGCCGCCGCTCGCGACGAGCAGGTCGCCGACGTGGCGTTCGGCCACGACGACCCCACGGACCCCGCGTCGATCGACGCCAACCTCGAACGCGACGTCCTCGAACTCGCCGTCCTCGCCGGCGCCGCCGCCGTCGACGAGACGCCCTCGACGCGGCTGCTCGGGATCGCCGATCGGCTGGCCGACACCGTCGGCACCTCGCTCCCCGCGGCCGACGACTGTCTCGCCCGCTTCGAGTCGCTCCCCGACCGCTCGATCGACGATCCGCCGACCGATCGGGCGACGTCCGCGACCGATCGGTGACGGGGTGGAATCGCCTGACACGGCACCGGTAGATGGAAAGCAATATAACCCGTGGCACCACTCCATCTGAATGTGGTGCCTGGGTAGCTTAGCGGTAAAGCGCGTCCTTGGTAAGGACGAGAGCCCGGGTTCAAATCCCGGCCTAGGCTCTCCCCGTTTTACTGACGATCGCACGGCCGAGCGATCGCCCAGAATCACTGCGCGACGAAATCTATAGCATCTGTCATCTAGGGCGGGAGCCCGTCCGGAACGTTGCCGATCGATCCGCACCCCTTGAACGGTGTCTCAGGCCCCGAACGGCCAGAAATCACCGATCCGCAGTCGAACGTCGCCGAAGTTGGCAATAGTTGCAGGTTATATTAGACGTCGGCTAATATTACTGTAATATAGAAAACATTATTCGGATTCGACGGCGTCGTTCTGTCATGGACGCAGACGATCGGACGTTCGAGACGCTCGCCGTCACGGCCGGCGAGGAACCGTTCCGGACCGGAAGCGAGGCGGGCGACGCCGTCTCGCCGCTCCATCTCGCTTCGACCTTCGCGCTCCCGGGGCTCGACACCGAGATGAGCCTCGAAGACGTCGACCCCGACGCGGGGGAGTTCGTCTACTCGCGGCTCTCGAACCCGACCCGGCACGCCCTCGAGACGCGACTGGCCGCACTCGAGGGCGGCGAGTACGCGATGGCGTTCTCGTCGGGAACCGCGGCGATCTTCACGGCGATCCTCTCGGTCGTCGAACCCGGCGATCACCTCGTTGCCTTCGACGATCTCTACGCCGGCACGCGTCGGATGCTGGAGGACCTCTTCGCGGCGCGTCTGGACGTCGACGTGACGTTCGTGGACGCGACCGACACCGCAGCGGTCGAACAGGCGGTGACCGAGGAAACGGCGTTCGTCTGGATGGAGACGCCGACGAACCCCCGACTCGACCTCTGTGACATCGCGGCGATCGCCGAGATCGCCGATCGCGCGGATGCCACCTTCGGCGTCGACAACACGTTCGCGAGTTCGTATTTCCAGCGCCCGCTCGAACTGGGTGCGGACGTCGTCGCCCACAGCACGACGAAGTACCTCAACGGCCACTCGGACTCGGTCGGCGGGGCGGTCGTCACCAGCGACGACGCGCTCGCCGACGAGTTGCAGTTCCTCCAGCAGGTCGGCGTCGGCGATATGCTCGCGCCGTTCGACAGCTACCTCGTGCTTCGCGGGCTGAAGACCCTCCACATGCGGATGCGCCAGCACGAACGCAACGCCATGGCGATCGCGGAGTTCCTCGAGGGCCACGAGAAGGTCTCCGACGTCTACTACCCCGGTCTCGAGAGCCACCCACAGCACGACCTCGCCCGCGAGCAGATGGACGGCTTCGGCGGCATCCTCTCGTTCGAACTCGAGGGGGAGATCGACGACGCCGTGGCGTTCCTTGAGACGCTCGAGGAGTTCACCCTCGCGGTGTCGGTCGGCGGCGTCGAGAGCCTGATCGAACTCCCGGCCGGGATGACCCACGAACCGCTCCCGAAGGCGGAACGCGAGGAACTGGGGATCACCGATACGCTGGTTCGCGTCTCCGCCGGCGTCGAGGGAACCGCCGATCTGCTCGCCGACCTCGAACGCGGGTTCGACGCGATCGAGCGGCGCTCGGCGGCGGTCGCGGACGACGATTGAGCCGATCGAGCCGACAGCGACCTCTCCGACGCGAACGACGTGTCGATCAACGAGATCGGCACCTCCGATCGACGCGGGGGCACGATCGCGGGGCCCCACGGATCTTCGGCTCGGCTCGATTGAGTCGACGCTCGCGATCGGCCGGGATCGGGAAACGGATCGATCGGCCCCAGAGCAGTAGGTCGGCGGCACAGTGGCGGCCGAGCGACGATCGACCGGCGATGGAGGTCCGCGAGTCTCCGTCCGGTCGCCGGTCAGCTGCGGGCCGCAGCGTCGACGATGCCGGCGGTCTGTCCGAGTCCGACGAGCGCGAATCCGGCGAGGGCGATCGGGTCGCCGACGCCGGCCAGCCACCAGGCGAGGTAACACCCGGCACCGAGCGTCGACAACAGGGCGGCCCCGGTGTAGCGCACCCGTGCGGCGGGGAGTTCGCGGGCGGTGTACGCCAGTCCGGCGGCCGGGAGGAGCATCCAGCCGACGAGGCTGACGGCGAGTGCCGGATCGGCGGCCTCGAGAAAGCCGACGATGCCGGTCAGCGTGATCCCGAACCCGACGACCATGACGGCCCGCCAGCCGGCCAGCGCACCCGTGGCCATCGCCGACCAGCCGGTGACGACGAACCCCGCGATGAAGGCGGCCATCACCAGGTGGGCGACGAAGATCGCATCGTCGCCGACGAGGTCCAGATGCGCGCCCGTGGCGACGAGCCAGGCAAGCGGTACGAGAACGACCGGTCCTCGCTCGCGAATTCGACGGAGCATTACCGATCGGTACAGGGGAGTGACACAAGAGCGTGGCTGTTCCAGTAGGTGATGGGGACCGTCATCCGGTGCCGGAAATCGAGGAGTCACCACTAAGGAGTGTTATCGGGTACCACTAGCCGTGATGATCGGCAATCACCGCACCGTCGACCGACGTCACGGGATCGCTCGTCGGAATCGCGTGCTGTCCGCCCGCGATCGGCGCCGCGGCGATCGGAGGTGACGGCGATGGCGACCGACTCTCGCACGTCGACACGCGACGACGACCCGGCGGCGCGCCGTCCGATGTCGATCGACGAGATCCGCGACTCGTACGCGGCGTGTGCCGACTGGGCCGCCCGATTCGACTGGCTCGAACGGCGTCTCACCGGCCGATACCGGCGCGAACTCTTCGGGAAGGCGACGAGTCGGGTGCTCGACGTCGCCTGCGGCACGGGACCGAACTTCGAGTACTTGCCGGACTCCGCCGACCTCGTCGGGATCGACGTCAGCCCCGAGATGCTGGCGAAGGCGCGGGATCGGCTCGATCGACTCCCGATCGACGGGACGCTCCGGGAGATGGACGCGCAGGACCTCGCCTTCGACGACGACAGCTTCGACACCGTCATCTCGTCGCTGTCGACCTGCACGTTCCCCGACCCCGTGGCCGCACTCGAGGAGATGGACCGGGTCTGCCGGCCCGGCGGACGGATCCTCCTGTTCGAACACGGCCGGAGCGACTTCGGCCCGATCGCGCGGTTTCAGGACTGGCGGGCCGACGCCCACTACTCGCAGGCGGGGTGTCGGTGGAATCAGGAACCGCTGGAACTCCTCGTCGAGGCCGACCTGCCGGTTCGCGAGGTCCGCAACCGGGCGCTGGGAATCGTGACGCTCGTCGAGGCCCGGCCGTCGCGCGACTCGGTGCGCGAGGCCGTTCGTGCACACGTTCTCGACCGGGACGAATAGGCGCGTCGCCGCCGGTGCCGACCGACGGCCGCTTCCGGGATCGGCCGTTCAGAGCCGTCCGAGTCGCACCTCGTCGTCCGTGATTCGATCGACGCTGTCGCTATCGAGTGCGTATGTCTCCTGGTCGGCCTCGCCCCAGCCGAGTTTGGACTTGATCGTGTCCGTCATCCCCGGGTCGGGTTTGACGTGGGCCGTTCCGCGTTCGACGTCGTGGACGACGCCGATTTCGTCTCCCTGTGCGTTGACGACTCGTTTCCCCTCATCGTCGGCTGTGAAGTTTGCGCTCACAGGGACGTCTTGCCGACCCATCGAGTAATAGCCGCCGCCGGCTACTGCAGGGGCCGATCGGCCACCCGATCGCCCCGTGCTCACTCGAGGACGTCCCTGACGACGGCCAGTTCGTGGCTCTCGTGGATCCGATCGACGGCCCAGTCGTCGGTGACGGCCACGGTCTCCGCGAGCACGTCCCGGATCGCGGGCCAGCGTCCGTCGGGGTCTCCCTCCGGCTTCGCGTACCGTTCGACGTAGAAGTCGTCGAACAGCGCCTCGACCGTCGACGTGTCGGGTCCGCGCCGATCGAGCGCGGTCGTCCAGCGATCGCGGCGGTCCTCGCGATCGAGGTAACACGCGGCGACGAGCGCCTCCAGCGCCCGTTCGAGGGCGTCGGCCACGTCGTCGAGGGCCCGGTCCCGATCGTCTCCGTCGACGGGAACGGCCTCGAGACGTTGCGCGGCTCCGCCGGCGGCCGCGTCGGTCGCACCGCGATCCCGATCGACCGCCAGTTGCCGCGCGAGCGTCAGCGCCCAGGCGAGGCGGGCGACCGCGGCCTCGGTCCCCCGGCCGGGATCGGGGATCGGGATCGGGCGCGAGTACTGGCCGTCGAGCACCCTGGCGGTCTCGGTCGTCTCCGAGAAGATCGTCTTCTGGAGGTAAAACGACGCGAACGGGTGGTTGCAGACGGCGTAGACGAACGCGATCTCGCGCCCCTCCCGATCGGTCAGCGGGACGTTCACCAGCTTTTCCGTCCCCACGAGCGCGCCGATCGGATCGAGCCACGCCCGGAGGCGCGACCCCCGGAGTACCTTCAGCATCACCCGCGGGACGGCGTAGCGCTCGATCGCGTCGGCGTACTCGCTCAGGTCCGCGTATCGCACCCTCTGCAGGTGGTAGGGACCGACCCACGGGACCTTCTCGACGTAGGGATCGGAACCCGCCTCCAGGGTCGCCTTCTCGTCGTCCGGGACGTAGAGCTGGCGCGTCGTCTCCGCCGTCGCCATCACCTCGCCCAGCCGCCGATCGGCGGCGAGGATCCGATCGAGTACCGCGCGCTGGTCGTCGGTAACCGGCCGGAAGACGATCGTTCCCGCGTCCGTCACGTACCGCCGCGGAACCCGGCCGAGAGAGACTGGCTCGTTCGCCGTCGGCCGACGAAGATCACGGCTCCGGTGGATCGTCGGCCCGATCGAGCCACTGGATCCGGCGCGATCGCCTTCCGCGGGATCGCCGTCGGCACGCGTCGCGACGAACGCGATCGTCTCGAAGGTCACGCCGGCGAACCCGAGCCCGACGTCGAGGACGTGCTCGAGCGTCGTCTCCGCGAGGAGCCGTTCGCGGACGTCGCTCCAGGAGCCGTAGAACGCGAGGCCCTTGGGGACCACGGCCGCGACGGTCCCCGTCTCGCCCGCGAGTTCGAGCATCCGTTCGACGAACCACTCGCAGGTGTCGCTCGCGCCCTGGCACGCGTAGGTCCCGCTGTGCTTCAGCAACGGCTCGGCTTCGGGCTCGAGTTCGGCCCCGTACGGCGGATTGGAGACGACGACGTCGAACCCGCCGGACTCGAAGACCGAGGGGAACTCCAGGGGCCAGTGGCAGGCGTCGAGTCCGCCCGGGGCGAAATCCGTACCCGCGTACTCGCGTTCGACGCCGATCGACCACGCGTCCCGATCGCCGACCCGATCGGCAAGGAGGTCGAACAGATCGCCGATGTCGTCCGGTTCGAGTGCCGGCTCCGCGAACGGCCGTTCGAGACGCGCCCGGTACGTGTAGGTCGTGAACCCGACCGCGTTCAGCGCCGCGTCGAGGTCGTCCGGAATCCCCGCCGGGACCTCGACGCAGAGGGTCGTCGTGGCGGCCGCCCCGGTCCGGAGACTCTCCCACGCCGCGCGGGCGGTGTCGACGCGGTCCTCGAACCGGAGCGGCGATCCCGTCTCCGGGTCGCACTGGGACGCTGCGTACCGTTCGTCCAGTTCGGTCCGCACTGCGTCGTACCGCTCCTTCAGCGCCCGCCGACTCACGCCCTCCCCGTCGGGCGCTGTTTCGGTGTCCCCGTCGGGCACCGGTTCAGTGACGATCCCGGGGTCGGTGACCCCGAGCAGGCTGTTCCCCGATCGGATCCCGATCTCGCGCGTCGACAGCGGTGGGGGCGTCGATCGGTCCGCGGGCGGCGTCGCGGCGAGCACCCAGCACCGGAGTCGGCGCCTGCAGCGGGCCGCGACGTCGTCGCGCAGGTCGACGCCGAAGACGGTGTCGGCGACGATTTCGCGCCGGAGCGTGGCCGCGTCGACGCTCGGGCGACACATCGATCGCCACTCGAAGAGGACGTTCGCGACGGCGAGGACGAACGACCCGCTACCGACGGCCGGGTCACAGACCGTCAGGTCGCGGAGCGTCGCGTCCACGTAGGCGAGGACGTCCTCGTCGTACCCGTGGGACTCGTAGAGCGCGTCGAACCCGTCCCGCTGGCCATCGACTTCGGGGCCTCGATCGCGCGCTGGACGGTACAGCGGCGTCGACTCGAGGGGATCCGGTGCCGTCCCCGCCGCGAGGTCCTCGTCGATCGCCGCCCGGAGCGCTCCCCAGCAGGCGCGTCGCGCCACGAAGTCGGCGATCCGATCGTCGGTGTAGTACGCGCCCAGTTCGTCGGTTCCGTCGGCAGGGGTCCCCGATCGGGCCGCGTCGGCCTCGTCGACCCGATCGGCGTCGCGACCTCGGCCGGCGAATCGCTCGCCGCAGTCGCCGAGTACCGCCGGCGTGACCGTCCCCGTCGCGGGCCGATCGGGTTCGGGGACGGACGCGTGGCCGGCGGCCCAGGGGCCGTCGCTCAGTCCCCAGTCGTATGACGCGAGGCGATCGAGCAGCCGGTCCCAGTCGAAGCCGTCGACGCGGACGGTCGACTCGCCGGCGGTGGGTCCACGGCCCGCCGATCGGTCGTCCTGGCGGCCGAGAAACGGCACGCGGAGCCGGCAGGACCCGGTCATCTGCAGGTGCGCCCGATCGGGGGCGTGAAGCGTCTCGACGATCGCCCGCAGGGCCGCCGGGACGTCGTCGCGCTCGCGAACGATCGTCCGCAGGACCCGTTCCGGCCCCTCCGGGGTGGATTCGCCGTCGTCGGCGATCGGGACCACGACGCCGCCCGCGACGAGAACGTAACAGTAGAGCAGTCGATCGAGCAGGCGCTGGGCCGCGAGCCGTCGCTCCCGCTCCGTGGCGTCGTCCGCGTCGCCGATCGTCAGCGCCCGCGCGAGCCCCACTCGCGCGTCCCGGAGGTCGTCGGCGATCCGATCGACGACGTCGCTGTGGTCGAACAGCGCGTCGACGGCCTCCGCGGCTCGGTCGAGTCGGCCCCGTCGGGACGACGGATCGGTCGCCGGATCGTACTCGAACTGGGCGGGACGCCCGGCGGTTCGAATCGCCCGGACGCGATCGGTCGCCGGGTCGAAAAACCAGCAGTACTGGAGCCGCGTCCGACGGCCCACGCCGCGCGCGATGCGTGCGGACGCCTCCCGCGGGAGTGCGGCCAGCGGGACCTCGAAGTAGCCGAGACGAACGGGGCCGTCGACGCTCGCGGTGTACCTGACGCTGTGGCCCGCGGCGTACGCCGTCTCCCGTTCGCACGGCTCGGAGAGGTAGCCGGCAGCCTCGAGGAACCCGTATCCGTACGCGGCCCCGGCCCGGTCCGAGTCGACGACCGACTTGCCTCGATCACCGCTCGCGGGCGTCGCGTCGAGCCGCGACGGCAGCGCCTCGCCAGGGGCATCGCGTCCGTCCCGATCCATGCGACGCTCTCTCCGACGCCGCGCTCCCTAATCGTTTGCCCCTCGCCGGCCGAGGACGGTTCGATCGGCGCGAGGGGTTCGAGACGGCGGGAACCCCGTCAGGTCACGTACAGCGAGTACGCGATCACCAGGAAGCCGGCGAGCATCAGGAGACTCTCGAACAGGATCCCGAGGTACAGCGAGATGTTCAGCAGTTCGTACACCACGCCTGCGAGAACGAACCCCAGGGTGACGAGCCCGAACCCGACAGCGAGCATCCCGAGCGCCCGCTGTTTCGTCCGTCGGTAGGCCTTGTACGCGAAGAACGTGATCGCGCCGCCGACGAGCAACACGAGCGTCTTGACGACTGCGAGGGCGATCGCCATCGTCATTCCGCTGCCGTGCAGGCTCATCTCTTCGTACGTTCGAGATGAGAGACCGGGGCCAAGTAGTTTGCCGTTTCGACGGGTGACGCCCGCCAACCGGTCGACGCCCGCGTACTGGTTGCTCGCGGCCTGGCGAAGCTTTTCGGTTCCGCGGCTCCGACCACCGGCCATGACCCGACTGGTCGAACTCGACGCGGCCGGACCGCGAAAGCTGACGCCCGAGGATCTCGACGACGAGAAAGGCGACGTCGCGGTCTGCCAGTGCGGACTCTCCGATTCGTTCCCGTTCTGTGACGGCAGCCACCGGCGGACGGCCGACGAGGACGCCGACGAGACGTACGTCTACGAGGACGGCGAGCGGCGGGTGGTCGATCGCGTCGTCACCGACGACGAGTCGGCCTGACGGCGGCCCGGGGTCGCTCGTCCCCGTCAGATCGATCGCGAGGAGTTCATCACGACGATCACGCTGCTGCCCGCCATCGCGACGGCGGCGAACAGCGGGTTCAGCAGGCCCGTGATCGCCAGCGGAATCGCGATCGCGTTGTAGGCGAACGCCCACGCGAGGTTCTGTCGGATCCTACGGTGCGTGCCGGCGGCGACCGAGAACGTCTCCGCGACGGCCCCGAGGTCGTCGCCGACGATCACCGCGTCCGCGGCCTCGGTCGCGAGTTTCGTCCCGCTGCCCATCGCGATGCCGACGTCCGCCGCCGCGAGCGCGGGCGCGTCGTTGCTCCCGTCGCCGACCATCGCGACGGTTCCCCGCGAGCGGAGTCGCCGGACCGTCTCCGCCTTCGCTTCCGGTGGGACGCCGGCGAAGACCTCGTCGACCGCGTCGACGTCTCGGAACCGATCGGCCGCCGCGCCCTCGTCGCCCGTGAGGACGACGATCTCACGGCCCGCCGAGAGCGTCTCGACGGCCTCGCGCCACGCCTCGCGGGGTGCGTCGCCGACGACGATCACGCCGCGGGCGCGCCCGTCCCAGCCGACGACGACCGGCACGTCGCCGCTCGATCGCGCGCGTTCGATCGCGGGTTCGAGCGTTTCCGGGACGACGTGGCCCCGCTCCCGGAGGTAGTCGGGGTGGCCGACAACGACGCGGTCGCCCTCGCTGGTCCCGGACCCGTCTTCGACGATCGCGCTGACGCCGCGACTGTCGCGCTCGAACGTGTCGACGGCCGCGCTCACCGGCCGATCGGCGTCGGCGTCGTCGCCGCCTGCGGCCCCATCAGCGCCCTCGCCCTCGTCGTCACCCTCCGTCGTCCCGGCCGCCTCGGCGATCGCGGCGCCGATCGGGTGCTCGGAAAGGGCTTCGACCGCACCGGCTCGGGCGAGGAGCGCGTCGGGGTCGACGCCCGCGTCGGGGTCGATGCGGACGTCCGCGACGGTCATCGACCCGGTCGTGAGCGTACCCGTCTTGTCGAGGACGACGACGTCGACGTCGGGGGCGTCCTCGAAGATCGACTCGGCGGCGACGACGATCCGGCGCTTCGCGGCCGACTGGACGCCCGAGGCGATCGCGAGCGGGGTCGCGAGTCCGAGCGCGCACGGACAGGAGACGATGACGACGGTCAGGCCGACGAGCAGTGCAGTCGAGGGCGCCGATCCGGTGGCGAGCAAGAATGCGGTCACGCCCGTCGCGATGGCGAGCACGAGCGGGACGAAGATCGTCGCGAGTTTGTCCGCGAGCCGTTGGACGCCGGGTCGGGCGCTCTGGATCGACCACAGCAGGGAGACGAGGTGATCGAGGGTGCTCTCGGCGTCCTCGCCGACCGCGACGACGATCGGGGCGTCAGTGACGACGGTTCCACCTCTGACCGCGTCGCCGGGTTCTTTCTCGACCGGGAGCGATTCGCCGGTGACGAGCGATTCGTCGATCGCCGCCGTCCCCTCGGCGATGTCGCCGTCGAGCGGGATCCGTTCGCCGGGTCGGACGAGGAGCCGATCGCCGGGGTCGATTTCCGAGCGCGGGACGGTCTCGCCGTTCGCCAGGCGCGCCTCGTCGACCTGCTGTTCGGTCAGGTCCGAGAGGAGTCCCGTCGCCTTGCGTTTGATGCGATCCTCGTAGTAGTTGCCGGCGGTGACCGCGAGGATGATCGCGACGCTGACGTCGAAGTACAGGTCCGTCCGGCCGAGCCCCATCGCGAGCGTACTGTAGGCGTAGGAGCCGACGGCAGCGACGGCGATCAGCAGGTCCATGTTCGGCATGCCGGCCCGGACGCTCACGTACGCGCCCCGGAGGATCGGGTAGCCGGTGTAGAAGAGGACGAACGACGTCATGAGCCAGATGTTCGCGGCCACGTAGTAGCCGTCGTAGCTCCCGAAGTCGGCGATCGGCTCGTAGCCGAAGTAGGTCGGGTACAGAAAGAGCGCGTACCAGATCATCACCATCATCCCGAACATCCCGCCGCCGACGAGGAACTTCACGAGCGCGGCGTCGCGGGGCTCCTCGTCGCGGCTCTCGGTCCGATCGTGGGCGTCGTAGCCGTAGCCGGAGACGACCTCGGGGAGGTCCGCGGGATCGATCTCGTCGGGATCGTACGTCACCCGAACCGTGTCCGTGGCGTAACTCGCCGCCGCGCCCTGGACGCCCTCGGCGTTCGTCGCTCGCGTCTCGAGAAACGCCTCGCAGGTCGCACAGTGCATGCCGTCGACGGCGAGGAAGGCGTCCTCGCCCTCGAGGTCGTCCAGGTCGGGCGACTCGTCGTCGACCCGATCGCGGACGGCGTCGGCCGAGACGTCGTCGACCGCGCCGAGCGTGCGCTGGACCTCGAGACAGCCCTGACAGCAGAACGCGCCGTCTACGTCCGGCGCGGTGTAGGGGTCGGCCGGCGTCGGAAACGAGCAGAGGGTACACTCGTCGGCGGCCGCTTCGGAGTCGGCGACGGCGTCGCCACTCTGTGCGTCGGTGCCGTCGGCGAGCGCGTCGCCGTCGAGTCGATCGTTCGAGTAGCTCATCGGGTGGGAAACGGGGTTACAGCGGCTGGTAGAACGGCACGGGTGGGTGCGGGAGGTGGATGCCGTAGAGCATCAGCCCGTGCTGGAGCGGGAGGTAGCCAAGCAGGAGGAAGGCCGCGCCGAGTCCCCGGTGGAGCCGAATCCGGTTCGCCGTCCCGATCGAGGTCAGCACCGTACCGTACAGGAACAGCGTCGGGATCGTACCGATGCCGAGGACGGCCAGCGAGAGCGCCCCGCGGAGCGGATCGCCGAGCGCGAACGCGTAGAGGTACGCGGGGTAGATGATCGGACACGGCAACAGGCCGTGAACCGCGCCGAGACCGACGATGCCGGGCGACCCGGCGAGTCGATCGACCCGGCTCGCGAGCAGGCCCGAGAGCCACCCGAAGACGGTGCCGACGACGGGCAGGCCGTGCGGGACACCCGCCTGGCCCCGCAGGTAGTAGAGGCCGCTGGCGATGATCGCGATCCCGACGAGGATGCCCATCGTCCCCCGGACGGTGTCGCCGACGGCCGCGACGGTGTCGGCGGACGTGAACGCCAGCCCGCCGAGCAGGCCGAACAGACCGCCGATGGCCGCGTAACTCGCCGCCCGGCCGAGGTTGAAGAGGCCGTGCTGGCGGACCTCGAACAGGGTCAGCGTGTCCTCGTGCGCTCTCCCGGTCCGGCCGCCGTCGGGCTTGGCTTTGCCCATCCGATCGGCGTAGGTCGTCACGAGCGGCCCGCACATCCCGAGACAGTGCGCTCCCGCGAGCAGGCCGACGAGCAGGAACACCAGCAGGTCGGCGTGTTCGGCGGTTCCGGTCGTCGCGTGATCGTGCGTCGCAACGAGCGTTCCGAAAACGACCGCCTCGTACCCGGTCATGTGGAATTACGACGCGTCGGTCGATTCGTGACCGTGGTGGGCGTCGGGGACGGGTTCGAACGCGACGTAGAGCGCGGTGACGATGATGAGGACGTTGATTCCGGAGACGACGCCCGCCGAGAGGGAGCTCCCGAGCCCGTACCACGTGACCGGCAAGAGCGCCAGCAAGCCGACGATGAGTGCAGTCCGCGGTGAGAGATCCTCGAGTACCATACTGGACCGTTACCAGATCCAGCGTATAATAATGACCCCCGTTCCTACGGGCTGGGAATTGATCCATTGATTAAGGAGTGACTTTCCCAATACGGGCATATGAGTCAGGTAACGGAAGAACGGGACGGAGTACGCACTCCGGAAGAGACGCGTGAGATCGGCCACGACGAGTACGATCCGGTCGGGACGCTCGTCCTGATCGGGCTGTACTTCCTGATCCTGGTCGCCCTGTGGTTCTTCATGTACTTCGTCGAATTCCTCGGAAACGATCCGACGGTCGTCGGAACGGTGATGGGGGGACTATGAACATTCACACGTACGAGAAAGTCTGGCTGGTCGCGGCGCTGCTCCTGATCGTCGGGTTCATCGCGACGATCACCTACGGCTCGGTCGGGCTCGGTATCGCGATGATCGACGACAGCGAGGAGACGATCGAGCCGAGCGAACTCAGCGAGGACGAGCGCTTCAGCGAACCGCGCGTCGAGCAGGTCGGCGAGAACGAGTACGAGGCGTACGTCGTCGCCCGGACGTTCATCTTCCAGCCCGATCCGATCGAGATCCCGGCCGGAAGCGAGGTGACGTTCTACGTGACGAGTCCGGACGTGATCCACGGCTTCAGCGTCGTCGGGACGAACGTCAACACGATGGTCATTCCCGGCGAGGTGTCGACGATGACGGCCGAGTTCGACGAGGCCGGGGAGTACGGGATCGTCTGTAACGAGTACTGTGGCTCCGGCCACCACACCATGGAAGGACAGATCACCGTCGTTCCCGAGGACGAGTTCGACATGACCGAACTGTCGGTCGAAGCGCCGGACGAAGTCGAATCCGGCAACGAAACCGAGTTCGAGGTGACGGTCGAGAACGGCCAGCTCGAGGACCTCGAGACGACGGTCGCGCTCGAAATCGGCAACGAAACGTTCGAAGAGGACGTGACGGTCGGCGGCGACGACAGCGAGACGGTGACGCTCACGGTCGACGCGGCCGATCTCGGCGAGGGCGACCACGACTGGACGGTCACCGTCGACGACTACGAGGAAACCGGGACCCTGAGCGTGGTCGACCCGGACGCCGAGAACGGTGACGGAGGTGACGGCGATGAGTAACGCGTACATCGACGACTTCCCCGCGGAAGCGAAGCTCATCCGTGCGGCGTTCTACAGTTCGTTCCTCGCGCTGGCGCTCGGGGGACTGTTCGGGATCATCCAGACGCTCCACCGGACCAACGTCTATCGGTTCATCGACTCGGTGGACTACTACACCGTCCTCACGGCCCACGGCGTCTTCCTCGTGATTTCGTTTACGATCTTCTTCCTCGTCGGGATCTTCACCTGGGCGGTGACGACCAGCCTCGATCGGGGTCTCGAAGACCTCCGATTTAGCTGGGGCTGGTACTCGCTGATGGCGATCGGGATAACGATGTCAGGCGTTGCGATCCTGGCCGGCTTCACCGACGCGATCGATATGAGTGCATCGGTCCTGTTCACGTTCTACGCGCCGTTGCAGGCCCACCCGATGTTCTACCTCGGCCTCGTGCTGTTCGTCGTCGGGTCGTGGCTCGCGGGCGTCGACTGGTTCCGCTCCTGGTGGGCCTGGAAGCAGGAGAACCCCGACGAGCGGATCCCGCTGCCGACGTTCATGGCGCTGACGACGATGCTGATGTGGTACCTCGCCACGCTGGGCGTCGCCGCGGCAATCTTGCTGTTCTTGCTCCCGTGGTCGCTCGGCCTGATCGAGACCGTCAACCCGCTGCTGACCAGGACGCTGTTCTGGTTCTTCGGCCACCCGGTCGTCTACTTCTGGCTGATGCCGGCGTACATGCTGTGGTACATCATGCTGCCGAAGGTCTCCGGCGGCAAACTGTTCAGCGACCCGCTGGCCCGCGTCGTGTTCGTGCTGTTCCTGGTGCTGTCGGTGCCGACGGGCATCCACCACCAGTACCTCGATCCCGGAATCGCTGAAGGGTTCAAGTTCATCGCGATGACGAACACGATGTTCCTCCTCCTGCCGAGCCTGCTGACGGCGTTTACCGTCGTCGCCAGCATGGAACACGGCGCCCGCCAGCGCGGCGGCGAGGGCTACCTCGGCTGGTTGAAAGCACTCCCGTGGCGCGATCCCGTCTTCACCGGGATGGCGCTCGCCGGCCTGATGTTCGCCGCCGCCGGCTTCTCCGGGATGATCAACGCCGGGATGAACATCAACTACCTCATCCACAACACGTTCTGGGTCGTCGGCCACTTCCACCTCACCGTCGGTACCGCCGTCGCGCTGACGTTCATGGCCGCCACCTACTGGTTCCTCCCGCAGGTGACCGGCAAGGCGCTGTGGAACCGATCGGTCGGCCTCGCACAGGTCGTGATCTGGTTCCTCGGGATGACGTTCATGTCCAACGCGATGCACCGGGCCGGCCTGCTCAGCGTGCCGCGCCGGACCGCCGAACCCCAGTACGAGGGCGTCACGTTCGACGCCGCCGTCGGGAGCGTCGGCGAACTCGACGCCCAGATCGCGCTCGGCGGCACCCTGCTGTTCCTCTCGCTCGTGCTGTTCTTCGCGAACGTGATCGGCACGGCGTTCAACGGCCGGAGCGACGACCTCCCGGCGAACGAGTACGCCGGCACGCTCTCCGGCCCCGAGGACTCGCCGCTGGTCCTCGACAACCTGAAACTCTGGACCGCGATCGCGATCGTGCTCGTGGTCTTCGCGTACACGTTCCCGCTGCTGAGCATCATCGAGCGCGGCGGACTGTTCGGTCCCGACATCACTCCGTTCCCGGCCAGCGTCGAGTCGCTGACGCTGTACGCGGCGGCGGTCGAACGCTCGGCCGCGACTGCACTCGCATCGGCCGGTGATCTCGTACACTCGACCCTCCCCGGGGTGATCCGATAATGCGGATCTCGAAGGGCGGACTCCTCGTCGTGCTCGCGCTGCTCGCCCCGTTCCTGGTCGAACTCCGGACGGTGCTCGCCTGGGTCAATATCCAACTGAGCGTGGGCCAGACGGCCCTGGTCGGCCTCGTCATCGTGAGCGCGATCCTCGTCTGGGCGTTCCTGCCCGAAGACGAGAACGGTAACGCCGAGGGCGACGCGCCCGCTCGCGACCTCACGAACGGCGACTGATCAGTCGTCCGCGGGCGACGCGCCGGATCCGCCCCGCTCACCGGTCCGTTCTGCTGGCTGAATCGCCGATTGCCACGTCATAATTCCCATCGCGAGCACCAGCAGCAGTTCCCAGCGGAACGCGGGGTCTCCGAGCGCCGCCGGACCACGCGATCGGTCCCTCGCGGACAGAAAACCAGCACGATCGCGTCGTTTTCGCCGAAACCCTGGTGCGTCTCACCAGGTCTCGATCCGCCCCTCCCGGACGTCCTCCGCACACCCCTCGCAGTCGGGGTGGCCCGCCTCGTAACAGGCCGGCCGGTACTCGTCGTCCAGCATCGCCGCTCGCCGTTCGGCGTAGCGCCGACAGACGATCTTCGTCCGTCCCTCCTCGTCCGACGGCAACTCGCGGGCGTTTCTCGCCACCCGGTAGGCCTCTCGCGCCTCGTCGAGTTGTGCGTCGGTCGACGTGCGTAGCTCCTCGTACTGCTCGCCCGCCTCCTGAAGTTTCGATCGCAGGAACCGCTCGAGTCGGCGACGATCCGCCATTGGGATCGTGTTGGGTCGCCGATCACATAGTCCCGTCGCCGACGCCGCGAGTCGATCGAGTCACCGGTCGTCGTAGACGACGTCGCCGTCGACCAGCGTCAGCGCCACGTCGATCGCGTCGATCCGATCGGGCCGCTCCCACGGCGACGCCTCGAGGACGACCAGGTCGGCCCGGTTCCCGGCCTCGACCGTCCCCAGGCGGTCCTCGTCGAAGCCGGCGTAGGCCGCACCCCACGTGTAGGCCCGGAGCGCCTCATTGACCGACAGCCGCTGGGCGTCGACGGGCGCGTTCACCGCGTGGTGGATCCCGAGCAGCGGATCGAGCGGCATGCAGTCCGATCCGAACGCGAGCGGGACGTCCAAGTCGAGGGCGCGCTGGAGCCGGTTCGTCCGTTTCCGCCGCTCGACGCCGAGGCGCTGGTCGTAGAGGCCGCCTTCCTGCGCCCAGCGGTGGAAGTTCGGCTGCATCGACGCCACGATGCCGGCCTCGGCCATCCGTTCGAACTGGTCGTCGGTCGCCAGTTCCGCGTGCTCGATCCGGTGGCGGGCCTCGGCGGGATTGCCGGTGGTCTCAAGCGCCGACAGCGTCTCCTCGATCGCCTCGTCGCCGATCGCGTGCACGGAAAGCTGGAAGTCGCTGTCGTCGGCCCGGTCGACGAGCGCCGAGAGGGCCTCGGGATCGACGACCCACTGGCCGCGGGTGCCGTCCGCGTCGCCGTCGCCCGTCGCGGTCCCGTCGCTGTCATCCTCCTCGTCGGCCCCGACGTAGGGTGTGCTCAGCTTCGCCGTCTCGCTCCCGATGCTCCCGTCGGAGAAGGACTTGATCGCGCCCGTCTGGACGAGCGCGTCCGCAGTCCCACCCTCGGTGTCTGTCGCCAGTCCAACCTCCGCGAGGGCCTCGAGGTGGTCGCTCCAGTAGTCGATCCGAACGCGCAGGGGCAGATCGCCCGCGGCGGCCAGGTCCCGATACACGCGCGGGGCCGTCGAGCCCCGGACCTTGTCGTGGACGCCGGTGACGCCCAGGGAGACTGCGTGGTCCGCCGCGGCCGTGAGCACCTCCCGCATCTCGGATCGATCGGCCGTGATCTCGCGCCGAACGGCCTCGGCGGCGTCCTCAACGGCGACGCCGGTCGGTTCGCCGTCCGCGGTCCGGAGGTCGGCGGCCGGCATCTCGTCCCGGAGCCGCTCGAGCGCAACCGAGTTCAGCGAGGCGGTGTGCAGGTCGACCCGCATGGCGACGACCGGCCGCTCCTCGCTCACCCGATCGAGGTCGTCGCGGGTGAGGGAGCGGGACTCGTCCCACTCGCTCTCGTCGTAGCCGAACCCGAGGACCCACTCCCGATCGGGGTCGGTTGCCGCCTGCTCGACCAGTAGATCGAGGCTCTCCGAGCGGCTCTCCGCGGCCGAGAGGTCCGCGTGCACGAGGTGCTGGCCCAGTTGCTCGAGGTGGGTGTGGGCGTCGATGAAGCCCGGCAGGACGACCCGTCCCTCGCAGTCGATGCGATCGGTCTCGACCCCCTCGAGGAACGCGATCTCGTACGTGTCGCCCACGCGGACGATTTCGCCGTCCCGGATCGCGACGGCCTCGTGGGTCCGATCGGGGTCCGTCAGGGTGTGCACCTCCGCGTTCGTCAGCAGGAGATCCGCAGCCGCGGTCATGCGAGAGTGCGCGCGTGCGAGGAGCAAAACAGTTGGGTTCGATCCGCGTGCTCCACTTGACCGGAAGGCCATACTCCCGTCTCGTTCGTGCCCGTGGCGGGGACGGTTCGTACGTGGTGATCGTCACGGCGGCCCCGGAATTGATAGATTCATGGTGGGTGATGACATACTGTTGACCATCCCGCAATGGCGAGCAGAGACGACGTGATCAGAGTTCTCGCGTCCTGTGTCGAGTGTGGCTCGGTCTACGCCGCGCGGCAGTGGCCCGACGGATCGATCAAGCTTATCGGACAGGAGGGGTGCAGTTGCGGGTCGACCGCGTTCGCCGTTCTCGACGACGCCGACGACTCCGATTCGACACCGACGTCGGACGCCGAGTGATCGTTCAGGTATCGTCGAGCGAGCGACTGGCGGTCCTCGCCATCGCCGGACCGCGTCCCCGGTACCCGTCCGGTACGTAGCCCTCGCCGGCACCCGGGCGTCGCGAGCGGTCGAGGCACACCTCGATCACGACCGCCACCGTCCCGGGACGGATCAGCAACTGTTAGGACCCGTGACCGTCTTGGCCAACCCATGACAGACCCGCAGGACCTCGCCGATCGGGTCCGCGAGGGTGACCTCCGGATCCACGAACTCGAGGCGCACGCCGACGCAGACGTCGCAACCGAGGCTCGACGGCTGTTCGTCGAACGGGAGACCGACACCGACCTCGACGCGATCGGCGACTACGGCTTCCCCGCCGAGGCCGCGGAGTCGGCGATCGAGAACATGATCGGCGCGGCCCAGGTACCGATGGGCGTCGTCGGGCCCGTCCAGATCGACGGCGGCGCGGCCGACGGCGAGCACTACCTGCCGCTCGCGACGACGGAGGGCGCGTTGCTCGCGTCGGTCAACCGCGGCCTCTCGGTGATCCGCTCGGCCGGGAGTGCGGACGCTCGCGTCACGAAGAACGGCATGACCCGCGCACCGGTGTTCCGGGTCGACGGCGTTGCTGAGGCCGCCGAAACCGTCGAGTGGGTCGACGATAACACCGGAGCGCTCAGGGCGGCCGCCGAGTCCACCACGAGCCACGGCGAACTGCTCGGCGTCGAACCGTACGTCGTCGGCGACTCCGTCTACCTGCGCTTCGCCTACGACACCAAGGACGCGATGGGGATGAACATGGCCACGATCGCGACCGAGGCGGCCTGCGAGGTCGTCGCGGACGAAACCCCGGCCTCGCTGGTCGCGCTCTCGGGCAACCTCTGTTCGGACAAGAAACCCGCCGCGATCAACGCCGTCGAGGGACGGGGCCGCTCCGTGACGGCGGACGTCGTGATCCCCGGCGAGGTCGTCGCGGACCGACTCCACACCACGCCCGAGGCGATCGTCGAGGCCAACACCCGCAAGAACCTCGTCGGGAGCGCCAAGGCGGGCAGTCTGGGGTTCAACGCGCACGCCGCGAACGTGGTCGGCGCGGCCTTCCTCGCGACCGGACAGGACGAGGCCCAGGTCGTCGAGGGTGCGAACGCGATCACGACGATGGACACCCGCGAGGCGGCCCCGTCGTCTCGTTCTGACGAGGACGGGACGACCGACCTCTACGCCAGCGTCTCGCTGGCCTCGCTCGAGGTCGGGACCGTGGGCGGCGGGACGAAACTCCCCACCCAGTCGGAGGCCCTCGACGTGCTGGGGCTCCGCGGGGGCGGCGATCCCCCGGGCTCGAACGCCGACGCGCTCGCCGAGATCATCGCCGTCGGCGCACTGGCCGGGGAACTCTCCCTGCTGGCCGCGCTCGCGTCGAATCACCTCGCGAGCGCACACGAGGATCTCGGGCGGTAATCGTCGCACTGCTAGCTCGGCGCGTCGCGTCCCTCGCGGCGGGCACGGACCGTCACGACCGTGACGTACGATCCGCCGGCGACGAGCAGGAGCAAGCCGCCCGCGACCTGCCGGCCGCTGACGGCGACCGCGACGAGGAGGAGTCCGACACCTGCGAGGGCATACGCACCGGCGAGATCCCGCCGACCGTAGGCGCCGTGGAGGGCGGCGATCGCGAGGGCGGTCAGCGCGACGGTTCCCGTCGCCAGTGCCGTCGTCTCGACCCCGAGTAGCGTCCGGCTGACGAACGTGCCGTAGACGAGGGCGGCGACGGCCACGACCGTCCCGACGCCGATCGTCGTCGCCTGCGCGTCGATCGTGTCGTCCATGGAGCCACCTTTCTGCGCCGAGTCAAAGCGCTGCCGTTCGATCGCTCGGGGACCGACACGTCTTCGACGCCGCGGCGGGGCTACAGGCGACGGTATCGGCCGCGGCTCTCGCTCACCTCGCCGCCTCTCACGAGTTTCTCGAGGGCGTTCCTGACGTACTCCGCGGAGACGCCGCGATCGCCCGCGTAGTCGACGATCTCCGCTTCCGTCGGGCGATCGAGGTCCGAGAGCGCCGCTTCGACGATTTCCTTCTTGCTCCCGCTCCGGGTCGGCCCGCGCGGGTCCCGCTCACCCGCATCTTCGACCTCGTCGACGTCGAGACCCGATCTCGCGAGGTACTCGTCGTCGTCGACGACGCCGTCCGCGACGTCGTCTTCGAGGTCGGCGAAGGAGTCCAGTTCGGCGAACGTCTCGCCCTCTCCCTGCCGGTTCGCCAGCATCGAGGCTCGCACGTCCCTGGCGTGGTCGGCGTCGTCGGTCTCGACGAACTTCTTGCGTTTCTCGTAGGCTTTCCGAGATCCACAGCGGGGACACTGCGTCGTCTCCGATCGGCCCTCGATGAGCCAGAGGTGCGAGCACTCGCTACAGCCGACGACGGCGTACATGGATCGAGGTCCGGCCGGATCGTAGTTCAACCTTCGGCAAGCGCGGCGGAAGTGGTCGCCGGCGGATGGAACTATTAGGGTCGCCGGTCACTCACTGGACGTATGGAACACGTTTCCCTGGACGACCTCGATCCGTCGGAAGCCGCCGACGGCGTCCACCTGGCACTGATGGCGGGCACCGACTCGATGAACGTCCAGCACTTCGAGATCGAACCCGACGCGACCGTCGAAGAGCACAGCCACCCCCACGAGCAGACGGGGTTCATCTACGAGGGCGAACTGGTCTTCGTCACGGACGGCGAGGAAATCGTCTGCGAACCCGGTGACGCCTACGCGATCCCGGGCGAACAGCCCCACGCGGCCGAGAATCGGGGCGACGAGACGGTCCGTGGCGTCGACATCTTCAGCCCGCCGCGCGAGAACCCGAGCTGGCAGGAGTAGGTCGCTACTGATACGGTTTACTGTAAGTCATTTCTGGCGCAACCGCGATCCGGGCGGCGGTTGCGCCGGTACATCGGTACAGCAATCCGTATGAAACTGCTCACACATCGATCGTACAGCCATCGCGCGATCGGGTGTACAGTGACGTTTAGTTGCTACTATAGTAGCAACTGAAACGATTTACACACTGATCGCACAGCAGTCCTGCGATCAGGTGTGCATTGACGTTCAGTGGCTACTATCGCTGTACTCCTCGAGCGCGTCCCACTCCTGGCGCATCAGTTCGCGGACGCCGTGCTCGAGAATGCCCTCACCGAGCGACGTTGCCCGATAGTACGAGTAGAGGCCGTCGGTGTCGGGTTCCTTGCGTTTTCGGTTCTCGACGAGACCGACGTCGACGAGTTCGTCGAGGTGGTAGTGGAGGACGTTCGACTCGACGCCGAGTCGGTCACGCAGTTCGCTGGCGCTTTGCGGTCCCGCTTCGACCAGCGCGTTCAGGACGCGAAACCGCGTCTCGTTCCCGATCGATCGCTGCATCGCGAGGTACTCCTCGACCGAGAGGACGCTGTGCTCGGGCAGTAACTGGTCCCCCGATCGTCGTGCGGAGCGCTCGGATTCGGCCATGACGCTAGGTTGCATCCCCGACTGTTTAAGCGTTCGCTGAGTCAGCGATCGCTGAAATCGCCTGCATTTATATATGGTCGGTGAGAACTCGTCGTATGCGCGACCGGATCGTCGACGAACTGGGTGATCTTCCACGATCGCGGTTTCTCGTCTATCTGATGGGGCCGTACGAGGCGTTCGACGTCGAGACTGCGATCGCAGACGTCGCTCCCGACGCGATCCCCGAATCGGTTGATTTCGGGTCGCTCGTCGGATCCGATCACGAACTCGGCCGGGATGAAGCGGCACTCGACCTGTTGCTGGACGTCCGCGACCACCTTCGGACGTCGGCGGGCGTCAATGCGTTCCTCGCGATCGACGTCGACGTCGACCTGTCCGAGATGGACGCCGCGACCCAGAGCATCGCGTTCGCCCGGGCGAGCAACGCGGTCGTGTACGTGGTCCCCGCCGCTGGCGACAACCTCGGTGTCGGAATCGAGGTCGGATCGGTCCTCGAGGCCCTCTTCGACGAGGAGACCGCGGCCCACCGCCGCGAGCGGGTCATGTTCGTCCACGAGTCGGGCGTCCGCAGCGCGATGATCGCCGCGGTCCGAGATCGGTGGGAGGCCCGAATCTACGCCTACGAGGACCGCGAGGACCTGACACGCCAGCTTCGGCTGTTCGTACGCGATCTCATTCGAAAGGAACGAACGGGCGAGTTGCCGCGACTCGGGTAGCGCTTCCGTTCCGTCGTGGGCGTCACTCCAGCGACTTTCGCATCTCGACGTGGGGGATCCCCGCCTCCTCGAACTCCGCGCCGCGGCGTTCGTAGCCGAGTCGGCGGTAGAACGCGGCGGCGCGGGTCTGGGAGTGGAGTTTGAGTTCGGTCAGGTCTCGATCGCGCGCCGCGTCTTCGACGGCGGCCATCAGGTCTCGGCCGATCCCCTCCTCCCGTCGCGACCGGAGGACGGCGACGCGTTCGACCTTGCCGAGTCCCGGGTCCGGCTCACGGAGTCGGGCGGCTCCGATCGGCTCGCCGTCGTCGTAGGCGACGAAGTGGACGGCCTCGTCCTCGTGCTCGTCGTACTCGATCGCCTCGTCGACGCCCTGTTCCTCGACGAACACCGTCTGCCGGACGTCGAAGGCGTCCGCCCGCTGTTCGTCCGAATCGACTTCGCGTACCTCGGCCATCGGGCGGGTGTAGGGGACGGCGTGCCGAGAGCGTTACTATCGCGCCGCCGATCGATCGCGGAGCGCTCGCACGTCGGCCGCGACGCCGGCCGACGCGTCTTCGGGAACCCGATCGAGCCAGAGGAGGTCCGCCACGTCATCGCCGTCGAGGGTCGGTTCGTTCGCGATCGGCCGGCCGGCGACCGTGGCCCGGACGAGCACGTCGGTCGTCGTCACGGATCGATCGGCACCCTCCAGTTCGAACGCGACGCGGCGGAGGCGAACCGGCCCGTCGAACGACGCGTCGACGCCGGTCAGCGCGCCGGCCGCGCGACGGGCGCCCTCCACCCAGTCCGCGTTGTCGGCGACGGGTACGGCGGGCAGCGCCCACCCCCGGGCCCCGTCGCTCACGACGAGGACGTCGCCCGCGTCGTTCGTGAGGCCGACGGTCACGTGACTCTCGAGGCCGCGGGCCGTCTCGAACTCCGGTCGCGTCACGGTTCGCGTCTCGGTCTCGACGGCGACGTCGTCGCGATCCTGCAGGGACTGCGGATCGAGGTCGAGTGTGGACTCCATGCGTGAGAGGCCGGACTGCCGGGCCGAAACGGTGGCGGTTTCGATCGCGGTGGTGCAGAGAGCGCAAAAAACGAGACAGGCGGTGCGTTACCGCGCGAGTGCGAGAAGCCCACTACGAAAGCTTCTCGAGAGCGTCAGAACGCGTCGCGTTCTGACTGCCCGAAAAACTCTCGTAGAGCGTTTTTCGATGTTCTCGCGGCCAAGCCGCGAGAGGACGAAAGGCTGTCTATGACAGCTTTTCGATGTTGCTGACGACTTCCGCAGTGTACTCGCTGGTGGCGAGTTTCTCGGCGTCCTCGAGCTGGCGTTCGAGGTCGTAGGTGACGTTGCCGGAGGAGATAGTCTCCTCGACGGCGTCGCGGACGAGGTCGGCGGCGTCGTCCCAGCCGAGGTAATCGAACATGAGACGGCCCGAGAGGATCATCGCGGTCGGGTTGGCCATGTCCTGGCCGGCGCGTTTGGGCGCGGAGCCGTGGACCGGCTCGGCGAGCATGCGGCCCTTGCCGAAGTTGCCACCCGGCGCGATGCCGAGACCGCCGATCTGGGCACCGGCGGCGTCGGAGAGGTAGTCACCGTTGAGGTTGGGCATCGCGAGCACGTCGAACTCGTCGGTGCGCAGCTGCATCCACTGGAGCATCGCGTCGGCGAGGCGCTCCTCGACCATGACGGCGCCCTCGGGGATGTCGATGTCGTCCTGCTCTTCCCACAGGGAGTCGGGGGCGGCGAAGACCTCGTCGTCCGGGTACTCCTCGTCGGCGACCTCCATGCCCCACTCGGAGAACTGCCCCTCGGTGAACTTCATGATGTTCCCCTTGTGGACGAGCGTGACCTTGTCGCGGTCGTGCTCGAGGGCGTAATCGATCGCCTCGCGGACGAGACGCTTCGACCCCTTCTCGGTGATCGGCTTGATGCCGATGCCGACGGGACCCTCGTGGATGGTCGAGTCGAAGCCCATCTCCTGCTCGACGAAGTCGCGAACCTGTTCGACCTCGTCGGTGCCGGCCTCCCACTCGATGCCGGCGTAGACGTCCTCGGTGTTCTCCCGGAACGTCACCATGTCCATCTCCTCGGGCGCCTTCATCGGCGACGGGACGCCGTCGAGGTAGTAGGTCGGCCGGACGTTCGCGTAGAGGTCGAGCGTCTGGCGGAGCGCAACGTTCAGCGATCGGAAGCCGGCGCCGACGGGCGTCGTCAGCGGACCCTTGATCGCGACGCGGTGTTCCTTGATCGCCTCGACGGTCTCGTCGGGCAGGTTGACGTCCTCGCCGTAGATTTCGCGCGCGCTCTCGCCAGCGTAGACGCGCATCCAGCTGATTTCGCGGCCGGTCGCCTCCGCGGCGGCCTCGAGGACCTCCTGTGCGGCAGGACCGACGTCCTTGCCGATCCCGTCGCCGTGGATGATCGGGATGATCGGGTTGTCGGGCACCTCGATCTCGTCGTCGGTACCCTCTTTCAGCGTGATCTTTTCCCCGTCCTCGGGGACCTCGATCTTGTCGTAACTCATCTCGTCTGTACGGTGCCCCGATGGGGGTAAAAGGTCTACCATTTCCATCGACGGCGGCAAAAGTTGCACGAGAACGAATCGGCCAGAATCGCCCGCTGATCGCGAACCCACGCCGCTGTGCGCCTGTGAGCGCCGAAGCCGTTCCCTCGGTCATACATAAACATTCGTCGTGTGAAGGGCGTGCTACTGACAAAAAACGGAACTTCGTGTCGGGAAACGCACTGGTATCGGTCGGATCGAGGAGCGAATTCGCATTCGATCGGGTCGGGACGTCGGCGGTCGATTGCGAGAGGGGGCGAACCGAATCAGGACGAGTATCCCGGCGACCGGTCCAGGTAGCGAAACAGCAGTCCCACGCCCGCGACGACACAGGCGCTGCCGACGATCGCGAGCGCGAATCGGCCGCTCGTCAGCAACCAGGATTCCGTGAGGGCCGCCCACAGGAGCGCGAGTGACGTACTGCCGACGACGATCAGGGCGACCCCGACGTCGACGGGGTCTCGCTCCTCACGGACGGCAAGCCGTGCGGTTGCGATCGCCGCCATCGTGGCACAAAACGCGACGAGCAGGAGGGCCGTCGTCATCGTCGTCGCGGTACTCGGGCCCCCATCGTAAGTCCCGGTGGTTCGGTCGCGACGGCGGACGGGGTGGAAAGCCACAAGGACCGCCGCGCGAGAGAGACCGCGCATGCAGGTACTCGTCCACGGCGGTGCAGGAAGCGACCCCGACGACCCCGATTCGCGGCGGGAGGTCCTCGAAGCCGCGGCCGAAGACGGCGTGGCGGCCCCGTCGCCCGTCGACGCGGTCGAGACGGCCGTCAATCGGCTCGAGTCCTCGCCGCGGTTCAACGCCGGCGTCGGGAGCGCGGTCCAGAGCGACGGCCGGATCCGAACCGACGCGGGGCTCATGACCGACGATCGATCGGTCGGGGCGGCGTGTTCGATGCCGGACGTCGAGCACGCGGTCAGCGTCGCCCGAATCGTGCTGGAGGAGACGCCGCACGGCTTCGTCTCGGGCGACCACGCCGTCTCGCTGGCCGAGGCGTTCGGCGTCCAGACCGGGGTTGACTGCTGGAGCGACCGGACGCGCGAGCAGTGGGCGGAACTCGACCCGCCGACCGGGGGCACCCGCGAGGAACTGGCGTGGATCCGCGATCGGTACGGCCGATCGGATCCCGACGGGCGGGACGAACGGGCGGACGACGGCGGACAGGTGGACGACGATCGGAGCGCAGGCCCGATCGACGAGCACGACCACGACACCGTCGGGGCGGTCGCGTTCGACGGGGAGTCGCTCGCCGCGGCGACGTCGACGGGCGGGCGCTGGCTCGCGCTCGCGGGCCGGGTCGGTGACGTGCCCCAGGTCGGGGCCGGCTTCTACTGCTCGCCCGCCGCCGCGGTCAGCGCGACGGGTGCCGGCGAGGACATCGCCCGCGTCACGCTCTCGCGACGCGTCGCTCGGCACGTCGAACGGGGACGTGACGCGTCCGCCGCGGCGGAACTCGCGATCGAGGAGTTCGCTGAACTCACCGGATCGACCGCCGGGGTGATCGTTATCGACGCGCGTGGAAACCTCGGCTCGGTGTACAACAGTGCCGCGATGCAGACCGCTCGCAAGACGTCGTTCTCGGGGTGACGCCCTCGAGACCGGTGTTTCCCGCCGGGTACAGTGCCGTCGGTCTCGAGGGCTCCCCTCGCGTGGTCGTTCCGGAACCGGCTCGAACGAGGGCTGTGGCGTCTCTCACGCCACCCGGTACGGACGCGTTCGACGGGGATAATCGGTCGCGACCGTTTCACGGAATTCGGTCCAGTTACGAGTCGTTTCCGGAGGAAACGGTCGCCGCCGGGTTTATCGGGGCGGCTCTCGTTCAGCTCAGTTCGACGATCGTCGTCACATAGTTTTATTATCGTCGTGACCCTCACGGGAACTGATGCTCGAACCCCCGCATCACGCGGCACGACGGTGTCCGGACTGCGCGGCGACGCTCTCGAACGTTCAGGGCCTCGCCGCCTGTTCCGACTGCGACTGGATCGACGATCGGCGGGCCGACCGCTGACCGCACGCGTCGGCCGGAGGCGGAACCTCTTTTTGTCGACCGATACAACCCCGTCGCATGGCCGAATCCGACGTGGATCTGGAGTCCGAGCAGTACGAGAAACACCGTGAAGCCGGCGAGATTCTCGCGCAGGTGCGCGAGGAAGCGGCCGATCGCGTCGAGGTCGGCGCGAGCCACCTCGAGGTCGCCGAGTACGCGGAAGACCGGATCCGCGAACTCGGCGGGAAGCCGGCGTTCCCGGTGAACATCTCGATCGACGAGGAGGCGGCCCACGCCACGCCGTCGATCGACGACGAGACGACCTTCGGCGAGGAGATGGTCAACTTAGACATCGGCGTCCACGTCGACGGCTGGCTCGCCGACACGGCGATCACGGTCGACCTCTCGGGGAACCCGGAACTCGCCGAGGCCTCCGAAGAAGCACTCGAGGCGGCCCTCGAGGTCGTCGAACCGGGCGTCGAGACCGGCGAGATCGGTGCGGAGATCGAGGACGTCATCGACGGCTACGGCTTCAACCCGGTCGTCAACCTCACCGGGCACGGGCTGGGTCACTGGGAGCAACACACCAGCCCGAACATCCCGAATCGCGCCGTCTCGCAGGGGGCCACGCTGGAGGTCGGCGACGTCGTCGCCATCGAACCGTTCGCGACCGACGGCGGCGGGAAGGTCACCGAGGGCGCGAGCGAGGAAATCTTCGCCCTCGAGCGCGAGGGGAGCGTGCGGAACCGGCAGGCTCGCGACGCGCTCGACCAGATCACCGAGGAGTTCCGCACGCTGCCCTTCGCGACGCGCTGGCTCGAGACCGATCGGGCCGAGATGGCGCTTCGCCGACTCAAGCGAAACGACATCGTCCACGGCTACCCGGTGCTCAAGGAGGACGACGGCTACCTCGTCAGCCAGAAGGAACACACGGTCATCATTACCGAGGACGGCTGTGAAGTGACGACGAGATAGGGAGGAGAACGGGGACCGAACGTCGGTTCGGTTGCGATTTCCGGTCGAGTCGCTGGAGGCGATCAGGCGTTGTTCATCCGCTGGCTGGTCCGATTGCCACACCGCTGGCACTCGGCCACGCGGTAGGGCTCGCGGGAGAACTCGGCGTTCTCGTTTCCGAGGCTCTCGGTCCGGATCTGGACGGACACCTCGTGGAGGGTCTCCAGTTCGCAGTCGTCGCAGCGTTCGGTCATCCCGTTGAACGAGTCGTCTGTCGTTGCCATTACTGGATCCGTAGGAATAGTGTCCTCTTAAACCCCTGCTTCGTTCCGAAACGTGGGTTTAGCGAATCGAAAGACGGTATTACCGCCTCTACAAAACGGCCTGAGAGCGTCCGTTACCGTTTCGTGACGGCCCCTGGGATGTCTTCGGCTATCGATCGGAAATACTGACAGTCTCGTCGTAATCCCTCATCTGTTTCTGTCACGTCGTCCGCTCACACGCGTGGTCGGACCGTCTGGGTCGTCCAGGTGGGGCCCGTGTCACGCGACGTGCGAGGACGTTCCCGGGTGTCCGCCCCTCAGTCTCCCGCGAGTTCGGTCCGACGAGCCGGTGGCGAAGACGACTTATCGCCGTGGGAATACCCGCGAGTATGGACCAGGTGTTCGCACCGTGGCGGATCGAGTGGATCGAACGCGAGGACAAGAACCCCGATATCGAGGCGTGTGTCTTCTGTGAACTCCCGGAACGGGACGCCGATCGGGACAACCTGATCGTCGCGCGGAGCGACCACGCGTTCGTCATGCTGAACAACTACCCGTACAACCCGGGCCACGCGATGGTGATTCCCCGCGCACACACCGGCGACTACCGGGACCTCGACGACGAGCACCTGCTCGATCACGCCCGCCTGAAACAGCGCACGTTCGACGCGCTCGAGACGGCGCTCGACCCGGACGGCTTCAACGCCGGTCTCAACCTGGGCGAGGGGGCCGGTGGCTCGATCGGGGACCACCTCCACACACACGTCGTCCCGCGCTGGCAGGGGGACACCAACTTCATGCCCGTCCTCAGCGATACCTCCGTGATCGTCGAGGCGCTCGCGGACACCTACGATCGGGTCCACGAGGCGTTCGCCGGGCAATCGGGGACGACGGTTCCCGACGAGGACGCCGCGGTCGTCGTCGAGTAGCCCGCGCGTCGCCGAGTGATGGGGATTTTGGTCGCTCCCGTACTACGGCTAGCCGTGACAACCGACGAGGCCCTCGCGACCGCTGCACGGACGATTCGCGACGCCGACGAGGTCGTCGGCCTGACCGGAGCGGGCGTCTCCACCGCGTCGGGCATCCCCGACTTCCGGGGTGACGACGGCCTCTGGCAGCAGTACGACCCGGCCGATTTCCACGTCGATCGGTTCCGGGCGGATCCGGCCGGCTACTGGGACCAGCACCTCGACCTGCACGACGAGTTCTTCGACGGCGACGTCGCCCCGAACGCCGCCCACGACGCGCTCTCCGACCTCGAGGCCGCGGGCCACCTCGACACGCTCGTCACGCAGAACATCGACGGCCTCCACGCCGAGGCGGGTTCGGACTCGATCGTTCGCCTCCACGGGACCGCGGCGAACGCGGTCTGCCAGTCGTGCCGGGAGCGGTACGACGTCGAACCGATCCTCGAACGGGCCCGCGACGGCGACCTGCCGCCGACCTGCGACGAGTGCGGCGGGACTCTCAAACCGGACACCGTCCTCTTCGGCGAACGGCTCCCCGAACACGCGCTCATGCGATCGCAGGCCGCCGCCCAGTCGGCCGACGTCTTCCTGGCGATCGGCTCCTCGCTGACCGTCGAACCGGCCGCGTCGCTGCCGCGGACGGCCGCCGATCGCGGCGCGACGCTCGTAATCGCGAACCTCGACGAAACGCCGCTCACCGATCGCGCGGCCCACGACTTCCGGGCGGACGTGACCGACGTCGTGCCGCGGCTCAGGGACGCGATCGTCGACGACGCGGAGTGAGGCCGAATCCGCGGGTTCGAACAGTTCGATCCAGCGGACGGTGGAAACCTTGATGAGTGCTATCGTGGCACGTCATAACGTAGCAAGGGTGTGTACACATGACCGACGCATACGTCAATATCCTGGTCGATCCGGGTGCCGTGACCGACGCCGCGAACGAGATCGGTGATCTCGACGCGGTCAGCACCGTTCACGTCGTTACCGGCGAATACGACGTCATCGCCCAACTCGATCTCGACGACTCCGACGACCTGCCCCGCGTCGTCGCGGACGAAATCCACGGCGTCTCGGGCGTCGTAGACACGGTGACCAACGTCGCCTTCGAGCCGTAACCGATCGAGCGGCATCGCGGGGGCGGTGTCCTCGTCCGCCTCCCGGGGCGATCTAGCGCCCGGACTCGGACGTGGGCCCGATCGGCGGAACCACCGCTTCGTAAGCCAGCAAAACGGTCCGCCTGCCCGTACGCTTTTGAGTGAATGGGTCGTGTTCCCGATCGACATGGAGTACGAAGTCGTCCACACGGAGGACGTCCCGATGACCGACCTCTCGGAGATCGACGAGGTGCCCCCGGACCTGCGGATTCGGGCGCTCGACGAGGTACTGCCGACCGAGAACGTCCAGCTCAAGCTCTGGTACTTCGAGCCCGGCGAGGAGATTCAGTATCACGCCCACGCCGAACAGGAGGAACTGTACTTCGTCCTCGAGGGGGAGTTCTCGCTTAAACTCGGCCGATCGGGCGAGGAGGAGTACGTCGAGGCCGGGCCGGGCACGGTCTGGATGGCCCGGCCGGAGATCGGCCACGGCCACCGCAACGTCGGCGACGAGGAGGGAGTCGTCCTCGCGATCGGCGCGCCGGCCGTCGAGGATCCGGGGCTCGATCCGCACAGCCTCGACGACGAGGACGCAGACGGCGAGTAGCGCCCGACGCCGATCGATCGGTTTCATACGGACTGCTGTCCGTCAGTTCCGACGCACCCGCGACCGTCCCGCGGTTGTACCGGAACTCGGTGTACCAGCCCGTCTCAGGCGTACCTCGCGTCGAGATAGTCGAGGATCCGCTCCGATTCGGCCATCGTTACGCCGTACTCGTCGTCGACGACGACTGGAACCTGTCGCTGACCGGAGAGCCGCCTGACCTCGTTCCGTTTCGAGTGGAGTCCCTCGACCCAGACGCTCTCGTAGTCGACGTCGAGTTCCTCGAGCCGATCGACGACGACCTCGCAGTACGGACAGCCTTCGAGGCGGTACAGGGTGACCATGCGCCGTCGTTCGCACTGGACCGGCAAAAGCGTGGGTGAGGGCGTTCCGGTGGGCGGACGTTTTTGGTCCCCGCGCGAGACGCCCGCGTATGCCACCGACAGCAGGGGAGCGGCTTCCCGACTTCGAGGCACCGCTGTGCGACGGCGAGACGTTCCGATCGACGACCCTCTCCGCGGCGCTCGGCGATCGGGGTGGCGTCGTGGTCTGTACCGGCTTCGCGTTCAGCGCGATCGCCCAGAACTGGTGGAAACGGTTCGTCCGGGCCGGCTGGGAGGAGTTCGAGAACGTTTCGGTTCTCGGCGTGAGCCGGGACGGTCCCTACGCACAGAACGAGTTCCTCCGCTGGCTGGACCGGCCGGACTTCCGGTTCTTCGCGGACGTGAACGGCGTCGTGAGCGAGTCGCTCGATCTGCTCGCCGATCGCGATCACATGGCGACCGTCTCGACGCCGTGGCGATCGGCGTTCGTCATCGATTCCGATCGCGAGGTCCAGTACGCGTTCGTCGCGGACGACTGGATCTCGCCGCTCCCACGCGAGGAAATCGAAGCCGCGGTCGGGGATCTCTGATCGACATCAGCGTCTCGCGTTGGCACTGAGGGACGGTGGTCTCACGTCGGTGACGGGGCGCGATCAGCGATCGGAGTCGCGGAACGCGTTTCGTTGCGAACGGCCCTCAGTCGGGTTCACACCAGAGGGTCGCCCCGTTGCGGGAGCACTCGATCCGGAGGGGGTCGTCGTAGGTCACCGAGACGGCGTCCATCGACTGGACGTAGTGAGCCGGCAACCCGCCCTGGGATCGCTCGTTGAGTTGGCGGAGCAAGCCGGCTTCCTGTAGCTCCTCGACCTTCCGGTAGGCGGTCGATTGTGGCAGCTCGAGTTCCTCGGCGATTTCGGGAACCGTCACCGGTTCCGCGGCCCGCAGATACACCTCGCGCGCGTCGTCGGTGGCGAGCAGTTCGATTATCGCCTGGGGGTTACACCCCATCGGACCGTCTCGCTCGGCGTACGTACACCGTGGTTGGTCGTCGACTGTCTCGCTCATATATACCCGTTGTACGTCCGCAAAAGAGTACCTCGTCCCTCCCTCCCAGTCCGTGGGAATCGATCGTCAAACCGGGCAGGCTACCGAGTCGATGGCCGGCCGCTACACCGGTTCGCCGAACGCGTACATCGTCTCGTGGGCCGTGATCTCGAGGTCGACGAAGTCGCCGGGCTCGATGCCGTGATCGCTCGCGTTCCGGACGATGATCTGCCGGTAGGCCGAGTCGCGACACTTCACGGAGTCGGCAGTTCCGTGCTCGACGACGAGACAGTCCTCGCGACGCTCGCCGACCATGTCGGCGTAGGCCTCGCCGACGATCTCGCGCTTTTCCGCGCTCATTTCCTTCGATCGCTCCTTTTTGATCGTGCCGCCCAGCCCCTTCATGTCGGCGGCGTCGGTGCCCGGCCGCTTCGAGAAGCGGGTGACGTTGAGCTTCTCCGGTCGCGTCTCCCGGAGGAGCGCCATCGACTGCTGGTGATCGTGGTCGGTCTCGGTGGGGAAGCCGACGATGAAGTCCGTCGAGAGCGTCCAGTAGTCGAGCGCCGCGTCGAAGGTCTCGACGACCTCGAGGTACTCCTCGACCTGGTGCTGGCGGCGCATGTCGCCGAGCACGTCGTCGCTGCCCGACTGGACCGGCGCGTGCAGGAAGTCGTACAGCTCCTCGTTCTCGGCGAAGACCGCGGCGAGTTCCTCGCGGATGCCGTGGACGCCCTTGGGGTTGGCCATCCCCACGCGGACCCGGAAGTCGCCCTCGATGTCGCAGATCCGATCGAGCAGCCGGTGCAGCTTGCGCTCGCCCTCGTCCCAGCCGTAGACGCCGGTGTCCTGGCCCGTGATCCGGATCTCCTTCGCGCCGGCGTGGATCAGCGCCCGGGCCTTCTCGACGTTCTCCTCGATCGACGGCGAGTCGATCTTGCCCGTCGCGTGCTTGGTGATGCAGTACGAACAGTCGGACATGCAGCCCCGCGCGATCGGCAGGATGCCGACGACGCCGTCGAGGACGGGTTCGGCGTCCGGGGTCGTCGTCGGACACTCGCCGTTGGTGACCGCTTCCGGCACCTCGTCCCAGTGGAGGACCTGCCCGTCGACGTCGGCCTTCGCGAACTCCTCGCCCTGCGCGAGGGCCATACAGCCCGTGATGAACAGATCGGCGGTCTCCTCGGCCAGTTCCTCGGCCCGCCGGAGCATGTTCCGCTCGGTCTTTTCGACGACGGTGCAGGTGTTGAGGATGGCGACGTCGGCCTCGTCGGGGCCGTCGACCCGGTAGTGGCCCGCGTCGCGGAGCCGTCGCTCGATCTCGCGACTCTCTCCGCGATTGGACGTACAGCCGTACGTTTCGATGTGATACCGGGCCATTCGTCGTTGCCCTATCGTCGGATCCGGGAGGCCAAAAGCCCGACGGATCACGGTTTGGCCGCGGGATTGACGGCTCAGGGCAGTTCAGCCGTCGTTCGGCCACAGCGCCCAGAGGACGAGCAGACCGATCGCGAGGGCACCGAGGCCGACCGTCTCCGGGACCGTCAGTACGACGTCGAAGAACCCGAGTGCGGTCCGGAGTTCGACGAGGATCACGACGAGAAGCGCGATCACGATCAACAGCCGGGGGAGGGTGATCCGCATCGATCGATCACTGGGTTAGCCGACGCCCGCGAGGCCGCTCTCGACGACCCCGCGGAGCATCGAGAGGAGACTCGTCGGATCGATCTGGACGGGGAACGGGCCGACGTCCGGCCCGAACAGGCCGCCTCTCGCGACGATGCTGGCCAGCGGAAACCCGTACGCGAGAACCAGCAGGACGATCGCGATGCCGGCCCACAGCTTCAGGTTGTCGAGCACTCGCGGCGAGTCCTCGGGGCCCGACAGCGGGCGCGGGATCCGGTGATCGTCGATCGGGTCGCTGTTCCCGTTGAACGCCGTCAGGAGCATCAACGCGAGGAACAGCATCGACGAGATGAACAGGAGGGTGCCGCCGATCGCGAGCTGGGCGTTGAGTTCCCCCATCGAGCCGACGACGGTCTCGTACTCGAACCCCTCGTACTGCGGTTCGGCCGTTCGACGCGGTATCCCCGCCAGTCCGCCGCGGTACATCGAGTTCGTCATGAAGACGATGCCGATGAACCAGAGGAGGACCTGGACCAGCCCGAGTTCCCGTCCGACGAGGCGGTTCCCGGTCACCTGCGGGACGAGCCAGTAGGAACCGGCCATGAACGTCAGCGCGGCGGCGGTTCCAACCTGCGTGTGGATGTGACCGGGTATCCAGAGCGTGTTGTGGACGAGGTAGTTGATGTTCATCCCGGCGTTGACGATGCCGGTGAATCCCCCGAACGCGAAGACAGCACCGGCCAGCGCCATTCCGGTAAACGCCGGCTCTCGCCACGGCAGTGCGGTCAGCCAGCCGAGATAGCCTTCTCCGCCGCGCTGGCGAGCGCCGTGTTCCATGCTGGCGACGACGGTGAACGCCGTCAGGAAACTCGGCAGGAGGAGGAACATCGTGTTCGTCATCGCGATGAACTTGAACCCCTCCGCGATCCCCGGATCGAGGTACTGGTGGTGAATGCCCACCGGGGTCCCAAGCAGGACGAACAGGATGAAGACGACGCGAGCGAGCGGGTCGCTGAACAGCCGTCCCCCGGAGAGCTTCGGCAGCAGGATGTACCACAGCAGGTACGCCGGCAGCAGCCAGAAGTAGACGACGGAGTGGCCGAAGTACCAGAACAGCGTCCGCGTCAGCAGCGGGTTGATCGACTCGACGATGCCGAGCGACCACGGCAGGATGAACGCGAGAATCGACACGGCGACACCGATCGACGAGACGTACCACATGATCATCGTCGTCAGCACCATGAACGTCGGCAGCGGGATCCGCTCGCCGGGGTGGTCGCCTTTCCAGGCCCACCAGGATCGGAACCAGTCGACGCCCGCGACCCACGTCCCGACGACGAAGACGACGAGGCCGACGTAAAACATCGGATGGCCCTGGAGCGGCGCGTAGAAGGTAAAGAGCGTGTCCGAACTCACGTCGATTGCCTCGACGAAGCCGGCCAGGATCGCAACGCCGGACAGCGTTATCCCGATCGCCATCAGCGAGTACCAGCCCCAGGTGAGTCGCATGTCGACGGGACCGCGATCGAGGCTGTCCGTGACCGCCCACTGATAGACGCCCACGAGGAAGAAGATCGTGAACGAAACCACGAGGAAGACGCCGTGGCCCGTCAACACGGTGTAGTAGGCCTCCGACTCGATGAACCGGTAGATGTCGGTCCGGTGAAACGCCTGGATGAGGCCGAAGAACGCGCCCACGCCGAACGCGACGAACGAGGAGGTAAACACCAGCCGAATGAGACGCGCCTGATCCGGGTACTCGTCGGCGAACGTCTCAGGCATCGTCATCACCCTCGCCGTCGGTCCCGGTCTCGTTCCCGTCGTCGGCCTCGGTTTCGTTCCCGTCGTCGGTCTCGGTCCCATCGCCGCCGTCGTCGCCCTGCTCACCCTCGTCGCCGGCTTCCGCCACGCTCAGGGTCCCGCTCTCCTCGTAGTCGTCGACGGTGACCGTCCAGTCGTGGTCGCCCTCGCCGAGATCGGCCGCGTCGACCGTGAGCGTCACCGTCTCGCTGTCGTCGCCGCCGACGGTGACGTCTTCCTCGTACGTCTCGTTGCCGATTTCGAGCGCGACCGTCGTCTCGAGGTCCTCGAGCTGGCCGTTCTCGACCGTGATCTCGAACTCGGTTTCGTTGCCGGGTTCGACCTCGTCCGGCGCTTCGACCGACAGTTCGGTCAGGTCGAACTCGTCCTCGGGAACGACGTTGAGTTTGCCCTCCATCGTGTGGTGCTGGGAGCCACAGTACTCGTGACAGATCAGCCCGTACTCTTGGGGTTCGTCGAACTCGACGGTCATCGTCGACACCTCGCCGGGAATGACCATCGTGTTGGTGTTCGTCCCGACGACGCTGAAGCCGTGGATCACGTCCGGACTCGTCACGTAGAACGTCACCTCGCTGTTCGCGGGCACCTCGATCGGATCGGGCTGGAAGATGAACGTCCGGGCGACGACGTACGCCTCGTACTCGTTCTCGCCGACCTGCTCGACGCGCGGTTCGCCGAAGCGTTCGTCCTCGCTGACGTCTCCCGGGGACATCACTTCCTCGCTGTCGTCGATCATCGAGATGCCGAGCCCGACCGAGCCGTAGGTGATCGTCACGATGAACCCGACGATCAGCACGAGCGCTCCAACGAGCCAGACCTTCTCGTAGGTGTGAATGTTCATCGGAACTCACCCGATCACCAGCGGCGTCGGGGCGTTTCCGAGGAACTCGACGAAGTACGTGAACAGCCAGAGCAACACGAGCACCAGGAAGTACAGCGCGATCAGCACCAGCGTTCCCACCGGATCGTACTCCTCGTGGCTCACCGATCGATCCGGTGCCGATAGCTCGTGGACGTTCGCGTCCGGCAGTGTGGCGTCCGCGTCTGACATACTTTACCACCCGACCACGCCCGTGCGTATAAATCGGTAGCCCAATTTCACCGCTATCCCGACGCTACCGCCGGCGATCGGCGGTACGTGTCCGATTTTGCCTCGCGAGACGCGTCCAGCCGTGCCGGCGGTAATCGCGACGTTGTCGACGCGATAGCGGTCGTTGAGTCGGCCACGCCACGACTCGGTTCGACCGCGTCACTGACCAGCGGCGCGTCTCTCGGTCTCTCGGTCGCGACCGAGACGCGAGCGGTCGGTCACGGAAAATTTTGCCTCGCCGACAAGAAGACGAACCCACTCCCTCCATGACCCTCCGATTGCGTATCTGTGCCGTCCTCGGGGTGTTCGTCGCGGTGAACGCCCTGTTCGTCTTCGCGATCCTGTGGGCCTACGGCGTCTTGCTCCCCGGGATCGTCGCCGGGGCGCTCGTCTACGCCCGACACGGCACTGTCGGATTCGACCTCCTCCAGGCGCCGATCTCGTGGCCCGCGTTCCTGGTCGCGGTCGCGGCGTTCCTCGCGGCCCAGACGTACTACGGCCGCGGTGGCGAGCGATCGGGCCGTCAGCGTCTTGCCCGTCCCGGGGACGTCTTCGAGGAGCACGTGCCCGCGGGCGAGGATGCCGGCGGTTACCTCCTCGAGGACCGTTCGATCGGCGACGACTGCGGAGAGGACTTCGTCGACGACGGCCGCCGCCGTCGACGCGGTGTCTGCGACTGATATCTCGGGTACGCGGTCGCCGGGAACTTATAATTCTCGTGACCCGACGCGTCGGAAACGATCGCGGCGGAGGGGCTGCGTAGGATCCGTTCCGCCCCGATCACCGATCGGACCGGTCGTCAGAGGCGGTTTCCCGGTCGCCGTCCAGGACGAACGGGCCCTCCTCGGGCGTCCGTTTGGTCACCGTCGCGGCGCGCAGGACGTACGCGGTGAGCACGGCGTAGGGCGCGAGCGCGATCGTGTACGCGAGGCTGATGAAGACGGTCAACGGGGTGTAGCCGAGGAATCTGACGTCCGGGAAGACCCCGGAGTCGATAGCGAGTAACACGTACGTGATGAAGACGATGATCGGCAGGGAGACGGTCAACAGCGTCGTCGAGAGGTCCGAGAGTTCGAGCTTGTAGTACAGCGTCTTGAAGTACTCCCGGCTGACCACGAGCTTGCGGAGCGTGTCCATGATGTCCTCGATCACGGCCCGTTCGTCGTCGGTGAGTTCCTCCCCGTACTTCGTCAGGATGCGCCGCGACTGGTAGAGCTGCCACGAGGAGTCGTAGTTCAGCCCCGTCAGGAGTTCGTCCGTCGTTCCGGCCGGAACCCGCGAGAGCGTCGTCAACACCTCCTCGGTGTTCGCCTGGATGTCGGTCCGGAGCCGATCGACCTCCTCTCGGTAGGCTCGCCCCGCACGTTCGTCCCGCGTCGCGGCGGCGTCGAGTCGGTGGAGGTCGTCCGCCCGTTGCTTGATCGATCGGAGGACGACGGCCGTGAACTGGCCCGGCCGCGCCGGGCTCACGTCGACGATGTCGCTCTCTTCGATCGCGCTCTGGAACGCGATGATCGTCTCGACGCGTTCGGACTGGTTGCCGAGCGAGGTCAGTTCCTGGGAGATCCCGACGGCCGCGATCGAGACGACGATCGAGACCAGCAGGATCGTCCCGGAGAGGAGCGTGTTGAACACGGTCTGTACGACCGTCGTCTCCCCGAGCAGTTCCTGGTACTCGATCGGCCAGATCCCGCCCATCACGAGCAGGACGAGGAACACGGTGCCGAGCAGTGCGGTCGCGACCCGCTCGCGGCTCCCGTCGAACAGGATCCAGCGTTTCACGCGATTCTCGCTCGAGCGATCGATCCGTCTGTGCGAGGTGCCGAGCCCGATGCGGTTCCGGATCGATTCGAATCGTGAGCCACCGTCGACCATCGGTCGATGGCCGACACCGCCGACCGATAAATAGACACCACCGGTCGCTGGTCGGAAGCCGGCGTACTGGTCGTGTGGCCGCCGCCGTCAGATCGCGTCCGACTCGTCTCCGAGCCGATCGTAGTTGTCGTCGACGACGGTGACCGTCGCGATCAGCGCCCCGGCGATGACGGGCCCGAAGAACAGGCCCATGACGCCGAAGGCGTAGATCCCCCCGAGCACGCCGAGCATGATGACCGCGGGGCTGATCTGGGCGTACCGATCGACGACGATCGGCCGCAGGTAGTCGTCGGAGATTCCGACGACGATCGTGCTGTAGATGCCGAGCGCCGCGGCGAGGAACGGCTCACCCGTCAGGAAGAGGTAGATGACGGCGGGGATCCACACCAGCGGCGCACCGACCAGCGGGATCAGCGAGAGGATCACCATGATGAACGTCCAGAACGCCGCGTTCGGAATCCCGGTGGCGAACAGCCCGAACCCGGCGATGACGCCCTGGATGATCGCGATCAGGACGTGGCCGGCGAGCACGGCCCACATGACCTCGCTCAGTTCGTCGTAGAGGTCGTCCTGGACGTCGTCGGGCAGCGGCGTCACCGTCCTGATCCAGGCCATGAGGTTGTTTCCGTCTTTCAGCAGGTAGTACAGCAGAAAGAGCATGACGCCGAGGCCGATCAGGGCGTGGGTGAGTGCGCTGAACCACATCGTCGTCTGGTCGAGCAGGATCGATCCGATCTGCTCCGCCGATCCGGCCAGTTGTCCCGCCAGATCGACCTCCTGCCCGGTCTCTTCCGCGATCAGTCGCTCGAGTTCCGTCAGCTGGAGTGTTTCGGGCTCGACCCCCTGGAGGAGCCGGGCGACGTCCCCGGCGATCGCCGTCGCCACGACGACGAACGGGACGACGAAGCCGACGAGCGCGAGGACGAGGAGCGCGAACGCGGCGATCGTCGGCGACACGTAGTTCTCGAGCCGTTCCTGGAGGGGGAAGAGGACGAACGCGAGGAGGAGGGCGCCGAGGACGTACTGGAGGAACGGCAGGACCAGTTGCAAAGAAAGGTACGCGAAGATGCCGACGAGTGCGAGGAGATACCCCTTGCTGAGGTTCACACGGGGAATAACAACGGTCAGCCGGATAAAATCGACCCAGACGTGTGTCGGTCAGCCCGATAAAACCGATCCAGACGTGTTCCCAGTCAAGACTGTCGTAGGGAGTCGCCACACGGCTTCAAGGGTTTGCCTGGCGAATTCACGACCGAATGTCGACCCAGCTCGATCCCCTCTCGCTCTCGGCGGATCTCCTGTATACGGTCAAGACGGAGGGCGACACCGACTGGCTGCGATCGCGGCTCGCGTCGCTCGATCGATCGCAGCTCGGGCGAGCCCTCTCGACGCGGGAGCGCAAACTCTCCTTCTGGCTCAACTGCTACAACGCCTACACCCATCTCCTGCTGGAGGAAGACGACGATCGGGCGTTGCTCGAGGGCGGCCTCCTCGATCGCTGGCGGTTCGTCGCCCGCGATCGGATCCCGGTCGGCGGCGCCTGGCTCAGCCTCAACGACATCGAGCACGGGATGCTCCGCAGTTCGAAGCACCCCTGGGGATTCGGCTACGTCCCTCGGCCCTTTCCCTCGGCGTTCGAACGCCGGTTCCGACTCGTGGAGTGTGACCCGCGGGTCCACTTCGCGTTACCCCGGAGCGCCGAACACTGTCCGCCGATCACCGTTTACTCCCCCGCCGACGTCGACGAAGATCTGGACATCGCGATCGAGTGGTACCTGGAGGAGAACGTCCACTACGACCCCGATCGGCGCGTCGCGACGGTCCCCCGGTTCTTTCGGCGCTACTGCGGCGATTTCGGCGGTAGACGCGGCGTGATCCGGTTCCTGCGGGAGTACAACGCGATCCCGGACGATGCGACGCCGGCGCTCGATTACGAACGCGGCGGCCGGACCTCGGCGATCGACGCCGAGGTGCTCCGCCACTGATCGTCGGTGCCGTCCGTCTGCCGGCCCGCTCGGCGAGCGCGGGCGACGGCTCCCGATCCCCGTCGACCCCGAGACGGGGCGCTACGACTCCGTCTCCTCGACCGTCGCGGTCGGCACTGCCCGCATGACGCCCCTGACGGCGCGCTTCGCGTTCGCACGCGAGGTGTACCCCTCGCCGCTGTCGGCGAGGATGTTGCCGTTCCAGTGGACCAGCCGCCAGCGCCACTCGTCGGCCCGGTCCTGGTACACCTCGAAGCGACTGGTTCGGCTGGTCCCGGACGACTGGCCCTCGATCGGCTCCCCGGGCTCGTCGGTCGGTTCGTCCGCCGGGACGGTCTCGACGCGGACGCTCGACCCGTCGGGATCGTCCCATTCGAGTCCGAGTTCCAGATCGGCGGTCGCCGGTTCGGGGTCGCCGTCCCGATCGGTCCTGAGTTCGGCGACCAGCCGGTCGGGAAAGTCCACCTCGAGCCGTCGCTGTGCTGTGTGCAACTGGAGCGTGTGCCCGCCCTCGAGGGCGGCCGCGATCTCGTCGACGACGGCGGCCAGTTCCTCGCGATCGTACGCCTGCTCGAGTTCGAACTCCGGATCCGGCTCCGACATGGCCCTGTCTACGTGACGGAACAGGTTAGGATTGCGGTCGATCGGCCCCGGTCGCGGACGAACACCGGCCCGGGGGCCGGCCGATTCACGGGCCGCCGACCGCGTCACGCGAGTTCGTGTCAGCGGTAGCGAGTGCTGTCGGAGCGTTTTTGATCCCGCGCTGTGACCCACCGGCCGTGACTTCCCGCGAGTGGCGTGGCGATCGGCGAGCCGTGTTCGAACGAGACGAGTACGCGTGTCGCAACTGCGGTACGACCGGCGGCGACGAGGAACCGACGAGCGTCCGGACGTACCCGGTCGGCGACGTGTCGCTCGAGGGGACGGTCCACGAGAGTTCGCTCGTGACGGTCTGTGAACGGTGTTTCACCGCGCTACGGGAGTCGGATGCGCTGTCGGACCTGTCGGTCGATCGGGACGAGCTATTTTTACTCGTCCGCGAGACGACCCGCACGCAGGGAGCGACCATCTCCGACGTCGCGTCGTTCGCGTCGCTCGTGACGTCGTTGCCGACCGCCCTCGCCGAGGCCGAACCGGGCGACGAACCCCGTGACTACGCCACCGAGTACGTCGAGACTCGCCGCGACGTCCTGCTGGCGATCGATATCGTCGACACGCGACTCGATCGGCTCGGGGCGGTCGAGACGACCGATCTGGGGCCCGAGGTGGCGACGCCGCTCGAGACGGTGACGGAGACGGCGACGACCCTCCAGTCGGATCTCCGCGAGGTCGTCGAACTGGGCGAGACGGTCGTCGCAGGACTCGATCGGTGCCACGGCTGTTTCGAACCGCTCGAGGGGGTCGCTGCGAGCGGGAGCGGGACCGAAACGTGCGGAACCTGCGGCCTCGAGCCGCGATCGACCGACGACTGGCGTCGATCGGAGGGCGACGGCGTGGCGTTCGAACGGCTCTTCTCGACGATCAACGATCGGCTCCGGGGGACCTCCACGACGACGGAGGCGCTGACCGATCGAACGATGGCGCTCGCGGAGACGCTTCTCGACGAGTGAGACGGTCCACTGGAACGAGTTCTCGGTCCAATCGCGGGGCGCTCGCGGTTGCCCCGGCACTGACTTCCAGTAGCCGTACGATAGAACGAGGGGGACGACGTGTCCCGTTACAGTTGCGTTACGGCCGCAAGCGAGATGTCGATCGCGCGTCCGACGTTGTTCTTCGCCTTCTCGGGGAGTTCGTCGTCCTCGGTGTCGGTCCCCTTCTGGGTGCCCTCGACGAGGTTGCCGTCGACGGTACAGATCGCCCCTGCCCTGAGTCCCCGCCGGCGTGCCAGCGAGAAGACGGCGGCGGCCTCCATCTCGACCGAGAGCAGTCCGGCCGCCTCCCAGTCCGCGACGTACTCGTCGGTCTCGGCGTAGTAGGCGTCGTCGGAGGCGATCGGGCCGACGTGAACGTCTTCGTTATTCGCTTCCGCCGAGTCGACCAGCGCCGAGAGGACGTCGTAGTCCGGCACGGCGGGGTACTCGACCGCCTCGTAGCGCTTCGAGGTCCCCTCGTTCTTCGCGGCGCCGGTCGCGACGATCATGTCGCCGATCTCGATCTCCGACTGGAGGGCCCCGGTCGTCCCGACGCGGATGACCGTCTCGACGCCGACGTTCGCCAGTTCCTCGATCGCGATCGCGGCCGACGGACAGCCGATGCCCGTCGAACAGATCGTCAGCTCTCGCCCCTCGTAGGTGGCGTTGACGACCTTGTACTCGCGGTTCTGGGCGATCGTTTCGGCCTCGTCACAGTGACCGGCGATCCGATCGACGCGTCCGGGGTCCCCCGGGATGAGGGCGATGTCTGCGACGTCCCCGTCGTCGACCAGCAGGTGTGGTTGCGTTGCCATACCCCCGCGTTCCGGCGGCGACGAGAAAAAAGGTTCTACTGCGGGACACCGATCGGCGACGGCCCGAACGCGTCTCGCGGATCGGCGTCGCCGATCGGTGAGCCATCCCGCCTCGCGGTGCCCGATCACGCCGTCAGTCCGTCGGCCGTACCTCCACTCGATCGGGCGTAATCGTCATCGTCAGGTCGTCGGCGTCGACCTCGACGGATCCGTTCGACCTGGCGGTCCCGTTGCAGGTGTCGGCGAAGAGGGCGTCGAGCGCTTCCGGATCGACGTAGTCGTAGAGCCGCGTACTGGCGGCCGTGACGTCTTCGTCGTGATAGCGTGCCAGCGCCGTCGCGGCCGCGATACTCGGCGGTTCGTCTGGACTCGGCTCGTAGCGGATGCGACGACCGAACGCGCACCCGTGGGAAGTGCTTCTCCTTCGTTCCGTCATGTCTCTCTGTCACGTCTCCGTGACATTCTACTCGAGTGAGCAACGGCGCAGCTGATATAAGTGTCGTCAGACAGCAACCCCTGAGAACCGCCAGGAGACGACGGAATCTCCCATCCCGCCTTCGGTACCGACCCCTTCAAAACCGATCGGCCAGAAACGTCTCGACCGCCGATCGCGTCGGGGCGCTCCGAGCCCCCTCTTCGGCTGCGGTGAGCGCGCCGCAGGCGTTCCCGAACTCGAGCGCTCGCTCGACGTCGGCACCGGCGAGGTCCTGCCCGCCGTCGCCCAGTACGGTCGCGATGAATCCCGCGGCGAACGCGTCACCCGCCCCGGTCGTGTCCCGGGGATCGACGTCGAACCCAGGATGGGCGTACGACCCGCTCGGCGTGTGTACCGCCGCGCCGTCGCCGCCGCACTTGACGACGACGATCCGATCGCTGAAGTCCGAACCGACGTACTCGCCCTCGAGCACCGCCTCGGCCTCGCGATCGTTCGCGAAGACGACGTCGGCCATCGCGAGCGCGTCGCCGTAGTCGCGGTCGCCGAGCCGTCGACCGGGATCGAAACTCACGGTGACCCCGGCCTCGCTGGCGATCCGGGCGATCGCGGCGGCGGTGTCCGGTCGCTGCCCGGTGAGGTGAACGTGGTCGACCGATCGGATGCGCTCCCGATCGAGATCCGCGGGGGTGACCGCCTCGTTGACGCCGTCGTTTCCCAGCACGGCGACCTCGCCGCCGTCGTCGACCAGCAGGTACTTGACGGCCGTCGGGGCGTCCTCGACGACCCGGACGCCCCCGAGCGAGACGCCCGCGTCCTCGAGTTCGCGTCGCGCCAGCAGGCCGTTGTCGTCGTCACCGACGCTCCCGATCAGCCCGGCCTCGACGCCGAGTCCGGCGAGGGCGGCCGCGACGTTCGCGGCGCTACCGCCGCCGGACTGGTGCTGTGAGCGGATCGCCGATTCGCCGTCGGCGACCGGGAGTCGATCGACGCGCAACGTCACGTCCCAGTTGACGTGACCCGCAGTGAGCACGGAGAGCATAATAATATCGGGACGACGGCCTCCGGCCGGAAAAGTCTAGCCGAGCGTAAACAGCAGGAGGTTGTGAACGCCCGGTCCGAGCCCCACCGCGGCGATCAGCCCGAGGATCGTCCGCCCCTGTCGGGGCGTTTCCTGGACGTACTCCTTGAACAGTCCGAGGATCAGGAGCGAGAGCACCACTTTCACGAGGACGAATAACCAGCCGCTACCGATGTACGCGGCCGTCGGGAGGCTCCCGCCGGCCTCGAGGAGTAGCCGGGACAGCGGGACGGTCTCCCCGGTGCCGAGCACGTCGTAGCCGATCGCGGTCGAGACGCCGTCGAGCGTGTGGCTGAAGACGACGAGCGCCCCGGTGATGCTCGTGATGGCGGCGACCTCGGTGAACCAGAGGCTGAGCGCGAGCCACGCGATCGCCGTCACGATGCCGGTGACGACGACCGCGATGACCGGCCAGAAGGGATCGAGCATCCCCCCTCCCGACCGGGTGACGACGGCGAACGACGCGAACGCGACGAAAAACGCCGTCCCGGTGACGCCGACGAACCGGGCGATCGATCGCTGGAGGCCGGCCGCGTAGAGGAACGACCCGAGCAGCCAGATCCCGCCCGCGAGGGTCGCCGTCACGAGGTAGACGCTCGGCGTGGCGAACAGGACCGCGATCCCGTCCGGGTACGCATCGATCTGGTAGAGGACGTGGAGCGTCGAGCCGACCATCATCCACGGCGCGAACGCGAGCACCGTCCGATCGGTCACCGGTGGATCGACCGTCCACAGCAGCGCGACGACGCCCGTCAGGACGACGAGAAGCGGCGCGAGAAAATACCACGGCGGGAGCGCGAATCCCTCGGGCAATACCATATTCAATACGCCCTCAGACCAGTAACTAACACGTTTCGATTATCACCGACTCGGTGATACGACGCCGCCGTCCGCCCGGATCGATCGGGGACGACCGGGTCTACGGTTCCCAGGGTTCGCCGGTCGTCTCGCCGAACAGGTCCCGCATCAGCGTCACGATACTTTCGGGCGGGTACTGGCCCCGCTCGGTGACGATCGCGTCGACGTACCGCGGCGGCGTGACGTCGAAGGCGGGGTTCTCGACGACCAGTCCCTCGTCGGCCGGCTGCTCGCCGGTGACGTCGTCGCGCTCCGCAGCGGAGAGCACCTCCGACTCGTCGCGCATCTCGATCGCGACGGTGTGGCCGGTCATCGTGTCGGGGTGGAGTTTGATCGTCTGGGCCGCGACCATCACCGGGACGCCGCGTTCGCGGGCGTTGACCGCCAGGCCGCTGGTTCCGATCTTGTTGATGACGCCGCCGTCGGCGGCGATGCTGTCGGCTCCCACGAGGACGTGATCCGCGTCGTCTAAGTACCGACGCGCCGCGTTGTCGACGATCAGCGTCACCGGCACGCCCCACTCCCGGAGCTGGCGGGCCGTGATGTGGCCCTGCTTGCGCGGCCGGGTCTCCTTGACGATCGCCTCGACGTGTTTGCCGGCGTCGAGCGCGGCCTCGATACACGAGAGCGCGTCCGTCGAGTGACAGTGGGTCATCACCACGTCGCCGTCCCGGAGCCGGTTGGCCCCGACCTTCCCGAGCTGGTCCTGGGCCTGCCCGAGTTCGGTCCGGAACTCCTCAGCGCGGGCGATCGTCGACGCCTGCAGTTCGGGGACGGTGTCGCCGTCCATCCCGCGGAGGACGTACCGGAGGGCGTTCGGGAGGCTGACGGCGGTCGGACGGGTCTCGTAGAGTTCCTTCGCGGCGGTCCGTAACTCGGCCCGGAAGGCCGCCGGCTCGTCGGCGTCGGTCCGATCGGCCTGCGTGGCGAGTGCGTCGGCCGCCGCGTCTGCGATCGTCGCCGCGCCGCGGATCTCCATCGACGCGATGTCCTCGGCCGTCTCGGCGACGACGGGATCGACGGCTGGCTGGTCCTCGTCCATGCGGGCCAGTAGCAGGTCACGGTCAATAAGCGCCCGGGCGGCGAGTCGCCGTGTGTCGGTTATCTGGCGATCGACACGTGACCGGGGCCGCGCTCGATCTCCCCGACGAACGCACCGAACGACCGATCGGATTTTTGAGGGCGGGACGAGTCCACCCGGTATGCACCGGAGCGAACTCGCGCCGCTGATCGATCACACCGTGCTCGGGCCCGAGACGACACCCGCCGACGTCCGACGGGTGCTCGACGAGGCCGCCGAGTACGGGATGAACGCCTGTATTCCGCCCTACGCCGTCGAGGAGGCAGCCGACTACGCGCCGGACGTGACGATCGCGACCGTCGTCGGCTTTCCCCACGGCCAGCAGAGCCACGACGTGAAACGACGCGAGGGCGTCCTCGCCTGGAAAGCGGGGGCCGACGAACTCGACGCCGTGATCAACGTCGGCCGCCTCAAGGCCGGCGAAGTCGACGTCGTGCGCGCCCAGATCGCGGAACTCGTCGCCGCCGTCCCGATCCCGGTCAAGGTCATCATCGAAACTGCGCTGTTGACCGACGCGGAGAAACGCCAGGCCTGCGAGGCCGCCGCCGAGGCCGACGCGGCGATGGTCAAGACCTCGACCGGGTTCGCCGACGGCGGTGCGACGATCGCGGACGTCGAACTCATGAGCGAGTACCTCCCCGTCAAGGCAAGCGGCGGCGTCGGCAGCTACGACGAGGCGATCGCCATGCTCGAGGCCGGGGCCGAGCGGATCGGAGCCTCGAGCGGTGTCGACATCGTCGCGGGGGCACCGACCCCGGAGTAGGGGCGGGACAGGTTCGAGACCGATCGCGGGATCGCGGTACTGATCGCTCCCGGATCGACCGTGGGATCCGCCGATCCCGGCAGGATCGCCCGCGGAACCCAACGGTTTTTCTCCGAACGTGCTCACTATGAGCCTATGCTCGACCCGGTTCGAGTGCGGGTGCGCGCACTCGCCGATCGTCTCCGGCGGTTCGAGCGGCGGGAACTCGACGCGTTCGTGCGGTGGATCGAACGCACGGGGAACCTGCTTCACCTCTCGGTGCTCGTGTTCGTCCCGCTGTTGATCGCCGTGGTCACCTGGCTGTCGAACGCGACGGTCGCGGTCTCGTTTCTCCTGTTTCCGCCGCTGGCATCCGGCACGTACACGCTCTTTGCCGATCCCGAGGGCCGGTACTCCACGCCGACGAAGTTCGTCGGCGGGATGACCGTGGGCGCGCTCTGTGGCTGGGGCGCCCTCGAACTGGCGGCGACGGCGGGATTGAACGGCGGCCCCGTCAGCGCGTCCGGTGCCGCCCTGGGCGTCTTCTTCACCGGCGTCGCGACCTGGGCGCTCGACCTCGAGGAACCCACGGCGTTTTCGACCGCCCTGCTCGTCCTCGTCACCGGCAACGCGAAGGTCGCGTACGTCCTCGGGATCGTCGTCTCGAGCGCGTTCGTCGCGGCCACCTTCGCGATCTGGCGCGATCGATTCTACGAGCAGCGGGCGCGCTATCTCTACCAGACGACCAACGCCGACGATCACGTGCTCGTCCCGGTCGGCGACTCGGAAACGGTCGCGCGGTTCGCGGCCGAACTCGCCGGCGCACACGAGGCCGGCAAGGTCGTTCTCTTCGACGTCGTCGACACGGTCCCGGCCGAGCGCGGCGACGGGACCGCCGACGAGGCGGCGTCGACCGCCGAACGCGCGACGGCCGAGACGGTCGGGGAACTCGAGTCGCTCGCCGACGACATCCAGACCGCGTACGAGGTCCCCTGTCAGGTGGTCGTCGCAGAGGCCGATCGACGCTCGTCGGGACTCGTCCTCCGATCTGCCCGACAGAACAACTGTGATCTCATCGTCGCCCCGTACGAGGAGGACGATCGCGGCGGCCTCTCGTCGTTCATCCGCGGCCTGTTCGACAGCGAGATCGACGTCATCGCGTTCCGCTCGAGCGACGATCGCCGCCGGTGGCGACGCGGGCTGGTCGCGGTCCGGGGCGCCGGCGACACCGCTCGCACGATGGTCGACTTCGCGTTGCGACTCACCGAACCCGGCTGGCCGACCAGCGTCGCGACCTGCATCGACGACGAGTCGCGCCGGCGGAGCGCGGAGAACACCCTTGCAGACCTCGTCGACGCCTTCTCGGGTCGGTTCGAGACCCACGTCGTCACCGAGTCGGTCGAGGCGTACCTCTCGCGCGTGGCACCCCGGTACGACGTGCTGTTCGTCGGCTCGAGCACCGATCGGTCGGCGGCCTCGCGGTTCGTCTCGCCGCCGACGTTCCGAAACCTCGGGGATCTCGACACCGACGTCGCGATCGTCCACCGTGGCCGGCATCGGTAGCAGCTCTCGGGCCGCGCGTCGGAGAGGACCGGTTCTTACTCCGCGCCCATAATCCGATCGATCAGGTCCGTCTCGTCGCTCCCGAGCGCCGATCTGACGAGCAGGTGGCCGCCAAGCACCGCCGGACTGATGACCGTGTCCGCTCCCGCTCGATCGAGCTTCCTGGTGTTCTCGCGATCGGTCGCGGCCGCGACGATCCGGGCGCCGGTCGACAGTTGGCGAGCAGTGAGAATCGCCAGCGCATCCTGTGCGTCGTGTTTCGTCGCGACGACGATCGCCGAGGCCCGCTCGATCTTCGCGCGCTGGAGCGGTTCCTCGTCGCTCGGGTCGCCGGTGACGACCGGCAGGTCCCGGTCGGTGAGGTCCGCCGTCGCGTCGCGGTCGTTCGTCACGACGACGAACTGGGTGCCGTTGCGAGCGAGTTCGTCGACGATCGGTTCCGTCAGGTCGCCGTAGCCGAGGACGAGGATGTGGTCCTCGAGGACTTCGAGTTCTGAGTCGGTCATCTTTCCGAGTGTTTTCGAGATTCTGGACTGGATCGCCGGGCCGACGAGGGCCCCGATGGCGATACCGAAGCTAGCGACGCCGAGGACGAGGACGGACATCGTGAACAGCATCGCCTCGGTCGACGTCGGGTCCGGCGTGATGTCCCCGTAGCCGACCGTACTCGACGTGATCAGGGTGAAGTAGAACGCGTCGAGGATGTTGGAGATCCCCTCGAAGTCCTCACGGAGCGCGTAGCCGCCGATGGTGCCGTACAGCTGGACCCCGATGAGGGCCGATCCGGCGGCGATCTGGGTCGTCGAGAGGGACAGGGAGTTGTCGAACCGGTCGCGAGTGAGCAACAGGACGGGGATCGAGACGGTCGAGAGGACGATCAGCGGCACGGAGTACTGGCTCGTCTGGAGGAGCCCCTGGGCTGCGGTCAGTGGCAACAGCAGGAGCGACGCCCACCAGCCGACGCGGAGGCCGCGTCTGAGCGCGAGCGCGCTCCCGACCATCAGGAACCCGGTGAGCGCGCCGGTAAAGCCCGCGGCCTCCTGGACGGCGTCGGGGACGTACCCGGCCCAGGGGCCGTAGACGGTATCGGTCCCGATGTTGACGACTGCGGTGGCGACCGAGAGCAGGGCGACCGCCAGGACGAGCAACACCGCCGCTCGCACCGTGAGCACTCGTGGCCAGTTGTCCGGGAGGCGCGATCGACCCGCCCGCTCGTCGTCCATACACGCCGGTGGGCGACGCCGTCAGTTAACTCTTTCAAACCCGTCTCCGGTCGAACGGAACGCGCGATCGAACCGCCGACGGGGGCGAGGCCGTCCGCCCCGCGGCCGGCCCGGCGACTGCCGTCGAGGCGGGACCGGGACCTGCCGGTACTGGTTTACCCGTCCCGGTCCACCTGCCGACAATGACGCTCCCAGTCGAGATCCTGCTCGGCGTCTACCTCGGACTGTTGACCGGTATCGTCCCGGCGCTGGTCGCCGGTTCGCTCGGCTTTCTCGTCCGGTACTTCAGCGGCGTCACGCTCCCCGGGTTCGGTGTGGTCGTGCTCGCGCTGTCGATCGCCAGCGTTCAGGGCGGACTGCTCGGCCTCGTCGAACCGACCATCGCGCAATCGCCGCGGCTGCTGGTCGCGGTACTGGTCGTCCTGATGCTCGCGCTGTACGCGCACAACCAGGGGGACAAACTCGGTGCCGAACTGCCGCGGCGACTCTCGCTGACCGCGCTCCGCCAGCGGACGCTCTCGGCGGACGTCGTCGAACTCGTCGGGACCGTCGGCCAGGTCACGATCCGGCCGATCGGCGAGATCCGCGACATGGAGGGGTATCCGCCGCTCCCGGCGGATCTCCGGCGGACGCTCAGGACCGGGTCGTGGAGGCTTCCCGCCGACCTCCCGCTGTCGGAACTCGAGGTCCGCCTCGCGGAACGGCTCCGAACCGACCACGACCTATCGGACGTCGACGTCTCGATCGACGAGCAAGGGCGGGCGACGATCGCCGCCGCACCCCCGTCCGGGACCCTCTCGCGGCGCGTGCCGGCGGGAACGCGGGCGGTTTCGATCGAAACGCTCGTCCCGACCGGGCTGGCCCGTGGCGACGAGGCGGTCCTCCGGACGGCCGAGCGGCCGATCCGGGGGACGGTCCTGAGCGTTCGGACCGACGCCGACGCCGAGGACACCGTGGCCGGCGACGGTGACGACGCGGTGTCGGACGAGACGACGCTCCCGGACGGCGGTGCAGCGTCTCCGGTGGAGGCCCCCGCGCGGCGTTCCGGGGCCAGTCCCGGAGGAATCGGTCGCGTCACGATCGCCGTCGCCCGGCGCGACGTCGACCCGTTGCTCGCGGCCGATCGGCCGCGACTCGTCGTCCGATCCCGAGGGACGAATCGCGAGTTCGAGGCGTTCGCCCTGGTGAAACGGGCCGGATACGCGATCCGGCGGATCACCGTGGAGGCGGAGGAGGGGACCGCGGATCCGCGATCGACGGCGGACGTGACGGTCGTCGCGGTCCGGCGACAGGGAAGCGAGACCGGCGGTCGTCGACACGGCTGGGTGTTCGGTCCCGGGATCGAACGATCGCTCGCGCCCGGCGACGAGGCGTTCGTCGCGGGTCCCGAGGCGCTCGTCGAGGACTTTGCGGAGGCGATCGGCCGATGAGCGGTGCCGCGATCGTCCCGATCGCGACTGCTGGGGGTGATGCCGCGTGATCGCGGTCGCCCAGGCGGCTTCCCTGGAGGCGCTGCTGGACTTGCTCGTTCGCCTTCTGGGCTTCGCGATCCTCGCTGGCGGCACGGCGGCCGTCGCGGCCGTCGCCTTCCGGTGGTACAGCGCCGACGAACTCCCGGAGGGTGTCGGCGTCCTGCTCGGCATCTCGACGGTCGCGATCTGGCTGAATACCACCGCCGCGCTCCAGGACGCGGTTCTCGGCACGTCGGCGCTTCTCGACCCGGAGACGGCCGTCTACACGGTCGTCACGTTCGCCGTGAGCGCGATCGCCGCGGACGGGGGCCGGCGGATCGGTGACCGCCTCGCCCGCGACGTGTTCGCACTCGCGACACCCCGGTCGATCGACGACGTGACCGAACTCGTGCGATCGGCCGGCCGGGTGGTGACCCTCGAACTCCCCGAGGAGATCGAGGACGTGGACGGCTACGACCCCGTCGACGACGCGACGAAGGCGGACCTCGCCGGCCAGACGGTTCACTTTCCGCGGCGACTCGACGTCGAGGAGCTCCGGGAGCGACTCGTCGATCGGCTCGCGCGCGACCACGGCATCGGCCACGTCGACGTCGAGTTCGCCGCCGACGGCTCGATCGAGTACCTCGCGCTGGGGAGTCGGCCGGCCGGAATCGGACCGACGCTCGCGCCGGGGACCGTCGCGGTCGCACTCCGCGGCGATCCGGCAGCCGACGCGAGTCCCGGTGACGCCGTCCGCCTCTGGCGCCGCGACGGCGACGCCTACCGGCGGGTCACTCGCGGCGAACTCCGCGGCACCGCCGACGACGTCGTGACGGTCGCCGTAGACGCCGACGACGCGGCGGAACTCGAACCCGACGCCGACTATCGGCTCGTGACTCTCCCCGGAAACCCGGGCGTGGAACGCGATCTCGTCTCCCTGCTCCGGGCCGCCGACGAGACGGTGACCACGTTCGCCGTCGACGAGGGAGGCCCGCTCGCGGGCGCTGCCGTCGGGTCCCTCCCGGCGCTCGTGCTCGCGATCGACAGGGGCGGCGATCCGATCGCACTGCCGGCCGACGACACCACGCTGGACGCGGGCGACGTCGCCTACGCCCTGGCGCGGCCGGCGGCCCTGCGACGGCTCTCGACCGGATCGATCGACGAGGCCGACGGGGCGGTCGACGTGGACCCGGAGGCCGTCGGTCGTCGGCCGGAGCGGTAGCTACTTGACCTCGGCACCGATAGCGCCATCTATGCCCACGGAGTGGAACCTGTTCGCCGATCTCGCCGAACGTGCGGGCGACAAACACGTCACCGTCGACGCCGACGCCGGCGACACCGTCGGGGACGCACTCGACGACCTGCTCGCCGCCGCACCCGAACTGGAGGGGCGAGTGCTCGACGGCGACGGCGACCTTCGATCGCAGATCAACGTCCTCCGCAACGGGACGAACGTCCTCGTCGAGGAGGAGGGTCTCGAGACGGAACTCGAGGAGGGCGACGAACTGGCCCTGTTCCCGCCGGTCAGCGGCGGCTGATACTCCCGGACCAACCGGTACACGGACCGGTCGCACTCGGGCGGTCGCTACCCGCAGGGATCGGCCGCGAGGCGCGGTCTGGTGGTAACGTGTCCGGTAGTATGAGTCCGCGCGGGGGGTCCGCGATCGGCGGGCGATCGATCGCCAGCACCGGTCTCGTCTGTCGATCGATTTTGCGACGGGCAACGGCGGGCCGGAAAGGCGGATCGGCCTCCAGGTGCCACCGACGGTCAGTGGCTCCTATCGGTGGTGCGGGCCGCGAGCGAGATGCTCTTCACGCCGTACTTCTGGCACGCCCCCTGTGCTTGCTCCGAGATGAAGTCGTACCGCGGGTTCTCCCTGATCTCGAGGTCGCGGAAGCCGGCCGCTTCGATCATCGCGGTGTAGTCGTTGATCTGTTCGGCGCCGCCGATACACGCCGCCCAGAGATCCGCGTTCGTCTTGATGCTGTCGGGCATCTGAGTCTCGCTGATGATGTCCGAGAGGCCGAGTCGTCCGCCCGGTCTGAGTACCCGGTTCACCTCCCGGAAGACCCGCTCTTTCTCCGCAGAGAGGTTGATGACGCCGTTCGAGATCACGACGTCGAACGACTCGTCCGCGAACGGGAGGTCTTCGACGTAGCCCGGTTCGAACGAGACGGCGTCGAATCCGCCCTCGTCGCGGAGCTGGCGTGCGTTCTCCAGTTGTTCCGCAGTCATATCGAGCCCGGTCACGCTTCCGGTCTCGCCGACGTGACGCGCAGCGACGAACGCGTCCGTGCCGGAGCCACACCCCAGATCGAGCACGTCGTCGCCCTCCTGTACGTCGACGAATTCGAAGTGACGGCCGACGCCTGCGAAGGACTCGACCGCGGCCTCCGGGACTGCGTCGAGATCCGCGTCGGGATAGCCGAGTCGCGACGCCAGCGGGCGCCCCGTCTCGAAGTGGAACTCCTCGTCGGGGGTCTCGGCGACGGCCCGGTACACGCCCTTGACCTCCCGTTCGAGTTTGTCGACGTCGAGTGATCCAGTCACGCTCGATCACCGCCTGCACTCTGAACCGTGCGACCGTCCGATGCTGTCATGGGTTCGTTTCGCCTCTGTATGAGAGTCGCTACGCTCGTCCGGGGTAGATAGGTATCCCGTGGCGTTCTCCCGGGCACTGCCCTCCTTGCACCCGTCGAACGCCGGTCACCAGTTGCAAGTCGGCCCGGTCGCCGTGCCGCAGGTCGAACCGGCCCGAACGGGTGGTTCCGTCTCGGAACCGATCGCTGAACTCCGTCGAGGGTCGCTCACACGACTTGCAGATGTTTCTCCTGGAGTTCCTCGTCCGTATACTCCTGTCCGTGGACCTCTTTCATGTGGTTCTTGGCCAGTTCGATCGCTTCCGTCTCGTCTTCCGATTGGATAACGAACCGGCAATCTGCTTCCGCCGATTCGCAATCGAGTTTGTGTGCGTCGTTCATGATTCTCTCCGCAGATATCGCTACGCCCGTCCGGATTAGATAGGTATCCCGTGAACGCCGTGCAGGGACTGCTATCTGGTCACTCGGTGACCGACAGTCACCGGCTGCAAGCCGACGTGACTGCTGGTGCTCCCCGGTGTCCGCTCACAGTCGCCCGGCGATCGTCGCCGGAGCGGTGGTTTCGTGAGCGGATTCAGGAGACGGGTGTCTCGGGGCTGAGCGTCGGAACCTCGCGTCGGTAGGACTCGTACGTCGACTCCGCCCACTCGCGTGCCGCCGGGTCGTCGGTGTCGATCACCGTCTGGACCGTTCCGCTGGTGGGATCGGTGCCGCTGATCGCGACGCGATCGTCGAAGATCCCGATCCCGTAGGACGGCAGGTCGTCGCGCAACCGGACCGTGAGATTGCCGTTTTCCAGAGCCTCGGCGAACTGCTCGGGATCGGTCGAGCGGATGTACGTGGCGACGCTGGGCGAGGTGATGATCTCCGCGGGCATCCCCGCGACGATCCGCTCACAGAGGTCGTCCCGGCACGGTTCGAGCAGGGCCACGTCGAACCCGACGACCCGGAATCGATCCGTCTCCCGGAGCAGAGACGTAAAGCGGTTCACCGGGCGGTACGGGTCGTCGGCCGTGGCGACCGTCACGACCGCGTCCGAGACCATCTCGATCGAGAACCCGTCCGCGTCGTCCGGGAGATACGCCCAGACGTTCCGAAGCGTCTGCTCGGTCTCGAGTTGCTCGAGCAATTTCTGAATCCCCGCCGCGACGAAGGCACCCAGTTGCGTCGCTTCGTAGTGTCGTCCCTCCCTGGTGATCCAGGACCGATCTTCGAACGCGCGGAGCGTGCGCCCGATCGTGGACCTCGATACGCCGGTCATAGCCCGGAGGTCGGCCCGGCTTTGGGGCCGCCTGGCCAGGGCGGCCAGCGCGGTCACCCGATGCTCCGAGCGCGCGAGGAACTCGACGTCGTCGATCGGCGAACCCGTGGCACTCGTTAGCATAGTTCTTACTACAGAATCCAGCGGTATAGCTATTCGTTCACCGGTCCTGGAACGATGTCGAGAAGCAACCGTCAGAACGGGGAGTAGAACCCGATTACCCGCCCGATAGTCCGTGATTCACCCGACCCGATCTTCGGACGCCATCGCGTCCGCGGCGAGGTCGATCCCGAGCACGAAGTCCGGTTCGTCGGACACCTCGCTCCCCGCAGCGGACGCGTCGCTGACGGCCGCGACCGTCTCGGGAATCAGCACGCGGGTCCGATCGGCCCCGAGGTCGGCGGCGTCACGTGCGATCGCCGCGAACAGCGATCGGGTCGCGTCGACGTCCTCCCAGGCGGCGACGCCGTACTCGGCCCACGTTTCAGTGGCGTCGTCGCGGTCGTCGGCCGCCGCATCGTCGCTGTCTGCGTCCTCACCGTCCGCCGATCGCTCGACCGTCCGGGTCCGGTAGGCCGCACCCGCGAGTCCGCCTGCGCTCTCGACGGCGAAGACGACCGTCTCGTCGGCGAAGCGATCGAAGTCGTCCCGCACGAGTTCTCGCACGGCCCACGTCTCCTCGGGAGCGAGGCCGAGTCCGTCGAGGTGGGTTCGCGCGTCGCTGTGGGTCCAGTAGCGCCAGGCGGCGGCGGGGTCGTTCGTGACCCGGTGCGTTTCGGGGGCGTCGATCTCAGCCTCGTCCGAGTTCGGCTCGGGGTGTGCCCACCGGAACTCCGTCACCGGCCCGTAGCCGCCCGCGCGGGCGGCCCCGAGGCCGGCCGTGTTCCACGAGAACACCATGATCCGGCCGACGGTCGCGCCCCGATCGCGTGCCCAGGCGAAGCCGGCCTCGTTCAGCCGGGTGCTGACGCCCAGTCGCCGGTAGTCGGGGTGGACGCGCATCCCCTGGAACCACGCCTCGTCGGCCGAGACCATGACGCCCTGGACGAGTCCCACGACCGTCCCGTCGACCGCGGCGACGAACGTCTTCTTCGGGTCGTCGTCGTCCTCGAGCCACTCGTGGTAGATCCGCGGGATGTAGTCGCCGCCCCGATCGCTCCAGAGGTCGCCCGTGAACGCGAGGACGTCGTCGTAGTCGTCGTGTCTCGCGCGGCGGATCTCGATTCGCTCGTCGCTCGCCGATCGCTCCCCGTCAGCGCTCACGGTCGATCACTCCCAGGGGACCGATCGATCCTGCAGTTCGCCGGCCAGCGAGGTGCGCATGGCTTCCTCGACGTCGTCGGCGTTCGCCAGCGTCCACATCAGTTTGCCCTTCGCGGTGCCGGGGAGCGTGTCGCCGGCCTCGATCACGCCCGTGTCGAGCAGGTCGCGGCCGGTGTCGTAGACTCGATCGCAGACCCGCCCTTCGAGGCACTGACTCGTCATGACGACCGTCGTCCCGTTCTCGATCAACTCCTCGATTCGCGGGATGAGATCGGTGTGAACGTGGCCGAGTCCCGTTCCCTCGAGGATCAGCCCCTCACATCCCTCGACGACGTCGAGGAACGCGGGATCCATTCCGGGCGTGAACTTCAGGAGTTCGACGTCGCTCTCGAGGTCGGGTTCGATCGCGAGGTCCGCTTCGCCGCGTTCCCGGTGCTCGCGGCGGAACTCGACCGTTTCACTCTCGTAATCGACCTCGCCCAGCGGCCTCGCGCCGATCGTCTCGAACGCGTCCCGTCGGGAGGTGTGGTTCTTGCGAACCCGGGTGCCGCGGTGGAGCGCGCAGACGTCGTCGCTCCCGGAGGCGTGCATACAGACCAGCACCTCCGCGCAGTCGCTCTTGGCGGCCTCGACGGCGCAGACGGCGTTCATCACGTTGTCCGAGGAGGGCCGATCGGCCGAGCGCTGGCTCCCGGTGAAGACGATCGGGACGGGCGTGTCGAGCATGAACGAGAGCACCGACGCGGAGTACTGCATCGTGTCGGTCCCGTGCATGACGACGACGCCGTCGGCACCGGCCTCGATCTCCTCGTGGACCGCCTCGGCGAGGTCCTGCCAGATCGGCGGCTCCATGTTCTCCGACAGGATGTTGGCGACGACTCGCCCGCGATAGTTCGCACGACCCGCGAGGTCCGGCACCGCACGGAGGACGTCCTCGGCGTCGAACTGCGCCGTCACGGCGCCGGTCCGGTAGTCGACGGTCGAGGCGATCGTCCCGCCGGTCGAGATCAGCGCGATCGTCGGCAGGTCGTCGTCGAACTCGACGGTCGACTCGCTCTCGTCGGTGCTCGCGCCGTCGATCCGGTAGACGTCCTCCTCGAGGACGGTGACGTCGGCGTCGGCCCGATCGACCCCGACGTTGTAGCCGCCCTCGAGTTTCACCACGAGGTGGTCGTCCGTGCTGGAGGGGAGCACCACGCCGTCGTACGTGCGGTCCGCGCGGTCGACGCGGACGCGGTCGCCTGGGTTCATGCGTGGCCGTTGCGCAGCGTTCGACTTGAAGGCACGCTTTCCCTGCGCGGCGTCGGGTTACGTGATCAGTCCGAGGAGGATCAGCCCTGCTCCGGTCAGCAGGAGGACCGCGGCGATCAGCGCGGTCAACAGTCGGATGGTCGACAGCGCGTCCTCCGCCAGCTCGAGCCGCGGATAGAAGCGTCGAGCGGCGGACAGTAACCCCACCCCGAGCAGAATCGCGACGGCCCCGAACACGATCAACTCGGTACTCACTGCGTACCGGTACCTCATCGGGGGTAAAAAAGACGTGCCCCGTCGCTCGCACAGTGGAACTCCGCTCTCCGGACGCGTAGCCCGTGGCGGTGGTCCTCGTGGTTAGCCCGTCGGCGGCCCCCGCGGCGAGGGGAAACGCCGCCCCGATCGCGAACCCACGGCGCCCGATCGCCGCCCCGATCGGCCGTACCAGGTCGGTCATCAGCGTCGGGGTACTCGGGTCGGGGAGTCGTTGTTCGCGACCTCCACGAGGACGAACGCGCCAGTCCTGGCGATGACCGTCCCGACCGCAGCCGCCGTCAGCTTTAGTAGCCACTGAAAGCCACTGCACACCCGATCGCAGGACGGCTTTTCGAGCAGTGTGTAACTCGTTTCAGTGGCTACTATAGGCCATGCTGGCCGTGTGCGGCCGACCTTCCGCTAATCCGTGGATGGGAAAGGTCCTTGCCGCCGGCCCACGTCACCTCGATCATGAGCGATCGCTCGGACGAGGTGACCGCGTCCCGGGAGGGCGATGCCCGGTCGACCGACGAGCTCCTCGAGGAGACGGCGGAGTTGCTCTCCGGTTCGGGTGCCGACGCGGGACCGTCGCGGGACCGATCGACGGGCCGGGACGCGCCCGGCGACGAGCCGATGGAATCCGGCTCGTGGTGGCGATCGGCCGACGCCGAGTCGGACGCGACCGCTGAGGCGAGCACCGACACCGAGGCCGGCGCCTCCCGCCTCTCCCGACTCGCGCCGTCTCACTCGCCGAGCGAGTACTTCTCCCCGAAAGCGTTCCTCGCGCTCGTGCTCGCGCTCGGCGCTGGACTGTTCGTCGGCGATACGATCCTCCCGATCGGCGGTCGGATCGCTGGCATGTTCGCCGTCGCCTTCGCGATCGGGCTCGTCGCGTCGAAACGGCGCTACCTCGAGACGACGGCCGCCGGCGTCTCCGTCGGTGCGCTGGCCGCGCTGGCAAACCACGCCGTTATCGCCGTCGCCGGGTCGAGCCGCGCGATCGTGGCCGTCGGCGCGACGGTCGGCCTGCTCTCGTGTGTCGGCGGCTACTACTTCGGCCGCGACCTGCGTGACGGACTGCGACGCGACGTCGAGTGATACGGTCCGTTGTGATTCTTCACCGGTGACCGCGCCCTGGTCGGGCGATCACCGGTAAAACGTTCCAATGATCTGTATGAGCCGTCGCGTCGTCAGTCCTGTTCCGGTTCGGGGTGGGGGTTCGTCGCCAGCTCCCAGCCGCGTTCGGTTCGTCGAACGACGCCGTTGTCGGCCATCACCTCGAGCAACTCCGCGACGACCTCGCGGGGTGCGCCGACGTCCTCGCTGAGGTCGCCGACGGACTTGGGCTCCGATCGGATGCTCGCGAGCACGTCGGCGTAGATGCGGCTCTCGGGGCCGGCACCGATTTCCTCCGAGATCCGATCGAGGACGTCACAGAGCTGTCCCTGGACCCACCGCTGGGCCAACGAGAGCTCGTTTTCCAGCTGTTCGAGGTCCTCGAGGGACGCGAGCAGGTCGTCGAGGTCGTCCGTCTCGTCCCACGAGACGTCAAGCGACAGGTGCCGGCAGGTCGTGATGTCCAGACTGCTGTTTGCAGGATAGGCGCTCTTGCTCGCGTAGCCGTAGGGCGAGACGTTCACCTCGAGCCTGACGTTCCTGGCGATATGAAAGTACTTCCGGCGCTGGTCGTCGACCCGGCTCTCGATCAGCCCCGCCTCCTCGAGTTTCCGGAGGTGTTCGATGACCGCCTTGGGACTCACGCCGAGGTACTCCGAAATTTCGGTCACGTAACAAGGTTTTCGGGCGAGTAGCCGGAGGATTCGCCTCCGATTTTCGTTCCCGAGTAGATCGAGCAACGCGGCGGAGTCCATCGGGTGTCCGTAAGCGGTCACCGCTGAAAAGCGTGTCTTCTCTCCGCAGGTCGTGCGGGATCGTCGGCCCCGACAGTCGGCACCGCAAACGGGTGTCGTCGCGCGCCGGGCCGGGAACGGCGTCACTCGGTACTGTCGTCGCCGCTGGTCCCCGGTTACCCGCCGTTGTCGTTCTCGGTTTCCCCGTCGTCACCCTGGTTCGAGTCGGGGGTCTCGTCCGGCGGGCCATCGCCCGAGCCGTCCTCCTCGTCCGTCTGACCCGGTTGCTCACCGTTTCCCGGCTTCTCCTGGGAGGACTGGTCGTCCTCCGTCGGCGCCCCGGTCTCACGATCGTCCGGTGGCCCCTGACCGGGCACTCGATCGGCGCCCGCCATCCCGCGGGCCATCTCCACGACCTCCGGTCCGGCGAGGTCCGAGGCGTTCTGATGGAGGGTCTCGAGGCGTTCCTCTGCGACACCTGTCTCGGCGGCCCGGGGACTGGTTTTCTCGATCGCTCGTTCGAGTCCGGCAATCTCGACCGTCAGTTTCGCCATCCGGGCGTGGTACTGTCCGTTCGAGAGTTCGTCACGCTGGTCGCGAAGCGTCCGGCGTTCGTCCTCGAGGGCCGCGAGTTCGGCCTCGATCGCGTCGGTTCGCTCCGCGACGATCGCGGCTTTTCGTTCGTCGTCGGCGGCCTCGTACCTGGCCTCGAACATCTCGTCGTCGACGGTGCTCTCGGCGTCCGCCGTACTCGTCTGCATGAACGTCGAGACCGTCGTGTTCGCCGCCGTCTCGTCGGCGGCCTCGGTCTCGGTCTCGGTGATCGCACCCACGACGGCGCCGCTCCCGAGGGGGGCGATCGTGAGACCGACGACGGTTGCCAACACGAGGAGGACAATTGCCCGTCTGGAGCTCATTGCACCATCGTACTGCCCAACGTCCTAAAAAGACGAACCTTCGTTCGAACCGTTCAATCGACACTCTCGACGGTTGAGATTCGTTTGGAGTGTTTACAACGATTCTAGGCGCCGTCGATCGGGCGTTCCGTCCCGGTAGATCGACAGCCCCCGGTCGCCGGTTCAGGCACCCGTTGATGGCCGCGTCCGATCGGTTTCACTATGCTTGAACGTCCCGATCGCTACACTGTTCGTCAGCAGTGAACGTCGTCCCGGACGGTCAAAGTCCGCTGAAAGCGCGTCGGCTTATATTTGTCTGCCAATAGTTATGTCGTTCCGTCCCGTGTCACTAGGTAGCATGTTCGAGGTGTTTTCGCGGAGCTACTATCTCGGACGACTCTACGTGACGCCGACCGAGAGCGATCGCGCGCTTATGCAGCGCGACCAGCACGAACGGATCAACGAGGAGGTGTACGCGAGCGGCGAGGGACTCGAACGGCTCGACGCGCCGCTCGTGATGAAACTCGAATCGAGTCACTTCCCGGTCCACGGGGACGACGCCGTCCCGGCGGACACGCTGGCGCTTCCCGAGTCGATGCTCGAGGGGACCGACGTCCGGAATCCTCCATCCCTCCGGGAGGTGTTGCTCGCCCGCCGCGAGCGCGCCCAGCAGTTGCTCGAGTTCGCCGGCGGCTGGGAGGCGCCCCGTCCCGACCTCGACGACGACTTCCCCGGTGCCGGAACCTAAAAGTACTCCCGCTTCGCGTATGTCGCCAGATGCTCGACGAGTTGCTCGGCCGCGCCTCGCTGAAAGAGCGCATCGACGACCTGGAGGAGGAAAACGAGCGGTTGCGAAAGCGGTACGAGGCCGAATCCGATCGCCGGGCCGACGCCGCGACGGCCAGACAGGAGGCCGAGGCGGAGGTGAACCGGCTCGAAGACCGTATCGCGCAACTCGAGGGCGAACTCGATCGGGTCGAGACCGACGACTCCGGCCCGACGGTCCGTCGTCGGGAACACCTGCGCGGGCCGCGCCTCGCCGAGGTCCTCGATCGGCTGGCGTCGGTCCGAACCGGCCCCGAGGGGGCGTTCACCGCCCCCATCGGGGAGGCAGGACCGGGTCCCGTACGAGACGATCTCGAGGCGGTCCTCGGCGATCGCGTCGCGCTGGTCGACGACGCCGCGCCCTGTCTCTGTTGCGTCGACGACGCGGGCCTCGTGTCGGTGACGCTCGACCCGCCGGTTCTGCCCGATCGCGACCCGGCGTGGGCCGATCGGTTCACGATCGAGCGGGAGTGGTTCCTGCCGACCGGCCGGTACGCGCTCGCGCTCGTCCGGGCGGACCTGTTCGCAGTCGGGACGTACGAGGACGGTGAGCGCGTCGACTACCGCGGCTTCGAGAGCGACGTCAAGGGGAGCCACTCGAAAGGCGGCTTCTCGCAGGCCCGGTTCGAGCGCATCCGCGACGAGCAGATCGACGCCCACCTCGATCGGTGCGGAGAGGCGCTGACCTCGTCGGTGGAGGCCGCCAACACGGACCGGCTCTACCTCGTGGGCCAGCGCGGCGTCGTCGAGACGCTCGCCGAGGAGGCGGCCCTCGATCCGGACGCGACGGCGGCCGTCGACGCGACGGGCGGCCCCGAGTCGGCGCTTTCGGACGCCCACCGATCGTTCTGGACGACGGAGTTGCAGGTGCTCTGATCGCCGGCCGATCGTCGCACTCGGGCCCGTTCGCGCGATCGGCCGCGGGTCTTCAGGGTTAAATACTCCCTCGACTACCATCCGGTATGCGCGTCGCAATTCTCGCACACGAGAAGTTCCCCGACCGAGCCAAGACGGCCCTCGGGGTCCTCAGGTACGCCGATTACGATGCCGCCGCGGTCCTCGATCGAGAGACCGCCGGCGATCGCGTCTCCGACTACGTTCCGGACGTCCAGGACGCCCCGATCGTCGAGGGGATGGCCGACCTCGGGGCGGACGACGTCGACGCCCTGCTGATCGGCATCGCGCCGATCGGCGGCGACTTCGACGAAAGCTGGCGCGAGGACGTCCGCACGGCCCTGGAGTACGGCTGCGACGTCATCTCCGGGCTCCACTACTTCCTCGAAGACGACGAGGAGTTCGCCGCCCTCGCCGCCGAGAACGACTGCGACCTGTGGGACGTCCGCAAGCCGTCCGATGACCTGACCGTCGCGGACGGCGTCGCCGGCGACGTCGACGCCGAAGTGATCCTCACCGTCGGCACCGACTGCTCGGTCGGCAAAATGACCGTCTCGATGGAACTCGCCCGCGACGCCCGCGAGGCGGGCTACGACGCCGCCGTGATCCCCACCGGCCAGACCGGGATCATGATCGAGGGCTGGGGGAATCCGATTGACCGGGTCGTCTCCGACTTCACCGCGGGCGCGGTCGAGGAGATGATCGTCGAGAAGGGCGACGAGTACGACTACCTCTTCGTCGAGGGCCAGGGCAGTATCGTCCACCCCGCATACTCGGCAGTCACCTGCGGTATCCTCCACGGCGCGATGCCCGACAAACTGGTGCTCTGTCACGTCGCCGGTCGCGAGGCCATCCACGGCTACGAGTCGTTCCCCCTGCCGCCGATCGAGAGCTACGTCGACCTCTACGAGGATCTCTCGGCACCGGTCAGCGAGGCCCCGGTCGTCGCCGGCGCGATAAACACCGCCCACCTCGAGGACGAGGCGGCCGAGCAGGCGGTCGCCGACTACGCCGACGAACTCGGCGCGCCCGCGACTGACGTCATCCGGTACGACACCGCCGACCTGCTGGAGGCCCTGCTCGAATGACGCTCGCCACCGACTTCGAGCGCCGCTCGCTGCCGCTCGAGTACCCGTTCACGATCGCCCGCGGGACGCAAACGGAGTCGGCGGTCGTGACCGTCCGCGTCGAGGACGACGACGGAACGGTCGGCGTCGGCGGCGCCGCGCCGTCGTCCCACTACGGGGAGACCGTCGACACCGTGACGGCCGTGCTCCCCGACCTGCTCGCGGTCGTCGAGGAGGTCGGCGATCCGCACCAGCTCGATCGGATCGAGCGGCGGATGCGCGAGACCGTCCGGCGCAACCCGTCGGCCCGCTGTGCGGTCAGCGTCGCGCTCCACGACCTCGTCGCGAAACGGCTCGACCTCCCGCTGTACCGGTACTGGGGGCTCGATCCGGCCGAGAGCCTCGAGACCTCCTACACGATCGGCCTCGACGACACCGAGACCATGCGCGAGAAGACCGAGACGGCCCTCGACCGCGGCTTTACCACGCTGAAGGTCAAACTCGGCACCGATCGCGACGTCGAAATCGTCGAGACGATCCGATCGGTCGCCCCCGACGTCAGCCTGTTCGTCGACGCCAACGAGGCCTGGACGCCCCGCGAGGCCGTCCGGAAGATCGATCGGCTCGCCGCGTACGACCTCGCGTTCGTCGAACAGCCCGTCCCCGCCGAGGATCCGGCTGGACTGCGCTACGTCTACGAGCGGGCGGCGCTACCGATCGCCGCCGACGAGTCCTGCGAGACGCTGACCGACATCCCGCGGATTGCGGACCGGTGCGACATCGCGAACCTCAAACTCATGAAATGCGGTGGCCTGCGGGAGGCCAGGCGAATGATCCACGCCGCGCGCGCTCACGGCCTCAAGGTGATGTGTGGCTGTATGACCGAATCCAACGCGTCGATCGCGGCGGCCTGCCACCTCGCGCCGCTGCTCGACTACGCCGACCTCGACGGGTCGCTCCTGCTGGCCGAGGACCCCTACGACGGCGTCCCGATGCCCGGCGGAGAGATCGACCTCGCGGGGCTCGATCGGCCGGGAACCGGCGCCGTCACGGAGTAGCCGACCGGCGGCTTCGACGACCGATCGCGGTCTCCGCTCGGCGTCTGCGGTCGCTTGCTGTTCGGCATCTGCGATCGTGATGCTGTAAATAGTAGTGACCGATCCTCTAGAACTGATCCCAACTGTCGTTTACGGTCGTGGGGTCCGTGACGACACACGTCATGCAAGACGGGTACGAGGACGGACGCGATTCCTCGCGGTTGTCCCGGCGAACGGTTCTGCAGGCGACCGGCGGGGCGGTCGCGCTGTCGGCCGTCGGATCCGCGCGGGCCAGCGAGGGCGAGGCCGAGGCCGAATCGCACGGAGCGCGGATCGATCGGCGCTGTCCCGAGGCGACGATCGAGCCGAGTCACGGCCACTGCGCGGGGGGCAGCCTGGAGGGCTGCGCCGACGACCACCCGGTGACGGTCGAACTCCAGGCGGCCGTCGCGGAGACGCTCTCGGACCGGTACCCGGACGTCGGGTCGTTGCTCGACGACGACTTCAAGCCGTACTTCGATACCTTGGGCGGGGACAGCGACTACTCCCACTGGCTCAGCCCCGAGTACATCGGCGACGAGGCGCTTCTGGACCCGGATCGGCCGGAATCCGTACTCGTCGATAACGAGTCCTGGCGGCCGATCGGCGTCATGTTCGTCGCGACCGTCGACGGCGCCTCGGTCTCGCCGCCGCCCGTGATCTACGACGCGGCCGCCGACGTCACGTACGAGGACGGGGTTGCCCCCGCCGTCCCCGAGTCGGAGACCGGCGACGACGGCGAGTCTCCGGATCGCTGCTCCCCGTGGCACCACCACGCGGGGCTCCCCTCGCGGTTCGCGTGGTGGTACTACCGGCAGGTATACGAGGGGGACTACGAGGGGGGCGAGGTCCGACTTCCCTGTCGCACGCCCTGTCTGCTCCACGTCTGGACCGTCGACCACCCCGAGAGCGTCTACGCTCACGACGCGCCGCCGGCTGAGTACCGCGATCGAGACCCCGCAGACGAGGCCAGTTTCGAGACGGACGCGGACCCCGGCGAGGACGCGCTCGGCTGGGACGTACTGCCGGACGAGGCGACTCCCGATCTGCTCCCGGGCGAATTCTCCGTTCTCGGCCCCTGAACACTCTCCTGTGGACTTACTCGGCGGCCGCCGCGAGCCAGCCCCACGCCGCCAGCGCGGCCACGATCCGATCGACCGCCTCCGTCACGGTGCAGTCGTCAGTGTCGATCACGACGTCGGCGTCCGGGTCAGCGAACTCCCGGTAGACCACGTGGACGCCCTGCTCGTCGATCGGATCCGATCGCGACCGATTGCGTTCGAGGCAGGTCTCGAGGCTCGCCGTGACGTGGACGAACCGGACGTCCCCGAGGGTGCGAAACTGCGTCTGCCACTCGCGCCGGTAGAACGTGCCGTCGACGAGGTGGACGGCGTTCTCGGGTCCCCCGGAGACCCGTTCGTAGAGTCGTTCGTACGTGCGACTCGAGAACTCGTCGGAGTGGTGGCTCTCGACGCGCACGCCCCGTCGGGCGAGACGGTCTCGAACCCGGTTCGTGATCGTCGTTTTGCCAGCACCGGGCGGGCCGCAGACGACGAGGATCACGGTCGCTCACTCGTCGTCGAACGGGGTAACCCCTTCCGTTTCTGTCGCTCTCCGATCGCTACGGCTCCCACTCGATCTCTTCGCCGCGGCCCGACTCCCGGTGGATGAACGGCCCGATCGCCAGCGCCCGAAAGAGCGCCCCGATCGGGCCCGCTACCACGACGAGCGCCCCGAGCGAGGGGGGTAGGTTACCCCAGGTCCTCGTCGCGCTCGGACTCCCGGAGGATGAACGGCCCCATCGCGAGCGTTCGCTTGGCAACCGACGCGATCCGGAGGATGTAGACGCTGAAGACGACGAACGGGGAGATTCCGACGACGAAGCCCGCGCTCGTCACCCAGACGAGGTTGTCGACGCCCAGCGTCGTCCCGGGAAGCGCGCTCCCGTCGACGTACATCAAGAACAGCGCGATCACCGTCAGCGCGGGCACCGAGATGTAGAGCAGGGCCCGCGAGAGGTTGATCAGCTCCCACTGGAAGTACAGCGTCTTGAAGTGCTCGCGGGCCGGCCCGAAGAACTTGAGAAGTGTGATCATCTCGCTGATCTCCTCGATAGCGTCGTCAGACAGTTCGTCGTCGTGCTCGGCGCGGATCTTGCGGGCGTCGTAAATCTTCCGGGAGTAGTTGAAGTTGAGCGCGTTCCAGATCACGTCGAACGTCCCGAACTGGGCACTCTTGAGGTCGTCCTTGACTACCTGCGCGTTCTCGACGGCGTCGTCGACGTAGTCGTCGATCTTCGCCTGCAGTTCGTCGCTGTGGCCGCCGGCCATCGCGTGTTCGAGATCGGTCGCTTCCTCCTCGATGCCGTCGACGAGTTCGTAGAGGAACGCCGCCGGTTCGGGCGGAGTCGCGTCTTCCTCGAGTTTATCCTCGATGTCCCGGCGAAAGCCCATGGCCTCTTGCATGCGCTCGCGTTGGTCGCCGACCGCCCCCAGTTCCTGGGAGAGGACCAGCTGATTGATCGTGACGACGATCGACGTCCCGGTGATGATCGCCCCGATGAACGCCGAGAAGATCCAGAAGGTGCCGTTGTGCCGCTGGACGATCACGCGCAGGGGCGTGAGTCCGAGCCAGCTGAACCCGACCAGGATGGCGAACACGGTCGCCAGTATCGCCGCCGTGAAGAGCCACCGGTTCAGCCGGAGCAACACCCACAGCCGCGTGCTGCCGACGCCGGCCCGCTGACTCAGCACTTCGCTCGAGTCCGAATCGCTCATTGACCGTGCCGAACGAACGACGTCGGCGGATAAAATACCCCCGCGGGAGTGAGCAAACCCGCGGTCGTCCGATCGGCCTCGACTCCGGGCTCGGCCAGTGCGGCCCCGGCTCGATCGCGAGGACGCCGACGAGTGGGAGCGACTACCGATCCTCGCCGTAGGTCACGTCGAACGGCCCTTCGTCGGGGTCCTTCTGGGGAATCATCGGGCCGACCGACGCGGTCCGGCGCGTGACGGTCGCGGTTCGCAGGATGTAGGACGCGAGGAGGGCGAGCGGCGAGAGGCCGACGACGATCAGCGCGATGACGACATAGGGGAGGACGACGGTACTGATGCTCGGACCGGCGAAATCGGCGTACAGGAGGCCGATGAGGATCGCGGACAGGATCGCCGGAACGCCAAGATAGATCGTCAGCTGCGAGAACCGGGTGAGTTCCCGCTGGAGGTAAGTCGTCTTGAACTGCTCGCGGGCCACGTTGTACAGCTTCAGCGAGTCGATCAGGTCGTCGAGGTGGTCCGTCGCGACTGGTGACAGCGAATCCCCGTATTCGCCACGCAGGTGGGTGGCGACGTGCAGATGCCAGGCTTCGTCGTAGTTGATCGCCGCCGAGACGGCGGTAAACGAGCCGAACTCTCCCGTCTCGAGTACCTCGTCGACGCGCCCGGTCCGCTCTCGAACGCTGTTCGTGTACCGCGTGACCGTTTCGCGGACGTGCCCGTCGTCGTGAGTCGCCACGGCGTCGGCGAAGGCGGCGGCGTCGTGTCGGATCGATTCGACGATCAGTTCGAGGATCTCGGTCGGCGTCGCCGGACTCGCCGGAACGCCCGTGTCGGCTGCGACGTCCCGTCGGAACTCCACGACGTCTTCGAGTCGATCGCGCGCTTTGCCGGCCGCACTGAACTCCTGTGAGAGGATGAGCTGATTGACCGAGACGACCAGCGTGACCAGCGAGAACGTCCCCGCGATCATCCCGCTTGCGACCCGCGTGACGGTGCTCGGGTCGACGAACGAGACGATACCGAGTTCGCGCAGGACGAGCAAGAGAGCGACGACGACGATCGACAGGAGCCCCGCGACGACGACGCGATTGCCCTCGACTATGAACCACTCGCGAAATCCAGCCAGCGCTCCCGATTTCACCCCGACGTCCGCCCCGTAGCTCTCGAGCGTCTCGTCGGTTTCCGAAGGCCCCATGGCGACACGTTCTACCGTCCCGACAATAAGGCCCTGCGTTGCATACACCGCTCGTGTCCGCGTCGGCCACGGATTCGTTGCGACTCGGCGTCGTCGGAACGGACGTCCGATCGGCGTCTCGTGGCGCAACCGCTGTCGGTTCAGGGCCTACACTGAAATACGTTCGTGGTGTCGAATCACCGTATGCCCGGTGACGAAACTACCTCGCGGACGCACGCTCGGCGATGACCCGCTCGGAGCCGACGAGCAGACGGCGACTGCTCACATCGATCGGTGCGGGTATCACGGCTGCAGCAGCCGGCTGTACGGGCAGCGGCGGGCTCGACGGCGAACCGACCTACGAGGACGGGTCCGTCGACGCGAGAAACGCCAGTAACGTTTCCAACCGATCGGCGTCCCAGATGGCCGCGGCCGAGGCGGTCGCCGTACAGGAACCGAACACCTCGGTGACGCCGCTCGATCCGCTCTCGCTGATCGAACACGAGTTCGTCGTCGAAGACAACTATCTCGGCTCGACCATTCAGGGAATCGTCGCGAACACGGGGTCCGATCGGATCCAGTTCGTCGAAGTCCGGACGCGGGTCTACGACGACGCCGGCAACATGCTCGGCCAGTACCTCGCCAGTACCGGCGACCTGAACGGCGGATCGTCCTGGTCGTTCCAGGTGGTCGTCCTCGAGTCCCCGGCGGACGTCGCGGACTACGACATCACGGTCCTGGGAACGCCGACGTGAGTTCGGTCCGTCCGTGGCGTCGACACCTCGGCGGTCGATGAGCACGAGTCACCCTCTCGCGCCCTACGAGGACGACTCCATCGCCTCGGCGAGGTCGTCGTCGACCGCGTCGACGATCGCGTCCGGACCCTCGCTCAGCGCGTAGGCGGGTCGGCCCTTCCCCGTCGGCGACGTCTCCGATCCGGCGATCTCCTCGACGATACCCTCGTCCTCGAGGCGGTAGAGCGATCGCATCACGTCCGCCTCGGTGAGCGTTCCGACGACCGTCTCGACGCCGTCCAGCCGCGTCTTGCACACTTGCCTGAGTTCGGGTGTCTGCACCGGCGTCTCACCGTCCCGATCGAGCGCGACGACCCCGAGCAGGACGGCCTGATCGGTCAGTGACAGCGAGTCCTTCGAGACCATACGGCTACGTTCGATCCGGGAGGTCCTATGTATTTCCCCCGCGACAGGTATCGCTCGTGAGAGAACCGATCGGGAAGCGGCGGCGGGAGCACTGCTCACGGGGGACCTGTCTAGCATAAAACGGTGCTGTTCGACCCGCTTACTTGTTCTCTTCGTCCTGCAGTTCCGCGAGTTCGCTCTCGATCTCCTCGTCGTCGACCTCGCTCGCTACCTCCTCGATCTCTTCCTCGTCGACCGCGTCGGGATCGGCGGCCGACTCCTCGACGCCGACGTCGGACTTGAGCGTCTCGAGTTCGGCCTCCACCCCGCTGTCGGTCGAGAGCGACTCGAGTTCCCGATCGATGCTGTCCTTGTCTGACAGGACGTCGTCGAACGCGCCGCTCTCGTGGAGTTCGTCCATGGCGGCCGCCCGGGCTTCCATGTCCTCGGTCTGCTCCTCGGCGCGTTCGATCGCACGGCCGACGTCCTCGAACTCCTCGCCGGTTGCCGTCATCGCTTCGGAGACCGAGGAACTGGCCTTCGCGGCCTCGTGGCGGGCCTTCATCGTCTCCTTCTTGGTGCGGAACTCCTCGATGCGCGTCTGGAGTTCGTCTTTCTGCTCGATCAGCCGATCCTGCTGGTTCTGGAGCTCCGAGATCTGGCGATCGAGGTCCTCGATCTGGTTCATCTTCGTCTTCTTCTTCTCGAGGGCGCGTCGCGCCAGATCTTCCCGGTCCTGTTCGACGGCCGTGCGGGCCTGCTCGTTGTGTTTGTCGACGTTCTCCTCGAGGCGTTTCTTCTGCATCTCGAGGCGCTTTTTCTGCGTGGTGAGGTCGGCGATACCGCGTTTGACGTCCTGGAGCTGGTCACGCATCTGCTCGTAGGAGTAATCGAGCGTCTCCGTCGGATCTTCCGCCCGGTTGAGCACCGAATTGATCTTCGACCGGATGACGTACGAGGCCCGAGAGAGGATGCCCATACTCATACGTCTCGCTCGGCACCCTTAAAAACATCACATTAACGACAGTCATGGCCGGAATGAACCCCGTACGTCGTCCGTTCACCGACTCAGACTGTCGATATCAGTGACCCGATCGCCGCCCCGCTCGTGCTGGTCCGATCGCTGCCACGCTCGAACGCGCTCGACCTCGAAGACGTCGGCCGGCGAATCTGACCAGTGATCCGCTTCCGTCCAGTGACTACTAAGGGCGGCGGTGCGAACGATCGGACATGACCGACGTACTCGTTCCCGGCGGTCGCGACGTCCGGGGAACCCTCGACGAACCCGCGGCCGACCCGGACGCGATCGTCGTCGCCTGTCCGCCCCATCCACAGCACGGCGGCTCGCGATCGGATCGGCGACTGACGGCGGTGAGCGAGGCCCTCACGGCGGCGGGAATGGCCTGCCTCCGGTTCGATTACGGGCCGTGGGACGAGGGGAAGGGCGAACGCGAGGACGTCCGGAACGCGATTCGATGGGCCAGCGAGCGGGCCGATCGCGTCGGCGTCTTCGGCTTCAGCTTCGGCGCCGCGCAGTCACTGCTCGCCGCGGCCGACGTGGACGTGACCGTCTCGGCCGTCTCCGTCCTCGCCCCGCCGGCGCGGCTCGGCCCCGATCTCGACGCCGTCGCGGCCTACGGCCGACTCGACTGTCCCGTCCAGGTCTGTTACGGGGAACGCGACACGACCGTCGACTGGGAGCCGATCGTCGATCGAGCCCGTGAGCGGGGCGACGAGGTCGTGACGTTCTCGGCCGACCACTTCTTCGTCAACCAGCACGACGCGATCGCGAGCGAGGTCGGCTCGTTCTTCGAGCGGACGGTGGCCGGCGCCGCGTAGCGATCGGCGACTCAGTCCCGCCCGTGGCGGGTCAGGCACTTCGGGAGGCCGATCAGTTCGACGGGTTCGGAATTGTCCGGCGAGTAGACGACCATCTGTCCTTTCTCCATGTAGGGCACCTTCGACTCGAGGTTGCTGGGGATGTTGACGCTCTTGATCGCGTCCTCGTCGCCGAGGTTCAGGACGATCGTGGTGTTGATCTGCTTGAAGACGGCGTCGTCGATGTCCTGGGGGTCCTGGGTGATGAGGAACAGCCCCAGCCGTTCTTTGCGGCCCTGCTTGGCGGCCTCGGTGAACTTGCGGATGACCTTGCCCGCCTGCACCGAGTCCGCGTCGGTCAGGAAGTTGTGGGCCTCGTCCATCCCGAGCACGAGGGGCGTCTCCTTGATCCGATCGTAGGTCGGATCGTTCGAGAGCTTCTGGTCGATCAGCAGCGAGGAGAGCGCGAGGACGACGGCCTCCGTCGCCCGGGTGTCGTTGACGTGGTAGGTCGGGACGACCGAGAGGCCGCCGGGGCGGACGAACTCGTGGACGAGGTCGGTGATCGGGCGAGCGTCCTGGTCGAAGACGTGCCCGAAGCCAAGCACGCGCCGGCGCACGGCGTCGAACGTCGCCTCGTGGACCCGGCCGGACTCGTCGAGTTCCTCGCGCAGGGCCGGATCGTCGAGGAAGGTGGTGAACTCGTCGTAGGTCCCGTCCCAGCCGTACTGCTCGCGGAACCGGGGCAGGAGGACGCTCGTCAGCGCGCCGTACTGGTTGTCGTTCAGTCCGCTGCCCGCGACCAGCCACGGGTTCTCGTGGACCATCGTGAACGGAATGGTGAACTCGACCTGCTCCGCGCGGTGGTGGCCCGCCGAGTACGAGGCCGACCCGACTCTCGGGACGAACACCGTCGTGTCGTCGTGGCCACCGTAGGCGATCCCCTCCCGATCGAGCCGTCGCGCGAAGTCGTCGTCTAGATCGGGGTTGTCGTCGTGCATCTGGGCGTACTCGTCCTGCGGGTCGAACTGGACGACCGCCGGTTGGACCGATCGGCCGTCTTCCATGGGATACCGGCGCTCGTCGGCGAGATACTGGCGCAGAACGTTCTTCGCGCCGTGGGTCTTCCCCGACCCCGTGCCGCCGGCGATGAGCGTGTGCCGGAAGACGAGCGGATCGCCCGCCGCGTAGTCGTCCTTGAGGCGATAGTCGATCGTCGGCGGCGTCGCCGCAGTCTTCACCTTCTCGCCGCCGACGGAGAGGTGCCCGAGGAAGACGCCGTCGTCGGGCATCTTCAGCCCAGTCTTGATCTGCTCGGTGTCGGTCGCCCGCTCGATCACCGTCTGGGGCTTCGGGACGCGGTCGGTCATTCGTCGCTTCAGTTCCCCGTCGTCGCCGGACTGCGTCCGGCTGCTCGCGGAGCTTTGCTCCGCGCTGTCGTCGTACAGGATCGCGACTGGCTCGAGACTCGCGACGAACTTGTAGTCGGCCTCGTCGACGCCGTCGGTCCGCATCGCCCGGCGGGCGTGGATCTCCGTCGCGTCGTCCGCGTGGTACTGCTGGGCGTACTCGAGTCCCGTGATCCGGCAGAACAACGACTCCCCGTCCGGATAGGACGCGATCAGGTAGCTCCCGATGCGGATCGACGATCGGTTGCCGCGGGTGACGTACGCCCGGAGCGAGGTGTCGTCGTCGTCCTCGGCGATACGAAGGCCCTGGGAGACGCAGATGGTTCCGATGCCGACGTCGTCCCCGCGTGGCTCGACGGACGTATGTTCGAACTCGTCCTCGTCCGCGGCGTCCGGTTCGTCGTCGGCCGTCGACGCCGGGTCGGTTCCGCCGCCCGCGGCCGAATCGTCGGCGCCGTCCGCAGTAAACTCGCCAAAGTCGCCCAGATCGGTCATGGTACAGTCATCCCGCCGGTTCCACAAACACGTTTCCCTCCGACGGACTGTCTCCGATCGGCGACGATCCGCGTGGGAGGACGATCAGTCGAACTGAACCGTCGCAGACGCGGCTACGAACGAGCGTTCGACAGGGACGCCAGGAAGGGAGTTCAGACGAGTGTTCGACGGGGACGCCAGGAAGGGAGTTCGGACGTTCGGGTATCGACGGTTCCGTCGATCGAGACGAGACGGTTCGTGGATCCGTGGTGGTTCTCAGACCAGCGTGGGGAGCGAGTAGTCGGTTTCGCTCACCAGGCGGGAGTCGGCGTCGTACTCGAGGAGGGCGGCGTCCTCGAGCGCGGGGAGGTGCGAGTGGTGGAGTTCGATCCTGGCCCGGTCGGCGTCGACGACCACGTCTTGCTCTGCGAGTTCGGCGGCGAGTTCGTCGAGCGAGAGCGGCCGATCGCTGTCGGCGAGGATCGAACAGAGCGGAAGCCGGACCGGATGGACGATCGTCTCGAGGATCGCGGCCCCGTTTTCGCAGTCGGTGTACTCGAGCAACGCCGACAACTGGGCCGGCGCGATCGGGAACGAGTCGACGAGTTCGGCGCCGGTGCCGACGTCCCAGTCGACGACGTCGTACTCGGCCAGTCGTGGCAGGTGATTGTGGACGAGACTTACGCGGACGTCGTGGCGCGCCTGCCCGTTCGCGAGGTCGCGCGATTCCCGGGCGAGGAGTTCCGAGGTCAGTTCGGCGAGGCCGAGTCGCGCTCCGTGGCTACCGAGAATCTCGAGGATCCGGATCCGCCGCGGATTCCGGAGCGCGTCGTAACACTCCGCCGGGACGGTCGTCGGTGGCTCCCGCGTACTCCTACCGCCGATTGGGGCGTCCGAACTCATTACTCACTGCAACTGGTGCAAGGGGGATAAGCCCGTTTCCAAAACGATTTGGGTTGTGAATGTGACATTACTTTGCCGGCGCGGAAGTAGTTCCCCTATACGCCCGATATCGGCACGTAGCGCGTTCGTTCCGGCTCTCGTGACCGTCTGCCGATCGCGGTAGTGTCGGCTCCCGAACCAACGTTATCGGCGCTTACTCGCGATCGCGTCGATCGGCGGCTGCAGTAGCGGGTGATTTCGGAACCGCGATTCCGGTTTCGGCCGTCGATCTGCCGGACTCCACGGTCTTTTTGCGTCCACACCACGTAGAGGACCGTATGCTCATGGTACGCGGTTGCGCGGGTGGGACCGAACTCACCGGGACGCTGTACGAACGCGGTGAACGGGCCCCCTCCTTTCGTGGCGCGCCCGACGAAGACGCCGCGTACGTCTGGGTCTGTGACGAGTTCTACGAGGTTGACAGCGGCGGAACGACCCAGCTCGTCGACGGCCGGGAGGTAAACGTCGCGTTCGAATCCCCGATGCCGCGGGGGTTCGACACCCGCGACCAGGCGCTCGAACAGGCGAAAGAACACGTCCGGACGCAGTTCGCCCGGATCGGCGTCGATCCGGACGCAGTCGAGTTCGAGGTCGAGAAGGACGATCACAGCGACGCCGAGTGACCGTGTTCGCGGTCGCGATCGGTGGATGACCGCTGGACGTCCCAGATCCGCAGTCGCAGTCGGCCCGACCGCCGGTCGTTCTCCGGACGGCTAGCGATACTCCTCGTCCCAGCGGTGATCGTCGTAGGTCCGGTCCTGGCTCGTGTCGAACTGCGTCTCGAGCGTCTCGCGGAGCGATCGCTTCTCCGACCGGCCGATCCGGGCGAGTTCGTCGGCCTTCTCGACGATGGTCGGCGGCCCGTGCGCGATGGCCACGTCCTGGAGGAGTTGCATCGTCAGCCGCTCGCGGGTCTCCGGGTCGCGGGTGAACGCGTAGGGGGCCTCGATCCGGTAGCAGAGGTCGTCGCGCGGGTCGTAGACGACGAAGAACGTCACCTCGTACTGTTCGGGATCGAGATCGCGCTCGACGCCGAGGGCGTCGCCGTCGATCGAGAGGGGCCGATCGACGCCCCCGCGCGATCGGAACCAGTTCGTGTACGTCAGGGCCGACGTGTCGCGCTCCCAGCGCTGGCCCTCGATATCGTCGACGTACTCGCCGCGCTCAAGGAGGCGGGTGAACAGGGCGGCGTCGTCGGCCCACGGGGCGCTGACGTCGGCGTCGCGCTTCGCCTTCAGCGTCCGCGTGATGACCCGCGTCGCGGGGTTCTTGACGAAGCCGACGAGCGGCCGGTCCAGGTCGACGAACCGCTCGACCAGCCGAACGTAGTTCTCCAGCACCGTCTTCGGCTGCGGGTTCTCGAGCAGGAAGTCGGCGAGGTCGGGGTGCTGGTCGGCCCAGCGAAGCAGGCCGCGCGGGTAGAGCGGCCCGTCGAGCACGAGCAGGTCGGCGACATCGTCGGCGTGGTCGCGGGCGTGGGTGCTCTCGGCGAGGTACAGCGCCAGCGCGTGGACGACGCCCTCGGCGAACCGCGGGAGCGGCGGGATCTTGACCGCTCGGCTCCGGCTGTAGCCCTCGTCGAACTTGTCCCAGGACTCGTCGACCGTCATCGTCTCGTCGTTCGAGTGGACGGTCATCACGGTGGTCCGCGATCGGTGGAGGTCGAGGTCGCTCGGGGTCGCGCTCATCGCGGCCTGTGCGATGTCGATGACGAGACCGTTCTTGAACGTCGTCGGATTGATCGTCCCCGCGTCGAGGCCGTGCTCGGTCGGGTACGGTCGATCGCGCAGGGCGACGTCCTCGCAGTCGACGAGTCGCCGGGCCTGTTCGTCGACCGGGTCGACGATCGTCCGGCCCTCGTGGACGAGGGGGTCGAGGAACGCCGCCCAGACCGTCTCGGCGAAGGCACGGCGGTCGCGCTCGTCGGCACCGTGGTCGATCCGCCGCGCGAGGCGGGCGATGCCGTCGAAGTGGACCGGATCGAGTGTCATGCACGGTGGCTCCAACCCCATCCCCAAATATCCAGTGGTCGGCCGTAGTGGCGTACCGAGCCTGATCCGGTGCGGGAAACCGATGGCGTTCGTCCGGGTTCCCGCATCGGCCGATGCTTGGGGGTACCAGTCCGTGGTTAACTCGTGAGCGGGTAAATTATCATCAGAAAAATTATATGACGTGGTCGCATGGCTGCGGATACCCGATGTCAAAGCGAGGTCTGGAGACGGCCGACGTGACCGACGATTCGATCAACTGGCGACAGACGAACTCCGGCGTGACGGTCTACGACGAGGCCAATCCCGAGGCCTGGGTCCACATGGAATTCGAGGCCGGCGTCTCCCCCGAACACCGACTGTTCATGGTCTGTGATGAGTGTGGTGCCGTCTTCGCCCAGCGGAGCAAACCCGGCAGCGGCACCGTCTGTGGCGACTGCGGCGCGACGTTCGATCACGACCACGCCTGACGGCGCGCGCCGGCCGATTCGTCCCGATCGGGCGTCGTTGATCGATCGGCGCGACGCAACGTCACCTTTCTTATACGTTCGGTGACGAACGGCTGACACACCCCACTTCGATTCACCCCGATCGACCCGGAATCGACAACGACAGCTAGTTACGCCCGGATCCGTTCCCGTCGCACATGGACGCTGCGTTGATCATCCTCGACGGCTGGGGACTCGGCGACGGCGAGGGACGGAACGCGATCGAGGCGGCCCGAACGCCCGTTTTCGATCGGCTCGCCGGCGCGGGCGCGTACGGGACCCTGGAGGTGGCCGGCCGGCGCGTCGGCCTCCCCGAGGGCCAGATGGGCAACAGCGAGGTCGGCCACCTGAACATCGGCGCCGGCAGAGTCGTCTACCAGGAGTACACCCGCATCTCCGACTCGATCGCGGACGGTTCGTTCCGAAAGAACGACGCGATCAACACGGCATTTACCAACGCTCGCGAGAACGACGGGAAGATCCACTTCGTCGGCCTCGTCAGCGACGGCGGCGTCCACTCGGACCACGAGCACCTCCACGCGCTGATCGAACTCGCCGGCGATCGGGACGTCGAGGCGGTCACGCACGCGATCACGGACGGCCGCGACACCTCGCCGACCGGCGGCCGCGACTACCTCGCGACGCTCGAGGACGTCGTCGACGAGCACGGGGCCGGCGACGTGGCGACGGTGACCGGCCGGTACTACGCGATGGACCGCGACCAGAACTGGGACCGCACGAAGCGGGCGTACGACGCGATCGTGAGCCGCGAGGCCGAGTACGAGGCCGCGTCGGCGGTCGACGCCGTCGAGGCGTCCTACGATCGGGGCGAGACGGACGAGTTCGTCGAGCCGACCGTTATCTCTGGACGGCCCGCGCTCGAGGACGGCGATTCGGTCGTCTGGTTCAACTTCCGCTCCGATCGGGCCCGACAGCTCACGCGGATGCTCGCCGACATCCGGCCCGCAGACTGGGCCGACGAGTTCGAGACGTGCCCGCCCGACGCGGCGGTCGTCATGCTGACCCAGTACGACAAGACGTTCGACCTCCCCGTGGCCTACCCGCCCACCCAGCCCGAACAGGTGCTCGGCGAGGTGCTTTCCGACGCGGGTAAGACGCAACTGCGGATCGCCGAATCGGAAAAGTACGCCCACGTCACCTACTTCCTCAACGGCGGCCGCGAGATCAAATTCGACGGCGAGATCCGGAAAATCGTCGAGAGCCCCGACGTACCGACCTACGACCTTCAGCCCGAGATGAGCGCCCCCGAGGTCACCGACACGGCGATCGACACCGTTCGATCGGACGATCCCGACGTGCTCGTCCTCAACTACGCCAACCCGGACATGGTCGGCCACACCGGGGATTACAAGGCCGCGATCGAGGCCGTCGAGGCGGTCGACGCGCAACTCGGCCGACTCGTGGACGCCCTCGAGGGCGTCGGCGCGGACGTGCTGATCACCGCCGATCACGGTAACGCGGACGACATGGGGACCGAGGACGATCCGCACACGGCGCACACGTACAACGACGTGCCGTTCGTCTACGTTGATTCGCGCGGGACCGATGGCGGCCGGACCGTCCGCGAGGGCGGCACGCTCGCCGACATCGCGCCGACGATGCTCGAACTGATCGAGGTCGACCAGCCGCCCGAGATGACCGGCGAGCCGCTGCTCGAGTGAGACGGTCCGCTGTACCGAGTTCCCGGCGCAATCGCGAACGTCCTGCGGTTGCGCCGAAACTGACGGACAGTAGTCGTCTGAACGGCCCCGGAACCCGATCGCAGACGTCGCGATTCGACCGCGGGAGTCGGACGCGGCGCCTGCTTACGCGTCGATCGCTGGTGGTCGCCACGCGAGGCCGTGCGATCAGCGTGCCGCCGGGAATCCGAATTCGTTCGGCGAGAACCGGGATAGCGTCCGATTTTGCAGCTACTGGGAGGATTATCTTCCTCCGGTGGCAGGCACCGGTTATGGGAGACCGCAGCGACGATCACCGTTTCGCGACCGACAGCATCCACGCCGGGCAGGAACCGGATCCGACCACGGGGGCGCGCGCACCGCCGCTCTACCAGACCACCTCCTACGAGTTCGAGGACACCGAGCACGCGGCCGCCCTGTTCGGACTGGAGGAGTTCGGCAACATCTACTCGCGGATCATGAACCCGACGAACGCGATGCTCGAGGAGCGGATCGCGACGCTCGAGGGCGGGGTCGGTGCCCTCGCCACGGCCTCGGGGATGGCCGCGTTCGACCTCGCGACGTTCATCCTCGCGGACGTCGGGGACAACATCGTCTCCTCGTCGTCGCTGTACGGCGGCACCTACACGTACCTCACCCACACCGTCGCGAAACGCGGGGTCGAGACCACGTTCGTCGACACGCTCGACTACGAGGCTTACGCGGAGGCGATCGACGAGAACACCGCCTTCGTTCACCTCGAGACGATCGGCAACCCCGCCCTGGTGACGCCGGACATCGAGCGGATCGCCGACATCGCCCACGACCACGACGTGCCGCTGTTCGTCGACAATACGTTCGCCACGCCCTACCTGTGCCGGCCGCTCGAGCACGGCGCTGACCTCGTCTGGAACTCCACGACGAAGTGGATCCACGGCGCGGGGTCGACCGTCGGCGGGATCCTCGTCGACGGCGGATCGTTCCCCTGGGACGAGGGCGACTACCCCGAGCTCGCAGAACCCAATCCGGCCTACCACGGGGTCAACTTCCACGAAACCTTCGGCGAGCAGGCGTTCGCGATCGCAGCACGCACTCGTGGCCTCCGTGACCTGGGGAACCAGCAGTCGCCGTTCGACGCCTGGGTCACCCTCCAGAAACTCGAGTCCCTGCCCCTGCGGATGAAGAAACACTGCGAGAACGCCATGGCCGTCGCGGAGTACCTCGAGGACCGTCCCGACGTCGCGTGGGTCAACTATCCCGGTCTCGAAAGTCACGAGACCCACGAGAACGCGAACGAGTACCTCGACGGCGGCTACGGCGGCATGATCACCTTCGGACTCGAGGGCGGGTACGACGCGGCCGAAACCGTCTGCAACGAGGTCGACCTCGCCAGCCTGCTGGCGAACGTCGGCGACGCGAAGACGCTGATCATCCACCCCGCGAGCACGACTCACCAGCAACTCACGGAGGAAGAGAAACTCGCAAGCGGCGTCACGGACGACCTCGTGCGCCTCTCGGTCGGCATCGAGGACGTCGACGACGTGATCGCCGATCTCGATCGGGCGATCGAGCAGGCCTGAGTCTGCACCGATCGCGATACTGTCGGTCTCGGCCGACGGCCCCCGTCTCGAGGCGTACGAAGCCGTTCCGGCCGTGTTAGACCACGATTTCGTACCTCGGGTGACGCGAGCGACCGGCTAGCGATCGTCTACGTGCTCCGGGTTCTCTTCGGAATCGGACCGCGAGGACGGTGGCTGTCCCACGCTCGACTCGGACCCGATCGGGAGGCCCGACCCGAGTTCCTCGTGGGTACCGAGCAGTCGTGCGAAGCGCTGGCGCTCGACGGCGTGTCTGTCGAGAGTCATGCTGACTAACATACCGGGATCCGTTGTAGTAATGCAGGGCGTTTGCCCACGGAAATCCAGCACTACCGTCACGAAACGGCTCCCGTTTCGGCTGGCGGTTTCACGGTCAAGTGTCACTAGAAACGGAGTAGGACAGCGTAACACCCTTTTTTGCCACGCCCGTCTAGTCGCTCGATGACCGACCTTCCAGCGCCCGTCGAGCGCGAACTCGACGCCCACGACGCCTTCGCGTCGGCCGACGACGGCTACGAACTCACGACGACGGTCTTCGACGCGATCGTCACCGCCGACGAGGCGGAGGGGAAACGCGACGGTCGCTTCACCGCCACCGTCCGCCTGCCGACCCTCGACGCCGCAGTGGCCGGTGAGTCCGTCGCGCCCGTCGTCGAGGACGGGTGGTTCGAGACGCTCGAGCGCCGCCTGCAGGACGTCTTCACCGTCGCCCACACGAGTACCCACGAGGAGCCGGCGGTCGATCGGGAGGGCGACGACGTCACCGTCACGCTCGAGTACACCGCCTGGGACGCCGGCGAGGGCGTCGAGGACGCCAAGGCCCTGATCGAGTTCGTCGAGGGAACGTACGCACAGGGGATCATCCCGGGCTACGAGTACCGCGGCGAAGCCGCAACCTTGCTCGAGAACGCCCAGAACCGCGGCCAGCAGGCTGCGGACGGAGACGAGAGTAGCGGCGGGATGCCGATGTGACCGCTGTTCCGATCGCTGTGGCCGGGAGCGCGACTCGAGAAAACCGAGAGCCGCGCGACCCGGGGGCGGGAAGGCAGGTCAACCGATCACCGACCGCGGGAGAGCGCCACGGGCACTCTCGAGCGGGCCGACGACTGACCTGGAGTGAGCGATAGCGCGGCGCGTGGCGCCGCGAGTCGAGCGAATGAAAGGGAAGGAGGAGTGCTTTTCGTCCAAGTTTTGCCGAGTGCGTTCGCGCAGCGACAGCACGCAGCGCAACAGTTGGGTTCTAGTCCATCGCGATATACGTCTGCGTGTCCTCGATGCCGTCGATACCCTGGATCTGGGTCGCGGCGATCTCCTTAACCGCGGCGGGCGTCTCGACCCGGGCTTTCGCGATGATGTCGACGTCCCCTGCGACGATGTGTGCCGACTGCACGCCCTCGATCGATTCGACGCTGTCTCTGAGCCGATCCGCCTCGCCCGTGTTCGCTTTGATCATGACGAATGCCGTAACCATCAGTTGACACCTCCGGCGCCCGCGTTGGCGGCCGCGAGATCCGGATTCTCGCCGACGAGCAACTGTCTGACGTCGGAAAGCACCTCGAAGTCCGCGAGGACGACGAGGCGATCGCCGTCCTCGAGCGAGAGGTCCTCGGTGGGGATCTCGAGGGGTTCGTTGCGCTTGCCGAACGCGAGGACGGTCGCGTCGGCCGGGAGTTCCAGTTCGCTGATCGTGTAGCCGTTGACGGGGGCGCCGTTCGTGACCGTGAGTTCGACGACCTGCAGGTTCTGGGCGATGTCCGCGATCGCGCGGATCGTCCCGCCGAGGAGGGCGTTCTTGGCACCGATCGCGCCGAGTCGCTCGGGGTAGATCACCTCGTCGACCTCGTCGGCGTACTTCCGGTAGATCCCCTCGCGGTAGGCCTCGTCGATGCGCATGATCGTCCGGGCGCCGTAGTGGTCCCCGATCATGCAGGCGGTGAAGTTGACGTTCAGGTCGCCGGTCAGCGCACCGAGCGCGTCGGCCTCGCTGATGCCCGCCTCCTCGAGGAGCGCCTCTCGGGAGCCGTCACCGACGACGACGGTAAAGCCCTGGTCCCGGGCCCGGTCGGCTTTCCGTTCGTCGCGTTCGATGACCGTCACCTCGTGGCCCTCCTCGCGTAAGACGCGCGCTGTGCGCAGACCGACCCGTCCCGCGCCGATGATCACGAACCGCATGGGCAGGGGTACGCCCGCCCCGGTCAATAAGTTTGCCCTGGTGTCTCATACCAATCGATCGCCGATCGACCAAAGGCTTTAGTCGTGTGATAGTGTACCACACTACCGAGAGAGATGGTTCACGCGTTTATTATGGTGAAGACGGCCGCAGGGAAATCCGAGGGCCTCCTCGCGTCGATCAGGGATCTCGAGTCGGTCGCCGACGCCCACATCGTCGCCGGCAACTACGACATCATCACGGAGGTCGACGCCCAGGAGGTCTACGACGTTCTGAAGGTCGTCTCGTCGAACATCCAGGGCCTCGACGGCGTCACCGACACGAAGACGTACATCGCGATGGACTAGGGCCGAACTGTTGCGCTGCATGCGGTCCCAAAGCGACCGCACTCGGCAACACGTCGATGAAACGCCACCTCCCTCCGTTCGCTCGACTCCCGGCTTGCGCCGCTCGTCTCTCCGCGGCGCGTAGCGCCGCGCTATCGCTAACTCGCTCATATCGGACGGCGGCCCGTTCGCTCTCGCCAGTCGCTCACGGTCGATGGTCGGCGATTGGCCTGCCCTCCCCCGGGTCACGAGATTCTCGAGTCCCCTCTCGATCGGGTCGTACGGATCCGGCGACGATTTGTGTGCGATACCGAGTGACCGGCACACCCGCGACCTGTCCGCGGGTGCGCCGGAACTGACGGACAGCGGTCCGTATCAGTATTCCAGTTCCCGGACGTCTTCCGCCGCCGTGAAGTCCTCGAGCCACGCCCGCTGGTCGGCCAGTCTGGGCGGCACCTCGTCGTAGACGGGGTCGAACACGTCTTCGGGATCGGGCATGGGCGTCGATTCGGCGATTTCGACCGCCTCCTCGAGTTCCCGCTCGGCCTCGGCCTCGATCTCGCCGACGAGGTCGTCGTCGAGCACGCCCTCCTCGCGGAGGAACGACTCGTACCGATCGAGCGGATCGGCGGTGCGCCAGTCGGGCAGGTCGTCGCGATCGTCGCGGTACCGCGTGGGGTCGTCGCTGGTCGTGTGGGCGCCCTGCCGGTAGGTCAGGCTCTCGACGAGGACGGGATCGCCCTCGCGGGCGGCGTCGAGCGCCTCTGTGACGACCTCGCGGACCGCGAGCGGGTCGTTGCCGTCGACGCGGACGCCCTCGAAGCCGTACGCCTCGGCCTTCTGGGCGATGGTCGCGCTGGCGGTCTGGCGTTCGCGGGGGAGCGAGATGGCCCAGTGATTGTTCTCACAGAAGAAGACGACCGGGGCGTCGAAGACGCCGGCGAAGTTCAGTCCCTCGTGGAAGTCCCCTTCGGAGGTCGCGCCGTCGCCGAAGTAACAGCAGATGGCCTCCTCGGAGTCGGTGTAGTTCGCGGCCATTCCCAGCCCCGCCGCGTGGGGGATCTGGGTCGCGATCGGTACCGCCTGCGGGAACACGTTCAGGTCGTGGTCGGACGTGTACTCGGGGTAGCCCCGCCGAAAGAGGAGGATGTCGCTCATCGGCACGCCGTGTGCGATCTGCATCGCGTTCGATCGGTACGTCGGGACGAGCCAGTCGTTCTCGGCGAGGGCGTGGGCGGCCCCCACCTGCGAGGCTTCCTGCCCCTTGAACGGGGGGTAGCCGCTCATCCAGCCCCGCCGCTGGAGGGCGAGTGCCCGCTCGTCGAACCGACGCGTCCGCACCATGTCCCGGTAACACGCGAGGGCGTCCTCCGCGTTCACTCGGCTCGCTGCAAGCGACGTCTCACCAATGACGCGGTGCATGGGGGGTCGTCACCGCGGGCCGTGAAAGTGATTGCGAAATGACCTCCGAAACGAACCCGTGTCCACCGACGTCGCCGGTCGTCGCCCCGTCGTAGCCACTGAAACGGTTTACACACCGATCGCAACGCCGTCCTGCGGTCAGGTGGACACTGACTGTCAGTGGCTACTGTACTCGTCGGATTCGAGCGCCGACGCGAGGACGCGCTCGACCCGATCGAGCACCGCCGCTGGCTCCCGGCTCGCGTCCACGCGAACGAATCGATCGGAATCGCGCTCGACAAGTCGCTCGTAGTTGTCCCGGACCGCGGCGAGGTACTCGGCGTGCTCGAACTTGTTGGTTGTCCCGGCCCGTTCGGCCGCCGTCTCGGGGTCGAGGTCGAGGTAGATCGTCAGGTCGGGCTGGATCGAGAACGGGTCGTGCACGTCGACGACGTACTGGAGCGGATCCGCGAGTCGATCGCCGAGTCGCTCGTCCGCTGCGAGCGTCGCGCCCTGGTAGGCAAAGCGGGAGTCGGAGTACCGGTCGGAGACCACGAGGTCGCCCCGCTCGAGGGCCGGTTCGATCACGCGCGAGAGGTGGTCGGCGTGGTCCGCGGTGTACAGAAAGAGTTCCGCCAGCGGGTCGGCGTCGTCGTCCGCGATCGATCGGGAGACGGCCTCGCCGTACCACGAGTCGTCCGTCGGCTCGCGGGTAAAGACGGCGTCGGGATACGTCTCCTGCAGGGATTCCCAGACCGTCGTCTTGCCGCTGCCGTCCAGTCCCTCGAGCGTGACCAGCATGCTCCCCTCTCGTCGTGACTGGTACTACAATCTGTCGAGAGGTTACGTCCCCGCCGCGATCCCTTACAGTGTAGCCGTCCAGTTATTTACCGTCTCGAGTACATGTTCTCGGTATGAAGGTCCTCGTCGCCGGCGGCACCGGCTTCATCGGAACGAACCTCTGTGCGGAACTGGACGACCGCGGCCACGACGTCGCGGCGCTGTCCCGCGACCCGGAGGGGAGCGATCTTCCGGCGAGCGTCGCCCTCGCGATGGGGGACGTCGGCGCGTACGACTCGATCGCGGAGACCGTCGCGGACCACGACGCCGTCGTCAACCTCGTCTCGCTGTCCCCGCTGTACAAATCCCGCGGTGATCGGAGTCACGAGGACGTCCACCTCGGCGGGACCGAGAACCTCCTCCGCGCCGCCGAGGACGGTGACGTCGATCGGTTCCTCCAGATGAGCGCCCTCGGCGCCGATCCGAACGGCGACACCGACTACATCCGCGCCAAGGGGAAGGCCGAACGGGTGGTCCGGGAGTCGGATCTCGCGTGGACGATCGTTCGCCCGTCGGTGGTGTTCGGCGACGGCGGCGAGTTCGTCGAGTTCACGAAGACGTTGACGACGCCGTTCGTCACGGCGCTCCCCGGCGGCGGCGAGACCCGGTTCCAGCCCATCTGGGTCGGCGACCTCGTTTCCATGCTCGCGGACGCGCTCGAGGACGACGCGCACGTCGGCGAAATCTACGAACTCGCCGGCCCGCAGATCGTCACGCTCGCGGACGTGACGGAACTGGCCTACGAGGCCGAGGGCAAGTCCGTCACCGTCCTGCCGATCCCGATGCCGATCGCGAAACTCGGACTCACGGCGGCGGATCCGCTCCCGTTCGTCCCGTTCGGTCCCGACCAGGCGCGATCGCTGGAGTTCGACAACACCGTCGTCGACAACGACGTCACCGCGTTCGGCGTCGACCCGGACGAGTTGCGGACGCTCCGATCGTATCTCGGTATCGAACCACGCCCCGTCCGAGAGCGACAGTCGGCGTGAGCGCCTCTTCCGATCGATACGGGAGTCCCCGGGACGACGCGGCCGGGCCGGTGGCTATCGGCCCAAAGACTTCCCATAAAGGGATTTCACTCTGATAGTAACACCTGTTTTCTCGATCAGAATACGCCCCCGAATAGCCGTGCTGTCGACTGGTTTCGAGTAATACAAAATTATGAGAGAAATTCACATAATCAGAAGATTTATATCCTTAATACCACTGTTACCAATCCAACGGAGCCCCCTGACAAACAATGAAGCTGGCGATGATCGGATTCGGACAGGCCGGTGGCAAAATCGTCGATCGATTCCTCGATTACGACGATCGCACCAACAGCGGGATCGTCCGCGCGGCGATCGCGGTCAACTCCGCGAAGGCGGACCTCATCGGTCTCGACAACATTCCACAGGAGAACCGCGTACTCATCGGCCAGGCCCGCGTGAAGGGCCACGGCGTGGGTGCTGACAACGAACTCGGCGCGGAAGTCGCCGAGGAGGACATCGACGAGGTCCAGAACGCGATCGATCAGATCCCGACCCACGAGGTCGACGCGTTCCTGATCGTCTCCGGCATGGGCGGCGGGACGGGTTCCGGCGGCGCGCCCGTTCTCGCGAAACACCTCAAGCGGATCTACACCATCCCCGTCTACGGGCTGGGCGTCCTGCCCGGGACGGACGAGGGCGGGATCTACACGCTCAACGCGGCCCGATCGTTCCAGACGTTCGTCCGCGAAGTGGACAACCTGCTGGTCTTCGACAACGACTCCTGGCGACAGACCGGCGAGTCGGTCGAGGGCGGGTACGAACAGATCAACGAGGAGATCGTCCGACGCTTCGGGATCCTCTTCGGTGCGGGCGAAGTGGGCGACGGCCAGGAGGTCGCAGAGAGCGTCGTCGACTCCTCGGAGATCATCAACACGCTCTCCGGGGGCGGCGTCTCGACCGTCGGCTTCGCGAGCGAGGAGGTCGAACTCAACACGGGCGGTGGCCTCCTCTCGCGCTTTACCGGCGACGGTGGCGGCAGCGACGACGATCTCGACGCCGCGAACACGACCAACCGCATCACCAGCCTCGTCCGCAAGGCCGCACTCGGCCGGCTGACGCTTCCGTGTGAGATCGAAGGCACCGAACGCGCCCTGCTCGTGCTCTCCGGTCCCTCGGAGTACCTGAACCGGAAAGGCATCGAACGCGGCCGCAAGTGGCTCGAAGAGGAGACCGGGAGCATGGAAGTCCGTGGTGGCGACTTCCCGCGGGGCGAACCCGAGGTCGCCGCCGCCATCCTGCTATCCGGCGTGACGAACGTCCCGCGGATCAAGCGGCTCCAGCAGGTCGCGATCGAGGCACAGGACAACATCGACGACATCCAGTCCGAGAGCGAGGAGAACCTCGAGGAACTCGTCGAGGACGACGAGGACGAACTGGAACCGCTGTTCTGAGCCACCGGCAGTTTTCGACGGCGGACGCCGACGGCAGTGAGACGCACTCGGGAAAGGGGGCGGACCGATCGTCGCCCGACGCGTCGATTCGCGAGACGCGATCGAACGGGCGTCGGGCTACTAGAGACTCCGACGTGTTTTTGAGCGCGTACCGGCTACGTCCCCCAGATGCAGGTCGTCGTCCCGTTCGCAGTCGAGAACCCGAAGACCCGGCTCGAGCCGGTGCTCGATCCCGACGAGCGATCGACGGTCGCGCGAGCCATGCTCGCGGACGTCGTCACTGCCGTCGCCGACGCGGGCCACGAGCCGACGGTCCTGGCGACGGAGCCCCTCGATCTCGCGGTCGATACGGACTCGGTCGCGGTCGACGACCGGCCGCTGACGCCCGCGGTCAACGCACGGCTCGCGGCTGCGGACGGCCCCGTCGCAATCGTCATGGCCGATCTGGCGCTGGCGACGCCGGCGGCGCTCGCACGACTGTTCTCGGCGGACGGTGACGTGGTGATCGCGCCGGGGCGGGGCGGCGGAACGAACGCGCTCGTCGTTCGCCACCCCGAGTTCCGTGTCGACTACCACGGCGCGTCGTATCTCGATCACCGTGCGATCGCCCGCGAGGTCGGGGCCGCCGTCGAGACGATCGACTCGTTCCGGCTCGCGACTGACGTCGACGAACCGGCGGATCTCGTCGAGGTGCTCGTCCACGCCGACGGCCGGGCGGCCGACAGGCTTCGGGAGTTCGGGTTCGAACTCGACGCCTCCGACGGCCGGGTCGACGTCGCCCGCGTCTCGTCGGCGCGGGACTGAGGCAGAACCGATCGAAGGTGAAGCCTTATGTGCGCCGCGGCGACACTCCGAGGTGATGCTTCCCGGGGCGAGCGAGTACGGTATCGATCTGTCGATCGACGACGCGGCCGTCGAGCGGTTGCTGGACGTCGAACCGGGCGACGTCGCCGGGCCGTCGGAGCTGACGTTCGCGCGCAACGTCTTCGTCCCCCTGACGACGGCCTGCCGCTACACCTGTACCTACTGCACGTACTTCGATCCGCCGGGACAGGCCTCCCTGCTCTCTCTCGAGGAGGTCCGGGAAATCTGCCAGCGCGGGGCCGACGCGGGCTGTACGGAGGCCCTCTTTACCTTCGGCGACGATCCGGACGATCGCTACACGGCGATCCACGACCAGCTGGCGGAGTGGGGCCACGACTCGATCCACACCTACCTCCGCGAGGCCTGCGAGGTCGCGCTCGAGGAGGGGCTCCTGCCACACGCCAACCCGGGCGACCAGACTCGCGAGCAGATGGCCGAAGTCGCCGACGTCAACGCCAGCATGGGCGTCATGCTCGAGTCGACCGCCGCGGTCGACGCCCACGCCGGCCCGCGACGGAAGGAACCGGCCCAGCGCCTGCGAACGATCCGGACCGCCGGCGAACTCGACGTCGCCTTCACCACGGGGATCCTCGTCGGTATCGGCGAGACGTGGCGCGATCGGGCCGAGAGCCTGCTCGCGATCGCCGAGATGCACGACCGGTACGACCACGTCCAGGAGGTGATCGTCCAGCCGGTGGTGGAGAACGAGCGGTGGTCCGACGGCTCACCCGACCTCGAAACCATGCGCCGCGTGACGGCGATGGCCCGCGTCGCCTTGCCGGCGGAAATCTCCGTACAGGTCCCGCCGAACCTCGCGCCCGCCCGGGACCTGATCGACTGCGGCGTCGACGACCTCGGCGGTGTCTCGCCGATCACCGACGATCACATCAATCCCGACTACAAGTGGCCCGCCCTGCGGGAACTCGAGGAGATCGCCGAGACAGCGGGGCTCCCTCTGCACGAGCGCCTGCCCGTCTACGAACGGTTCCTGCCCGCCGACCTGCGACCGGCGGAGTTCGACGGGGTGCCCGCGGACGGGGCGGACGACGGCGACCGGGCGTGGATCTCCCCGACGATCCGATCGGCCCTCGCGGCCGACGACGCGGCCGGGGACCGATACCGGAGCGTGCTCCGGGACGGCACTCCCGACTGACGATCGACGCGGGCGTTTTCCGCGCGTCACGGCCGTTTCTCCGCACGTCGCGGCCGCTTTTCCCTCCGTCGCGACCGTTCTCCTCCCCACATCCGACGACTTATTGTGGGCTGACCACTACTTCCTGGTATGGTGTGTCACAACGTACCAATTCAGTCCGTTCCCCGGATCCGCGGTGGTGAGCCGGCGTGAGCGACGACCGACCGCCGACGGAGGACGATTCCTCTGCGGACGGGACACCCGACGGCGGCGACGATCGAACCGGCGCGAGTGGATTCCGCTTCGAGGTCGGACTTCGGTCGCTAACGGACCTCCTCGATGCCCTCGTCGACGTGACTGTCACCGACGTCCTGCCGCCACCGGCCGAACGGATCGATCGGCCGACTGACCGGGGACGTCGGTCGGACGACGACTCCGACCGATCGACCGTCGGCGATCGATCGAGCGGCGTTCGCGCGACGCGTCGGCGGCCACCATCGGCCGCCGGGCCCCTCGTCGACACTCGGCGCGCCGACGGCGAGTTCGTCGTCACCGCCGACGTTCCGGACGCGAACGGGGACGACGTCTCGGTCGGTATCGATCCGCGGACGAGCGAGCTGGTGATCACCGTCTCGGGGGTCGTCCTCGAACGAGTCGCGACGCCGTGGCGATCGGTCGAGGCGACCAGGGTCCGGTTCAACAACGGCGTGCTCGAGGTCAGGCTGCGGCCGGACAACTCCTGATACGGACTGCTGTACCGATGTACCGGGCGATTGCCGGCGGGTCGCTGTTGCGCCGAAACTGACGTCCAGCAGTCCGCACGACCCCGAGTCGATCGGCGGGCTATCGGGACGCGATCCCGAACCGATCGTCGTCGGTCCGTTCGAGGGTCGCTTCCTCGCGGAGTTTCACGACCCGGCCCGTCGGATTCGACTCGACCGCGGCGCTGGCGTCGATCGACTCGAGGGTGCCGAGCAACTGCGCTTTCGGCGGCTTCTGTGCGGCGGCGCAGTCGTAGATCGTGAGCAGTCCGCGATCGCTCGCCTCGCGCTCGTAGACGACGACCCGGGCGTGGTTCGGCAGGTGCCACCGGTCGTCGTCGATCGGGACGAGATGATTCATATCGGGGGAACGGTCGGAGTCGGGAAAAAGCTGATCCGGCCTCATACGGTTTACTGTAAGTCAGTTCCGGCGCAACCGCGATCCGGGCGGCGGTTGCGCCGGGACATCGGTACAGCAGTCCGTATCAGTCGTCGGCCGGCATCGGTCGTTCCTCGTCGGTCAACAGCGGCGTCCCGTCCGCCTTCGGCCCGAGGCGGGGCCCGAACGGCGGGTCGTCGGGGTCGATGACGCGCCGTTCGTCGTAGCCGGTCGATCGCTCGACCGGCACGCGGCCGATCGAGGCGATCATCTCGACGTAGTCGGCGACCGAGCGGTACTCGCCGTACTCGCCGCCGGCGCGTTTGGTGATCTCCTCGGAGAGGATCGTTCCCATGAAATCGTCCGCGCCGCACGAGAGCATCTTCAGTCCGCCCTCGTCACCGTACTTGACCCACGACGACTGGATGTGATCGACGTTGTCGAGGAAGAGCCGCGAGACGGCGATCATGAGTTCGTCCTCGGCCTGCGAGGCGCCGCCCGACACCACGTCGTGTTCGAACAGCGGCGTGTTCTGGTGGACGAACGAGAGCGGAACGAACTCCGTGATCGCGCCGTCGACCCGCTCTTGCAGGTCGCGAACGCGCTTCAGGTGCAGGGCGCGGTGGGCCTCGTTCTCGACGTGACCGTACATGATCGTCGCCGTCAGCCCGAGTCCGACGTTCGCGGCGGCCTCCATCGCTTCCAGCCAGTCGTCGGTGCCGATCTTGCCGGGACAGATGACGTCGCGAACCTCGTCGACGAGAATCTCCGCGGCCGTCCCGGGGACGGTGTCGAGTCCCGCCTCCTTCAGGCGGCCGTAGACCTCCTCGTAGGACCAGTCCGTGCCGCGGCGGGCGTGGTACCCCTCCTCGGGGGTCATCGAGTGGACGTGGACGCCGTCGACGCTCATCGCCGACATCTGATCGACGTAGGTACCGGGACTCGTCTCGTAGATGGCCGGCGATTTGTAGTTGACTTCCTTCGGCTCCGGGTGGGCCTCCAGGATTTCCCGGTGCTCCTCGTCCAGCGCGAACGCCGGGTGGAGGCCGGAGACCGAGGTAACCTCGTAGATCCCGCGAGCGACTGCGTCGGCCACGATCGCGCGGGACTCGCTCGGCGTCTTCGTGAAGCCGGCGGTCTCGACCGCCGCGTCCCGCTCGAAGGTGTGGGCGGCGTCCTTGAAGTTGCAGAACAGACAGCCCACGTTACAGGCCGTCGTGACGTTGTTGTTCAGGTTCGCGACGAAGGTGACCTCCTCGCCGACCACCTCGGCGCGGCGCCGATCGGCCGCCTCGAGCACCCGCTCTTTGCGATCGCGGCGGATGCCCTCGACGTCCGTTCCCGTGGTGAGTAACTCGATCGCGTCGTCGACCGTGAGTCGATCGCCGTCGCGCGCCTTTGCCAGTGCGTTCTCGAAGGACTGGTCGGTCTCGGGAACGTAGTCGAACGTGAGGTTGGCGTCGGTCACCGGTCGCTCCATCGTCGTACCGATGCCGGTACAGTGAGAAAAGCGTGATGGTCCCAGCGACGGGCATGCAGTTCCGGAGCGTGACCGATGCGGGCGTTTTCCGATCGCCGTCGGCAGCGACGGCCCGCCACAACGATACTGAAACCTTCTTACCGTCCGCCCACAGCAACTGGTGTATGAACTGCGGCCCGCGTGCCCGGGGGTGTCTCGGATGACGAGTGTCAAAGAGTTCCGGATCGAGGCGGAAGCGACGGCCGACAGCCTCGGTCGCGGGTCGTTCGTCTTCACCGACGACTACTCCGTCTTCGACTGGGGCAAGATGCCCGACCAGATCCCCCAGAAGGGGGCCAGCCTCTGTTCGATGGGCGCGTTCAACTTCGAACTGCTCGAGTCCGAGGGCGTCCCGACCCACTACCGCGGTGTTGTCGAGAACGGCGAGGTCGTCTCCCTCGCGGACGTCGAGAACCCGCCCTGGGAGATGGCGATCGACCTCACGCAGGTGCCCGACCTGCCACACGAGGGTCGGGAGTACGACTACGAGGCCTACCACGCCGACACGGGGGAGAACTACCTCGTCCCGCTCGAGATCGTCTTCCGCAACCGCGTCCCCGTCGGGTCGAGCCTGCGCCGGCGGACCGACCCCCCAGACCACGGTCTCGACTTCGCGGCGTGGCCCGACGAGGCCGTCGACCTCGACGAGCCGATCGTCGAGTTCTCCACGAAGTACGAGGAGAGCGATCGCTACCTCGATCGCGAGGAGGCGGATTACATCGCCGGCGACGCCGCTATCGACGACCTCGAGTCGGTCGCGCGCGAGGTCAACCGGATCGTCACCGAGCAGGCCGACGCGGCCGGGCTGGTCCACGAGGACGGCAAGATCGAGTGTCTCTACTACGGGGGCGAGATACGCGTCGGCGACGTCGTCGGCACGTTCGACGAGAACCGCTTCAGCTACGAGGGTACCCAGCTCTCGAAGGAAGTGATCCGCCAGTACCACAAGCGCACCCAGCCGGAGTGGGTCGAGGCGGTCTCCGAGGCGAAAGCGGAGGCGAAACGGGAGGGCGTCGCCGGCTGGAAGGGACTGTGTGACGTCGATCCCGAACCGCTCGACGGATCCGTGATCGAGACGGCCCGGGACATGTACTGCGCCGGTGCCAACGCGTACATGGACCGCGACCTGTTCGACGCACCGCCGCTCTCGAGCGCGATCGGGGCCGTCCAGCGTCTCTGACCCGCTCACTCCCGATCGATCGCCGTCGGATCTCGTCCGTGCGAACCCGCTCCAGTCGCGAGGCGTGTTACCACGTTTCTCCCGCTGACGGCGTCGATTCCCCTGCGACGCTCGGCGCACAAAGTAACCCTCATATGGCGGGCGTCCCGACCGTGTGACGAGCACAAATGACGGCTCCCATCGGTGGACTCGCAGCCAGTATCGTCCCGTCCAGTCCGACCGGCGCGATCGCGATCGTCGCCAGCGTCATGCTGCTGATTATCGTCGCGGTGTTCGCCTTCCTCGCGATCGCACCCCTCCTCTCCGAGTCGTGGACGGAGCAACTGAACGCCACCCCGAACGGCGGCCCGTCGATCGACCAGACGACCAACGAGGCCGACTAGAGATCGCCGCTCGACGCGACTCGGTTTTCTGTCACTGTGAATCGAGACGTCCCGTTTCGTCCAGCGACGAGCCTGCAATTCGGTCCGATCGCCGTATCGACGCGTCGGACGGCGGTTCGAGCCGTGCACGCGACGGTTCGGCCGGATCGTGCCACCCCCAGAGGTATGCCGTTCGCAGTGGTACGACGCCCGAGTTGATCCCATGACCGACAACCACCCAGAACGTACCCGCGAGCTCGGGGTCGAATTCGGCGACCTTTACTCGAAACTCCGCGAGCACGGCTATCCGATCACGACGGAGGAACTCGTCGACGTCTACGGCGAGGACGCGATTCAACTCCCGTGGGGGTCGACCCTGATCAAAGAGGTGCTCGATCCGATCGCCGCCGAAACGTACGAGTCTCCCGCGGAGGCCCGCGAGGCGATCTTCAACATGGTCGACAGCCGGGCGATCGGCCGAAAGTACTACTCCGATCGGACCCCGCCGGCCCTCGGTGAGCGACGACAGGACGAGCAACTGTCGTTTTGACGAGTCGACTCCCGCCGGCGTCACAGGGGGAGCCGACCGTCCGCTCGTCGTCGTGGTCTATAGATCGTACTGCTCGCGCACCAGGTGGGCCATCCCGCGTTCCTCGAGGACGTCCATCGGGGCGAGCATGTCCAGTTGGACGACGCCGGGGAGTCGACCGATCTGGACGCCGCCGGTGAACGTACACCGCGATCGGACCTCGCCCTCGCTCATGTCGAGCAGTTTCCCGGCGCGATCGAAGGCGTTATCGGTGGCGTCGTTGATCGTCGCACCCGAGCCGATGACCTGAATCGGCCCCATGTCGACCGCCATGTCTACGCCGTGTTTGTCGGCGAGTTCGCGGCCCGCCTCGAGTTCGTCCTCACTGTAGGGTCGGCTGATGAACGGTAGATCCTCCTCGTTCGGCAGGAGGATCGGGCCGTCGATCTCGAGCCCCTTGATGACCTCGACGTCCATCCGCACGGTGCCGCTCACGTCGGTCGTGTGGAGGGAGAGTTCGCCGTCGCCCTGGTTAGCGTGGAGGTCGCCGGCGTAGACGCCGCCGCCGTCGATCTTGACCGGGCAGATCAGCGTCGCACCAGCCCGGACCTCCGGGACGTCCATGTGGCCGTCGGTGCGCTCCTCGAGGTCCGCCTCGCTCTCCAGACCCCAGTCGTGCTCGGCGCCGACGAGGAACTGGCCGAAGTCGCCCGCGTTGTGCGAGTCCGGGAGTTCGACGGGTGGTGTCGTGCCGACGTTCCCGATGAACGGGCGCAGGCGACCGAGCGTGCCGGGCATCTCCGAGGGCTCGTACAGCAGGATGGGGTGTTGCCGGGAATTCTCGGGGATGTCCATCACCGCCTCGGCGTCTTCGGCGAGTTCGTGAGCACCCTCCCGATCCATCGTGAGGCCGACGGTGTGGTCGTCGTCGAAGGCGACGGTGTAGCCGTACTCGAAGCCGAAGGCGGAGGCGTTCGCGCCACACTCCGCACAGCGGACGGCGTCCTCGCCGGTGCCCTCGACGACGGAGTCGGGCCACTCCGTCCCGCACTCGGGACAGCGGTGGTCGACGAACGGATCGTCGCCGAACGCGCCCTCGCGCTCGCGCATCGATCCCGTACTCGTCGCGAGACTCGTCACGTCGATCTCCCGAATTCGCAGGGCGATCGCGTCACCGACCTCGGCGTTCTCGACCCGGATCGGCCGGGTTACCTCGTGGCCGCCGCGGAACTCGGGTGTAATCATCGGCCCCCAGCAGGCCGGCGGCGTGTACGTCTCGATCGTACCGCCGTCGGCGACGGTTCCCGCCCACTCCTGGTCGGGACCGACGAGGCCGAGCGTGTACTGGTCGACGGACAGTTCTTGCTGAATCTCTCGTTGTGACATACCATACCAAATTACGGCGGCCCCGTCGATAAACCCTGCAGTACACACGTCACAGCCCGTCACGGTCAGGATTCGTGATGTGACGCGGGGGCGGTCGGCTCGCGGACCGCGATCGGATCGCCAGGCTGCCATCGCATCGCTAATCAAATTGAAGGCGCAACTCGACGACGACCTCCACCCGCTGTTCGAGGGCGTCGCGATCGATCGGGAGAACGTGTGAGTGGTCGTCCGTCGCGTGACGACTCGATCGCGATCGTGTCGTTCGGTGCGCTCGAGTGAACGACGCCGCCACAACAGGTTCGTTGAAGTGAACGGCGTCCGTCCCGTCACCCATGATCGATTCGGTGGACGAGGACGAACCCGACTGTCACTACTGCGGCCTGCCCGTCGCATCGACGGACGACCGACGAGTCGTGACCACGATCGAGGAGGGGACGGCGATCCACACCCACTTCTGTAGCGACGACTGTCTGGCGGCCTGGGAGTCCTGACCGATCTCGCGGTTCGGCGCTGTGGCCGAAAAGGGTGATCCGGAGTTCTGCTTCGATGCGATTACTGGGACCGGTCCTCGGCGACCGCGGTCCCGATCCCGTCGACCGGCCGGTCCGGCGTGACGTCCTCCAGTTCCTCGGGCAGGCCGAGCTGGTAGCGATCGCCGTTCTCGCGCACGCTCGTCCGGCCGCGATGGACGGAGACGTCGCCGTTCAGGTGAAGCCGGACGGCCTCCAGCAGGGCGCTGGCCTCCAGTGGCTGGCCGCGACGTTTCATGTCGTCGAGGTCGGCGTCGTCCGGGACGTCGAACGCGCGCTGGGTGATGATCGGTCCCTGGTCCAGGTCGGTCGTCACGTAGTGGGCGGTGACGCCGGCGACGCGGACGCCCTCGTCCAGGGCCTGGCGGTAGGCCTCGGCACCGGGGAACGCCGGCAGGAGCGAGGGGTGGACGTTGATGATCCGATCCTCGTACCGGAAGACGACGTTGGGCGAGAGAATGCGCATGTAGCGCGCGAGGACGATCAGGTCGACGTCGTACTCGCCGAGGAGTTCGAGCAGTTGGTCCTCGTTCTGCTGGCCGCCATCGTCGCCGATGTCGTGGAACGGCACGTCGTAGTGTTCGGCGAGCGGCTGGAGGTCGTCGTGGTTACCGATGACGACCCCGATGTCGGCCCCGAGTTCGTCGTTGGCCCACGCCTCGAACAGCGCCTCGAGACAGTGGCTCTCCTTCGTGACGAGGACGGCGATCCGCTGGTGGTCCCGATCGGCCGGGAACCGGACCTGGACGTCGAGTCCGAGGTCGTCGCCGAGGTCGTGGAGGTCCGCGCGCAGCGTCTCCTCGGTACAGACCATCTCCGAGGTGTCCACCGCGAGGTACATCCGGAAGACGCCGTCCCGAACCGCCTGGTCGAGGTCCTCGATGTTGATCCTGCGCTCGAACAGGAGGCTCGTGACGCGAGCGATCAGTCCGGTGTCGTCGTCTCCGATAACCGTGATTTCGGTCAGGTCAGTCGTCATCCTGCCACCTCCGCTCGAGCGAATGTCGATCCATCAGTACGGATCCAGTCTACGGGCGGCTAAAAGTCCTGCTTTCCGTGGGTGCGTGTGAGAACGGTGGACACCACCCCGTAGTGGCGCTCCCCAGTCTCCCGATCGGTCCAGTTGGTCCAGTTGTGTCAGACGCACGCACGACGATCGGTGTCTGACAAACGGGTGACCCGGACCCCTCCCACGTCCCCCGATCGAATTGTATTCGTCGTACAAACTCGTGCAAAATGTCTGACAGGGTTTTATGGAGTCGTCTGTGGTGGGACCTTGTGTCACGACGCGTGACGATCTTCGCACGGTGAATACAATGACTGCAACACGATCGAACCACGGCGGAGCTGGGATCGACCCCAAGACGGAGACGGCGGTCGTCTCCCACGACTGGGAGACCGACACCTCACTATCTACCACCATCGTCTCGACCGTTTCGAGCCTCTCGGGGCGGGACCCGGCGGAACTCGACCGACTCTACGATCGGATCGACCCGGACAGCCTCGAGACGCTCTTCGAACCCGCGAACGGGTCCACCACCCGGAACGGCGGTCGGGTTTCGTTCCGATTCGACGCGTATTCGATAACGGTCCACGCGAGCGGAACCGTCGTCGTCACGCGGGAGGGGTAAGTGGGCTGTGGGCAGTGAGACGGTCTGCTGTACCGCGTTACCGGCACGACCCCGAACCGTTCTGCGGTTGTACCGGAACTGACTGGCATCGATCCGTACCCGTGGTCGTCGACGGATCGGCCGCCCGACGTCGACGGAGCGTCGCGCGAGGGGGAGCGGGTATCGACCGGTGACGCGGTCGAGGTCGCGATCGTCCTGCGCACACTCGTCAGGTACGTTCTCGAGGTGTCGCTCGACGACGGCGAACATCCCCATCGCGAGGACCGCAACGACGACAAGTACGACAGGTGACCGCTCGAGGCCCCCTCGAGGATAGAAGACCACACGGACGATACTGCCGGCGACGCGAACCCGACTTGTTTTGTGGACGTGGGCGATATTGGGTTCTATGAGCAAGATAAGTCCGGCCGAACTCGAGCGGCGACTCGAAGGCGACGATCGGGTGTTCGTTCTCGACATTCGACCGCGGAAGACGTACCAGCAATCACACATCGACGGGAGTCGGAACGTTCCCGTGTACCACGCGCTCCGGGGTGGAGACGACTCCGAACTGCGCGATTCGCTCTCGCGGATTCCGGACGACGGGACCGTCGTCACGGTCTGCAAAGCGGGAATCGTCGCCCGGAAGGCGACCGCGGTCCTCGAGGAGGAGGGGTACGACGCCACGACCCTCGCGGGAGGGATGCGCCGCTGGAAGGGCTACCGAAACGGATCACTCGGCTACCGACTCGGTGCCGCGATCCGTCGGCTGCTCCCGTGATCGCGCTGCGCCGATCGCATATCCACGAACGTGCATTACACAGGAAAGTCGAAAGCGTTTTTGAGCACGGATACGGGATTCAACGTAATGACCGCCTACACCGCGACGGTGACGGTTCGACTCAAACGCGGCGTCCTGGATCCCGAGGCCGAGACCACGAAGCAGGCCCTGGAGCGTCTCGGCTTCGAACTCGAGGCGCTCCGATCGGCCGACCGGTTCGAGGTCGACCTCGACGCGGACTCCGCGGAGGCCGCTCACGAGCGCGCGAGCGAGATGGCAGAACGGCTACTCGCGAACCCGACCATCCACGACTACGACGTGGAGGTCGACGAACGGTAGATGACGGTTTCGATCACACTGACCGAAACTGTCGGTCGCACCACCAGGGGGTGGCGACTGTGACAGTTTCGATCATCCGATTCGGCGGCTCGAACTGCGACCGCGACGCCGAGCGCGCGCTCGACCACCTTGGAATCGACGCCGAAATCGTCTGGCACGAGGACGGTCTGCCCGAGGACACCACGGGAATCTTGCTTCCCGGGGGCTTCTCCTACGGTGACTACCTCCGTGCGGGTGCGATGGCCGCCCGATCGCCGATCATGGCCGACGTCCGCGAGGCCGCCGCCGACGGCGTCCCCGTCCTCGGGGTCTGCAACGGGGCCCAGATCGGCTGCGAGGCGGGGCTGACCGAGGGCGCGTTCACCACCAACGAGAGCGCTCGTTTCCAGTGTGAACACGTCTACCTCAGGGTCGAGCGGGCGGACACGCCGTGGACCGAGGCCTACGAGGCGGGCGAGGTCATCGAGGTGCCGATCGCCCACGGCGACGGCCGGTACGAGATCGACGACGATCGACTGGCCGAACTCGAGGACGCGGACCGGGTCCTCTTCCGGTACTGCGACGAGACCGGCGAGACCGGGCCGGACGCGAATCCGAACGGCTCGAAACACGACGTCGCGGGCGTCCTCGGCGAGACCGACTCCGTCGCGGTCCTGATGCCCCATCCCGAGCGCGCGACGCTCCCGGACGTCGGCCCCACGGACGGGCAGGGCGTCCTCCGTGGCTTCGAGTCGTCCTGACGGCCGGCCATCACACTTATTCTCCCCCTCCGTCGATTCCCTCCAACGACTGCCGAACCAGGACTCACCGATTGAAACGAGTCGAACGGTTAGGACTCCCCGGTTCGTCGGTCCCGGTACTCGAACGATCAGAGAACGTCCCATGGCCCACGGAACACGTATCGTGTACGTCGATCCCGATGCGACGGGCGAGGTCAGCGCGGCCGCGAGCGACGCCGCGTTCACGGTCGAGGTCGTCGCGTCCGCAGCCGCCTGCCTGGAGCGACTCCCGAGTGCCGACTGCGTGGTGACGTCGGATCGCCTTCCCGACGCGAGTCCCGTCGACCTCTGTCGGCAGGTCCGCGACCGTCGGGCGGACCTGCCGATCGTCGTCTTCCCGATCGACGGGAGCGAAGCGCTCGCCGGCGAGGTGATCGCCGCCGGAGCCGACGGCTACGTCCCGCGATCGCAGGGGGTCGATACCCTCGTCTCGCGGCTCGACGAACTCGCCGACCGCGATCGCCACGACGACCGGGCCGTCGTCCGCGTCGGGTCGTCGACCGATCCCTCCGATCGGCTCGCGTTGCTCGTCGAGCAGTCGCCGCTCGCGATCGTCGAGTGGACGCTCGATCGGACCGTGGGCAGCTGGAACCCGGCCGCGGCGGACCTGTTCGGATACGCGGCTTCCGAGGCCGTCGGGAAATCGGCGACGGAACTGCTCGTTCCCGAAGCGCATCACGACGCGATCGACCAGTACTGGGCCGACCTCGTCGACGAGGACGTCGCGGGATCGGTCAGTCGGCGCGTCGTCCAGAACGTCCGCAAGGACGGGACGCCGATCACCTGCGAGTGGTTCAGTACGCCCCTGGTCGACGACGGCGAGGTCGTCAGCGTCCTCTCGTTCGTCCAGGACGTTACCAGGGACATCAAGCGGGCGAACGCGCTGGAGGCGCTTCAGGAGACGACGAACGAACTGATGCGCGCCGAATCGGTCGCGGAGATCGGCGAGATCGTCATGGACGCGACCGAAAACGTAATCGATCAGTCACTCGCCGGCATCAGGTTCTACGACGACGAGACCGAGACGCTCAGGATCGCCGCGACGACGTCTCGGCTCGAGGTCCACAGCGGCGACCTCTCGACGATCGGGCCGGACGACGGCCTCCTCTGGGACGTCTACCAGGACGGGGAACCGGCCGTGATCGACGACGCGTCCGCGGACATGGTTCCGTACGACCTCGATCGCACCGTCGGGAACGCGATCCTGCATCCGCTCGGGGAACACGGTCTCCTGACGGTCGCATCGTCCGGGACGGACGACCTCGACGTGGTCGACATCCACCTCGTTCACGTTCTCGCCGCGACCGCCGAGGCGGCGCTCGATCGGGCCGACCGCGAACGGGAACTCGAACGGACGAAGACGGTCGTCGAGACCGTCGGCGACAGCGTCTACGCGCTGGACCGGAACGGCTACTTCGTCACCGTCAACGACACGCTGACCGAGTTGACGGGCTACGATCGCGAGGAGCTGCTCGGGGAACACGTGTCGACGGTCCTCACCGAGGAAAGCGTCGAGCGCGGCCGGAAACGCATCCGGGCGCTGCTCTCGGCCGACGACCATCGGGTCGCGACCTACGAGGTGACCGCCGAAGCCGCCGACGGCGAGCGGATCGCCGGCGAGGTCAACATGACGCTCCTGTGGGCCGACGGTGACCTCGAGGGGACCGTCGGCATCTTCCGGGACATCAGCGACCGCAAGCGCATGCAGCGCGAACTCGTCGATCGCAAGGCGAAGATCGAGAGCCTCCACGAGATCGCGTCCCGACTCGACGACTGCGAGACGCGGGAGGCGGTGTTCGAGTTGACCGTCGACGCCGCCGAGCGGGTGTTGAACTTCGACGTCTGCGTGGCCGATCGGATCGACGGGGAGTACCTCGTGAAAGAAGCGATCTCCTCGACCCTCGACGACGCCGACTACGTCGAGCGGATCCACGTCGAGGAGGGGATCGCCGGCAAGACGTATCGGAACCGGCGAACCTACCGGATCGGGGACGTGGCCGACGCCGAGGACGCGGCCGGCGAGGCCGACACGTACCGGTCCCTGCTCAGCGTGCCGATCGGCGACCACGGCGTCTTCCAGGCCGTCGCGACGGACCGGAACGCGTTCGACGCCGACGACCAGGAACTCGCGGAACTGTTGCTCTCGCACGTCAGCGACACGCTGGATCGACTGGCGTTCGAGTCCGAACTCAGGGCGGAGCGCGATCGCTTCGTCGCGCTGTTCGAGAACGTCCCCGACGCTGTCGTCAGCGTTCGCGAACTCGGCTCCGGACCCACGGTCGAGGAGGTCAACCCGGCGTTCGAGCGCCTCTTCGGCTACGACGAGGAGACCGTCGTCGACGAACCCCTCGATCGGTTCATCGTCCCGACCGATCGGACGGCCGACGCCGATCGACTCAACGCCAAAGGGGGTCGCGGCGAACCCGTCGAAGCAGAGGTCAAACGCCGGACGGCCGACGGGTTGCGGGACTTCATGCTCCGGGTCGTCCCGATGCAGATCGACGAACGGTCCGAGCGGGCGTTCGGGCTCTACACGGACATCACCGAACAGAAGCAGCGCCAGCAACGGGTCGAGATCCTGAACCGTGTGCTGCGCCACGACCTGCGAAACGGGATGAACATCATCACCGGCTGTGCGCAGATGCTGGCCGAGGCGGTCGAGGGCGACGACGTCGAGTACGCCGAGAGCATCCAGGAACGGGCGAGCGAACTCATCAGTCTCGCCGAGAAGACAAGGGCGGTCGAGCGGACGCTCGAACGGGGCGAAGCGGCCACCGGGCCGGTCAACATTACCGAGGTCGTCCAGCAGGCCGCGTCGCGTCTCGAATCGACGTATCCCGAGGTCGAGGTCTCCTGTTCGGTCACCGACGGCATCTACGCCCGGACGGACGACTACTTCCAGACCGCGGTCTTCCAGGTGTTAGCGAACGCGGTCGAACACAACGACGAGCCGACACCGACCGTCGACGTCGAACTGCGTGACTGCCGGGAGGACGGCATGGTGACGCTCTCGATCGCCGACAACGGCCCCGGAATCCCGGCCGAGGAACGAGCCCTGCTCCAGGAAGACGAGGAAATCACTCAATTGCGCCACGCCAGCGGACTCGGCCTCTGGCTCGTCAACTGGGTCGTCACCCAGACGGGCGGACAACTGCGGTTCGGCGAGAACGACCCCCGCGGGACGATCGTCACGCTCGAAATTCCGCGCACCGACGTGGAATCCGCCCGCTCGGGGGTCGACGAGCGGGTGACTGACGATCGATCGGGCCGATCCTGACGGCGGGCTGATAGTGTCGTTCGGAGTGGACAGCCGATCGGCGTGGCGCACTGATTTCGGAACGCTTGTGATCGATTGTCGGAATGGGTGACTGTGAGCCGCGCTCGACTCTTCGCGTCCCTCTGTGGTCTCGTCTTTCTCCTCAACCTCGCGAGAATCGTCTTCGCACCGCTCTTGAACGTGTTTATCGACGAGTTCGCGATCGGCGAGGCGACGGCCGGACTCATCGTGACCCTCGCGTGGGTCGGGAGCGCCTCCCTTCGCCTCCCCACGGGGTGGCTCCTCACGAAAGTACCGCGTCACCACGTCGTGGTCGCGTCCGGGGTGATCCTCGCTGGGTCGTCCGCGCTCGCCGCGACCGCGAGGTCGGTTCCGCACCTCATGATCGGGGCGTTCCTCATGGGCATCGCCTCCGGCGTCTACTTCGTCTCGGCGAACCCGCTCCTGAGCGAACTCTACCCCGAGCGGGTCGGCCGGGTCGTCGGGATCCACGGGGCCGCCAGCCAGATCGCCGCGGTGATCGCCGCACCGTTCGTCCTCCTCACGCTGCTCGTCGACTGGCGGCTCTCGCTGTGGGCGATCGCCGCCGGCGCGGCGGCGGTGACGGCCTACACGTGGCTCGCCGCGAGGCGAACCGAGATGCCGACGGCGGGCCAGTCCGATCGCAACTTCGTCGCCGGCGCGCTGTCGGAGTGGCGACTCATCGTGACTGCGCTGGCGATCGTCGGCGCGGCGTCGTTCGTCTGGCAGGGCGTGTTCAACTTCTACGAGCTGTACATGCAGTCGAAGGGGCTCTCCGACCGGGCGGCGGGGACGATGCTCACGATCGTCTTCGCCGCCGGCGTGCCCGCGTTTTTCTTCGGCGGCGATCTGGCCGACCGGTTCCCGCAGGTGCCGTACCTGCTCGCGATCGTCGGGACGTTCTCCGCGAGCCTGCTCGCCCTGACGATGATCGAGGGTCTGGTCGCGCTCGTCGCGATCAGCGCGGTCGTCGGCTTCGTCATTCACGCGCTGTTCCCCGCCACGGACACGTATCTCCTCGATACGCTCCCGGACTCGTCCCGTGGGAGCGCCTACGCGGTGTTCAGTTCGATCTGGATGCTCACCCAGGCGATCGGCTCGTCCGTCCTCGGCCTGTTCATCGAACGCGGCTACGCCTACGACGCGGTGTTCGCCAGCGCCGCGCTCCTCCTCGGGGCGACGATCGTCGTCCTCGTCGTCCTCGAACGCGCGGGGCGACTCCCGAGTTGATCCGTCGCAGACAGGCCGTTGCCCGGTCGGCGATCCGTGACAGTGTTCGGTATTCGAACCTCCTCGTGGTGGGGCAGCAGACAGTCCGTGGGAACTGTCGAAATACTTGCTCGGAGATAGATTTCAGGAATCCTGCTGAATATAGAGGTTCAATACAGCACAGAGCATTCATTCATTTCGGGAGGAATTCGATGAACTAACTATTGGATAGATATGGGGTACTTACCGCTCGCTCCCCTCCCTATAAATGTCGAACGGTTCCGTCTCCACCGTCTCGTGAGCATCACCTTCAACAGTCATCTCATATGCTAAACTCTCTACTGGATCCGCAGTTGTTATTTCAATCCCATTAATGGAGATATCCACCCCGACATAATTAGTGTCCGAATCCGGCACCAATCTCATCGATACCGTCCAGTCATCGATCGTTGCTCTCTCAAGGACTGCACCGCGAATTTCCTCTTCGTTAATTACTGCCCCTTCGATCGTTCCATATTCCTCGAGCGTAGACATATCAATATCAATGAATAGTTCGTCAGCTTCTGGGGTTAGCCACTCGATAGAGAGCGGTTGAGACTGATCATGGTCAGAGAGGCGTTCCGGGTATAATGTCGGCGGGAGCAATTGAGGGTCTATGAGTTTGAACTCCCCGTTACCGTCACCACTATCATCGGAATGCACATATACGGCTTCCACATAATCGTCAGGAGATTGAACATCGTATTTAACCCTGCTCATTGATCCGATATCTGTGAACTGAAACCCCGTCAGTTCTAACCCGAGGAAATACTCATATGGTACATCCTCCAGCCGGGATACCACAAGGTCAATCACTCCATCGGTAATGTCTAATATATCGATAGTTGGGGTAACAGTATTGGAAGGCAGACTTTCCTGATCTGCCGTTTCTACAGAGAGACTTCCTACATCTCCCCCATATCGTCCCAAAGGAGAAGTATCTATTTTGATTTGATGTTCTTGATTTTCATCAGGAAGTCTCTTTCCCTGGTTGTCTGATATGATCAATTCTATAAGAATAAATTGTTTGTCATCGAATCCTACTATAAGATCATCCGGGCGGACGGCTACTCCCACCCACTCGTCATCTTGATCTTCCGATTCTGTGGATCCCAAACAGCCAGAAGCGGCAGCACTGAAGGAGGCACTTCCTACAACAATGAAATCTCGACGGTTCACGTCCTGACGGTGTCGGCGGACAAGTATATGCTTTCTGTGAAATTGGGTCTTGTCTTACCCATTTAACTCGTGGCGTAACCGAGTCGATCGATTCCACCGTTTTTACCGAATACGCTCGGTTGCTTCGCCTCGATATATTCTTCGTTCTCTTGATTTTACACTCTTTTTATATTTGAGGTATGCCTTTACTCTGGAGCGATATCTCCGATCTCGACTGCCTCGATCAGACTAGTCCCTCGTGCAAGACTCGCGCCTTGTATTCAGCAGGCAAATCTTGTCAGATACAGAGGGGTTCAACAGAGCCAGTCCGTGGTGACCCGGGTCCGTTACCGCATCGGCGGCGACCCGACTACCGCGTCAGCGGCTGGTTGAAACTCCGCTCGCGCTCCATCACGACCTCCCAGGTCCGCTCGCAGTCACAGGACACCTGTTCGAACACGGTCGGATCCTGCCGGAGGTCGAAGTCCTTGATCGCCTTCTGGACGAGGTCGTCGCACTCCCCGCAGTTGTGCGGGCCGCGATCGGAGCCGTGGCCGACCGGGTCCGAGACGACGATCGCGTCGACGTCGGCGGTTTCCTCGAGGACGTGCGCGACGGACCACAGCCACGGCGGCCGGTAGCCGTCGTTGAAGTAGAGTTCGTCCACCATCGTGTAGCGCTGGACGTTACAGGGGTTCATCGAGACGGTGTGACAGCCCGCGACGTCGGCACAGCGCTCGATCGACGAGATCATGTCGTCGACCGCCTCGGACTCGGTGAGAAACGGCGGCTTCATCAGGAGGTAGGCCTTGATCCCCGCCTCGGCGTCGTCGCCTGCGTCCTCGTCCGCCGTCGCGGCTTCCGCACAGGCCGCCTCGAAGTCCGCGAAGTCGAAGTACTTGTTCACGCAGTCGTGACGCACGCGATCGGTGGCCGTCTCCAGCCCGATCGCGACGTCGGTGTCGATCCCGTGTCGGGTGAAGTCGCCGATCTTCTCGCGATCGACGAAGTCCGGCAGGGACTCGACGACCATCCGCTCGCGGTCGGCGAAGGTCTCGGCGATCGCTCGTCGGGTCTCCGCGCCGACTTCACGCTCGTCCAGGAACGAGCCGGAGGTGTAGATCTTGATGAGTTCGGCGGGTTCGTCCGCGTGTTCCGCCTCGTGGTCGAGACAGACGTCGATCTGGTCCATCAGCGCCTCGTGAGACACGGAGCCGCCGTCGACGCTCTCCGCGACGTAGCCACACATCGTACAGCCGCCGGCGCGGGCCCAGCGACAGCCGCCGGTGTTCAGGATGATCGTCAGGCTCCGCTTGACGCCGGTCGGCGTGTTGTCCTCGTCGAGCCAGACGCGGGTGGGTTCGTGGGGATCGTAGCTCGCCTCCTTGCGCGAGCGGATCTCCCGCATCACCTTGTTGTGGGCGTCCATGCCCTTGCCCTGCTCGTAGACCTCGGGCGTGGGTTTACTCATTGTACGGGGCAAGCGGTCCAGCGCGTAAAGCGCCTTCGTCTGGCCCCGATCGTCGCCACTCGCGGGGTCGAGGCCCGACAGAAGCGCCACTCGTCAGTCGGCTCGCTACGACGCTCGGCTGGTCCCTACTCGAGACGCATCACTCTGGTCTCGACGGCGTTGCAGGTGGGACAGACGAACTGGTATCGGACGCGGCTCCCGGCGGCGGTGACTCGCCAGCCGCCGTCCTCGACGACGTAGCCACACTCCCCGCAGCGGGCCTCCGACTCGTCGAACTTCGCCCGGAGGCGCTCGAACGGCGATCGGTGTACAGACATGCGTTACCGTATAACGTGGTACGATATAACATTCGGGGGTGCGTCGGGTGCCGGGTCCCCTGCTCTACAACGCCGGGGGTTCTTTACGAATGTCCTTCCTATGTAGGCTCATGAACACTGTCGACACGGGTGGCGGGCCGAATCCGGCGGCAGCGACTGCCCTCGAACAGGTCGTCGACCCCGTCGTTGCGGTCGCCGACGAGACGGTCACGTACGCGAACCCGGCGGCCCGGGACGCGTTCGACCTGCCGTCAGCGGACGAGACCGGTGACGACGGTACGGGCCGGTGGGACGCGACGACCACCCTCGAACCCCACTGGGACGCGCTCGAGGCGGCGATCACGGAAACGACGGTCGGGACCGCTCGGGCCGTCGCGATCGACCACGGTCGGTACGACGCCCGCGTCCACAGGGGAGACGACGGGGCGACGATCACCTTCAAACTCACGGCGGACGCCGAGACGGCGGCGAGCGATCGCGCCGTCAAGGACCGGGCGATCAACGAGGCGCCGGTCGGGATCTCGATCTCCGATCCCGACCGGCCGGACAATCCGCTGGTCTACATCAACGACGCCTACGAGGAACTGACCGGCTACGGCTTCGACGAGGTGGTCGGCCGGAACTGTCGGCTCCTGCAGGGCGAAGAGTCCGATCCCGACGCGATCGCCGAGATGCGGGCGGCGATCGACGACGAACGGCCCGTCACCGTCGAACTGAAGAACTACCGCAAGGACGGCACCGAGTTCTGGAACGAGGTGACCATCGCGCCCGTCCGCGACGACGCGGGCGAGGTGACCAACTACGTCGGCTTCCAGAACGACGTCACGGCGCGCAAGGAGGCCGAACTCGCACTCGAGCGCCGAACCGAGGAACTCGAGTACATCCTCGATCGGGTGGAGGGGTTGATCCAGGACGTCACGGACGTCGTCGCCGGATCGACCACGAGATCGGAACTCGAGGCCGCGGTCTGTGACCGGATCGCCGCCGAGGCGGCCTACGACGGGGTCTGGATCGGGGAGCGCAATCCCGCGATCGGGACGATCGAGGTGCGATCGAGTGCCGGCGTCGAACTCGACGACGTGTCGGCCGACGCGGATCATCCGACGGCGGACGCGCTCGCGGCGAACGAGGCCACCGTGGCGACGATCGACGGGACGACCCACGCGGCGTTCCCGCTGATCTACAACGGGATCGAGTACGGCGTGTTGACGGTCTGTACGGATCGCGATCGCCCGATCGGCGACCGCGAGGCGGTCATCCTCTCGGCGCTGGCCCGGGCCGTCGCGAGCGGGGTCAACGCGCGCGAAACGAGTCGGATGCTCGCGACGGACGCCGTCGTCGCCGTCGACCTCGAACTCACCGATCGGTCGCTCGCGCCGGTCGCGATCTCGGCCGCGACCGGGTGCCACCTCGAATATCGTCGCTCGGTCCACCGCACCGGCGACGAGACGGCGTCGCTGTTCACTGCCACCGGCGCCAGCGGTGCGGATCTCGCCGCGGCCGCTGACGACCTGCCGGGGATCGATCTCTCCGTCCTCGTCGAGCGCGACGAGGGCGACACCTGCCTGGTCGAGGTGACCGGCGACGACGACCTCGTCGGGTGGCTCTCCGAGCGCGGCGTCCGGACGCGAGCGATCGAGAGCGAGGGCGGCCGCGCCCGGGTGACCCTCGAGATCCCCCGCTCGGCCAACGTGCGATCGATCGTCGAGGCCGTCGAGGACCGGTACGAGGGGACCGACGTCATCTCGTTCCAGCAGCGCGACCGCGAGGGGGAGACGCGCCAGGAGTTCGCGGCCCGTCTGGAGGACCGACTCACGGAGCGGCAGTTCGGCGCGTTACAGCGGGCCTATCTCGGCGGCTACTTCGAGTGGCCCCGGCCGACGACCGGCGAGGAACTGGCCCAGTCGATGGGGGTCTCCCGGCCGACCTTCCACGAACACCTGCGGACGGCGGAAGCCAAACTGTGCCGGGCGTTCTTCGGCGACGAGTGAGTCCGTCGACCTGCGGCCGCGGTTCCGCACGTCCCGTTGATCGTCGACCCTCTCCCCTGCGTCGTTGAACGGCACGTTAACCCGTTGTAGTCCGTTCTTAGAGGGTCGGACGGTCGCCTCCGTTTATGTAAGCCGACGTGGCAGCCGGTTTCATGCTCGAACTCGCAACGGCGACCCCGCTCCAGGTCGGCGGCGGTGGATTCCTGTACTGGGCAGTGATCTTTTTCGTCCTCGCGATCGTCGCCGCCGCCGTCGGTGCCCGCGGCGTCGCCGGCATCTCGATGGAGATCGCTCGCATCTTCGTGCTGATCTTCATCATCCTCGCGGTCGTCGCCTTGCTGTTGTAGGCGGGCGCGGGCCCCGCCAGTCGTCGATCGTCGGTCGCCAGCGCTACCCGCGAGTATCGGCTTCCGACCTGATCGGGTTCACACCTCCGAACTGTATCCACACGCCCCGCGTTCCGCTCGCGACGACCCGCGATCGGTTCTGGTTTCGAGTTCGCAGGTTTTGCCTGCCGCTGGTGTCGCTCCGAATCGGTGACGTTTCGCCCCTTCGGAGCGTCGATCGGCCGTCCGCTCCCACGGTGACGTAACCACGAGTGGTTACACAACGTTGGGAACGACTAACAGCCTCCACAGCATAGATAAGAGATAGGGTTTACCATGACAGAACTCGGCGGTTTTCAGGACAGGGTCGCCCGCATCGACCTCTCGGACGGGGAGGTCGCGTACGAGTCGATCGACGACGAGGACGCGAAGAAGTATATCGGTGCGCGCGGCCTGGGGGTAAAGCACGTCTTCGAGCAGGGGCCGGACGTCGATCCGCTGGGGCCCGACAACCTGCTGGCGTTCATGAACGGGCCGCTGTCGGGCACGCAGGTGACCATGAGCGGCCGAATCGCCGTCTGTACGAAGTCGCCGCTCACCGGCACCGTCACGGATAGTCACCACGGCGGCTGGTCCGGCGCGCGTCTGAAGTGGGCCGGCTTCGACGGCCTGCTGTTCGAGGGACAGGCCGACGACCCGGTCTACGCCTACGTGGAGGACGGCGAGGTCGAACTCCGCGACGCGTCGGACCTCTGGGGCAAAGGCGTCCACGAGACCCGTGACGCGCTCGAGGAGGAGGTCGACGGCACCTACGGGAAGAACCTGAGCTTCATGGGGATCGGTCCCGGCGGCGAGAACGAGATCAAGTACGCCTGCATCATCAACGAGGACGATCGCGCCTCGGGCCGGGGCGGCACCGGCTGCGTGATGGGCAACAAGGGGCTGAAGGCGATCGTCGTCAAGTCCTCGACGAAGATGCCCAAACCGGCGGACCAGGAGACGTTCACGGAGGGGCACCAGCAGGCGATGCAGGCCATCCAGGAGTCCGAAGTGACCGCCCCCAACGAGGGCGGCCTCTCGATGTACGGGACGAACGTCCTGATGAACGTCGCCGAGGAGATGGACGGCCTCCCGACGAAAAACGGGAAGTTCACCTCGACCCGGGCTATGCGCGACGCGGAGGGCGTCGACATCGACGCCGAGGAGGTCTCCGGCGAGAACGTCCGGGAGAACATCCTCGTCGACGAGCCCACCTGCCACTCCTGTCCCGTCGCCTGCAAGAAGGAAGTCGAGGTGCAGGCGATGCACAAGGGCGAGGAGATGAACGTCCGGATGGAGTCCTACGAGTACGAATCGGCCTACGCACTCGGGCCGAACTCCGGCAACTCCGCACGCGACGAGATCGCCCTCATGATCGATCGCTGTAACGACATGGGCGTCGACACGATCGAGACGGGCAACATGATGGCGATGGCCATGGAGATGACCGAGGAGGGCAAACTCGACGATGTCGGCGGCCTCGAGTGGGGCGACACCGAGACGATGATCGACATGATCGAGCGGATCGCCCGCCGCGAGGACGACCTCGCGGACCTGCTGGCCGAGGGGCCGCGCCGCGTGGCCGAGGCCCGCGACGCCCACGACAACTCGCTCGCGGTCAAGGGACAGACGATCGCAGCCTACGATCCCCGCTGCATGAAGGGGATGGGAATCGGCTACGCCACCTCGAACCGCGGGGCCTGCCACCTGCGCGGGTACACGCCCGCCGCGGAGATCCTCGGCATCCCCGAGAAGGTCGATCCCTACGAGTACGAGGGGAAAGGCGAACTCACGGCTGAGTTCCAGAACCTCCACGCCATCAGCGACTCGTTCGACATCTGCAAGTTCAACGCGTTCGCGGAGGGCATCGAGGAGTACGTCCTCCAGTACAACGGGATGACCGGACTGGACGTGAGCGAGGAGGAACTGATGGAGGCCGGCGAGCGGGTCTACAACCTCGAACGGTACTACAACAACCTCGCGGGCTTCGACGGGAGCGACGACTCCCTGCCGGCGCGGTTCCTCGAAGACGGCATCCCCGGCCAGGGTGCCAGCGAGGGCGAGTACTGCGAACTCGAGGAGATGAAAGAAGAGTACTACGACTACCGCGGCTGGGTCGACGGCGTCGTCCCCGACGAGAAACTCGACGAACTCGGGATCGAGATCGGACCCGGCACCGGCGTCAGCGCGGACGAGGGTGGTGCGGCGGCTCCGTCGGACGACTGACGCGCGGCGCTACGCGCCGCGGAATTGCGAGCGGGGCTGTGCCCCGCGAGCACGGCCGAGCGTTCATCGCGAACCCGCGGCTTTCGACGGCTAGCGCGCGACTGCCCGTTTTCGATCGCGCCTCACTCTTTCCACAGCCGCCAGCACGCGCGATACAGCGTCCACATGTCGCAGTCGAGGCGTGCCGCGAGCGATCGGCAGGTCTCGAGATACGTCCGGTATTCCGAAACAGACGGCGGGTCGGGATAGGGATCGGCGAGGTGGCCGTGCTCGCGAAGCACCGCCCACTCGCGCTCGCCGACGACGATGCAGGCGTCGGGATCGCAAAACAGCAGGAAGGCGGACGCGACCGGGACGTCGACGCCCTCGAGTGCGGTCAGCCGATCGATCCGATCGGCCGGGTCGGTCGCCGCGGTGACGGCGGCGATCGCGTCCCGGACGTCCTCGAAGTCGTTTCGGCCGAACCGGTCCTCGCGGTCGCGGCGCTCGGCGTTCGAAACTGCGCCGAGGAACCGCCGATAGTACCACTGGACGACCCACTCGACGTCCCGCCAGCCGAAGTCGCCGGCCGCGAAGGCCGCCGGGAACGTCTCGATACCTTCCCGTTCGACCGGGTACAGGGGCTCGTGCTCCCGGTATTCGTCGGCTTTCGTCGCGACGAGCGAACGAGTGAGTGCCATCTCTCGCGTCTTCGCGGCGGCGATCCGTGAGCGTTTCCCCGCACTGGCCCTCGCAGACTGGTCGTGGCGATCGGGCCCGCCTCGCCGGGTCCATGCCAGAAAGACTCATGCCGGTGGACGGTAACAGTACACGTGGTACCGACTCGCGGTCCGAAATTTAACAAATCAGAACAATGTCCAGTGACAAGCGCGATCCGGTCAAAACGATCTGCCCGTACTGCGGAGTCGGTTGCGGGATCCAGATTCAGCAGGGCGAAGAGCCAGGCGACGTACAGTTCATGCCGTGGGGTGACGCGCCGGTCAACGAGGGCCGCATCTGCATCAAGGGCGGCGCGGCGACGGAGGTGGTCGATCACGAGGATCGACTCACCGACCCGTTGATCGAGGAAGACGGCGAGTTCCGCGAGGCGACCTGGGAGGAGGCCTACGATCGAATCGTCGACGAACTCGAGCGGATCCGCGAGGAGTACGGCCCGGACGCGATGGGCTTTTTCGGCTCGTCGAAGACGATGAACGAGGAGAACTACCTCCTCCAGAAGATCGCTCGCCGCTACGGCACCAACAACGTCGACAACTGCACGCGGATGTGTCACGCCTCGACGGTCTGGGCGCTCCGGACGAGCCTGGGCGCGGGCGCGATGACCAACAGCATGCGGGACCTCCGGGAGGAAGCCGACGTGTTCTGGATCCAGGGGGCGAACCCGGGCGAACAGCACCCGATCGCCAACAGCCAGTACTTCCGCCAGGCCGTCCTCGACGGTGCGACGGTGATCCAGGTCGATCCACACGCGAACAAGACGACGCGATCGTTCCAGATCGACGACACCGATCGCCACCAGCACCTACAGTTGAATCCGGGGACCGACATCCCGCTCCTGAATATCGTCCTCAAGACGATCCTCGAGCACCACGAGGAACACCCAGAGGACGGGTGGGTCGACGAGGCGTTCATCGAGGAGCGCACCGACGGGTTCGACCACCTGAAAGAGACGCTCGCGGACTTCGACGAGGAGGCGGCGGCCGAGGAGTGCGGTGTCCCGCTCGAAGACATCGAACTGGCCGCCGAGAAGTACGCCAGCGCCGACAACGCGGCTATCTTCACGGGGATGGGGATGAGCCAGCACGCCTGCGGCGTCGACAACGTCCAGAACGAGATCAACCTGGCCCTGATCACCGGGAACGTCGGCCGTCCCGGCACCGGGGTCAACCCGTTGCGCGGCCAGAACAACGTCCAGGGTACCTGTGACGTCGGTGCGATGCCGAACGTCCTGCCGGGCTACCAGCTCGTCGACGACGACGACTCGCGCGCGGCCGTCGAGGAGGTCTGGGGGTTCGACGTGCCCGACGAACCCGGGCTCACGAACGTCGAACTCTCCCACGAGTTCGGCGAGTCGGTCCACGGCCTGTACGTCATGGGCGAGAACCCCGTCATGTCCGAACCCGACGCCAACCGCGTCGCCGAGCGGATCCAGCAACTCGAGTTCATGGTCGTCCAGGACATCTTCATGACGGAAACCGCGAAGTACGCCGACGTGATCCTGCCGGCGACGACCTGGGCCGAACGCGACGGGACCGTCACCAACACCGATCGCCGCGTCCAGCGAATGCGCGGCGTCGACAGAGTCCACGAGAACACGAAACACGACCTCGAGATTCTCTCGACGGTAGGAAGCCGCCTGTTCGACCCCGAGGACTTCACGTTCGACGACCCCGAGGCCGTCTTCGAGGAACTCCGGCGGGTCTGTCCGATCTACCACGGGATGACCTACGACGCGCTGGGCGAAGAGGGACTGCACTGGCCCTGCTACGAACCGGGCGACGAGGGCGATCCGTACCTCTACGAGGACGAGTTCGACACCGAGAGCGGCCTGGGCCACATCGAGGGCGTCAGCCACCAGCCCCCGAAGGAGACGCCCGACGACGAGTACCCGCTGATCCTGACGACCGCGCGCCTCGAGGAACACTACAACACGGGGACGATGAGCCGCCGATCGCCGACGCTGAACCGCCAGACGCCCGAGAACTTCGTCGACGTCCACCCCAGCGACGCCGAACGGTACGGCATCGAGGACGGCGAGGACGTCGTCCTCAAATCCCGACGGGGCGAGATTACGGTCCAGGCCCAGGTCACCGAGGACATCAAGGAGGGATCGGTGTGGACGACTCCGCACTTCGCGGCCGCCTCGGCCAACCGGCTCACGAACGACGTGCTCGACGAACGGGCGAAGATCCCCGAGTACAAGGCCGCCGCCGCGGAGATCGAGGTCGGGATCGAACCCGCGGACGCCGGATCGCCGGCCGACGACTGACAGATCGATCGGACACCGTCGGGTGCGATCGACTCTCCGGGTCCTCGACGATCGGATCCGCGTCCATCTATTATTTCCTCGTAGACATTCACTTCGGTAAATATTTATAATATTGTTATAACTCGAACAGCATGGGATTCGCGAAACAGTGGAAGGGAGTCAACGGGTACATGATCCGCGATCCGGGAACGTTCTTCACGAAGTACGACGAAACGCGCGGGGTCGGCTTTCCGATCGCGTTCATGCTGGTCTCGTTCGTCGCCGTCATGGTGCCGCTCGCGGTGCTCTCTGCCGCGCTGAACGTCACGGCGCCGGCCGACGCGGCGATCGGTCTGGTCGCATTCCTGGCATTCGGCGTCGTCTTCTGGGTCCTGGGGCTCATCGAGGCGCTTCTCGCACACGGCATCGCCTACCTGTTCGGTGCGCGCGGACTGGCGAAGACGCTCGAGGCGTACGCGTTCCCGACCGTCGTTCGGTACGGCCTGTGGTGGATCCCGATCGTCAATCTCGTCGGCCTGTACGGGTTCTACCTCCAGATCAAGGGCATGGCCGAGTTTCACGACATCTCGACCGGGAAAGCCGCGATCGTCGGCATTCTCGCGTCGGTCCTGTACTTCCTCCCGGTCATCGTCGTCCTCGCCGCCGTGATCGGCGCGTTCGTCCTCAATCTCGGTTCGACGCCGGAACCAGCGCCGGCCGTGCTCCGCTTCGAGCACGTCGCGTAGTCGTCGGGGTCAGGTCCTGCCGGTGCGGTTCCTGACGGTCAGTTCGCGGGAAAGAGCCGAGAATGCGGCCGCGGGACGTCGGAGTAGAAGCGAGGGTCGCGTCGAACGGGCCGACGGATCAGTCACCGGCGACGGCGGTCATCGACTCGGAGTCGGAACTGGCGTCCGGTTGGGTCAGTTCGATTTCGACCTCGCCGGCGTCGCCGACGGAGACGACGACGTCGTCGAAGCATCGACGGTACTCCGTGGCGTGTTTGCCGGAGGTGTTGATCCGGATGTGTTCTTCGACGAGGTCCGCCTCGGTCAGTTTCTCGACTTTTCGATAGGCAGTCGAGGTCGGGATGTCACACTGCTCGGCGAGTTCCGTCGCGGTCAGGCTCTCGCCGGTCGTCGCGTCGAGAATCGCGCGGCAGCCGTCGTCGTCCAGTGCGGAGAGAACCGCCTGTGCATCGACGTCGTCGTCGGTTGGCCACCCGGGCTGCGTCGTGGGACTGCGTTTCATCGGTGACATCGGTTTCTACTCCATGATACTGGCCGGGGCCCCTCCAATTGAGTCCCACTAAATACAGGGGACTTTATATGGCGGTGCGGGATTTGGCCGTGTCACCGTCTCACAACCCCATTCTGTGATCCACGCCGGTGACGCCCGACACCGTTCGCCGGTCGATCGGCGCGTGTCGGGGACGACACGGGTTCGCGGGCGTAGGCTGTCGATCGCGCCGAGGTACCGACCGGAGATACCGATCGCGGGCGGTGGGTTTAGGGGGCCGGGCCTCCGATGGACGGACGATGCCGTCGGGAATTCGCGCGGAGATACGGATCGACGACCCGGACGGGTGTGTCGTCGCGCAAGCGGCTGCGGCGGCCGGCGGAGCGGCACAGTCGGTGACCAAGAGCGTCGATCCGACAGCGCCCGAGCGGATGACCGAGGAATTCATGCTCGAGGCCGAGGAGCCGCCGGCCGAGTTCGACACCGACGTCGACCTCGTGGAGATCTTCTCCTACGGGTCGCAGTCGGTCTACCGGTTCCAGCGCGACCTCGAACGCGGCTGTCCGTGCGAGGCAATCGAACAGCACGACTGTCCCGTCGTCGACGTTCGCGCACAGGGGTCAGCGCTGTACCTCACCTTTCACGCTCCGGACATGAAGGGGTTGCAGGCCGTCATCGCGACGCTCCAGGATCGTCACTCGAACCTCGACGTCCAGCGACTCCTCCAGTCCGAACAGGACCACGCGGAGCAACACCTCGTGTTCGTCGATCGGAGCACGCTGACCAACCGCCAGTTGGAAGTCCTCGAGACGGCCCACGAGATGGGGTACTTCGATCACCCGAAACGGGCGAACGCAGGCGAGGTCGCGTCGGAACTCGGGATCACCGGGACGACGTTCACGGAGCATCTGGCTGCCGCCCAGCGGAAGCTCCTCGACGCGATTCTCGACGACTGAACCTCCTCCCCTAAGAACGCTTCGGGAACTACTGCCCCGTAGTACCGAACCGCAATCCTATATATACTGGAACGACAGCTATAATCTAGGCAACTACCAGTCCGTCACCCACCCCGTCATGAGCAGGTACGAGTTTACGTGTCCCGAATGTGGACAAGAGATCGAGGTCAACGAGTCGATGCGTGAGGCGACTCTCTCTCACGGCTGTCCGGTCTGTGGTGCAAACGTTTCCCCGGCGGACTTCGTCGCAGAACAGCCAACGAACTGATTTCGGCCGGGTCGGTGCCGTCGCTCCTGCGGACTGTCGCTACTCCTCCCGATTGACTTCCGTTCGCCGTCCGTCGAGCGTCTCCGGGTCGAGGCGATAGAGTTCGATGTTCAGCGTGTCTTTTCCTTCGGCCCAGATTTCGAACAGCGGCCGCTTCGCGTCGCCGTACTGGGCGATCTGGTCCGGCGTCAGATCGTTCGGCTCGATGCGCTCTAGGGTCCCGGTCGCGATGACGCTCCGGTAGGTCGATTCGGCCTCGTCGTAGATGACGAGACGACTCTGGGGCGTCGACGCGAGGAACTCGCGTTTTTCGCTGTCCGGCGTCGAGACCAGTCGCATGTAGAAGTCCCGGTTCTCCTCGTCGTAGCCGTACGAAATCGGGATCGCGTACGGATCGTTGTCCCGGGCCAGCGATAACACCCCGGTTTCGCGATGACCGAGGAACTCGTCGATTTCCGCATCGGTCATGTCGGCTTCCTTGTCGATAGCCATCGTCTCGTTGCTTTGCCAAAGGAGAAACACTATCTTTAGAGTTGCCATCGTCACCGGCCGGATCCGCCGGTCGCCGGCGGCGTTCCACAGGCCCCCGACGGAGACCGATAGGCACTCGCCCTCGCCGGTCGCTCCGCCCTCGCACCCTCGGGCCCCTACTGGCTCCCGTCGCTCCCCACTCGCACCTTCTGTCCTTACTCGCCCCCGTCGCCGGTCCCGACGAGGACCGGTTCGCGGATCTCGAGGGCCGTCTCGAACTCCGACTCCCGATCGCATCGACGGCCGACCCGCAACAGCTGTTCCTCGTGTGCCCGGCGAACGGCCGACAGTTCGCGGTCCTCGAACCCGAGTTCGTCGCCGATCGTCTCCCAGTGGCCGGACTCGACCAGAAACGCCTCGAACGACTCCCCGTCGTAGATCCGTTCGTACTCGCGACGGTACCGATCGCGTTCCCCTGCCAGCAACTCCTGGGTGAGGTCGACGAGGTCGGGGAGCCGGGTCCCCGCGACGCTCGCCTTCGCGGCCGTGAGCAGGAGCACCTGCCCCTCGATCGGTTCGCCCGCCATCAGCCACCCGCACGCATCGCTTTTCGGGCGAAGTCCTCGACGAGCGGGTCCAGCGTCTCCGCCTCGCCCTCGAAAACGATCGTCACCTCCGTCAGCGTCAGCGAGGGGCCGATTCCGACCGACTCGGACGAGATCGACGCCGACCAGTCCTCGCCTTCGACCGTGCCGTCGTCGACGCGCTCGCCACCCAGGTTCGTCAGGTACCGGATCGCGAGGCGCTCGGAGATGCCGCGAAAGGAGCGTTCGATGCGTGTTCCCATGCGGTCCCGTTGGTTCCCCGGCGGGTTAAAGACGGCTGTCGGCCGATCGGCTCCGGTTCTTCGAACCGGGAATCGCCCGACCGAATCCCGCTACTGCCCGTACAGCACCAGGACGGTCCCGACGATCGCAACGACGAGTCCGGCCCAGCCCGCGACGGCGACGGTGACCCAGACCGCAGCGAGGAGGCAGCCGAATCCCAGGAGCAGACACGTCCACTCGGCCCTCGATCGGGTCCCGTCCCGGCCGAGCAGGGTCTCGACCAGTCCGTCGAGGACGAGACGAAGCACCGTTTCGAGCATACCGACACGTCTCAGACAGGAATACCAAACGTTCCGGTGGTCGGGGAGCGATCGGCGACGCTGTGGCGATGTGCCTGGTACGGGGACGACGTAGCGGTGGGACCGGTACGGCGACGCTGTAGCGATGGGGCGGCCGGCAACCGACTACGCCGCGCCGCCGGCGACCGGCGGGAACACCGAGACCACGTCGCCCTCGGCAAGTTCCGTCGCCGGACCTTCCATGTGGACCACGTTGCGCCCGTTCTTGAGCACGCTCAACTGCGGTCGAATCGCGTCGCCGTCTTCCGTCAACAGTTGGCCCTCGAGGTCCTCGTACTCGTTCTCGAGGCCCTCGAGAACGTCTCCGACGGTCGCGTCGTCCGCGACCGTCCGACTGCGCTCTTTGGAACCGACGGCCTCGCGGAAGGTGGCGAAAAACCGAAGCTCGATATCCATATCGGATTCTTGGCCCGTGAGGACATAAACGTAGGTCCGGATGCGGATCGCGATCGGAGAGCGGACCAGCGGAGCCGTACCGCCCGGATCGATCTAGGCTGCCGACGCCGCTGGCGCGGAGGTGTACGTGACGGCGTCGACGTCCGCGTTCTCGAGCGCGTCGTCGATCGCGCTCGCACCGGTCTCGGCCGCGACGTCGGCGTCCTCGGCCTCGACGACGACGGTCACGGTGAACGCGACCGTGATCGTGTACGGGTCGAACGGCGCGGTCGGGTGTTCGTACACCTCGGCGTCCTCGATCGTCCAGTCGGCGATCCGCCCCTCGGCGTCGAGCGACTCCAGGTTGCCGGTCAGTTCCGCGGTGGCGGCGTCACAGGCAGTCGTGTCGGTGCCCTCGTGGAGCGTCACGAGGGTCGCTCCGTCGCGGGAGACGGCGTATTCCATGTCCCCCTCTACCAAGTCCGGGGATTTGAACGCTTGGGCTGGTATCGCGGCCGCTTCGTGTCGACGTCACGGAACCCGGCCGATCGTCCCGGTTCGGTTGCGATCAGGCTCGCTCTCGCCACGACTGGCTCCGTGAGGCGACGACGTCCAGTCCCGGGCTGTAGTAGGTGACCGGCTCCGAATCCGGTCGTCGGAAGCCGTTGGCCGTCAACAGGGTGTTCGTCTCGACGTCGGCAGTTGCCGGGTAGAGCGTCCACGGGTCGTGGTCGACCGCGGTGTACCGGAGGGTGCCGTCGGAGGCTTCCGTGTAGAACCGGTACCGCTCGACGAGGTATCGTGCGAGCGGGTCTTCGGGTGCCGAGAACGGGTCGCCGGTCGGCCAGTACGTGGCGTCGTAGTGCGCGGGACGCGCTCCGGGATGTCGCCGGCGACTCGAGAACTGCACCCGCCCGTCGTTCCAGTCGAGCGAGATGCGAGCGTAGTAGTACGGCAGGTGCTGGAACACCCGTGCACCGATCACGCTCGCCAGGCCCTGTGCATCCAGACTGAAGAAGTAAACTCCGGGTTCACCGTCACAGGTGACGTACGTCCGCAAATTGAGTTCGGGCAGCGGGATGCCCGCTCGGGCGGGAACCCCCCGCGGCCGAACGGCTACGTTCGTGAACGGAACCACCGAGAGCCAGCCGCTCCCGTCGTGTTCGTCGACGTCGAGCGCGTCGGGGAGGCGTGCGTCGATCACGCTCGCCTCGACCGGCCAGTTCTCGAACAGCAGGTGCCGCCAGCCCATCTCCAGCGGGAGGACCATAGCGACGACATGTCTGCCAGCGCAAAAAACGTGGTTCCTCTCGCACCCCACTCGTCCCGGACGATCGGCGATGCCGGCCGCCCGACACCGCTCGATTCGCCGCCTCACGCGTCCAGCGCGTCGTAGACCGTCGCCAGCTGTTCGAGGGAGTGCTCGACCGAGAGCATCGCGCGGCGCCGGTGACAGAGATCCGAGAGCCGATCGTTCTCCGAGAGCGCCCGGCGGATCGCCCAGCGGAACCCCGTCAGATCGCCGGGGTCGTACCGGTAGCCGGTCTCGCCATGGATGACGCTGTCGGTGAGCGCGCCCGCGTCGACCGCGACGACCGGCGTTCCGCAGGCGGTCGCCTCGAGCGCGACCAGCCCTTGGGTCTCGACCGGACTCGGGAAGACGAAGGCGTCGAGGGCCGAGTAAAACGCGGGGAGGTCCTCGCGATCGAGAAAGCCGAGGAAGCGAACGTCGGCGTCGGCGTCCGCGGCGTACGCTTCGAGGTCCTCGCGAGCGGGGCCGTCCCCGGCCAGGACGAACGTGTAGTCGGTTCCGTCGACCGCGTCGATCGCTTCTTCGATGTTCTTCTCCGGACTGTGCCGGCCGCTGTATCCCAACAGCGGTCCTTCGGGCAGGTCGTAGCGGTCCCGAAACGCCGCCGCGTCGACGGGCTGGAAGAACTCGGTGTCGATGCCGTTCGAAACGACGCTCACGTCGACGTCGGCTCCGACGTGGTTTCGGAGGTACCGTCGGGCGAACGAGGTCGGGGTGACGACGTGGTCGACGCGTTCGAAGAACGATCGCTCGTACGCCCGGCAGACACGCTGGAGTTCACCGACGAGAGGGTCAGGAACGTGCTGGTCGACCCGATCGCCGAGCAGGGTGTGGTAGGAGGCGACGACCGGAACGTCGCGTTTGCGAGCGAACCGGAGTCCGGCGATGCCGACCGTAAACGGCGTGTGGAGGTGGACGACGTCGGACGCGGGAACGTCGTCGGGAACCGCCGGGAGGCCGAGCCGGTACTGCGAATACAACGGCGCGGGAACGCTCGGCAGCGCGTACTCCCCCTCTTCGGGGTCGTAGCCGTCCATCGCCGGGAAGACGACGGCCATCGAGTCCCGACACCGGGGCCAGCGCTCGCGCCAGAGCACCACCGTGTAGGAGACGCCGTTGATCGTCGGCAGGTAGAGGTCCGTAAAGGCGGTGACGGTCGACGCTCTGGTCATCGATCGACGATCCAACGGCATCACCCAAACCGGTTCCGGAACCGACACGTCCACCGCAGAAGGTGGCGTCCCCGGTGAAACCCCCGAGTCAGTCGATCCGGAACGTCACGTCGTGGGTCAACAGCAGCGATCGCATCCGTTCGACGCCGCCCGTCGTGTCCCAGCCGTCGCCCCGGTAGTGTTTGAGCGGGTGCCGGAGCCACGAGTACTCCCGGTGGGCGAACACGTCGATCGCGTCGGACCCGTTCTCGAACAGCGCGACGTGGAGTTGCCACGTCGCGAGCGGCCGTTTCCGCCGGACCCAGCTTCCGGCCGAGAGTCGGCCGTCGCGATGGACCTTCAGTGACGCGATCGGTTCCGGTTCGAACGCCATCGCCTCGAGGTCCGTCCGGAACTCGCGGAGTCCGTACTGGACGGTACCGACGTACTCGTCGGGATGCTGTACACACTGTGCGAACCCGCCGAGCGGTTCCTTGATGCGGTGGAGGGTCGGGAGCACGCGACGGCGGACGCGCGTGGTCAGGTCGACCGCGCTCGAGCGGTCGTCGTCGGGTCGATCGATTCTCGTCGCCACAGGAGAGCATACCGCGAACGGGTCCAAAATCGTTGTGCTTCCGGTCGCGCGGGCCCGCGTCACAGGTCCTGCAACCGGATTCCGTCCTCGACCAGGCGCTGGTTTCGTTCCCGCTCGAGGTGCTCGGCGAGATCCTCGTGCTCGTAGAGCTGTGCGATCACGTCGGCGTACAGCGTCCGCCACGCGATCGCGTAGATCGGCGACTGGCCCCACGCGCGCAGTTCCGGCACGAGGTCGTCGTAGGTCTGGTGGCGGTCCTCGAACCGATCGATCGCGTCGAGGACCATCCCGGCCGCCTCGCGCTCGTCGTCGGCGTCCGCGATCGCCTCGTTCAGGCGCCCTTCCCAGCCCGCGACGGCCTCCTGCATGTCCGCGGCCGCGGCAGCGTCGTCGTCCGGCAGGCGATCGAGCAACGGCTGTGGCACGCCGAGTGAAATCTCCTCCATGGGGTGGTGTAGACAGCCCACCCGCAAGAAACTACGGCTCCCGGGCCCCGCGCCGACCGGCCTACGGCCACGTCGCCAGCAGGACTTCGTCGACGAACTCGTCGTCGATCAGGTACTGTTCCTCGCGCCGGCCCTCGCGGTCCCACCCGTTGGCCTCGAGGAACGCGATCGCCTCCTCGTTCGTCGCGGGGATGCTCTGGTAGATCTTCCGGTAGCCGGCGTCGTCGGCCCACTCGAGGCCGTCTTCGAGAAGCGTCGAGCCGATCTCGTTCCGCCGGAAGTCGGGTCGGACGCCGACGGTCACCTCGGCCGTGTGTCGCAACGACGGGAGTTCGGGCGCGTCGACGTGGAGCCAGCCGACGATTTCCGCCGCGTCGGTCGCGCCCGCTCCGGTTTCCGAGTCGCCGTCACCCTGCTCCTCGGTCTCCTCGTCCGGTTCGAACGCGGCGACGAAGAACATCCGCGATCGTTCGTCGTTCGCCCGGATCAGCGCCGAGTCGCGCTCGAGTTGTGCGGCGACGTTCTCCGCGACGATGTACGTCCCGTCGGTCGCCACCGTCCGCATCGTCTCGACCACGCCCGGGCGGTCCTCCTCGCGCGCCGGGCGAACCGTGACGGTTCCCTCGTCGAGTTCGAGTTCGGTCGGACTCCCCGCGACGGCGATCCGGAGTTTGCCGTTCGTCTCGACCAGGTCGCCTCGCTCTTTCAACCCCTCGACACACGATCGGAGTTCGTCCGGCGAGAGCGGTTTCTCCTCGGTGTACGTGGCCGATCGGGCCGGTTTGGAGTGACAGCGCCCCGTCTCGACGCGGATCGATCGGGCCAGTTCGTCGGGCGTGACCGCCCCGTGTCGCTCGACGTACTCGTAGATCGTCCGCTGGACGGGATCGTCGAACGACAGCGTGGAGTGGACGCTCATACGGCCACCGGCACCGACCGTCGCCATTATTATGCTTCCCCTATCCACCCGGTGTCGATCGCGCGCGGCTTCGAATCGCCTCGTTGCCGATCGACCCGGAACCGTTTCGACCCGCCAGCGTGGCCGTCGCGTCCCGCCAATCCTTCGTTGGGTCGCTCGCTTCTCGGCTCGATCCGGTCTCGTTCCGATTCGTCTCCGATCGCCAGTATTTGATATCGCAGTATGTGGTTTATTGGTCGGTGCGGGCGGCTCGGTCCGGACGCGAACGCCGATCGTCCCCCGCTGGGGGTCGACTCACGGCGTCACGTTCGCTCCACTCCCAGCGAATCGCTCGCTCGGCGACCGGTCGTCCGGTCCACGCGGATCCGACGGTCGGTGCCGGAGACCGCGGCGGTTCGCCGGCCGAACCGACTCGATCGTCTCCCGGTGTTCGATGCAGTACCGATCCGGCAGCGGGGCCTCCATAGATCGCTCCGGCAGGCGTCGGTCCTCGCCCGAACGCCAAGGTCGGCCGTGGACAGTCCGTACTCGTCGCGGCTCGCTTTCCCTCGCCTCCTGGTCCGGGAGTCGCCGTCCGGCGGAGTCACCACGGTCGGCGATCGCGCTGTCCACCGACGGCGGGGCGGACTCGATCGCGCTCTCCTCGGACCCGACGAATTCCGTTCGATCGGGCCTATCCACTGTCCCGAATCGAACGGTCCCTGAACTCGACCCCTGGCGTGGAACGGGGTTTCGACGGTCGGAACCAGGGGTTCGTGGCCGCCGTTCACCCATCGTCGACCCGTTCTCTCGCACCCATCGACCGGACCGCGGGCCGATTCGCGGCGGACGTCGTTGTACCCGGCACCGAGAACTGATCGGGCCGAGGGGTGGAATTTCGGATGCCGGACGGCGAGTGTCGTTCGAACGGGCCGTCGGCTGTGGCGATCGCTCGCGGTGCGGACGTCGCCCCTGCTCGCGCGCGGGTACACGAACATGCGGCTCTCGTCTCGATCGCCGGATCGAGTCGCCCGGGATTCGGTTCGGGGATCGAGTCGACGTCGATCGCCCAGCGTCTGGTCGGGCGACTGGAGCGACACGCGGGTAACCGCGTTGACGCACGGCCCGTCGATCGTGGGACTATCGCGGATCGAACGGCGCTGCGATCGAATCGATCCCCCCGGATGTGTCGCCTCCGGGCCATTGGGGAAACGGGGAGTCGCCGATAAACCGCCGAACTGCGTGACCGAGTACGGCATCGGTGGGGGTCCAGGACGGCCATCCATAAGTGGTAAACCACATACTGCGATATCGAATTGCCGTCGTTTCCCCAGACATGGGCATCGCCGTCCCGATGCGAGACGATCGCTCACCTTCGATTCGAGCGGCGTCGGATCGTGTGGCGTCGTCGGCTGTGCGACTCACCGATCGGCGGCCCGGGCGAGACCGCTCCGTCCACGCCGCATCGAGTCCGGGTCGGTTCCGATTTTCGGAAGTTTCGGAAGCGGCCCGCCGTGGCTTAAGGTGATCCAGCCAAAACAGACAGTCGTGATCGTCGACGGCCGCGTCCTGCGCGAGGACTTCGTCCCGAGCGAGGTGGTCCATCGCCACGACGAGGTGAACCTCCTCTCGGAGAGCCTGGAGCCGCTGCTGTACGATCGGCGTCCGGATCCGGCGTTCCTGTTCGGGCCGACCGGCGTCGGCAAGACCTGCATCGCCCGGTACACGCTCTCGCAACTGCGCGAACAGGAGCCGTCGGTCGCGGTCGCCTACGTCAACTGCTGGCAGGAGTACACCCGGTTTCGGGTGCTCTACAGTCTGCTCGAGTCGATCGATCGGACGGTCGGCGTCCACCGATCGACGCCGAAGGACGAACTGTTCGGGCGGCTGGCCGACGCCGACGACCGCCCGATCGTCGCGATCTTAGACGAGGTCGACCAGCTAGAGGAGACGGCCGCGCTCTACGACCTCCACCGGCTGGGCCACGTCTCGCTCGTGTTGATCGCCAACCGCGAGGAGGAACTGTTCGCGAGCTTCGACGATCGGGTGCGGTCGCGGCTGCGGGCCGGGACCCGGGTGCAGTTCGACCGTTACGGTACCGACGAACTCGTCGCGATCCTCGCGGAACGGGCGAGCCAGGGGCTCGAACCGGGTTCGATCACCGAGGATCAGTTGCGGACGATCGCCGACGCGGCCTCCGGCGACGCGCGGGTCGGCATCGGGATCCTCCGATCGGCGGCCCGGCGGGCGGACCGTAACGGGGACGAGTCGATCACGGACGAGGTGCTCGCGGCGGCGATTCCCGACGCTCGGACGGCCATCCGCCGTAAGACGGTGGAGGGGCTGATCGAACACCAGCGCGTCCTCTACGACGTGATCGCCGAGGCGGGCGAGATCGAACCCGGCGACCTCTACGCCGAGTACGAGCGACGGGTCGCGGACCCGAAGACGAAACGGACCCTGCGCAACTACCTGACGAAGATGGTCCACTACGACCTGATCGAGGCCGACGGGAAGCGCCGCGGTCGGACCTACCGTCCAGTCGAGGACGAAGACGGTGACGAAGTCGAGGAAGCGGGTGAAGAGAACGCGGGAGATCCGGACGCAGATGGGACTGCGGACGGGATCGATCGCGACTGATACGGTTTACTGTAAGTCATTTCCGGCGCAACCGCCGCCCGGATCGCGGTTGCGCCGGTACATCGGTACGGCAATCCGTATGAGCCCCGATCGCCGATCTACGCGCGATCGCGATCGGACGGCTAACGGCTATTTTCGGAAAGTGTCCTAGGCGACGGAACCGAGGACTCTGGCGGCCATTCGCGCGTCTCACCGGTGACTATCGGAAATCGGAAACGGCCGTCCGACGCTTATGGGGCGGCCTCGCGATCGATCGCGTATGCACGAGTTCGACCTCGATCCGGGGCTGACGCTCCTGCGGACGGAGTCGCCCCGATCGACAATCGTCCACCGGCTGGCCTGCGATCGACTGGCTGACGCCGACGGGCCGGCGTACTGGATCGACGCGCGAAACGCCGCGGCGACGCACGTCCTGTACGACTGCGTCTCCCGGCCGCGAATGCTGGACGGCCTGCGCGTTGCGCGGGCGTTTACCGCCTACCAGCACCACTCGCTGGTTCGGGCGGTGACGCGACGGGCGAGACCCGACACCGCTCTGCTGGTCGCACCGAACGTCGCCGCCCTCTACCGGGACGACGACGTGGCCGAGTGGGAGCGCGACCTGCTCGCCGCGAGCCTGGAGACGCTGTCCGAACTGGGACGGGTGCTGGAGTGTCCCGTCCTCGTGACGAGCGCGAGCGACGCCGACGCGGAGCGGATCGCCGATCGCGCCGCGACGACGATCGAGTGCGTCCGCACGCGCGAGGGCGTTCGCCTCGAGTCCGCGGACGGCGATCGGCTGACCGAGGGCTACTGGCACGGGGAGTACTGGCAGACGACGATCCCCTACTGGGTCGATCTCTGCGGCGCCGTCGACGGGTTCGACCCCGTCGCCGCCCACGATCGGGGGCTACTGGAGGTGACGGCCTGATGGGACGAACGAACCCCACCTATCGCGACGCCGTCCGGCGACTCGAAGCCGACTGGGAGCCGATGCGGCGCGCGCTTCGCCGGGAGTACCAGTCGGACTTCGATCGGCTCTTCGACCGGGCGCGATCGGTCGCCGACGCGGCGGGCCACGCGAACCCGCGGGATCCCGAGCGGGCCCTGTTGCTGTCGATCCTGCTCGTCCACGAGATCGAACTGCGACGGCTCCGGGCGGAACTCGAGGCCGATGCGGGCGAGCGCGATTCCGCCTCGTCGACGGACGAATGAGTCCGTACACCTTCGAGTTCGAGGACGGCGTCGTCCGCGAGTGGCGACTGACCGAGACGGGCGCCGAACCCACGACGGTCGCGGACTACGCGCCGTCGCTGTTCGTCGACGGCCCGGCGGACGCGCTCGCGGACCTGCGGGATCGGCTCGCGTCGGACCCGAAGGTCGTCGCGACGGCGCGCGAACGGTGGGCGACGGACCTCCACGAGGCCCACGTCGGCGATCGCTCTCGGGTCCTTCGCGTCGACCTCGATCGGGTCGGCGAGGTGCGGACGCTCGCCCGCGAGATCCGGGGCGTCCACGAGCGCGAGACCCACGCCCCCGGCACGTTTCGCCTGTACGACGTGGACCTCGCACCCGGCTTTCGCTACTGTCTCGATCGGGGACTCGATCCGACGCCCGCCCGCGATCCGCGGACGATCGGCCTCGATCTGCCGGAACCGGCGCTTGCCGACGGCGACGTCTCGGCGCTGGAGGTCGACGGCGAACCGATCGGCGCTGGCGGTGACGCCGACGACGCCAGCAACGACCCCGCGAGCGTGCTCCGCGCGCTCGCGGCCGCCCTCGATCGGCGGGATCCGGACGTGCTCGTCCTGAGCCACGCCGATCTGGTCCCGCTGCTCGGGGAGCGGGCGTCGGACCTGGGTCTCGCGGACTTCCGACTGGGTCGACGCCCGGGCTGGACCCGCCTCGCGACCGAGAACACCTACGAGAGCTACGGCCGGGTCGGTCACTCGCCGGCCCGGTATCGGGTCCCGGGTCGGGCAATCGTCGACGCCTCGAACAGCTTCCTCTGGCACCAGTCGGGACTCGAGGGGATCCGCTACATGGTCGGCCGGACGGGGCGCCCCCTGCAGGAGGCCGCGTGGGGGAGCATCGGCACCCTGCTGACCTCGCGGCAGATCCGGCTGGCACGCATCGAACGGGGCGTGCTCGCCCCCTGGAACAAGTGGGAGCCCGAGCGGTTTACCGACGTCGAGACGCTCCACGCGGCCGATCGGGGCGGGTTCACGTTCGCACCCGAGGTCGGCTTCCACGAGACCGTCCACGAGATCGACTTCGCGTCGCTGTACCCGCGGATCATCCGCGAGCACAACGTGAGTCCGGAGACGGTCGACTGTCGCTGTGGGGGCGATTCTCGCCCCGTGCCGGAACTGGGCTACGAGATCTGCGAGCGCGACGGCTTTCTCCCGACGGTTCTCGACCCCCTGCTCGACGATCGGGCGGCGATCAAGCGGGCCTTGCGCGAGGACCCGCCGGAGGCGGCGGCCGATCGGCTCCGCGCGGAGTCGGGCGCGATCAAGTGGGTGCTCGTCTCCTGCTTCGGCTACCAGGGGTACCGCAACGCCAAGTACGGCCGGATCGAGTGTCACGAGGCGATCAACGCCTACGCTCGCGAGATCGCCCTCGCGGCGAAGGCGCGACTCGAGGACGCCGGCTGGCGGATCGTCCACGGCATCGTCGACAGCCTCTGGGTGACGCCGCGGATCGACGATCCGGAGCCGATCGAGTCCGTCGTCGCCGACGTCTCCGACGCGGTGGGGATCTCGCTCGAACACGACGGCCGCTACGAGTGGGTCTGTTTCGTCCCGCTACGCGACGCGATCGCTGGCGACGGGAACGGGACTCGTTCGGGTGCCGGATCGGCGAGCGGGGCGGGTCCGAGCCCGCGGTCCCGGGGCGGCGTCGCGTCCGGCCCCGCGGGTGCACTCACGAAGTACTTCGGCAAGCGCGAGGGTGGCGAGTACCGGTTCCGCGGCATCGAACTTCGCCAGCGGAGCACCCCGGCGTTCGTCGCGGCGAGCCAGCGGGCGTTCGTCGAGACGCTCGATCGCGAGCGCGATCCCGAGGCGGTCTGTGACGTGCTCGGGCGCCGACTCGGCGATCTCCGGCGCGGTGCGGTCGACCCCGCCGCCCTCGAGATCACGAACCGCGTCTCGAAGTCGCTCGAGGCGTACCGCCAGCGGACCCGGGCCGTCGCGGCGCTAGAGCGGTACGACCGCCACGGGATCGATCGCCGGCCCGGCCAGTCGGTCCGATACGTCGTCGTCGACGACGCCGCTCGCGGACCCGAGCGGGTTCGCCTGCCGTTCGAGGAGCCCTCGAGCTACGACCCCGACTACTACGCCGCCCTCCTGGTGCGGGCCTGCGAGAGCGTCGTCTCGCCGCTGGGCTGGGATCGGGCCCGGATCCGGGACTATCTGCGCGTCGGCGAGCCGGTCCGGCTGTCGAGCTTCGTGGAGTGATCGCGGCCCCGAACGGTCTCGACGCCGAAACGGTCTGCGTCGGCGAACAGTCGGCCGTATCGGCGGATTTGGGCACTACATTTATCCTCGTCAACCGGCTTTTGCATACCAACTGCTTATGCCAGGGACCGATCGGAACACGAGTGCGGGTGCTGAGGGAGAGGCCGCACGTATATCCGTGTTCGCAGCGAAGGACCGGACAACGCAGGGGGGCACCATTCGCGAGCAGGCACTCCGCATCGAACCCGATCGGACGGACGATCGCTTCCGGGCGTGTGTCCGTCGCTACGGGTCGACGTTCTCCGTGAGCGTCCCGACACCAACTGATATATGACTGAGCCAGATTCGTTTCGGCCGGAGCCAGCACAGATTCTGTTAGTCGAAGACAACCCGGGTGACGTTCGATTGACGAAGGAAGCGTTCAAACAGGGACGGATCGAGAACGATCTCCACACCGTCTCGGACGGGACACAGGCGCTCGACTTCCTCGAACAGCGCGGCGAGTACGCGGACGTACCGCGACCGGATCTCGTCCTGCTCGACCTCAACCTTCCCCGGACGGACGGGGAAGAGGTTCTCGAGGAACTCAAGGGGGATCCGGAGCTTCGATCGATCCCCGTGATCGTCCTGACGAGTTCGCGGGCCGAGGAGGACGTCGTCAGGTCCTACGAACTGCACGCGAACGCCTATCTCACGAAACCCGTCGACCCCGACGAGTTCATCGAGACCGTCCGCGCGTTCGAGAAGTTCTGGTTCTCGGTGGTCAGGCTGCCACCGGAGGGAGGCCAATCATGAGCGAGACGAACGCCCGGTCGGAGCGGGACTGGGATCGAGACGGGGGCCTCGAGGTAACCGGCACGCTCCAACTCCTGTTGATCGAGGACAATCCGGGCGACGCACGGCTCATCCAGGAGATGCTCAGAGACTCCGACGAACTCTCGCGGCGCGTCAACCCGGACGAGTCGGAGAGCCAGACCCCGGACGTCGTCAGGGAGAACCGCCTCGAGGACGGTCTCGACGCCCTCGCGTCGGAACCCACGGATCTCGTCTTGCTCGACCTGAACCTCCCCGACAGCACCGGGCTCGAGACCCTCGAGACGGTCAGCGAGGCGAGCGACGAGACGCCGATCGTCGTGTTGACCGGCCTGCGGGACCAGGAGGTCGGCGTCCAGGCGATTCAGCAGGGCGCCCAGGACTTCCTCGTCAAGGACGAGGTGACGAGCGAGCTGCTCGTCCGGACGATCCACCACGCGATCGAACGGGCCAGACAGGACCGCCAGCGCCGCCGCCAGCGCGAGCAACTCGAGGCGCTGAACCGCCTCAACCGGATCGGTCACGACATCACGCACGCGGTGATCACGACCGAGACGCGGGCGGAACTCGAACAGCAGGTCTGCGATCGGCTGGTCGAATCCGACGGGTACCGGTTCGCCTGGATCGGAAGCGTCGATCCGGGGAACAGCGACGTCGTTCCGAAGGCGGCGGCGGGCGTCGAGAAGGGATATCTCGACGAGATCGAGGTCACCACCGACGAGGACGAACCGACCGGTCAGGGGCCGGCGGGAACGGCGATCCGGACCGGGTCGGTCCAGGTGATAAACGACGCGACGACCGATGCCGAGTTCGAGCCGTGGCGCGAACCGGCACGCGAACGCGGCTACCGTTCGTCGGCGGCGATCCCGATCGTCCACGAGGACCTCGTCTACGGCGTGCTCGGCGTCTACTCGTCGTCACCCCGCGCCTTTACGGGGCCGGAGACGACGATCCTCGCGCGGATCGGCGACGTGATCGCTCACGCGATCACCGCCATCGAGCGTCGGGACGCGCTGGTCAGCGACGCCGTCATCGAACTCGAGTTCCGGGTCGGGGAGATGGCGGAGGAACTGGTCGAACTCTCGGCGAGCGAAGAGTGTACGATCGAGTTCGAACAACTGGTCCAGGGAGACGAGACGCTGCTGGCGTACGGTTCGGCACGGGACATCTCGGAAGAGGCGTTCCGCGACACGGTCGACGAAACGGACGGGATCAGCGACCTCCGGGTGCTCGCGGCCCGGCGGAACGCTTTCGAGTTCGAACTCGTCGCGCCGGCCGCCGTCTCGCTGTTCGAGACGATCGCGACCCACGGCGGCCGCGTCGCGTCGGCGACGATCGCCGACGGCGAGTTCCGCTTCGTCGTCGAACTCCCGCGAGGTCGTGACACCAGGCAGATGATCGAACTGATCAGGGACCAGCACGCCGACATCACCTACCTCGCACAGCGGACCACCGAACGAAGCGATCACGGCGAGGGCGGGTCCGCGTCGGTCCTCGAGGAGATGCTCACCGAGAAACAGCGGTCGGCGATCGAGACGGCCTACTTCGCCGGCTACTTCGACTGGCCCCGCGAGAGTACGGGCGAGGAGATCGCCGAACGGCTCGGCATCTCCCCCGCGACCTTCAACCAGCACCTCCGGACGGCAGAGCGGAAGTTCTTCGACTCCGTCTTCGGGGAGTGACCGCGATCGGCCGTGTTCGAGCGACTCGTCGTCGACTCCGCGGTCGTCGATCCCCCCGATCCGAAACGGCGAGGTGGCTCGATCGCGTCCGTTCGAGCGTGACCGACGCCCTATCAGACGAGCAGCCACGACGCGAGTGTGCAGTCTGTGGTGCCGACGTTCCGGTTGCGATCTATCGCGAGCACCTGCTCAAGGAGTGTCCCGGTCCCTATAGTAGCCACTGAAGGTCAATGCACACCCGATCGCAGGACAACGATGCGATCGGTGTATGAATCGTTTCAGTGGCTGCTATAGCCGACGGAAAAATCGTGGTTCGTACGGACTGCTGTACGTCAGTTCCGCCGCACCCGCGATCCGCCTGCGGTCGCGCCGGGAACTGGGTACACCGATCCGTATCAGGCCCCGCGCGGTTCGGTTGCGGGCTGGTCCGCCTCGCCGACCGGCCGGCCGGCGTAGGCGACGACCGCCATCGAGATGCCGGTCATGAAGAGGCTGATGCCGACGAGCAGTCCGATCGCCCAGGCCGCACTGGCCGGGAAACCGGCCCAGAGGAGGCCCGCGAGGACGATCGAGATGACGCCGCTGACGGCGACCGCCGCGCGGCCGGGCTGGTCGGCCATCCGCACCGCCATCGCCAGTTCCGCGACGCCGTCGACCAGCAGGTACGCGACGAGCAGGAGCGTCAGCGTTACCAGCGCGACGACCGGGTTGACGAGCAGAGCGAGACCGGCGATCACCGAGACGACCGCGAGGGTCACCTGCCAGAGCGATCCCTTCCAGCCGCGTGCGGTGAACGCGTGCGCGCCGTGGACGAGACCGCTCAGAACGAGCAGGCCGCCGAGGACGAACGCGATCGAGATTCCCGCGACGAACGGGAGCGCGATCGCGAGGAGGCCGATCAATCCGACGACGCCGCCGGCGATCGCGAGCGTGCGCCATCCGCGCTCGACGGAGTATTCCGCGGCCGAGTCGCTATCGGTTGTAACTGAGTTCATTGTAGTCACCGTCACGTTCTAGGTCGTGTGAGAAGATAAACACGTATTCACGGTTTGCGGGTCTATCCGATCGCCGGACCGGTCCGCGATCGGGAGGAAGGCCGGTCCGATCCGCGATCGGGACGAACGGCGATCGTGCGTGTCTGCCGCCGTCCCGATCGCGGTTGCGACGCTTCTGCGGGGCTCGGTGCGTGCGGTCCGGCGGACTACTTCTCTTCGACGTGGCGGATCTCGCAGGCGATCCCGCGCGTGCTCTCGCGCATCTCGCGGCCGAACATCTCGGCGCGACCGACGCCGAAGGCGTTCGGCCCCTCGACGACGACCTCGTCGCCTACGCGGATGTCCTCGTCGGCGTCGACGACGCCGGGCGCGAGGACGCTCCCGTGGGGAACGAAGCCGTCGATCTCGACGCGCTTGGTGGGAGCGTCGCTGTCGACCCACTGCTTCGCGCCCTCGAGCGTAAAGGAGAGGGTACCGTACTGGGGCACCATCGTCGCGAGCTGGGTGTCCTCGCGATCGCGAACCTGGATCTTCGGGTAGCGGCTCGTGGTCTGGATGTCCGCGAAGAGGGCGTCGCCGGCCCCGTCGCCGAGCAGGTAGTCCGCGATCGCGCGGACGGTGTTGTGTTCGCGGTCGCGCTTGGAGTACTTCAGTTCGCCCGCGAGCGCCTCGGAGAGGTTCGAGATCGACTTGTCGTCGGTGGGGTGGCCGCCCTCGGGAACGGTGTAGGAGATCTCGAGATCCAGGTCGTCTTCGACCCGTTCGACGATGTCGCGGTAGCCCTCGTCGGGGACGTGGGCGACGATCGACGGGTACTCGTTGCGCCGGAGGTACCGCTGGAGGACCTCGCTCACGAACGCCTTCTCGTCTTCGGACCAGCGCCCCGTGACCACGGTGTCGTAGTGCTGGGCGGGGTAGGTCGTCTCGAGTTCCTGCGGGACGACGCCGATCGGGCTTGTCATCGAGACGAGGTGGCCGCGCCACTGGATCGCGTCGTGGAACTGGCGGTGGCTCTGGGACTCGCTGTAGGGTTTCGTCGCCGAACACGGAACCAGCACGAGCGGGTTGTCGAACCGGTTGCGATAACGGGTCGTGACCCGATCGGCGAACCGCTGGATCTCGACCCGTCGGAGGGTGTCCTCCGTCGCGGCGTCGATCCGCGCATCGCGCAGGATCGGCGTGCGCTCTTCGAGGTAGCCCCACTGGGCGTCCAGTTCCCGCACCGCGGCGGTGAGCCACTGGTCGTGGCGGGCCTGGCCCTCCACGTAGTCGCGAAGCCGGCCGTCACGGATGCGGCGGCGGACGATCCCCAGTTCCGCCCGGAGCGCGTTGACGTTGTGCTCGACGCAGTCCTCGCGGGTGAACTCCTGGCGGGGCCTCTGGCAGGCCGGGCAGGAACACGGCAACTCCTCCAGGTCCTCGAGGAAGTACGCCTCGTCGGTCGTGAGGTACCGGCCCTCGGTGCCCTTCACGACGGCCGCGGTCTCGTCGAACAGGTCGACGCCGGCGTAGGCGAGCAGGGCGACGTTCCGCGGCGTCGCGACGCCCGAAAAGAGGAGGGCCGTGTCGGTGGGAATCGTCTCGCGGACGGTCACGACGGCCTCGACGAGCGCCGCGCCGTGGCCCATCACCGACTGGACGTCGGAGAGGGCGTAGGCGTCCGTCCCGTGATCCCCGGCGCTCTCGCTCGAGACGACGGCGACGCTCGGATACTCGACGTCCGGGTAGTCGACGGCGAACGACTCCTGGACCTCTGCGGCGGTCCCGCCGGGAAACGCCCGGTGGGGCGGGACGGTCAACCGGGACTCGTCGCCCTCGGGGACCTCGCGATCGGCCGCCCAGAGCGACCCCGCGTCCGCCAGGACGTCGTCGACGAGCGCGGGCGTCGTCCGGGGCGACTCGAGGCGGAGTTCGCCCACGCGCGCGGCCCCGTCGCGTGCGTGTACTTCGAAGTACTCGGTCATACCCGATATGACCGCGGCGTGCGAAAGAGGCTGTCGATAGCGTGCGATCGACCGAGAAGCGTCGGCGTTCGAGTCGCCGCCGCAGCGACGGCGTCCCGGCGGCGGCCGCTACTCGCCGGTTACGGCGATCCCGTCGTCGGTCACGACGACGCGAACGCCCTCGTACCGGAAGCGAACGGCGCAGTCGCCCCCGTGGGACGCCAGCGCGTCGAGCGCGTCGCCGTCGATCAGCCGTCCCGTTCCGATCGCCGTATCGCCGGCCAGATCGCGACGAGCACGTAACAGAGCCCGAGCAGTCGGGCTGCGGGGCGGACCCACGGTTTCGGCCGGATCTCGTCGGCGTTCTCGTAGGCCGTTCGGAGCGCGGCGTCGAAGACTGGATCCGGGAGCACGAGCGCCGGGAGTCCGACCGTCCCGAACAGCGGTCGCAGGCCGGGCCACGCCCGGTCCCACTTCCAGGCGAGCCACAGCGCGACGATCCCCTCTACTCGGGCCATCGGGAGCGTCCAGCCGCGTAGCCGGGCCGTCTCTGGGTTTTCGAACGCGAGTTGTTCGGCGCGGGATACGATCCGGTCGGGAACGGCGATCTCGATGACGGCGAAGAGTGCGAGTGCGAGGAGCGATCGTCGCATACGCACCCGACACCGCCCGTGGTGAAAATACTGACCGCCTACCAGGGTCGTCAGGCCCGATCGACGAACGTCGCCGTCGCGGAGGTGTGGCCGCGGTTAAAGGAGAGGATCTTGGCTCGGATCACGTCCGTCTCGGCGAGTCCGCCGGGCAGGTCCTCGACGAAGACGACGAACCCCTCGACCTTGCAGACGGCCTGGCGCTCGCCCGAGTGGTGGGTGGTGAACTCCTCGATCGCGACCGTCCGCACGTCGCCGATATCGACCGGCGGATCGCGTTCCTGGGCCTCCCGGTGGCGCTCCCAGGATTCCCGTTGCTCGCCGGAGCGGCCGCCGCGGAACCGTCCGATCAGCCACGACGCGAACAGCACCGTCGCGAGCACGCCGAGCGCGATCGCCGTTGCCCAGATCATACGGGGAGTGTTCGGGGCCTCGTCTTTGTCTTTCTGGTGTCGGCGCGTCGCCGTTCGACCGGCGAACCGACCGCCCGTTCGGGAATTGGACCAGATCAGGTATACTCCGCTAGTTCCAAGATCCGATATGGACGAACGAACCCCATCGTTCGGTACCGATCGAAGACCAACTCGTCGAACCGTGCTGGGCGGACTTGGAGTCGGCGCGCTCGGAGCGATCGCCGGCTGCCTCGGCGGGGACGAGACGGACGACGCTCCCGACCCGATCAGTATCGACGGGGAACAGGGCTGTGACAACTGCACGATGGTCATCGGGAACTATCCCGGGCCGGCCGGACAGGCGCACTACGAGGACCCGGCCGAGGTGCTCGACGAGGACCGTCCGGCCCAGTTCTGTAGCTCGCTGTGTACGTACGCGTTCACCTTCGACCAGGACGTCGATCCCACGGTCAGCTACCTGACTGACTACTCGACGGTCGAGTACGACATCGAGGAGGGCGACGACGGCCCCGTAATCTCCCGTCACCTCGAGGCCGACGGGTTCGGGGACCGATCGGACCTGACGCTGATCGCCGACAGCGACGTGGGCGGTGCCATGGGGGCCTCGCTCGTGCCGTTCAGCGACGAGGACGAGGCCGCGGCGTTCCAGGAGGAACACGGCGGCGACAGCTACGCGGACGACGAGGTCACGCAGGAAATCATCATGTCGCTGATGTAAGCGGCGCACAGCAGGCGTCGCGCTCGGACAGCGACGATCGACGGTGGTATCGCCGATCGGGATCGAAGTCAGAACACGAGACGATCGCTCTTTTGTCGGGACCTCACCGGTTCAGCGCCCACGCCGCGAACCCGAGCGAGACGATCGTCCAGGCGGCGAGGCTCGCCAGGCTCGCGATCGGCGAGGCGACCGCCGGCCCGGTCCCCGCCGCGACGACGATGGCGCTCTCGAAGACGAGCCCACGATAGGCGCTGAGCGGGCTGAGCGCCAGCGAGTAGACGAGTTCCGCGTCGCCGATCGCGCCGGCCGACACCCCGAACGCGATCGCCAGGTCGAGGCCGACCAGCAGGACGACGAGCGCGACGACCGCCAGCGCGAGCGCGCTGCGGGTGCCGCTGACCGCCGCCGAGATCGCGATCGCGACGGCGAGCACCGCCAGCGCGAACAGGACCGTCAGGACGACGAACCGGGCGAACAGGATCGGGGAGTCGGCCCCCGAGTGGGACGCGTAGGTAGACAGCGCGTCGTCCTCGAACCGAACCACCGCGGCGGCGACGACCGCCAGCGGGAGGACGATCGTCGCGAGGAGGCCGATCGCCCGCCCGGCGTAGACGCCGAGGACGATCTCGCGGTGGGAGACGGGGTAGGTTTCGAGCACGTCGAGTTCGCCGCGTTGCTCGTCGCCGAGGATGGCGCGATAGCCGTAGGCGACGGCGACCACCGGCACGAGCAACTCCAGGGGCGTGAGCAGGTCGACCAGCGTCGGGACGTAGCCGGCCCGGACGCTCCCGCCAACCCAGGCGATCCCCAGCAGGACGGCGGCGAACGCCAGTCCGAGCACGAAGAACGTCCGGGTCCGGACGACCGTCCGGAGTTCCCGTCCGACGATCGTCGCGAGACGGCGTTTCGAGTCGGGTGCGGCCGGCCGCGCGCGATCGGTCTCGCTCGCGTCCTCCCGGACGGCCGTCCGGGATTCGGTGGCCTGTAGCTCGCCGCTCATGCGTGTTCACCCTGGACCCGGACGGTATCGAGATCGCCGCCGATCGCGGTCTCGTAGACCGACCACAGCGAGTCGGCCTCGAGGTCGTCCCGCAGTTGCTGGGTCGAGCCCTGCCGCACGATCCGGCCGTCGGAGAGCACCAGCACGCGATCGGCGACCCGCTCGACGAGTTCCAGGTCGTGGGAACTCAGCAGGACCGCGATCCCGTCGTCGGCGAGTTCCGCCGCGACGTCGAACACGTGCATGCTCATCCCCGGATCCAGCCCGCTGCCGGGTTCGTCGAGGACGACGACGGGTGGGTCGCCGATCGTCGCCTGTGCGATGCCGAGAAGACGGGTCATCCCGCCGGAGAGCGCCTCGACCGGTCGATCGGCCGCGTCCGCGAGTCCGACCCGATCGAGGTGAGCCATCGCGTCGGTTTCGTCGCCCCCCACGAGCGACGCGTAGAACTCGAGCGTCTCGAGGCACGTGAACCCGGGCCGGAACGCGGGGTGCTGGGGCAGGTACCCGATCCGTCGTGCCGTTTCGGGACCGTGGTACGCGATTTCGCCCGCCGTCGGTTCGTGGAGGCCGGCGAGCGATCGGATCAGCGTCGTCTTGCCGGAGCCGTTCGGGCCGATCAGGGCCGTCACGGTCCCCCGACGGAGGGTGGCGGAGACGTTCTCAAGGACGGAGATCGTCCCGTAGTCGTGGTCGATGTCGGTCGCCTCGAGTATCGGTAGCGTGTCAGTCATGGGTCGTCCGTGTCGTCTCGTAGCACGTCCAGGCGTGCTCGGCCCACTCGGTGCGCTCGAGCAGGTCCGGGTTGTTCGGTTCGCAGGTCGGTGCCTGGTCGACGATACTGCCGGTTCGCATGCCGGGGACCGAGCCCTCGAGTCCGCCGAGGGCCCTGAGCGCGGGTGCCCGGACGAGCGTCGGCGCACCGTCCGTCCGGTGCAAGCGTCGGTCGATGGCGTCGGTCGGCGCGTACGACAGGTCGGCCCGGTCGCCGTCGGCGACCGTGGCACTGCCCTGCCAGTAGTTTCCGGCGTCGCCGTCGCTCCAGACCCGGAGCGGCCCCGACCTCGCGTCGGCGTGGACGTCGTTGCCGACGAAGTCGTTGCCGACGACGCGGTTCGTCGGGAGCATGGCGGAAACCTCCGCACCCACGTCGTTGCCGACGATCACGTTGTTCTCGTAGATCGACGCGGTCGAACCGACGAGGAGCCCGAGTTCGGAGTCCGCGACGAGGTTCGATGCGACGTAGGTGTCGCTCCCGCCCGTGCTGAGGGCGACCTCCGCGTCCCGGACCGTGTTCCCGACGACCGCGTTCCTCACGGGACCGGTCATGATGTACAGCCCGGCGTTCTGCTGGCCACGAAGGTCGTTGTCCGCGATCAGGGCGTCGTTCGTGTGCATCAGGTGGATGCCGATCTGGTTCCCTTCGACCGCGTTCGAGCGAACGACGGCGGTCGGGGAGCGGAAGAAGTACACGCCGTTCCTGCCGCCCAGGATCGTCGAGTCCTCGACGACTGCCGGTGAGTGGTACAGCAGCATGCCGGCGAGCCCCTCGGACGGCTCCTCGGGCCCTCTCACCGTGACGTTCCGGATGACGGCGTCCGTGCTCTCGTAGGTGATGATTCCGCTCGCCGGGGTGTCGATGCGGACGTCCTCGACCAGGAGTTCCTCGGCGGTGTAGGCCCCGATCCCTGCGTCCGTGCCGGCGTAGTACTTCGTGAAGGTGGCGTCCCAGGCCTCGTCGTCCATCTCGACGGGGAGTTCCTCGCCGCCTTTCGTCCGGTTCCCGACGCCCTCGATATCGAGCCCCTTGATCGCGGCCCGCTCGGTCGTGACGGTGATCACCGTGCTGTTGCCGTCGCCGCGGATCGTCGCGTTCCCCTCGCCGGCGAGCGTGATCGGGCGATCGATCTCGATCGTCTCCGCGTAGGTCCCCTCGGGAACGACGACGGTGGTGTTCGCCGGCGCCTCGTCGATCGCCGCCTGAACGGTGGCCGCGTCCTCGCCGACGACGACCGACGTCGGTCGATCCGCGAGCCGTGTGGCCGCGTCGACCCGCTCGTCCGCCAGGTCGCGCCGATCGTCGACGCGGTCGCGGGCGACGGTCGCGTCGTCGCTCTCGAAGGACACCTCGAGCAGCGAGTCCCACGCGTGGACCGTCCCGCCGTGGGCCTCGGCGAACGCCGCCGCCTCGTCGCGATCGGCGAACGAGACGACGGTGTCCCCGTCGGGGGTTCGCGCGTCGCTGTCGACCACGTACCACGCCTCCTCGGCCGCGATCCAGCCGGGCGCTCGATCCGTGACCGGGTACCCCTCGTCGGTCAACTCGATCCCGGTCCCGCCGTAGTCGGTGACGTACACCGCCAGCGGGTGGCCGAACCGCTGTTCGTGGTCCGGTGCGCGCTGGTTCTCGACGAACGTTTCGACGCCGTAGTAGCCGACGACGTACTGGTACTGCGAGTAGAACACCTGTGCGCGGGGGAGCGTGACGTCGTCGTTGTCGTCGAGCGCGAACTCGGACTCGAGCGTCAGGCCGACCGGCACCGTCTCGTCGAACGCGACGGGATCGGGTGACGTCGACCCGACGTCGACGGCGAACAGCCCGGCACCGGCCAGCGCCACGACGACGAAAACCCCCAGAAATATCGTAGTATGAGAACGGTCGGGCACGTCCGACGGTTGGTCCCTGCGAAAAATATACCATCTGGTTCACATCTCGAACGAACGTGTGCCTGTCCCCACAGGTCGCGGCGAACCTATTTCTGTCCCTATACGTCGCGGCGAACCTGTGTCTGAACCTACACGTCGCGGGTCTGTGGCGCGTGAGCAGTTACCGCGCCGATCGTCCGAGCCCTCCCTTCGACCGACTCACGGGCGATCGTCGGCCAGGTCGATCAGCGCGACGCCGTCCGGGACGCGATCGAGCACGTCCGCGGGCCACCCCCGGTGGGCGAGCGCGAACTCGCTTTCCGGGTTCGCGTCGACGAGTCGTGCGACGCCATCCGCCGCGGCCGCGAGGGCCGATCGGTCGGTTCGTTCCGGAACCTCGGCGGTGAGCGGGTAGCTCTTCGAGAGCGCCCGGGGGAAGGGGCCGAACGGTGGCTCGATGCGCCACGAGTCGTCGAACCCGCTCCCGTCTGCCGATCGTCCTTCCGTGAGCAACAGCGAGTCGGGGACGGCCAGCCGATCGAGCCGCTGGTGGTGACGGAGTACTTCGGGCCGGCGAGCGCTCTCGTGGGAGGTGTAGAAGAACGAGCCTTTCGAGACGGGGTCGGTACGTTCTAGCTGGGCGGCGTGGTCGAGCAGGGCGCGGTAGCCGTCGAGCATGGCGGGATGAGCGCGAGCGCGCTGTTCGACGAGTTCGAGGAGGTTTCCCGCGCGGATGGCCTCCTTGATCCGGCGGATCTCCGCGAAGGTGGCGTGGAGGTTGTGCGCGGCCAGTTCTTCCTCGCGTTCCCGGTCGGGCAGCGCCCGAAGGTCGTCGGGCGAGTGTTCGAGACAGACCGGACAGGAGCACGGGAGGTACTCCAGGTCGTCGAGATGACGGGTGCCGCGGACGGTGAGATAGCGATCGTCGCGGGCGTAGAGGGCGTACGCGGCGGAATCGAAGAGGTCACAGCCCATCGCGACGGCGAGTGCGAACATCATCGGGTGGCCGGCACCGAAGAGGTGGACCGGCGCATCCGCGCCCAGTCCGCGCTTTGCGCCGGCGACGACGTCGACCATGTCGTCGTACCGGTAGTCGTTCATCAGCGGGACGACCGCGCCGACGGGGAAGACGTCGAGTTCGGTCGCGTCGGCCTCTCGGCCGGCCCGCTCCCGGAGGTCCGGGTAGATCGATCCCTGGACGGGTGCGTTGACGAGCATCTCACCCGTGTCGACGTTCTCGGCGATCTCGAGGCGTTCCTGGGTGGTCTCGAGTTCCCGTTCAGCCTGCTCGCGGGAGACGTCCGGCGGCGTCGGGATGTCGACCGGCGTCCCGATATCCGAACCGATCGCGTGCTGGAACTCGAGGATCTCCTCGGTGGTGACGTCGATCTCGCCGTATTCGGAGAGCTGGAACGAGCCGGAGTCGGTCATGATCGCGCCGGGGAAGTCGAGCAGGTCGTGCAGGCCGTCCTCGAGGGCCCGTTCGCGAACGTCGTCGGTGCCGTAGATGATGTAGGAGTTCGTGATGAGAATCTCGGCACCGAACTCCTCGGCGAGTCGGCGGGGGCTGATCGTGTCCAGATTCGGATTAATCACCGGCAGGAGGGCGGGGGTCTCGACGGTGACGTCGGCACGCGGCACGGTGAGGTCACCGATTCGGCCGCCCGCGTCCGTCTCCCGGAGTTCGAAGCACTCGCGCATCGAGCGTTCGTTGGATCGTCTGACGTAAGTCATGACGGTTTTCGTCCCGGCGATCGGTCGCTCCGGCGGGGCGTGGGTGTCGGTAACGTCTCGTTCCCCTGTAGCGGAAATAGTCGGGTAGCGGGTGCAAGCACAAGGCCCACCGATCGCAACTCGGGGCGGCCGTCGGGGCTCGCCGGAACCGTCACGCGATCGATCGCGAGGCCCGGCGATCGGATACCGTTACACGTGCCAAACCGACCGTTTCGCCGAGACGAGGGTGTAACGGACACCCTGTTTTAGCCGGGACACCACCGTAGGCCGGAGCGCATGGTTTCACGAGCGCAGACGATCGGCGACCGCTCCCGGCGGTTCATGCGTCGCCGAGCAGGTGATAGTAGGAGACGCCGAGAACTGCCCGGCCGTCGCGAATCGTCCCCTCGCGCACCGCGTCGAGCAACTCCTCGAACGGCATCGTCGAGACCCGGATGCTCTCGTTGTGATCCAGTCGCTGCTCGGTGGTCGGGCGACAGCCGTGCGCGACGAAGAAGTGCAGAACGACGTCGGCGATGCCGTTCGCCGGTTCGACCGTGGTTAGCGGTTCGAGCCGATCGGCCTCGTAGCCGGTTTCCTCGGCGAGTTCGCGGCGGGCGGCGGCCTCGAGGTCGTCGTCCTCGGGTTCGGTACCGCCGACGGGGAGGCCGCGGCTGACGCGGTCGACGGCCTGTCGCCACTCCTCGATACAGACGACGTCGCCGTCGGGGGTGAACGGCAGGACGCAGACGCTGGCCGGTTCCGAGAGGTAGTCGAAGTCGGTTTCGGTCCCGTCGGGCAAGCGAACGGACTCGTTAACCACGTCGAACCCCGGACAGGTGTAGGCTACCTGCCGATCGAGGGTTTCCCAGGCGAGCGAATCTTTCGACATACCGCCCGGTACGGCGGTCGTGGTCAAAAACGCCGCGTCGCGCTCGCCGGCATCGCGGGTCGTCCCCGGCAGGTGTCGCCCGCGCTCTGCCGTCGTGCGTTTGGGTGAGGATGCGGGCCCGTACCATCTCTATAACAAAACCACGGATCAGTGAAGGTTCGTTTTCAGAGGGTGATCCATGGATCAGCTAACTGGATTCCAGCGTGACTTGCTGTACGTCATCGCGGGCAAAGACCGACCGTCAGGCCAGGAGATTCTCGACGACATCAACCACTACATCGACCAGCCGGTCACCCACGGCAGGCTGTATCCGAACCTCGACACCCTCGTCGAGAAGGAACTCGTCGAGAAAGGCCAACTCGATCGGCGGACGAACTACTACGCACTGACCCCGAAAGGGCGACGTGAACTGCAACGACGCCAGGAGTGGGTCGACCAGTACGTCGACGTCTAGACTCCGGCGATCTCTTCTCTCGCGGCTCCTGTGAGGACCGTGTCTCGACGGCTGGCCCGCACGGTGCAGAACGCCTGTCGGGTCGCTGGCTCGCCTCCAGCGCAGACTCCGTCGCCGTCGAATCCGCCCGACTCACTGCTCGTCGAACGAAACCCGCGAGAGATCGGCTTCGAGGTCGTCGACGTGGTCGTTGAAGGCGTCGACGAACGCCGGGACGTCGTCCACGAGTCGCCGCACGTCCGGTGCCGAGGCCGGCCCGTACTGGGAGAGCAAATAGGTGCCGTCGCTCCCGCCGACCCGCAGGTACGAGGCGACGTCGCCCTCCCACTTTAGCTCCCAGCGCCGGCCCGATACCGTCGTCGCGTAGGTTCCGTACTCCCCGTCGTAGCGGTGGAGTTCGCACGCCATCGCGTTCGCCACGTCCCGGATCCGCTCGACGATCCGATCGCGCTCGGCCACCAGTTCCGCCGTCGACGCGATCGGTGGGAACTCGTCGGGCGTCTCCGCGAGCAGGCCGTCGAACGAGTCGATGTGATCGTTGAACGCGCCGACGAAGGCCTCGTAGTCGGCCATCGCGGTCTCCAGCGGGCCGGGTTCCGGCGGCTGTTTGCTCGAGACGACGTAGGTCTCGGCCCCCGAATTCGGTTCGAAGCGGAGGTACTGGACGTCGCCCGCCTCGTACTTGAGCGTCCAGGTGCCGCCGTCGGTGTCGAACGTCTCCTGCCCGTAATCGCCGCCCTGCAGGACGGCCAGTTCGCGCGCCATCTGCCCCGCGTGAGTCCGGACGCGGGCCGCCAGTTCGTCCCGCCGCTCCGCGACGGCGGCCGCGTCGTCGATGTCCGCGTCGAGTCCGTCGGTCATCGGTGGAGGGACGCACCCGTGACCGGTAACAGTTGTGCCTCGACCGCGCTGGCATGCGGCGGCCGGCCGACCTCCGAACCGACGCGGTCCGACCACCGTCGATCGCGGTAGTGGCGCCCAGTTCGGCGTACGGTGCCTGTCGTACGGTCGTCTGACTGACTTTCAAGCCTCGCCGCGTTGGCATCGATCGTATGGTACAGCACGAACGACTTCGGGGGTTCCGGGCGGCACGTCTCGGTACGCGGTCGCGGGCCTCGGGACGGGGGCCGATCGGCAGATGACCGATTCACACCGCTTCGGGGGCTCGGTCCACCCCCACGCTCGAACGATCGTCCCGTTTCTCGTCGCGATGGCGATCACGATCGTCGGGGCGGTCGTCTACCTGGGACTCGTGGGCGTCCTCCTCGGGGTCTTCACGGAACTGCTGGGGTAGCGACGGCGCGCCGATCGGGAACCGAACCCGGTCACGGCGTCCACCGATCGCTCACAGCCACGGCGGCCTGCGGACCAGAAAAATTACTACGGTCTGGTTCAGATCCAGTTCGCAGTCAATGACCGATCGACCCCCGTCGCCCTCGACACCGCCTTCCACCCCATCGATCGCGACCGCCTCCGACGCGGAGTCCGACACCGACCGTCGAATCGTCGCGACGACGCCCCAACTCGTCGACGCGATCGAGTCGTCGCTTGACTGTCGCCTCGACGAGCGCGTCGTCTCCGACCTCCTCGTGGAACTCGACCGCCACGACTACGTCGAGTGGGTGACTGTCACCCAGTCCGGTGCCGTCGCCTGGGATCTCACCGAGACGCCCGAGCGACTCGCCGACGCGATCGCCGCGGCGGTCGCCGATCGGGTCACGGCGTTACTCGAGGAGTGAGTCCGCCGCGAGGGGTTGCGATCGACGTGCCACCCCTCGAACGGCCACGGTGCCCCGATTCGCTCGCCCGTCTCCGCCCCGGGACTGACGAGTGCCGCAGTCCGGCCGGTACCGATCGTGTCGGTGACGCAACCGCTTCCGATCTGTCCGACCCATGATGCACGTCAACCAATAGCGTGGGATTGAAGAGCGGCGTTAGCGAACTGAAACCTGGGCCGGAGAAACCACCATCACCACCTACCGCTCCGGCCCAACTTCGGATTTGTACGGATGCGTGTATAATGGTTCTGCCTGATTACACGTTGTTCGCGGCGGGGTCGATCGCTTCGACGAGACCGGGCGTTCACACGCCGTCGTCGACGTGCCGACTGTGGACGTAACGCTCGCGGTCGAGTAACAGCGTGACGACCGGATCGCCCCGGCCTGCAAGCGCGTCGCGATCGGCAGTTTGGAGTGCGGGAGTAGTATGAGCCGACGCAGATGTCGAACAGCGCAAACCTCGCTACGCTCGGTTTGCTGGCTCGAATCTTTGCGGTTGCATTTCACCCCACTTCGGACTCCTCGCTCCGTTCGTCGTTTTGAAGTGGGGTGAAAATGGGCCAGCACAGATGTCGAACACGGGAAGACGGTCGTCCTCACTCCGATCGGGCGCTGCGACTTCCCTGAGTCGAATCTGCCTGGGTCCATTTCCCCGCATCACAGACTCGTCGCTTCGCTCCTCGCGTTGCGATGCGGGAAAAGTGGGCCGGCGCAGATTCGAACTGCGGTTACGGCCACCCGAAGGCCGAAGGATACCAAGCTACCCCACCGGCCCGCATTCGAATTGTGAGCACCGGATCGTTTAACGCTTCCGAAAGCTGCTGTCGGTCTACCGGGTCGCGATTCCGGGCCTCAAAACTCGGCGTATCCCGCGGTATCCAGGTAGTGGTGGGCGATCGTGATCGCCTGGTCGGCGTGCAACAGTTCGGGACCCAGTCGGATCCGTCGATCGACCCGCTCTTCTAGCGTAGTCGCCTCCGCGTCGGTGAAATCCCGGTGGTCGGACAGCACGAAGATCGGGTCGGGCAACTCGTCGACGTCGACGATCGCCTCGCCGTCCTCGTGGAGCTGGACGATCGAGCCCTCGTCGACGAGGGCGTCGAGCGTGGCTTCGAGGCCGCGCCGGTAGACGGAGATTCCGGGGCTGGGTTCGGCCGGGAGCGCGCCGATCGCCTCGTCGCGGTGTTCCAGTGCCGTGCGCACCAGCGCGGCAGTGGAGCGCTCGTCGGGGTTCAGTCGCCGCAGTTCGCTCCCGTCGAAGCTGATGGTGAGTTCGTCCTGCACGACGAGGTGGGTGCGGACGTCCTCGCGGATCCCGTGGGAGGTGACGAACGAGGCGGTGATCGATCGGCAGAGGGCGTCGAGTCGCCCGGCGCCGCCGGCGAGGTCGTCGAGCGAGAAGTCGGCCTCCGTGGGGACGTCGTGGGCGATGAGTACGAACTGGCGCATAGCGAGGGAAGGCCGACCGCGGGCAAAGGGGCCACGGTTTCCCGCGGACCGATCGGCCGGGCGGGTACCGATCGCCGACTCCCCCATCCCGGTGGGCCGGCCGATCGGCTCAGGACCGGACCCGGGTTTCGAGTCGATCGATCGACGACCACAGGCGCTCGAGACCGGGACGGCCGTCGCGATACCAGACCAGCGCGGCGACGACGAACAGAGCCAGCTGGAACACCTCGTACGATCCCATCGAGTAGTAGTGGAGGATGGCGTCGAGGAGACCGCCGACGGGGTCCTCCGGGGGCTGGTCGACGAGTGGCCACGCGAGGTACGCGATCCCGGTGCGATCGCCGGCGAACACCGATGGCGGGACGTCCGTGAAGAGGTGTGTGACGTACCCCAGGACGAACGCCACGCCACCGTCACGCCGATCGAGGTGGATCGCGACTGCCGTTATCGCGGGAACGAGCAACGCGGCGACCAGCAGCGAGTGGGTGAACGTCCGGCCGCCGGGCAGGACGCCGACCGACCACGCGAGGGGTTTGTCGATCAGGTCGGGAAACTGGGAACCGACGGCGAGAGCGAGCAACGGCCACGCACGCGGTGGTCGATCGAACCGAACCCTCGTGCTGGCGGTGTACAGGAGGTACGCGACGGCGAGGTGTCCCCAGGGCCACATCCTGCGGGGCTTCACCCGTGGGGGAAATAGCCCTGTCGACTCGCAGCGGTCGGTGCGAGCGACGGTCCCGATCGCGTTGCATAGGCAGGGCCAACGGTTTCGCCGTTCTCGAGTATGGAATGGCTACATGGCGAAATCACGGTCCTCACAGTCCGGCGGGCAGGAAGCGAAGTTGCTGTCGATGCTCGCGGGCCGATCGTGCCCCCACTGTTCGGACGGCGAACTCGAGCAGGGGATCTACAAGGACAACCGGGCGATCGTCTGTAACACGTGCGAGACGCCCCGCGTCCAGCTCTGGTGAGCGCCGGCGTCGGGTGACTTCCGCGTTACAGTTCGAGCGCCCCGATCCAGGCGTCATCGCCGTGGACGGCACACCACGATCGATGGTTCTCCGAACACCGCGCGTCCATCGTGTACCCGCACTCACACCAGTGCTGGGAATCACCCGGGACCGGTCGACGGCAAAGTGGGCAACGGGTGTACATGTGTGAACACACCACTGGGGAGTACGTAGCCCTTTTCTCGGATGCGAAACACTGTCTAGGGAGTCGATACGTGACCGGGTTCGAAAGAGTCCGGTTGGGGTCGACGGGCGACAGCGGGGGCCCGGCGATCGTGCGTCAGCGAGGGGCCGGCGATCGAGCGCGCAGGCCCGCGATCACCGCGTTCGGGAGCCGTCGTACTCGTGACCGACGACGAGTGCGAAGGCGTGGAGGGCGAGCAGGCCGACGAACAGCGAGAGTCGACTCATGGAGTCGATTCCGGCCAGGATCACGGGCACGTAGGCGACGGGCAGGAGGGTTCCGAGCCAGAAGCCGGCGGCCGTGACGCGGTGTTCCACTGCCATGGGCCTAGCGCATCGTGGTGAGGTCGACGAACGCGTCGTCGTGAGCCACGATCCAGTTGGTCATCTGGTCGAGGTCGCTCGACTCGCGTGGAAAGAGGGCACACTCGTCGGGAGCATCCTCGTTCTCGATCGTGACGTGATCGAGTGCGGTCGTCGGCTCGGTCGGCGGTCGGGCCTCGATGTCGGAGTCGGTCGTCATGTGAGTCCAGGCGGCGGTGGGGTTGCGCCGACTGGGGCTATCCGGTACCAACCTATTGTTATCGACTCGCTAAACCCCGTGAGCGCTCCGGAACGACTAATTTCCGTCCGTTCCGGGACGACCCCGTCGCGATACGTGACCGTCACGGATTCCGACGAGTACGAGGCTGTTACGGACGCATAAGCACGGCGACCGGTAGTGTCGATCGCAGTAATCACTCCCTTCAACGAACTGTTTACCGGTCGATCGCAGTCTGCCGTTCGTCCGGCCCCGATCGGTTACTCCTGTCCCGTCCCGATCGGTTGCCACTGTCTCGACCCCCCGTCGATCGAGGCGGCGCTGGAGCGGTCGGCCTACGCTTCGGGCCGCGATCCGAGCGTCAGGTCCGTCGATCGCTCGGCGCCGTCGCGCCGGTAGTCGACGGTGATCGTCTCGCCGGGGCTGGTCTCGAGTGCGAGGAAGGTCGACAGCGCGTGGCGGTCCGGGATCGGGTTGCCGTCCAGCGCGCGGACGACGTCGCCGCCGACCGGGATGAGTTCGCCGCGGCGTTCGACGGTGCCGTCGCTTTCCCGGAGGCCGGCTTCCGCGGCGGCTTCGCCCGCGAGGACGTCGGTGAGGATGACGCCGGTCGCCTCCGAAAGATCGTTCTCTTCGGCGACGAGTCGATCGACCGTCCGGAGCCCGATGCCCATGTAGGGGTGGTCGTACGCCCCGTCCTCGATGAGTGACGGCACGACGCGACTCGTCAGGGATGCAGAGATGGCGAAGCCGATGTTCTCCCCGCTGGTAGCGTTGACGACGCCGACCACGTCGCCGTCCAGGTCGACGAGCGGACCGCCGCTGTTGCCGGGATTGACGGCCGCGTCGGTCTGAATCACGTCCGAGAAGGAGAACTGTCGGTCCGGCGGGTTCAGCGTCCGTTCGACGCCGCTGACGATCCCCGTCGACATCGATCCCTCGAGTCCGTAGGGGTTGCCGATCGCGGCGACCTGCTGGCCGACGACGGGGCGCTCGTCGGCGAGCGAGAGCGGTGTCGCGGCGTCGGGGACGTGATCGGCCTCGAGAACCGCGAGGTCGCTGTAGTAGTCGGCCCCGACGAGTCGCGTGCTCGTCCAGTCGCCGTTGATGTACTGGAGGTCGGCGTCCTCGGCCCCGGCGACGACGTGCTGGTTGGTGACGACGTGGCTGTCGTCGACGACGAAGCCGGAGCCCTGTCCACGCCCCTCTTCCCCGGTGACCGGATCGTCGACGCCGAAGGCCCGGACCTGGGTGACCGAGTCGATGAGTCCCTCGTAGACCTCGGTGTAAACGGAGCCGTCGGCGAGATTCTCCCGATCGATCTCGTGCGACGAGGTGCCCTCGATCGAGTTGTCCGCTCTGGGCTCGGTACAGCCGGCGACGGTACCGGCAAGCCCGGCACCCGCCGCGGAGAGCAGCCTGCGCCGACTCAGTCGCGTCTCGTCCATGTCCGCCGGCTAGGACCCCACCTATATGAACCTCGTGGGGACTGTCCGGTCGATCGATCCCTCGACGATCGTGGGGGCCTGACGGCCGTCGGCTGCCGCGTTGGTCGCCCGATCGTCGGCTGCCGCGCTGGCCGACCGCCGCGTTGGTCGGCCGTCGACGCCAGTGCTGACCCGAAGGGAAAACGTGTTACCCGCGGCCGCCCGAGTCACGGCCATGCTTACGGACGACGCCCGTGCGCTGCTGGCGACGGGACCGGTCTGTGACTCCTGTCTGGGCCGTCCCTTCGCCGAGCGGAGTTTCGGGCTGACCAACGCCGAGCGCGGCCGGGCGCTGCGAACGACGGTCGCGATGGAAGACGACGCCGACTTCGACCCCGACGACCCCGAGGAGTGCTGGGTCTGCGAGGGCTACTGTGGCACCTTCGACGCGATCGCCGAGACGATCGTCGACGCCCTGGCGGGCATCGAGTTCGAGACCTACCAGGTGGGGACGCAGGTGCCGCCGCTGGTCGAGGAGAACGAGCGCCTCCTCCGGGAGGACGCCGACCTCGATCCGGAGGGCGGCGAGTCGATCAAACGCGAGATGAACCGCGAAGTGGGTCGGCGGGTCGGCGCGAAAACGGGCGCCGAGGTCGGCTTCGAGCGGCCGGACGTGCTCGCGGTCGTCGATCTCGAGGGCTTCGACCCGTTCGACGTGCTCGCGGACGGAGACGTGACGAGCCACGCGATCGACCTGCAGGTCAACCCGGCGTTCGTCTACGGCCGCTACCGGAAACTCGAGCGGGACATTCCGCAGACGGAGTGGCCCTGCCGTGAGTGTGGCGGCAGCGGCGTCCAACTCGGCGACGACGGCGAAGAGCCCTGCGACTACTGCGACGGCTCGGGCTACATGTACGACACCAGCGTCGAACAGACGGTCCGCCCGCACGTCGTTGAGGCGATGGACGGCGACGAGGGTACCTTCCACGGCGCGGGCCGCGAGGACGTCGACGCCCGGATGCTCGACGAGGGCCGGCCGTTCGTCCTCGAGGTCAAGCGCCCGCGCAAGCGCGATCCCGATCCGGCCGAACTCGAACGCGAGATCAACGAGGCCGCCGAGGGACGCGTCGAGGTCGAGGGGCTCCGGCTGGCGACCTACGAGATGGTCGAACGGGTCAAGGAACACGACGCGAGCAAGCACTACCGCGCGGACGTCGAATTCGCCGAGCCGATCGACGAGGCGGCCTTCGACGACGCGCTCGAGGCGCTCGACGGGGCCGCGGTCGAGCAGTACACGCCCCAGCGGGTCGATCACCGACGGGCGAACCTGACCCGCGAGCGGACCGTGTACGCGATCGAGGGCGACCTCCGCGAGCCGACCGTGGCCGAGGTCCGGGTCCACGGCGAGGGCGGCCTCTACATCAAGGAACTGATCAGCAGCGACGACGGCCGGACGGTGCCGAGTCTCGCCGGACTCCTCGAGACGGACGCCGAGGTGACGGCGCTCGACGTCACCGGCGTCGAGGGCGAGGACGAACCGTTCGAACTCGAGGCGTACTTCCGAGACGAGCCACGCGGCGAAACCGAGGACGCCGTCGAAGCGACCGACTGATACGGATTGCTGTAACTATGTACCGCCGATCACCAGGACGGGATCGACGATCGGCGGTAATTGACTACAGCAGTCCGTATGAGCCCCCGACGGCGAGTCACAACGACTTTTGTGCCCCCCAACGAGGGATCGGTACATGCCATTCGGCGTCGACGAAGCGGGGAAAGGGCCGGCGATCGGGTCGATGTTCGCGGCCGCGATCTGGGTCGCGGATCGGGACGCGCTCCCGGACGGGATCGCCGACTCGAAGCGACTCGCGCCCGATCGGCGCGAGGAACTGGCCGCCGTCCTGCGCGAGGACGATCGGATCCGCGTCGGCGTCGGCGAGATCACGACCGATCGGATCGACGAGCCGGCGACGGACATGAACTCGCTGACGGTGCGGGCCCACGCCGACGCGATCGAGGCGGCCCTCCCCGACGATCCCGGGTCCGACGCCGACACCCCGACCGGTCTCTGTGACGCCTGCGACACCGACGCCGATCGGTTCGCGGGTCGCGTGACCGACGCCTGCGCGGTCCCGGTCGACGTCGACGCGAGACACGGCGCCGACGACGAGTCACCGATCGTCGGCGCAGCGAGCATCGTCGCCAAGGTCGAACGCGACGCCCACGTCGCCCGACTGGCCGAGCAGTACGGCCCGATCGGGAGCGGCTACCCGAGCGATCCGACCACCCGCGAGTTCCTCGAGCGCTACGTCGCCGACCACGGCGAATTACCGCCGGTCGCCCGCGCGTCGTGGTCGACCTGCGAGGACGTCCTCGCCGCGGCCGAACAGACGGGTCTCGGACAGTTCTCGAGCGCTTCGTCGATCGATCCGTAGGGGCGGATTTAAGCGCGCGTTTCTCAGAGTGACTGTCATGATAGACGTCCTCGTTCTCTTCGGGCTGGCGACGGGTGCCACGATCGTCGTCTGGAAGGGAAGCACGTGGCTCGAAGAGGCTGCGAACACGCTCGCAGCCGGATACGGGGCCCCGGGGATCGTCCAGGGTGCGGTCATCGCGGCCGTCGGGTCGAGCATGCCCGAACTGGCGAGCGTCCTCGTCGCGACGCTGTTACACAACGAGTTCGAACTCGGCGTGGGCGCGATCGTCGGTTCGGCGGTGTTCAACCTGCTCGTGATCCCCGGCGTGGCGGCGCTGGTCGGGGGGACGATGGACACGAACCGCGACCTGGTGTACAAGGAGGCGCTGTTCTACATGCTCGCGGTCGCGGGCCTCCTGCTGACGTTCTCGCTCGCCGTGATCTACTATCCGCTCTCTGACGGGGGGCTCGAAGGGACCGTGACGCGCCCGCTGGCGCTGTTCCCGCTCGGGTTGTACGTCCTCTACCTGTTCACGCAGTACCTCGATCTCACCGAGGGAGGCCCGGAACCGGCGGACGTACCCCTCCTCCGGTCGTGGGGCTGGTTCGCCCTCGGATTGGTGCTCATCGTCGTCGGCGTCGAGGGTCTCGTCCGGGCCGCGATCGGCCTCGGCGAGGCGTTCGGCACTCCCGCGTTCCTCTGGGGGATGGTCGTCGTCGCCGCCGGGTCGAGCATCCCCGACGCGTTCGTCAGCGTGGTCGCCGCCCGCGGTGGCCGGGCGACGGTCAGCCTCGCGAACGTCCTCGGGAGCAACATTTTCGACCTGCTGGTCGCGGTCCCGCTCGGGGTCCTCGTCGCCGGCTCCCTGACGATCACGTTCCCCCACATCGTGCCGATGATGGCGTTCCTGATCCTCGCGACGATCGTTTTCTTCACCGTCATGCGGACGAACATGCTCCTCACGGAGCGGGAGGCCTGGACGTTGCTCGTGCTGTACGGCCTGTTCGTCGGCTGGATCGTCCTCGAGAGCGTCGGGCTGACGTCGGTCGTTCCGAACTGAGTCGCGTCGGGCCGGAATCGAACGCCGCCGGGACCCGTCGTCGCAGTCGCAGGCTGAGCCCCTTTGCTCGTCGCGGCGATCAGTTACGGTGATGCCGATCTGTATGCAGTGCGAAAACCCGGTTTCGATCGATTTTGCGCGCGTCTACGGTGACGACGGGACCGTCGACTGGTGTCCGCGGTGTCGATCCGAGCAAGCAGCGAAAATGGGGCGGTCAGCGATCGGTCAGCAGGTGCTCCAAAATGTCACCGTAGGCCGGCCGGGTGACCAGCACCCCGACGAGGACGCCGAGGATCGTGACGATGGCGAACCCCTGCAGGTCGCCGAGGCTCAGCACGGCCAGCGGCGACATTGCGATGATCGTCGTCGCAGCGGCGGCGCCGATCACCCAGAACGCCTTGCGGAAGCGCGACTCGAACACCCGCCGCGAACTGACGTCGCCCTCGTCCATCACCTCGTCGGCGATGATGACGAGGTCGTCCACCCCCGTCCCGACGACGGCGATGAACCCGGCGATGTGGGAGAGATCCAGCGGCATGCGTATCAGCGCGACGAAGCCGAGCAGGATCACCACCTCCGACAGGGCGGTGAGGATCATCGGTGCCGCGACCCGGGCGTTCGTGTACCGCAGGTAGACCACGCCGCTGACCGTCAGCACCGAGAGCAGGCCGATGAACAGCGAGTAGAGCTTGTAGTCGTCGGCCAGCGCCGGCTGGATCGAGAACACCTCGCCCTTCTCGAAGTCCAGCGGCGCGGGCAGGCTGCCCGCACGGAGGTTGACCGACAGCGAGTAGGCCTCCTCCTGGGACGGGACGATCATCCGGAACGAGGGATCGTTCTCGAACGTGCCGTCCTGCATTCCTTGTGCGAGGTCGCCTCCCATACTGTGAGCGTCGACGGGTTCGCCGTCGACCTCGGTGACTAGACACCACTGGTCGTTCTCGTGATCGAAGTCGAACTCGCCGGCCTGTCGGTCGTGGATCCCACACTGGCCGACGCCCTCACCGGTGAAGCCGTACTCGTTCATCTTCGACTGGTACTCCTCGGCGGCTTCGTCGGTGAGCGTGACGGAGACGTAGTGCTGGTCCCGCTGCTCTTCGTACGACGCGAAGCCGATCGACGCGAAGTCGTCCCGCTCGAGGACGGTCTCGTTGACCTGCGTCCCGTTCTCGGGGTAGTACGCGACGACCGTCACGACGCCCCGTTCGGTGAGCAGTTCACGGAGTTCCTGTTCGTTCATGTCGTCGCCCCGGTCGGGGACCTCGACGACGATCTGCGGAGTAGTCCCGGAGCGTTCCGAGACGTCCCCGCCCGACAGGCCGGCCTCGTTGATCTTCGAGTCGATCGCCTGGACCGTGTCGTCGCGCGTCGACTGCGTGACGCCGTCCCGGACCTCGCCGTAGTCGGCGGCGCTGTCGGCGGCGTCGAGCGCGCCCGCAAGATCGTCGGTGGAGACGTTCTTCACGAACACCTCGGTGGTGTAGCTACCGTCGTCGGTACGTTCGACGCGCACGTCGGTCGCCTCGACGTCGAGTTCCGCGGCCACGTCGCTCTCGACCGTGCCCGGGTCGGCGGAATCAGCCAGTTCGACGTCTTCGGCGGTCACGCCGACGACGGGCGCGCTGATCCGGGTCCCCCCGTCGAGTCCCAGCCCGTAGACGAGGTTCGTCCAGCCGTCGTCGGCCTGTACGCTCTCGTTTGCCGCCTGCTCGCCCGCGGTATTCTGTTCGGCGAAGACGCCGCCGGGGACGAACAGCGCGAACAGCGCGAACGCCACGAAGACGAGCAACAGCAGGACGCGCCAGTTCGAGACGATCGTGTCCCTGACGTTCATCGTCGCACCCCCTCGAACTTGTACCAGCGAAGGAGACTCAGGTTGAGCATGTAGGTGTTCATCAGGTCGGCCGCGAGTCCGACGAAGAGGATGATCCCGATCGACGCGAGCAGCCCGATTCCGAGCGCGTACGCGACGACCGCCATGACGAGCATCGCCGCCATCGACGTCACCGTCATCATGACGCCGGTCCGCATCGCCCGGTGGGTGCTCTCGTAGAAGTCACCGCTCCGCCGGAGGATGTGGTTGTTCAGCAGGATGTCCGAGTCGACGGAGTACCCGATCAGCAACAGAAGTCCGGCGACGGTACCGAGCGTGAGTTCGATCCCGACGAGGTTCATGAACGCGAGCGGGATCACGAGATCGGAGAACGCCGAGAGGACGATCGCGATCGACGGGACGAACGTCCGGAATAGCAGGAACACGATCACGCTCATCCCGAGGAACGCGATCGTAACTCCGAACAGCGCCGTCGTCCTGAGCTGGTCCCCGAAGCTCTCGGAGACGCCCGACAGCGACTGGACGACGTCGTTGCCGGAGTCGGTCGGTTCGAGGTTCTCCTCGGCCTGCGATCGCAACGCGTCCTGGTCGGTCTCGGTGAACTGGACGATGTACCGATCGTCCGCCGTTTGCTGGACGGTCGACGGGTCCTCGTCGAACGCGGCCGGGATCTCGCTCCCCGGCGTCGACGTCTCGACGGTCATCTCGGTGCCGCCGCCGAACTCGATTCCGTAGTTGGCCGGTGCACCGGTAAACATGTACCAGCCGCCGATCACTGCCAGCGCGACGAACAGAACAGCGACCGGTACCGCCGCGAGTTGCCGGTTACTGTACCGGGTGTAGTCGATTTCCGGTACGTCGAAGTACCCCATATACCCGTCCACTGTTGGTCGGCCCGTGTAAGCCTTCTCAATTTCTGTGACATCCACGAAGATTACTACGGCCGAACCGCGACGCCCTGAAGCCTCTCGAGTACGTAGGCAGGAACATGACGTCGAAACCAGGCCCAGCGTCCGAATCGCCGAAACCGGACTCCGAGGGCGACCTCGCCGACGAACCGTCGGACGCATCCCCCCGCGCCGACCGGATCGTCGTTTCGTACCCGTCGGATCTCTCGGACTGGGGCCGTTTCCAGGTCGAGAAGCCGTCGTTCCGGGCGTTCCTCAGAAAAACTCGCGAGCGGGCCCGGGAGGGCGACGTCTGGGAGGAGTTCGTCGGCGTCGGTTGCTGTGGCAACACGCTCGACGTGCCGTTGCGCGTCGAACGGGTCGACGGCGGCGAACGCGTCGATGCGGACACCGAGATCAGCTACGACGTGCGCGAGGCCTGCGGGATCGAAGGCGGCTGGCAGGTCCAGAGCGCGGGGAGTCCGGATCAGGACTGACCGCTTCCGGCCCCGATCGCTCGTCTCGAACCGCTCACCGAACTCAATCCGGCAGGTACCGCACGCTCACCACGCCGTCGTCGACCGATCGGCGCACCTCGACCCGAACCGCCTCGAGCCGTGCCGCGCGTGCGATCGTCTCCTCGTCGTCGAGGACGTCCTGCGCGGCGGCCTCCACCTCGTCTTCCGGGAGACAGAGGACGTGAATCTCCCCGGTTCCGGCCCGCTCTTCCGTGACGAGGTCGCCGACGTCGGCCTCCTCCGCGAGGGACTTCTCCCGTGTCGTCGGCTCCATGTCGCTATCGATCAGGTCGATCGATCGTCGGTCTTCGACCTCGACCACCTGCCACGTGATCTCCAGCGGCGGATCCGGCGCGACGGTCCCCTCGAGGACGTCGTGAACGTCGAGGCCGGGATTCGTCGCGAGCGTGTGCACCTGTGCGGTCTCGACGTCGCGGACCACGGCCGACTCCGACTCGGCGTGGGTGACGACGAACGTGCCCGTCTTTTCGCTCATGGGAGGAGGTAGGTGGGTCCCCGTTTTCCGGGTTTCGGCTTCCGAATCCCGTCCTGCACCCGACTCGGTCTCCTCAAAACTCGACGCCGTCGCCGACGGCGATCGTCCCCGACCCGACGACGTTCGCGTTCAGCCCGCCGCGGTGGACCAGCGCGTCGACTGCGCCCGGCGTATCGGCGAGCGATTCCATGTACCCGCAGGGTTCACAGAGCCGGACGCCGACGAGCGTCGCCCCTCCGACCCTGAACTCCCGATCGACGAGGTGATTCAGCGGAACGTCCCGCGTCAAAATGTTCCGTCGCGTTTCGCGCGGCCGAAGCTCCGTCCCGTCGTCGCGGGCCGCCGCATCGAGGGCTTCCCGCTCGACGAGCGTGACGTCGGTCGCCTCCGGCAGGTCCTCGCGGCGGTCGTACAGCCCCCGCTCGCGGAAGTACCGATCGCCGCGGAGTCCCCGACCGGCGACCGCTTCGACGGCGTCGCGTTCCCGCATCGGGTCGCCCGAATCCGGCGCGACGTAGATTCCCTCGACGGTTCCTCGAGCGTCCATGGTCGGGAGTCGGCCGATCGGGACAAAACCCTTTGGAGACGCCGGACGGGGTCTCGCGGCCGCCCGCGGACGATCGATCGCGTGACGGAACGCCTTTACACCCGGCCGTCGCCGGCACAGGTATGAACGTCGACATCGGCAACGCGCTCGCGTCGGTCGCCTCGCCGGGCGTCTCGCGCGAGGCCCTCGATCGGCTGGACGAGCAGGTCGCGGACGCACACGAACGGATCGAGCGGGGGATGGCGAACGCGGAGCACGGCTACGAGGCACTCAATCTCCCGGAGCGGACCGACCCGGACGCGATCCGCGCGGCCGTCGACCCCGTCGCCGACGCCGAGGCGCTGGTCACGATCGGTATCGGCGGGAGTTCGCTGGGAGCGGCGACGATCGTCGACGCGTTGGAAAGCGACACCGAGACCGTCTTCCTCGACAACGTCGACCCCGAGTGGGTCACCGCACACCTGGATCGACTCCCGCTCGAGGACACGGCGATCAACGTGGTCTCTCGATCGGGAACGACGGCGGAGACGCTCGCGAACTTCCTCGTCGTTCGCGACGCCTTCGAGTCGGCCGGCGTCGACTGGACCGAGCGAACGATCGTGACGACGGGCGACGCCGGACCGCTTCGCGACCTCGCCGATCGGCACGACCTGCCGTCGCTGAAGGTTCCGGCCGGTGTCCCCGGTCGGTTCTCGGCGCTCTCGGCGGTCGGGATGGTCGCCGCGGCGGTCTGCGGCCACGATCTCGACGCGTTACTCGAGGGGGCCGCCGCCGAGGCCGAGACGCTCACCGGGTCGCTCTACGAGTGTCCCGCCTACGCCTACGGTGCGACGACCTACGCGCTCGACGCTCGCGGGGCCGGGATGAACGCGATGGTGCCCTACGCCGAGTCGCTCGAGACCTACTCGGAGTGGTTCGCCCAGCTGTGGGCCGAGAGCCTCGGGAAGGACGACCTCGGCCAGACGCCGCTTCGCGCGCTCGGCGTGACCGACCAGCACTCGCAACTCCAGCTCTATCGCGCGGGCCCGCGAGACAAGGTCGTCACGTTCGTCAGGCCAACGGGGTCCGCGGACCGATCGATCCCCGCCACCGACGTCGCGGACCTCGCCTATCTCGGCGACGCCTCGCTCGGCGACCTCCTCGCGGCGGAGTTCGAGGCGACCGAGGCGAGCCTCGCCGCCGCCGGCCGGCCGAACGTCCGCGTCGAAATCGATCGGGTCGACGAGTACGAACTCGGCGGCCTGCTATACGGGATGGAAGCCGCGTGCGTGCTCGCGGGCGAACTCTACGGCGTGAACACGTTCGAACAGCCGGCCGTCGAGTGGGCGAAGAAGGCCACGCGGGGACTGCTCGGCGGGGGCGAGTTCGCGGAAGCCGACGCGGTCGCCGAGAAGACGGAACTCCGGATCGAGCGGTGACCGGTGACGATCGGGCGAGCAGGTCGGCGGCCGAACGCCGATCCCAAAAAATCCATAGTTCGGTTCGGTGATGGGTTCGCTATGGGGTACAACACTGGACTCGACTACGCCCGGTGGACGAAGCGCGGACTCGGCCTCGGCGTCGCGATGTTCGTGCTCGGGGCCGCGATCGCGGGACTCGGCACGCAGCTGTTCGGGTCGCTCCCCGAGTGGGAACTCACGCTCGCCGTCGACATGATGGTGCTCGGCATCGCGACCGGTTTCGCCGCCGTCTTCGGATTCGGCGTCGTGCTCCCGCTGATCGAGTGAGCGGCTCCCGGGCGGACGCCCGTGATCTTACTGCCCGGAACCGAACCGATGACTGACCGGAGCCGAATCCGGTGCGTTCGCGGAGGCGAGGAGACCATCGGAGCTGATCCCGGTTGCCTCGCGGATGCCGACATCCCGGTAGCGTTGCGGAGATCATATGTGGATACGCACGAACGGTGTACTATGAACGAAACCGCACGGGCCGACGACGCCGGCCCGTACGCTTCCGGGGCCGCGCCGGCCATCGGGACCGTTCTCGCCGCCGTGACGGTCGCCGCGATGGCCGTCCCCGTTCGTCGCGGCGTCGACGATCCCATCGTCTGGACCGGTGTCGCCTTCGCGCTGGCGGCGGTCCTCGCCTTTCTCGGCAGTCGACACGGTCGGATCGATCGCCGACTCGCCGGCTCGATCGCGGCCGCGTCGAGTTTCGCCGTCGTCTTGCTCTCGGGCTACGCGCTGAACCAGGGCGTGTCCGTTCCGGTGACGCTCCCGGCGATCGGGTGGTCGATCTCGCTGTTGTTCACGGCCTTCCTCACGGCGGGGGTCGCCACGGGGATCGGCGTCGCCGACTACTTCGGGATCGGCGGCCGGGGGCTCAAGACGCGCGGACTCCAGGTCACGCTGCTGCTCGTCGTCGGACTCTCGGGGCTGATCGCGGCGCAGGTCGCGACGATCCTGCTCGCACTCCCCGTCTTCGCCGTCGTCGGCCCGCCCCTCTCGCAGTTTCAGGCGACCGTCCTCAGCCAGTTCGGGATGGCGCTCGGGACGGCGATCGTCGCCGGGGGGTACCTCGCGTTCCGGCAGTACGACTGGTCGTATCTCGATCTCAGGCTCCCGACGGTACGGGAACTCGCCTGGACGATCGGCGGGCTCCTCGTCCTGTTCGGCACGCTGTTTGCGATCTCGTTCCTGTTCCAGTCGACGGGAGTCGAGAGCGCCGACCACTCGACGGCCAAGCAGGCCCAGGAGAACCCCGAGATCATGCTGGTGCTGGTCCCCGCCGCGATCCTGATCATCGGGCCCTTCGAGGAACTGCTCTACCGGAACGTCATCCAGAAATCGCTGTACGAGACCTTCTCTCGCGTCGGAGCGGTCGTCGTCGCCAGCGTGATCTTCGCGTTCGTCCACGTGCTGGCCTACGGCACCGCCGGCCCGGGACAGATCATCGCCAGCCTGACCGTGATCTTCGGGCTCTCGATCGTCCTGGGGACGCTCTACGAACGCACCGAGAATCTCCTCGTGCCGGCGCTCGTCCACGGCGTGTACAACGCGATCCTATTCGCGAACCTGTACTTCACCTACGCCTGAGTATCGCTTCTGCTTGCCCATCGTTTCCGCCCGTCGTTCACCGGCGACTCACGATTTTCTGCGACTGTCGTTTACCTGCGACCGGCTCCCCGTGCCGTGGTTGTTGGCGATTGTATCAGAACGAGAGTCTATTTCCTACGACGGATTCTTCCGGGCGAGCTGTGAGCCACAGATCGGGCACCGATCCTTCTCCTCGTCGAACTCCCGACCACAGCCCTGGCACTGGTAGTGCCACTGGCGCTGTTCCTCGATGCCCTCGCGGGCGATCACCTGGACGTCGACGTTCAGTTTCTCGGCGACGTTTTGCATCGCGTAGTCGTCGGTGACGAGCGTCCCGTCGAGTTCGAAACTGGCGGCGACGAGTCGAACGTCGGTCTCCGAGAGGACTCCGAAATCGCCGGATTCCTTCGCCGCGCGCTGGACCTTTTCCGTGGTGTCCTCGTTCGGGATGTGGATGTGCATCCCGGAGCCTTCCATCGCGTCGTAGCGATAGGCGCTCTCGTCTTCGAGTTCCTCGCGGACGAGCGGAATCGTCGCAGTCTGTTCTGTCGTGTGAAAATCGTGAATAAAAGCCGAGGAGTCGAGAACGTACATACCGTTAGCGCTGGACGACGATGTAGTCTTTCACCGCCTGGACGCGGCCGACGGAGACCAGGAAGCGGCCGGTGTCGTCGCGGTCGAAGTCGACGTTCCGGGGGGACAGTTCGTCGTCCGGTTCGATGACGAGATCGTGGAGTTTCCCCGACTTGAGGTCCATCGTGATGTTGTAGAGCATTCCCAGTTCAGTTCCGTCCGATCCCATGACGGACTTCCCCGAGAGGTTTTCAGCGAGTATATCGCTCATACATACCCGTTCTTACTAGTCGCTATTAAAAACCACGGGGTCGCTGTGAGCCGTTGTCACGTTCCCGACGCGATCGATCGGCGACGTGCGCTCGACGGAGAGCACGGATGACGATGGGTTTAACTACCGCTCCGCCGACGCGTTAGACAAGACCTTCTCGGGTGGTCACCATGTCTGATTCGGATACACACGACCCCACATCTCTGCGAACTCCGATCGTCGCTGTCCTCGGACACGTCGATCACGGGAAGACGAGTCTCCTCGACAAGATCCGCGGCTCGGCGGTGATCGAGGGCGAAGCAGGTGCGATTACTCAGCACATCGGCGCGACGGCGGTCCCGCTCGACGTCGTGTCGTCGATCGCGGGCGAACTCGTCGACCCCGACGACTTCGACCTCCCGGGACTGCTGTTCATCGACACGCCGGGGCACCACTCGTTCACGACGCTTCGCTCCCGCGGCGGCGCGCTCGCGGACATCGCGATCCTCGTCGTCGACGTCAACGACGGGTTCCAGCCCCAGACGCTCGAGGCGCTCGACATCCTGCGCCGATCGGAGACGCCCTTCATCGTCGCGGCGAACAAGATCGACACCGTCCCGGGGTGGAACGAAAACGAGAACTCGCCGATCAACGACACGTACGAGGCCCAGTCCGATCGGGTCACGTCGCGACTCGACGAGAAACTCTACGAGATCATCGGCAACCTCTCCGACGAGGGGTTCTCCGCGGACCTGTACTGGCGCGTCCAGAACTTCCAGCGCAACGTCGGCGTCGTGCCCGTCTCGGCGATGACCGGCGAGGGCGTCCCGGACCTGCTGGCCGTCATGATGGGCCTCTCCCAGCGGTACATGAAAGAGGAGATGGAGATCGACGTCGCCGGCCCCGGCGTCGGCACCGTCCTCGAGGTCAAAGAGGAGAAGGGCTTCGGGAAGACGATCGACATCGTCCTCTACGACGGCACCATCAGAGCGGACGACCAAATCGTCGTCGGCGGACAGAACGATCCGATCGTCACCGAGGTCCGGGCCCTGCTCCAGCCGCGCCCGCTCGCGGAGATCCGGACCGAGAGCCGGTTCGAGAAAGTCGACGAGGTCTCGGCGGCCGCCGGGATCAAGGTCGCCGCACCGGAACTCGGCGACGCGATGGCCGGCGCACCCGTCCGCGTCGTCCGCGATCGCGACCTCGACGACGTCATCGACGAGGTCGAGGCCGAACTCGCGGACATCGCGGTCGACACCGCCGAGGAGGGCGTCGTCGTCAAGGCCGACACGCTCGGCAGTCTGGAGGCGATGGCCGACGCCCTGGAGGACGCGGAGGTGCCGATCGTCCGCGCCGAAGTGGGCGACGTCGCGCCCCGTGACGTCTCCGTGGCCTCGACGGCGGAGGATCCAAAACAGCAGGTCATCCTCGGATTCAACGTCGACGTGCTGTCCGACGCCGATCGGCGCGCCGAGGTCGACGACGTGACGATCTTTACGGACGAGGTCATCTACCAGTTGATCGAGGAGTACGAGGAGTACGTCGAGGAGATCGAACGCGCCCAGCAGGACACCATCCTCGAGAACATCGTCCGGCCCGCCCGGTTCCGGATCCTGCCGGATCACACCTTCCGCCAGAACGACCCCGCGGTCGTCGGCGTCGAGGTGAACTCGGGCACCGTCCAGAACAACACGAACGTCGTGAAGTTCGAAGGCAACGAACCCGAACGCGTCGGCCAGATCAAGGGCATCCAGGAACAGGGCGAAGACGTCGACGAGGCCCGCGCCGGCAACCGGGTCTCGGTCGCGATCGACGGCCCCACCGTCGGCCGCCAGATCGAGGAGGACGACGAACTCTGGACCGAGATCCCCGAGAAACACGCGAAGATCCTCGAACAGGAACTGGCGAGCGAGATCCCCGGCGACGAACTCGAGGCGCTGAACATGTACCTCGACAAGCAGCGCAGTCGCGATCCGTTCTGGGGCAAGTAGCCGTCGGCCGTCGATCGAATCGTCCGACCACGCATCTGCCCCGTCCAGGATTAACCCGCTGCTCGTAGTGGTTGCGCCCGTGCTCGTACAACTCCGGCAGTACAAACACGAGGAGGTCCAGTTCGACGACAACCGGACGACCGGCGAGTCCCAGACCGAGGACGCGGTGAACCCCGACTCCGAGGAGTACTTCGACAAAGACTTCGACGAGTTCGACGTCGAGACGTGGGAGACCGTCGAGTACGAGGGCGACCCGATCCAGCGCCGCTCCGTCACGATCGACGGAGTCGCCGCCGTCTCCGTCCCGCAGGGGTCGATCGCGGAGGGGGAATCGGATCTCCCCGGGCGAACGATTCAGGTCCGGATGGAGGGCGGCATCGAGGAGTTCGATCGGGCCGCGATCGTCGAGGTGCAGGACGAGAATCCCCGGTAGCCGGCGGGCGGATCGATCGCTGGAACGGGGACGCCGCGCGTCGGCTCGAACCTGTCACGGGCGAGAATGACAGCGTCTCCCGGAGGCGATCCGGTCCCGAAATCGTTTTCAACTCGTCACTCGGACAGTCGGTATGCCGACGGAATCGGACACTCATTATGACCCCTCGCTGGGGAACAAGTTCATCTTCGTCACCGGCGGCGTGATGTCCGGACTCGGGAAGGGGATCACGGCCGCGAGCACCGGCCGTCTGCTCAAGAACGCCGGGTTCGACGTCACCGCCGTCAAGATCGACCCGTATCTCAACGTGGACGCGGGGACGATGAACCCCTACCAGCACGGGGAAGTCTACGTCCTGGAGGACGGGGGCGAGGTCGACCTCGACCTGGGGAACTACGAGCGGTTCCTCGACGTCGACATGACCTCGGATCACAACATCACCACCGGGAAGACCTACCAGCACGTCATCGAGAAGGAACGTGCCGGCGACTACCTGGGGAAGACGGTCCAGATTATCCCGCACATCACCGACGACATCAAGCGACGGATCCGCGAGGCCGCCGCGGGGACCGACGTCTGTATCGTCGAGGTCGGCGGCACCGTGGGCGACATCGAGGGGATGCCCTACCTCGAGGCGCTTCGCCAGTTCGCCCACGAGGAACCCGAGGAGAACGTCCTGTTCGTCCACGTCACGCTCGTTCCCTACTCGAAGAACGGCGAACAGAAGACCAAGCCCACCCAGCACAGCGTCAAGGAGGTCCGATCGATCGGGCTCCAGCCCGACGTGATCGTCGGCCGCTGCGAGGACCGACTCGATCCCAAGACGAAAGAGAAGATCGCACTGTTCTGCGACATTCCTACCGAGGCGGTCTTCTCGAACCCGGACGTCGAGGACGTCTATCACGTCCCGCTGATGGTCGAGGACGAGGGGCTCGACCAGTACGTGCTGGAGCGGTTCGGACTCGCGGACGAGGCGCTCCCGGAGGGCGAGCGAGCGAACGACTGGCGCGAGATCGTTACGACCGAGAAGAACGGGTCGGTCGACGTCGCGCTGGTCGGCAAGTACGACCTGGAGGACGCCTACATGTCGATCCACGAGTCGCTGAAACACGCCGGCTTCGAGTGTGGGGTTGACGTGAACGTCCACTGGGTCTCCGCCGGCGAGATGGCAGGTGGCCACGACGGTCAGCTCGACGACGTCGACGGCGTCATCGTCCCCGGCGGCTTCGGGATGCGCGGCTCGGAGGGCAAGATCGAGGCCGTCCGCTACGCCCGCGAGAACGACGTGCCCTTCCTCGGACTCTGTCTCGGCTTCCAGATGGCCGTCGTCGAGTACGCCCGGAACGTGCTGGGACTCGAGGATGCCCACTCGGCGGAGATGGACGAGGAGACGCCCCATCCCGTCATCGACATCCTGCCGGAACAGTACGAGGTCGAGGACATGGGCGGCACGATGCGGCTGGGCGAGCACACGACCGTGATCGAACCCGAGACGCTCGCGTACGACCTCTACGGCGATACGTCCTGCTCGGAGCGCCACCGCCACCGCTACGAGGTCAATCCCGAGTACTTCGATCAGTTCGAGGAGGAACCGCTCGTCTTCTCCGGTACCGCCGGCAACCGGATGGAGATCCTCGAACTCGAGACCCACCCGTACTTCCTCGGGACGCAGTTCCACCCCGAGTACACGTCCCGTCCGGGTCAGCCGAGTCCGCCGTTCCTCGGACTGGTCGAGGCCGTCCTCGAGCGAACCGACGAGACGCCGGCCGACGCGGACACCGATGCGGAAACGGAGGTAACCCACTGATGGTAGAAACGGACACGTTCGTCCCGGAGGCAGTTGCAGAGATCGAAGACGAAATCGGCGACGCGAACGCCGTCATCGCCCTTTCGGGCGGGGTCGACTCCTCGGTCGCCGCCGCCCTCGCCTATGAAGCGATCGGCGATCGGCTCACCCCGGTCTACGTCGACACCGGGCTGATGCGGAAAGGCGAGACCGACCAGATCCGGGAGACGTTCGACTACATGGAGTCGCTGCGGATCGTCGACGCGAAAGATCGGTTCCTCGACGCGCTCGCGGGCGTGACCGACCCGGAGGAGAAACGCGAGATCATCGGCGAGCAGTTCATCCGCGAGTTCGAGCGCGAGGCGAACGACGCCGAGGCCGACTACCTCGTCCAGGGGACGATCTACCCCGATCGGATCGAGAGCGAGGGCGGGATCAAGTCCCACCATAACGTGGGCGGACTCCCGGACGTCGTCGACTTCGAGGGCATCGTCGAACCCGTCCGCGACCTCTACAAGGACGAGGTTCGCGAGGTCGCACGACACCTGGGACTGGACGAACTCGTCGCCGAGCGGATGCCGTTCCCCGGTCCCGGACTCGCGGTGCGCGTGATCGGCGAGGTCACCGAGGAGAAACTCGAGGTCGCCCGCCACGCCTGCCACGTCGTCGAGGAGGAACTCGAGGAGTACGAGCCCTGGCAGGCCCTCGCGGCCGTCATCGGCAAGGCCACGGGCGTCAAGGGCGACAACCGCGTCCACGGCTGGGTCGTCTCCGTCCGATCGGTCGACTCCCGGGACGGGATGACCGCCCGCGCCCAGGAGATCGACTGGGAGACGCTCCAGCGGATTCAGTCGCGGATCACCGGCCAGAACGAGAACGTCGCCCGCGTCGTCTACGACGTGACCCACAAACCGCCCGCGACGATCGAGTACGAATGAGCATGGACGCGATCGTCGCCGGCCCGGACGAGGACGGCATCGCGGACGCACTCGAGGCCGAAGGCGTCGACGTGACCCGCGTGACAGGCGTCGTCTCGCGCCCCGCGCTCGAGGAGGCGGGAATCTGCGAGGTCGCCCTGTACGTCCTGACCGACGTCGGGCAGGCGACGACCATCCCGATCGCACACGACCTGAACGACGACCTGCGGACGGTCACGTACGCGCGAGAGACCATCCCCGAGTTCGTCAAGGGCCAACTCGACCTCGCGATCGATCCGCAGTTGATGGACGCCACCGTCGTCGCCGAAGAATTGACTGGCTGACGGACCGCCTCCGGATCGGTCGCCCCTCGTCCAGCTGTCAGCCCGGCATAAAGTTAATTTAAAACAATTATAAACACTTACATCTGCGGTATAAACTTTCTCGACCTGGTTATCCATCGATTGAACCCGAATTAAATTCGGGAGAATTCGACATAAGACTCCGATACCGTCTCCCCCGTTCAAGTGGGTCCCGCCACAAGCCTCGCGTGGAGGTCGACGGGCAGACCCCACCGAAGGCACCCACAGCCTTGTCCCGTGACTTCCAGCAACCCCACCACAGCACCCTTCCCCCACCATTGCCACACCGTTTCCCGTTCGACCTCGTGGGCGTTTGCACCGGCCTGCGACGTCGCGCGGTTCTGGCACCCGGGGCGTCCCCGCGCCCCGGACGCGTTTTCGACCCGTCAGTTGCGATTATTCCTCACGTGACCCGTCAGATCGATCGCGAAGCCGCTGTAACATCGGAATCTCCTCGCGTCGTTCCGCGTCGAGCAACGTCCAGTCGACGCCCGTCGGCTGGCGCTCGACGGGTGGCTGAAGCGTCCGCTCGGGCGTGACGACCAGCGTCATCGCGACGTCGTGGTCCCCGATCGCGACCGGGTCGTCGATCACCTGTCGCTCGTGGACCGTCGTCGCGATCGGCGTCTCGTCGTCGACCAGCCCGAGGTCCCGGAGGACGGCGTACTCGAGGTCGCTGTAGCCCTCGCCCTTGCCGATGCGGCCGCCGTCCGTCGTCACTGCAACGCTCCCGGAGACGACGAGATCGATCGGTTCGACGGCCTCGGGACCGACCTGTTCGCCGTGCGTCGCCGATCCCGAGACCGTCGTCGCCGCGTCGTAGTCGTCGAGCGCGTCGGGATTGAGTTTCAGGAAACACCGCTCCTCGGCGAGCCTGGGGACGGCCATGTAGACCGTCTTGCCGTCCCGAAGGGCCTGCCGGCGGACGGGCAACTGCGGCGCGTCGGGATTCGTCTTGATCGTTTCGGCCGCCTCCCACTCGGGCTGGTCGGCCAGTCGATCGGCAGCCCGGTCCGCGCCCTCGAAGTTCGGAATGCGGCCGTGGGGCGGGAAGGGGAACCGGGCGACGCCGCTTTCTTCCAGATCGTCCCAGACGCGCTGCCGGATGGGTTCCTTGTCGACGACCGCGGTCGGGTGATCGTCGTCGTCGCTGTGATCGTCGGTTCGATCGCCGCTACTGCGATCCTCGGCTCGATCGTCGCCGGTCATCTCTCGTCACCGGTCGCGTCGGGATCGGCCTCGTCGGCCACGTCGGAACTCCGGTCCGATCGGGCGAGGTCGACGAGTGCGGCCGCTTCCGGGAGGATGATCTCCTCGATGGCGAGCGCGGCCGCGTCCGGATCGCCGGGGAGACAGAAGACGAGAACCTCCTCGGAGACGCCGGCGAGCGTCCGCGCCGAGACGATGCGCGAGCCGACCAGTTCGTACCCGAGTTGCGTGAACAGTTCGTCGAAGGCGGTGAGTTCCTGCTCGAGCAGGGGTTCGACGGCTTCGAGCGTGACGTCGTCGGGTTCGATACTCGTCGCCCCGGCGGTGACCACGAAGTCGACGTCGTCCCGTTCGATCATCCGCTCGACGATCGACTGGACCTTGTCGTAGTCGGTGCCGACGTGTTCGCGCATGGCGATCTCGTGTCCCTCGGCTTCCAGCCCCGTGACGACGGCTTCGCCGGCCTCGTCCGAGGCGAGGTCGCGATCGGCGGCGATCGTAACGATCCCGACGCAGAACGTGCGCTCGCCGGCGTCGGTGGCGTCCGCGTTGTGCTCGCTCATACCTCGACGTTCCACCGGGATCGAATAAAACGCATGGCAAGCCGATCGGGCGGGCAGCCCAACTGTTATGCCCACGGTTTCCGTCAGTCCGCGTGTATGCAAGCGGTCAAAATCACCGAGCACGGCGATACTGACGTCATCGAGTACGGCGACTACCCCGATCCCGAGGTCGGACGGGACGAGGTTCTGGTGGACGTGAAGGCGGGCGCGCTGAACCACCTCGACGTCTGGGTCCGCCGTGGGCTGCCGACCCTCGACCTCGAGATGCCCCACGTCCCGGGCAGCGACATGGCGGGCGTCGTCGCGGAGACGGGCCCCGACGTCACCCGGTTCGAGGAGGGCGATCGGGTCGCGCTCACCGCCGGAGTTAACTGCGGCGAGTGCGAGTTCTGTCGCCACGGCGATCCGACGCTCTGTGTCAACTTCCACCTGATCGGCGAACACGTCACCGGGGTCCACTCCGAGTACGCCGCCGTCCCCGAGGACAACCTGATCCCGGTCCCTGAGGGGGTCGACTGGGTCACTGCGGGGGCCTCGTCGCTCGTCTTCCAGACCGCCTGGCGGATGCTGATCGATCGAGCGGACATCGAACCGGGCGAGACGGTCCTCGTGCTCGGGGCGAGCGGCGGCGTCGGCCACGCCGCCGTCCAGATCGCCGACTACGCCGGCGCGGAGGTGTACGCGACGGGAAGCACCGACGAAAAGCTCCAGCACGCCCGCGAGCTCGGTGCGGACCACGTCGTCAACTACGAGGAGCAGAACTTCGCGAGCTGGGTGCGCGAGGAGACGGGCAACCGCGGCGTCGACGTGGTCGTCGACTACATCGGGGCCGGCACGTGGCGCGATTCGATCAAGAGCCTCGCGAAGGACGGTCGGCTGGTCACCTGCGGCGGGACCGCCGGACCGAATCCCGAGACGGACATCCCGCGGATCTTCTGGAACCAGCTACACATCATCGGATCGACCATGGGGACGCCCGGTCAGGTCGACGACGTGATGGAACTCGTCTGGGACGGCACCTTCGAACCCGCGATCCGCGAGGTGATGCCGATGAGCGAGACGCCCCGGGCCCACGAGATCATCGAGGGCCGCGAGGGCTTCGGCAAGGTCGTCGTGCGTCCCGATAGCGAACTCTAGGCCCCGGCCGAACGGGTTCGGCCGCGATCGATACCGGAACCGTGAGGGCTTTGCTTTCGCGCCCGAAACCGTCGACCGTGACCTCGAGCGACGACGGCGGCTACGTGCACGAACCCGGAGCGTTCGACGAGGACGGGACGCGCCGGGAGTCGGCCGACGACCGGGTCGGCGATCCGCCCCATCCCGAGACGGCCGATCGGGAGTTCGACTGGCGCGGCTGGACGCTCGTCGCCGTCATCGTCTTCGCGTTCGTCGTCGCCCCGGTGGCGATCCTCCTGTTCCCGCCCGGTGCCGAGGGCTACCGGTTCGCGCTACTGATCCTGCCGCTCTTCCCCGCCCTCTTGCTGGCGCTGACCGCCGTCTGGGCGACGACGCGGCCCTGATCGCACGGCATCCTGGCGTACTCGGCACCGGCTACTCGCCGCGTTCGTCGCGGCGTCGAAAAACGATTTTTCTCAGTGCTCGGCCTCGAGGAGTTCCTCGAGCCGTGTCAGTACGGCCGATCCGTGGACGTCGTCCTGCTGGGGTATCCCGTCCTGGTCGACGTACTCGCCGAGCGCGTCGTGGAGGCGACGCGCCTGATAGCCGGTGAGCGTCTCCGCACCGGATTCGATCGTCTCGACCAGATCGAGCGTCCAGTCCGGCGGGGTCTCCTCGTCGTCGAGCGCGTCGTCGACGCGCGTCGACAGGACGTGGTGGACGACCCACTGCTCTTCTCTGGAGAGCGTGACTTCGTGCGTCTCGGTTTCCTGGGGTGTGGAACTCATTACGTCACACGGACCGATTTGTCGGCCCTCGGACGACGCTACGAAGGGTGGTGTAATAAACCTTGTTACCAATTGGCATACTGGCGCCGACGGCGTCGGCTTCGGGGCGGATCGACGGGGCGAGAACGCCGGGGAACCGATCGCGCTCGGTGTCGTCCGGCCGGCCGATCGTGGACCGTTGGGGCGAGTATCGTCCGATCGATCGAAAACCGGATTTCGGCGGCAGTGTCGGGCGCGAGGCGTCAGTCCGATCGGACGTCCCGGCGCATCGCGATCTCGAACCACGGACAGAGCCGGAGCTGGCGGTACCACTCGGGGTTCGAGTGGAGCCGTTCGTAGGGGACCCACATGAGGCCGGCGACCTCCTCCTCGTCGGGATCGAGCGTCGTGTCCGTCAGCGTGAGCTGGAGGACAGCACAGACCTCGTGTTCGACGCCCGCGTTCTCGAAGTAGCGCTTGTACTCGAAGCGATCGGTCAGGCGCAGGTCGTCGTACTGGTCGGGGGTGATGCCGAGTTCCTCCTCGAGCCGCTGGCGGGTGGCCTCCTCCTGGCTCTGACCCTGGACGGGGTGGGAGGCGACGGTGCCGTCCCAGTACGTGCCCCAGAGGCGCTTCCCGGGAGCCCGCTGGGCGAGCAGGATGTTGTCCTCCTCGTCGAAGACGAGCGAGGTGAACGCCCGATGGCGGATGCCGTCGCCCGTGTGGGCCTCGAGACGGTTGACGAGGTCGAGTTCGGTGTCGTCTTCGTCGACGGCGATGACGTCCTGGGATGCGTTCTTGTGCGGGAGGTTGTCCTCCTGGGTGCTCATACGCCCACAATTACGGCGACTCTTGAAACCAGTATCGGCTTGATCGCCTCGAGCGAGTCCGGCGCGGTCGCGGTGCCCGCGAGCGGCCGTCAGCGATCGCCGTCGTTCGACACCGAGATCGATCACAGCTCTCCGTCGTCGGGATCGGGCTGATAGCCGTCTCCGACGGCGAACTCGAGCGTTCCCGGCTCGGTTTCGAGGTGCAACGTCCGGGTCTCGAGCATCTCGCCGTCGAGGCTGTACTCGACCGTGCCCCGCCGACTCTCGAGGACGAGCGACGGCGTCCGACGCCGGACGATGTGCGTACTGTCCGCGCCGAACAGGCCCTCGAGCGCCGCCCCGCCGAGCAGGTTGGGCGTCGCGGCGTCTTCGACGATCGTGACCTCGAACAGCCCGTCCTCGACGTTGGCCTGCGCGGCCCGGGTCCCGCTGAACCGCCGGCAGTTTCCGACGAAGACGAACAGGGCTTCACCCTCCCAGGCCCGTGCCGACTCGCCGTTCGGTCCCGCGGCCGTCTCCAGTCGTAACGGGAGCGAGTCGAACGAGCCGATCGTATCCAGCGTGTTCTTGACGTACGCGAGCACGCCCAACTCGGCTTTGCTCTCTGAGGTCGTCTCGCTGCTCGCTTCGGCGGTGACACCCCCTACACAGGAGTTGACGAAGAGCCGCTCGTCCGCGATCCCGACGTCGATCGATCGGCGTCGACCGTCCTCGACGACGGCAAAGGCGTCTTCGATACCTCGGATCCCGAGATTCGTCGCGAAGTTGTTCCCCGTCCCGGCGGGGACGACGGCCGCGGTCGTCGTTTCGAGTTCGTCTGCTGCCCCGATCCCGTTGACGACTTCGTTGAGGGTCCCGTCGCCACCGGCCGCGGCGACGAGGTCCGCATCGGGTGCGGCCTCGCGAGCCAGACGCATCGCGTCACCGCTCTCCTCGGTCGTTCGGATCTCGAAGCCGTGTTCGGCCCCGAGTTCGGTCACGTCGTCGACGTGGTCCTCGCTCCCGCTTACGGGATTGAGGACGAGGACGCGATCGCTCGCTCCGTCGGATCCCATGGTGCGGTCCATGCCGGCCGCACGCAAAAGGGCCTCCCCGGCGTTTGCCCCAGTATGTACGCCGTCGATCTCCACACGCACACGCGATTCTTCCACGGCCGTCGCCCCCTCGGGGACCGGTTCGACCCGCTCGGCGTCCGGTTGCTCGCCGCGGCGGCCGAGCGTCGCGGCCTCGACGGGATCGCGACGACCAACCACGATTATTACACGGCGTTCGATCCCGCCCCGGATCTCGAGACGCTGCCGGGGATCGAGATCACGACCGATCGCGGTCACGTCCTCGTCGTCGGCCCCGATCCGCCGGCGGCGACGAAGCCGGGTGCGCTCTCCCCGGACGAGGCCGTCGCACTCGCTCACGACCGGGACTGCGCCGCGATCGTCGCTCATCCCTTCCGGAACAGCACGGTGCGGGAACTCGAGGACGTCCCGTTCGACGCAATCGAGGTCAACGGCAAACACCCGCGCTCGCAACCGCTCGTCGAGGAACTCGCGGCCGAGCGGGACCTCCCGCTGGTCGGCGGCAGCGACGCCCACTACCCGTTCGAGGTGGGCCGGGCGTACACCGTCGTCGACGCCGATCGGCTCACCCCCGAATCGATCGTCGACGCGATCCGCGACGGGAACGTCAGCGCACGCGTCTCCCGCTCGTGGCTCGATCGGACCCTGCGCCGGGGCTACCGGGCGATCCACCGCCGCAAACGCGTGATCGACGCGATCGAACGACCGACGCCGGGCGTGGGAACGCCGCCGGGCGAGGAGTGACACGTAGCGAGGGGGAATCCCCTAGTTGCGGAGCAGTCCTAGACGCTGTATCGTGGGGAGCTCCCAGTCGTACGTTACCGCGACTACCCGAGTCCCGACGGTCACTACCGCACATACCACCGCAGCCGTACTCTCGGCACCGCCGACCGTTACAACCAGCCAGTAGGCGCTTCCGCCCAGGACCGCACAGCTCGCGTAGAAATCCTCGAAGAGGATGAACGGGGAGCGGTCGAGAAGAACGTCCGCAACCGCCCCACCACCGACGGCGTTGATCGTTGCGATCGCGACGACGCCGAACGCGGAGACGCCCGCTTCGGCTGCGACGATCGCGCCGGTCGTCGCAAACGTGGCGAGTCCGATAGCGTCGGCCACGAGGGTGACCGGATGGCGCTCCGGCGACGACAGAACGGCGCTCAACGCGATCGCCAGACCAACTCCGAGGAGCCCGAGACTGATTTCGAGCGGCGACTGGAGTGCCAGCGGGACTCGCACCACGAGGAGATCGCGTGTGACGCCACCGGCGAACGCCATCGCCAGCCCGACGATGGTCACCCCGAAGACGTCGAACTCCTCACGGATCGCCTTCGACGAGCCGACGAGTGCGAACGCGACCAACCCGATCGTGTTCATAACGGCAAACGGATCGCCGAAGAGTACCGTGATGGCGTCCTGACTCACTGCTCCGTCCTACGCGGAGGAGTCGTTTGAGTGCTACGTCTCACGACTCGCGCCGACGCCGGCCAACTGTACGGGAGCGTCTACACCGATTGGTCCCGCGACGTCAGGCCGCTCGAATTCTGATCCTGATTCCGTCCGGGTCGGCGATTTCGATCCCGTCGGCGCGCTCTTCGACCGCGATCGCGGCGTCCGCGAGGCGCCGACGAACCGTCGCGAGCGCCCGTTCGTCCGGGACGACGAACTCGAACCACGCGAGTCCACGACCGCCCGCCGGCCGTGATCGGCCCTTCCACGTGTTCACGCCGAGGTGGTGGTGATAGTCTCCGGCCGCGAGAAACAGCGCCGACCGGGCTTCCGTCTGGAGGGTGAGCCCCAACGTGTCGACGTAGAACGCCCGCGCATCCTCGAGCGACGTCGCTTCCAGGTGGACGTGCCCGATCGTCGTTCCGGCCGGGGCGTCGACGCCCCCGTCCGATCGGGCAGCGACGTCGGACAGATCGAGAGGGACGGTACCGATCTCGATCGTGCCGTCGGTTGCGCGCGGCCACTCCTCCCGTGGCCGATCCGCGTAGATTTCGACGCCGTTTCCCTCGGGGTCAGAGAGGTACAGCGCCTCGCTCACGTAGTGATCGGACGCGCCAGCCGCCTGCCAGCGATCGCGAATCCGCTCGAGTGCAGCCCCGAGTGCGGTGCGCGAGGGAACCTTGAACGCGGTGTGGAACAGTCCCGCCTGATCTCGTCCCCGGGACGGTTCGTTCTCCGCCCGTCGCAAGACGAGTAGCGGCGTTTCGTCGACGCCGAGCGTTGCCGTCGTCTCACGGCGCGTGAGGACCGTGAGGCCGACGACGTCTCGATAGAAGGCGACCATCTCTTCGAGATCCGTGACGAGCAGTGCTGTGCGGCCGATCCGCGCCGTCTCCGGAATGAGAGGGGACTCAGACATAGTCTCGCTAGCGATTGGCGGACGTTCAGCATGTGTCTTTGCGAACGCCGACCGAACCTGGTGACGGTACTGTTACCGGGCCACTCGGGCCCCGAGGGGGAGACGACAACGGACCCAGGGGCAGCGTCTCACGGGATCCGATCGGACACACCGTCGCGTGCCGTCTGCGATCGCAGACGTCGGGGAGTCGTCCGATCGTCGTTCGACAGACTCGGACGGTGCGTCGCGGTCCGGAACGCCACCGTGCGGTATCGAGACTCTAGCCGAGTTCTTCGTCCAGAATCAGCCGCGTTTTCGTGCTCACGACTTCCTCCTGGTCCCGCGCTTTCGTGATCAGATCGTTGACCCCGCGCGTGTCCGCGGCGTCGACCACGAGGACGATGTCCTGCTCGCCCGAAACCATCCAGACGAAGTCGACTTCGTCCCACTCGGCCATCCGCTCCGAGACGGCCTTGGTGTCGACGTCGACCGCGACGCTGATCTCGAGCATCGCCTGGACGTTCCCGGTCCGGGTCGAGATGGTAAAGCGTTCGATGACGTCGTCGTCCATCATCCGCTCGACGCGATTGCGGACGGTGCCTTCGCTCGTCCCGACCTCGTCTGCGATCTCCGTGTACGGCGTCCGGGCGTCACGCCGGAGAATATCGAGGATCTGTCGGTCCAGGTCGTCCATGGAGATGCGTGACTACGTGTGTCCCGCACTTACCGATTACGAATTTCGTAACTCAGCTTCGAAGACAACACTTATGGCGGTAGGATCAATACGTAGTTCGTAATGACACCAGCCTACGTTGCACTGGAGGGCGGCCACGTAATCGAGGGGCGTGGTCGTGCTCCGGGAACGGCTCGTGGCGAACTGGTTTTCACGACGGCCTACACCGGTTACGAGGAGAGCCTGACCGATCCGTCGTACGAGGAACAGGTCCTGACGTTCTCGTACCCGCTGATCGGCAACTACGGCGTCCGGGAAGAACGGTTCGAGTCCGATCGCGTCCACCCGCGTGCGGTCCTCGCCCGCGAACTCACCGAGGACGTCGCCGAGTGGCTCGAGAGCGAAGGCGTCCCCGCGCTCGACCACCTCGACACGCGAGAGGTCGTCACCGACATCCGCGACGGCGGCGCCATGAAGTGCGGGATCGCCGTCGGCGAGGACGTCACCGAAGCGGACGCCCTCGAGCAACTCGAGCAGTGCAAGGCGATGAGCGACCACACCGAGATCGGCGCGCAGGTCAGCGTCGACGAGACGGTCGTCCACGGCGCCGACAACGACGGCGAGACCGTCGCGCTGGTCGACTGCGGCGCGAAGGGATCGATCGTCGACTCGCTGCTCGAGCGCGACGCGACCGTGCACGTCTTCCCGCACGACGCGACGCCCGCGGCCGTCGAGGCCGTCGACCCCGACATCCTGTTCATCTCGAACGGGCCCGGCGACCCCGCGAACTACGAGGAAGCGATCGCGCTCGTCGAGGCGTTCGTCGAGGACACGCCCGTGGCCGGCATCTGTCTCGGCCAGCAGATCGTCGCCGAGGCGCTCGGCGGCACGACCGAGAAGATGACCTTCGGCCACCGCGGCGTCAATCAGCCGGTCCTCGACCTCGAGTCCGGCCAGGTCGTGATGACGACCCAGAACCACGGCTACACGGTCGACGATCCGGGCGAACATCTCGAGGTGACCCAGATCAACGTCAACGACGACACGCCGGAGGGCATCGACGGCATCGAGTACGACGTCATCACCCGCCAGTACCACCCCGAGGCCAACCCCGGTCCGGAGGACACCCTCGATTTCTTCGACGACGTCCTCGCCATGGCGGACGGGCAGAGCCAGCGAGCCGTTCCCGCCGACGACTGACGCCGTTTCGGCCGTTCGTTCCTCTCGGTTCGCGTTGCTGGACTCCCTCTGGAAGAGCCGATCGTGTAGCTCTCACACTGCTCTCTTGCCTACCGTTCGAACTCGTACACCACCGTCACGCTCGCGCTCACGGTTACCGGATCGGCGTCGAACGACGTCTCGGGCGCGGCACCGTCCGCGCTTTCCGCGACGTCGTCGGCCGCGTATCGGACCGAACCGATCCGCGCGTCGCTCGTCGTGACGGATTTCGTGCCGGTAATCTCGACGTCCCGGTTGGCCGCGACGTGTTCGGCCTCGCTGTCGGCGTTGTCGAGCGCGTCGTCGAGTGCATCGTTGCGCAGGTCGTCGCGCGTCTCCGCTTGCAGGGTAAAATTCACGCGGCCGACGTCGTCCGCCCCGGCCTCGATCGCCGCGTCGACGACCTCGCCGACGCGGTCCACGTCGTCGATCGTGAGGTGGAACGATCGCGATCCGCGGAAGCCGTCCCCGATGTCCTCCCGGTTCCGATCGGGGGAGACGCGATACCGGCCTTCCTCGACGTTCTCGTCGGGAAGGCCAAGGTCGTCGAACGCCTCCCGGAGCGGGTCCGATCGCGTGGCCAGTTCGTCACGGACCGCCTCGGCCGTGTCGCCGCGTGCCTCGATGCCGACGCTGACCGTCGCCCTGTCCGGATCCGCTTCGACCTCGCCGTCGGCGCTGACGGTGATCTCGTACCCGGTCTCGTCAGTGGTCGTCGCACCCTGGTTCTCGTCGCTGCTGAGGGCGCTTCCGGCACAGCCTGCCATCGCCGTTGCGACACCGACGCTCGATGCCGCGAGGAACTGTCGTCGATCCATATCCGATCGCTCTCGTGGCAGTGAATTAACACCTCGTCAAGCTCAAATGGATCTTTGAGTGATGCTGTTCCCGTCGGACGGGTCAGGTACTTGTCGCGACACGTGGTCACTGACGGCACGGCGCCCTTCACCCATGCCACCCGATCGCCTCTTGCTCCCCGTCGCGAACCCGGACACCGCCGATCGACTGCTCGACACGGCGATCGACATCGCTCGCGATCGCGCGCTGGAGATCCTCGTGCTGTCGGTCGTCACCGTTCCGGTCCAGCTTTCGCTCGAACAGGCGCGCCGTGAACTCGAGATCGACGATCGCGAGGCACTCGTCGACGACGTGGTCGAGCAGGCCCGGGCGAACGGCGTCGACGCGACGGGTCGGATCAGGTTCGCCCGCAACGTGGCGGCTGCGATCTGCGGACTCGCCGAGGACGACCCCGTGTCGACGATCCTGCTCGGTTGGCGCGGTCGGCCGCGCCGACAGGACGTCGTTCTCGGGAGCACGATCGACGCGGTGGTGGCCGACGCGCCGTGTGACGTGCTCGTCGAGCGACTCGACGAGGGGCCGGGTGGAATCTCGTCGATTCTCGTCCCCGTCGCCGGCGGGCCGAACACCGCCCTCGCCGCCGAGACCGCCGGGTCGCTCGCCCGGGAACGCGAGGCCCACGTCGAACTCGTCACGATCGTCACGGACCGCGACGACGACACGGTCGCCGACGCGCGGGACCTGCTCGCCAGCACGGAGTCGGCGCTGGGTGCCGTCCCGTCCGTCGAGCGGACCGTTCTCACGGGGCCGGTCGTCGAGACGATCGTCGATCGGACGGCACGCCACGACGTGACCGTCGTCGGTGCCGCCGAGGGCGGCTTTCTCCGGCGCGTGCTCGTGGGCAGCGTCCCGGAAGCCGTCGCGCGCGGGGCCGACAGTACGGTGATCATGGCAAGACGCAACGAACCCGTTTCTCGGACGCTCTGGCGGCGAGTTCGCGATCGGATCCGGTGGTGACCGCTCTCTCGATGAGCACCGGGATCGTCGCGATCGCAACAGCAGTCCCGTCGGGTTCAGGCGTCCTCGAGCGCGTCGAAGGCGTAATCCGGTCGGTTCGTGACGAGGACGTCGAGATCGTGTTCGAGCACGTCGCGGATGGTCTCTTTCGTATCGACGAGTTTCCAGACGCCGGCGGTGAGTCCCCGGTTCCGCGCCTCGTCGACGAAGGTCGGCACGCCGTGGGGTGCGTAGTGCGTGAACGCCGCGTCGGCACCGGCGGTCGCCGCGTCCTCGGCGAGCCACGGCGTCGGCACCGACCCGACCAGGCCAGTCGAAACGCCGGCCGCCTGTGCCGGGTCGAGCGCCGGTTCGTCGAACGAGATGATCGTGGTCCGATCGGTGAGGCCGTGCTCCGCGACGGTCTCGAGGACCGTCTCGGTGTAGCCGCCGTCTTTCAGTTCGAGGTAGATCGACGCGTCCGTCGGCGCGATCATCTCGAGCGCCGGATCGAGCGTGATGAGTGGTTCGCCGTCGACTCGGGTCCCCTGAATCTCGTCCCAGGGCGTGTTCCGGATCCAGCCGTGCCCGGTCGAGTCCCAGTCGAGGACGGGGTCGTGGAACAACAGTAGTTCGCCGTCGCTGGTCAGTCGCACGTCGAGTTCCACGCCGTCGACGCCGACCTCGAGCGCGCGCCGGATCGCGGCCGCCGTGTTTGGCGGTGCGAGGCCCTCCGCGCCGCGGTGACCGACGATTCGCGGCCGATCTTCGGTCACTGATCCGGACCCGACCAGCGGCGACAGTCCCCAAACGGCGATTCCCGAGATTCCCGCACCCATTCCGGCGAGCAGCCGTCGCCGCGAGACGTCGGGTCGGGAGGGAAACGACATATTCGACGTCTTTCATTGCATCCATATCAATTTTCTTCCGGCGAAATGACGGTGCATGGTACCACACGCGCACGGTCACTCGGCCGGTCGGGGGCTCTGTGTATCGCCGAATCCGCAACAGCTTTACTGTCAAATGGTCAGGATGGCGACGTGAATCGACTCGAGCGCGTCACGGCCTGGCTCCGGGCCCGTCCCGTTCTCACGGTCTTTCTCGCGCTCGCGGCCGTGCCGACCTGCCTCGCGGCGCTTTCCTTCCGCCAGCCGATCGGGCTCCCCACCGCCGTCCTCTCCGGATTCGAACTGCTCTTCTCGCTGCTGGTCTACGCGCCGGTCGCGGGCATCCGGTCGTGGCTGCTCGAACCGATCGGACTCGACGCGCTCTTTGCCGTTCCCGGCCTCCAGCAGACCCTCGTGTTCGTTTTCCTGCTCGGATTTTACTACGTCCTCAGTGTGGCGATCGTTCGGATCGGCACGACGATCCGGGCCCACTACCGGACCCGGACGTGACGGCCGACGGTCAGAGACGTACCGCGCCGATCAGGACGGCGACGAGAGGCACGGCGACGGCGGCGTGAACGATTACCAACACCGCCTGTCCGACCGGCGAAACGCCCATCGAGGGCGCGATGAGGAACACCGGGGCCAGCATGGCAACGAAGACGACGGCGGCGAGGGCGACGAAGTTCCGGGTTGGGCGGGCGGTCGCGCGGGCCAATACCGCGTAGGCGACGGCGGCCCCGGCGCCGGCGACGATGACGCTCGCGATCGTCGGTCCGGCGGCGAACGGGCTGTCCGGCCCGGAAACGCCGAGGTCGACGCCGAGAAGGGAGACGACCCCGAGAACGAGCAGGCTGGCGGCGATCGCGACCACGATGCCGAGTGTCGTCCGACGAACGAGACTGCTCGCACTCGTGGCTACCGGGTACCGTGTGTTTGTGGTTCCCATGCGGGTGGTAGGCAGGGGGCGGCTATAAACTACGCACTCGCCGATGGGCCCGAACGCGGTCGTGTCCGAGCGATCGGCGTCCGGATTTCAGTCGTGTCGAAAGCTCCGCTGACCCGTAAACGCCATCGCCATGTCGTGTTCGTCCGCGGCTTCGATCACGTCGTCGTCGTTGACCGACCCGCCGGGCTGAACGACCGCCTCGATCCCCGCCTTCGCGGCCTCCTCGATGCCGTCCGGGAACGGGAAGAACGCGTCGGAGGCCATGACCGCGCCCTCGGCGTCCTTGCCCTCGGCGTGTTCGTCGGCCTTCATCGCGGCGAGGCGGACCGCGTCGACGCGGGACACCTGCCCCATCCCGATCCCGACCGTCTCGGTGCCGTCGGCGAAGAGGATCCCGTTCGATTTGACGTGCTTGAGCGTCTGCCACGCGAACACCATCGACTCGAGTTCCTCGTCCGTCGGTTCGCGCTCGGTCACGACTTCGAGGTCGTCTGCCGAGATCGATTGCAGATCCCGCTCCTGAACGAGTCGGCCGCCGACGATCGGCTTCTCGGTGAACCGTTCCGTCGTCCCCCCGAGTGCTCGCGGCTGGTCGCCGTCGTCTCGCGGTTCCGCCGCTCGACTGTCCGCGGAACTCCGTTCCGCGCTACTCGCGTCCGAGGCGCTACGCGCCTCGCGACCGACGTCGAGCACCCGCAGGTTCTCTTTCCCGAAGAGTACGTCGAGAGCCTCGTCAGTGTAGCCCGGCGCGACGACGACCTCCTTGAAGGAGTCGACGATCTGCTCGGCGGTCTCGGCGTCACACTCCCGGTTGAGCGCGACGATGCCGCCGAAGGCGCTCATCGGGTCAGTCGAGAGCGCCTTCTCGTAGGCCTCGGCCAGCGAGTCGGCGGTCGCACAGCCCGCCGGGTTGGTGTGCTTGATGACCGCCGCCGCGGGCGCGTCGAACTCCTTGATGAGGTTCAGCGCGCCGTCGGCGTCGTTGTAGTTGTTGTACGACAGCGCCTTCGCGCCCTCGTTCAGCTGATCCGCGTGGACGACGCTCGCCTCGTCGCAGGTGTAGTCGGCGTAGACCGCGGCGTCCTGGTGGGGGTTCTCCCCGTACCGGAGGGTGCCGGCGCGATCGCTCGAGACGAGTCGGCGAGCGGGTAGCCCCTCGGCGTCCGGCGCGGTGGAGGCGTCCGCGTCGACCGTCACTTCGCCCGCCTCCGTATCCACGTCGACGGCACCCTCGGCGAACCACTTCACTGCACGCGGGTAGGCGCGGAACTCGCCCTCGTAGAGGACGCGCTCCTTGAGCGTCTCCTCGTCGTCGCCCTCGTAGACCGGGATCGGCTCCTGGGTGACGATCGGGCCGCCGTCGACCTCGCTTTCGACGACACTCCCGTCCTCGTCGGTCGCGTCGGTGACGACGTGGACCGTACAGCCGGTCACTGAGACGCCGGCGTCGAGCGCGTCGCCCCAGGCATCCATCCCGGGGAACGACGGGAGCAGTGCGGGGTGGACGTTCAGCGTCGTCGGCTGGGCGTCGAGGAACGTGTCCGAGAGGATCCGCATGTAGCCGTCCAGGCAGACGAGGTCGAACTCGTGGCCCGAAAGCGCCTCGTTGACCGCCTCCTCGTGCTCGCGGCGGCTCATGTCGTCCTCGAGCGGGACGACCTCGGTCGGAATCCCGCGCTCGGCGGCGGACTCGAGCACCGGCGCGTCCTCGCCGTTCGTCAGCACGACGGCGAGTTCGGCCCCGCCCGGGGCTCGATCGGCGATGTTCAACAGGTTGCGCCCTCGGTTGCCGGCCATCCCGGCGATTCGCGTCATGGTCGGACTCCCACCCGCGAAGGCCAAAGTGGTTGCGGTCTCGACCGGCTAATTATACATAATTGTGTATATATTTGCGACAATACTCGATCGCACGCGTCGAAATATGCACAGTCGTGGCTCCGACTTTCGATACCCTTTTGCGCGACGGTGGAAAGAATCGGACGATGACCGACACCGACGCCCTGTACGCCGTCTCGCCGCTCGACGGCCGCTACGGTAGCCGGACCGCACCGCTGTCGCCGTACGCCAGCGAGGCCGCGCTCATGCGGGCCCGCGTCCGCGTCGAGGTCGAGTACCTGATCGCCCTCGCGGACCTGGACGCGACGCCGCTCGAACTCGACATCGACGATCGCGAACACCTCCGTGGACTGTACAGGCACTTCGCGGAGGAGGACGCCCAGTTGATCAAGAAACTCGAGACTGAGGGCCACGCCGGTTTCGAGGCGACGAACCACGACGTCAAGGCGGTCGAGTACTTCGTCCGCCACCGACTCCCGGAAGGCAGCGACGCCTCTGCGTGGATCCACTTCGGCCTGACCAGCGAGGACGTGAACAACCTCGCCCATCGACTGCTCGTCCGCGACGCCGTCGACGAGGTCCTCCTGCCGGAACTGTACGCGGTCCAGGACGCGCTCGCGGAGATGGCCCGCGACTACCGTGACCTGCCGATGCTCGCGCGCACCCACGGCCAGCCCGCGACCCCGACGACCTTCGGCAAGGAGATGGCCGTCTACGCCGCCCGCCTCGGGCGCGCGACGGGCCGCATCCGCGAGGCGACCGACGCCCTCGCCGGCAAACTCGGCGGTGCCTCCGGGACCTACGCCGCGCACGTGGCAGCCTACCCCGACGTGGACTGGCAGGCCGTCGCCGAGGAGTTCGTCACCGGTCTCGGCCTCGAATTCGAACCGCTCACCACGCAGGTCAACCCCTGCGACGACCTCGCCGCGCTGTTCGACGCCTTCCGGGGGGCCAACGACGTGCTGCTCGACCTCGACCTCGACATGTGGCTCTACGTCTCCGATCGCTACCTCGGCCAGGAAGCGGTCGCGGGCGAAACGGGGTCGTCGACGATGCCCCACAAGGTCAACCCGATCGACTTCGAGAACAGCGAGGGGAACCTCTCGAAGGCCAACTCCGATCTCGGATTCCTCGCCGACTACGTGACGACCTCGCGGCTCCAGCGCGACCTCTCGGACTCGACGGTCAAGCGCAACATCGGTGCCGCGTTCGCCCACTGCCTGATCGGCTACGGCAAGACCGCGGCCGGCCTCGAGAAGGTCGTCCCCAACGAGCAGGTCATGCGCGGGGCCCTCGAGTCGACCCCCGAGATCATCGGCGAAGCGGTCCAGACGATCCTCCGTCGCGAAGGCCAGGCGGACGCCTACGAGCGCGTCAAGGACGTCACCCGGGGGAAGGACGTCACGATCGAGGACTTCCGCAGGCTATTCGACGACCTAGACGTCGACGAGGACGTCCGCGAGGAACTGCACGCGCTAACGCCCGAAGGGTACACCGGGGTCGCGAGCGACCTGGTCGACGACCTCGAGCGGTAACCGATCGCGACGGGCGCCGATCGGAGTCTTTGTAAGCCGATATGCGGAACCGAGGGTACGAATCCGAGATGAGCGACAGTCCCACGTCCCGGTCCCTCGACGCCGAATACGTCGGCATCGCGCTGGTGCTCCTCTCGGCGATCGGGTTCGGGACGCTCGGCATCTTCGGGACGTACGCCCAGCGTGCGAACCTCTCGATCCCGACGGTGCTCGTCTTTCGCTTCCTGCTCGCCGGTCTGCTCGTCTGGCTCTTCCTCGCGTGGCGGGGCGAGGCGACGATCCTCCGCGGCCGACCGCTGTGGATCGCCCTCGCACTCGGGGCGATCGGCTACACGGCCCAGAGCGGGCTCTACTTCCTCGGACTGGAGTTCATGACCGCCGGACTGGTCGCGATCGTTCTCTACACGTATCCCGCGTTCGTCGTCGTTCTCGCGGTCGCGACGATCGGCGAGCGGCCGAGTCGGCCCATGCTGGTCGCACTCTGTCTGGCCTTCGCGGGCATCGTCCTCGTCACCGGTGCGAACCCGGCCGGTGCGTCGCTCGTCGGCGTGATCGTCGTGCTCGGCGGCGCGCTCGCGTACGCCTTCTACATCACCGGCTCGAGAGCGGTACTCGATGCGGTCGACCCGATGGTCCTGACCGCATACGTGCTTCCGGCCGCCGGGGCGTCGTACGTCGTCATCGGCACGGCGACGGGGCAACTCGCGGTTCCGACGACCCCGTCGGCGTGGGCGATTCTGCTCTGTATCGCCGTCTTCGCGACGACCGTCCCGGTCGTGACGTTCTTCGCGGGCCTGCAGTACGTGGGGGCCAGCCGAGCGAGCATCGTCAGCACCGCGGAACCGCCCGTGACGGTCGCCCTCGGTGCGATACTGTTCGCCGAACCGGTCACGGCGACGACCGTCGTCGGCGGCGTCCTGATCCTGACCGGCGTGATCGTGCTCGAACGGGAGTAACGAGGCGTGAGCCGTCCGCCGATCGGATCACCGTTCGATTTCGATAGTCTCGCTGGAACTGGTCGTGACCGATCGGTCCATCACTCGCGTCGACACTGCCGTATCGACGACTATCTTTTATCACTTGTCATGTGGTATGATGGTACGTACCATGGAACACCACCACGGGGATCGGCTCACACACGCGGGTGCACTTCCGACGATGGCGGCCGATCGGTACGGGGAGAAGACGGCGTTCTCGTTCATGGGGAGCGAGCAGAGCTACGAGGAGTTCGAGGCGCAGGCGAACAGCGTCGCGAACGTCCTGGTCGACCACGGCGTCGAACCGGGCGATCGGGTCGGCCTGTTCATCCCGAACACGACACAGTTCCCGTCGGCCTACTTCGGGATCCTCAAGGCGGGCGCGGTGGCGACGCCACTGAACCTGCGGATGGACCCCGAGACGCTCGGGTACGTCATCCAGGACGCGGGCATCGACACGATGATCGCCTCCGCGTTCCTCGCGGACGAGGCCCAGGACCTCGCGGCGGCCGCGGGCGTCGAGACGCTGTTCCTGCCCGGCGTCGCCGACGAAGCGCGCGGGGTCGTCAACTACTCGCACGCGACGATGGCAGCCGACGAGACGTTCGACCCGGTCGATCGCGGGATGGACGAGATCGCCGTCCAGCCCTACACCAGTGGTACGACGGGGCGACCGAAGGGGGTTCTGCTCAGCCACCGGAACATCCTCTCGACGCTCGAGAGTTACAGCCGCGGCGGGCTGGCGGTCGACGCCGACGACTCGATCCTGCTCGTGTTGCCGCTGTTCCACATCTACGCGCTGAACGCTTTGCTGGGGTCGTTCGTCTATCGCGGCGCGACGATGGTCCTGCAGCCCGAACCCGATCCGGTCGACATGCTCACGGCGATCGACGAACACGACCTGACGAAGTTCGCGGGCGTCCCGGCGATGTACACCATGATGTTCCGGGAGTACCGCGAGAACCCCGACGAGTACGACGTCTCGTCGCTGGACGACGTCACCTGCGCGGCCGCGCCGCTGGCCGAGGAGGTCCGCCGGAGCATCGAGGAGGCCTGGAACGTGCCCGTCGTCGAAGGGTGGGGAATGACCGAAACATCGCCCGGCGGCACGCTCGAACCGGCCCGCGGCGTGCGCAAGGAGGCCGGCTGTATCGGTCCGCCGTTGCCGAACATCGAGTTGAAGATCGTCGATCCGGCGACCCGCGAGACGAAGATCGCACCGGACGACCTCGAACCGTTCCCGGATCCCGAGATCGACTTCGACGACGAGGAGGCGGTGACGGGCGAACTCGCGATCCGCGGGCCGAACGTCTTCGAGGGGTATCACAACCGGCCCGAGAAGACCGCCGAGGTGTTCGACGACGAGGGCTGGTTCTACACCGAGGACGTCGCCCGCGTCGACGAGGACGGCTACTTCTGGATGGTCGATCGGGCCGACGACATGATCCTCACCGGCGGGAACAACGTCTACCCGGCGGAAGTCGAGGACGCGCTGTACGAGCACCCCGACGTCGCGGAGGCCGCGGTCGTCGCCGCACCCCACGAGGTGAAAGGCGAGGCCCCGGTCGCGTTCGTCGTCCCCGAGGCGGGAGCGGACGTCTCCGAGGCCGACCTGCGTGCGTTCGCGCTCGATCGAGTCGCGACCTACGCCCACCCGCGGCGGGTGTTCACGGTCAAGGAACTCTCCCGCAGCGCGACACAGAAGGTCCAGCGCTACGTCCTCGAAGAGGAAGTCGAGGAGCGACTCGACGAACCGCTCCAGTCGACCGACGAGGAACTGTAGAACCGGCCCCTCACTCTGTAGAATCGGTCCTCGAACCGGGAATCCGGACCCGACGATCCGACGCGGAACCGACGGCCGCCACCGGGTAACCTCGCCCAGCGGCGCCCCTAGATTCATCCCGGTCTGTGGTGTAGGATGCTGAGGCAGCCCCCAGCGCACCGATCGAGTCGGCGTGCCGGCCTGCTCGGTTCTCGAACCGGCGGCCCCGGGCCGTGACTCCGAACGCGACTCACCCACGACACGTATGAGCCAGCGAACCCGCGTCACCGTCGCCGTCGTCGTCATCGTCCTGCTAATCGCGTCGCTCGGGATCCAGGCGGTCGCGATCGATCGCGATCCGACCGTCGTCGACGACGGCGATAGGTACCCCGGGAACACGCTCGTCGGCGTCCACTCGTTCTCCAGCGACGGGCGCATCGTCGAACTGTCGCCCGACGGCGAGGTCGTCTGGGAGTGGTCGGTGCCGGACTCGCGCGTCTTCGGCGTCGAACGACTCGACGAGCGGACGGTGCTCGCGGCCGTCGCAGTCAGGACGCCTGCCGAAGATTGCGACGAGGAGTTCCTCGAGTACGAGGAGGAGGACGATCACTGCGTCCACAACCGCGTCGTCGAGATCGACACCGAGACGGACGAGGTCGTCTGGGAGTACGACTGGTACGACGAGTTCATCGCCGACCACGAGGTCCACGACGTCGAGCGCCTCGAGAACGGCGAGACGGCGATCGTCGATACCGGGGCCGATCGTGCGTTTACCGTCGACCGCGACGGCGAGATCACCTGGGAGTGGCAGGCAGAAGACCACCTGACGCCCGGCACGCCGTTTTACGAGGAGTACGGCGGCCCCGAAAAGGAGGGAGAACACGACGACTGGACGCACGTGAACGACATCGATCGGCTGGAGAACGGCAACTTCCAGTTGAGCATCCGCAACTTCGACGTGATCATCGAGGTGGACCCGGAGACCGACGACGTCGTCGACGTCATCGGTACCCCTGGCGATCACGACGTCATGGCCAGACAGCACAATCCACACCGCATCGAAGCCGCGGGGACGATGGTCGTCGCGGACAGCGGGAACGATCGCATCGTCGAACTCGACACGGCGACAGAAGAACGCGTCTGGCAGTACACCGGCCCCTCGAGCGAGCGCCTCCAGTGGCCCCGGGACGCCGATCGGCTGCCCAACGGCAACACGCTGATCACGGACACCCGGAACAACCGCGTGCTCGAGGTCGACCCCGACGGCGAGATCGTCTGGCAGTTCCACGATCCCCGCGGCGAGGTGATGCCGCAGCCGTACGAGGCCGACCGGGTCGGCGTCGGCGAACGATCGGACGTCCCGCCGGGGACCGAACTGACCGACGTCGACGGCGAACCTGGCCCCCTCGAGTCGACGATCCGGGAGTGGGAGGCCATGGCCCGGTACGTCTTCCCGACGTGGATGCACCTCCCGCAGATACTGCACGTCGTCGGCATCGGCCTCGGCGCGCTGTGGCTCTGTGCGGAGGGGGGCGTCTTCACCTGGCGACGGTTCACCGCCGATCGGTGATCCGTGGTCGGTCGCCGTCGATCGGTGAGCGGGAACGCGATCGCTCATCGGGATGCCTTGTCCGTCACCGGGATGCCTTGTACGTGAGAAACACCGCCGTCCCGAGCGCCGCGGCGTACCACAGCGTCCCCACGCGGATCACGATCGTGGCGGCCGCCGCGACGGCTTCCGGGTAGCCGAACGTAACCAGCACGCCGACCATCGACGCCTCCGCGGCCGCGAGTCCCCCGGGGAGCATCGACACGGCGCCGACGACCGATCCGAGGCCGAAGACGAACAGGCCGACCACGACGCCCGCCTCGACGCCGAAGCCGTCGAGTACCAGCCAGAGCGCGACTCCCTCGAGCCCCCACGCGGCGAGACTGAACAGGGTCGAGACGACCAGCGGGCGAACCTGGAACAGGCGGTACGCGCTCTCGTAAAACTGCTCCAGTTCGGTCGCGTGGCCGCCGACGACCGGAAACGACTCGAGTCGATCGAGGATCGCTAGACAGAGCCGTCGCCACTGGAGCAGGCCGATCCCGGCCCCGATGGCGCCGAGGACGATGACGATCGGGAGCGACGATCGGCTGTAGACCACCAGGCCGAGCGCGGCCATCGCGCCGAGCGCGACGAGGTCCGTCACCCGCTCGGCGCCGACGACGGAGGTGGTCTTGCTCGCGGGCACGCCGCGGTTGTCTCTGAGGAACCACGCCTTCCAGACCTCGCCGGCCTTCCCGGGCGTGACGACCATCATCAGGCCGCTGAAGAACGTGACGGCGCTCGCGTCCAGCGGAACGTCGACCTCGAGACACCGGAGGTAGTAGTGCCACTTGGCGAACCGGAAGCCGTAGCCGACGGTCGTCAGGCCGAGGACGGCCGCGAACGTGCGCCAGTCGACGGCCGCGAGGGCGCTCGTCACGTCGCCGACGTCCGCGTAGACGGCGAGACCGAGGAAGACGACGACCGAGAACAGCGCCGTCACCCAGACGCCGTGGTCCCGGACGACCGCCCGGCCGCGATCGACGACGGTCTCGCTGTAGTCGCTCATCGTCGCAGGACTCCCCCCGACGTGAGGCTCGCGACGGCGCGACTGGAGGCGGTTCGGAACTGGAGGAGTTTCGTCGCGACGTGTCCCGAGAGGTACCGTCCGCGGCCCCCCGGCCGGACGCGCCCGTCGCGAACGGCGTCAGCGAGCGTGCCGTCGCCCTCGACGCTGGTGTACGCCCGGCCGACTTCCATCGGGAAGTGCGCGTCGCTCCCGCCGGTCGCCGGCAGGTCGCGGGCGGTCGCGAACGCCGCCGCGCGATCGTTGAACCGACGGCGGACGCACCGGGAGTTCACCGCTTCGACGCCGTCGACGGCGGCCGCGAGGGCGCCGAGATCCGTCTCGTAGCACTGTCGCAACGTGTCGAACGGGTGCGAGAGGACGGCGACGCCGCCCTGTTCGTGGACGCGATCGACGGCCGTCAGCGGGTCGGTCAGGGGCGGCGCCGCCGTAACGTCGATCGCGAGCAGGTGTCCCTCGGTCGTCGTCACCTCGACCCCGGGAACCACGTCGAGGTGGTCCGGCGCGGCCGCCCGAACGGCGTCGACGTTGGCGAGCGTGTCGTGATCGGTGACGACGATGCCGTCGAGTCCGGCGTCGGCCGCCGCCGCGGCCACGCGCTCGGGCGACGCGCTCGAGCAGGGGGAGGCGTCCGTGTGCACCTGGAGATCGTATCGCCGGGTCATGCTGGTCTCGATGTGGAGCGGTGTGTGCGAGTCACGCGATCGTCCCGACTAATCGGGCCGGAACCTCGTAAAGGACCGCGACGACGAGCAGTCCCCAGACGGCGAGATTGACGAGAAACGGAGGGTCGCCGAAGAGGAACTTCGGGTCGCCGCCCAGGTTCCGCGTGTGAGCGAGGAAATGGTAGCGAAAGGCCGCGAAGAAGGCGAACGGGAGCGTGGACATCATCCACAGTCCGCCGCGGAAGAACGTGTACAGCGAGTAGGAGACGATCAGCGCGGCGAGGACGACGACGAGCAACTGGTCGAGCGTCTCCTCGGTGTACTCGGCGAGGGTCGCGCGCGACGCCGCCGGATCGTCGCTGACGGCCATCTCGTGGCGGCGCTTCCCGAGCGCGAGCATCAACGCCCCGAGGAAGGTACAGACGACGAGCCAGGGGCTCAGGTAGACGTCGATTGCGACGACGCCCGCGATCGCTCGCAGCACGAACCCGATCGCGATGATCATCACGTCGACGATGACGACGTCCTTCAGGAACGAGGAGTAGAGCGCGTTCTGGCCGAGGTAGGTGAGCACGACGAGGAGGAACAGCGGGCCGACGTACCACGAGAGCGCGAGTCCGCCCACGAAGAGCACGAGTGCGAACGAGACCGCTACGGCCACCGGGACCTGGCCGCTGGCGATGGGACGGTGTTTCTTCCGCGGGTGGTTGCGGTCTTCCTCGACGTCGAGGATGTCGTTGCCGATGTAGGTCGTGCCGGCGATCGCACAGAAGGCGACGATGCCGAGGGCGACGTTCGTGACCGCAACCGGATCGAACAGGTTCTTCGAGAAGACCAGTCCCAGAAGGAGCACGCTCTGCTTGTACCACTGCCAGGGGCGAATCTCCTTTACCAGGCCGGAGACGGTTACTGCGACCCGACGTTGGGCAGGGTGTGCGCGGGCCATCTGTCTCTATGGCCCCACACAGGGGAGCAAAAAGATCCGGCTTGCTTGTGTCCGATTTACGGGGATACCCTGACGCTAACCGACGGCAGGGGCCGGATGACCGATCCCCGAATTCGACGCAGGGACGACCGATCGGTCGGTCGGGTCGGTTCCAGAACCGGAACGGATCGATCGGGGTACGAGAACCGACCGTCGAACGCCCGTACCCGCCGCTGCCGCTCTCGCGGGCCCGTGTTCGGGCGGTCGTGACCGATCGGGACACCCACTCCCGTAACGTTCCATTGGAGTCAGAACAACCGCTTCGCGAGCGGGTGAACGGCTCGATTTCGCGACGCGGAACGATTGCTCGTCTCGGATTCGGCCCCTCTCTAATCGCCCCGCCGCGACGGCGGTCTTCGGCGCCGTATAAGATGTATTCGACCAGTACAAGGGACGCTACTCGGCGATACACTATTGGGGCACCGTATTGACGTCCCGCCTGAAATCACGATGAGCGATAGCGAGTACGTCGCGGACGACTCGACCGACTCGGTTCTCGTCACCGGGGGGACCGGATTCCTCGGCCTCCACACGTGCCAGTACTTCCGCGATCGGGGGTGGGACGTCACCGCGTTCGATCTCAAGCCCTTCGAAGCGGACGACGACGCGGACGGCATCGAGTTCGTCGAAGGTGACGTCCGGAGCGAGGCGGCCGTGGCCGACGCGCTCGAGGCGAGCGGAGCGACCGCCGTCGTGCACGCGGCGGCCGCCCTCCCGCTGTGGGACGCCGATCGCATCCGCGAGACGACCATCGACGGGACGCGAAACGTGCTCTGGGGGGCGAACGAACGCGACGTCGATCGCGTCTGTTACATCTCCTCGACCGCGGTCTACGGGACCCACGACGAACACCCCATCACCGAGGAGTCGCCCCTGGACGGGGTCGGCCCTTACGGCGAGGCCAAGATCCAGGCCGAGAAGGTCTGCCAGGACTTCCGTCGCATGGGGATGTGCGTCCCGATCCTCCGCCCGAAGACCTTCATCGGGCCGCAGCGACTCGGCGTGTTCCAGGTCCTGTTCGACTGGATCGAAGACGGCGCGAACGTCCCCCTCGTCGGGTGGGGAAACAACCGCTACCAACTGTTGCACGTCCACGACCTCGTCACCGCTATCGAGTTGCTGCTCACCGGCGACGAGGCGGACGTCAACGACACGTTCAACGTCGGCGCCGACGAGTTCGGCACGATGAAGGAGGACTTCCAGGCCCCGATCGACTACGCGGGGACGGGCAAGCGAACGATCGGGACGCCCGCCACTCTCACCGTCGCCGTTCTCCGCGTCCTGGAGAAACTGAACCTCTCCCCGCTGTACCCGTGGGTCTACGAGACCGCCCACGAGGACTCCTACGTCTCCGTCGAGAAACTGAAGGGGCTCGGCTGGGAGCCCGAGTACTCGAACCGGGAGGCGCTCGTGGAGACCTACGAGTGGTACCTGGAGCACTACGAGGCCGACGAGGCGGCCGACGACACCGGCCTCGACCACCGCGTCGCGTGGGACCAGGGCGCCCTCGCCGTCGCGAAGAAGGTTTCACAGCGCATCTGAGATGGCTGCGCGTTCACGTCTCCAGTCCCGCTCCGACTGGGTCGCCATCCTCGGACCGATCGTCGCCGTCCTGTTCGCCGCGGGGCTCGCGGACTATCTGCTGACCGGGTGGCCGCGGATCGCGACCGATCCGGCGTTCTTCCAGCACACGGGCTGGTACGTCCTCCGGGGCGGCGTCCCGTACGTCGACGTCTGGGACGTGAACCCGCCGGTTCCGTTCGCCATCACGGCCGCGCTCGCCGCCGTTTCGGGCGGGGACATGCTCGTCCTGCACGGCCTGAGCGTGGCGCTCACGGTGTTGGTCGCCGCCGCGAGCGTCATGCTCGTCGGATGGGTGGCGTACCTCGTGACCGGCCGGAACGCGGCCGCGATCGCCGCCGGCCTCACGATGCTCGTCGTCCCGGAACTCTTCTTCCTCTCTCCGGAAGGGGTTCGGGCGCAGTTCTACGCGCTGTTCTTCGGGACGCTGGCGCTCGCGCTGGCCCTTCGCGATCGGCCGTTTCTCGCTGGCGCCGCGGCGGCGCTGAGCGCCGGGTCGTGGCAGTCGGGGATGGTCTTCGCGCCGCTGGTCGTCGGAATGGCGTACCAGCGAGCCGGTGGGAAGAACGCGCTCCGGGCGATCGCGGGCGGCGGCGTCGTGACCGGGTTCGTCGTTCTCGCGTTCGCGGCCGCGGGGGCGCTCGTTCCGATGGTCGTCCAGGCGATCGTCGCGCCGCTGTCCGCGGGATCGTCGTACACTTTGGCCGAGAACGTCTACTCGATCCTGCTGATATTCGGCTACGGATCCGTGCTCCTCCCGGTGGCGCTGTTCGGCTGGGCCGACGCCGCGGTTCGCGACCTGCGGCGGCTGTGGTGGGTGCCGACGGGCGGGCTGCTCCTCGGCTACCAGGTGCTGTTCATCGATCTCGACGGTTCGACGGACGCGTTGCCGTGGCTCGCGTTCGTCGCGATCGGCGTCGCCCTCGCCGTCGATCGCGTGCTCGCGCGGCGATCGACGACGACCGATCGCCGCGGCGACGACCCGGTCCCGACGTTCGACCGTCGCGTGGCGGTCGTCGCCGTTCTCGCCGTCGTCGGGCTGCTCGTCCTCTCGGGAGTCGCCTGGGACACCGGCTCGCCGTACCCGCAGTCGACGCTGCGGACGATGCAACAGGACGCCGAGGCGGACGGCGAGCCCCTGCCGATAACGCCGGCCGACGGCGAGGCCCCGTCGATGCAGACCATCTACTGGGAGCAACTCGAACCCGAAACCTGTCACTACCGGTTGAGCTGGAACGAAGTACGGTGGGTCGCGATGACCGACGATCGACTGGACAGGCGGCAGTGCGACGGGTGGCCGAGTCGAACCGATCGCGGCTAGCGGTTCGGCATCGCCGGCGCGCGTCAGTCTTCCGGCGCGATCATCTGATCAGTCGTCGATTCGAGCGGTCTCGATCGCCGACGGCGATGCTCGCTTCCGCGCCCGCGTCCGTCTCCGACTCACCCTCCGCTGCGGTGCGCTCGAACCGGACCGCCGTGATTCCGTTGTACCGGCGCTCCGCCACCGGCCCGCGGTACCCGTCGCTGGACGCCACCGCCTGGCGGATCCGCCGGTCGGTCGACGAGTCGGTGTACGAGAGGACGATCCAGACGTCGTCGTGGCCGTCGACGGAGTCCCGTATGTCGGCGGTCGACGCGTCGGGCGGGATTCGCACCGTCGCCACGTCCGATCGATCGACGTAGTAGTCGAAGGGGCGCTCCGCGAACGGTCTGCTCACGAGGACGACGTCGTCACCGTCGGCGGTCGCCTCGACGTCGGCGGCGGCCTCCCGCCACTGTTCTTTCTGGTCCGCCTGGTAGTACGTCGGGAGCGGCGCGACGAGGACGACGAGGAGGACCCCGACCACGACGAACCGAAGCGACGATCGAGAGATCGTCCGCACCCCGACCGCGATCAGGAGGAAGAACGCCAGCGACGCCCCGATCGAGTACCGATCCACGAAGATCGGCGCGACGACGTGCGAGAGGGCGACCGGGACGAGTATCGGCACGACGAGCCAGAGGAGGGTCAGGTAGACGGCGTTTACCGGTGGCTCCTGACGATCGGCCTCCGCCGCGGTTGTGGTCGCGCGATCGCCCGAGAGCGCGAGGACCAGACAGCCCACGACGACAAGCGAGACGAGCAACGGGAACGACTCGCCGAACAGGTAGCCACCGAGATAGGCCGCGAACGTCTCTCTGACGGTCTCGGCCGTCGGGAGCGGTATCCACGAGACGTTACCCGCTTCTCCCCCGCGTGCTGCCATCGTCCGACGGAGCAATCGCACCACCCACGGGAGGAGGAGCGCGGCGGTGATCCCCTGGAGTGCGATCCAGCGGCGGAGCGTCAGCCGCGATCGGGGGACGATCCGGACGACGGGCCGAGAGAAGACGTACGCGTTCTGTGCGAGGATCGCGAACAGGCCGAACACGTGCGTGTACCCGAGGAGGGCCGTGGAGACGACGTACCCGAGATCGTCCCGAGATCCGGTGTCGTCGGCGGGTCGCACCGTCTGCAACCGGACGAACCAGTAGAACGAGAGCACGGTCAGCAGCGCGAGCAGATTGTACATCCGCACCTCCTGGGAGTACCAGACGTGGAACGGCGAGACGGCGACGAGCAACGCTGCGATCGCCCCGACCTCTCGGTCGAAGAGTCGGCGGCCCACCCCGTAGAGGACGACGACGGTGGCGACGCCGACGAGGGCAGACAGCAGTCGCGTGGCCAGTTCCGACGTTCCGAAGATCGCCGTCCACCCGGACAGGAGGAGATAGTACAGCGGCGGGTGCGGATCGTTCCCCGGGACGCTGACCAGGAGTTCGATCGGCGCGTTCGACGTGACGATCGTCACCGAGACGACTTCGTCGAGCCAGTAACTCTCGGACTCCAGCCGGAACAGCCGAAGCGAAGCGGCGAGGAGCGCGATCGGGTACAGTTCGATCGGGAGGCCCGCCGGGGACCGTTCACCGACCCGCCCGATCGTCGGGGGAACCGACATGGTGTCGATTGCACCGATTCGAGGGATGAATGTTTGCCGACTAACGGGGGTCCCGACTCGAGTCGAGCGCCCGTGACGCGGGCGGCACCCGAGGCGGGAAACGGGTGCCGTTTCGAGGGCGTTGCCACGTCGACGGTCGCGATTCCGTCGACGTCGGCCTGCACCTCAGGCCTCGAACGCGTTCACCTTCTCCGGTTCGATCGAGATGATGACTCGTTCCGTCTCGATCGGGTTCGGATACTCGTCTTCGCCCATGTACCGCCGGGCGAGTTCGTCGATGTGTTCGCGTGCGCCCTCGGTCGTGAGTTCGTCGACCTCGCCGGTCACCGACAGCATCCGATAGGGGTTGTCCGGATCGGTCATGCTGACGGCGATCCGCGGATCCTTGCGGACGTTTTTCTCCTTTCGCCGATCGCGCTCGGTGTTGACGAGCAGCCGATCGGCGTCGGGATCGTAATCGATCCATACCGGCGTCACGTGCGGTGCCCCGTCGGGCAACAGGGTCGAGACGTGGGCGAACGTCTTCTTTTCGAACAGGTCCTGGTAGTCGTCCGGGATCGAGGCCATATCCACAGTGCTGCGCCCCGGCATAAATTCACGATGCCTTTCTATGCAACCGGGACGAACGAGCCGATCGGGTCGGAGATCGGATCCGGAGCGCCGAATATCGGACGTTCGGTTCCGCGGGGATCGATCGACCCACAGACGGACTACTGAACGTCGGTTCCGGTGCAACCGCGACCGCCCTGCGGTTACTCCTGGATATCGTGACAGCAGACTGCATCAGTACGATCGCGGCAGGCCGAGGGTATGCTCCGCGAGGAAGTTCCGGACCATCTCGTTGGTGATCGGGACGGTCTTGAGCAGCCGGGAGTTCTGCCAGATGTCGTAGACTTCGTACTCCGCCGAGAAGCCGTTGCCGCCGTGGGTCTGGACCGCCTGATCGGCCGCTTTCGTCGCGGCCTCGCTCGATCGGAGTTTGGCGATGTTCGCTTCGGCGCCGGCGTCCTCGCCGTGGTCCCACCTGGAGGCCGCCTTGTAGGTCATCTCGCGGGCGCACATGAGTTCGGCGTAGGCGTCGGCGAGCGGGTGCTGGATCGCCTGGTGGCCGCCGATCTTCTGCCCGAAGACCGATCGCTCGTTCGCGTAGTCGACGGCGAGATCGATCGCCCGAAGGCCACCGCCGATCGCGCTGGCCGCGCCGGCGATCCGCTCGGTGTTCAGGGTGTCCCACAGGAGGTAGAGGCCGCCGTCCTCCGCGCCGAGGATGCGGTCCTCGTGGACCCGCAGACCGTCGATGTCGACCTGGTACTGGGTCTCGAACCACGGGACCTCGACGTCGAGCGGGGTGAGCGAGATGCCCTCCCGTTCGGCGGGGTCGGGCACGAGGAACATCGAGACGCCGTGGGTCGGGTTGTCCGGGTCGAGGTCGGACGTGCGGGCGATCAGTAGCATTTCGTCGGCGTTCTCGACGCCGCTGATCCACATCTTCTGACCGGAGACGACGAACTCGTCGCCGTCTCGCTCCGCGGTCGTATCGATGTTGATCGTGTTCGTCCCCGCGCCGGCCTCGGTCAGTCCCATACAGAAGCGCATCTCGCCGTCGGCGATCGCCGGGAGATACTCCTCCTTCTGTTCCTCGGTACCGTGGCGCTGAATGCTGATCCCGCCGAAGACGGGCGTGAGTACGAAGATGATCCCGCCCTGTCCGCCGCCCCGCGAGAGTTCCTCGATCACCATCGACATTTCGAGCATCCCCAGGCCGGCCCCGCCGTACTCCTCGGGGATGGTGACCCCGAGCCACCCGTCTCGCGCGAGATCGGACCAGTACTCCTCGGGGAACTGCTTCTCCTCGATGCAGGTTTTCCAGTACTCCCAGTCGTAATCGCTGGCGATGTCCCGGACGCTCTCCCGGATCAACTGTTGTTCCTCGGTCTCGGTGTAGTCCATGCGTATCGATACCAATCGATGCACACGCTTGTTACACTTTCCCACGATCGCAAACGGCAACGCCGTTCAACCAGTGACGGGAGCCGAATGCATTTGTCACTTGGTACCAATCCTCCGTCTATGAGCGAGCGATCCCGTATCCACGGCGGGTGGTGGCGATGAGGATCACCGTCGACGCGACACCCGACGAAGAGACGGCCCGGGCGATCGCGAGCGCCCTCGCCGCCCACCTCGATCGGGGGGTCGAACTGGTCGTCGACGGGGACGAGGAACCGGTGGCGACCGCCGGCAACGGCGACGGGGGCTGGGACGACGCGGTGATCACCGAGCGCGAACGCGTACTTCGCGACGAGGTCGAGGAGATCCTCTCGGGCGGGCCCGAACGCGGCCACGAGAAGATCGAGGAGTTAGGAAAGCTGTTCGTCCGCGATCGACTGGACCTCGTCTTCGACGAAATCGAGTACGAGGACGGCACGTTCGCCCGCCACGACGCGGACGGGGACCTCCCCGCCGACGGGATGATCACGGGCGTCGGGACCATCCACGGCCGGACGGTTTTCTTCGCGGCGAACGACTACACCGTCAAGGCGGGCTCGCTCGGCGGGATGGGCGTCGAGAAGGAGATCCGCCTCGCCGAGCGCGCAGCCGAGGCCGGCGCGCCGATCCTGCGGTTGATCGACTCGACGGGCGCGCGCCTGAACCTGGACGATCGGGAGCCCGGCGACACCCACATGGACCGGTACCGGGGCGGGCGGATGTTCTTCAACCAGTGCATCCACTCCGGACAGGTCCCCCAGATCGGCGTCCTCTACGGCCCCGATATCGCGGGTTCGGCCTACACCCCGGTGTTCTGTGACTACCTCGTCATGGTCGAGGAGATCAGCGGGATGGCGATCGCCAGCCCGCGCGTCGTCGAGGCCGTGACGGGCGAACGGACGACGATGCAGGAACTCGGCGGGCCCCGCGTCCACGCGACCCGGTCCGGCAGTGCCGACCTCGTCGTCGAGGACGAACGCGCCGCGGCCGACGCCGTGCGCGACCTCCTGACCTACCTCCCACAGCGCCACGACGCGCCGCTCCCGACTCGCGAACCCGACGTCCCCGCGGCGAATCCGAAGGGGCTCGACGCCGTCATCCCCGACGAACCCAACGAGGGCTACGACGTCCAGGGGGTGATCGATCGACTCGTCGACGACGGCTCGTGGTTCGAACTCAAGCCGCGGTTCGCGCCGGAACTCGTCACCGGATTCGGCCGGATCGAGGGGCGGCCGATCGGCATCGTCGCGAACCAGCCCGCAGTCAAGAGCGGGGCGATCTTCCCCGACTCCGCGGAGAAGGGGGCCGGGTTCGTCTGGACCTGCGACGCCTTCGGGATTCCGCTGATCTACCTCTGTGACACGCCGGGATTCATGGTCGGCTCCCAGGTCGAACGCGAGGGCGTCCTCCAGAAGGGCCGGAAGTTCATCTACGCGACCTCGAACGCGCAGGTACCGAAGCTCTGCGTCATCACCCGCAAGGCGTACGGCGCGGGCATCTACGCGATGGCCGGCCCCTCCTTCGACCCGGACGCCACGCTCGCACTTCCGAGCGCCGAGATCGCCGTGATGGGGCCCGATGCCACGATCAACGCGCTCTTCGCGGAGCAACTCGAGGAGATGGATCCCGAGTCGCGGCAGGCCTTCACGGAGAGCATGCGCGAGGAGTACGACGAGCACATCGACGTCCGCGCACAGGCGGCGAAGATGCAGGTCGACGAACTGCTCCCGGCCGGCGACCTGCGCGACCAACTCGCGGCGCGACTGCGCGCGCTGCGGAACAAGCGCCGGACGGAGCGCGATCGGTACCACGGGACGGTGCTGTTCTGATCGGCGGAGTCCGACGCGGCCACCGGAACCGGCACACATTACTTCGGTCGCCACTGTATCGAACGAATACGGATCGGACTCTCCATGCCGCCCCGACTGCTCCACTACTCCGACGTCGAGAACGCGTACGACGACCCCGAACGGATCGGACGGCTGGCGGGGCTCCTTCGCCAGCGTCGCGACGAAACGACGATCGTCTGCGGGACCGGCGACACGACTGCGCCGGGCGTCCTCGCGATGGAGACCGACGGGAACCACGCGCGTCGGTTCTTCGATGGCGTCGGCCCCGACGTCTCGACGTTCGGGAACCACGAGTTCGACCACGGGCTCGAGTCTCTGTGCGACCTCGTGGCGGACACGCCCCAGCAGTGGCTGACGGCGAACCTGCGGACGGGGACCGGTCCGTTCGCGGCCGATCGCGGCGTCCAGCGGACCGCGGTGGTCTCGGCCGGGGGCGACCGCATCGGCTTCGTCGGCGTCACCGACCCCCGATCGGTTCGCGGCCACCCCGCTACCGACGGCGTCACCGTCGACGATCCGATCGAGGCGGTCAGTGACGCCGTCGACGACCTGGAGCGGGACGACGTCGACTCGATCGTCGTCCTCTCGCACGCGGGCGAACTGGACGACGAGATCGCCCGCACCGACGGCGTCGACGTCGTCCTCGGCGGCCACACGCACGACGTTCGAGCGGACGTCTTGGAGGGAACGCCGATCGTCCACCCCGGCGAGCGGGCGGCGCTGGTGGGCGAGGTTCGGCTGACGGGCCCCACTCCCGCGGTCGACCTGCACCGGGTTCCGGAAGCGTCGGTCGCGACCGACGTCGAGGCCGACTACCGGGCCCTGTTCGCCGAGCGCGGCCTCACCGACACCGTCGCAACGATCGACGCGTCGCTGTCCCGGGATCCCGCGGCGTGCTTCCCCGAGAGTCCGATCGGGAACGTCGTCGCCGACGCCTACCGCTGGGCGGCCGACGCGGACGTCGCGGTGTACAACGCCAGGATGCTCCGCGCCGGACCGCCGCTGTCCGGCGACGTGACCGTCGGCGACCTCCGATCGCTGACGCCGTTCGACAACGAGATCCATACCGCGCGGCTGACCGGTGCGGAACTCCGGAATCTGTTCGAGAATCTCGTGGTGCCGGACGCCGTCGACGCCCACCTCGAAGTGTTCGGCCACGTCAGCGGCGCGACCCTCGCGTGGCGGCGGACCGCCACCGATCTCGGACTCGCGTCGGCGACGGTGGCCGGCTCGGAACCGGATCCCGACGCCGTCTACGAGGTTGCGGCGCCGACGTTCGCGTTCGAAAACGACATCTTCGCCCCGCTGTCGGCGGAGCGGATCGAGGCCACTCACGGCCACCAGCACCGCGCTCTCACCGGGTACGTCCGCCGGTACGGATTTCCGGGCGGCTGCGACGGACGAATGGAGGCGATCAGCGATACCGCGCCGGAGTCGGTCCACTCGCTCCGATGACTCGGGATCTCGTTCCGCAGTCGTGACGTCTCGTGCCGGCGATCGCCCCTACTGGGAGTTGCAATCGCGGAGCCGCGATCACATCGGCGTCGGCGCGAGCAACTGCCCGCCGTCGACCGCGTAGTACGAACCGGTCACGTACGCCGCGGCCGGACTCGAGAGGAACAGCGCCACGGCGACGCAGTCGGCCGGCGTCCCGAGCCGATCGGCCGCCAGATCCTCCTCGACAACTTGCTCCGCGACCGCTTCGCCCATCACCTCCATGATGCCCTCGGTCCGGATCACGCCGGGCGCGACCGTGTTCGCACGGATCCCGTACCGGGCCCACTCCGCGGCGACGGTCTGCATGAGGTTGTGGACGCCGGCCTTGCCCGCGCCCGAGTGGGCGTGGTAGGGCGCGCCGCGGACGGAGTTGGTCGCGCCCATCGAGACGATCGCGCCGCCGCCGCGATCGATCAGGTGGTCGCCGACCGCGAAGGTGCAGTTCGCGGTACCGTCGAGGATGGTCCCGACGACGGAGCGCCAGCCGTTGGCGGACATGTCCTCGGCGGGACAGAGGAAGTTCGCGCCGGCGTTGTTGACGAGGATCGAGCAATCGCCCAACTCGTCGAGGACGGTCTCGAGCATCGTATCGACGTCGTCGGGGTCGCGCACGTCGACCGTGGTCGCGCAGGCGTCGGCCCCGCGCTCCTCGAGTTCGTCGGCGACGGGAGCGAGGTTGTCCATCGAGCGGCTGGCGATCGCCACGTCCGCGCCGTGGTCGGCGTACCCGAGCGCGAGTTCCCGACCGATGCCGGTGCCGCCGCCCGTGACGAGCGCCGTCTCCCCCTCGAGCAGGTCCTCGGCGAAGAGGTCGGTCGTGGGCGGCGTTCGCTCGAAACTCATCCGTTCACCCCCAGGATCTCGCGGGCCTCGTCGGGCGTCGCGGGTTCGCGGCCAACCTGTTCGGCCATCTCCACGGCGTCGGCGACCAGGTCCGCGTTGCTCTCGGCCATCTCGCCGGACGGCCGGTAGAAGTTGTCCTCGAGACCGACCCGGACGTTCCCGCCCATCGCGATCGCGGCCGAGACGAGCGGCCACTGGTCCCGACCGATGCCGATCACCTGCCAGGTGCAGTCGTCGGGGAGTTGCCGCACCTGGTGGGAGAGGTTGTCGACCGTCGCCGGAATCCCGCCGAGCATGCCCATGATCAGGCTGACGTGGAACGGCCGATCGAGCACGCCCTCCTGCAGGAGGGGCCGCGTGTTCCCGATGTGTCCGGTGTCGAAACACTCGAGTTCGGGCGTCACGCCGGCCTCGTTCATCCCCTCGAGGAGGTCCCGAATCTCGGAGAAGGGGTTCTCGAACACCATGTCGAAGACGTAGTCCTCGCGGGACTCGGAGTACTTCGCGTAGTTCATCGAACCCATGTTCAGCGCCGCGATTTCGGGCCCGACTTCCTGCACGTACTCGAGGCGTTGCTCGAGGGGCGTCTCGATCGCGCCCGTCGAGAAGTTGATCACGATGTCGGTGCGATCGCGTACCGCGTCGTAGATCTCTCGGTAGGTCTCCGTGCTGAACGTCGGCGCGCCGTCGTCGGTCCGGGCGTGGATGTGGGCCACTGCGGCACCGGCCTCCCGCGCGACGGCGGCTTCGTCTGCGATCTCGTCGGGCGTGTAGGGGATCGCAGGACACTGGTCGCGGGTCGTCAACGCACCCGTTAGCGCCGCGGAGACGACCACGGTGTCGGGATCGTTCCCCTTCGTCGAGTCCTGTCGCTCGTAGATGCTCCCGGTCATGCTATCGCCCCCGCCACTCGGGTTCGCGATCGGTCAGGAACGCGTCGATCCCCTCCTCGGTCTCCTCGCTCATGGCGATCATGGCGATGATCTCCCTGAGGTAGGCGAGCGCGGCCCCGAAGTCCATGTCGCGTTGCTCGTAGTAGGCCGCCTTGCCCATCTCGATCAGGACGGGGCTGTTGGCCGCCAGCGTGTCCACGAGGTCGTCGAGTTCCGCCTCGAACGCCTCCGGCGCGACGACGTCGGTCACCAGCCCTATCTCGCGGGCACGTTCGGCCACCACGCGATCGCCGGTGAACAGCAGTTCGAGCGCCGCTTTCTCGCTCGCGGCGCGGGTGATCGGGGCCATCGCCTGCGCGGGGAAGAGGCCGACCTCGACCTCGGGCGTGCCGAACTCGGCGTCGGCGCTCGCGAGGACGAACTCGCAGGCCGTCGCGAGGCCGAGTCCGCCCGCCAGGCAGTGCCCCTCGACGGCGGCGACCGTGAGCGCGCTCGTCTCCTGTAACTGCTCGACGAGCCCCGAGAGCGCGCCGAAACTCTCCCGGTAGGCCTGGGTCCCCTGCCCGATCGGGAACTCGCGCAGGTCCCCGCCCGAACAGAAGGTCCCCTCGGCGCCCCGGATAACGACCACCCGCGTCGGTCCCTCGTCGGCGGCCGCGAGGACGTCGATCAGGCCTCGGATGACGCCGTCGTTGAGCGCGTTGCGTCGATCGGGCCGGTCGATCGTCGCCCTGACGACGAGTTCGTCGTCGCTGACCGCCACCGCGAGGTCGTCGTTCGAGAGTCGTTCGGCGTCGGTCATCGTCGCCTCCGGGCCGATACCCGACCGCCCGGTCGGTCGTTTCGCCGGGAACGCCACCGGTGGCCCCTCTCGTCCCCGCGTTCGCGCTGGTCCGCTCCGTCGGCACCGTTTCGATCGTCCCTGCTCATATGACTGGGAATGACAACCACGAACGTAAACGTTCAGCAAGACAACTCGTCGCGCGTCGCGCGGCGTTTCCGGGCGACGGCCCACACGCGGGGATCGACTCGAAGCGCCTCGCGATCGACCTATTCGACCAGCGCGGCGAGCGTCTCCTCGAGCGCCGTCGCCGCGGCTTCGACCGCCGAGACGCGGACGTACTCCCGCGGTGAGTGGGCGACGGCACCCTCGTCGTCGGCCAGCACGCCCGGGCCGAAGACGACCGTGGGCGCGTCGGCCGCGAAGTACGAGGCCTCCGTCGCGGCGGTGAACGGGCGGACGTCGCCGCCGGCGGCGTCCGCCAGCAGGTCGACCACCCGTGCCTCGGGATCGGTGTCCCAGGCCTCGAGGAACGGCGTCGGCCGATCGGTGAACCGGAACTCGACGCCGACGTCCTCGGGAACTGCAGATTCGAGGTGGGCTGTCAGCGCCTCGTGGAACGCGGCGGCCGTCTCGGGCGGGACGCTCCGCCGATCGAGCGTCAGCGCGCAGTCGGCGGGCACCTGGTTGGTCGATTCGCCGCCCTCGACGACGGTCGGCGTGAGCGTCGCGGACCCGAGTTGCGGGTGGGTCGGCGGGGCGTCGTCGCGATCGTCGAAGCTGCGAACCGCCGCGAGGACGGGTTCGAGTGCCGCGATCGCGTTCGTCCCCGACTGGGGTTCGGCCGCGTGGGCGCTCGCCCCCGAGAGGTGAACCGTCCCCTGGAAGCGCCCCTTCGCGGCCGTACAGACGTCGAGGTCGGTCGGTTCGCCGACGATTACGGCGTCGGCCGCGGCCGTCAGCGACTGCTCGCCGGAGACGAGCGCGTGGGCCCCCGTCGAGAGCACCTCCTCGTCCGGGGTGACGGCGAGGGTCACCGTCGCGTCGACGGGATCGATCGCGAAGAAGGCCGATAGCAGGGCTGCGAGCGGCCCCTTGGCGTCACAGGAGCCGCGGCCGCGGATGACCTCGTCTCCGACCGACTCGTCTTCGCCCTCGTGGCGATCGAACGGAACGTGCGGCGAGACCGTGTCGATGTGCGTGTTCAGGACGACGTGGGTGTCGGCGTCGGCCGACCCGCGACTCGCGAGGACGTTCCCGGCGTCGTCGACCCGCGGCGTGACGCCGCGGTCCTCGATCGTCTCGCACAGGAACGCCCGCATCGGCTCGACGTCCTCGTTCGAGGGGTGCTGGACGGCCGTCTCGAGGAACTCGATCGGGTCGAACCCGCTCGCGCGAGCGGCGTCGCCCCCGGTCACGGCTCGACCGGCGGTTCGACGGACACCTCGCCGTCGAACTCGTGTTCGACGGGGCCGGCGAGCATCGCCCGCCCGCGATCGTTGAAGCTCACCTGCAGGTCGCCGCCCGGCGGTCGGACCTCGACCGGGTCCGCGTCGGTGTACCCGAGTCGACGCGCCACGACGGCGATGGCGACCGCGCCGGTGCCACAGGAGTCGGTTTCGCCCTCGACGCCCCGTTCGTAGGTGCGCTGGGAGAAGCCGCCGTCGCCGTCCGGACTGGCCACGGTGACGTTCGTCCCGCGGGGGAAGACATCCGCGTGGCGAACCGGCGGCGCGATCGTCTCGAGGTCGACGTCGTCGACGTCGTCGACGAACGAGACGGCGTGGGGGACGCCGGTGTTGACCATCGTCACCTCGAGTCCCTCGACCTCCTCCTCGAAGACTCCCTCGTCGGCGTCGACGGGGATCTCGGCGGGGTCGAACGTGAGTTCGGTCATCTCGACGGCGACGCCGTCGTCGGTGCGATCGGCCCGCAGGGTCCCCGCCTGCGTGTCGATCATCACGCTGTCGGTTCCCGCCCGCTGCATGGCCCACTCGGCCGCACAGCGCGCGCCGTTGCCGCACATCGGGGCCGTCTCCCCGTCCGGCTGGACCAGCGTCATCACGACCCGCGGGGGCCGGAACACCTCCTCGAGCGCGAGAAAGAGGACCCCGTCGGCGCCGACGCCGTCGGTCCGGTCGCACTCGCGTCTGGCGAGTTCGCCCCGATCGGGGACGGTGTGTTCGTCCGCGTCGATGATCAGAAAGTCGTTGCCGGTGCCGTGGTACTTTTCGAATGGAACGGTCATCGTCCTGTCTCCTGGGTGCTGTCGCGATCGGATCGCCGTCGGTCCGTCTCCAGTCGCGTCACGTCGTCGATCGTCTCGCGACGACGGGCGAGGGAGACCTCACCGCCGTCAACGACGACCGAGGCGGGTCGCGGCCGGGTGTTGTACTGCGTCGCCATCTCGTAGCCGTACGCGCCCGCGTTGCCGATCGCGAGCACGTCGCCGCGCTCGCTCGCGGGCAGTTCGCGGTCCGTACAGAAAACGTCCCCGCTCTCGCAGATCGGGCCGGCGATCGTCTGTGGGACCGTCTCTCGCGCGCCACCGTCGTCGGCCGACGCGTCGGCCGTCAGGTTCCGGATCGGGTGGTACGAGCCGTACATCGCCGGCCGGGCGAGCGTCGTCATCCCGGCGTCGACGCCGACGACGGTCGTCTCGCGGGCCTCCTTGACCGTGTTGACGTCGGTCAGGAGCACGCCCGCGTCGGCGACGACGTAGCGGCCGGGTTCGATCGACAGCGTCGCGTCGATGTCGCCGATCGCATCGCGGGTGGCCTCGGCGACGGCGTCGAGATCGAGGGGGGCCTCGTCCTCGCGGTAGGGGACGCCGAAGCCGCCGCCGACGTCGACGAACTCGAGGTCGCCGACGGCGTCGGCCACGTCCCTCGCGAGATCGCCCATCCGCGCGACGAACTCCCGGTGGGCGTCCAGCTGGTCGGTCTGCACGCCGGAGCCGACGTGGGCGTGGATCCCGACGACGTCGAACCCCCGATCGGCCGCGTCGGCGAGCACGTCGACCGCCCGCTCGGCCGGGACGCCGAACTTCGCGGCGGCGCCGGTTCGGACCTTCTCGTGGTGGCCGGCCCCGATACCGGGGTTGACCCGGAGACAGAGCCGCCCGTCGTAGCCGCGGTCGGCGAGGCGATCGATCGTGTCCTCGGCCCCGGCGGTGACCGTCAGGTCGGGGGAGTCTTCCCACGCCTCGACGACGACGTCGAGGTCGCGGGCGGGCGGATTGACGGCCGTGTAGCGGACCGCAGACCCCGGCGCGCCCGCCGCGAGCGCCCGCGTGACTTCGCCCGCGGAGGCGCACTCGAGTCCCGCGCCGGCCTCGTGGATCGTCTCGAGGAGCGTCCCGAGCGCGTTCGCCTTCACCGCGTAGAGGATCTCCGCGTCGGGAAACGCCCGATCGAGTCGCCGGTAGTTCTCCCGGACGCGATCGAGGTCGAGGACGTACAGCGGCGAGCCGTACTCGTCGACGAGGGGCCGGAGCGCGTCGGCGTTCCAGTCGTCGAGTCGGCGCACCGCCGGACTCCGATCCTGTGCCTCGCCGTCCGCGTCCGTGTTCACCATCGTCGGACCTTCGGCCTGACGTGCATCGTGATCCCCCGGATCACTCAATCCCTGAGCACCTCCTCGCGTTCGGTCGCCTCGAGCGTCTCCGTCTCGAGATCGGTCGCGACGACGGCGGGCTTGTACGCGCCGCCGTCGAAGAGGTCGTGATCGCTGATCGAGGACTCGACGAACCGGGTGAAGGCGCGTCGATCGGCCGGGAGTTCGCCGTACAGGACTTCCTCCTCCACGAGATCGTAGACCGGAATCCGCGGCGTCAGCAGGGTGTTCTCGCCGACGACGCTGTTCTCGCCGACGACGAAGCCGCTCGTGACGCGACAGCCCGCGCCGAGCGAGACGTTGTCCTCGACGATCACGGGCGCGTTCTCGACGGGTTCGAGCACGCCTCCGATGAGGGTGTTCGCGCCGAGTTTGACGTTCGAGCCGATCTGGGCGCAGGAGCCGACCGTATCGCAGGAGTCGACGAGCGTCCCGTCGCCGACGTGTGCGCCGATGTTGACGAAGGCGGGGCTCATCAGGATGCAGTCCGACCCGATACGTGCACCACGGCGGACGACGGTCCCGTCCGGCGTGTTGCGGCTCCCGCGATCGCCGTACGCGCCCGTCTCCGCGAGCGGCAGGACGTCGTTGTAGGTGACGCCGCCGTGCTCGTACTGGCCGATCGATCGCAGGCCGAAGTTGAGCAGGATGCCCTGCTTGACCCACTCGTTCGCCTCCCACTCGCCGCCGTGCTTCTCGGCGGCGCGAACCGCGCCGTCCTCGAGGGCGTCGAGGAACGCGTCGAGCGTGGCGTACTCGTCCTCGCCGGCCGAGTCGGCGCCGACGTCGCCGTCGTCGTATCGCGTCCAGAGGTGTTCGATTTCGTCCTGTAGTGCACTCATTCGTCGATCACGTCCGCAAACTCGTAGCGGCCCGCCTTCCGTCCTGCGATCCAGACCGCCGCGTCGACGGCCCCGGCGGCGAAGACGCCCCGATCCTCCGCGCGGTGAGTGAGTCGAACCTCCTCGTGGTTGCCCGCGATGAGCACCTCGTGTTCGCCGGTCACGTCGCCGGCGCGGAGCGCGTGGACGCCGATTTCGGCCCCCTCGCGCGGCTCCTCGCCTTCGCGGCCGTGCGTGCGGCCGTCGAACTCGCCGCTGGCTTCGATCTCGGAGAGCAGCCGCTTCGCGGTGCCGCTCGGGGCGTCCCGCTTCGCGTTGTGGTGGGTCTCGACCAGTTCCACGTCGTAGCCCGGCAGGTTCCGCACCGCTTCGCCGACGACGTTCAGCAGGGCCTGTACCCCGCGGGCGAAGTTCGGCGCGTCGAGGACGGGGACGTCCTCGCTCGCCGCCTCGAGCGTCGCGTCCTGGTCGCCGTCGAAGCCGGTCGTGCCCGTGACGAAGGCGACGCCCGCCGCCGCGCAGGTTTCGGCGTAGTCGATCGCCGACGCCGGTCCCGTGAAGTCGATCACGACGGTCGGTTCCCGATCGGCGACCAGCGAATCGAATTCTGCCGCGGGTTCGACGTCGATGCCGTCGACGGCTTCGTCGTCCGGGTCCCGGTTGACGGCGAGGACGACCTCACAGTCCGCGTGGTCGTCGGCCGCGGCGATGACCTCCCGGCCCATGCGGCCCGTCGCGCCGGTGACGCCGATGCGGACCGTCATCGATCACCCTCTGGCGCGTCCGCGACCGTGGTCGAGTCGCGATCGAGGTCGGCGAGGACCGCCTCGAGGTCGTCGCGGTACTCGTCGGCCAGTCGCGTGAGCGGCGGCCGCATTCGAGCGGGACCGTAGCCGCGGATCTCCATCGCCTCCTTGACGGGGATCGGATTGGTCTCGACGAACAGGGCTCTGAAGAGCGGCCCGAGTTCGTGGTGCAGCCGACGGGCGCGCTCGTAGTCGCCGTCCAGCGCCGCACCGACCATCGCGCAGGTGCGCTCGGGTTCGATGTTCGCGGCGACGCTGATCGTCCCCGTTCCGCCGACGGAGATGGTCGGGAGCGTGAGCGCGTCGTCGCCCGACAGCACCGCGAACTCCTCGTCGGTCGTCCGCTCTGTGATCTCGCCGATCTGGCCGAGATCGCCGCTCGCGGCCTTGTAGCCCGCGATGTTTTCGTGGCTCGCGAGTTCGACGGCTGTGTCGGGTTCGATGTTCTGGCCCGTCCGCGACGGGACGTTGTAGACGATCTGTGGCAGGTCGACGGCGTCGGCGATCGTCCGGTAGTGTTCGATCAGGCCGCGCTGTTCGGGCTTGTTGTAGTACGGCGAGATCAGCAGGAGTCCGTCGGCACCGGCTTCGGCGGCGCGCTCGGACAGTTCCAGCGCCTCGCGGGTGTTGTTCGAACCGGTGCCCGCGATGACCGGCACGTCGTCGACGGCCTCGATGACGGCCTCGACGACGCGGACGTGTTCGTCGTGGGTCAGCGTCGCCGACTCGCCGGTGGAGCCGACGGGAACGAGTCCGTCGACGCCGGCGGCCTCGAGTCGCTGGGCGTCGGTCTGCAGTGTTTCGAAGTCGATTCGTTCGTCCTCGTCGAAGGGCGTGCACATCGCCGGAAAGACGCCCGAAAGGTCGATATCTGAGCTCATGTGTGTCGGAGTCGGTGTGGTGTGTCTCGGTCAGCGGCCGTGGTGTAGTTGATGATCGATCGTGCGTGGTCGAACCGTGCCCGGGACGGGGGTGCCACTCCCGCCGCGAGCACACTCACACGCGTTTGCGTTTCGAAAAACGAGGGGCGGCGCCGCTCGCGACGCGATCGACGGACGGGTGAGCGGCGCGGCGCATATGTGACACAACCGTGTTCGACTGACTTATCCGTTGTGACTCGGCTCAACTCTTGCCACGATCGATGAACCGCGTGCCCCGGTCGCCCGTGGAGGGCGCTCCCGTCCTCCCGGCGAGCGGATGCGCTCGCGCTCGTGTCACCAGATACCATGAAATTCCGCGCAATTTATACCCGTCGCGGACCGTCGATTCGTATATGACTGACTTCGGCCTGAAAGTGCGAATGGCGGTCGTCGGATCGATCCTGTTCGCGTTCTACATGCTGGTCGGCGCGTTCGGGCTGGCGATGTTCGGCTTCGGCGCGTGGCCGCTGGTCCTGCTCGGTCTCCTCGCTCTCCCGTTCCTCCAGTACAAGATCGGCGTCTGGTCCGCGACCAGACGCGCCGAGGAGATGCCCGAGGAGGGCCAGTACCGGGATATTCACCGGATGACCGAGTCCCTCTCCCGGGACATGGGCATCGAGAAACCCACGCTGATGGTCATGGACATGGGCGTCCCGAACGCCTTCGCGACCGGCCGGAAGGGCAACGGCGTCGTCGTCGTCTCGACGGAACTCGTCCGCCTCCTCCAGCGCGACGAACTCGAGGGCGTGATCGCCCACGAACTCGCCCACATCAAGAACCGCGACGTCCTCGCGATGGTCGTCGGCAGTTCCATCGCGATGATGGTCGGCTGGGTCGCCTACATGGTCTACATCATGAGCAACGAGCGCGGAATCGGCGGCATCATCGTCGGAATGGTCATCTCGAACGTCGCGCAGATGCTCGTGATGGTCTTCGTGCTCGCCATCTCGCGGTACCGCGAGTACGTCGCCGACGACGACGCGCGCCAGTACATCGGCAGCGGCGACCCGCTCGCACGCGCCCTCGAGAAGATCTCGAAGGGCGCCGAGGGCCGGGAGTCGACGGTCGACGACAGCGTGAGCGCGCTGTGTATCTTCAACGCGAACCGGAGCCTCCTGGCGCAGCTGTTCGCCACCCACCCGCCGACCGAGAAGCGGATCGAGAATCTCCGCCGCTGAAATCGGCTACCGGAACGGATTCTCGCGGCTGAGATTCTTGCGGCTGCTCTCGTTTCCGCGTGTCCGGTCTCGCGGCCGTGAGCAATCGATCGCACTGCTCACCCAGGGCGTTTCGCCGACCCGGATCGATCGGACTGGCCCGACCGATCGAACTGCCCGATCTTCTCCGCGAACCGGGCCAACTCGAGGGAAGCGGTTTTTACGATCGCCCGTCACGGCTAGACTATGACCGAGATTCATCCGGGCCAGCGCGTCGCCGTTCTCGTCGACGCCCAGAACCTCTATCACACGGCCCAGAGCCTCCACAGCCGCAACATCGACTACTCCGCGCTGCTCGACAAGGCGGTCCAGGACCGCCAGCTAACGCGTGCGATCGCCTACGTCATCCGGGCCGACTCCCCCGAGGAAGAGAGCTTCTTCGAGGCGCTGGTCGACATCGGCTTCGAGACGAAGATCAAGGACATCAAGACGTTCGCCGACGGCTCGAAGAAGGCCGACTGGGACGTCGGGATGAGCCTCGACGCGGTGACGCTCGCCAACCACGTCGACACGATCGTCCTCTGTACCGGCGACGGGGACTTCTCGCGGCTCTGTTCGCACCTGCGCCACGAGGGCGTTCGCGTCGAGGTGATGGCCTTCGAGTCCTCGACCGCGGAGGAACTGATCGCGGAGGCCGAATCCTTTCTCGATCTGGGCGAACGCCACGAAACGTTCCTCCTCTAGGCGTCGCCGGATCGCTACTTCTTCACCGGCCGATCGTCCTTCGCCACGCCGACGAGCAACGCGCCCGCCGAGACGACGAGCGTCGCACCCGTCAGTGCGTAGACAAGGACGGGCGACTCGACCACGGCTGGCCCGGCGAACGTCAGGGAACTCACCACGAGGAGCGCCACCCCGAGGGAAATCTGCGTGAGATCCATCTCAGCACCCGTGTACCGAGTCGGCCTATATAACATTCGTGATGACTGTCCGTCTATGGCGAATGTCAGCACGGAACGGCCCCACGCCGACGCAGTCGAAGGGCTTTCGACGGCCCACGCCGAACGGGAACCGATGACCGATCCAGCCGACGGGAGCGCGGGCCTGGCCCAGCTCCGGACGATCGCGGACTACCAGTTCGGCGCTGGCGCGGGACGAGCGCTGTTCCCGCCCGACGAGTCGTTGACGATCAAGCGGACCTCTTCGGGCCGACCCCAGCAGGTCCACGGCGCGAACGGGCGGATCGTCTCGTTCGGGATCGACGGCCGGTTCACGCTCGGCATCGACGGCGGTCGCCGGCTGGACGCGGCCCTCGAGGAACCGGCCTATCGCGTCGTCGTCGACGACGAGAGCGAACCCTTCGTCCGCGACGAGAAGAACGTCTTCGCGAAGTTCGTCGTCAACGCCGGCCCGGAGATCCGGCCCGGCGACGAAGTCGTGGTCACCCACGAGCGCGGCGAGGTGCTCGCGGTCGGCCGCGCGGAACTCGACGCGGCGGCGATCGCGGACTTCGACACCGGGATGGCCGTCAACGTACGCGAGGGCGTGCCGGCGGAGCACTGACGTGGCAGTTCGGCTGGTGGCACTGTCGGCTCCCGGCGATCGGAGATTCGGTCCCCGCACGATCCGCTCCGGTCCCGAAAGACAAAGTAAAAGGCCGCGGGTGGCGACGTCACGAGTATGTTTGGAGGAGGCGGCGGACTCAATCCGCGCAAGATGGAACAGATGATGGAGCAGATGGGCATCGACGTCGAGGACATCGACGCCGAGGAGGTCATCATCCGCACCGAGGAGTACGACCTCGTGTTCGGGGACGCCGAAGTCACGAAGATGGACGCCCGCGGGCAGGAGACCTACCAGGTCATCGGCTCGCCGGAACAGGTCGAGTCCGGCGCGGCCGGCGGTGACGCGGACGCCGGTAGCGACGCCGGACCGTCGATCCCTGACGAGGACGTCGAACTCGTCGCCGGCCGCGCCGGCGTCAGCGAGGACGAGGCCCGCGAGGCCCTCGAGGCGAACGACGGCGACCTCGCCGCCGCAGTCGAGTCCCTCGAGTGACCCGCGCGTGAGTCAGCCGGTCCTGCTGGTCCGCGACGATCGCGAGTACCTCGCCGAACCCGGCACGGAGAAAGGCACCGACCTCGGCGTCCTCGAGATTCCCGCCGACGTCGAACCCGGCGACACGATCGAGACGCATCTCGGGAACGAGTTCCGGGTCCGCCGACTCCGGGGGCCGGACCTGTTCCACCACTTCGAGCGGACCGGCGCGCCGATGGTTCCCCGCGACGTCGGCCTGGTGATCGGCGAAACCGGCGTCTCGCGGGGCGATCGCATCCTCGACGCGGGGACCGGGACCGGCGTCCTCGCGGCGTCGATGGCCCGGGCCGGCGCGACGGTCGTGACCTACGAACGGGATCCCAACTTCGCCGACGTGGCCCGCGAGAACATGGCGCTGGGCGGCGTCGGCGACGCCGTCGAGGTCCGGACCGGTGACGTCACCGACGACGTGGACGACCTCGAGCCGTCGTCGTTCGACGTGGTGACGCTCGACACCGCCGACGCGCCCGCGATGGTCGCTCGTGCGCCCGAGTTGCTCGTCGAGGGCGGGTTCGTCGCGGTCTACAGCCCGTTCGTCGAGTCGACACGGGAGGTCGCCCGGACGGCACGCGAGGCGGGCCTATCGAACGTCCGGACCCGCGAGACGATCCAGCGGGAGATGGACTTCGACGATCGCGGCTCGCGACCGTCGACGGCTCCCGTCGGCCACACGGGCTACCTGACGATCGCCCGGAACGAGTAGCCGGACCCGACGATCGCCCTGCGAACCCGCGTCCGGGCCGGAACGTACCAAACACTGTTGGCACTGTCTCTTTACTGTTCCCTGTCCAACAGGCGAGTGCCGTTCGAGAACGGCACACTGCCATCCAGTCCAGTGACCCTGCCATCACCGATGGACCCCCATACGGTCTGCTGTACCGGTGTAGCCGCGAACCCCCTGCGGTTGCACCGGTACTGACGGCCAGCAGCCCCGACAGTGGTTGCACCACCTCCCACCAGCCACCCTCGTCGTGCCGCCGGAGGTCGACGCTTGCACCCCCGTCACTTCCGGCGATCCACCCTTCCGGCGATCCACCCTTCCGGCGATCCACCCTTCCGGCGATCCACCTTCAGCGTTCGGCGGTTCGCGGTCTCGGGCCGATCGGCCGGTCCGATACCCCTCCGGACCGGCGAGTTCGATCCTGCACGTTCGTCGGCACGTCGGGTCGACTCATACGGTTTACTGTAAGTCAGTTCCGGCGCAACCGCGATCCGGGCGGCGGTTGCGCCGGTACATCGGTACAGCAATCCGTATCAGTTGTCGTCTTCGCGCCACTTGTGCTCGCACTCCGAACAGATGAAAAAGCGCGTCTCGGACTCGTCGGCCGAACGGATCTGTTGCATGTACCAGTAGGCCCGATCGTTCCCGCACTCGGGACAGTGGGCGTCGGTTTCGGGCAGCGACGTCTCCTCGGAGGACTCGATGATCTCGCTCGCCTCCTGGTCTTCCGTGATCGTGTACTCGGCGGCGTCGCCTTTCGGCTTCGTAAAGCCGCAACTCCCACACTCCCAGCTGCCGTCCTCCGCTTTCATCATCGAACCGCATTCGTCGCAGAATTCCATCGTTGTCCGGGCTACGTCGGTCGAGCGACTTAAGCGGCCCGTTTGGGTCGTCCGCGCGGGTCGATCGAAGTCGGGCAGTCACGTCGCCGGATCGCCCACCGAACCGACGTCGGTCCGGTCCGTTTCGGACCGGTCTTCCTCCCGCTGGTCGGCGACGCGATCGGCGAACTCGTCGAGCGTGTGCTCGGATCTGGCGCGGGGACCCTCGCGCTCCGGGTCGGTCAGGATCGGGAGGATCATCCGGACGAACGTCACGATGAACAGCATCAGGAACGGCCCGAGGAAGATGCCGGACCACCCGAACAGCGGCGGGCCGAACAGGTACGCGAACATCACCAGTCCGGTGTTGAGCAGGCGCCCGGAGAGGTACGGCCGGATGTACGTCCGGACGAGGTTGTCGAACGCGACGATCATGACCGCGAGGAACGCGAGCGGCACCCAGAGGAATCGCGGATCGACGGCGATCGCCTGGACGGAGAGGACGGCGGCGATCGCGGCGTAGACGATCGACCGCCCGACGAGCGGGACGAGGGTAAAGAGACCGGTGACGACGGCGAACAGCACGGCCGAGGGGATCGCGATCCCTGCCGGAGCGGCGAGGTTGAACGCCGCGTAGATGAGCGCCGAGAGGATGATGACCGCGAAGATCGTCATCGTGTACCCGAAGTAAATCGATCCGAGTCCCCGATCGACGGCCGACAGGTACGCCGACGCGAGGCTGTCCTCGCCGAACACGTTCGCTTCGAACCAGGCGGCGATGTCGCGATCGCTGATCAGCAGGAAGAACGCGATCAACAGCGAGATGAACGCGTTGAACAGCACCGCGCCGATCGCACCGAACACGCCGCCGACCGTTCCCAGCAGGTTCTGGACGGTCGGTTCCTGGATCAGCACGAGCGTCGTGTCGTACACCTCCGAGGGCGTGTTCGGGAGATCCGAGATCGGGATCGGTAACTGCGCGGCGATCCTGTCGACCGGCACGTTCGAGACCGCCGTCACGAGTTGTCCGAGGGCGACGAGCAGGAGTACCCCGACCAGCAGGACGATCGGGACGATGATCAGGAGCAAGGTTAGGGCCGCGACGAGCGTCGGCGAGTCGATGCGCCGTTCGAGTCGTCGGGTGATGGGCCGTGCGACGTAGTAGACGAACAGTCCGAAGACGAGCCACGGGAGGTACTGGGCGACGACGAGTCCCAGCACGGCCAGCAACGCGGCCCCCAGAAGCCACCAGCCGAGGGGTTCGCGCGCCGGCCCGACGCGGACGGTTCGAACCGGCGTCTCGGTTTCACTCATGGGTTGTGATACCACACTGAGAGTATTAACGAACGTGTCCGTTCGGGATGAATTACCGGAAATCGGGCGTTCAGATCGTCAAAACGCCCGAAACGCACTGCTCTCTCGTCCGGCCGCGATGCCGGATCCGGAGTTACCCCTCGCCCTCCGACTGGTACGGCTCGCCGACCGCCTCGCGGGGTAACACGTTGTTGAGTTCCGACTCGAGGTCGGCGGCCGACTCGAACCGATCGCTGGTGCTCTTGGCGACCAGGTCGCCCAGGTTCCGCTCCCCGTCGGCGAGCAAGAGCGTGACGTTAGCCAGTTCCCCCGCGGCCTCGTCGCAGGTGACGGGGTAGTCGAGCGGTTCCAGCGTCGATTTCATCTCACTGAGTTTGACCTCTTTCGCCATGCACTGCTTTACGCGAGCGATCGGCTTGTACCTCGCTCCCGCCAGTGCTGACTGTGCCCCGGGTCGACATTTCGATTCGAAACCGTGATCGGGATGGATCACGGAATGGTGACTCGATGCGAGGTTTCGCCAGTCGGATCGTCGCCGGATTCGCCGTCGATCGTCGAGTCCTCGCGCTGTCGTTCGCCCGGATGGCCGACGGGGTCGGCAACTCGTTTCTGATCATCGTGATCCCGCTGTACGTCGCGAGCGACGTCGTCAGCGGGGCGACGTTCGGCCTCGGCGAGTCGATGGTCATCGGCGTCATCCTCTCGATCTTCGGCTTTCTCAACAGTTCGTTCCAGCCCCTGACCGGCCGGTTCTCCGATCGCGTCGGGAAGCGCAAGGCGTTCATCCTCGTCGGGCTCGTTGGGCTCACGATCACCAATCTCGCCTACGTCGTCGCCGAGTCGTACGTCTCGTTGCTGGTCATCCGCGGGCTCCAGGGAATCAGCGTCGCGTTCATCATCCCCACCTCGGTCGCGCTGGTCAACGAACTCTCGACGACCGGCGCACGCGGCGGGAGCATGGGCGTCTACAACACCTTTCGGCTGGTCGGCTTCGGCGCCGGTCCCGTGGTGGCCGGCGCGGTCGTCAACGCCGGTCCGTACGCGATCGGCGGCCTCTCGATCGACGGCTTCGACGCGGCCTTCTACGTCGCCGCGATCACGGCCGCGCTGAGTTCCCTGCTGGTGACGGCGCTCATCACCGATCCCGACGCGACGCGGGCGAACGCGGGCGCGGACCTCTCGATCGACGTCTTCGATTCCTCGGGAACCCACCTGCTCGATCCCATCTTCACGCTCGGCGTCGCCTCGCTGTTCATGGCGACCGCGATCGCGCTGTTCGCGACGATCCAGCCGCAGGTCAACGCCCGCCTGGATCAGGGTTCGGGCTGGTTCGGCCTCCAGTTCGCGGCGTTCATCTTCGCCCAGGTCCTGCTCCAGACGCCGATCGGGCGCGCCTGTGACGTGTACGGGCGGCGACCGTTCGTCGTCGGCGGCATGGTCCTGCTGATCCCGACGACGCTCGTCCAGGGGCTCGTCTGGACCCCGGAGGCGATGTTCGTCGCGCGTCTCTTCCAGGGGATCGCGGGCGCGATGGTGTTCGCACCGGCCCTCGCGCTGGCCGGCGATCTCGCGGGCGAGGGCGAGTCCGGGTCGAAACTCTCGGTGCTGACGATGGCGTTCGGCTTCGGGATCGCGATCGGCCCGCTCTCCTCGGGCGCGCTGATCGGCGTCGCCTTCCTGGCTCCGTTCGCGTTCGGGTCCGTCCTCGCCGTCCTCGGCGCAATCATGGTCTACACGCAGATCGAGGAGACCCTCGAGACGACCGCACCGGTGCCGGTACTCGGGGACGACTGATCGGGTGCCCGACGGCGTCGTCCCGATCGCCCCACCGGCGCCGGGACGCAACGCAAAAGTACCGGATCCGCATACGCTTCGACGATGACGCTCTCGGAGGAGGCCAGGGATCGGCTGGCGGACGTGGTCGAACTGCAGCCGACGAAGAACGCGGAGCTACAGGAACGGTGGGGCATGGACAGCGGTAGCGAAGTACACGGCTACCTCGAGAACGAACTGGGCGACTACTACTTCCGCGACGACAACAGCCTGATCCGGGCGACCAGCGAGGCCGCGGACCTCGTCGACGTCGAACCAGGGATCGAGAGCGATCCCGAGGACGACGGGGTCCCCTCCCGGATCCGCGTCCCCGAACTCCACGCACGGATCGTCGCGGTACTGGCCGGCCCCGAGGAGGAGTCCGAAAGCGTCGTCTCGGTCCTGCACAAACTCCGGGACGAGTACGACGTCGATCCCGACGCCGAGGACGTCCGATCGGGCCTGCAGAGCCTCCGACGCAAGGGCGTCGTCGAGGTCGAGTACCGGACCGTCCCCACGTTCCGACTGACCGTCGAACGTGCGGACCTCGACGTCGACGTCTCCGACTAGCCGTCGAGAGAACTCGTTCTCCCCACCGTCTGCGGCCGTTTTCCGGCTACTGGCCCGGCCGCCGTCGCCGCCGTCGATCCTCTAGCAACTGCCGGCATCGAGTCCCCGGTCCGCCCTCGATCGGCCACCCGCGGGTTCGCCACGCGGGCGGTTCCGGTTCGAAGTCGGAGCAGGAACCGGCACACGCCGCGGCGGTCTGACAGCCCCCCTTCGCGCCGCAGTAGGGCACCAGCTGGTTCCCGGGCCGGGAGCGCAACTCGAAGTGCCGGCAGTCGGGACGCATCGTCTCGACGAACGATCGCCAGCCGCGCTCGTAGGCCCGTTCGGCGATCGCGAGCCGTTTCGCGGCCTTCGCGTCCGGATCGACGTACTCGAAGCGGGCGGCGGAGCCGTCCCGCCGGCCGCCCTCGGGCCGCTCTTCGATTCGCGTCCCCGGATCGTCGACGGCGAGCGATCGGGGATACCAGGCGACCGCGGCCGACAGCGTCTCCGGATCGAGCGCGAGGACGCCGGCCTCGACCGGGAGGTCCTCGAAGAGGATCGGCTCGACGCGCTCGTCCGTTCGCCGGGTCGCGACCCAGACTTCGTCTGCCAGCCCCATCGCGACGTCGTACTCGAGTTGGCTCCCGAGGACGCGGGCCGCGCTCCTGTCGAGGTCGGGCTTGTTCTCGATCGCGACGATTCGCTCGACCCAGTCGGGATAGGGCCACTTGCGGCGGATCTGGATTCGGTTTCCGTTCCGGCTGGTTTCGAGGATACCGCGATCGTCGGCGCGGTGGATCGCCTCGCGAACGTACCGCCACGGGTAGCCCGGGTGCGGGAGCGCGTCGCGGTAGTAGGCCCACTCGGCGGGCGCGTTCCGGACGACGTGGAGCAGGTCGCCGTCCAGCCGATCGGGGCCGAACCGGGCGCGGCGCTCGAGTCCGTCGGGGTCACACTCGAGGACGATCGTGTCCCACCGCCGCCGCTTCGTCCCGAGTTGCCGGGCGACGACGATCGGTCCCGGATCGCGTCGCTCCCCGATCGGCGGCCACGTTCGCTCGGCCCACCGGCAGGTGCGCAGTTCGAACGCGAACTCGCTGTCGGGAGGGGTGGGATCGGTCACGGTGCAATCGACGGCGTCCGGTAGGTGATCGACGACAAAGGTCGCTGCGGTTCGATCGACATACGCCCCGCAAAACGAGTATTGAGGGTCGCTCCGATCGGGAGTCAGACGCCGACGGGCTGCCCAGCACCGTGCGTGCCGGCACCGCCGTTGCTCTTCGCGAACGCGAGGCCGAACATCCGGAAGATCGTGATGTACGCGTAGAACGAGACGAACGGCACCAGCACGATGCCGATGATGGTGATGCCGAGGATGACCCCGACGATATTCAGCGCAACCCCGACGACGAACGGCATCAGGATCGCGACCACGTAGTCGCTGCTGAGCAAGACGGGCTTGAGCGCGTCGAAGTCGAACGCCGCCCCGATCGTCCCCTCGCTGGCGAAGTTGGCCAGCGCGGCCGGCACGAGGTAGTAGATCACGAACATGAGCGGGACGATCAGCAGCATCGTCAGGAGGCCGATTCCGGCGAGGAGTCCACCGCCGTCACCGCCCATGGCACCGCCCGCACCGATCAACCCGAAGACGACGAACAGGTACACTGCGGTCGGGATCACCGAGTAGACGAAAGCGATAATCGTCGCTTTCACCCCGTCGACGAAGAGGTCACCCCACTCGTCGAACTCCGGCGGCTCGGAAGAGCCACTGATCGTCCGTTCGAGGACCCGTACGTAGTACCCCATGACGAAGAACGCCGGGAGCAACACCACCGAGAGCGCCGTCAGAACGCCGCCGATGAGAATTCGTCCGATCCAGTCGTCGCGCAGTGGGTATGAGAGACTGTCTTCTAGCATATTCTTATAGTTCAATGATCGTATATTCATCGTCCGCTGGTAAATGCTTCGGCTGTCCGGCCGATCGAGTCACGGGATTCCCGCCGGAGCGAGCGACAGTGGTGTGCCGATCGGGACCAATCGCATTCGACATCCGTCGGTACCGAAGCGGTTCTCCGGACGTGGTCGGGACGCCTACGGCGTCACGGTCTGTGGGTCGAGACCGACGAGACGACCCCGCTGGTCGGGCTCAGACCTCGTTTTCCTCCTCGAGTTCGTCGAGGAACTCGTGGGCGTCCTCCAGAATTTCCCGTGGTCCGTCCTGCGTGACGGTGTTGACCGCCTGTTCGTAGTCGCGCCACTGGAGGTCGCGATGTTCGTTCGACAGTTCCGCGCTGGCCTCGAAGGACTTCGCGACAAAGAGGTGAACGGTTTTGTGGATCGTTTTCCCGTTCGCCTCGAAGACGTAGTCGTAGTCCTTGCGAAAGCCGTCGAGTAGCCGGAACTGTTCGATACCTGCCTCTTCCTTTACTTCGCGGATCGCCGTCTGTTGTAGCTCTTCATCTCCTTCGACACCGCCCTTGGGAAACTCCCAGTCACCTGGGCGGCTCTTGAGTAGAAGATACTCGCGCCGGCCCCGCGTATCGCGGAAGAGGATCGCGCCTGCGCTCGTAGCTTCGACTGCCATTACCCAAAATAACGGGTGCGCCGTTAAGAGAATATCGGACTGTTCGTCCAGCGGAGACGTATCTCAGCAGGTTTTTACCCGCTGGCCGTAGACGTTCCCACAGCACCAGCCATGACCTTCGTCACCCGTCTCACGCTCCAGAGCGGCGATAGAGCCGCCCTCGATGCGATCGTCGACGACATCAAATCGACGGCCGAACGCAAGGGGGCCGCGCTGAAAGGGCCCCACTCGCATCCGCCGGAGAAACTCTCGGTTCCCCAGCACGCTCGGCTCCACGGCGACGACGATCGGCGGTTCTCCTCGTGGGACTACACGGTCTTCACGCGGGAGCTCGAGATCCACGGCCACGACAACCTCGCGCGAAACATCGCCGAACAGGAGTTCCCCGACTCGGTCCACATCGAGGCCGAGGTCGAACAGATCCACGGCGTCGGCCGCGGAAACTGAACGCGCGGGACGGCCCGGTTCCGGTGCCGATACTTATTGGTGGACCGCCGATCTCTCTCCGGGTGTGACCGACTCCGATCTCGTAACCCTTCGTCGTGACCTGCATCGCAAACCGGAACCCGCCTGGCGCGAGTTCTACACGACCGCCCGGATCGTCGAGGAACTCGAGTCGCGCGTCGATCTGGACGCCCTCCACGTCGGCCCGGACGCGATCGTCGCCGACCAGCGGATGGGCGTCCCCGACGCCGCGGAACTGGCCGCCTGGCACGATCGGGCCCGCGAGGCGGGTGCCGATCCGGACCTGCTGGCCGACCTGGAAGGCGGCCACACGGGCGCCGTCGCGGTCGTAGAGTGCGGCGAGGGACCGACGGTCGGCCTCCGGGTCGACATCGACGGCCTCCCGCGCCCCGAGAGCGACGACCCCGACCACGCCCCCGCCGCGGCGGGCTTTCGCTCGGAACACGAGGGAGCGATGCACGCCTGCGGACACGACGCCCACGCGACGATCGGGATCGGCGTCCTCGAGCGGATCGCCGAGAGCGACTTCGCGGGGACGCTGAAGGTGTTCTTCCAACCGGCCGAGGAGGTCATCGGCGGCGGCAAGTCGATGGCCAAAAGCGAGCACCTCGCGGACGTCGACTACCTGCTGGCGCTCCACATCGGCCTCGATCACCCCACCGGCGAGATCGTCGCCGGAATCGACGGCTTCCTCGCCGTGCGCCACCTCGACGCGACGATCACGGGCGGGTCGGCCCACGCGGGCGGCCACCCCGAACAGGGACGCAACGCCGTCCAGGCGATGGCGACCGCGGTCCAGAACCTCTACGGGATCCCCCGGCACAACGACGGCGCGACGCGGGTCAACGCGGGCGTCGTCGAGGCCGGCAGCGCGTCGAACGTCATCCCCGAAGAAGCGTACGTGCAGATCGAGGTCCGCGGCGAGACGACCGACCTGATGGAGTACATGACCGAGAACGCCGAGCGCGTCCTCCGATCCGCCGCCGAGATGCACGAGTGTGACGTCGAAACCGAGATCGGTGCGGAGGCCCCGAGCGCGACGAGCGACGAGGAACTGGTATCGATCGTCGCCGGCGCGGCCGGACGCGTGGACGGCGTCGAGACCGTCCTCGAACGCGATCGACTCGGCGGGAGCGAGGACGCGACCTACCTGATGCGGGAGGTCCAGCAAAACGGCGGCCTGGCCTGCTACGTCGGCGTCGGCACCGACCATCCCGGCGGCCACCACACCGCGACGTTCGACGTCGACGAGGACAGCATCGGCTACGGGATCGAGACGATCGCCGGTGCGATCGAACGGATCGCTCGCGATCGGCCGTAACGTCGGGGCCGCAGCGGTCGGTCCAACTATTCGTCGCCGTCCCCGTCGCCGTGGGCGTCCGAAACGACTTCGAGATCGAACGCCTCGTCGGCGGGTGCCGCTCCGGGTTCGAGGTAGCCGACGGCGAACGCGGAGTAGACGCCGCCGGCCTCCGTGGCGACGTCGAACGTGGCGACGACGTCGCCGTCGTTGCCGTCGGTCGCGGGTCGTACTTCGAGGGTGTACTCGCCGGCTTCGACCTCCACCGTGGCGGCGTCGCCGAAGGCGGCGTCCTCGAACAGGACCGTCTCGCCGTCGCCGACCGTGACGTCGACCGCGGGCGCGTCGGGGGACGCGTGGACGAGTCGGACGCGAGCCATCTCGCCCGGGTCGCTCGGGTCGTCCTCGAACACGGCGACCTCGAACGGCTGGTTCTCCTCGGCGAGTTCGCCGATCGCGGCGACCGTGACCGCGCCCGACGTCACCTCGAGGTCCTCGTCGAAGACGACGGTGTCGGCGTCGCCCGCAGCCGTGATCATCACGCCGTACGTGCCGGGGTCGAGTTCGAGGTAGTCGCTGACCGTACGGAACGGAACGTCCTCGAGTACCGCATCGCCGTCGACGTAGACGTCGACGTTCGGCGCGTCGGGCGAGAGATGTGCGACGCGGACGTGGGCAGCGTCGTCCGTCTCGTCTCCGTCGTCCATCTCGTCGTCCGAACCGTCGTCCATCTCGTCGTCTGCATCGTCGTTCGTGTCGTCATCCGTGCCGTCGTCCGTATCGCCGCTCATTTCGTCGTCGCCGTCGTCGCCGCCGAGACAGCCAGCTACGAGCGCGATACCGGTTCCGCCAGCGATCGACAGGACACGACGCCTGGAATGCTTGTGGGGCATCGTCAGCATTTTGGACAGTAACTCAAATGTGAGATGCCCCTAACAGAGAAGGGGTTCTTCAATCACATCCGACAGGTTGCCCGGAACCCCGCGGCTGGGGCCGGCGTTCCGCGGGTCCGATCGGTCCATCGGACGGGTGTGGGTATGCGAGAGCGCGGCGAGAACGGTCGCCGTCAGTACTTCGGATCGGCCCCGGTCGTCTCGTAGACCGATTCCATCAGGTCGTCGCGGCGGCGCTGCCAGTTCTCGAGTGCGCCCGGGTGGGAGGGGTAGTTCCCGTAGTGGGCCAGCAGTTCGTCGGCGCGGCGTTTCGTCCGGTAGAGGTTCCAGATCGTCCCCCAGTGGCCGCGGCTCTTGAGCAGGGCCTCGAGTTTGAGTTTCAGACCGATGTTCGTACTTCCCGAGTAGAGCGCCTCGGCGAGTTTGTCGCCGGGCATCGCGGCGAGCAGTCCCATCAGGTCGTCGACGTCGACGGCCGTCGAGAGGATGTTGTAGACGTCGAGTGCGGCGTAGCGGCCCCCGAAGTGGTCCATCACGCGCTCGTTGTACTCCCAGAACGCGGCTTCGCTGTAGTCGTCGGTCTCGAGGGCCTCGATCGCCGCCTCGGCGGCGTAGGTAGCGGCGTAGGCGGCCCCGGCGATGCCACCGCCGGTGGTCGGGTTGACGTGTCCGGCGGCGTCCCCGATGGCCATGTAGCCGGGGTGGACCGCGGAGTCGTACGGCCGGCGGGTGGGCAGTGCGGCCCCGAGTTTGTCTTCGACCTCCGCGCCGGCGAACTCCGGCCGGTTCTGGAGGTCACGCTTCAGGTCGTCGACGAGTTCCATCGGTTCCTCGGTCATCTGGAAGCCGAGTCCGGCGTTGATCTCCGTCTCGGTGCGCGGGAAGTACCAGAGGTAGCCCGCGGCGCGCTCGGTCGGCTTGAACACCAGCGCGTCCGACCATTCGACCGGTTCGTCGACGTGGACGATCTCGCGGTAGGCCGAACAGAAGTGCGTGTAGTTGACGTTCGTATCGAACGTCGAGTTTGAGAAGTCGACGTTGTCCTGGAGCACCGACAGCGACCCGGCCGCGTCGATCACGACGTCCGCCTCGTACGTGTGGGGCGTGCCTTTGCGAATCGCCTCGACGCCGGTCACCCGGCCGTCGTCGGCCTGTGTCACGTTCTGAACGACAGTGTCGTACTGGAACGTTGCACCGGCGTCGCCCGCGCCTTCGATGATCCGCCGGCCGTACTCCCAGCGATCGATGACCGCCAGTTCGCCGGGGACCGGAATCTCGAGGACGGTGTCCTCCTGTGGGATCTCGAAGCGCCCGTGGTCGACGTCCGTGTTGGTGAACGCGGGTTCGAGCTGCGACTTCGGGATCGCCTCGGGGAAGGCGTCGGCCCCTTTCAGCGCATCGCCGCAGGCGATGTGGCCCGCTTCCGACTCGGATTTGCGCTCGAGGACGACGACGTCGTATCCCTCGCGTGCGATCGCGGCTGCAGCGTAACATCCCGCAGTCCCGGCCCCCACCACGACGACGTCGGGCGAGTGTCGTTCGGGAGTGGCGGTGGCGGACTGCTCCTGCGTACTCATACCAGCAGTGTGCACACCGCGGTAAGAAAACGTTTTATGTGCGATTCGCCCCGATCCGATCGGAGAAAGCCCGCGGTAACGGCCCGAAACGGATCGATCGGCGCCTGACTCGTCCGTGCGGTTCTGTTCGAGGCCGTGCAGTTCCGGTCGAGGCGTCCGGTGGGACGCGCCCGTGGTCGAAACCACAGCCGCAAGTACTGTTGGATCGAGTGCAACAAAAATCTAATAAAGAGTTTTGGTGGGGTCTTTCGTAGCGACCGGTATGACAGAGTACACGGTCGAGTTCGTCGGGACCGGCGAATCGATCACGTGCACGGACAAGGAGACCATCCTGAGCCGGTGTCTCGAGGAGGGGATCGCCCAGGAGTACTCCTGCCGGGTCGGCATGTGTCTGGCCTGTTCCGCCGAAATCGTCGAAGGAGAGGTCGTCCAGCCCGCCGCTCGCGGCCTCACGGAGGCGGAGGCCGAGAACTACGCGCTCACCTGCATGGCACGCCCGCAGTCGGACCTGAAACTCGATCGCGGAAAGTACCCGCCGAGCATCGAGGCTGACCTCGAAGCCGACGGGCCGACCGACGCGGCCGCGGCGGACGACTGATACGGATTGCTGTACCAATGTACCGGCGCAACCGCCGCCCGGATCGCGGTTGCGCCGGAACTGACTTACAGGAAACCGTATGACGCCGCGATCGCCCGATCAGCCGGCGACCGCACAGTTGTTCGGACCTAGTTCGAGTTCGAACGCCGTCTCCGCGTCGACGGTCTCGCGTCCGAGGTTCACCGCGACGATACGCTCGTGGTTGGCCGGTCGCGGCGGGAGATCGCTCGTGGCGTGGGCGACGAAGTCTTCCTCGACCGCCGAGAGCGCGTCGATCCGATCGCGCAGGTCCCCGAGTCGGGCGGCGAACGTCCCGTCCGCGTGCGCTTCGGCGGCGTCGCCGTAGTGGCCCGGCGCGATCGTCGTCCCGTCCGGCAGAGACAGAATCTCGGTCTGGAGAGTCTCGTACAACTGCCGGGCGGCAGCGGCCGCACCGTCGTCGCCGCGCTCCAGGTCCGGCCGCCCGACCCCTCCGAGAAACAGCGTATCGCCGGTGAACAGGACGTCCGCCAGACGGACGGAGCACGATTCGGTCGTGTGACCGGGCGTCGCCACGGCGGTCAGCGTGACGTCGCCGACGCGGAGTTCGTCTCCGTCCGCGACGGTCCTGGCGTCGAACGCGAGGCCGCGATCGCGAGCAGCCGCCGGGACGACTGCCGTCGCACCGGCCTGGGATTCGAGGGTGCGCACGCCGCTGACGTGATCCGCGTGGACGTGCGTGTCGATCGCGTAGCGCAGGTCTGCGCCCCGGTCCGCGAGGTCCTCGACGTACCGATCGGCGAACGCGCGGAGCGGGTCGATCACCGCGGCCTCGCCGTCGCTTTCGATCGCGTAGGCGAGACAGCCGCTGGAGGGGCGGTCGTACTGCAGGATCGTCGCGGGCGCGTCGACGTCGAGTTCGCGGGCGACGTACAGGTCGGCCCAGGCGTCCATTCCGCCGGCGAGATTGCGCGCGTCGACGTCGGCCGCCCGGAGGAGCGACACGGCGTGGGCGCTCGCCTCCCCGTGGCCACAGACCGCGACGATCGGATCCCCGAGGTCGGCCACGAGGCCGGTCACGTTCCCCGTCGCTTCGGCCTGGACGAACCGGACGTGCGGAACCTGGACGGCCTCGACTCCCTCGCCGTCGACGTGCCAGCGCTCGAACTCGTCGCGGTCGCGGACGTCGAGGACGGTCAGGTCGTCGCCCGCTCGCAACCGCTCGGCCAGCGTGTCGGGAGCGATCGAGGAGGGGTCGTCGATCGATCGTTCGTCGGCCGCGCTCCGATCGGTCATACCGGCCGGTACGCGTCCCCGGCAGTTAACGTCGCGGCCGACGCTCGGCGCGCGGACCGCCACCAACGTTCAACACGAGCGACGTAGTCGTGCCAGTATGGACGCTGCTGACTTCCAGCGCACGGTCGAGGAGGGGATGGCGACCGAACTCGAACGACTCGGATCGTCCAAACTCCTCGTCGCGCTCACCGATGCGGACCTGACGGCGGAGACGGTCCTTCGAACCGCTGCCGACAGCGAACGCGCTGCGATGGAGACCTTCGAAGCCTGGGTTGCGGACGAGGAACACGCCGACGCGCGCGATGCGTTCGCCGCGTTTCGCGACGCGGAACGAGAGCACTACGATCGGGTCGTGGCCCTGCTCGACGGTTCGCACGACGCCGCCGACGCTGACGCTGGAGGGATGCACGACCGCCTGCGATCGTTCGAGACGACGGCAACCCGCCTCGGCGGCGTCGTCGGCCGATCGCTGGTCGGCGATCGGACGCACCTGCAGGTCGTGAGCTTCTTCGTCAACGAAAGCGACGAGCGACGCGCCGACGTGTTCCGGGAGTTGCGAACCGAGACGTCTTCCCAGGGCGATCGGGCCGCGTCGGTGCTGGAAACCGTCTGCGAGGAGCGCGAAGACGACGCGTGGGATCGCGCGAGCGAGGCCGCAGCGGACGTCGTCGACGACGCCTACGAGGCGTACGCGGACTCGCTCGACGACCTCGGCATCGATCCGAAGCCGATCTGTTGACTGCGGGGAGCGGCGAATCCGTCCCAGCGGTCGCTATGGCGAAGCAAATCTCCGGTGAACGCGCCACAGAATTCCGACTCGAACCGCCGACGCGGCCGTCTCGAGGCCGATCAGTCGACGAAGTCGATGTCGTCGCCCTGCGGTTCCGGCTGGACGGCCTCGCCGTCCGGCCGGCCGTAGATCTGGGGCGATTCGACGCCCGTGACGACGATCATCGTCCGCATACTGCCCTCGAGCGTCTCGTCGATCGAGGTCCCCCAGATGATGCGCGCGTCGGGGTCGATCCGGTCGTAGATCTCTTCGACGACGCCCTCGGCCTCCTCGATGGCCATGTCGTTGCCGCCGGTGACGTTGACCAGCGCGGAATTCGCGCCGGAGATGTCGACGTCCAGGAGCGGCGATCGGAGGGCGGTCTTGACGGAGTCTTCGGCCTTGGCCTCCGAATCCGCCTCGCCGAGGCCGATCATCGCGACGCCGCCGCGCTCCATGACGGTCCGGACGTCGGCGAAGTCGAGGTTGACGAGGCCGGGTTTCGTGATCAGTTCCGTGATGCCCTTGACCGAGCGCATCAGCACCTCGTCGCTGACCTTGAACGCCTGTCGGACGGGGAGTTTGCCGACCGAGTCGAGCAGGCGATCGTTCGGGACGACGATCACGGTGTCCGAGACGTCGCGCAGGCGCTCGAGACCGGCTTCGGCGTTCGTTCGGCGGACCTCACCCTCTGCGGTGAACGGCGTCGTGACGATCGAGATCGTCAGCGCGCCGGCTTCTCGGGCCGCCTTGGCGACCACGGGTGCAGAGCCGGTTCCCGTACCGCCGCCGAGGCCCGCGGTGACGAAGACCATGTCCGAGCCGTCGATCGCGTCGTAGATGTCCTGCTGGCTCTCGAGAGCGGCCTCCTCGCCGACCTGGGGGAGCGACCCGGCGCCGCGGCCGCCGGTCTTGTCCTCGCCCATGAGGATCTTGGTGTCGGCCTCGATCTCCACGAGGTGCTGGACGTCGGTGTTGGCGGCGACGAGTTTCGCGCCGTGGATCCCCTCCTCGTGCATGCGGTTGATGGTGTTCCCGCCGGCACCGCCACAGCCGACGACGGTGATGTCGGTCTGGAGGTCCTGAAGAACGTCTTTCAGTTCGTCGTCGGTCATCGTTCCCGTGTCTCGGGTCCCGTCTGCCGCCCCCTCGGAGGGTTCGTGGCCATCCTGTGGCACGCCGCCGGGAGTTTCCCCCGACTCCCCTTCGGCCTCGTCGATGGCGTCGTCGATGATGGAGTCCATTCTTGGCACTGACTATAAGATGGAGCATAATTACCTTTCCCCTACACGTCAGCCGCGCGTCTGACACGTAAATGGAATATTACGTGTCTACGATCGAATACGACGAGAGCGAATTACGGCGTGCGGAACGCCTGAATTAGTGTCTCGTTTCCCTTCGATCAGATCGGGAACTCGTGAGTCCGTCGACTGGAAACTCTCTCGGGAGTGACCTGTTCGCCGTCGATCGTGACCGACTCGCCCGAGGCGAGGGCACCGAACTTCGGTCCCTCCGGGACGCCGACCTCGCGAGCGAGCGCCGGGTCGAACGCGGTCTCCTCGGCGACGACGGCGTCGTCCTCGATCCGCACCGTCTCGTACTTCCGTTCGAGCACCGCCGCCAGCGCCTCGACGATCGCGTCGCGGTCCTCGATCGCCGGGACGGCCGCCGTCGAACCGACGCGACTGCCCCCGTTCTCGGTCGCGAACGCGACGGTGGTCTCCGCGACGATCGTTCGCACCCGCTCGGGATCGATCGCCTCCGCGGCGTCGAGCAGGTCGGTGGGGAGGTCGACGACGACGAACGACGACTCGCGCCGATCGCCGAACCGAATCCCGTCGTCGACGGGGCCGAGGTCCGTCTCGACCGCCTCGACGAGGTCCAGCGATCGATCCGCGACCTCGCGGAGCCAAGTCTCACCCACGACGCGATAGCCGAGGCCCTCGATCGTCGCCGCGAGGTCGGGGTGGTCGCCGTCGAGCACCGCGATGTCGGCCTCGCTGGCCGCGAAGGCCCGATCGAGCACGTCCCGGTTGCTGGCCGGTCGGCCCATCGACTCGAGCGCCCAGTCGGCGGCGACGTGGCCGACGGCCCACGGCGTCTCGCGGACGATCCGACCGAACCGGGGCGCGTAATGGTTGCCGCCGAAGCCGACGACGTGCCGTCCCCGGTGGGGATCGACCCCGCGCAGGTCGAGGATGGCGCGCGCGACGGCTTCGGCACCCGCCGGATCGTCCCACTGCTCGTCGCCGCTGCCGAGTTCGGCGAACAGCGACGGACACCCCACCGCGGACGGGCCGTGGTGGGTACACTCCATGCCGACGTCGTAGCCGTCGGGTGCGTACTCGTCGAAGGCCGCGAGGAGGCGCGCGAGCGCGTTCGGAGCCGCTTCCGCGAGGGCCTCGTCGTCGCCGCCGAACTCCGCCGGGCCGAAGTTCCCGGTGAAGTGGCCCGTCAGGAGTCGGCCGGTGTCTCCGGAGTGGCGCGAGGCGAACACCAGCAGGTCGGGTTCGCAGTCGAACGCGTCGGCGGGCGACTCGAGTTCGATGTGGAGGCCGTCAAACGAGCGGAGTTCGGCACCGTCGGCCCGGTAGTAGGTGCCGCCGCCGTCGGCCGGATCGCGGTCCTCGTCGGTTCGTTCCGTCCAGTCCGCGTGATCGCGGAGGTGGTCACAGATGTGGACCGACGCGCGATCGGCGCGGCTTTCGACGATGGCGAGGGTCATACCGGAAGCGGGGGCGGGAGGCCGTTAACGGAATCGATTCGCCGGTCCCGGGGGGTGCGTTCAGGTATCACGTATTACCATAGGTAGCGCGCGTTAGCCGGTGACGAACTTTTGGATCTGGATGAAATAGTGACACGTCCTTCGACACCCGAGATGACCGACAACGATCGGACTGGTGGGCCGGACGAGTTTCCCGTCGAGGCGCGTCGGGTAGCCAACCTGGTGCCCAACTGTGCGATCTACGTCCTCGATCGGGACGGCTACGTGGCGGTCTGGAGCGAGGCTGCCAGTCGACTCACCGGGTACCCCGAGTCCGACGCCGTCGGTACCCACTACAGCCAGTTCTTCCCGGAGCCGGTACGCGAAGCGGACCGGGCCGAGCAACTGCTCTCGGAGACGGATGCGGCCGAGCAGGTTCGAACCGAGGGGTGGCGGCAGAAACGCGACGGCTCGCGGTACCGGGCCCGCGAGGTCCTCGCCGTGGTGCGAGACGAGGACTCGGCGGCGGATGGATACGTGGTCGTCACGCACGACGTGACCGTCGAGCACGAGCAGGCGGACGCACTTCGTACCGAGAAGGCGGTCGTCGAGAGCCTCCTCGACGCGCAGCCGGACATCCTCTACGCGTTCGACCGCGACGACACCCTGCTTCACTGGAACGATCGGCTCGAGACGGTGACCGGTTACGATCCCGACGACCTCACTGACATGGGTCCGCTCGCGTTCATCGCCCCGGAGGATCGCGATCGGGTCGGTGCCGCGATCGATCGAATTCTCGAGACCGGCGACCGCGTCGCGCTCGAGGGAACCCTCATCACCGCGGCGGGAGAGCGAATCCCCTACGAGTTCAACAGCGCCCCGATCGTCGACGAGTACGGGACCGTGCTGGGCGTTACCGGGGTCGGCCGGGACGTCAGCGATCGACGGGCGCGCGAGCGGGAACTCCGCGAGGAGAAGGCCTTCACCGAGAGCATCTTCGCCGCCCAGCCCGACATCCTCTACGCGTTCGACACGGACGGGACCTTCCGCGAGTGGAACGAGCAGGTGCCGGTCGTCACGGGATACTCGGACGCGGAACTGGCCGAGATGGAGCCGACCGAGTTCGTCGCGGCCGAAGACCGCGATCGGGTGCGGGAGGCGATCGGGCGGATCCTCGACGCGGGCGAGCAGATCACCGCGGAGGCGGATCTCCTGACGAAAGACGGGACGCGGATTCCCTACGAGTTCAGCGGGGCCCGGATGAGCGCCGGGGACGGTACCGTGCTGGGATTCACCGGCGTCGGCCGCGACGTCAGCGATCGGCGGGCGCGCGAACGGGAACTCGAACGGATCGACCGGCTCAACGGTGTCGTCCGGACGATTACCGACGCGCTCGTCGACGTCGAGACGCGGCGAGAACTCGAGACGACGATCGTCGAGACGTTCGCCACCGACGACTCGATCGCCGGGGCCGTCGTCGCCACGTACGACGCCGCGGACGGGTTCGATCCGCGCGTCCAGGCCGGCGGCGACGTGCCGGCGGACGCCGGTCTCCTTCCCGAACCCGCCGAGGCGTCGGCGGTCGATCCCGCAGACGTCGCCGGGGAACGGGAGCGCGTCGCGACGCGTCGGCACCTCCGGGACGACCCGATCGACGAGTGGCGGGCCGTCGCCGACGAGCACGGCTCCCGCGCCGTCGCGGCGGTCCCGTTCGTCGCGGAACGGCGGCTTGTCGGCATGCTCGGCCTGTACGCGTCCGTCCCGGACGCGTTCGGCGAGCGCGAGCGCGAACTGCTCCAGGAGTTCGGCGGTACGATCGGCCACGCGATCAACGCGATGGCTGTTCGTCGCCTCCTCTACGCGGACACCGTCGTCGAACTCGAGTTCGAGGCGACCGATCGCGGAGACGCGTGTATCGACCTCTCCCGGGAGGGAGACTGTCGGCTCTCGATCGATCACCTGCTCCCGCTGACCGACGAGGTGTTCGTCTACTACCTCTCCGCGTCGGAGATCGACCCCGATCGGTTCCGTGACCTCGCGGCGGCGCGGCCGGAGATCGGGGATCTGCGCCGGATCGACGGCGACCCGACGGCCCACCGCTGGGAGGTCGAGATCCACGGCGCGACGATCGCGGCCTTCCTCACCGAGTACGGTGCGCGAGTTCGCTCCCAGGAGATCGACGGCGGCGTGGCGACCCTGGTCGTCGAGGCCAGCCCCGACACGGCGGTTCGCGAACTCACCAGCGCGCTCCGGTCGTCCTTCCCCGAGACGTCCCTCGTCGCCAAACGAACCGTCGAACGACCGCTCGACGCGGAACGGGACGTCGGATCCGCGATCGACCCGGACCTGACGGAGAAACAGCGGACGGCACTCGAGGCGGCCTACTACGGCGGCTACTTCGTGTGGCCTAGCCGGCAGAGCGACGCCGGCGATATCGCCGATCGGCTCGGGATCGCTCGCCAGACGTTCCACCAGCACCTGCGCGTGGCCGAGGCGAAGCTTCTCGAGGCGTATCTCGAGGACGGGACCTGACGATCGGGTCCGATACGGCCGCGACGCCCCGTTTTTCGGCGGAGACGACTCGATTTCACAACCAGGTAATACCAGAGCACGCAGGTACACTCCTTTCCCGCATTCGTCGTCTGGCTCGTGTAATGACAGCACGTTCGACCGAGACTGATCCGACGACCGCCGCGTTCGACGCCCTCTCGTCGTCTCGACGCCGCTATCTCCTCGCCCTTCTCTGCGATCGAGACGACGCGATGCCGGTCTCGCTGTCGACGCTCGCGACAGACGTCGCGACCCTTGAACACGACCACCCGATCGTGACCGACGAGCAGTCGCGCCGCGCGCACGTCCGACTCGTCCACGTCGACGTGCCGAAACTCGTCGATCTGGGCGTCGTCACGCGCGAGGCGGGACGGGCGGACGGCGGGTCGAACGCGACCGAGGACGCGATCGCGCTCGCGGACCACCCCATGCTCGCGGAACCGTGGGTTCGAACGCTCCTCGAGACGCCGGGCGGGTCGGTCTGCGACGAGGCGACGCTCGATCGGACGCTCGAGACGCTCCGGCTTCCCCGGCGTCGAACCGTTCTCACCGTCCTCGCGGGCCAGCGCGACCCGGTTTCGATCGCCGACCTGGCCACGCTGGTCGTCGCGACCGAATCGGACGGGAAACGACTGGTCGACGTCACCGAACCGGAATCGACGGCCGTCGAGCGGACGCTCGTCCACGAGCACGTCCCGGCGCTCGAAGACGCCGGCCTGATCGCCGGGGACGACGACCGCGTCGCGATCGCTGCCGACGCACCGCAGTTCGAGGCCGACTGGATCGCCGAGAGTCCGATCGGCGACGTCGCCGACCTGGGACCGGCATCGCCGGTACAGGGCGCACCGAGTTCGGTTCCGGACAGACCCGAGGGGCCCGGAGCGACACCCGCGAGCGGACACTGCTGGACGGTCGAGGGATGTGAGGCGGTGATCGCGAGAGGGAACGAGATCGCCGACCGCGCCAGCGACGAACTGTTCGTGACCGTCTCCGACCGGGGACGGCTCCAGGATCGGTGTCTCGAACGCTGGAGTGCCGCCGCCGATCGCGGCGTCGACGTCTACGTCGGTTCCAGTTCGGATCGCGTTCGCGAGATCGTTCGGTGCGCGTCCGACCACATAACCGTCTGCGAGCCACAGTTCGACTGGCTCAACCTCCCGATCGAGCGCATCCACCCCGGCCGCGTCGTGTTCGCCGACCGCGAGGCCGCAATGCTCGTCACGATCGACGACCGGGAGGCCGCCGACCAAGCGCGGGCGACGGCGATCACCGGGACGGGGCCGGAGAACGCCCTGGTCCAACTCCTCGGCGAACACCTCGGTCCCCGCCTCGATCGGCTCGCGGCCCGCTCCGACGACGTCGACGAGTGCGACGAGTGCGTGATCCCGATTCCGATGTGAGCGCGGCTGCTGTCCGTTCACCCGCCGGATTCCGACCACCTGACCAGCACGGGGCGCGGCGAGGGTCGGTTACGGATGTCGCGGGCGATGAACGTCGGACAACATTTATTATCGTGTGCGTTGCTATCATTCATCGTGATTCTGGATGAGTAGACGAAACTACGAGTGCGAGGAGTGTGCCGAGACAGTGCATCCGCACACCTACCGCGCAACCTGTCCGGAGTGTGGTGGGTCCCTGCGAACCGGGCAGATCCCGTAGTCGGCAGTGTGTCACCGCGATCGGTGTGACCGGTAACTGTCGGTCGCGGTTCAGGGAACCAGCAGGTAGATGAAGGCGACGTAGCCGACGACGAGTGCGGCCCCGTCGAGTCGAGTTAGCCGGCGGCCGTAGCCCATCATCCCGACCAGCAGGACGGTGAAGACGACCATGATCGGGAGTTCGAACCGGAGCGTCGGTGCGGCGATTTCGATCGGGGTGATCAGCGCGACGATCCCGAGGACGGCGAGCACGTTGTAGATGTTCGAGCCGACGACGTTGCCGATCGCGAACGCGGTCTCGTCCCGGAGTGCGCCGACGACGGAGGCCGCCAGTTCGGGCAGCGACGTCCCCAGCGCGAGGACGGTGAGCCCGATGAACAGGTCGGAGAAGCCAAGCGCCGACAGGAGGGTCGTGCCGCCGGAGACGAGCCACCGGGAGCCGAGCACGAGCGCGACGAGGCCGCCGATCACGAGCGCCACGTCGCGAACCCCGATTCCGCCGCCCGCATCCGGTTCGTCCATCATCGGTGCCGGATCGGCGTTCACGGAGTGGAGGAGGTAGCCGGTGAACCCAGCGAGGACCAGCAGAAAGATCGTGCCTTCGAGGCGACCGATCGTACCGTTCGCGCCGAGACCGACGAGCAAGAGTGCCGCGAGGACCATGAACGGAACGTGGCGGCGCATGACGGTCTCGGAGACCGACAGTGGCTTGATGAGGGCGGAGACGCCCAGCACCAGCCCGATGTTCGCGATGTTCGAGCCGACGACGGCGCCGAGCCCGATATCCGTCGAGACGTTGAGCGCACCGATGGTCGCGACGAAGAGTTCGGGGGCCGTGGTGGCGAAGGCGATGACCGTCACGCCGACGGTCGCCGCGCGGAGCCCGAACCCGAGTGCGAGCCGCCCCGCGCCGGCGACGAGCAACTCGGCCCCGCCATAGAGCGCGACGATCCCGGCCAGGAGCAACAGTATCGCGAGCGGGATCCCGGAGAGCATGTGGCCCGCTACTCGTGACCCGGGGATAAGAATCCCGAAACGGCCCGGCGGCTCAGGGTTCCGGAAGTCGATCGGCGGATCGGTTCGCGCTCGGCCCGACGATCAGAACTGCCGCCGGCGGAGTTCGTCGAGACAGTTCTCGCCGTCGAACTCGATCGACGACGGCTTGAAGTGACGACTGAATCCGATCCGTCCCGGGTCCGATCGTCTCCCCGTGTGGGGCGTGACGAAGCCACATCCGTTATGACCCTGCCGACGCGTGGATCCCGTATGGCTATGGACGTGTACGGGTTGCTGGGCAACCCGGTCGGTCACTCGCTGTCGCCGCCGATGCACGAGGCGGCCTACGACGAACGCGGACTCGACGCGCGCTACGTCACCTTCGAACCCGATCGGGACGCGATCGAAGCCGCGATCGACGGCGCCGAGGCGCTCGGCCTCGCGGGACTGAACGTGACGATTCCGTTCAAACGGGACGTCCTCGATCACGTCGCGACGGACGACCTGGCGCGGCGAATCGGGGCGGTCAACACGATCGACTTCTCGGGCGACGGGCCGCCGACGGGACACAACACCGACGCGGTGGGCGCCATGCGCGCGCTCCGGGACCACGACGTCGCGGTCGACGGCGCGGACGCGGTCGTCGTCGGGGCCGGGGGTGCCGGGCGGGCGATCGCGTTCGGACTCGCGGACGCGGGCGCGACCGTGGCGATCGCGAACCGGACCGAATCGACGGCCCACGATCTCGCGGCCGAGGTACCCGGGGCGACGGGGCACGGCCTCGACGCGCTCGCCGACCTGCTCGGGGACGCGGACGTGGTGATCAACGCGACTAGCGTCGGCATGGAAGAAGACGCGACGCCGGTACCCGCCGAAGCGTTGCACGGCGATCTGGCCGTGATGGACGCCGTCTACCGGCCGCTCGAAACGCGACTGCTTCGAGACGCCGCGGCGGTCGGGGCGACGACCGTCGACGGCGCCTGGATGTTGCTCTACCAGGGCGTCGAAGCGTTCGAACTGTGGACCGGTCTGGACGCGCCGGTCGACGCGATGAACGCGGCGTTGCGGTCACGGCTGTGACTTCCGACTCACCCGCCCGATCGATCGGACCGTCTCGTATCAGCCGAATTTAAGTGCCGGTGCCGACTATATCGGGATAATGGCAATCCTCCAAAAGCTGAAGTCGCTGCTGGGGTTCGACGACTCGGGTCAGGAGCGAGGGTCTGCACGCGAGGTCGGCGTGACCGTCGAACGAGAGGGGAGCGAACCGGACACCGATCGCTCGGACGACACCGACACCGTCGTCGCACCGGCACCCTCGTCCGCCACGGACACCGCCGACGAGGGCGACGCGGCCGACGAATCCGACGCCGACGAATCCGAATCGGTTGCGGCCGAATCGACTGCCGCGGGTGCGACCGACTCGATCGTCGAGCCGACCGACGAACCCGACGAGGCGGCCGAACCGGCCGAAGCGACCGGTCCGACCGAGACTGACGCGGCACCGACCGCCGAGAAGACGCCCGACGAAGGGGTCGAGTCGACGGCCACGGGCGACGAACCGTCGGTCGCGGACGGGGAAAGCGAAGCGGCCGAAGAACCCGAGGACGGTGACGACGCCGCCGAAGCCGACGCCGAACCGGCGGAGTCCGCGGACGAACCCGAAGCCGACGCCGACGAGAGCGAACCGGTCGACGTGATCAAGGGGATCGGCCCCGCCTACGCGGATCGACTCGCGGACGCCGGCGTCGAAACCGTCGCCGACCTCGCGGCCGCCGACGCGGCCGACCTCGAGACCGAGACCGACATCTCCGAGACGCGGATCCAGGGCTGGATCGACAGGGCCGAAGTCAGATAGCGCGCACCCAGTCGTTCGACCCCCGACCGACCACCCTCCGATCGTCGATTTTCGTCTCCGAAATCACAAAACGATTATAGTAGCAACTGAACGTCAATTCACACCTGATCGCAGGACGGCTGTGCGATCGGTGTGCAAATCGTTTCAGTTGCTACTATAGTCACCCGGCCCCTCTCGGGACACATGAGCGATCCGCGGGTCGTCACCACGCTCGACGCGTTCCGCGCCGGCGTTCGGGAGAGCGACGTTGCCGACGAGTCGACGACCCGCGGCGGACTCCGGGTCCCGATCGAGGTCCGGGTCACCGTTCCCGATCCGTTTCTCGCCTACCGCAGGGCCCGATCGGACGGCGGGGGTGCGTTCCTCGAGACGACCGGCGGCCAGCCAGGCTGGGGCTACTTCGGCGTCGACCCCGTCGATCGGCTCACCGTCGGCCCGGATGCAGTACCGCGAACCGCCGGCGGCGAGTCGCCGACGCTGGCCGCCCTGGAGGGACTCCTCGACGCCGATCGGCTCGCCCGCGGCGACTGCGACGTACCCTATCCCTGCGGGACGGTGGGCTGGCTCTCGTACGACGTCGCCCGCGAACTGGAGTCGCTCCCCGAATCCGCCGTCGACGATCGCGGCCTGCCCCGGCTCGAGGTGGCCGTCTTCGATCGGCTCGCGGCCTGGGAGGGGCCGACCGACGGCGACGTGACGCTGCGGATAACGGCCTGTCCGCGCGTCGACGCGAGCGCCGGCGACGTGGCCACGGCGAACGCCGCTGGCGACGGAATCGCGGCCGACGAGGATGCCATCGGGGCCGCCTACGATCGCGGCCGGAAGCGCGCGCTCGAACTCGCGCGAGCCGTCGTCGACGGCGATCCGACGATCGGCGAGCCACCGGTCGCGACCCGGGAAGCGACGTTCGAGAGCGACTGCGGGCGGACGGCGTTCGCCGACCGGGTCCGGCGGGCGAAGGCGTACGTCCGCGACGGAGACACCTTCCAGGCGAATATTTCCCAGCGGCTGACCGCACCCGCCGCGGTCCACCCGGTCGCCGCCTACGACGCCGTGCGGCGGGTGAACCCGGCACCCTACTCCTGCCTGCTCGAGTTCCGGGCGGCGGATCTCGTGAGTGCGAGCCCCGAATTACTCCTCGAGCGCGACGGCGGCTTCGTCCGCACCGAACCGATCGCGGGCACCCGTCCGCGCGGGGCGACCCCCGAGGCGGACGCCGAATTCGAGGCCGACCTCCGCACCGACGAGAAGGAGCGCGCGGAACACGCGATGCTGGTCGATCTCGAGCGCAACGATCTCGGGAAGGTCTGTGAATACGGCTCCGTCGCGGTCGATGAGTACCGCCGGATCGATCGCTACGCCGAAGTGATGCACCTCGTCTCGAACGTCACGGGGCGACTCCGGCCGGACGAAACGCTCGCCGATGCGATCGCGGCGGTGTTTCCCGGCGGGACGATCACCGGGGCCCCGAAGCCGCGGACGATGGAGATCATCGACGAACTCGAGGCGACCCGCCGCGGACCGTACACGGGAAGCGTCGGGATCTTCGGCTTCGACGGCCGTGCGACGCTGAACATCGTCATCCGGACGCTCGTCCGCCAGGCCGACGAGTACCACCTCCGAGTCGGCGCGGGGATCGTCCACGATTCCGATCCCGATCGGGAGTACGACGAGACCCTCGACAAGGCCCGCGCGCTGATCACGGCCGTCGACGAGGCGCTGGGCGAGCGGGCCGAACTGGAACTCGAGGCCGACGGCAGATCGGACCCGAAGCAGGCCGGCGAAGACGGGGGTGAGTCCGGTGACTGACGCCCCGACTCGAATCCTCGTGGTCGACAACTACGACTCGTTCGTCTACAACCTCGTTCAGTACGTCGGCGAGATCGCCGACGACGTGATCGTCCGACGCAACGACGCGATCGACCTCGCCGGCGTTCGGGACGTCGACCCGACAGGAATCGTCGTCTCGCCGGGACCGGGGACGCCAGCAGCGGCCGGGATCTCGATCCCGCTGTTCGCCGAGACCGAGTATCCGATCCTCGGGGTGTGTCTCGGCCACCAGGCCCTGTGTGCGGCACACGGCGCGCCGGTCGTCCACGCGCCCGAGGTGGTCCACGGGAAGCCCTCGACGGTCAGCCACGACGGCGCGGGGATCTTCGCGGGCCTGCCGGCGGAGTTCCAGGTCGGCCGCTACCACTCGCTCGCGATCGAGCGGGACGACCTGCCAGCGTCGCTCGTCGAGACGGCACGGACGACCGACGAACGCGGCGTGCTGATGGCGGTTCGACACCGCGAGAGGCCCCACGTCGGGGTTCAGTTCCACCCCGAGAGCATCCTCACGCGGGCCCACGACGAGGGACGCGACGCCGACGTGAGCGGAACCGCGGACGGGGACGGTGATCAGGCCGCGAACGGCATCTCGCTCGCGATCGGCAACCGACTGATCGGGAACTTCTGTGATCTGGCCGCCGACCACCAGCGACGACGGCCGGAGGGAGGACGACGATGACCGAGACCGATCCCCTCCTGTACCACGTCGACGGCGACCTCGTGCCCGCGAGCGAGGCGACCGTCAGCGTCGACGATCGCGGCTTTCGCTACGGCGACGCCGCCTTCGAGACCTGCCGGGCTTACGGCGGGACGATCTTCGCGTGGGACGCCCACGCCGATCGGCTCGCCCGGACCTGCGAGGCGCTGTCGCTCGATCACGGACTCTCGGCCGACGACCTGCACGCGCGGATCGACGAGACCCTCGCGGCGAACGGGCTGGAAGACGCGTACGTTCGACTCTCGATCACCCGGGGGATCCAGCCCGGCAAACTCGACCCACAACCCGAGGTCGACCCGACGGTCGTGATCTACGTCGCGCCGCTCCCCCGCGGCGGCACCGCGGGCGAGGCGGTCTGGGACGAACCGGCCACGGTCCGGACCGTCGAGACGCGCCGGATCCCCGACGCGGCGATCCCGGCGGCCGCCAAGACGCACAACTACCTGAACGGGATTCTCGCGCGGGCCGAACTCCGGGAGACCGACGCGGACGAGGCCCTCGTCCGTGATCTCGACGGGAACGTGGCGGAAGGTGCCACGAGCAACCTCTGGTTCGTCCGCGAGGGAACGCTCCACACGCCGACGACGGACGGCCCCGTCCTGCCGGGGATCACCCGTGCGATCGTCCGAGAACTGGCCGCCGAGGACGGGATTCCGGTTCAGGAAGGGGCGTACGAAGTCGCGGACGTGCGCGCGGCTGACGAGGCCTTCCTCACGAACCGAACCTGGGAGCTACGGCCGATCGCGACCCTCGACGGGCACGCGATCGGCGGCGGCCCCGTAACCGATCGGCTGTCGCGGCTGTACGACGAGCGCGTCGAGCGGACGTGTTACGAGTGAGCAGGGCTACCGCGCGACGATCGGATCGATACCGGATCGGGGCGCACCCGGTCCGGTACCGTTACGTCCCCGTGCGGTCCTCGTACCGTATGCCCAGTCCGACGTTCTGGAGCGCGTTTCGGCTCCTCGGCGGCGTCTTGCTCGTCCTCAGCGGCCCGTACGTCTTCGTCGTCGCGGGAAGCCGGCTCTTCGGTGTACTCTGTGTGGTCCTGGGACTCGTCTGGATCGTCAGGGAGGGGCCCCGGTTGTACCGGACGCTTCGATCGGAGTCTCGATCCCCGTAGGTCGAGGTCGTGCCGATCGCAACACCGGCTCGCCGACCATCGATCGGTCCGTTCCCGGAGTGCCGCCTCCAACAGGTTCAAGCGGTCCACCGCCCGATTTCGGGCCGTGTTCTCCGGAGGACGACGACGGCTGTTGGAGGTCTGGCGGCGGGTGTTCGACCTCTCGTGGCCGGTGATGGTCGAGCAGTTCCTCCGGACGCTGATGCGGACGACGGACGTCGTCGTCACGGGGCTGTTCTCGCCCGCGGCGGTCGCCGCCGTCGGCCTTGCCGACCTGTACGCCCGATTGCCGCTTCGCATCGGGCTCGGCCTCGGTAGCGGGGTGATCGCCCTCTCGAGCCAGGATACGGGCAGCGGCGCGACCGCGAACCGGGACGAGGCGATCACCCAGGCGATCCTGATCGGCGCGGTCGCCGGCCTCCCGTTCGTCCTGTTCGGGTACTTCTTCGGCCGGTGGGCGATCGCGATCCTGGGGGCCGAAGCGGACGTCGCCCGCACGGGCGGGCTCTACCTCGCGGTCATCTTCGCGACCAGTCCGGCCAGACACGTTACGCTCGTCGCCGCGCGATCGATTCAGGGGGCCGGCGACACGCGGACGCCGATGTACGTCAACGGCGTTTCGAATACGCTCAACATCGTCGGGACACTGGTTCTCGGGCTGGGTCTCGGCCCGGCCCCGCGACTCCACATCCTCGGCGTCGGCATCGCGACCGCGTTCGGCAACGTCTTCTCCGCGGTCGTGCTCGCCGGTGCGATCTGGGGACCGTGGACGCCCGCCGGGTTCGTCCGGCCGCGCCAGTGGACGATCACCAGGCAGTTGCTCGCGATCAGCGCCCCGCGGATCGCCGAGGGGCTGGTGACGACGGCGATCGAGTTTCCGTTCAACTCGATCCTGCTGGTCTTCGGGACGGAGGTCAACGCCGGCTACCAGATCGGCAGGCGCGTCTACCAGCAACTCACCGGCCCGCTGTCGCGGGGGTATCGCACCGGGACGAGTATCGTCGTCGGCCAGACGCTCGGCGACGGCGACCCGGCAGGGGCGCGGTACAACGGCTGGGCCGCGGCCGCACTCGGGGTCGTGTCCGTCGGCTCGCTCGGGGTCGTCCTCTTCGCCGGTGCCGAACCGCTCGTCTCCCTCTTCACCGACGATCCGGAGACGCTGTCCGCCGCGGCCGGCTTCGCTCGGGCCTACGCGCTCACGGCACCGGTTACCGCGCTGTACATCGTTCTCGCGGGCGCGCTCACGAGCGGGAGCGACACGCGGACGCCGTTCGTCGCCCGGGTCACGGGCATGTTCGTCGGGATGCTCGGCGTCTCGGCCGTGGGCGGCATCGCGCTCGGCTACGGCGTCCCGGCGGTGTACGCGTCGATCGTCGTCTACTACGTCTGGGCCACGTGCTACGTCGTCGGCTACTACCGGGGCGAGTGGGTCGATCGAACGCGGGCGATGATGGACGAGCGCGGCAGTACGCCGGGCGAGGACTGACGGTCGCACGTCGGTGCCTGCGATCGGGTCGGAACGGTGTCACGTCTCGGATTCGGGTGCCGATCGGAGTTCCTCGCTCGAATCGGCGGGGGTGTCGAGCAGTTCCAAGTCCGTCCCCGCGAGGTCGAGCGCGAAATCGGTGCCCAGCGCGGTCGCCGGAGTCTGGAATCCGTTCGGGACGCGGCCCTCCCCGTCGAGGACCCGCTCGGCCGCGCTCACCGCGGATTCGGCCGTCAGCGCATAGGGGTTCGGCGTCCCCAGTCGGCCGCGGGCGGTCCGACCGGTCTCCGTGTCCCGGACCTCACCCCAGACCACTGCGGTGTCGGTCGCCAGCTCCCGTCCGCTCGGCCCGTCGATGGCGGCGTCGATCGCCCACTCGAGGGCGCGCTCGATCGGCCGCCGATCGACCAGCCAGCCGAGCGCGGTCGCCAGTCCCAGCGCCCGTCTCGCGGCGGGCGGGACGGCGACGTACACCGCGATCGACTCGACGCCGGTGCTGTGCGCTGCGGTGACGACGTCGCCCCACGGAGCCGAGACGGCGGGTTCGGGACCGTCCCCGAAGTCGATCTCGCGGGTCCGGAACGCCGCCGGAACCTCGACGAGGCGGCCGTTTCGTCGGACGACGCCCGTCCCGAGCAGATCGAGGATCGTTCGGGCCGTCCCGCGGGAAACGGAGACGGAGCCGCTGATCCCCAGCGTGAGTTCGTCGGCCGCCGGCAACTGGTCGTGGAGGACGGCGGCCAGACAGTCCGAGGGGACGACGTCGAAGCCGACGCCGGGCAGGATCGTGATCCCCGCCTCGCGGGCGTCCGCGTCGTGCTGACGGAGCCGTTCGAACACGGTGAACTCGCCGGTGATGTCGAGGTAGTCCGTCCCGGTGGCGAGACAGGCCTCGAGCAGTGGATCGGCCGTCTCGGCGAACGGGCCCGCACAGTTCAACACCGCGTCGAAGCCGTCGATCCGGGCGGCGACGTCGCCCGCGAGGTCGAAGGTCCGGGCCTCGACGCCGAGTTCGTCGGCCTGTTTGCGTACCTGTCGTCCGTCGCGACCGGCGACGACGGGCGACCCACCTCGTGCGACGGCTTCGCGCGCTACCAGCCGACCGGTGTAGCCGTACGACCCGTAGACGAGGAGGGAGTCCATAGCTGGCGTTGGTCGCTGGGGATGTTAAAGGGTCGGCAGACGAGCGGCCCGGACGCGGGACGGTCCGGCGTACCGAAATGTTCACCACGGGTGGCACGTAATCGAGTGTCGATGGCGGCCACAGACCGGATCACACCGCTTTCGGACGTTCCCGACTCCTCCACGTTTTGCTTTCGCGTCCGGAACGGGAGTGACGACGAACGGGAGGCGATCCTCGTCAGGGATGGCACCGACGACGTCGCGTGCTGGCTCAACTACTGCCAGCACTTCACGCACATCAATCTGGACAAGGGATCGGGCGCACCGATGCGCGACGGCGAGATCGTCTGTGCCAACCACGGGGCGTACTTCGACGCCGACTCCGGACAGTGTACCTTCGGCCCGTGTGAAGGTGCGTATCTCACGGCGATCGACGTCACCGTCGACGACGGCGTCGTCTACCTGACCGACGGGGCCTACGAGTTCGTCGGACCTGGCCCGATCGAAACCGACGACGCCGATCACACCTCGACGTCGAACGTCGAATTTTGAGGCCTACCGGACGGCGGCCGGGGAGACGAGGTCTCGTTCCTGGTCGTACTCGAGCAGGCCGGCGTCGACCAGTCGCGGGAGGTGATCGTGATACAGCGAGATGTATACGTCGGCGACCGTCTCGGCGGAGAGTTCCGTTACCTTTCGCCCGGTTTCCCGGACGGCGACCTCCTCGGCGGCGTCGGGAAGGGTGAGCTCTTCGCCGTACGTGGCCATCACCTCGAGCAGCAGTCGACGACGACGGCTGGCGAGGAGCGAGAAGGCGTCGTCGACTGCGTCTGGCGACGTCTCCTGCATGTCGAGCCAGTCGAGGACCGAGAGCACGAGATCGACACAGTCGGACTCGGGATGGGACGTGGCAGTCATTCGTATTCTCCCCCGGAGTCGTGGGCGACCGTGCCTGGAGACGAGATCGACGGTGCCGGTGGGACGAGGTGCGGTCGCCGGTCGCTCGCGGGTTCCTATCGGGTTCTCGACTCGCCGCTAAATATGCGTGTCGAAACGGGTCGATGACCGTTCGGGCCACGCGCGAACCGAGTCGATCGGGCGCTGTTCCGGCCTCGTTCGGTCGGACTGGCCGTCACTCGATCGTCAGCGTCGGTTCGTCGACGCTCTCGCTCTTGCAGTCGGGACACCGCGAGGGACGATTCAGCAGGTCGTCGAAGTCGTCGAACCCACACTCCCGACAGGTCGGCGGGGCGACGAGGAACTGCTCGTCAGTCGCCTCGACCGATCGGGCGACGTGTTCGACGTGGCCGAGCACGGCCTCCGGCGTCAGGTCGAGGCGAGCGGCCAGTTCGCTCGGCGTCGCCGGTTCCGCACGGAGGGCGTCGGCGAGTCGCTGTCGGGTCGTCTCGTCTGCCTCTCGCATACCCGAGTGTTTCTCCACGGGGTGTTAGCTCTTCGGCATTCACCGTCTTCGGGACGGCGGCGATTCGGCGCTCACGGACACCCGACTCGCGGCGGTTCGAAAAAGGGTAAGTGACTTACATCCTGCCGATGAATCGGGGCGCATGAAGGCCGTCGTTCTTGCTGGCGGGTACGCGACGCGAATGTGGCCGATCACGAAGCATCGACCCAAGATGTTCCTCCCGATCGGCGACTCGACCGTCGTCGATCGCATCTTCGCCGAACTCGAGGCCGACGAGCGGATCGACGACGTCTACGTGAGCACGAACGAGCGGTTCGCGCCCGACTTCGAGGCCCACCTCGCCGACAGCGAGTTCGCGAAACCCCAGCTCTCGATCGAGGAGACGACCGAAGAAGACGACAAGTTCGGCGTCGTCGGCGCGCTCGCCCAGTTGATCGATCGCGAGAACGTCGACGACGACCTGCTGGTGATCGCCGGCGACAACCTGATCAGTTTCGACGTCGCCGACTTCCTCGACGAGTTCGAGGCGAACGGCGCACCGACGCTCGCCGCCTACGACGTCGGCTCCCGCGAGAAGGCCAAATCGTACGGCCTCGTCGAACTCGAGGACGATCGCGTCGTCGACTTCCAGGAGAAGCCCGACGACCCGAACAGCACGCTCGTCTCGATCGCCTGTTACGCGTTCCCCCGGGAGTCGCTCGACCTCCTCCCGACCTACCTCGAGGAGGGGAACAACCCCGACGAACCGGGCTGGTTCGTCCAGTGGCTCCAGGACCGGGAGCCGACCTACGCCTACACCTTCGAGGGCGCGTGGTTCGACATCGGCACCCCCGAGAGCTACCTCGACGCCGTCGCGTGGCAACTGGACGGCGAGTCGCTCGTCGCCGACTCCGCGTCCCTCGAGGACGCCACGATCGGCGACAACGTCCACGTGATGGGCGACGTCACCCTGGAGAGCACGAACCTCGACCACGCGGTGATCTTCCCCGGGGCGACGGTCCGCAACGCCGACATCCGTCACTCGATCATCGACGAGGGGACCCACCTCGAGGACCTCGACCTCGCGGGGGCGCTGATCGGGGCCCACACGACGATCACGAACGGCTCACCGCAGTGACGAACGGCTCGCACCAGTGACGCGCCCGCAGACCGGGTCCGGGCCGCGGTCTCGATCGCCGCGCCCGGTCCCGATCGGCAGTACAGCTTTATATCTCCCGTGTGATGGCTGGAACAGACGGTCATGACGTCCCCACAGGCGGTCCTCGATCGGTACGCGCACGGAACGCCCGCCCGGGCCCTCGCCGACGCGCACCGATCGCTCGATTGGTGGACCGGCTCCGACCCGCTGTTATTGCTCGCGGAAGCCGCCGCCTCGACGACCGGGCAGCGCTTCGTCAGCGGAATCGTGCCGTGCGTCGACCGGTTTCGCGACGCGTTCGTCGATCCTGGTCGCGTGACGACGTTCGCCGACCTCGCCGCGATCGAGGCCGAGGACGACGCCCTCGTCGCGGCCTTCGGGGCGCAGCGCAAGCGCCACGTCCTCCTGGAGACCGCGTCGATCCTCGCCGATCGGCCCGAAGACGACGACCTCGCGGCGTTGCAGGCCTGGGCGGCGACCGCGGACCACTACCGCTACGAGGCGGACCCGATCGGCGCCATCTCCGGCGTCGGCCCCGCGACGTTCCAGTACCTCAGACAGCTCGCGGGCGTCGACACGGTCAGGCCGGATCCGAAAGTGAGGGAGTTCGTCGAGACCGTCGCGTCCGAACTCGAGTCGTCGCCGCTTTCGACGACGACGGCATTGCGAACGATCGCCTCCTGCGAGTGGCTCGCGTTTCAGACGAGCTACAGCCCGCTCGAGATCGATCGGCTCGCGTGGTGGACGGTCACCGATCCGGACGACCGCGAGGCGGTGCTCGAGGCCAGCGGCGTCGCCCTCCCGTCACTCTATCAGTAGACAGTAGCACGGTTTCTTTATTCAGAATCCTATGTGAAACTCGTGTTACGTACAGGCCAAGTAGGTAACGGAGGGACGATCAATCTCTCCGATAGCTGTCAAAAGCCGCCTGCTGAAGATAGAGAATGGGTTCAGCACGACGACTTCGGTTGTTTCACGCCGGAACTGGTGAACCACCTGCTCACTACACGTGCGAACTGATCACTCGATTTCTAACTGGCCGCTCTCGCTGTCTCCCTCACTGCCGTTCTCGTCCCATTCGAGTTCGAACTCGATACTCAATTTACCGGGCCCGTCCGTCGGCCCTTCGCGTTCGGCTTTGACCTCAAACGTTGGGTGGGCTGGCGGTTCCATCGTCACGGACTCAGAACCCGATTTTAGCGTGACTGCGTCGCCTTGTTCGAGTTTCTTGGCGACACTATGAAGATACGATGCGATTTCTTCTCGGTTCTGGCCGCTCTCTGATTTGAACAGCACTTCTTCGGGCATGCAGAGGAACAATACACTGCCTGTGCCGATAAGTGCATTCTCTGTACTGATCGATCACCACCTTCGCAAATCGGGCCCGATCTCGTGCGACATTCGCGCCCGTATTCAGTATGACATTCTGAATACCAATAATTTCTGATAGAACGGCCGGCGGTCAGTTCGCATCTGCACGTGACGAATCGACTGGCTCAGATTCACGGCGCAGACGGAATAAAGAAACCGTATTACCAACTACTGCTATAGTAGCAACTGAAACGAGTTACCACTGATCGCAACGCAGTCCTGCGATCAGGTGTGCTTTGACTTTCAGTTGTTACTCTAGATCGCGGTCAGTTTCTGCGCCCGATCGAGCCCGGTTTCCATCTCCGTCTTCGTCGTCTCGAGTTGTTCGACGACCTCGTTGGGCACGTTCATCCGATCAGCGAGTTCGAGGAGCATCTCGACCTTCGTGATCTCGAGGCGCTCGATCGCCCGGGCCAGTTCGGCCTCGACGAGGTCGCCGAGGACCGGATCCTGGAGGTCCGCGACGACCGCCTCGCGCTCCTCGCGGAGGCCCTCGAGCGCCGCGTTCTCGATCGGACCGGGTTCGACCTCGGCCTCGATCGCGTCGAGCAGCGTCTCGAGCCGCCCGATCTGGTCGGTCGTCGTCTCGCTGTGGGCCGTGAAGAACGTCTGGAGGTCCTCGTCCGTGGCCGACTCGGCCAACTCGGTCTGGAGGTCCTCGAGTTCGCGCTCGACGTGATAGAGTTCCCGAAGCTCCCGGACGAACAGGTCGCGATCGCTTCCGATCATCCCATCGGCCCTGTCGCCGACGACCTGCAAAGAGGTTCGGCCGTCGAGTGAAACGCTGGGTCCATCGATCGTTCAGGAGAACGGGCTGGTCCGGTCGACCGGCCGGAATCCGCTCACTCCAGTTTCGCGTCCGTGACCCGGACCGTCCCGCGGGGCCCCTCCCACTCGGGTTCGTACTCGAGATCGATCGCCCGATCCATGTGCGGCCCGTCCACGACCAGCGTCTCGAACTCGCCGCCTTCCCCCAGGATGTGGACGCCGTACTCCTCGTTGAGCCGCTCGAGGTCGGCGAGCGCCTCGCGATCGAGTCGCCGGCCGAGCCACGACTCGTCGAGCCCGTGGGCGGCGACCCGGATGATCCGAATGTCGAATCCGGCGTCGAGCATCGCGTCGGCGAGCGCTCGGGGGTCCTCCTGCCAGAGGGGGGCGAAGAGGTCACAGCCGAGCCGATCGCACATGGCCTCGATCCGACTCGTCTGGTACTCGCTCTCGACGGCCCCCGCGGTGACGCCGGCGATGCCGCCCGCGAGGTCGTCGTCGAGGGCGACGAGGGCCGCCTCAAGTGGCTCGAGTTCGTCGTCGCCCTGGGCGCTCGCGTCGATCGCCGACTCGGCGTCGAAGTCGTCGGGTTCGACGTCGACCAGCGGGATGCCGATGCTCTCGGCGGCTAGCCCGGCCAGGTTGGTCGCCGGGACGTGGTACATGTAGGAGTCGCCGTCGGGGTGGACGGTGACGAGTCGCCGGACGTCGAGTCCTCGTTCGAGCGCCCGGTACAGCGCCCACGCGGAGTCCTTGCCGCCCGAGAAGAGACTGACCCACGCGCCGTCTGTCTCGCTCATGGTGGTGACTGGGGGCTCAGTAATAAAGGCGTGCCGAGTCGGGCCGGCGCGTCACTCCTCCCGGGCATTCGGCCGATCGGCGTCGGCGCCGGTGCTCGCGTCCCGCCGATCGGATTCGAGGTCGTCGTCGCGGGTCGCGGCGTCGGCCGGCGACCGCGTCGGGTAGTCGGCCGTCGGACCGCCGTCGGTGAGTTCGGAGGCGGCCTCGCCGCCGTCGGTCACCTCGCCGCTCTCGACGGTTCGGCTGAAGTGCGACGCGACCTGCGCGCCGACGAGGCTCACCACGATCGCGGTGACGACGAACAGCGCCAGCCGCTCGCCCGCAGTCACGGTGAAACTGTCGACCGAGAGCACGCCCTGCTCGATCGCCGGGACGACGAACGGTTCGATCACGCCCTGTTCTTCGAGGAAGTACGCGGAGAACCCCCGGATCACCAGTCCGACGGCGACGACGATGAACGGAAGGTTGAGGTACGAACTCCGGATCGGTTCGTCGCCGATGATCTCGTCGAGCAGTCGACCGGCGCTCGCGGTGAGGGCGGCCATCGCGAGCCACGGGACGCTGTCGAAGGCGAACTGCATCGCGGGAATCAGGACGCCCGGCTGGTTCTCGAGGCCCGAGACGGCGAGTCCGCCGGCGAACACGCCCATGAGCGTCAGCCCGGCGGCGACGACGTAGGTGACGACCGACACCTGACCGGAGTACAGCGACTCGCGGACCTGGTGGGCGAGCCCGGTCAGGACCTCGTCGACGTTGAACCCCTTGTAGAGCAGGAAGAGTCCGATGACGGTGGTGATCGCGGCCGCGCCCTCGGCGGGACCGGCAAAGGCCGCGAGCATCGGGAACACCAGAAGCGTCAGCCCGATCGGCACGAGCACCGTCTGGCGGAGTTCCTCGTCCGCGAGGAACTGCTTGAGCAGGTAGTAGGTCGACTCGATGTCCCGCGCCTGGCGGACCACCACCCGATCGACCGAATCGACCTGGACGCGGCTCTCGACGATCGGTACCAGCCGCTCGTCTTCCGCGCTGTCGATCACGACGACCGCGGAGTCGGGATCGTGATCGTCGATCAGGTCGTCGAGCTGGCGTGCGACGGCCCGATCGGCCGAGACCATCGACTCCCGGTCGCCGGAGACGACGGCGGCGACGACGTCCTCGTCCTCGTCGCGGAGGCTCTGGGCGACCCGGAGCGTCTCGAGCAGGGTGTTGACCCCCGAATCTTCCGGATCCGCGAGGCCGACGTCGGTCACGAGCGCGCGGACTGCCTCCCAGCCGACGACGGGCGACCGGAGCCCGGTCTTGCGCCCGACGTCGTCGGTTCGGTCGAGACAGACGACCAGCGTTGTCACGGTAGCCGTTCCATTCTGTGCAACGATAAAACCACTTACTCGTTCACCCGTCAGCGTCCGATCGGCGTCTCTCGCGGCGGTCGCGGCCGACGGCCCTTCGGGATCGATCAGGTGCGCAGACGGAACTCGCGATCGCCGTCCTCGCCCAGCACGGCACCGCCAATCCCCGCGCCGAGTGCGTACGCGACGCTCCGGGCGCCGGCTCCGACGCGGGCCATCAGCGGCCGTTCGGGTTCGAACTCCTCGACGGTCACCTCGTCGGTGTCGAGCCGATCGGCCAGTTCGCGCTCGAGGTCTCGACGGGTGCCGAGGTGATCGACCAGCCCCATCTCGACGGCGGTTTCGCCGAGGTAGATCCGGGCTTCCGTCTCGCGGATCGCTTCGGGATCGAGTCCGCGGCCGTCGCTGACTCGCTCGACGAACGTCTCGTAGTAGTCGTCGATCAGCCCCTGCAGGTACGCGCGCTCGTCCTCGTCCATCTCCTTGAGCGCGGTCCCGGCGTCCTTGTACTCGCCCGCGGCGAACCGTTCGTAGGAGAGGCCCACCTTGTCGGCGAGGTCGCTCGCGTTGATCCGCGAGCCGATGACGCCGATCGAGCCCACGATGCTCGCGTCGCGGGCCCAGAGTTCGTCACAGCCGCTCGCGATCCAGTAACCGCCGCTGGCGCAGACGTCGCTCGTGTAGGCGATCGTCGGCCCGTCGAACCGCTCGGCGGCGCGTTTGATGTCGTCGCTGGGGACGACCTCGCCCCCCGGCGTGTTGAGCTTCAGCAACAGCGCCTGTGCGCTGTCGTCCTCGTCGGCCCGATCGATCTGCTCGACGACGTCGTCTGCCGGCGTCGTCCGCGGACTCGAGGGCAATCGCCCGCCGCCGCCGTCGCGGGTGATCGGCCCCTCGACGGCGACCTCGGCGACGTCGTACCCCGGGAACTGCGAGTCGGCGATCGATCCCGCGATCCGGAGGCCGATCCCGACGACGACGAGCGCGGCGATGACTCCGAGGAGGTCCGCGAGCGTCGCCGGGTAGGCCACGAAGAGAGCGAACCCGATCACGGCGAACGCGACGCCGCCGGCGAGTACGATCACCAGTCTGCCGATTCCCTCGCTACTGACCACTGGAGACACCTCGATGCATACCGGTGGCTGGGGGTGCGGTCCCGTTAAGTGTTGCCGGTCCGAGAACGCCACGGCAGTCGATCGGTGGCCTCTAGCGACGGATCGGTTTGGCGGCCTACGGCGACGGATCGGTTTCGACCGTATCCCGCTCGTCGTCGATCGGGCCGTCCCCGGCGGCCGACGCGTCCGATCGAGCGTCGTCGACCAGCCGCGGCCGCGCGTACCCGTCCCACCAGTCCCGGACGACGTTCAACCCGTCCCTGACGAACGGGCGCGGATCGTCGGCGACGGCGTAGTCGAACCGGGGTTCGCGAACGAGGGAGGTCGCGACCTCGCGGAGTGCGGGTCCGAACGCGGGGCGCTCGACCGTCGGGTACTCCTCGGCGAGGATGCTGTGCAGGTAGCTCACCTCGCCCCGGAGCAGGTGGCCGCCGACGCCGACCGCGTAGGTCGGCCCCGGTTCGATCGGTTCGTCCATCGCCATCCGCCAGTAGTAGTACGGAAAGTCGGCCCCGACGCGAACGGAGAAGGGAAGCGACGACCAGAACCGGGGGTTGATCTCCATCAGCTTGAACGCGTCCGTCTCGGGGTCGCGCAGGAACTCGACCATCGCGAGGCCGTGCCACTCGAGTTCGTCGAGCAGGGACCGACCCGCGTCCTCCAGCGCCGGGATCGAGACGGACTCGCGGTAGGCGCTCGGCCCGCCGCAGTACTCCCAGCCGCGGTGCTGGCAGTGCTGGAACGTCGCGATCGGCTCCCCGTGGTCGTAGAGGGCAAAAAAGCCGTACTCCCGCGAGTCGGGGACCAGTTCCTGGACGAGCGGTTCGTGGCCGTGTCGTTCGATGGCGGCGGCGACGTCCGGCGGACTCCCGGGCGTCCGGTAGACCGTCGACCCGATCTCGCAGTCGGCGTCCGGACCGAGATACTCCGGTGCGGCCACCGTGTACCGGGGTTTGACGATCGTCTCGCGCTCCCAGTCGGTCCACTCGGACAAGAGCGTCGTTTCGGGGGTCGCCACGCCGGCCGCCTCCGCGGCCGCGAAGAGGTCGACGCGGTCCTGAACCTGCCGGAGCGTGTCGAACGTCGGCCACGGCGTCGCGACGACGTCGGCGAACGCCGCCCTGTTCGCTGCGAGGACGTAAACGTCCTCCTCCCGGACCGGGACGATCGTCCGGACGTCCGGTCGCTCGGCGATCGAGAGCAACGCGTCGCCGTACGCGGACAGATCCGCCGCCGGATCGGGTAGCTGGACGAACTCGTCGCAGTATCTCGAGGCGGCAGCCGGCGTCGTCGCGCGCTCCGAGCCGACGATCGTCCGGACCCCGCGTGGACGCAACGAGCGCAGGCAGGCGACCGTGCTCGGGGCGTCGATCCCCGGCACGAGGACGCTCGCGTCGTCCCTCTCTCCGTACATGATCGATGGAAGCGAGTCCGAGGATATTATTATAAGTAGACTAACCCGCGCCGGCCCGCTGGCGGTCGATTCCGGCGCGAACGCGGTGCGGTAGGAACGGACTACGACCGGCGGAACGGCGGCAGTTCTCGACCCCCCATTCCGGGTCGCCGCGCCGCTAGCGAACCGCCGCCAGCACCCCTCACGCCGGTGCAGACCGCGCGTAGGCTCGCGATACGATCGCGGTCACGGATCGAAAAGGGGTGTGGAAGCGCCGCGAACGCGACCAGCCAGTTCGAAGGCGGTGACGATTCACGGGAGTGAGACGCTGGCGGTCGGTACCAGGTGCGTGAAAACCCGCGGATCGCGACGCAGTCGCTCACGGGGTGAGCGAAAACGGCAGAGACACAGGTGGACGAACCGAGCTAGAGCAGTCCCGTCTTCTGGAGTTTCATCAGGTCCTCGGTGTCGAGGGTTTCGCCTTCCTTGAACTTCTGATAGATCTCCTCGGCCTCTTCTTTGGCCTCCTCTTTCTTCTTGTCGCGCTCGGACTTGCGCTCCTCTTCTTCCTTCTTGTCCAGTTCGCGCAGGCGCTTCTGGACGCGCACGAAGTCCTCGTGGTGCTGGTCGGCGGCCTCCTGGGCCTCCACGAACTTCTCGTGCATCTCGTCGGCCTCGTCACGGATGTCGTCGGCCTCGCGGTAGGCCTCGATCATCTGGTTGTGATGTTCCTGGGCCTTGTCCGCGAGTTCCGTGACGTTCTGGTGGTGCTGGGAGGCTTCCGATCGGACTTCCTCGGCTTCCTCGACGAGTTCTTCCAGGTCCTCGTTCTGATCGAGTTTCTGCTTGCGCTCCTCGTACTCCTCGCGCTTGGACTCGATCTTCTCGATGAGCTCTTTCTCCTCCTCGCTGGAGAGAACCTCGGTCTGTTGCTTGAACTCGAGCTGCTCGATCTCCTCCTCGAGTTCCTCGAGGTCCTTACCCTCGTTGAGCTCCATGTCCGATTTGAGCTCCTCGACGCGGTCGAACAGCTCGTTGGCTTCGGCGTTGAGCTCGTTGCGCTTTTCTTTGTGTTCCTGGACCTTCTCGTTGAGCTCGTCGCGCTTCTCGCGGTGTTCCTGGGCCTCGTCGACCTTCTCGCGCGTCTTCGCGTTGAGCTCGTCGCGTTTGGACGCCCGTTCGGACGCCATCTGGTTCAGCTCGTTTCGCCGGTCTCGGAGTTGACCGGCCATCTTGATGAGCTGTCCTTTCGATTTGTTTTCGAGGTCGTCGTCTGTCAGTTCGATGTTTTTCGATTCGTCTACCATGTGTTAGTCAAACCTCTGTGCCATACCCGCACCGGGGAAGTGGCCGTCCGTCGCCGTCGAGACCTGACCCGTCGGTCGGGCGGAATCCGTCTGGAGACGTCTGGCCGTGTAAAGCGACCGCTCACGATCTGCGAAACCTCGGTGAATAAGATTTCCTGTCATCGATCGTCGAGCGATACGCGCCCCGGTGGCGTTCTGGTACCGCCAACTACTGTCGCCTGTAATTTAAATGTACCGGTCACGAAACCCGTGAAAACCGTTAGCAGGGCCCCCGTTCTACCGTGTTGGACCGTAACAAGGGTGACGAGCCGCTTATAAATCGTACCGGTTGCGAACCGTTCGATCGGACGTCGATACTTCGAGGTCGATTCGATCGGCGTCGGCCGGAATCGTCGCCGTTCCCGCACTCGCGGTTTCGAGCGGGCCGACGCTGACGGACGTCTGGCCGGTCTCGGTCCCGGCACGCCAGCCGACGGTGGGTTCGAGCTCGTCGGCCGTGTCGTTACAGAGGGTGATGCCGACGCTGCCGGGTTCCGGCGGCCCGTCGAGGACGGCCTGGACCGGTTCGTACGACAGCGCGATCGCCTCGTAGGCCGATTTCGGCTCGCCGTCGTGGGCCAGGACGCCCATCCCGCCACCCGGCGTCGGGTCCCGGAGCGTCGCCGCGGTGAGGACGCCACAGCCCCGCCGCCGGAGCGCCTCGCTCACGGTCTTCAGCGTCCGGGTCTGGTAGCGCTGGGAGTCCTCGACGTCGTCCGGCCGCCGGGCGGGAGCGGCCCGATCGAGCCCCGGCACCGCCTCGGGATCGACGTCCGCGGCCAGCGATCCGGCCCCGAACCCGGTGACGATCGACCCGAGCGACGGGTACCGATCGAGGAGCCAGTCCACGTCCGCGGGCGCGAGGTACTGCCAACCCGGCGCGAGGTGGGCGGCGTCGGGATCGGTCCCCGGCGCGCCCGTGACGGGGACGACCGGCCGATCGTCCGGGAAGGCGTCGGCGATCGATCTCGCCGCGTCGTGGTCGACCGTCGTCTGCCACACCCGGTACCGGAGTCGAAGCTTCGCGAGGAATCCCGCTCCGAGCGGGTCGGCGAACGGGTCCGTCGGCTGGTCCTGGACGCCGTACATCGCGAGACTCGGATGATGTCCGTACGCGTCCGCGAGCGTCGCCGCCAGCGTCGTCCCGCGGTCGACGTCGATGTCGGGGCCGATCGCCGGGAGGTCCTGCCAGACGAGGAGGCCGGCCTCGTCGGCGGCCCGGTAGAATTCCCGCGGTGGAACGTGTGCGCGGGCGCGAACGATCGTCGCGTTCGCCTCGACCGCCCGCTCGACGTCGGTCTCCGGATCGCCGCCCGGGAGTCGCGTGAAGCCGCGGGCGGGGACCCGGGTCCCGTTGACGACCAGACCGTCGTCGTCGCGCTCGACGTGACAGAACCCGACCGTCTCCTCGACGGCGTCCCCGCCGAGTTTCGCGCGCACGGTGTACCGACGCGGGGGGCCGTGTCCGCGCGGCCACCACAGCGACGGGTTGCGAACCTCGATCGTCCTGGAGACGGTCACGCGCTCGCCGGCGGCCGCCGTGACTGGCGTTCGCTCCATCGAGGCGCCGCCGCGGAACCCCTCGGGTCGAACCGAGAACGTGACGGCGTCGTCGAGCGCCGCGCCGGCGTCTATCTCGAGGTCGACATCGATCGCGGCCCCGTCCCCGTCCAGTCGCGGCGTCACGTCGAGTCGTCGGCAGAACGTCCGGGGTCGGGAGTCGACGGTTACGTCCCACCAGATCCCGGGCGTCGCCGTCTCGGGCGGAACCTCGTCGGTGCCGTAGATCCCGTCGAACGACGACGGCGGTTCGCAGACGACGAGCAGTTCGTTCTCGGCGTCCGGTTCGAACTCGAACCGCGCCGGGACGAAGTGCGGTTCGTGTTCGCCCAGTTCGGTCCCGTTCATCCAGACCCGCGTGCGACCGTACGTCCCGCGGAGTTCCAGGAGCGTTCGTTCGATGTCGCGCTCGCGCGGATCCGGGACCGTCGCCCGGTACGCGATCGTTCCGTCGTCTCGATCGGCGGCGAACGCGCCGGACCGGCCGGGAACGGTGACCGGCTGCCACTCGTCGACGGTGGGCGACCCGTCGGCTCCGATCGATTCGACGACCCCGCCAGTCCACCCGTCAGTCATTATCACGGTAGAGTGAACCGAAAGTAAAAATCACTTCCGACGTTTCACTCCCGATCTAGAACAGGTTCTCGAGTCGATCGTCCGCGAACGCCTCGGCGTGATCGGTGTCGTCGCGCTCCTGGGCGCGTTTCGCCTCCCTGGCGCGCTCCATGAACCGATCGATCCGATCGGAGCGTTCGGCCCCGCCCAGCAGGACGAGCGCGCCGAGTCGATCGCTCTCGAGCGGGAAGTCGCCGCCGCGGACCTGCATGCTCTCGGTCTCCTCCTCGAGCCACTTGCGGGATTTTTCGACGCCCTTGCGGGGAATTCGGTCGGGATCGCCGGCGACGACCAGCAGCGCCGAGTCGGCCGTCGTCGCGTCCGGCAGGCTGGTGCCGGTCAGCAGGGCCTGTCGTGCGACGGTCATCACCGTGTTGATGTTCTCCGCGCTCTCCTCGGCGGCGACCGCGCTGGCGTAGCCGAGCGTCGCCACGCCGCCCGATCGAAGGGTGTTGATCACTTCGCTCGAGTCGACGACGCTTTCGCCGACCCCCTCGACCGCCTCGCCGGAAGCGAACAGCAGGCCGACCCGGCGGGCAATCTTCTCGTTGATCGTCTCGAAGGCACCTTCGACGCTCTCGCCCTGCTCGTGCCAGGCGTCGTTGTCGATCAGGAGCGTCGCGTCGGCCTCGCGGAGGAGCGTCTTCAGCGATCGGCCGGCGTTGGCCTGGTAGAGCGAGCCCTCGTTGCGGCCGGGCAGGACGCCCAGCGCGTAGACGGGGACGTCGTAGACCCGCTGGAGGTGGTGGACGAGAACGGGTGCGCCGCCGCTGCCGGTGCCGCCGCCGAGGCCGGCGACGACGAAAATCGCCTCGGCTTTCGAGGTGACGCGGCCGTCGAGCGCGCCGAGAACCTGCTCGATGTCGGACTGCATGATCTCGGTGCCGAGTTCGTTGTCGCCGCCGACGCCGTGGCCGTTGACGCGATCGGCACCGATCAGTTGCGTATCCGCGAACTCGAGCGATTCGAGGTCCGGTTCCGCGGAGTTGATGGCCAGTGCACCCTGGACGGCACCGTATCCCATGTTCGCGTCGAATCGGGTGAGCTGTTCGGTGACCTTTCCACCGGCCTGTCCAACCCCAATAAGGGCGACTTTCATATTCGCCAATACGTGGGACCCCTGTTGAACGTTTGGGGTTCGTACCCGTCCGGCCAGCCCCCGAGTTTCGGTGGGGAACAGGACACTGGCTCCCGTGGATGGGGCACGGAACAATGGTAATTCACTTGGGCCCGCCCGCACTCACGTTCGGTATGTTCTACGAACAGCGGATGTCCGTCCCGGACTCGCCCGCGGCCCTCCGAGACGAGTACGATCGCGACCTCGCGGCGGTCGTCGCGGAGCACGGTCTCGACGCCGTCGCCGACGAAACCGACGTCGATCGCGACCGGCTCGAAGCGCTGGTCGACGGCGACTCGCCGGCCCTCACGCTCGAGGAGGCCGCCCAGATCCAGTCGCTGGCCGACGGCGAACCCGACGCCGAGACGATCGAAACGATGGCCACCGAGCACCTCTTGCTTGGAATGTCGACCGCGGTGCTCGACGTGGACGCCGTCGAGAGCCGTCTCGAGATCGAGATGGACGCCAAGGAGGTACAACAGAAGATCGAACGGCGCGCGCCGATGTCCTTCGAGGAGTTCGTCCACGTCCAGTACGTGATCGCGGACGGCGCGCCCTGACGCAGCCGTCGGCCTCCGATCGCGTCGGGCTACCGGTAGATGTCGTCTTCTCGCGTCCGGAACTCCCGGAGCGCGAGGCGTGCGCGACGGCGCGAGATGAAGCCGAAGCCGACCGCCGGACACGTCTCGTCCGGACACTCCCAGCGGTAGGTGCCGGTCGACGGATCCCGCCGGACCCTGGTCGCTCGATCGCATCGTGGACAGTCCCAGCCCCACCGGACGTCGCCCGGTTCGCGGTTCGATCGCGACATGTACTCTGTGTCGGGGTTCGCCCCACTCCACGAGTATCTTCTGGTCCGGTTCAACCGGATACCTCGGCGGACGATCGGCATACGTGTCGCTGCTCGGTTCGGGTGAACGGTGGAACGCGGCGAAGTGCGTTCACCTTTCCGAACCGTGACACTAACAACCGAGCCACCAGCAGCGAGTGTCTCGAATCGAGCCAATCCGTCGAAATCGCCCGACTACGGCGATCCGATAAACCGAGACAAACCGGGGAAAACGACGTTGAATCGGAGTCAACAAGTTCAGTGTATATCAGGAACTGTGATAGATGAGCGGATGCAATGAGAACACGACAGCTGATCACGATCGCGGTTGCGGCCCTGCTCCTGTTCGGCGGTGCGGCGGCGCTCGGTGCCGCCAGCCCGGCCGACCAGGCGAACGACAGCGGTACCGACGCGTACGACGACAACCCCCCGGCTGACGACGGCGGAGTTGCCGACGCCGGCGAGGACCGCGCCGACAACGCTGACGGCGTCGGTCCGAGCGACGGGCTGCCCGAGCAGGTGCCCGACCGCGTGAGCGAGATCCACGACAGTATCGAGTCGTTCCTTAGCGGTTCGATCGACAATCTCGGCGAGTCACTGAGCGACCTGCTTGGTGACGGCGAGACCGCAGACGAGAACGCTGACAGAGGCGCCGACGCATAACCGACCGCTCGACTATTTGCGTTTGCGATACATATCAGAATACATACCAATGGACACGAATAATACTGCCATCGATCGACGGACGTATCTCGCGACAACTGGCGCCGTGACGGCAGGGATAGTCGGACTCGCCGGCTGTCTCGGCGGCTCGACCGGCACGCTTGCGACGCAGGTGACTGACCAGCCCGGAGACATCGGGGACTTCGAGTCGTGTGTCGTCACCATCGTCGGAATGTGGCTCGGTCCGGAGGACGCCGAGGCCGGCGACGAAGAGGGTGAAGAGCCCGCCGATCGCGACTACTATGAGTACGACGAGCCACAGAACGCCGATCTCGTCCAGTTACAGGGTGATGCCACTCAGCTCGTCGACGAGCGCGATCTCGAGACGGCTACGTACGAGTTTCTCCAGCTGGACACCGATGGGATCGACGCCACGCTCGAGGACGGTTCCGATGCGACAGTCGAGGTCCCCGGTGAGGCACCACTGACCTTCAACGAGCAGTTCGACATCCGCGAGGACACACGCACGACGTTCACGGCGGACTTCATGCCGGTTGGACGTGGAGAGACGGATAGTTACGTCCTCAAGCCCGTCCCCGAAGGAATCGCCGTCGAGTACCAGGATGGTTAGATCCACATGAATTGGAAACACGTCATGGGGGGTATCCTCGTCGTAGTGCTTCTGTTCATCGGCCTCGGGACGGCCTTTTACCTTGGCGTCGGTCCGGCTCCGGGAAGTGGATCCGGTGACACCATCGACGAATTCCCCACTGGGACGGAGTACGATCAAGAATCGGACGGCGATGCGGATGTCCCGCCGTTCTCGTTCACGCTGCACGAAATCGAGGAGTGCGGGCAGACCTGTCGCGACGTGACGGCGGCCGTAGACAACAACCAGAACGAAACCGCGAGCGAGGTAACCGTATACACCAGAATATTCGCCGGAGAGGACAGTACCGACACGGACGACCTCGTCTGGGAGGGGACGGAAGATGTCGGCACGCTTGAATCCGGCGCATCCCACACGACGACCAAACGCGTCGAACTCACGTTACAAGAGGCCCGCAAGATCGAGCAACACGACGGGTGGATCACGATCGTCACGACTGTCGAATCGGACGAAGAGACTGTCACGTTCACTGACAGCGAACAGGTGTCGTAACGTCCGATGCGAGGAATCTCGACGGTGCCGTTCGATCGGAAGCGGTCCTCTGTGACGGCGAGACGGTGGGTTGTGTAGTCAAGTGACGCGATTCACGCCCGCCCCAAAGGGCGGGATTCTCTCGCTGTTTTAAGATAGTAGCCACTGAAAGTCGCTGCACACCTGATCGCACGAAAAAGCCACGAAAACGCGCCGAAAAACGAGCCGCGAGCGGTGTGGTTATGACGATCCACACACGAAATCCGGTATGAACGTCGCAATTCTCGGCTGTGGGTACGTCGGGCTGGAGCTCGGCCGACAGCTCACCGATCGGGGCCACGAAGTCGTCGGCGTCCGCCGGTCGGCCGAGGGCGTCGAGGAAATCGGAAACGCGGGCTTCGAGGGGATTCGGGCGGACGTCACCGACCCGGACGACCTCGCGGGGGTTCCGGACGTCGACGCGATCGTCTTCGCCGCCAGCAGCGGCGGCCGCGGTGCCGAGGCGGCCCGCGAGGTGTACGTCGATGGACTGGAGACGGCGATCGAGGGCTTCGGCGAGCGCGACGGCCCGCCGGAACGGCTGGTTTACACCTCCTCGACGGGGGTCCACGGCGACCACGACGGGGACTGGGTCGACGAGGAGACGCCGATCGAGCCGACCACCGACAAGACCGCGGTACTCGCCGAGGCCGAGCGGATCGCGCTCGAACGACCCCCGGAGTACGGGTTCGACGGCACCGTGGCGCGCTACGCCGGCCTCTACGGTCCCGATCGGTACCGCCTCGATCGCTACCTCGAGGGGCCGGTCACAGAAGGGTACCTGAACATGGTTCACCGGGACGACGCCGCCGGCGCGGTTCGCTACCTGCTCGAAGAGAACCTCGCTCGCGGCGAGGTCGTCCAGGTCGTCGACGACGAACCCGTCGACAAGTGGGACTTCGCGGACTGGCTGGCCGACGAGTGCGGAACCGATCGGCCGCCGAAGCGAACCAAAGAGGAGCGACTCGAGGCCGACGACCTCTCGGAAGCCGCGCGGCGACGGCTCCTGACCAGCAAGCGCTGTGCCAACGAGAAACTTCGCAACCTCGGCTACGAGTTCGCGTACCCGACGTTTCGCGAGGGGTACCGCGACGCGATCGAGACCTACCGCGAGTGATCGTCCGCAGATCGTCCGAACGAGCTGCTGAGATGGCTGATAACTGCGATCCGTCGTAGCCGATCGGAACACCGTTCTTAAGGGGAAATTTCATGGGGGTTCAATTTGATTGTCCGATATGGGTTCCCGGAGCGTCCCCCCGAGTGCCGCGTCCGGGGCGGACGTGTTGGTAATCGAGTCAGTCTCCGACTGGGCACAGTCGCTCGATCCGCTAGTTCTCTCGTTGCTCGTCCTCGCCGTGGTCGGACTCGGACTCGGCGGCTGGTGGGTCGTCCGCTGGTTCCGCCGTCCGCCGGGCGTTCGGCTCCAGCGGGTACTCGACTCCCACGACGACGTGGCGATCCTGATGCACCCCAATCCGGACCCGGACGCGATGTCGTGTGCGATGGGCGTCGCCGCGATCGCGGAGACGGTCGACACCGACACGACGCTGCAGTTCCCCGGCGAGATCCGCCACCAGGAGAACCGTGCGTTCCGGACCGTTCTCGACCTCGACCTGGAGCGGGTCGAGTCGGGATCGGGTCTAGCCGCCGACGCGGTCGTCCTGGTCGATCACAACACGCCGCGCGGGTTCACGGGCGCGCAGATGATCGAACCGATCGCCGTGGTCGACCACCATCCGGGCAACGGTGCCGGGACGGAGTTTACGGACGTCCGAACCGAGTACGGCGCGGCGTCGACGATCCTCGTCGAGTACGTCGAGGAGATCGGCGGGACGGCGGACGACGAGGAGGACGGCCCGCCGATCCCGCCGGAACTCGCGACGGGCCTGCTCTACGGCATCCAGTCCGACACGAACCACCTGACCAACGGCTGTTCGCGGGCCGAGTTCGAGGCCGCCGCGTACCTCTACGACGCCATCGACGAGGACCTGCTCGAACGGATCGCCAACCCGCAGGTCAGCGACGACGTCCTGCAGATCAAGGCGAGGGCGATCACCGAGAAACGCGTCGAGGGGCCGTTCGCGATCTGCGACGTCGGCGAAATCGGCAACGTCGACGCGATTCCCCAGGCGGCGGACGAACTCATGCACCTCGAGGGGGTGACGGCCGTGGTCGTCTACGGCGAGCACGACGGGACCCTCCATCTCTCCGGCCGATCGCGGGACGACCGGGTGCACATGGGCGAGACGCTCCGCCACGCCGTCAGCGACATTCCGATGGCCAACGCGGGCGGGCACGCCCGCATGGGCGGCGGGCAGATCTCGATCGATCACATGGAGGGGATCGGCCCCTCCGACGGGATCAGCAAACCGGAGTTCGAGGAACGTATCTTCTCGGCGCTGTCGGGCGAGCGAGCGTAGCGATCGTTCTCACGGGTGGTCTCGCAACCGCGCGTCCAGCGCTTCGACGTCGGCGGTCTCGCCGGTCGCGACGAACGCGGCTGCACACGCGTTCCCGAGAGCCAGCGCGGCCTCCCACGGCCACTCTCGCGCCAGCGCGCAGGCGAGCGCACCGGAGAAACGGTCCCCCGCGCCGAGCGTGAGCGCCGGGTCGCGAGTCTCGAGCATCGCGACAGAAATCGCACCCGTCCGCGTGGCCGCGACCGCGTCGTCCGCGCCGTGGTAGACGACGGCGGTGATCCCGAGCGCGGACCGCACCGCTTCGGCGTGGTCGGTCGTCGGCTCGCCGGGGACACCGGCGACGGCCGCGACGGTCTCGTACTCGGTCCGGTTGACGCTCAGGACGACGTCGATCGAGTCGTCGGCGCGAGCCAGCGCGTCGAGCAGGGTCTCGAGGTCGGCGTCCGCGACCAGTTCGATCGCGCCGGGGTCGACCACGACGGGCACGCCGTCGGCGCTCGCGGCCAGTCGATGGAGAACGCCCGTGAGACCGCGATAGATGGCCCAGTTCGCACAGCAGAGGGCGTCCGCGGTGGCGACCCGGTCCCAGTCGACGACCGCGGTGAGGTCGTCGACGGTCCAGTCGGGCGGCTGACTCGATCGTTCCGGGAAGAGGACCTCCTCGCCGTCGAACGCGAAGACGCGGATCGTTGCGGGCGCCCCCATCGAGTGGGTCTCGAAGGGCAGAGCCGCGAGCACTTCGTCATCGAGGTGACCGACGACCGTCGCGTCGTCGCCCAGCGCGTGGCCCTGCGTCGCGGCGTTGACCGCCTGCCCGCCGGGGCGGACGTCGACCAGTTCGATCGGGAACGTCTCGCCGTCGCCCGCACGGAGGTGGCGGCCGAGCGCCGCGGACGATTCGATCCGATCGCCGGCCGCTCCCGACACTCGGTAGCAGTAGTCGACGCTGCCGTCGGGGAGCGTGACGATCCGCTTCGACTCGTCGGCGAGCGACGGGAGTCGATCGCGCAGGACTGCGTAGCTCACGCCCGACACTGCGACGCTGGAGCGTAAAAGGGTGTACCCGGCTCTGCCGGATCGTCGCGGGTGCGAGCGGCTTCCGGGACCGGCCACACCGGACCGGTTCGACGATGCCGGTCCGCCTCAGCGGATCTCCTTCCACTCCGCTGCGCAGTCGGGACAGATCCGGACCGTCTTGATCTCGTCCGGATCGTTCTCGGTCTTCAGGGGCTTCTCGCACTCGCAACAGACGAGTCGATCGTACGTGTCCTTCTCGAGTTCGCCGTCACGGAGTGCCTTCCGGACTGATTTCATATTGCCGACGTACGCAGGTAGGGGAGAAAAAGACCGGGGCTTTCCCGAAGGTCGAGGCGGGGCCGTCCCGTCGGCCGTGCGTCGACCGATCCGGGGGTGACGCCGATCGACGCTGGCGCGAGCGAACACCGTTCGCCGGAGTCGTGGCCGTTTTACCGGTTCGGCCGAATACCCTACCGATGGAGTACGTCCAGGAGCGGATCGCGACGCTCCACGATTTCGGCGCGGCAGGGAGCGTCGCGACGGGTGACGCGCTCGCGGGGGCCGTCCGGGACGCGGCGGTCGTCGTCCCGATGACCGATCGCGAACTCGAGAGTTCGGCCGCCGCGCGCGTGCTCGGCGAACTCGAACGCCTCGATCCCGCCGCCGTGATCGTTCCCGTCCGCTCCGCTCTCGATCGGATCGGCCCCTTCCGCGAGTGGCTCGCGTCCTTCGGGCTCCCGATCGAGATGCTGTGGTGCAACGCGCCCGCGGTCGATACCCTCCTGGACGAGGCCGGACTGGCGGGCGAGTTCGGGAAGGGCCGGGACGTCTGGCTCGCGCTCGGCCCCGCGGCCGAGGTCGGCGAGTACGTGGTCGTCCACGACGCCGACGCCCGCAGCTACGAAGCCGAGCACGTCCGCCGCCTGCTCGCGCCCCTGGCGATGGACGTCGCCTTCTCGAAGGGGTACTACGCGCGCGTCGAGGAGGGCAGGCTCTACGGCCGACTCTTCCGCCTGTTCTACGAACCCCTGCTCCGGACGCTCTCCGGGGCCCACGATGGGGCGATCCTCGACTATCTCGGCTCGTTCCGCTACGCGCTCGCCGGCGAGTTCGCGGCCACCGCCGACCTCGCCCGCCGCCTCCGATCGCCCCGCACGTGGGGACTGGAGGTCGGCACGCTCGGCGACGCGTTCGCCCACGCCGGCTTCGCGGGTACCGCGCAGGTCGACCTCGGCCGCCACGTCCACGACCACCGCGCGGTCGCCGGCGAGGCCGGTCTGGAGGGAATGAGCCGCGACGTCGCGACCACCCTCCTGCGGGTGATCGAGGAACACGGGGTCGCGCCCGACTACGACACCCTCCCCGATCGGTACCGGAGCGTCGGCGAGCGACTGATCGATCAGTACGCCGCCGACGCGGCGTTCAACGGCCTCTCGTACGATCGAGCCGGCGAACGGGATCAACTGGCCCGCTACGCCGAGTCGATCGTCCCGCCGGGTCCCGATCGACGACTGCCGTCGTGGCGCGAGGCCCCCTTCGCGCCGGGGGACGTTCGCGCGGCGGCGCAACCGTGGGTCGGCGGCCGAATCGGCTCCAGCGCGGACGACTGAGACGGTCTGCTGTACCGAGTTCCCCGCGCAACCGCGACCGTCCTGGGTCGCACCGGCACTGACGGACGGGGGTCCGTACGGCGCCGGGCGACGCGCTCACAGTCTTTATCAAATCACCACCCGTTGTGCCTCCTATGGACGCCACCGCCGACGAACTCGCCGGCGTGGTCGACCTTTTCGGCGGGTTGACCCGCGCGGAACTCGAACGCGCACTCTCGGAGGCCGCCTTCCGGGCCGACGGCCAGTCCGTCGACGAGACCGCCCTCGCGGACGCGATCGAGCGGTCCCTCGAGACGTTCGCCCTCGTCCGGTACGAGCGGGATGGCACCGACGGTGCCGGCGACGAGGACGCCGGGCCGCTACTGGTCGCGGGACCGACGGCGTTTCCGACGGTTCCGGAGCACGCCGAGGACGTCCCCCACATCCTCGACGTCGAGCCGCGACGGCTCGACCGCGAGGCCCTCGGGGACCGGACGCGCGAGCGGTTCGCCGCCGCGGTCGATCGAGCGATCGAAGCGGGCGACGACGACCGGATCGATCACCTGATCGACGTCAGCTACGATCTCGAAGCGTGGGCCCCGATCGACGTGGCCGACGACCGACGGCGGCTAGAGGCGGCCCGCGAGTGATCGCATGCCAGGACCGACACTGACCCTCGACCCGATCGCGAGCCACGAGCCGCGAGAGATCGACGACCAGGAGTACGACGCGGCCGTCCTCGCGCCGATCATCGAGCGCGACGGCGAACATCACCTGCTGTTCACCCGCCGGGCCGACCACCTCGGCGAGCACCCCGGGCAGATGAGTTTCCCCGGCGGCGGTGCCGAACCCGTCGACGAGACGATCCTCGACACGGCGCTCCGGGAGGCCAACGAGGAGATCGGACTCGAGGCCGCCGAGGCGGAGGTCGTCGGCCAGCTAGACGACATCCGGACGATCACGGAGTACGCCGTGACGCCGTTCGTGGCCCGCGTTCCGGACCGGGAGTACGTCCGTGACGATCGGGAAGTCGCCGAGATCGTCGTCCTGCCGCTCTCGGGCCTGCTCGATCCGGACAACTACGAGTACGAGCGCCGGGACCACCCCTACTACGGCGACATCGTCATCCACTACTTCCACGTCGACGGCTACACCGTCTGGGGTGCGACCGGCCGCATCCTCGTCCAGTTGCTCGAACTGGCGACCGACTTCGAAGCGCCGGAACGGGTCGATCGATCGACGTTGTAATCGACCGGCGCTGTCGAAATCCATAGCGATCGACGGAAGATTCGTGCCGAATACAGGGGATACGTTCAGTACGACGACGTCGTTTGGTTCACGCCGAACCCGGTGAACCACCCGCTCACTACACGTGCGAACTGAACGGGGGAGTCTTTAGCAGTTACCGATGATGGTTGTCGAGTCGTGCTGCATATACAGCGCACTAGCGCGCTCCGTTCTCGAACAGAGGCTGTTTAACAACCACAGATAATGAAGGGGGAGGTGTTTCTCAGTGGCGATGGAGATCACGCACTGATGGGTTTCCCCGAGATAGATTCGGCCGTTTTCTTCGGTTCGATTACGATGGTAACGTGGGGAATCTGGGTCGTCCTGGGCAACGCTGCGTCGGAGTCCATCGACCCGAGGACGGCCGCCGCGATCTCCTATCTCGTCGCGGGACCCCTCGCACTCGGATTCATCCTCGTTTCAGACGCATCGCTCGCCATTACTGCGAGAGGAGGACTGCTCGCTGGCACGGCCGGATTGTTCACCGGAATCGGCCTTATTTCGATGTACGTCGGCCTCTCCGGAGGGTCAACGACGATCGTCTCTACCCTCGGTGCGATGTACTTCGTCATCGCGGCCCTCATCGGTATGGTCGTCCTCGGAGACGAAGTTACGATAACGAGACTTGCCGGGATAGCGTTCGCAGTTATTGGGGTCGTCCTGGTTACCCAATAGTTGACCTCCTCCACGGCCTAAAGACCGTGGAATCCCGCCACCGGATTTCGGGTCGGGATACCGGTCCTTCGAGGTTTCAAGACGCATACGTTCCACTCGTCGCCGGGCGGGTTTCGCCCTCTGAGTGGCTGTCTTGTGGCCCGGTCAATGAGGTCGTTCGAAAATCGAAGATTTTCGTGATCACGAGAGACGAAGTCTCTCGAACGACCCCATCCGTGGCCGAGTCATCGCCAGCCGCCTTCTGACCGGAATCCCGGTCTCGATATCCCCCGTCGAGTGCTGCACGGAACGTCACCCTTTTGCGCACTGGCCTCTCAGCAGGCCTATGGTCGCACAGACGATGGATCGAGTTCCGCACCGACTGTGAACGCTTGCAGTTACTCGTTCTGAGTGGTGAGTATCGATGTTGACAGCCTCGAGTACCGTCGCCCGCGTCGGACTGGACGCGATCGCGCTCAAGCCGACCGAGTGTGACGTCTCGGCGGCCGCGTCGCTCCCGGTCGAGACGATCGCGGTCGACTACGAGGGCCGCGAACACCTGCCGGACCCGGACGTGCTCGAGACGCTCGCCGCCGAGGCCGAGGTCCGGGTCACGACGCCGGTCCGGGCCGACGGCTTCGACCCGCTCGGCGACGCGTCGCTGGTCGCGGACTTTCCCGACTCGATCGGGCGCGTGCTGGTTGCCGGCCACCCGGCCTACCTCACCGACGCGGAGCGATCGCGGGCGGTCGCGCCGCGCCTCGGACGCGCGCTCGAGGCCGACCCGGACGCGTGGGTTGGCACCGAGAGCGTCGAACGGATCGCGATGGCGACCGGCGGGACCCAGTACGACCTCCTCTCCCGGACGACCGATCGGGAACTCCGGGCGCTCCGGGCGGCCGGCTTCGACGGGGACATCGCGGTCTACGCGCCGACGGTGCTGACCGACGACGAGGACGCCGTCCTCGACGCCGTCGGGGACTACGTCGCGCGACGGCAGTCGGTCGCGGCCGCACTCCCCGACGGTGCGCCGACCGACGCGAACGCGACCGGTCGCGCGCGTGAAATCCTGTCGAAGGCGGCCCGGGACTACGCGCTGGTGGGGACCGAAGCCGCGGTCCGCGAGCGGACGGACGCGCTTCGTGAGGCTGGAGCGACGACGATCGTCGGCTATCCGGCGCGCGGACTCGACTCGCTTCGGTCCTGACCCCGGCGTATCGAATTCGATCGCCAGTCCCGTGCACATAAGAGCCTCCGGCATCCACAGGAGGGCATGACACTGCTCGCCGAACGCACGACGGCGACGGCCGCTGACGCACTGGGGGCGGCCGACGTCGGCGTGCTCCCCGTCGGCAGTACCGAACAGCACGGGCCAGCGCTGGCGCTCGGGATGGATCACCTGGCCGCGGAGGCGTTCGCCCGATCGGCGACCGATCGCGAGGACAGCGTCGTCCTCCCCACGATCCCCGTGGGCGTCAGCGCCCACCACCGCCAGTTCGACGGGACGCTGTACGTCTCCCCGGAGGCGTTCGAGCGCTACGTCACGGAGACGATCGCGAGCCTCGCCGAGCACGGCGTCCGGAAGGTCGTGGTCGTCAACGGTCACGGCGGGAACACGGGCGCGTTGCGCCGGGCCGCGCGAACCCTGCGCGACGATCGGACGGCCTTCGCGCCGCCGTGGAACTGGTGGGACAGCGTCGAGGACGTCGCCGACGACCTGTTCGACGAGGCGGGCGGCCACGCGGACGCGATGGAATCGAGCCTGCTCTGGCACCTGCACGAGGACCTCGTCGATGCGGACGAACTCGCGGCCGCCGAGGAGGGAGCGAGCGACGGCTGGGGCGAGTCCGTCCACGGGGCCGCGGTCGGCTTCGACACGATCGACTTCTCCGAGAGCGGCGCGGTCGGTCGTCCGACGCAGGCCGACCCCGAGAAGGGGGCACAGGTGTTCGAGGCCGCTCGCGACCAGTTGCACGCGTTGCTCGACTGGCTCGCGGCCCGACCGATCGACGACTGCTGGCCGCGTGATCACGAATGACCGACGACCAACCCGAACTCGCGGTCGGTGCGGACGCGTTCACGCAGGCGGGGGCCGGACTCGAGGTGGCCGTCGTCGGCGGCGGTGCCGTCGGCGCGACGGCGGCCTACGACCTCGCGCGCGAGGGGACGGACGTCACGCTGTACGATCGCGGTCCGATCGCGAGCGGCGCGAGCGGCCGGGCGGCGGGCGTCTGTTACGACGCCTTCGCCGACCCGCTCGACGCCGAAATCGCGAGCGACGCGATCGAGCGCTTCCGCGCCCTCTCGGGTGACGACACCTTCCCGTTCGCCGAGTGTCCCTACGTCTGGCTGGCCCGCGAGGGCGACACCGAGCGGGCCGACGCGATCCGCGAGCAGGTCCGTCTGATGCAAGCCCAGGGCGTCGTCGCGCTGGAGGCCGGGCCGGACGACCTCGCCGAGCGATTTCCTGCGATCGAGACCGACGACATCGAGGTCGCCGGAATCGCGGGCGCGGCGGGCTACACGGACCCCGCGGCGTACACGGCGTGTCTCGCCGCCGCGGCGAACGGGGCCGGTGCGGCGCTCGAGACCGAGACGCCGGTCACGGTTCGATCCGATCCGCCCCGTGTCGTTCGCGAGGACGATTCCGTCCACGAGGTCGACGCCGTGCTCGTGACCGCCGGCGCGCGATCGAAGTCACTGCTCGCCGACGCGGGCTACGCCATCGCGATGAAACCCTACCGCGTCCAGGCGCTGGTCGCCGACGCCGACGTTCCGGAGCCGATGGTGTTCGACGCGACCGAGGACTTTTACTTGCGGCCCCACCCCGACGGCCTGCTCGCCGGCGACGGGACGGAGCGGGTCGAGGCCGACCCCGACGCCTACGATCGCGACGCGAATCCGGGCTTTGCGGACGCGCTCGCCGATCGCGTCGCGGGACGGCTTTCCGACGTCGCGATCGAGGTCGATCGATCGTGGGCGGGGCTCTGCACCGCGACGCCGGACCGCGATCCGCTGGTCGGCGAACTCGACGATGGACTGTACGTCGCGACCGGGTTCCAGGGCCACGGCTTCATGCGCGCGCCGGCGATCGGCGAACGGATCGCGAGCGAGATCCTCGGCGGGGACGGGATCGATCGCTTCGACCCGACGCGGTTCGACGGCGACGAGTCGTTCGAAATCGAAGCGGGAATGACGATCGAGTCGGACGAATAACGTCCGCTCGTCGACTGACGGGGTCGACTCGCCGTTAGTCGTCGACGGTGACTTCCGTCGTCCCGGAGTCGGCGTCGTCGGTCGTCGCTGTGGCGGCACCGGTATCGTCGGCGTCGATCGCCGATCGCTTCGGAATCTCGATGCTGAGGGTGCCGGTTTCGGAGAGTCGGGCGGTACCGGCGTCGGGGTCGACGACCGCGTCGTCGGGCAACTCGGCCTCGCCGTCGAGGGCCATCCCGCGGCCGGGGAACCGCATCTCGTAGCCCTCGTGGAACTGGCGGAACCGATCGATCCGGGTTCGGACGGTGCCCGAGAGGTACCGGACCTGGACGTCGTCGGGTTCGGCACCGGGGGCGTCGAAGACGACGAGGTAGGTGGTCTCGTTTTCGAGGACGTCGACGGGGAGCGAGCGCTGATTCTGGAGGTGGGCGTTCGCGCGGCCGATCTGCCGGTAGATCGCGTTCCCGACGGACGACCCGAGGTCTTTGAGACTCACGGTACATCACCCATCGGACGCGGCGTGTCGCTGGCGGGGACCTGGCCAGGATGCTGGCGGAGCGGAAGAGACATGTCCGGATGAACCGTTACGATCGGCACGTTCTTATTGCTTTTGGCAATTGAAAAAGAAACGTCTGACGAGTGGAACGCCGATATCGTGCCCGTCCCGTCATAGCTCGACGGGTTCCAGGCAGTCGGTTCCGCCACACACCGGACAGGAGAGGTCGGACACCTCGAGGTCGTCCGGCACGTCGTAGGTGTAGTGGTTCTCGAACAGGTCCAGAAAGCAGTCCTCGGCGGTACAGACGATTTCCTCGGTCGGTGGCATGTCCGTTGCTAGCGGTAGCAGACTCATTAACGCGGTGGTAGCGGCACGCGCCGACGCGATCGGTCAACCGCGCCCGTCCCGTTCTTCCGTCCGGCCTGGTCGCTCTCCCGCGCGATCCGAAACGGCTCCGATCGATCGCCGTCCCGCGTGTAGTCACCGTTTTACCACTCGAGGCGCTACGCGGGGACATGACCGACCCCGAACGCCTCTCCGTGACGATCGTCGACGGCTACGTCGACGAACCCGCACACTTCGGGGTGCCGCCGTACATCTCGACCTACCCGCGGTACGTGGCGGGTGCGCTCGTCGACGCGGGCGTCCCCCGCGAGGGGATCACGTACCACACGATCGACGGCCTGCGCGACGACCCCGATCGGTGGCGCGACGTCGACGAGGCCGACCTCATGATCTACCTGGGCGGGATGACCGTGCCGGGCAAGTACGTCGGCGGTACTCCCGCAGAGCCGGACGAAGTACGAAAGCTCGCGTGGACGGCGAACGGGACGAGCCTGATGGGCGGTCCCGTCAAGTTCGGCGTCGGCGACGAGAACGCCGGCGCGACCGAGACCGAACGCCAGGACCTGGACTTCGACTTCGTCGCCAAGGGCGACGTCGAGGCCGCCGTCTTCGACCTCGTCGAGAGCGGACTCGAGGGGTTCAACAACCGGATGCGCGACGTCGACGAGGTGTCGCGATGGGCCCGGGACGGCGCCTTCATCGTCGAACATCATCCCAATCATCCCGACCACCTCATCGCCGAACTCGAGACCTCCCGGGGCTGTGCGTATCGCTGCTCGTTCTGCACCGAACCCCTCTACGGCACCCCCTCGTTTCGGCCGCCGCCGACCGTCGTGGGCGAGGTGGACGCCCTCTCGGACCACGGCGTCAAACACTTCCGGATCGGCCGGCAGGCCGATATCCTGGCCTACGGCGGCGACGGCGAAGCGCCGAACCCGGACGCCCTCCGGCAGCTCTACGGCGGCATCCGCGATGTCGCACCGGACCTCGAGACGCTCCATCTGGACAACATGAACCCCATCACGATCGTCAACTGGCCCGAGGAGAGCCGGGAGGGGATCAGGATCATCGCCGAGCACAACACGCCCGGCGACACGGCCGCGTTCGGGCTCGAGTCAGCCGATCCGATCGTCCAGGCGGAGAACAACCTGAACGTCACCGCCGAGGAGTGCTTCGAGGCAGTCCGGATCGTCAACGAGGAAGCGGGCTGGCGACCCGGCGAGGATCCCGCCGACGCGCCCACGTTCGGTCCGGACGCCCCGCGACGGCTCCCGAAACTTCTGCCGGGGATCAACCTCCTGCACGGCCTCAAGGGTGAACGCGAGGAGACCTACGAGCGCAACCGCGAGTTCCTCCAGCGCGTCTACGACGAGGGGTACATGCTCCGCCGGATCAACATCCGGCAGGTGATGGCCTTCGACGGCACCGACATGAGCGAGACGGGGGCCCAGATCGCCAACGAGCACAAACAGCTGTTCAAGCGCTACAAGACCCAGATCCGCGAGGAAATCGACCAGCCGATGCTCGAACGGGTCGCCCCGCCCGGAACGGTCCTCCCCGACGTCCACCTCGAGTACCACCAGGACGGGCGGACCTTCGGCCGCCAGCTGGGAACCTATCCGCTGCTGGTCGGCATACCCGGCGAGCGTGATCTCGAACGCACCATCGACGTCGCGGTCGTCGATCACGGCTACCGATCGGTCACCGCCGTCCCCTACCCGCTCGATCTCAACGCCGCCTCGATGGACGAACTCACCGCCATCCCCGGCGTCGGCGACAGCACCGCCGGCGACATCGTCGTCAACCGTCCCTACGAGTCCGTTCTCGAGGCCGACCTCGGCACGGAGTTCGATCTCACGCAGTTCGTGACGACCCGTCCGATCGAGCGCGCGGAGTGAGTGTGCCGATCGAGCACGGGTCGGGCGCGGTTCGTACCGTGCACTGACAGGCCTGTCCGACGCCGATCCGGAACCCCGCCGATCGCGCGCGGACTCGATCGATCACGTGCTGAATCTGTCGTTTGTGAGGCAATAATTGCGGTCGAGTGACCTAATCCGTCGCTACGTGCGGCTATTTGCCGTGGAATGACGACAATCGGTCGGTAGTTCTATTATGGAGGGGCCGCAGAGTGAACATCGAGGGTCTACCTGTGGAAATATCTGAAAAACTGCTGTGTCTGTTCAGTACGGAGGTCTCGGCGGAGGACGATCGGTACGTCATCGAGGTACCGCGTCAGGAAGTCGAAACTGGGGACATCGATCCGGGGGAGGTGTACCGCGTGGCGCTCATCTCGCGGGACGAATCGACCGACGACGGATCGGCGACGACCCAGACCGAAACCGCACCGTCTGAGCCACAGCCACCAGTCGACGTCGGCGAAACGCGGTACGTTGAGATCGAAGACATCGGCAAGCAGGGCGACGGCATCGCGCGCGTCGAACGGGGATACGTCATCATCGTTCCCGGCGCAGACGTCGGCGAGCGCGTCAAGATCGAAGTCACCGAGGTCAAGTCGAACTTCGCCGTCGGCGAGATCATCGAGGAAACGTTCTAAAAACGAACTTTTTTGACCGGGTCCTCGCGCGGCCGCGGGCCGCGCTCGAACACCGGCCAAAAAACTTCGATGAAAAAAGGCCGACTGCGCCTCAGGCGCAGTCGGAGAAACGGCGCGCACAGCGCGCCGTACGCTTGATTCTCGCTTCACTCCTCGATCGGCGTCCCGTCCGCTCGCTTCGCCCCTTCGGAGTCGTGGACGACGACCTCGCCGGGCCCCGGATCCGCAGGTTCGTAGTTGTCGCGGACCGCGATCGCTTCTTCGAGTTCTCTGACCGCCCGTTCTTTCAGGGCGACGGCGAGGTCCTCGGCGTCCTCGCGGGAAATGTCACGGCCCAGCCCTTCGCACTCGTGGGCGCGGACGACGCCCCTCTCGTCGACCGCCTCGCCCATCGGCTGGCTGGTTCCAGCTACGGCGACGCTGAAGGGGTACGTGCGACAGATCAAGGGTCGATCGTCGTGCGCGCGGCAGGCCCCGGTTCCGTCGTCGTCCTCCGCGTAGAAGACGCAGTCGCCGCAGTCAGCGGTCTGGAGCGCCCACTCGAAGGTTTCCCCCTCGAGGTCGCCGTCCCGGTCCTCGAGGCCGTAGGGCATCGGCCGCGCGACGTCGCGCCAATCGTACTCGCCGTCGTATTCGTCACTCGCCGCGAGAGCCCGAACCTCGTCCGGAAACACGGTCGCCGTGTGGTCGTCCTCGTCGTCACCCTTGCAACAGGCCCCACAGCGGGTACACTCGAAGCCGATCGACTCGACGGCGTCGGCGAGATCGTCGACTGTGAGCGCGCGGGCCGCCTCGAGTTCGGCTTCGAGCGATTGCACGCCTGATCCTACGCGCCGATGCGGAAAAACCAGTCGCTACCGAAGCGGTCGGTCCCGCCCGTACCGGGTCGGGGGAACACGCTTACGCCCGATCGTGTCCTATAATACCTAATGACATCTCTCAACGACGAGATGGCCAACGCACAGTCGCAGGTCGCCGAGGTCAGGGACCATCTCAGACAAGAGATACCGGACCTGTTCGAATTCGACGTCATCGTCGGCGGCATCGAGTACAACGCGAACAACAACACCGTCACGATCACGGTCGAGCCGAGCGCCGACGCGCGAGAACAACTCTCCGACCGGTTCGGCGGCGTCAAGGTGAAAATCGAGGACGAGTTGACGTTCCAGTTCCAGCTCACCTCGCCCGATCGGGTCGAGTAACGAACCGAGCGACGGGCCGACGAGTTACGGCCTGGAGACACGGGCGCGCTCGCCGTCCCACGCGAGCCGATTTTCGACGTCGAGTTTCTCGAGGTGTGCGCGCACGGTCGCCCGCGCGAGGTCCTCGACGCCCGTCAGGTCCTTCTCGTAGGCACCGTCGAGGATCTCGGAAAGCGTTTCGGCGCCGTCGTCGACCGCGTCCAGCACGCGTCGTTCCCGCCTGACCCGGTGGGTGAGTAACCGCTCGAGGGTCGTTCTCGGCGCGTCGATCGCGGGCCCGTGGCCGGGATAGAGTGTAGGCGGGTCGATCGCCCAGAGCCGTCGCAGGGTACTCAGGTACGCGCGCATGTCCCCCTCGGGAGCGCCGACGACGACGCTCCCCTCCCGGATTGCGCAGTCACCACACAGGATCGGGCCGCCCTCGCCGGCTTCGAGGGTGACGTGATCGGGTGCGTGACCGGGAGCGTCGCGGATCGTCACGTGGCCGCCGTCGACCGGGATCGTCGTCCCCGGCGCGAAGACCCGATCGGGTTCACGACCGGTCGCGTCCCGGAACCGATCGGTTCGGCCGACCCGCGCCCAGACGGTCGCACCCGTCTCCGCGGCGTACGCGTCGACGCCGCCGACGTGGTCGGCGTGCGTATGGGTCACCAGGACGTGTTCGACGCGCCGGTCGCGAACCAGGCGATCGAGGTCGTCCGTCCGGGCCGCGGGATCGACGAGAACGGCGGGGTCGGAGCCGAGCAGATAGGCGTTCGTCGTGCCGGTGGGCACGCGGCTCGACGACGAGACCGAACAGCGGGTGACGTCCATATCGTCCACTCAGACTGCGAGCAAAAGGGAGTGTCGACCGCGTCCGTGCCACCCCACGTGGCCGGTCGAGCCCGTGAAACGTCGGCGTGTGATCGCGTCCGCCGGTTCGTGTCGGCAGTGCCGCTTCGTCAGTGCTTGAGGTAGTAGACCTGTTTGCGGGCGTCCCGGAAGCTGTACCGGGAGCCGACGATGTCGACGTCCTCGAGGCGGTTGAGCGCGTAGCGGACGGTTCGATCGGGGAGCAGGGATTCCTCGGCGAGCTGGCCCTGCGAGAGCGGCGAGTCGGACTCGAGAACCTTGGCGACGAGTTTCGCACTCGGGGGCAGGTCACGCAGGCGGTCACGGTATTCGTCTTCCGAGAGGGTCTCCTCGGCGGCTGCGGCACGATCGTCAGCGGTACTCATGCTCATACCACACCACGCGGAATCGGTGGTGGTAAAGCTTCCCTATATGTAGATACGAATAATCTATTTTGTATAAGGTGTATGAATGAGGTATTAACACAAAAGGGCCGGACCCGCTCCGGTCGGACGATTGCCGTTATATACCCACCTGCTCGAACGAGGCCGGGTCCGAGATCGATTAATTGACGAGTGGTCACTCCAGGGCGTCTCGTCGCCACCGGCGCGGGTGGTGGATCGATGCGATCGAGTTGCGACCTCGTTCGGAACGGACCGGCCCGCTCGACCGGGACGACCGGGCGGGCGTCCAGAAGGTCGCGGCCTCTCGAACGCGCGCCGGCGGACTCCAGTATCGTTTTATCCTCCGCCTCCTGTAGTTGCGCCCAGTGTGAAAGGACAGGAGTGGTACCAGGCCGACGACGTCGCCCAGGAGTACGACGACAAGCGGTTCTCCCGTGGCGGGCAGCTGATCGACCGCCGGGAGAAAGAAGCCGTCCTCGACGCGATCATGCCTGTCGAGGGGAAAAACGTACTCGAGATCGCCTGTGGTACCGGGCGATTTACCGTCATGCTCGCGGAGCGTGGTGCTGACGTCGTGGGACTCGATATTTCGGCGGCGATGCTACAGCAGGGTCGCCAGAAGGTACAGGACGCCAATCTCGCGGGGACGCTCGAATTCCTCCGCGGTGACGCCGGACGACTCCCCTTCCCGGACGATCACTTCGACATCGTCATCGCGATGCGCTTTTTCCACCTCGCGGACGATCCGGAAGCGTTCCTGCGGGAGATGCGCCGGGTCTCGAGCGACCAGATCGTCTTCGACACGTTCAACCGGTTCAGTGCCCGCAGCATCTACAACTGGGCACTGCCCATGGGGTCGCGACTCTACTCGAAGAGCGAGGTGGCGACGCTGCTGGCCAAGACCGATCTGACGCTCGTCGACGTGGAAGACGACTTCCTCGCACCCTACGGCCTCTACCGATCGATTCCGAACGCGCTCGCCGAACCGATCAGGAACCTCGACGCCGCGGTCGGTGGCCACCCGATCACGGATCACTTCGCGTCCGTCTCCTACTGGAATACGCGCGTTCGATCGTCGGCCAGCAACTGACGCGCCGATCGCCGTCGCGTTTCGAGTCGATCGGCCGTCGTGTCGTCTCACGTCGGTCGCGGTCGCCGGGGCAGAGACCGACCGCTGACGATAACCCCCGTATTTTTACCCCTCGAAGATTCTACCCCCTAGTATGGAGCTCTCGGTAGTGGTGTCGACGCTCAACGACCGAGAGCAGTTACTGTCGGCTCTCGACGCGCTCCACCAGCAAACGCCGTCCGAAACGGAGATCATCGTGGTCAACGGCCCCTCCTCGGACGGGACGTCCGGCGTCGTCCGCGATCGGCCGGACGTCGACGTCCTCGTCGAAATCTCCGAACGGAACCCGAACGTCTCGCGCAACGCCGGTTTCGAGGTCGCCTCGGGGGACGTCGTCGCCTTCCTCGGCGGCGAGTTCGTCGTCGAACCCGGGTGGTACGACGCGCTCGCGGGCGCGATCGAGACCGACGCGGACGTCGTCAGCGGCCCCATCACGGCCGCCGACGGCTCCGTCGAGGATCCCGTTCGTACGATCGCCGGCCGACGCGTGGTTCACCTCGAGGGCACCAACGCCGCGTTCGATCGGACCGTGCTCGAGGCCCTCGACGGGTTCGACGAGTACCTCGCGGCCGACGGTGCGCGGGACTGTGCCCACCGCGTGGCTGGACTCGGATTCGACGTCGCGTGGACCCCGGAGATGGCCGCCCGTAGCGACGTCGGCGCCGACGGCGGACGGGCAGATCCGGACTGGGGCGACATCTATCGGGCGCTCGCGTATCGGCTGGCGAAAAACTACGGCCCGCGACCCGGCGTCCTCGCACGGACGATCGGGAGCGCCGTTCGCGACGGGGCCGCCGGCGCTCGCGGAATCCTCGAAGGTGACGAGAAGCCGACGGAGTGGCTCGGCGACGGGACCGACGTCGCCAAGAGCTCTCTCTGCGGGTTTCGGGACGGACTCCGCGCCAGGTTCGCCGATCGATCGACCCGACGCAACCCGAACGGCCTCTCGACGCGCCACGATCGGGCGGTCCGGATCTACGATCGGCGGTGACGTGCGGACCGTCGCTCGCCGACCGCGCTACTCGCGGCGGAATTCCGGCTCTCGATCCTCGAGTCGGGCCTCGAACCCTTCTCGGTAGTCGCGGGTGTCGTCCAGTTCGTGGCCGAGCGACCGTTCGAGCGCCAGCCCCTGTTCGAGGGGCATCTCCAGCGAGGCGTTGAGCGCGCGTTTCGCGTACTCGAGGCCGAGCGGGGCGTTCTCGGTGAGCCGATCGGCGAACGCTTTCGTTCGCTCGTCGACGTCTTCGTCGGGATGGACCTCGTGGACCAGCCCCATCTCGGCCGCGTCCTCGGGGGCGACGAAGTCGCCGGTGAGGACGATCTCCGTGGCGTTCGAGAGGCCGACGAGTCGCGGGAGCCGCTGGGTACCGCCGCCGTGGGGGAACGTGCCCAGCGCGACCTCCAGCAGGCCGTACTTCGCGTCCTCGCCGAGGATCCGGAAGTCACACGGGAGCGTGAGTTCGAACGCCCCCGCGGGCGCGGCGCGCTTGATGCCCGCGACGACGGGCTGTCGCAACTCCTCGATCGTCTCGAGCAGGTCGGGGAAGACGTCACGGTCGATTCCCGCGTCGGGATCGACCCGGTCCCGCATCATCTCGAGGTCCATACCCGCCGAAAAGACCGGCCCCTCGCCGAGGAGCGTGACCGCCCACACGTCCTCGTTCGCGTCGACTCGCTCGAAGGCTCCGGTGAGGTCGCGCATGAGGTCGACGGTCATCGCGTTTCGCTTCTCCGGCCGCGAGAGGTAGACGTCCGCGCGCCGGTCGTTCCAGTCGATCGATGCGAGTCCCGTGCCAACAGATTCCATGGGGGACGATCTCGGGCCGTCCTCTTAATTTCCCGGACAGGGTGAACGTGCTGCCGATACCGAACCGCTCCGATCGGGGTCGGAGCCGGAACGGGCGCGGGTACGGCGTCTGGCGGTCGACTCCAGCCGTCCCGAGTAGCGCGGCCGACGAGTTACTCCCGTTACTCCCGGATCTCCGCGTCCGGCCCGAGCGCGTCGATCACCCGACAGGCGTTCTTCGAGAAGACCCGCCAGAGTTTGTCCTCCGAGACGTCCAGAGTGAGGATTTCCATGACGGCGACGTCGGGGTGACAGGCCGGCGTGCCGCTACCGAACAGGACCCGATCGGGGTGTTCAAGCAGGGCGCGCTCGAGTTCCCGACGGTACCTGACGAAACTCGTCTCGACGTAGCAGTCGTCGTACTCGTCGAGCAGGTCGATCATCCCGTTCATGAGGGATCGTTCGAGCGGGTGGCCGCCGAAGTGGGCCACGACGACCGGGAAGGAGTGGTCGAGAAGCATCGTCGAGAGCGTCCCGGGGGGTGCGTCGACGCCGCCGCCGACGAGCACCGGCAGGCCGACGTCGTCGAGGACGGCGAGCACGTCGTCGTCCGGATAGCCGTCCAGGCCCGGTTCGAGCACGAACCCGTGGAACCGATCGTCGTAGGCGTAGCGCTCGACGTCCTCGGGCGTCGTGTGGTGGTCCTTGCGCCGGCTCACGGCGTTGCGGAGGCGACCGGTCGCGCTTGCTTCGGGCCGCTGGGTGCCGTTGATCCGGGCGAAGGCGACGAACGGCCGATCGACGCTGTGGCGGGCGACCCCGTTGTTCGGCGCGACGTAGCTCGTCCCCGGCCGTGCGGGCGGGAAGACGACGGCCTTCGTGATCCCGGCCTGGTGCATCTCCCGCTCCAGTCGATCGGGCGTGATCGCGTCCTCGCCCGTCCCGTCGTCCGGGGGAAGCTGCGTGTAGACGTCGACGATGCGAAACCCGTGTTCCAGCTCCAGCATCCCACTGGATGGTTGCTACCGGGCCCATATTGTGCTACCGGCTTCCGGTCGGGGCGCGATCGGTTGGGTGTGCCGATCGGTCACACGGGGGAATCGCCAGAGGGAGCGGTGTCGGTAGGGAAACTTTTATATAGAAGTGCTGACGACATGGTTAGTGAGTACAACCATGGCACAACAGCGACGCATGGGCGGACAGCCCATGTTCATCATGAGCGAGGACAGCCAGCGAACCCAGGGCCGGGACGCCCAGTCGTCCAACATTATGGCCGGCAAGGCCGTCGCCGAAGCGGTACGGACGACACTCGGTCCCCGCGGAATGGACAAGATGCTCGTCGACTCGGGCGGGGAGGTCGTCATCACGAACGACGGCGCGACCATCCTCAACGAGATGGACATCGAACATCCCGCGGCCCAGATGATCGTCGAGGTCGCCGACTCCCAGGAGGAGGAGGTCGGCGACGGCACGACGACGGCGGCCGTGATCGCTGGCAACCTGCTCGGCGAGGCCGAGGACCTCATCGAGCAGGACGTCCACGCGACGACGATCGTCGAGGGCTACCACGAGGCCGCCGAGATCGCGCTCGAGGCGATCACGGAGCAGGTCCAGGAAGCCGAGGTCGACGACGACGTGCTCAAGCAGGTCGCCGAGTCGAGCATGACCGGCAAGGGTACCGGCGGTCTGACCGCCGAGTCGCTGGCCGAGACGGTCGTCGAGGCCATCCGCCACGTCGAGACCGACGACGGCGTCGCCCGCGACAACGTCTCCATCCACACCCAGATCGGTGCCTCCTCGAACGCGACCGAACTCGTCCCCGGGATCATCGTCGACGAGGAGCCCGCCCACGACGCGATGCCCACGAACGTCGAGGACGCCTCGATCGCGGTCCTCGACGTCGAACTCGGCGTCCGGACCGGCGAGATCGACGCCGAGTACGCCATCGACTCGATCGACCAGCTCAACCAGGCGATCGACGCCGAGGAGAGCGAGGTTCGGGGCTACGCAGAGACGATCGCCGAGAGCGGCGCTGACGTCGTCTTCACCACGGAAGACGTCGACGACCGCGTCAGCTCGTTCCTCGCAAACGAGGACGTGCTCGTCTTCGAGAGCGTCGGCGACTCCGACGCCCGCGACATCGCCTCCGCGACGGGCGCTCGCCGCGTCGGCGCGCTCGACGATCTGGAGGAGGAGGACTTCGGTGCCGCCGACCGCATCCGGACGAAGAACTACGGCGACGACGACCTCGCGTTCGTCGAGGGCGGCGCGGCCGCCGAAGCCGTCACCGTCTTCGTCCGGGGCGGGACCGAACACGTCGCCGACGAACTCGAACGTGCCATCGAGGACGCGCTCGACGTCGTCGCGACGGCCCTCGCCTCCGGCGAGGTCGTCCCCGGTGCCGGCGCGACCGAGATCGCGATCGCAGACACGATCCGCTCGGAAGCCGCCGGTATCGAGGGCCGCAAACAGCTCGCCGTCAACGCCTTCGCGGACGCGATCGACGTCGTCCCGCGCACGCTCGCGGCCAACACGGGTCAGGACCCGATCGACTCGCTCGTGGACCTCCGTGCCGCCCACGAGTCCGAGGGACGCGCCGGCCTCATCACCGCCGGTGAGGAGGTCACGATCGACGATCCCTTCGAGTACGGCGTCATCGACCCCGCAGACGTCAAGCGCGAGGCGATCGAGAGCGCGACCGAGGCCGCGACGATGATCGTCCGCATCGACGACGTCATCGCCGCCGAGTAACGCCGATCGCCACCGAGTTCGACCGTTTTTTGCGACGGGGCGCGTTCCGACGACCGAGACGCCAGTCCCGCGACCGATCAGGTGCGCGAGAGTAGTCGCTGGCACCGTCTCCACATCGATCGTACAGGGGGCGTGCGATCGGGTGTGCACTGACTGTCATTGCTCCTCTCTGCTGGGCGCGGGCTCGAGGACGACCTCGTCCCCGGGTGCGAGCCCGAACGCCTCGTCGCCCCGACCCTGGTTGACGTCCAGTTCCACGTAGCCGTGACTGCCGATCGTCGCGAGCCGATCGCCGACCGGAACCGCCGCGAACGTCTCGCCGACAGGGACGGTGTCGCCGTTCGCGCGGATCCGCTCGCGGCCGTCGAGGTAGCCGCCGGGGACGTTCGTGATCACGTTGCCGAAGTCGTCGACGACCAGTACGTCCCCGCGTGCGCGGTCGTCCTCGACGGACGCCGTCGGTAACTCGAGGTCGACGACGGACTCGGCCGGGGTCAGGAACGCGAGGTCGTCGAGCGTCGAGAGCGGAACGTCGTGAACCGCCGCGGCGGCCGGCGCGAAGACGTCCCGGCCGTGGAAGGTGTTGCTCGCGGGTCCCCCGTCGCCGTCTCCGTCCGCCCCGAGAACGTCGGCGTCGGCCGCCGGCCCGGACGCGGGTTCGACCGGGTCGAGGCGGGTCGCGTCGATCGCGTACGTCTCGATCGAGCCCTCGGCGGCGAGCCGTCGCGCCGGCGGACGCAGGACGCCGTTGTCCGGCCCGACGAGTGCGTGCTCGCCCGCCCGGACGACGATCGCGTTCCGATCGGTGCCGACGCCGGGATCGATCACGACGAGGTGCGTCGCGGGCGGGAAGTACGGGAGCGTCTCGCGGAGCCAGAACGCGGCCGCCCGGACGTCCTGCCGGGGGAAGTCGTGGGCGACGTCGACGAGTCGCGCGTCGGTTCGCTGGCAGAGGACGCCTTTCATCGCCGCCGGGTACGGGGAACCGAAGTCCGATGCGAGCGTGAGCATGACCGGGGGTAGCCGTGCGATCGGTAAAAGTCGGTGCGTCTCGCGATCGGCACTCCGCGGGCGGGAGCCGGTCCGATCAGGGGGTGGGGACGGTGACGGGGGTCGCGGGGGTTACTTGCCGTTCGAGTCGGACTGGCTGACCATCTGGATCCGCTCGATGCCGCCGATTTCGGCGACGACTTCGGCGACGGCTTCGGGAACGAGCGTCTCCCAGTCGCCGTCGTTGATCATCCGCTCGCGGACTTCCGAGCCCTCGAGTACCTCCCGGTTGAACATCGGCGACTGACGGATCTCGATGTCGGCCTCGCGAAACAACTGGATGACGAGCGGGTTGTTCGAGTAGGCGACGTCGAAGTCCGGACTCATGCTCTGGACGTGGCTCACCCACACCGAGTTTCGCTCAAGGTCCTCGATCGGGACGGCGTAGGTGACGAGGTCGTAGTCGACGAGGGACTTCGTGATCATCATGATCCGTTCGCCCGCCGTGAACGGATTCCGGGTCGTGTGCGAGTCGTCGGCGCTCCCGATCCCCAGGACGAGTTCGTCGACGTCCTCGGCGATCTGTTCGACCATGCTGAGGTGGCCGTTGTGGAAGGGCTGGAACCGGCCGATGTAGAACCCCCGGGTCATGGGAAACACTGTTCGTGGCGTCCGCTTAAGCATGGCGTGTTTCGGCCAGCGTCGTACGAACTGCTGGCCGTCAGTTCCGGCGCGATCGCGCCCCGTCTGTGGGTGCGCCGGGAACTCGGGACAGCAATCCGTATCGGCCCGTCGCCGCTTCGTCCGGACGAGTCCCGACGTAGACGGTCAGGAGCCGCCGGTCTCCAGCCCGGAACGTTCGTCGGCAGGGACAGGTCGGCGCCGAGATAATTCACGCCGATTGCGGCTGTACGAAATTCCTGATCGATAATCCCCAATCATGCCCGTCGGCCGCTGTAGAAGGCGGTATCACCAACTGACACGATCCTCCGCATGGAGAAAGTATATCAGTGGCAATCCCTTCGAATCAGGTACTGAACAGAGTTCTATGAGCAACGATACGAACGTTGACGACCCTCCCGAAGACGCTACCGGGACCCCTGCGCGTGAGGACGAGTCTCACGAGCAGACCCAGGACCAGGAGCGTCAGGGAGATCGGTCGCCGCTCGAGGAGGGCGACCGTCACGACGACGTCGACGACCCGATCGAGGAGTTCGATCCCGAATCGGTGTCCGACGACGACGGTGACGACGACATCGAGACCGTCGAGGACCTCGGCAGCGACGTCGAGGTCGATCCGGGCGTCGAGGTCGACGAGGAGAACGCCGAGGACGACCTCCTCGGCGGCCTCAAGATCGACACGACCGAGGACATCGAGGTCCCCGATCGACTCGTCGACCAGGTCATCGGACAGGACGAGGCACGAGACATCATCATCAAGGCGGCAAAGCAGCGTCGCCACGTGATGATGATCGGTTCGCCGGGGACCGGGAAGTCGATGCTGGCGAAGGCGATGAGCCAGCTTCTGCCCCAGGAGGACCTGCAAGACGTCCTCGTCTATCACAACCCCGACGACGGGAACGCGCCGAAGGTGCGGACCGTTCCCGCAGGCAAGGGCGAACAGATCATCGACGCGCACAAGGAGGAAGCCCGCAAGCGAAACCAGATGCGATCGATCCTGATGTGGATCATCATCGCGATCGTCATCGGGTACGCGATCCTCACCGCGAACATCCTGCTCGGCATCCTCGCGGCGGGTATCGTCTGGTTGATCTTCCGCTACACCTCTCGCGGCACGGACGCGATGGTGCCGAACATGATCGTCGACAACGGCGATCAGCGCACCGCGCCGTTCGAGGACGCGACCGGCGCTCACGCCGGCGCACTGCTGGGCGACGTCCGCCACGACCCGTTCCAGTCCGGTGGCATGGAGACGCCGTCCCACGATCGGGTCGAACCCGGCTCCATCCACAAGTCGAACAAGGGCGTGCTGTTCGTCGACGAGATCAACACGCTCGACGTCCGCACCCAGCAGAAGCTGATGACGGCGATCCAGGAGGGCGAGTTCTCCATTACGGGCCAGTCCGAGCGCTCCTCGGGCGCGATGGTCCAGACCGAACCCGTCCCCTGTGATTTCGTCATGATCGCGGCGGGGAACTTAGACGCGATGGAGAACATGCACCCCGCGCTCCGGAACCGGATCAAGGGGTACGGGTACGAGGTCTACATGGAGGACACCATCGAGGACACCCCCGAGATGCGCCGGAAGTACGCCCGGTTCGTCGCCCAGGAGGTCGAACGCGACGGCCGGCTCCCGCACTTCACGCGCGACGCCGTCGAGGAAATCATCCTCGAGGCCAAGCGCCGCTCGGGCCGGAAGAACCACCTGACGCTTCACTTCCGGACGCTCGGCGGCCTCGTCCGCGTCGCCGGCGACATCGCCCGCTCCGAAGACCGGGAGTTCACCACCCGCGAGGACGTCCTGCAGGCCAAGGGTCGCTCGCGCTCGATCGAGCAACAGCTCGCAGACGACTACATCGAGCGCCGCAAGGACTACGAGCTGCAGGTCGCCGAGGGCGGCGTCGAGGGCCGCGTCAACGGCCTCGCCGTCATGGGCGAAGACAGCGGGATCATGCTCCCCGTGATGGCCGAGATCGCCCCGGCGCAGGGCCAGGGACAGGTCATCGCCACCGGCCAGCTCAAGGAGATGGCCGAGGAGTCGGTCCAGAACGTCTCGGCGATCATCAAGAAGTTCTCCGACGTGAACCTCTCGGAGAAGGACATCCACATCCAGTTCGTCCAGACCGGCCAGCAGGGCGTCGACGGCGACTCCGCCTCCATCACGGTGGCGACGGCCGTCATCAGCGCCCTGGAGGACATCCCGGTCGACCAGACCGTCGCGATGACTGGGTCGCTCTCCGTTCGCGGGGACGTGCTCCCGGTCGGCGGCGTCACGCACAAGATCGAGGCCGCGGCCAAGGCCGGCTGTGACACGGTCATCATCCCGAAGGCCAACGAACAGGACGTGATGATCGAGGACGAGTACGAGGAGATGGTCGACATCGTCCCGTGCTCGAACATCAGCGAAGTCCTGGAGGTCGCCCTGATGGGCGAACCGAAGAAGGACTCGCTCGTCGATCGGCTCAAGTCGATCACCGGCTCGGCGCTCGATCACGGCGCCGTCGGCTCGACCAGCGGGTCGAACCCGAGTCCGCAGTAATGCCGCAGTGGGCGACGTTCGCCGGGATAACGGGCGTCGTCCTCGTACTCTTGCTCGTTCTTTCGCATCTCACGCAGGCCTCGGTTACCAGCGGGACCGACGCGTCCGACGGCGACGCCGATCCGGATCCACGGGACGTGTTCGGGCCCCGACTCCCTCAATCGGGACCCGACGGACCGACGTCGATCGATCGATCGTCGCCGCCGACGGCCCGGGAGTCGCCAGATACGGAGGAGCGCCCACACGATGGGTCCGAACCCCACCCACACGACGGGGCCGAACCCCAGCGCGACGCGCCTGCGGGCGGATCGTCGCAGAAGCAGCCGTCGTCCGCGTCGCCCGCCGATCGCCACTCGCAGGCCGATCGAGCGCCGGCCGATTCCCGATCGCCCGACGGGACGCTCGAGTACCCGTCCCGGCCCCGTGGCGGGCGCGACCACCAGGTCGACCCGGAATCGCTGTCGACCGGAATGGTGCTGGCGAACGTGGCGGCCTCGCAGGGACTGTTCGCGCTCGTACTGATCGGCGCGGCGATCTACACCGGTATTCCGGCGGACGCGCTCGGCATCGACGTCTCGCGATCGTACCTGGAGACCGGGATCCTCTGGGGAACGGCGTTCGGGGTCGCCCTCTACGTCGCGAACGAGGTCGGTGCGGCGGCCGCAACGCGGTTCGGCTTCGACCACGACGAGGGATTGCGCGAACTGCTGGCCCCGGACTCGATCCAGGGCTGGGTCGTGCTCCTGGTGGGCGTCCTGCCGATCATCGCGGTGTTCGAGGAACTGCTCTTTCGCGCGGCGCTGATCGGTGCGATCTCGACCGGCTTCGGCGTCTCGGTCTGGCTGCTGGCGTTCGGCTCCTCGATCGCGTTCGCGCTGGGTCACGGGATGCAGGGGACCGTCGGCATCGTCGTCACCGGCGCGCTGGGCTTCGTGCTCGCGGCGGGGTTTGTTCTCACCGGAAGCTTCCTCGTGGTCGTCGTCGCCCACTACTGGATCAACGCGCTCGAGTTCGTCGTCCACGAGGGGCTGGGCTTCGAGTGGGCCAGTGTCCTCGAAAGCTAAGAGGACGGCGTTCGTTCGACGTGATATGACGAGACTCGAGGATGCCCCGCCGCTGGTGTACCGGACGATCGTGGTCGGCGTCGTCGGCTACTTTCTCCTGCTCGCCTACGCGACGATCACCGGGGACCCGCTCGCGCGTTCCGTCGCCGACGCCCTGTTCGGGCTCATCGCGATCGGCGTCGGAAGCGTCCTCTACTGGCAGTCCTCGCGCGAACTCGATCCCATCACCGCCGCCGCGACCTGTCTCGTCGTGGGCGGCGTGACGCAACTGGCGGGCCTCGCCGTCCCGGAACTGGATCTGATCGCCTCGATCACCGTGTTCCTCGGCATCCTCCTCTACGGGTACGCGATCTACACGCGGCACGGCGAGCCGTCGCCGCGGTAAAACGAGGATCCGGGCACGCTGGCCCTGATCAGAGGCCCTCGATCGATCAGCCCCGATCAGAGGCCCTCGATCGATCGCAACTTCTGTTCGATCGCCGGTGGTGCGGCGCTCGGGCCGTCGCGAACGCGGTGATCGGGGAGCAAGATCGGTGCAGGGTTGGCGTCGAGTGCGGTCCGCACCAGCGTGATGTCGTTCTGGTCGTCCGGATCGAGTTCGGGGGTCATCCGGGTGAGGCTCTTCACGCCGACCTGTTCGCCGTAGGGGATCTCCCTGAGTTGTTCCAGCACCGCACGCTGGTCCGTCGGCATGGTCAGCGCCACCTGCACGTCGTCGAAGTCGATCTCCTCGAGTCCCTCGAGGTACTCGAAGATCCGATCGAGGACGGGGTGGTCCTCCTCGGCGTCCGTCTCCGGCGTCTCCGGGAACGACACCCGCAGGACGCGGCCGCTCGCTGCACCGATCTGTACGTACCGGTCGAGGTAGGTCGACTCCCGCGCGTAGATCCCCGCGTCGGTGACCTCTTCCATACCTGCCCGAAGGGGGCCGATCCTTGAATATCCGCCGGTCCCGCCGATCCCGTGCCTCGCCGCCGTCACGAACGCCGGCCGCGCGGATGGCGCAAGCCTTATGTACATATGAGTACGTCGATGTACAATAATGAACTCTGAAACGGAGGTCGCGCCGGCCGTGGCGTCGATCCTCGCGGCCGCGCGGGAGCGATCGGCCGACGGCCACGATCGCGTCTCGGTCGCGCCACGGTCGCTCCCGGACGCGATCGAACGGGCGGCGGCAGACGGGCGTGTTCCGGTGATCGCGGAAGTGAAACCGACGAGTCCGACGGCCGACGGGACGCGCGACGACGACCCCGTCGAACTGGCCCAGGCGATGGTCGACGGCGGCGCGGCGGCCATCTCGGTGCTGACCGAACCCTCGCACTTCGGTGGCTCGCCCGAGGCGCTGACTCGCGTCCGTGAAGCCGTCGACGTCCCGGTGCTCCGGAAGGACTTCCTCCTGCGGGAAGAACAACTGGACGTCGTCGAGTCCGATCTCGTCCTGCTCATCGCGCGGTTCGTGGACGATCTCGCGGGGCTGGTGACGGCCGCCCGCGATCGCGGGTTCCAGCCGCTGGTCGAGGTCCACGATCGGGCGGAACTCGAGACCGCGATCGAGGCCGGCGCGGAGATTATCGGCGTGAACAACCGCGATCTGGCGAAACTGGAGGTCGATCTCGAAACGTTCGAGGCGATCGCGCCTGCGGTTCCGGACGACGTGACTCTGATCGCCGAAAGCGGCGTCTCGACGCCCGCCGACGTGCGGCGAATGCGCGCGGCGGGTGCCGACGCCTTGCTCGTGGGGAGCGCGATCATGGATCACGACGGGAACGGCGACGTGTCGGAGAATACGCGCCGATTGACCCGCGCGGAGACGACAGACGAGACGGAGACACAGACATGAGCACGAGCGAACGCAATCGGGAGCGCGACAGCGAGAGTACGTTCGGCGACTACGGCGGCCAGTACGTCCCCGAGGCGCTGATGCCGGCCCTGCAGGAACTCGAGGACGCCTACGAACGGTACGTCCTCGAGAACGATGACGGCTTCATGGACGAGTTCCGCGATCGAATGCGGGACTTCGGCGGCCGACCGACGCCGCTCCAGCGGGCCGATCGGTTGAGCGAGCGCTACGATCGGGAGATCTACCTCAAGCGCGAGGACCTCGTCCACGGTGGCGCGCACAAACTGAACAACGCGCTCGGTCAGGTACTGCTGGCGAAGTATATGGGCAAAGAGCGGATCATCGCCGAGACCGGGGCCGGCCAGCACGGGACCGCGACGGCGATGGCGGCGGCCCACCTCGATATGCCCTGCGAGATCTACATGGGCCGGACGGACATCAACCGCCAGCGGCCGAACGTCTACCGGATGCGGATGAACGGGGCCGAGGTGAACCCCGTGACTGCGGGATCGGGCACGCTGAAGGAGGCGATCAACGAGACGATGCGCGACTGGGCGACGACCGTCGAGCGGACCCACTACGTGATCGGGTCGGTCGTCGGTCCGCACCCCTTCCCGAAACTGGTCCGGGATTTCCAGTCGGTGATCGGCCGCGAGGCTCGCGCGCAGATCCAGGACCGGGCGGGGCGACTCCCGGACAGCGTCGTCGCCTGCGCGGGCGGCGGTTCGAACACGATGGGTGCGTTTCACGAGTTCGTTCCTGACGAGGACGTCGACCTCGTCGCCGTCGAAGCCGGCGGTTCGAGCCTCGAGATCGACGAGGCGGCGGGACTCGCGCCCAACTCCGCGACGCTCTCGACGGGGACCGACGGGGTGCTCCACGGCGCGATGACGAAACTCCTCCAGCAAGGGGACGGCCAAATCGTCGAATCCCACAGCGTCAGTGCGGGACTCGACTACGCCGGCGTCGGACCGGAACTCGCCCACCTCGTCGAGACCGGCCGGGTGACGCCGGTCACCGTCGACGACGAGGCGGCGCTGAACGGCTTCCACCGACTCTCGAACCTCGAGGGGATCATCCCGGCGCTCGAATCGAGTCACGCGCTGGGACACCTCGAAGAATCGCACGACGAACTCGGGGACGTCGTCGTCGTCAACGTCTCCGGTCGCGGCGACAAGGACCTCGAGACGGTGCTCGAGGAGACCGAGAAGCGCGATCTGGAGGCCGCGCCGGACGTGGAGGTGTTCGACGGATGACCGAAACGGGGACGGAACTCGACAGCGACGTCGAGGCCGCCATCCGCGAGAACTATCCAGCGCTGATCGCCTACGTCACGGCGGGCGATCCCTCCCTCGCGGACACGAAGCAATACGTCGAGGCGCTCGATCGCGGCGGCGCGGACCTGATCGAACTCGGCCTGCCGTTCTCGGAGCCGATCGCGGAGGGGCCGACGATTCAGGCGGCGATCAACCGGGCGCTGGAGGCGGGTACGACCCCCCAGGGCTTTTTCGAACTGGTCGATGACCTCGAGACCGAGGCGCCGCTGCTGGTGATGACCTACTACAACATGATCCTGCAGTACGGTCCCGAGGCCGACGTTAGGCCCTTCGTCGAGCGCGCGGCCGAGGCCGGCCTCTCGGGGATCATCGTCCCCGACCTCCCCGCCGAGGAGGCCGACCCGTTGCGCGAGGCCTGCGACGAGCACGGACTCGATCTGGTTTTCATCGTCGCGCCGACGACCGAGGGCGATCGGCTCGATCGGATCATGTCGCAGGTGTCGGGCTTCGCCTACGTCCAGGCCCGACTCGGAACCACCGGCGCGCGGGCGAACGTCTCGACGGCGACCCACGACAGCCTCGCGCGACTCTCGGCGTACGACGTACCCAAGGCGGTCGGGTTCGGCGTCAGCGAGGGCGAACACGCCGCCGAGATAATCGAGGCCGGCGCGGACGGCGTCATCGTCGGCAGCGCGCTCGTCGACATCATCGCTGAGCACAGCGCAGCAGGCTCTGGGACGGAGTCCCAGAACGTCGCCGAGCACGGCACAGAGGGGGACGCCGCGGCCGAACTCGAGGCCACGGCGGCGGAACTCAAACGCGGCGCGCGACGCGGCGCGACCGCGGAAGATGCACCGGAACCAGAACAGCCATAACTGCAAGCTTGCTACTGTCCCGCAATGACCACATCCACCGGAATCGACGCACGACTCGATCGCATCGGCACAGACGGTACCTACATGATCATCCCCATGGACCACGGCCTCACGATGGGCGCCGTAACGGGGCTCAAGGATATCGAATCGACCATCGACGGCGTCACCCGCGGCGGTGCCGACGCCGTCCTCACGCAGAAGGGGATCGCGCCCCGCGTCCACGACAACAAGAACGGCAAGGGCTACATCGTTCACCTCAACGGCTCGACGACGATCGGGCCCGACGAACAGGACAAGCGACTGACCGGGACCGTCGAAGAGGCAGTCCGCGTCGGGGCCGACGCCGTCTCCTTCCACATCAACGTCGGCTCGAACTACGAACCAGACCAGATCACGCAGCTCTCGGAGGTCACGCGGGAAGCCGAACGGTACGGCATGCCCGTTCTCGCGATGGCCTACGCCCGCGGCCCGGGCGTCGACTCGACCGATCCCGAGGCGCTCGGCCACGCGGTCCGTCTCGCCGAGGAAGTCGGCGCGGACATCGTCAAAACGGGCTACAGCGGCGACGCCGAGAGCTTCCAGCACGTCGTCGAGTCGACCCGGCTCCCCGTCGTCATCGCCGGGGGCTCGAAAGGGACCGATCGCGAGACGGTCGAGATGGTCCGCGGCGTAATGGACGCCGGCGGCGCGGGCATCTCCATGGGCCGATCGATCTTCCAGCACGAGGACCCCGAGGCGATCGCGACGGCCGTCTCGGGCGTCATTCACGACGACCTCTCGACCGACGAGGCGCTGTCGACGGCGGAACTGGCGATCGAGGCCTGAACGCCGCGCCCTGATTTCTCCGACGGCTCTCGGTCTCGGTGCTCTATAGCAGCAACTGAAAGTCACTGCACACCTGATCGCAGGGCGGCTGTGCGATCAGTGTGTAACTCGTTTCAGTTGCTACTATATTCGTCCGGATAGTGCCCGACCCAGGGCCGTTCGCGCTCGATCGCCGCGGCGACGGCCAGAACGTCGGATTCGGCGTAGCGGCGACCGACGACCTGGCAGCCGATCGGTACCCCGTCCGGGCTCAGACCGGCGGGAACCGACGCGGCGGGGTGGCCGGTCATGTTGAACACCCACGTCAGCATCGCGTCGGTCGGAATTCCGTCGACGGACTGGCCGTCGATCTCCGTCGGGTAGCGATCGCTGAGGCGCTTGCCGTACGGCAGAACGGTGAGCGTGGGCGTCACGAGGACGTCGTGGTCGCCACCCGCCGCCTCGATCGCGTCGTAGGCCGCGGTCCGGGGGACGTTCGCCAGCCGTTCGTCGATCGCGCTCGTGTCGTCGGCCAGTCCGATCGTCGACAGGAGCGTCTCCTCGACGTCGGCGCGCTCGAGATCGATCCCGAATCGCTCCTCGATCTGGGCGGCGACCGCGGCGAAGTAGCTCCCGACCTGCGTATAGTAGGCACTCCGGAGGTCGCGGTAGTCGGGAAGCGTGACGTCGACGCGCTCGACCGTCGCGCCTGCGGCCGCGAGGTCGTCGACGGCCGCTCCGACGGTCTCGCGGACGATCGGGTCGACGGGCTGGAGGTCCAGGTCCGGACTGTAGGCGATCGAGAGGTCGTCCGTCGGGCGATCGAGCGCTGCGAAGAAATCGTCGTCTCCGTCGGGGACGGCGAACGGATCGCGGTGATCCTGCCCCGACAACACGTCGAACGCGAGCGCGACGTCCGCGGCGGAGCGGCCGATCGGCCCGCCGACCATGAACGGCGCGTGGGTCCCGAACCGGTCGGTCCGGGCGTTGACCGGTACGCGCCCGAAGCTGGGTTTCAGCCCGATCACGTTACAGCAGGACGCTGGTACCCGGAGGGAGCCGCCGATGTCCGATCCGGTGGCGACCGTCGCGAGGCCGGCCGCGACCGCCGCCGCGGACCCACCGGAGGAGCCGCCGGCCGATCGCTCGTCGTCGAACGGGGTCGGCGTCGCCCCGACGAGGCGATTCTCCGTCTTGATCGTGTGGGCCAGCGCGGGCGTGTTGGTCGTCCCGACGATCACCGCACCCGCGGCCTCGAGCCGTTCGACGGTGATCGAGTCCTCGCCGGCGACGTTCTCCGAGAGCGCGGCGAGCCCCATCGTGTTCCGGACGCCCGCCTTGCGATCGCGGACGTCCTTGATCGCGACCGGGACGCCGTGCAGCGGTCCGAGATCCTCGCCGTTTTCGGCCGCGCGGTCGGCCTCGCGGGCGCGTTCGCGGGCTTTCTCTTCGAGTACCGTTACGTAGGCGTTCAGGTCGTCACGGGCCGCGATGCGATCGAGGACGCGATCGACGAGGTCGAGCGACGACCGATCGCCGTTCCGGATGGCCGACGCCAGTTCCCGCGCCGACGTCGTCTGAACGGGAGTCACGACCGGCTAGACCGAACAGCTGCTAATAAATTCCTGGGCCGGTTCCGGATCCCGGTCCCGGACGGCCAAGAGCTATTTTGGCTCGTGCCGTACCCCTGCGACGTGTCGGGATCGACGTTCCGAACCCACACCGTCGAGCGCACCGAGACCGGCGGACTCACCGAACTGCTGTACGACGACGGCGCGAACGACGAGGTGCTGGTCTGTGCGGCCCACGGCGGCCGCGTCGAACCGGGAACCGCCGAGCAGGCCGTCGACCTCGCCGCTCGGCTCCCGAACGCCAGTTGCTGGGCCTGTCTCGGCTACGACGAGGTCCATCGCGAGTTCGACCTGTGGCACCCGCCGTCGTCGGCCATCGCGCCCGACGAGTACCCCCTACTCGGGGAGGTCGCCGATCGCGGCTTCGAGACCGTGATCAGCCTCCACGGGCTCGGCGACGATCGCGTCGTCGTCGGGGGTGGGATCGACGACGGGAGCAAGGGACTGGTCGCCGATCGTCTCGAGGGAGCCGTGTCGCACCCGGTCGAGGCCGTCGACGGCGGCCCATACGGCGGAGTCAGCCCGAACAACTTCGTCAACTGGCTCGCAGCGGGCGATCGGGGCGGGGTTCAACTCGAGCAGAGCCTTCCCGTCCGGACGCGGGAGGCCGACGCCGTCGTCTCCGCGCTCGAATCGCTCGTCCGCGACGGCGTGCTCTAATCCGTCGCTTCGGGATCGGGCCCGGCGATTCCGAGCGGATCTGTCGTCACGAGCCGATCGACGACGGCCGCGCCGACCCGCTCGGCGTTGTCGATCGCCAGCGCGAGGCTCGCCTCGCTACCCTCGAAACTCTCCTCGACCGACCCGCCGGGCGGCGCTCGATCGTAGTTCGCGATCGCCCGCACGCTCAGGTAGCGATCGAGCAGACCGAACCGTTCGAGCGCGGTGGCGGTCGCGGCGTCTTCCATCTGGGTGGTCGCGTAGGGCGCGGCGTCGTACTGCTCGCAGAGCCACTCGACCTGCCGCGCGTAGCGGGGGCCGTGCCAGAACTCGTCGCCACAGACCGTCGTCCCGGTCGTGACCGTCGGATCCGAATCCGATGCGGTCGGGTACTCCCGCTGGTACTCCCGGGCGGCCGGATCCGCCCGGAGATCGGCCTCCCGGGCCGCGTCGATGCCCGCCTCCACCATCCCGTCGTCGAGGTGCCAGACGTTGTCCCACGGTCGGTAGGCGAGGAGGTCGATCGGCCGGTCGGCCTTCGCCTCGGGAGTCGTCTCGGCCCCGTCCGTTCCCGTGGTCGATCGATCCCAGCGGTGTTTCCGGTCCCAGTCGACGACGGCGTCGGCGACGACTACCGAACCGAGGGCGGCAGTGTCCGGCGATGCGCCCCCGATCCCCGCCGTGACGACGTACGCGGAGTCGAGATCGAGGCCGGGGGCCGCGAGCAGCGACGCCGTCGTCGTCGCGGCGTCGCTCTTGCCGAGACCGGTGGTCGTGAGGGCGATCCCCTCGGCCGTCAGGTACACCGGCGTCTCCGCGCCGGGGACCGCCAGCGCGTCGACGATCTCGTGGCGATCGAGCCACGGTTCGCGCTCGTTCAGCGGTGGGTCAGCGACCGCGGGCAGGACCAGCGCGGCCGGATCGACGGGATCCGCGGGGTCCGGGGCGCGCGGCTCCGGGAGACGTGGATCGCTCTGGGTCATGTCCGATCGATCGTCGCGGGTGCGCAAAGGGCCACCGGAGTCGGCCGACCCGTCGGACCGGAAGAATTTCGGTTCCGGTCCCCCTGGCTCGACCCGTGAGCGACGAGGGGTACACGCTCGCGGACGAGATCGTCGCGCGAGCGCGGATCCACGCCCGGGAGGTCCTCGCCGAGCACGACCTGCCGATCGATCGCGACGCCCTCGAGTGGACGGTCTCCGAGCGGGCCAAGCGACGCGCCGGCGCCTGCCGGTGGCGCCCCGATCGCGAGGCGGCCACGATCGTCCTCGCGCGGCGGGCCTACGAGGCGTACGACTGGCCGGAGTTCGCGGCGGTCGTCAGGCACGAACTCGTCCACGCCTGGGAGTTCCAGCAGTTCGGCGAGTCCGGCCACGGGCCGCGGTTTCGCGATCGGGCGGCGGCCCTCGACGCGCCGCGTCACTGCCGATCGTTCTCGGAGCCGCGGTACGTGCTCCGGTGTCGGGACCCGGACTGCGAGTGGGAAGCGACGCGCCACCGCGCCTCGAAGCCGGTGAAGGCGCCCGATCGGTACCGCTGTGGGGGCTGCGGCGGGACCTACGAGGTCGAACACGTTGCGAGCGGCCGAACGTGGACGACGGCGAGCGGCTACGGCGGTGCGAAGGCCGCGCTGGGCGCGGAGTGGTGAGCGACCGGGTGCGACGAAAGAGCACGGAACACTTATTCCGCCGTCGCTTGCAGGTCCATTCATGGGAATACTCGAGTTGATGCTGGGGCAGTCGTCGTCGGGTGACGGTGCGACCATGGCGAACTCGTACGTGCTCGCCGAGGAGACTCACGACGAGGTGTACCCGGTCGCCGCCCGTCGAGCGGAGATCGAGGCGCTTCAAGCGGCGAGCGACGCGCTGGAGGCCGCACCGTCGCTCGAGGCGAACAGAGACGAACTGGAGCAGGTGTTCGAGGGCTTCGGCGACGACGCCGCGATCGACGTCGACGACCTCGTCGAGCAGACCCGATCGCCGCGGCAGGCGATCGAGTCGCTGATCGAGACCTGGGACGAACAGGTCCCCGACGGGACGGACCTCGGCGTCGTCTACCTCCCACCGAGCGCCGTCGGCGACGTCCGGTCGTTCGTCGCCGTCTGCAAGCAACGCGCCGACCACGAGCACGACCCGTTCGAACTCCCGGACAGCTTCGGCCGCGTCGCGGCCCTGCTGAAGCGAATCGAGGACGTCGCGGCCGGCCAGTACCGGGCCGTGGTTCACGTCGACCTCGTCCCCGCGGAGGAGTAGGCGGTCTGCTGGCTGGGGTTCCGGTCGGTCTTCGACCACTCAGACGATCCGATCGAACGTCTCGAGCGACGCGAGTTCGTACGTCGGCTCGTGGGCGGCCGATCGGCCGTGTCCGGTGTCGATCCACGCCGAATCGATTCCCATCGCGTTCGCCCCGGCGACGTCGGCGTGCAACGAGTCGCCGACGTGGATCGCCCGATCGGGGCCTGCCTCGAGCGACGAGAGGGCGCGCTCGAACGGGGCCGTGTCGGGTTTCGGGAAGATCCCCGCACTCGGTTCGGTGAACACCCGGACGTCGAAGGCGTCCTCGATGTCCAGCGCCCGGAGTTTCTTCGTCTGGGTCTCCCGGCCGCCATTGGTAATGAGGCCGACCCGGCCGCGTTCGCGGGCGTGCTCGAGGGCGGCCTCGGCGCCCGGTTTGAACTGGACGGCGGTCGGATCCCGCAGTTCGAGATACCGGTTCGCGAGCGACGAGGAGACGTCGGGGTCGACGTTCGCCCTGCTCGCGACTTCGGCGAAGAGGCGCTCGTAGAACTCGCGATCGGTCTCGACCGTCGGCAGCGACGGCACGGCTGCCCGGAGTTCCGCCGACGTACAGAACTGGTCGACCCCGGCGCGAGCGAAGGTTCGCTCGAGGAGCGTCTCGGCGTCCCGGCTGGGTTCGCACAGCGTGCTGTCGAGATCGAAACAGATCGCGTCGTACGCGGCCATTCGTCTACCATAGGCGGGCGATCGTTCTCAAGCTTTCGCACGCAACGAAGGCCGTTCGTGACGGCGGGGGACGATTCGCTGACGTCCACGAGCGCTGACGTTTCGATGGCTACTATAGTCTCCCGTTCCCTGACGGCGTATGGACGTCGTCAAGCGAGTCCACGTCGTGCCGCTGGGCTACGAGTACGATCGGATCGTCGAACCGATCCGGGACCAGCGGGCCGATCTGGTCTACCTGCTCCAGGGCGAACACGCCGGCGGTGGGACCGGCGACGAACGTCGGGGCGAGACCGACGGGGGACACACCGAGGGAAACGCGACGGCGACCGCGGACTATCACGACGAGTTGCGCGAGGAACTCGCGTCGATCGTGCCGGAGATTCGAACCCGGGAGTGTGATCTGTCGGACGTTTACGCCGTCCTCGGGGACGTGACGACGATCGCCGACGAGCACGCCGACGACCAGGTGTACGTCAACGTGTCCGGAGCCGGGACGATTCCGGCGATCGGCGCGACGATCGCGTGCATGGACGTCTCGACGAACGCCCACGCCTACTACGTCGAACCGTCGACGTACGCCCACGACGGGACGACCGAACCGGTCTCGTTCGGCGTCGACGAGATCGAATCGGTGCCGACCTACCCGATCGAGTCGCCGACGGCCGACCAGGTCGCGATCATGGCGTTCCTGGCGGATCCAGCCGCCTGGGACGGGTACCACGACGATCGGACGGCCCCACCGAAGAAGAAGGACCTCATCGAGTACGCCCGGGACAACGACCTCTCCTTCATGGCCGATCGGCGCTCGCCCGACGAGCGCGCCGGCGAGGACAAGGGGGCGTTCCGCGTGCTGGATACGCACGTCCTCGACCCGCTCGCCGAGGACGGCTACGTCACGATCGAGTCGGTCGGCCGCCGGCGCGTCGTCGAATTGACCGAGCGGGGCGAAAACGCCTATCGGGCGTTCCGACACAAGATCGCGGACGACGCCGGCGAGCCACGGTAGGCGGCCGGTGACGGGGAGGTGGGCCGAAGGCGATTCGTACGGATTGCTGTACCGATAGATCGACGTATCCGCGTTCCGTTCGCGCGCGCCGGGACTGACGGACAGCAGTCCGTCTCAGTCGGCGTGAATGAGCGCGTACAGTTTCGTCCCCAGCCGAGCCAGTTCGAGGTCGGCCTCGAGGCGCTCGACGTGGTCGCGAAGCGCCGCCGCGTCGAGTCCCCGGAACTCGCGATCGGTGCGGGAGTCGAGGTGACTGCTCGCCCGCGCGAGCAGGAAGGGCGCGGCGTCAGCGAGGTGCGAGCCGGGGAGCTCGGGGCCAGCGGTGCGGTCGCGCTCGACCGCGGCCAGGACCTCGCGGGCCACGATGAGCGTCCGTCGCAGCGACCGGATCTCGTCGGCGTCGGCGGGCGGACTCAGGTACCGCGCCTGGAGGTCGTCAGCCGCGACGACCCGATCCGGGTCGACGTCGAACACGTCCGCGACCCGTTCGCGGTCGAGGTCGCCGACGTCGGTGCGGCGAGCGGCGAGCCGTACGGCTCCGAGCACGGCCGCCGTCCGACCGTACTCGATCGTCGCCAAGTCGCCCGCGTGGTCGAACACCGCGCGGGCGACGGCGGCCACGGGATCCACCTCGAGTCGGTGGGCGGCGCAGTCGATCGTCAGTTCGGCGTCCGGTTCGAGGTGGCGCTGGCCCATACTCGATCGATCGGCCGGGTAGATATTATCAACTTCTGTGAAAGTATCCGAACTATCGTTACTATCGTGGGTATCGATACTATATGTTCTAATTCGACAATACGGCGATCGATCAGAGTACCGGCACCTGCTGACGCCGATCGCGTTCCGGACCCCGCGGCGTCTGACGATCCTGCGCGATCCGCCACGTTCAAGCCGATTCCCTTCGAGAGTCGTGATATGACGAGAGCTGTCTGGGTCAAGGCCGACGACGCCGTCGGCGACTGGGACGATCGCCGGGCGCGGATCACCGCCGCGCTCGAGGCGGGCGCCGACTGGGTACTGGTCGACGAGGACGACGTCGAGCGCGTTCGCGAACTCGGCGACATCAACGTCGCGGCGTTTCGCACCGACGGCGACGTGACGCTGGTCGACGACATCGAGGACGCCGAGGCCGACGAGGACGACGAATCGGACGCACGGCCGGACGCGGTCATCGTCGGGAAAGATGGCGAGGGCGACGCGTCGATCGATCTTCCCGAGGACTTCTCGGGGTCTGCCGACCTCTCGACGCTGCGTCGCGACGGCGACCTCGATCGTGGTGCCTACGTCCGCATCCTCGGGAAAGAGTACGAGGCGTTCGCCGAGACGGCCGCCGAGGAGGCCGATCACACGATCGTCGTCGGCGAGGACTGGACGATCATCCCGCTGGAGAACCTGATCGCCCGGATCGGCGAGGAGACCGACCTCGTCGCGGGCGTGACCAGCGCCGAGGAAGCCAAGACGGCCTTCGAGACACTCGAGATCGGGGCCGACGCCGTCCTGCTCGACTCGGACGATCCCGACGAGATCCGGGGCACGGTCGAGGTTCGCGACGAGGCCGAACGCGAGTCGCTCGACCTAGAGTACGCCGAGGTGCTGGACGTCGAACGCGTCGGCAGCGCCGATCGGGTCTGTGTCGACACGGGCAGCCTGCTCGAACACGACGAGGGGATGCTCGTCGGGTCGATGGCTCGCGGCCTCGTGTTCGTCCACGCCGAGACGGCCGAGTCGCCGTACGTGGCCTCCCGACCGTTCCGGGTCAACGCGGGCGCGGTCCACGCCTACGTCCGCACCCCCGACGGCGGTACGAAGTACCTCTCGGAACTGCAAAGCGGCGACGAGGTCCAGGTGGTCGACACCGACGGTAACACCCGCGAAGCGATCGTCGGCCGGGTCAAGATCGAACAGCGGCCGATGTTCCGGATCGCCCTCGAGACCCAGGACGGCGATCGGATCGAGACGCTCCTCCAGAACGCGGAGACGATCAAGGTGCCGACGAGCGAGGGGCGGACGGCCGTCACCGATCTCGAGGCCGGCGACGAACTCCTGCTGTACTACGAAGACACCGCGCGCCACTTCGGCGAGGCCGTCGAGGAGAGTATTATCGAGAAGTAGTGAGGTCGCGCGACGTCTCGCTCGGCCAACACTGGATAATGATGTCATACCACATGCCTCTGGACTGGCTGACGAGTATCGCCAGTTCGAGTGATTCCTTTACGAATTGTTAGTCGATATCACAGCTAAAATCCTTTTAACGCGTAGTATTTTCAGTATTTTACGCCACCTGTTGGCAAATACTATGCCAATAGGTGCCGTTGAACACGGTGGCCATGAGCGTCACTCGAGACCGGCTTCGACAGCTGGAACTGCCCGAGTTCGCGGTGACACTCCGCAACGCCGGCCTGGCGGGTGCTGGCGGTGCTGGATTCCCCACGTACGCCAAGTGGGAGCGACTGGACGAGGTCGACTCGTTGCTGGTCAACCACCAGGAGAGCGAACCGAACTACTACATCGACAAGTGGCTGGGCCGCGATCGAACCGAGGAACTGGCGACGCTGTTCGACGGCCTGCTCGATCGGGCGTTCGATCGGATCGTGATCGCCGCCAAGGAGACGGACCGCGAGGCGTGGCTGGAACCGCTCGAGACCGCCACCGGCGCCACGGTCTACGAACCCGAGGAGTTGCCGCTCGACGGGGACGAGACGGGGATCGTCGTGGCCTACACCGACGACAGGTACGAGTACGGGATGGAGAGCGTCCTCATGCGCCTCGTCGCGGGCGTCGTCCTCGGTGGCGACGACCTCCCCATGGACGAGGGCTGGATCGTCCAGAACACGGAGACGCTGCTGAACGTCTCTCGGGCGCTCGCTGACGGCGAGCCGATGACGCGGAAATTCGTCCACGTCGACGGGCGGGTGCCGCGTCACCGCTTCCTCGAGGTCCCGATCGGGACGCCGGCGACGGACCTCCTCGAGGCCGCGGGCCGAACGGACGACCTCGACGAGAACGAGGTCCTGTTGGACGGCGGTCCGGGGTGGTCGTTCGAGATCGATCGCGCACCCGATCGGTTCGGCGTGCGCAAGCGGACGAACTGCCTGCTGGTGATGGAGGAGTCCGTCGTCGAGGAGAACAAACTCGGCGGGGGTCGGGTCAACGTCCTCGCGCCGGCGGCCTGGAAGGAGAGCGTCCACGAGACGGAGCCGACCGAGACGCTGGATCCTGATCGGGTCTCAGTTCCGCTGATCACCAACCCCGACTTCGAGGGCATCGTGACCCCGAGCGAACCGATCGTTCGCACGGGTGACGAACTCGAGGCCGGCGAGATGATCGCCCGACCGGGTGACGGCATCAGCGTCGCCCAGCACGCGCCGATCGACGGGACGGTCGCCAGCGTCGGAGACCGGTCGATCACGATCGACGGTCACGACGATCCGGCGTCAGCGGCGGACGAGGCGTACCGGATCTACTGGACGTGGTGTGCCGAGTGCGGCCGCTACCTGCCGGAACCGCAACTCGAGGCGACGGACTCGTCGACGTTCGTGTGCGGTCGCTGTCGGTGAGGCGGTCGCCGTCCGTGAGGCGGTCGCTCCTCGTCGCGCGTTCGGACGGCGATGGGCGCCACCGGGGGATCCGTCGAACGGGGAATTCCCCCGAACGGCACTACCGCCGGCAGGGAACCAGTTCGGTCGCCCGGATCCAGGCGGCCGGGTTCGATCGATCGCAGACGACCGTGCCGTCGTCGTCCTCGTAGGTCACGTACTGGTCGAACCGGACCGATCCCGCCGCGTGCTGGCGGTCCGGCGTGGAGAGGTGGTCAGTCATTGAATTCGTGTCGCGATGGGTGTCGCTGGTCCCGGTATCCGCGGACCGCGGAAAAAGCCTCCGTGGAAGTACTACTAGTGTGATTATATCCCGCGACTCGCGTTCGCAGCCCCCGGTAGTTCACCGATCGCCGGCTAGGGCTGGGTCGGTTCGTCCTCCCGGTCGTCGACTGCGGGCCGTTCCAGCCGCGTCGTACACCAGTGACAGAACGTGAGATCCTCGTCGAGTTCCTTGCCACACTCGGGACAGGTCGGGCCGTCGGCGGGATCACCCGCGTTCGGCGGGAATCCCATCGCCCGGAAGGCCGCGTCGATCGTGGCAAACAGCACGATAAACGAGAGGACGAACCGACTCAGCGTACTGGTTTCTTCGGTCATGACGTCCATCCCCTCCGTTACCGTGCCAGCAGCGACGAGCTGTTCGGTGGGGAAAAGAATCACGAACGCCGAGAGGAAGAGACCCGAGAAGACCAGCGCACGGATCCAGTCCCGGATGAGAGCGTGACCTGCGCCAGGCATGACCACGGAGAGACCGGCAGCGGCGAGCGCACGAAGCCACGTCGTCCACGTCATTGTAGGGTGGTAGGGGACCCGCGCCCTTAACATTCCGATTTCGATTGCAGTTTCGAAATCTGTCCAGTGAGACGGACTCCTGCTCGTCAGTTCCGGTACAGCCCCTGGACGGTCGCCGTTTCACCGGTCCCTCGGCACGGCAGACTGTCTGCGGGCCGGCCCCAACCCCGAACCGTCGTCGTCCCGATCACGAGAGCCGATCGACGAGTCGCGAGAGCGTCTCGAGGTCGTACTGTCCGGGCGCGGTCGCGTCGGACGGATCGACGGGCGCGTACCCGATTCGGGAGCCGTACACCGGTGCCACGGCCCGCGTGTGACGTCCCGCCTCCCCCATCGCCATCGTCGCCACGGTGTCGCCGTGGGCCGTCAACTGTTCCGTCGCCGAGAGCAGGGCGAGCGTGTCGGCCCTCGATTCCGCGGTCACGGCCAGTTTCGCGACGTCGCCGTACTTGCCGGCCTCCGTCAGCGTCCGAACGAGTTCCGGGCGGGGCGGCGTTCCCTCGAAGTCGTGGGCCGAGACGACGATCGAGACGTCCCGATCGCGCGCGGTCTCGAGGAGGTCCTCGGCGTCGCCGTCGAGGACCGCGGCGAGTTCGACGTCGATCGCGTCGACCGCGTCGATCGCCGTCGCGTCGGCGAGCGCGTCGAGCCGATCGTCGTCGCTTCCCGCCCACTCGCCGCCCTCCCAGTCGGCGCGGTTCGTCGCGAGGATCGGCAGGTCGCCGTCGTACGCTTCGAGTGCGGCCAGGGGGTCGTCGTCGAGATCCATCCGGTACTCGATCGCGTCGGCGTGCTCGCGGGCGATCGGATCGGCCGCGTCCGCGAGATCGGCGGTCGAGGCGGCACAGACGAAGGTGTCGAACGAAAGCGTCATTGCTGGTCGATACTGTGGCCGACGGCGCGAAAAACGGTGTCGTTCCGGCGAGTTCCGCGGGGACCGGGCGAAACGGCCGTTACGCGAGACCGAGCGTCTCTTCGGCCTCGAGCAGTTCGTGGTAGCGGTTCCGGATCGTGACCTCGGAGATGTCCGCGACGTCGCTGACGGCCGCCTGCGTGGTCTTCTCGTTGGTCAGCAGGGCGGCGGCGTAGACCGCTGCGGCGGCCAGACCGACCGGCGACTTGCCGCTATGGACACCCTTCTCCTTCGCGTTCTGGAGCAGGCCGCGCGCGCGGTGTTCGGCCTCGTCGGAGAGGTCGAGTCCCGACGCGAACCGCGGCACGTAGCTCTCGGGGTCGGCGGGCTGGACCTCGAGGCCCAGTTCCCGCACGACGTAGCGGTAGGTGCGGGCGATCTCGTTCTTCTCGACGCGGGAGACGTCCGCGATCTCGTCGAGCGAGCGGGGGACGCCGGCCTGGCGCGCGGCGGCGTAGACGCAGGACGTCGAGACGCCCTCGATCGATCGACCCGGGAGGAGGTCCTCGTCGAGCGCCCGGCGGTAGATGACGCTGGCGGTTTCGCGGACGTTCGTCGGGAGGCCGAGCGCGCTGGCCATCCGATCGATCTCGCCGAGGGCCTGTTTGAGGTTGCGCTCCTTGGAGTCGCGGGTGCGGAAGCGCTCGTTCCACTTGCGCAGGCGCTGCATCTTCTCGCGCTGGCGCGAACCGAGCGAGTTGCCGTAGGCGTCCTTGTTACGCCAGTCGATGTTCGTCGAGAGCCCCTTGTCGTGCATCGTGTTCGTCGTGGGTGCGCCCACGCGGGACTTCTCGTTCTTCTCGGTGGCGTCGAACGCGCGCCACTCCGGCCCGCGGTCAACGGAGTCCTCCTCGACGACCAGGCCGCAGTCCTCACAGACGGTTTCGCCGTGCTCGTCGTCGACGACGAGGTTGCCCGCACACTCCGGGCAAACGAGGGCGTTTTCCTCCTGCGCGGTCGTTTCGTCCGTCGTTTCCTGTTCGGTACGCCGTACTCTGGTGTTCGATGGTGCGTTTGTCATTGCGATGGCGAGTGCTGTCCGGCCGAACCACGCGCAAAAGCCGGACGGATTCGTTATCTACCTCGTTCAGACAGCCACGGTTTAACAGTTTCGAAATACCGGCCCGACAACGCTCGAAAACGGGTAATTCGTCGGAACTGGCATGAAAGATGCAAACATTCAAGCAAGGGAGCGAGCGCGAAACGAGGCAGTCAAACCGTCCCGGTGGGAACGGCGACCATGCACGTCGCCGTCGGGAGCACGAACCCGGTCAAGGTCGCAGCCGTCGAACGGAGACTCGAGCGATTCGATCCGACCGTCAGCGCCGTCTCGGTCGACTCCGGCGTCCCAGAGCAACCGTGGTCGATCGAGGAAACCGTCACGGGCGCGGAGAACCGCGCCCGACGCGCGCTCGATCGGACGGACGCGACGTACGGCGTCGGCCTCGAAGGCGGTGTCGCCCGACTCGACGGGGTGAAGGGCGTCTCGCTGATCATGTGGGCTGTCGCGACCGACGGGCAGCGCATCGAGCGCGCCGGCGGCCCGACGCTTCGCCTCCCCGATCGTATCGCGTCGCGACTCGAGGCGGGCGAGGAACTCGGGCCGGTCATGGACGACGTCCTCGGGACCGAGAACGTCGCCGAGGCCGAGGGGGCCGCCGGCGTACTCACCGACGGCCTGACCGATCGGACGCAGGCGCTCGGCGAAGCCGTCGCCTGTGCGTTCGGGCCGCTCGTTCGATCGGGCATCGAGCCGTAGGTAGGCCGGCATTACACGCCGAAACAGTTCCGGAAATCGGAGTGTCGTCGGTCCGGACGAATTAACCGGTCGTACCAACGCCACCTTTCGGATCGATTATTCCACGATTACTGGCCGGGAAAACCGCAGGACAGCGCCGGGTTAACTTCCCGTACCAAACCCCCTAAGGGTGACGCCGTCGTTGCAACGAGTATGAGCACTGCAATGGCCCCCGACCTCACGAGCAAACAGCGGCAGATTCTCCAGTACCTCCGGGAGAACGCGGCGACGAAGACGTACTTCAAGTCGCGGCTCATCGGGAAAGAGCTCGGGATGACGGCCAAGGAGGTCGGTGCGAACATCACCGCACTCCAGGAAGGTGACTACGAGATCGAGATCGAAAAGTGGGGTTACTCCTCGAGTACGACCTGGAAAGTCGACGTGTAATCGGCCAGCACGCGCGCTCTCTTTCCCCTTCTCCACGACGTCACGGCCGCTGTGCAGGAGTCACTGCTCCGCACACCCCCGACAGCGATACCGAACCGTCTTTTTCGCGGGCGTCCACAGTGTGGCGACATGGAACCGGTCCTCTTCGATATGGACGGGGTCATCCTCGAGGGTCCCCGGACCGACCCGCAGGTCTACGACGCCGCCGCGGACGCCGCCCTCGCTGACCTCGGTGCCGACCCGACGCCAGTCCAGCGGCGGACCCTCCGGCAACACGATCTCGAGGGCATCGAGGCGACGTGTGCGGACCTCGGAATCGACCCCGATCGCTTCTGGGGACTGAAAGAGCACTACGCCTCCGCGGGGACCCACGAGCGGATCCGATCGGGCGACCGGGAACTCTACGACGACGTCGACGCGATCGCCGATCTCGGAGGCCGAACGACGATCGGACTGGTCACCAACAACCGCCACGAGACGGCGTCGTTCGTCGCCGAGTACCTCGAGAGCGAATTCGGGATCACGTTCGACGTCGTTCGCGGGCGAGAACCGACGTTCGAGGGCTACCGGCGACGGAAACCGGATCCCTACTACGTCGAGCGCGCCCTCGCCGACCTCGGCATCGATCGAGGCATCTACGTCGGCGACTTCCCGAAAGACGTGACGGCGGGCACTGCGGCCGGACTCGAGACTGCCCTCCTGCGTCGTCCGCACAACCGGGGTCTCGAGCGTCCTGCGGACGCGACCTACGAACTCGAGTCGCTCGCGGCGCTTCTGGATACCGTGTCGATCGACTGACCGCGTGAGAACAACGCGTTCGAAGCGATTCCTAGCCGGTGTACTCGAGGTGGTCGTTCGCTTCGCGGGCGAGCGTCATCGCCCGCTCGCCGAAGGAGTCGGCGTGGCGGACGATCAGGAGCAACACCGTTTCGGGCCGCTCGACCGCGTAGCCGTCGTCGCGCGAGAGGAGGGACGCCTCCTCCAGTTCGCCCGCGTACTTGCTCACGGTCGGCGGTGACACCTCGAGTGCCTCCGCGAGGTCGCCGGCGGTGGCGTCGGGATCCAGGAGGAGTTCGATCAGCATGCCCCGGGGCGTCGATCGGCGCAGATAGCCCAGCGCGTCCTTTTCGAACTCGTCGAACCGGTCCGCCAGGACGAACCGCTTGTAGTCGCCGTCGCTGTATCGCTCGATCGCCCCGGCCTCCTCGAGTTGGCGGAGGTGGTGCTGGGTTTCACCCGTTCCGAGCCGGAGGTCGTCCCGGATCTTGGAGAAGTGTGCCCCGGGCGTCGTCGAGAGGTAGCCCGCGATCGCGTCACGGGCGTCGCTCTCCCCCGTCTCGGCGCTCGCCGTTTCGGAAAACCGGGAGAGTGGAGCAGTGGCCCCGAGGGCGGCGAATCGCCGCAGGGTTGCCCGTTTGTCGTCATCGACCCCGTCGGGCGATACCATCGTGTCTCTACAGTCGGGGATGGGCCGAGTCGTAAAACCGGTTTCGCTCCGCTTCGCTCACCGAATCGTGACTGTTACGGCCGACGAAAAATCACCGGTTCGTCCTCGAGGACGGCCGATCCGGGAACCGGCCGATCAGTCGTTCGAACTCGATTCGTCGGCGTCGCTCGCCGACGCGTCGGTTCCGCCGTCGGTCTGACCCTGGAAGTCCTGGTCCATCTCCTCGATGACCTCGTCCGGGTCGGCGATGGTCGACGGATCCTCGCCTTGCTTGATCGCCTGGGCCTCCTGTTCCATCGCTTCGACGTCCATCTCCGCTTCCTGGTCGATTTCGCCGATGATCTCGGCGATGTCGTCCAGGCCGATCAGTTCGCGGGTCTCCTCGTCGAACTCGAGGCTTTCGAGTTGGTCGCCGTCTTCCTTGACGTCGCTGCCCGAGAGGTGCTTGCCGTAGCGGCCGACCATCGAGGTCAGTTCCTGGGGCATGACGAACGTCGTGGATTCGCTCTGGCCGATTTCGGTCAGGGCGTCCATCCCCTTGTCGATGACCGCGCGTTCGCCCATCGATTCGGCCGAACGGGCGCGCAGGACGGTCGAGATGGCGTCACCCTGTGCTTCGAGGATCTGGCTTTGCTTTTCACCCTGGGCGCGGATGATCTCGGACTGTTTGTCACCCTCGGCCTTCTCGACGGCGCTGCGGCGTTCACCCTGGGCCTCGAGGATCATGGCACGGCGTTTCCGCTCCGCGGAGGTCTGTTGCTCCATCGCGCGCTGGACGTCCTTCGAGGGGTTGACCTCGCGGACCTCCACGCTCTCGACGCGGATCCCCCACTCGTCGGTGGGTTCGTCGAGTTCGGTGCGGATCTTCGCGTTGATCTCCTGGCGCTTGTTCAGGGTGTCGTCGAGTTCCATGTCCCCCAGCACGGCACGCAGCGTCGTTTGGGCGAGGTTCGAGACGGCCTTCTTGTAGTCGTCGACTTCGAGGAACGCCTTCTTCGCGTCCATCACCTTGATGTAGACGACCGCGTCGGCGGTCACGGGGGAGTTGTCCCGCGTGATCGCCTCCTGGCGGGGCACGTCCAGCGTCTGTGTCCGCATGTCGAACCGGTACGTGTTCGAGACGAACGGCGGCACCCAGTTGATCCCGGGTTCCAGCAGCTTGCGGTACTCGCCGAACACCGTCAGCGCGCGCTTCTCGTAGGCGTTGACGATCTCGATCGCGCTGAGAAGCGCGGCGATGACGACGACGAGGAGGAGGGCACCGATGAACAGCAGGGCACCACCGGTTTGCAGTGGGAGTAGCTCCATGTTTCAGTGTTACGGTGGGGGGATGAAAAGGGTTCCCTTGTTTCACTGACAAGAAACTTGATCCCGATCGGCCGGTCCGGCGGGGGCGATCAGTCGGACCGACTCGATTCCGTTTCGGTCGCCGACTCGTCGGACTCGTCGGACCCGTCGCGTGCGGTCGACGCGCCGGCATCCGCGTCCCGATCGGCGGCGGCCGACTCCTGTGCGAGCGCGCGATCGATCTCGTCCTCGCCGATCGCGCCGAGCGATTCGACCGTCAGGACGTTCCCGCCACCGGGGTCGAGGACGATGATCTCTTCGCCCTCCTCGATCGTCCCGCTGGTCGTTCGGGCGCTGTAGTACGGTGCGAAGCCGCCGGCGTCGAGTTTGACCTCGCCGCCGCGGGCCGTGACGGTCTCGGTGACGTAGCCCGTCGACCCGGCCAGGGACTTCGAGTCCGACGTCTGTGCCGTCCCCTTCCCGCCGTAGAAGTCGAACTCGCGGTAGACGTAGGTCGCCGCGATCCCGATCACGAGCGTGAGCGCGGCCAGCGCCAGCGGGCCCACCGTGCCGGGAAAGACGATCCCGACGAGGCCCGCACCGACCAGTGCGATCCCGATGACGATGAGGTGGGCTCCCGGCGAGAGAGCCTCCAGCCCCATCAGGACGAGCCCCGCCGCAAGCAGCGCGAGGGCCATATTTTCCACGAGGAGTTCGAGCATACGAACAGCTAGGGTCTCAGCCCGATTAAAGGTTTATTGGCCAGCGAGGGTGGATTTCAACCAAGTGGAAGCGCCAGCAGTCGGATAATGACCAGTATCATCGCGATCGCGCCCAGCAGGACGAAGATCGCGTGCTCGAGGGTCGGATCGCCGGCCTCGATCGGGGTCGAACTCGGCTCCGGGACGTATCCGTCCTCGTCCGTGTCCCCGGACTCGTCGCCCCGCTCCCCATCGTCGCCCGGCCCCGAGAGATCGATCGGAATCCGATCGCGCTCGGCCCGATCGTCGCCGACACCGACGCGACCGGAGTCGTCGTCCCCGTCACGCCGGGCCGGTGTGTCAGCCAGGGCGTCCGCGCCATCGTCGGGCGTCCGTGCGTCGTCGCGATCGGTCTGCCAGTCTTCCGCCGTGACGTCTCGCGGTCCGTCCGACTGGCCGTTCCGTCCGTCGCGGTCGTCACCGGACGCGTCCTCTGCCATACGTCACATCAGAACGGCCACGGCCAAAAATCCGCGGTCCGAGCGCGACGGGGCTCGAGCCGACGTGCCGCGAGGGAGTCGACGCCGCGACGCGCGAGTTCAGGCCCGATCGCTCCCGTCGCGGGTGTCCCCGCCGTAGACGACGCCGCGCTCGGCGTCCAGGGTCACGGTCCGTCCGTCGGCCTCGTCCACGAGGTCCGCGCCGCTGATCATCGGGATCTCCATCTCGCGGGCGACCAGCGCGGGGTAGCCGGTCATGCCCCGCTGGGCGTCGACGAGACCGCCGATCTTCGTGAGGTCGCCCTCGAACTCGTCGTCGAACTCGGCCGGCAGCGCGAGGATCGCGCCGTCGGGAACCCCCGCGAGATCCCCGTCCCGGATCGGAACGAGCGGCCCGGAACTGCGTCCCTCGACGACGACGCGGCCGGTCGTCAGCGCCTCCGCGGCGACGTGGACCTTGAGCATGTTCGTCGTGTTCGCGCCCTCGAGTTCGGTCATCATTCCACAGAGGACGACGACCGTATCGCCGCTTTCGGCTACCCCCGCGTCGAGCGCCGCCTGGACCGCTTTCTCGACGACGGCGCCGGCGCCCTGATCGGAAACGTTGGCGTACAGCGGCGTCACGCCCCACGAGAGCGCGAGTTGCCGGCGGACGCGGTGGCTCGGCGTCGACGCGACGACCGGCACGCCGGGTCGGTACTTCGCCGTCTTCAGCGCCGTGTAGCCGGACTCGGTCGCGGCCACGACGGCGTCCGCGCCGATGTCCCGCGCCAGGAAGCGGGCCGATCGAGCCAGCGCGTCCGTCCGCGCGTCGCCCGACGCGGGCACGCGCTGTTCGAGTAACTCGTCGTACTCCGCGGAGCCCTCGACCTCGCGGATGATGCTGTCCATGGCGCCCACGACTGCGGGCGGGTGGTCGCCGATCGCGGTCTCGGCCGACAGCATGACCGCGTCGGTGCCGTCGAGGACGGCGTTCGCGACGTCCGAGGCCTCGGCCCGGGTGGGACGGCGCGCGTGAACCATCGAGTCGAGCATCTCCGTGGCCGTGATGACCGGCTTGCCCGCCTCGTGGCACTTGCGGATGATCCGCTTCTGGATCATCGGGACGTCCTCCATCGGACACTCGACGCCGAGGTCCCCGCGGGCCACCATGATCCCGTAGGAGGCGTCGACGATCTCGTCCAGATTGTCGACCGCGCCGGCGCGTTCGATCTTCGCGACGATCGGAATCTCCGCGCCGAGGTCCTCCAGGACCTCGCTGACCTCGTAGACGTCCTCGGCGTCCCGGACGAAACTCGCCGCGACGAAGTCGACGTCCTTCTCGGCGGCGAGTTCGAGGTCCTTCCGATCGGACTCGGTGACGACGTCGAGATCGAGGTCGACGCCGGGAACGTTGACGCCCTTGCGACCGCCGAGGTTGCCGCCGGTGTCGACCCGGGCGCGGATCCCGTCGTCGTCATGCTCGATCACGGTCGTCTCGATCACGGTCGTCTCGATCAATCCGTCGTCGAGCAGGATGCGATCGCTCGCCTCGACGGCGTCGATCGGCAAGGAGAGGCCCACCCGATCGGGAGTCGCGTCCTCGCCCTCGGCGAAGACGATCTCGGAACCGGTCTCGAGGCGGACCGTCTCGCCCTCGGGAAGCGGTGCGGTGCGGATCTCTGGGCCCTGCATGTCGAGCATCACCGCGACGGGTTCGTCGCGTTCGTCGTCGACGGCCCGGACCCGATCGATCAGTTCGGCCCGGTCCTCGCGGCTGCCGTGGCTCGCGTTCAGGCGGGCGACGGACATGCCCGCGTCGGCGAGGTTCCGGATCGCCGACCTGGTGTTCGAGGCCGGCCCCAGGGTACAGACGATCTTGGCGTTTCTCATGTCGTCCCCTATCGCGGGCACCGGCAAAAAGATGGGTGACTTACTCGTTCTAGAGTTTATTTTTGATCTATAGTTTCAGCGCCCGTCCTGTGCCACGTCAACCGTTTTCCGAGTGCCGTCCGTCCCGTCGGACGTGCCCACCTACGCCTCGCTCATCGACCTCGCCGATCGGGACGTCCAGAACGCACAGGAGATGGCCTCGATCTGGGGAGCGGTCAGGACCGAGTTCGAACAGCACAACGCCGAACTGCTGGACTCGTACGCGATCCTCGGGGAACGGGATTTCCTCGCCCTGTTCGAGGCAGGTGACAACGAGGCGGCGTTCAAATGCGCGCTCACGCTCCGTCGTCACGGCCTCGACGGCCAGACCATGGAGGTCGTCGACACGGACGACTTCTCGACCCTGGTCGACGAGGTCTGATCCGTCTCGCCGTCGAGGCGAGTCTCACTCCGACGACTCCTCGAGCAGTCGAGTTATCTGTTGCCCGCTGACAACCTCGGGGATGACGACCTCGTCGGCGCCGGCTTCCCTCGCGACCGACTCGTACATCTCTTCGCCGACGCGGACGAGCAGTTCCGGCGTGTTCTCCGCGGTCCCGCTGACGATCGTGATCTGGATCGTGATGTTCGAGTCGTCGATCGCGGCGACGAGTTTCGACGCGCGATTGATCCCCGCGTCTCGTAGTACGCCCTCGCGTCTAGCGTCGCCCTCGACGAGCAGGTGGCCGTCGTCTCGCACTCGACGGGCGGTGTCCTCGTCGAATTCGACGACGACGACGTCTCGCCCGCCGTCGGTGAGACGGTTCGCGATCGTTCGTCCGAACATCCCGTAGCCGCAGACGATAACGTGATTTTCGAGTTCAGAGATCTGTCGACGCATTGTTGCTCGTGTCACCTCCGCTCGAATCTGTCCGCCGAACGCCGCAGTGAGCACCGTTTCGCCGATCCACAGGCCCGAGAGGACCAGTCCGACCGTAACCAGGATCGCGTACGCCTTGACGGCCCGGACCGGTCCATCGTGCTGTTCGAAGTGAAGTTCGATGCTCGTCGGATCGATCAGCCAGAACGCCGCCTCGACGAGTCCGACGCCGTCGAGAGTCGCGTATCCGAGGACGCCGGCCGTGACGATCGCGACGAAACCCACGATCGGCGCCAGCGTCCGTCGTAAGATCGGTCGATCGGCCATCGGGGAGCCGAGCGCTGATCGCACAGGCGACAGTAGGAGGGAGCACGTATAGACGTGCGGGTTGCTGCAAAGCGGTCTCGGACCCGTCGCGACGCGACCGATCGGAACGCGACAAACGGCTGGCCCGGGGAGAATCACACGACGCTCGACGACACCGCCCCGGTACCCGTTACCGGACCTTCTCGCCGATCGTCGTCTTCGTCACTTCGCCCTCGTCGGCGGGCGCGACCGACGTCGCTGGCCGTCGTTCCCGCGGCGTGGTAATCGTGACCTGGGTTTGACCCCCATATCAGCGTATCGGCTCCTATGAGCACACATTCTCCCGACGAACCGATACCATCGGACGCGGAGATCGCGCGCGCGGCGACCGAACGGCCGATCGAGGACGTGGTTTCCGCGCTCGGTCTCGAACCCGACGACCTCGATCCGTACGGAGAGTCCGTCGCCAAACTCACGGCCGAGACCACCCGACAACTCTCGGAGCGATCGACGGCCGACGCCCGGTACGTCCTCGTCACCGGCATGACGCCGACGCCACGCGGTGAAGGGAAGACGGTGACCAACGTCGGCCTCGCACAGGCGTTCGATCGGCTCGGCAAGACCGCAGTCGCGGCGATCCGCGAGCCCTCGCTCGGGCCGGTGTTCGGGCTCAAAGGCGGCGCGGCCGGCGGCGGCTACTCCCAGGTCCTCCCGATGGAGGACATCAACCTGCACTTCACGGGGGACCTCCACGCTGTCACGGCCGCGCACAACGTGATTGCGGCGACGCTCGACAACCACGTCCACCAGGGGAACGACCTCGGCGTCGATCCCACCGAGGTCGTCTGGCCGCGGGCGATAGACGTCAACGATCGCGCGCTACGCGAACTCGTCGTCGGACTCGGTGGCTCGGCCAACGGGCCGCCACGCGAGGACGGGTTCGTCCTGACGGCGGCCTCGGAGCTCATGGCCGTGCTCTGTCTGGCCGACGGGATCGCCGACCTGAAAGACCGGATCGGGAGCATCATCGTCGCCTACGACGCCGCGGACGACCCCGTCACCGTCGACGACCTCGGCGTAACCGGCGCGGTCGCCGTGTTGCTCAAGGACGCGTTCCGGCCCAACCTCGTCGGAACGATCGAGGGGACGCCGGCGTTCGTTCACGGGGGGCCGTTCGCGAACATCGCTCACGGCACGAACTCGATCGTCGCGGACCGGGTCGGCGGCGCACTCGCCGACTACGTCGTAACGGAGGCCGGTTTCGGTGCGGACCTCGGCGCCGAGAAGTTCTTCGACATCGTGGCTCCGGCCGCCGGCATCGAGCCCGCGGCCGCGGCGCTGGTCGTCTCCGTCCGCGCGCTCAAGTACCACGGCAAGGACATGTGGCCCGTCGAGTTCGACGCCCTCGAGGAACCCGACGTCGCCGCCGTCCGCGCCGGCTTCGAGAACCTCGATCGGCACGTCGCGATCCTCGAAGCGTTCGGCGTTCCGGTCGTCGTCGCCGTCAACCGGTTCCCCGGGGACGCTGACGCCGAAGTCGACGCGATCCTCGATCACTGTCGGGGGAGCCTCGGCGTTCGGGCCGCCGAATCGACGGTCTACCGGGATGGCGGCGACGGTGGGATCGAACTCGCGACGGCGATCGACGACGCCGTCGACGAGCACGACGAACCGTTCGAACCGATATACGACCGCGACGCGCCGGTCACCGAGAAGATCGAGACGGTCGCGACCCGGGTCTACGGTGCGGACGGCGTCACCTTCACGGACGACGCCCGCGCCGATCTCGATCGACTCGAATCGATCGGGCTCGCGGACGCCCCGGTCTGTCTCTCGAAGACGCCGTACTCGTTCAGCGACGATCCGTCGAAAAACGGTGTGCCGGAGGGATGGGAGCTGACGGTCCGGGAACTCCGACCCTCGGCAGGCGCGGGGTTCGTCGTCGCGCTCACCGGTGACGTCCTCACGATGCCCGGACTCCCGTCGGAGCCGGCTGCACTCGAGATCGACCTCGAGGCTGACGGGACCGTGACGGGACTGTTCTAGGTCGCTATCGGATTTTCTCGCCGATCGCGGCGTCGCCGTGGGTCGTCAGCAGGTCGGCCTCGTCGCCGGCCGCGAGGATCATGCCGTTGGACTCGACGCCGAACAGTTCCGCGGGTTCCATGTTCGCCAGCAGGACGCACTTCTGGCCCGGCAGTTCGTCGAGGTCGTGCAGTTGCTTGATCCCGGCGACCACCTGGCGAGTCTCGAAGCCGATGTCGACTTCGAGGCGCGCGAGGTCGTCGGCGCCCTCGATCCCCTCGGCCGATTCGATGCGGCCGACGCGGATGTCCAGTTCCTGGAAGTCTTCGAAGCCGATGCGGTCCTCGAGTAGCGGCTCGAGATCGTCGGTGTCTGCCATGCCTGCGGATTCGTCCGCGGCGGTGTCGTCGCTTTCGGTTTCCGCCTCGTCGTCATCGTCGGCTGCGTCCGCCACGCGTTCCTCGAGCTTCTCGTTCAGTTCCGCGACGCGATCGTCCTCGATCTTCTCGAAGAGTTCCCCGGGTTCGTCGAAGGTCCGCGGCGGCGCCTCGAGGGCGTCCTCGAGGTGGGCGTCGGCGATGTCGCCGTCCTCGCCCAGCTGTTCCCAGAGGCGCTGGGCCTTGTCGGGGGCGATCGGCTCGAGCAGGACGGCGACGGCCTTGGCGATCTGGACGCAGTCACGGATGACCTGCGCGGCTTCCTCGGGGTCGTCGTCGGTGAGCTTCCAGGGCTCGTTGCGCTGGATGTACTCGTTGCCGAACTGCGCGAGTCGCGTCGCGGCCTGCCCGACGCCGCGAAGCGAGTAGTCGTTGACGCTCTCGCGCACCTCGCCGATCGCGCCCTCGATGCGCTCGCGGACCTCCTCGGAGACGTCGGCCTCCGGCGTCCCCTCGTAGTTCCGGTAGGCGAAGAGCAGCGATCGGTACCAGAAGTTGCCCACGGTGCCGACGAGTTCGCCGTTGACCTTCTCCTGGAAGGCGTCCCACGAGAAGTCGACGTCCTGCTGGAGGCCGCCCGTGGTCGTCAGGTAGTACCGGAGCAGGTCGGGGTGGAATCCTTCGTCGAGGTACTCCTTGGCCCAGATAGCCCGATTCCGACTGGTCGAGAGCCCCTTCCCGTTGATCGTGATGAAGCCGGTCGCGGCGACTCCCCGGGGTGCGTTGTAGCCGGCCCCTTCGAGCATCGCGGGCCAGAAGATGGTGTGGTGCTGGATGATGTCCCGGCCGATGACGTGGACGATTTCGCCCTCCTCTCTCCAGACCTGCTCCCAGTCGTACTCGTCGCTCCCGACGCGTTCGGTGTACTGTTTGGTCGAGGAGATGTACTCGATCGGCGCGTCGACCCAGACGTAGAGGACGAGGTCCGACTCGCCGTCAGGGTAGTCGATCCCCCAGTCCATATCGCGCGTGATACACCAGTCCTGCAGGCCGTCCTCGATCCACTGGCGCGGCTGGTTCCGGGCGTTCGAGGTTCCCTCAAGGTCGTCGAGGAACTCGGTCAGGTAGTCCGCGAACGCCGAGACCTCGAAGAACTTGTGGGTCCGCTCGCGGTACTCGGCCGGGTTCCCGGTGATCGTGCTGGTCGGGTCCTCGACCTCGCCGGGTTCGAGGTGGCGCTGACAGCCCTCGTCGCACTCGTCCCCGCGGGCCTTCGCGCCGCAGTAGGGGCAGGTCCCCTCGACGTAGCGATCGGGCAGGTACTGGTCGGCCTCGGGGTCGTAGGCCACCTGAATCTCCTTCTCGTAGATGTACCCCTCCTCGTCCAGCGTGCGGACGATGTCCTGCGTGGTCTCGACGTTGGTCTCGTCGTGGGTGTGGCCGTAGTTGTCGAACTCGACGTTGAACTGTGGGAACGTCTCCTCGTACTGGCGGTGCCAGTCCAGGGCGAACTCTTCGGGGTCGACGCCCTCTTTCTCGGCGTTGACGGCGACCGGTGTGCCGTGCATGTCCGATCCGCAGACGTAGGCCGTCTCCTGGCCGAGCGTCTCGAGCGCTCGTGCGAAGGCGTCGCCGCCGACGTACGTTCGAAGGTGGCCGACGTGCAGGTCGCCGTTCGCGTACGGCAACCCGCAGGTCACGACCGCGGGTCTCTCCGTCGGAAAGTCGTTGCTCATATGCGTCATGAGTGGGTGCCGGGCGTAAAACCCGCCGGTTTTCGATCGATAGGAAGCTGCCGGTCGCCGCCGACCGGGAGCCGGATCGGCAGTCGTTACCGATCGATATAGTCTCGCCCGATCAACTGAACCGTATATTATATTACATAATGCATTTCCAGAAACGTGTGGTATACCTCACATAACGCGTGAATACGGCGATTACTCGCGCGGACGATTCAGTGGACTTTTGATAAATACGGTGAAAGCGGGTGGTATGAGTTCAGTCGATATTCCGCGCGAACAGTGGGCGACCCGTGCAGGATTCATCCTGGCCGCCGTTGGTAGCGCAGTCGGACTCGGAAACATCTGGCGGTTCCCGTTCCTGACGGCCGAATCGGGTGGCGCAGTGTTCGTGTTGGTCTACCTGTTCCTCGTCGCGCTCATCGGACTCCCTGTAATGCTCGTCGAGTTCGTGATCGGCCGGCGGTCGGAGCGGAACCCGATCGGCGCGTTCAGACGCCTCGGCCACCCGTCGTGGAAGTTCGCCGGGGCGATAGGCGCGGTCGCCGGCTTCATCATCCTCTCGTACTACAGCGTCGTGGGCGGCTGGGTGCTCCAGTACATCGTCGCCAGCTTCACCGGCGGCTACGGTGGCGACGCGGAGGCCTTCTTCCTCGAGACCGCGACCGGGACGAACGCGATCATCTACCACGCTGTCTTCATGGCGTTCGTGGCCGGCATCGTCTCCCTCGGCGTCCGCGACGGACTGGAGCGGGCGGCCAAGCTGATGGTGCCGAGCGTCATCGTGCTCCTCGTCGGCCTCGCCGTGTACGCCGCGACGCTCCCGAACACGGGCGCCGGGTACGAGTTCTACCTCTCGCCCAACGTCGACACGTTCGTCTCCGACGCCGTCGACATCCTGCCCGCCGCGGCCGGACAGGCGTTCTTCACGCTGTCGCTCGGCATGGGCGTGATGATCACCTACTCCTCCTATCTCGGCGAGAACCGGAACTTGCTCAACGATTCGCTCATCATCGTCGCGATCGACACGTTCATCGCGATCCTGGCGGGCTTCGTCGCCTTCCCGTTCCTCGCCTCACAGGGCGTCAACCTCGAAACCGGCGGCGGCGGCGCGGGCGCGGTCTTCATCAGCCTCGCGACAGCGTTCGAGACCATGCCGGCCGGAACGATCGTGGGTGGCATCTTCTTCATTATGCTGTTGATCGCCGCGCTGACCAGCGCGTTCAGCATCCTCGAAGTCGTCGTCTCGTTCGTCGTGGACACGTTCGACGTCGATCGCGTTCCGGCGACGCTCGGACTGGCGGCGATCATCTTCGTCGTGGGCATTCCGACCGCGACGAACCTGACGTACCTCGACACCTACGACCTGTTCGCGAACAACATCCTGCTCATCGTCGGCGGGCTGGTGCTCTCCATCTTCGTCGGCTGGATCTACGCCCCCGACGCCCTCGACGAACTCGGGCAGGGACGCGGCGGAAACAACGGCTTCGACGCGTACTGGATCAACGTCGTCCGGTTCGTCGTCCCGGTGGTGCTCCTCTACACGGTGTACCTCGCTATCCGGGAGTACATCACGTTCCTGCAGGGAACGTTCTTCTGATTCGGTAGACCGACCGAGTCCGATCGTCACCGCCCGCCCGATCGCGACGGGCGGAATCACAACCGATTCTCTCCGTTCGACGTCCTCAAACAGAAGCTATAGTAACAACTGAAACGAGTAACACATCGATCGCACAGCCGTCGTGCGATCGGGTGTGCACTGACTTTCAGTGGCTACTATAACAGTACGGGCAGACCAGTCGACGGTGCGAATAGCCGTCAGCACCGACGGCCGTCACGCCGCGTTCTCGTTCACGTTTCCGATCGTTCCCCGGCGATCGACGTTTACGGGCCCGTCGCCGCTTTCGCCGTCGGCGTTCTACTCTACTCGCCGGTCGGACCTCGATCGGCGTCCCAGATCAGCGGGAGGAGATCGCGGCGGCTGGCGAAGAGCAGCCCCACTCCGGCCAGTAGCGGTCCGAAAACCAGTATCGCGAACGCCGCTCCGCCAGGCGCGAGGACGAGCGCGACCGCGGCCCCGACCCACGCGAGCCAAGCCAGCGCCTCCCACGGCCGCCCCTCGTAGAGTCGCCAGACCGAGATCGAGAGGAGGAACCCGCCGAGGGCGGCCGAGAGAAGCGTCGGTTCGGCCACGAACGAGAGGGCGACGATCGTCGCGAAGCCGACGACTGCGACCCCGTCGTGTCGATCGAAAGTCATGCGCTCACCTGGGGTGGTGAGTCAAAAACGCGTATCGGTTTCGCGGCCCGGTCGTCGTTCATACGGACTGTCGCCCGTCAGTTCCGGCGCATCGGCGACCCGTCTGCGGGTGCGCCGAGACCTCGGGTCAGCAATCCGTCTCAGTCGTCGCAGACGACCGGGACGCTCGCGCGTACCTCGAGTCGATCGAGATCGGCGACGAACGAGGCGAGCAACTCCCGGGTGACGTGGGGCATACAGACGACCCGGAGTTCGCCGGTCCCGGTCCGGGAGATGCGCCAGCCCCGGTCACGGAGCGCGTCGAAGGTCGATCGGGGGACGTCCGCCGCGACCAGCGGCAGGGTGGGATCGACGACCTCGTACCCCCGCTTTTCCAGCGCGTCGGCGAGCCACTCGGCGTTGTTCTGCGAGCGGACGTACTGCGTCCGGTACCCGGTGGGCCACAGTTCCTCCATGGCCGCGACGGCGCTCGCGACCCCCGCACCCGATCGGGTTCCGGTCAGCGTCGCCTGGGCGGTCGACTCGAGGTACGGCGTGTCGACGGCGAGTTCGTCCAGCAGGTCCGCGGAGCGGACGAGCAATCCGCCGGCCGGGACGGCGGCCTGCCCCATCTTGTGGGGATCGATCGCCATCGTGTCGACCGGCGCGTGCGAGAAGTTCCACTCGTGGTCCGTAAAGGGGAGGACGAACCCGCCCCACGCGGCGTCGACGTGGAGCATGGCGTCGACCTCGCGTGCGACGCGGCCGAGTTCCGGGATCGGGTCGACGCGACCGTACTCGGTCGTCCCCGCGACGCCGACCACCAGCGCCGTCTCCGCGTCGACGCAGGAGTGGACGGCCTCGAGGTCGACCCGGTGGTCCGCGTCGGTCGGGACGATCCGGAGGTCGACCCCGAGCACGTCGGCCGCCTTCCGGAAACTGAAGTGGGCGGATTCGGGCATGACGACGTTCGGCGTCGCCGTGTCCGCACGCTCGCGAGCGATGCGGACGGCCTGGAGGTTCGCTTCCGTCCCGCCGCTCGCGACGTACCCCGACGGATCGTCCAGCCCGGCGATCTCGCCGAGCATCGCGATCGCGTCGTCTTCGAGCGCCGTGACGGTGGGATACGTCCCGGGATCGCCGGGGTTCGTCGCGAGAAATCGTTCGGCCGCGTCGCGCGCTACCGGGTGTGGCTCCGTACACATCGACGAGAGCACCCGATCGAACGCTTGCGGCTCGGCTTGCATATCACGTGCGATGACGGTCAACGGTTTATTACTTGCGTTTACCGGCCGATCGTACCGCTGGAACGACGGGCGTGGCCGGTCTCGTCGTTGCCGGACCGACGTCCGTTCCGCGTCGGCCGTCGGCACGGGACGGCGAGCAGTCGCCGGTCGGGACGACGCGCTAGCGGACCGAATCGAGGAGCAACTTCTGCTCGACCCGCTTGACCTCGTGCTGGACGTCGCGGACGGCGTCGATGTTCGCCGAGATCGAACTGATACCCTCGTTGACGAGGAACTGGACCATCTCGGGTTTGGAACCGGCCTGTCCGCAGATGCTCGTGTCGACGTCGTACTCGCGGCAGGTCTCGATGACGTCGCCGATCAGGCGCAACACGGACGGGTGGAGTTCGTCGAAGCGATCGGCCACGTTCTCGTTGTTCCGGTCGACCGCCAGCGTGTACTGGGTGAGGTCGTTCGTACCGAACGAAGCGAAGTCGATGCCCGCGGCGGCCATCTCTTCGATCGCGAGCGCCGACGCGGGGGTCTCGACCATGATGCCCCACTTGCGCTTCTCGGGGTCGATCCCGGCTTCCGTCATGCACTGTTTGGCGCGGTAGACGTCCTCGGCGTCGTTGACCAGCGGGAACATGATCTCGACGTTGTCGTAGCCCATCTCGTACAGGCGGCGGAACGCCTCGAGTTCGTGGGCGAAGACGTCCGTCCGATCGAGCGAGCGGCGGATGCCGCGGTAGCCGAGCATCGGGTTGTGTTCGGTGGGTTCGTCCTCGCCGCCCTCGAGCTGGCGGAACTCGTCGGTCGGGGCGTCGAGGGTCCGGACGCGAACGGGTCGCGGGTAGAACTCGTCGGCGACGCCGCGGATCCCGTCGATCAGTTCCTTGGTGTAGGCGTCGGCGCCGTTTTCGTCGATAAACTTCTCCGGCGTCTGGTTCAGCGAGAGGATCATGTGCTCCGTCCGCAGCAGTCCGACGCCGTCGGCTCCGGTCGCGGCCGCGCGCTCTGCGGCCTCGGGGATCGAGACGTTGACCTTGACCTCGGTCGCGGTCATCGGCTTGACCGGCGATTTCGGCCGGACCTCCTCGACGGGTTCGGTCTCCTCGTCCGGTTCGACGGCCTGCCCTTCGAGCACCGACCCCTTGTCGCCGTCGAGCGTGACGACTTGGCCGTCCTCGAGGACGGTCGTCGCGTTCGTGGTCCCGACGATCGCCGGGACGCCGAGTTCCCGCGAGACGATCGCGGCGTGGCTGGTCATGCCGCCCTCGTCGGTGATGATCCCCGCGGCGCGTTTCATCGCGGGCACCATGTCCGGCATCGTCATCTCGGTGACGATGATGTCGCCCTCGCCGACCTTGGCGAGGTCGTCGAGTTTCGTGACGATCCGAGCCTGGCCGCTTACCGTGCCGGGACTCGAGCCGAGTCCGTCGACGACGACCTCGCCGGTCTCTTCCGGCTCTGTGGCGCTTCCGGCCTCGGCGGCCTGGACGCTGCCGCTCCCGTCGGTGAGTCCGGCCGTCGCCTCGGCGTCGCTCTCGCCTGGATCGTACCCCTCCCCGGTGTCGTCGATCGTCGTGATCGGTCGGGACTGGAGCATGTAGACCTCGCCGTCGGCGATCGCCCACTCGACGTCCTGTGGCTGGTCGTAGTGGTCCTCGACGCGCTCGCCGAGGTCGAGGAGGGCGTCGATCTCGTCGTCGTCGATGACCCGGGCGTTCCGTTTGTCCTGGGAGACCTCGCGTTCGACGGTCTGCCCGGTCTCCTCGTCTTTGACGTGCATGACCTTCTTCTCGGCGACGGTCACGTCGATCGATCGATCGTCGCGCTCGACGACGTAGTTGTCCGGCGAGACGGCGCCGGAGACGACGGCCTCGCCCAGTCCCCAGGCGGCCTCGATGATCATCGTCGGATCGCCCGTCGACGGGTGGCTGGTGAACATGACGCCCGACTTCTCGGCGTCGACCATTTGCTGGACGACGACCGCGATGTTGACGGCTGAGTGGTCGAAGCCCTGCTCCTGACGGTAGTAGATCGCCCGCTGCGTGAACAGCGACGCCCAGCACTCCCGGACCCGATCGAGCAGGTTCTCCTCGGTGACGTTGAGGAACGTCTCCTGCTGGCCGGCGAAGGACGCGTCGGGCAGGTCCTCGGCCGTCGCGGACGAGCGGACCGCGACGAACGCCTCACCGTCGCCGATTTCGCGGTAGGACTCGACGATCTCCTCGCGGAGGTCGTCGGGGAAGGGCGTCTCGAGGATCAGTTCCTGGGCGCGCTCGGCGGCGTCAGCGAGCGCGCTCGAATCGTCGACGTCGACGTCGACGGCGGCGAACAGTTCCTCGTCGATGTTCGCCTCTTCGATGAACGAGCGGTACGTTCCCGCGGTCACGACGAATCCGGGTGGGACGGGGAGCCCGGCACCCGTCAACTCGCCGAGGGACGCACCTTTGCCGCCGACCGTCTCGAGGTCGTCGGCGCTGATTTCCTCCAGCCAGAGTACAGCCATTGCTATCTGGTGGGTCACTCGACCGAATAAAGAAGGTTGCGAACGGCCCCCACGAGTCGCAACTCACGTGTGAATGAGTTTTCCCAATTTGGTGGCAATTTATGGTACGATCCGCGATCGATCGGATCGAATCGGGCGGCCGATATCGTACCAGCTGTCGCCTCTTCGGCCGGTCTCCGGTCGAGAGTGTAACGATTGACACATGTTCGTAGTCGAGTACGTCACTCGCGGCGAATAGACACTTCCGATGACTGGTTCGCGGTGGATACGGGCCGTCCGGATAGCGTTCGTCACGTCGCGCAGAGGATGCACGTGCGATACGCGCAGGAAATCTCGTAACGGGAGTGACGGATGGGGTGTCCGGAGCGATTTCGAACACGGACCGGCACCGCAACCTGTTACGCGCTGTCGTTCCACGCTCTCTTGCACTCGTCGTCACAAAACGACTGGATGAGCGTTTCGTCGCCGTCGGTGGTCGCTTCGACGACCGGCGGCCAGTCCGTGATGCCGAGCGTCGCCCCGCAGTTCACACAGTACTTCCAGAACCCGTCGTCAGTCATCACGAACCTCTACAGCGGCGTGGTCGTCGCCGCACACACGGACTCGGTGCCCGTGATAGTGAAACGCAACGCTCACTCCGCTTTTGCTGTCTCGAAAGAGGGCAGCCAGGGCGTCCGGGTCGATCACCGTGGCCAGCGGGCGCAACTCCAGCGGTGAGGCCCCTTCTGCGTCGGCGACCGCACTGACGATGGCCTCGGTGATCCTGTCGGGTTCGTACGTGTCCATCGTCGAGACCGTGGTGTGCTCTGCGTTGTTCACACGGAAGCGTGGTTGCCCGTGCGTAAAAACCCACGGTTGGTGGATTCGATATCTCCACAGTTAGACGATATTATGTGTATTATCGAGCTAAAATTCCATAATAGGGAAAATCATTCCACTAATTTCCGAGATCACTTAGTGAATAGCACTGGGTAGTTCGACTATTCCTAGTCAGCCGCCGGCTTCCAGAACTATCGAGATTCGATCCCGAGAAATGTGGACTATCAATAAGCAAAAGGGTGCGGCCCACCACGGGCACCTGTGACGGCGTACCAGCTCGACGACGTAGACAGGCAGTTGCTCAACCTGCTGCAAGAGAACGCTCGGTACAAGGCGATCGAACTGGCCGAGAAGATCGGCGTCTCCGACAATACCGTTCACAATCGCATGGAACGATTGGAAGCGGCGGGCGTAATCACCGGCTACGCGGCGTCGACGGACTTCGATCGGACGGGGCTCCGCCTCTACTTCCACTTCAGTTGTACGGCGTCGATCAGTGATCGCTCCACCGTGGCCGAGGAGGCGATGGCACTGCCACAGGTCGTCGAAGTGACCGAACTGATGACGGGCCACGAGAACCTCCTCATCAAGGCGGTCGGGGCCGAAGACGAGGACATCACCGCCGTTGCCGAACGGCTCGACGGTCTCTCCCTCGAAATCAACGACGAGAACCTCATTCGGACCGAGGAAACGAACCCCCTCGACTACGTGGAAGTCTCGAAGCTGGTAGACGAGGCCCAGTAGGGTTTCGACCGCGACGGACGTCAGTACCGAGAACCGAGGCCACCGTCGGTCCCGGCGAACGCGTTCTGCGCGACGAAGTCACCCGATCCGCTATCGTCGGTCGTCTCAGGCCTCGAGTATCTCGTCCTCGTCGTCCTCGGGGACGACGATCGAGCCGTCGAGCACCGTCACGCCGCGGCCGCCGACCTGGACCGTGCCCCCGACGCGAACCCGGACGATCCCCGGTCGATCGACGTAGTGGCCCTGCTCCAGCCGCAGTTCCTCGGGAAAGTCGTCGTCGAACGCGCCGAACCGATCGAGGTAGGCACCGGCGGCCCCGCTCGCGGTCCCCGTCACGGGGTCTTCCGGGACGCCTGCTCCGGGGGCGAACATCCGGCCGTGGAGCGTCGACTCGGCCTCGAGCGCGTCGAACGTGAAACAGTAGATCCCGGTCGCGTCGACGTCGTCGGTCAGGGCATCGATCGCCCGCATGTCCGGCTTCGCACTCCCGAGATCGGAGAGGTAGGTGATCGGGACGATCAGGAACGGGAGTCCGGTCGAGGAGACCGCCAGCGGAAGGTCCGCGCTCGCGCCCTCGAGCGCGGCCCGGTCGACGCCGAGCGCGTCCGCGACGCGATCGTAGCCGACGTCGACCTCGCGAATCGTCGGCGCGTCCTGGGTCATCCAGACCGCTCCGTCGGCCTCGACGTCGATCTCGAGGACGCCGACGTTCGTCTCGAGCGTCGTCGTACCGGGTTCGAGCCCCACGTCGTAGAGGTGCGCGAACGAGCCGATCGTGGCGTGGCCACAGAGGTCGACCTCCTGGGTCGGCGTAAAGTAGCGAACGCGGCGGTCCGCGGCCTCGCTGGCGCGGAGGAACGCCGTCTCGCTGAGCGCGAGTTCGTTGGCGATCGACTGCATCTGGTGTTCGGAGAGACCGTCGGCGTCCGGCACGACGCCAGCCGGGTTCCCCGTGAGCGGTTCGTCGGTGAACGCGTCGACCTGGAGCGCGCGAACCGTATCCATACCGTCGCCGTTGGACGGAGGGTGTATCAATCCATCGTCGACGCCTTCGCGATCGACCGGGGAATCAATCGTCCTCGGCGGGGTCGGCCGCGGATTCGCCGCCGTCGACGGTCGCGTGTTCGCCCGCTTCGTGGGTCCCGACAGGGGGCAGATTCACCGACGCGGCCGGCGATCGATCGAGGTCGGTCGTCGCCCGCAGGCGCTCCATCTCGCCGTCGACTCTAGCATCCTGATCGATCCGCATCGAGCAGAACTCCGCGCCGCACATCGAGCAGAAGCGGGCCTCCTTGTAGTTGTCTTCGGGTAACGTCCGGTCGTGGAACGAGCGGGCGCGGTCGGGATCGAGCGCGAGTCGGAACTGTTCGCGCCAGTCGAACGCGTAGCGGGCTTCCGAGAGGGCGTCGTCCCAGTCGCGCGCGCCGGGGCGTTCGGTCCCCACGTCGGCGGCGTGGGCGGCGATCCGGTACGCGGCCAGGCCGTCGCGGACGTCCTCCGCCTCGGGGAGTCCCAGGTGTTCCTTCGGGGTGACGTAACAGAGCATCGCGGCCCCGGCCTGGGCCGCAATCGCGGCACCGATCGCGCTCGTGATGTGGTCGTAGCCCGGCGCGATATCGGTCACGAGCGGGCCGAGGACGTAGAACGGTGCGCCGTCGCAGACCGTCTGTTGGCGCTCGACGTTCTCCGCGATCCGGTGCATCGGGACGTGGCCCGGCCCCTCGACCATGACCTGGACGCCGTGGTCCCACCCCACTCGAGTCAGGTCGCCCAGCGCGTCGAGTTCGGCGTACTGGGCCTCGTCGCAGGCGTCGGCCAGACAGCCCGGTCGCAGGCTGTCCCCGAGGCTGACGGTGACGTCGTGGGCGGCGAATATCTCACAGATCTCGGGGAAAACCTGGTACAGGGGGTTCTGTTCGCCGTTCGCTTCCATCCACCTGGCCACAATCGACCCGCCACGGGAGACGATCCCGGTCTTCCGGCCGTCCGTCAGCGGCAGGTGCTCGGCCAGAATTCCCGCGTGGATCGTCATGTAGTCGACGCCCTGCGCGGCCTGTTTCTCGACGATCTCGAGCAGCAACGCTTTCGTGATCGCGTCGGGACTGCCGGCCCGTGTGACCGCCTCGTACAGCGGTACCGTCCCGATCGGCACCGGCGAGTGCTCGACGTGCATCTCCCGGATCTCGTCCAGATCGCTTCCAGTGCTCAGGTCCATCACCGTGTCCGCGCCGTAGTGGACCGCCGCGTGGAGTTTCTCGAGTTCGGTCTCGCGATCGCTGGTCGTCTCGCTGTTGCCGATGTTGGCGTTGACCTTGGTCGCGAACTCGCGGCCGATGATCATCGGATCGAGCGCGTCGTGGGCCCGGTTCGACGGGATGACGGCCTGTCCGTCTGCAACCTGCTCGCGGACGAACGCGGGATCGCGGTTCTCGCGATCGGCGACGCGGCGCATCGCTTCCGTTACGTCGCCGTTACGGGCGGCCTGGAGCTGTGTCGGTGGCATCAACAACTAGGTTATACTACCCAGTTATAAATTTGGGGAGTGGCGTCACTCGATCGGCCCGCACCGCCGAGTCGAGGCCGATCCGTCGACGGACGACGAGATCGATCGCCTCGGCGGACGGGATTCCGCCAACTTATGAGGATCGGGCTGCAGTCTCTCGAGTAGGTGCCACCAGATGTCCGACTTGCCGGACGATTTCGACTGTACGGTCACGAACTGGGAGTATATTTACGGCCTCTGTCGCGACGTCGGCGACGAGGTTCGACGGGACGCGTTCGAACCCGACGTCATCGTCGCGCTCGCTCGCGGTGGCTGGTTCGCCGGACGGTGTCTCTGTGACTTTCTCGGTCTCGACGACCTGACGAGCCTGAAGATGGAACACTACGTCGGCACCGCCGAGAAGAGCGGCGAACCGACGGTCCGGTACCCAATGCCCGAGGGGAGCGTCGAGGACAAGGACGTCCTCATCATCGACGACATCGCCGACACCGGCGGCTCGATCGAGCGCGCCCACGAGTACGTCGACGAGCGCGGTGCCGGCGAGGTCCGGACCGCGACCCTCCAGTTGCTCGGGACCAGCGAGTACCAGCCCGATTACGTCGGGGAACACCTGGACGACTGGACCTGGATCGTCTACCCCTGGAACTTCATCGAGGACATGATCGATCTCGTCTCGGGGGTCATGGCACAGGCCGACCAGGAGACGTTCACGCAGGAGGAGATCCGCCACTACCTCGCCGAGTTCCACGGCATCGATCGCATCGAGATGGAGATCGCCCAGCCGAACCGGATCCCCGAAGTCGTGACCGAGATGGAACGGCGCGACGTCATCGCGTCGGAGGGGCCGGGCGAGTGGACGCTGGCCGACGACTGAGCTACTCCGTTGCGGCTGCGTCCTCCGGCGTCTCACAGGCGACGGGTTCGTCGTCGACGATCGATCCCTTCCACGTCCCGCGGGTGAACCACGCGACGGCCGCGATCGCGCCGACGACGTCGCCGAACACGACGCCCGCCCAGATCCCGGTCGTCCCCCAGTCGGCGACGAAGATGAGGTAGTACGTGACCGGCACGCGGACGATCCAGAGGCCGAGGACGGCGAAGACGAGCGCGGTCTTCGTGTTCCCCGCGCCGCGGAACGCCCCCTGGATCACCTGCAGGACGCCCATGAAGACGAACGCGAACGCGGCGAACTGGAGATACGTGACGCCGTAGCCGATCGTCGCCGCGCGACCCTCGGCCTCCGCCGTCAGGAACACCGAGACGAACGGCTCCGGGAACAGGAACGCGACGGCGGCCGCGACGAGCATGATCGCGGCGATCACCCCCGCCGCGATCCACGTGGCTCTCTCCGCTCGATCGGCCCTGTCGGCCCCGAGATTCTGGCCGACGATCGTGTCCGTCGCCTGTCCCAGGCCGAGCGCCGGCAGGAACGCCAGCGAGATGAGGCGGTTTCCGAGGCCGTAGGCCGCGACGACGGCCGGCGGGAAGGTGACGACCATCGCCGTCATCGCGATCATCGCGAGCGCTGTCATCGACTGTTCGAGGGCCGTGGGGACGCCCAGCCGGGTGATCTCGCCGACGTACTCGAGGCGCGGCACCAGGTGCTCGGGCTGGATGTCGGGCCCCACGTCGGTGTAGTAGAGGATGTAGAACCCGATCGCGGTCGCGAGCGCTCGCGAGAGGACGCTCGCGACGGCGGCACCCTGGACCTCAAGACGCGGGACGGGACCGACGCCGAAGATGAACACCGGGTCGATGACGAGGTTAAGGAACACGCTGATGGCCATCACCCGCATCGGCGCGCGGGTGTTGCCGTACCCCCGCATGAGCGAGACGAAGACGAAGAAGCCAAAGAGGAAGGGCAGGCCGAGGAAGAACACCCGCAGGTACTCGGCCGCGAGCGGGATGATCGCCGCCTGCGTGTCGCCCTGGGCCGGGAGGAGCGCGAGCATCGGATCGGTCGCGGCGTACCCGAGGAGACCGAGTCCGATCGCGACCAGCGAGACGAACGAGAGCGTCTGCCCGGCGATCAGCCCGTCCTCACCGCTCTCGGCGCCGGTGTGCTGGGCGACGAGGATGGCCCCCGCCGCCGTGAAGCCGCCGCCGACGGCGATCAGCAAGAAGAGGAGGGGAAAGGCGAGACTCACCGCGCCGACGGCGTCGGGCGAGAGCGCCCCGAGCCAGAACGTGTCGCCGACGTTGTACGCGACCTGCAACAGCTGGATGACGACGAGCGGCCACGCCAGCCTGAACATCGGCCGAACGAGGGTCCCCTCGGTGAGGGTCCCCTCGGCTACCTGGTCCGACATACCACCATCCAGTCGCTCCGCCCACTTGTGCGCTCGTGAGATGTGATAGCTGGTATCATTCCAGATCGGTGACCTGTTCCCCGACGATCCTGCTCGAAAAACCGGATCGTCGGATATCGTGGGCGACGAACCGTATATCGGCCGATACCGGACGGTTCGACGATCGTTCCCCGGCCAGCATCGGCCGGTTCCGACGGCGACCGTCGGAGCGCGACTCGGATCTCATACGGTTTACCGTAAGTCATTTCCGGCGCGACCGCCGCCCGGATCGCGGTTGCGCCGGTACATCGTTACAGCAATCCGTATCAGTCGGCGATCGCTTCCCTCGCGTCCGCCTCGACGGTGGCGTCCTGGATCCAGAGGTCGCCGAACAGTTCGTCCTGGTCGAGACGGATCCGGCCGCGGTGTGCCAGAAAGAGCAGGGCGAGATAGGTCATCACGCGGGAGCCCCCCACCTCGTCAATCTCGGCGTAGAGGACTTCGTCGCGCCCCTTCTCGTACTGGTCGGCCAGCACCGTCTCGACATCCTCGATCACCGTCTCGATGTCCTCCTCGTGGGTCGTGTGCGTGACGTCGTCGCTGGTCGGCTCGTCGTCGACCCGGAAGTCGTCGTCGGAGTGGTAGTGCAGTTCCTGGACCCCCCGATCGTACCCGCGAGGCGAGTCGCTGGTGTCGTAACTCCGGGAGTCTTTCCACCAGCTGCCGCGCTCGGCCTCCCGGAGATCCCGGACGAGTTCGTCCAGCGTCTCGGGTTTGCCGCGGGCGTGTTTTCGTTCGAGTCGTCGCTCCATCTCCGCCTCGAGGCCTTCGACGGGGTCGAACCCGGGTGCCGGCCCGTCGCCGTCCGCCCCGTCCATCGGCCCCTCGTCGGCGAACGGGGCCTCCCACGGCGGGAGTTCCTCCTCCTCGGGTTCGTCCGGCGCGAACAGTTCGTCGCTTTTCATCCGCAGGAGGACGCTCGCGTAGAACAGCGCCCGCCCCGACGTGCGGAGGTCGACGTCGTCCAGCGCCTCGAGGAACTTGTCCGTCACCCGCACGACGTCGATGTCCCACGGGTCGATCTCGCCGTCCTTGGCCAACTGGACGAGCAGTTCGACCGGTTCGACTTCGTCCTCGTCCCCGTCTTCGTCGTTTGCGTCACGTCCCTTCGGTCCGACGTCGAACTCGTCGTCGCCGTCGGCGAACTCGAGGACAGCGTCGTCCTCGCCCGGCCGATCGCGATCCTCGTGACCGGCGATGTTCAGGGGGATGTCGTCGTCGGACCCGCCGTCTCGCGGGCCGTCGCGCCGCCCGTTCCCGCTCGACGCGTCCGGGTCGCGTGGGGGCTCGCTCCCCTCGCTAGTCATCGGCCGGTACCTCCTCGGTGCTCAGGTCGATCCCGGTCACGGCGCTCACGTTGTCCTGTTGCATCGTCACGCCGATCGCGCGCTCGGAGCGATCGAGCATCGCCGAGCGGTGCGAGACCACGACGAACTGCGCCTTCTCGGAGAGTTCCTCGACCATCTGGCCGATCCGCTCGGCGTTGACGGCGTCGAGGAAGGCGTCGACCTCGTCCAGCGCGTAGAACGGGGCCGGGTTGTGCCGCTGGATCGCGAAGATAAAGGCCAGCGCGGTCAGCGACTTCTCGCCGCCCGACATCGCGTCGAGGCGCTGGATCGGCTTGTCGCCCGGCTGGGCCTTCATCGTCAGGCCGCCGTCGAAGGGATCGTCCTCGTTCTCGAGGTGCAAGGTCCCGGTCCCCTCCGAGAGCTGTTCGAAGATCTCGGTGAAGTGCGCCGAAATCGCCTCGTAGGCGTCCATGAACGTCTGCTTCTTCTGGGTCTCGTACTGCTCGATCCGATCGCGGATGCCGTCGGCCTCCTCGACCAGCGTGGCCTTCGCGTCCTCGAGTTCCTCGAGGTCGCTTCGCACCTCGTCGTACTCGTCGATCGCCAGCATGTTGACCGGCTCCATCGCCTCCATGTCCGCGCTCAGGAGGTCGATCATCTCGAGGACGGTGTCGTGGTCGGGGACGTCCTCGGGGTCGTAGTCGCCGACCTCCGATTCGAGCGAGTCGATCTCCCACTCGAGGCTGCTCGCCCGTTCGCGACTGTCCTCGAGTTTGCTCTCGACGGTGTTGACCCGGTCCTGTTGCTGGTCGCGCTTCGTCCGCGCGTCGGCGAGTTCCTCCTTGAGGTCGCTCCGCTCGGCTTTCAGCTCCGTGAGTTCTTCCTCGAGTTCCTCGACGGCCTCGTGTTTCGCTTCGAGCGTCTCGCGCTTCTCGGCGATCGTCTCCTCGTACTCCGCGATTCGCTCCTCGTGTTCGGCCGTACGGTTCTGTGCGGCCTCGATGTCGTCGTGGAGGTCCTCGATCGCGTCCTCGGCGTACTCCTTCTCGAGGCCCAGTTCGTTGAGTTTGCTGTCGAGCTCGTCGATTCGGTCCTCGCGATCGTCGATCTCGGCCTTCAAGTCCTCGATCTGAGCGGTCAACTCGGGGATCTTCGAGTCCGCGAGTTCGCTCTCTAACTCGTCGATGTCGGCCTCGATCGACTCGACCTCGGTCGTCTTCGTCTCGATCTGCTCGCCGATCTCGGTCATCCGCTCGTCGACCGACTCGCGTTCCTCGTTCAGCTCCGCGAGTTCGTCCTCGAGCGTCTCGATTTCGGTCTCGATCGAGTCGCGCCTGTCGTCGAGTTTCTCGATCTCGGTCTCGATCGATCGGACCTCGTCGGCCGCGTCGGTCTTGCGGTCCCGGGCGTCGTCGAGTCGCTCCTCGACGTCCCGGAGCTCCTCGCGCAGCGACTCGCGTTCTTCCTGCAGATCGGTGATCTGCTTGGCGACGCGCTCGAGTTGTCCCTCGCCGCCGCCGGTGAAGGAGTAGCGCGACCCCTTGCCGGAGCCGCCGGTCATCGCGCCGCTTTTCTCGACCAGATCGCCGTCGAGGGTGACCATCCGGTAGTCGCCCATGTACGATCGGGCGGTCTCGATGTCCTCGACGACCAGCGTGTCGCCCAGCACGTACGAGAAGACGCCCGCGTACTGCGAATCGAAGTCGACGAGGTTGTACGCGAAGTCGACGACGCCCGGATCGCTGGGGGCGTTCGGGAGCCGGCGCTGGCTCATATCCGTCAGCGGCAGGAAGGTCGCGCGGCCGGCGTTGCGCGACTTGAGGTGTTCGATACACTGCTGGCCGACGACGTCGTCTTCGACGACCACGTTGGCCAGGCGACCGCCCGCGGCGGTCTCACAGGCGACCGCGTACTCGCCGGGAACGTTCCCCAACTGGGCGACCGCGCCGTGGACGCCGCCGATCCCGGAGTTGAGGATCGTCGTCACCGCGCGCCCGAACGAGGAGTCGCCGCTCTCGCCCGCGTTGGCCTCGAGTTCGGCGTACTCCTGCTGTTTCGCCTGGATCTCGTCGTCGAGATCGTCGACGTCGGACTGGATGCGCCGCTTCTCGGCCTTCAGGTCGTCGACCACGTCCGCGATGTTCTCGCGGTTCTGCTCGGCCTTCTCCAGTTCGCGTTCGAGATCCGATCGCCGGCTCTCGATCTCGGGAATCTCCTCGCGGCGCTCCTCGATCGTCTCTTCTGTCTCGCTGATCGCGTTCGATCGGCGGCGAGCCTCGTCGAGCAAGCGGTCCTGCTCGCGCTGGAGGTCGTTCTTCTCGGTCTTCGCCTCCTCGAGGTCGTCCTTGCGCTCCGCGAGTTCGGCCTTGAGTTCGTCGAACTCGGTGTCGACGGCCTCGATCTCGGCCTCGAGCTCGTCGCGTTCGGCCTCGCGCTCCTGGATCTCCGTCTTGATCGAGGCCTTCTCGAGTTTGTGCTCGCGCATCTCGTCCTCGAGTTCCTCGATCGTCTCCTGTTTGCGATCGATCTGGACGAACGCCTCCCGGCGCTTCGATTCGGCGTCCTCGATCTGCGCCTCGCTGGCCTCGATCTTGTCCTCGAGCCGCGAGATGTCGCCTTTGATCTCCTCGATCTCGCTTTTGATCCGGAGCTGTTCGTCCTCGCCCTTGCGCTCGATCTCGGCGTGTAGGTCCTCGAGATCCTCCTGTAAGCGGACGACCTTGCCCTCGCGTTCGTCGAGTTCGCGCTGGAGGCCGTCGAGTTCGTCCGCGAGGTCGTCGGCCCGGTCCTCGACGCCCGCGAGTTCCTCGCGCTTCTCCTCGAGTTCGCTGGCCTTCTTGTACCCCTCGTACTCCTCTTTCTCGCGGCGGAGCCGGCGGTAGCGAAGCGCCTGCTGGCGTTCGTCCTCCAGCTGGGCGAGGCGATCGCGCTTCTCCTCGATCCGCAACTCGGCCTCGTCGATCCGCTCCTGGACGACCTCGAGTTCCTCGAAGGCGTCCTCTTTCTTGGCGTCGAACTCCGCGACGCCCGCGATTTCGTCGATGATCTCGCGGCGGGCGTGGGGCGTCATATTGATGATCTCGGTGACGTCGCCCTGCATGACGACGTTGTACCCCTCAGGAGTGACGCCCGCCTGGGCCAGCAGGTCCTGGATGTCCGAGAGGTTGACCGAGCGATCGTTCAGGTAGTAGTAGGAGTAGTAGTTGTCCTCGGTCTCCTTGACGCGCCGGCGGATGCGGATCTCGTCGACGTCGCCGACGTCCTCGCTGCCGGCGGCGTTGACGACCTGCGACCGAGTCAGGGCCCCGTCGGCGTTGTCGAGGATCACCTCGACCGTGGCCTCTCGCGGCCCGCCGGAGGCGGATCCGTCCTCGTGACCGGGGTTGTAGATGAGGTCGGTCAGTTTCTCGGCGCGGATGCCGCGAGTCCGGGCCAGTCCGAGGGCGAAGAGAACGGCGTCGATGATGTTCGACTTGCCGGAGCCGTTCGGCCCGGTGACGACGGTGAAGTCCTCGTAGAACGGGATCTTCGTCTTCCGGCCGAAGCTCTTGAAGTTGTCCAGAACGAGCGCCTTGATATACATACCCTTCTCGAAACCTCCGTCGGCCTGATCGAGACGGCCGCGGGCCGATGCCGCGGTGCAGTCATGCGGTTCGCGGTCGTGCGGTTATGCGACTATAATGTCGTCGCTACCTGAGTCTTCCGCTTCGTCGCCGGTAGAGTCGTCGGCGTCGGCTGTTGCCTCGGCGACGTCGTCCGGATTCGCTTCGGTCGTCTCCGCTTCCGCGGCCTCGTCGAGGTCCGCCTCGGTGTTGCGGCGCTCCGGGACGCGCGTCGGCGTGTCGGCGTCGAGTTCGGCCTCGAGGACGCGGATGCGCTCTTTCGCTTCGATGAGTTCGTCCGTCAGTCCCGCTATAGTCGACTCGAGTTCCGCCACCGTCGATTCGAGCTGCTCGACGCGGTTTTTCGACATACGTCCTAGGGATCTGTCCGGCCACATAAACGTACGTCAGACAAGAATAACCGTTCTGGTAACTCACACGTTTATCGAACGCGCTTCTCCCCGGTAACTCAGACGCTCATCGAACAGTCCGTCGACGACCATCGGATCGAGACGACGCGTCTCTGCATTCCGCCATCCGATCGGGTTCGGAAATCAGCCGATCACGGTTAACATGTATACATTCGCCTATTTGGCTCTGTAGTGACTTTCAGGTGTATGGCGAAACAGCCACGGAACGGTGTATACTGACCATGACAACAGGACCAGACGCAGGGGCAGACGCAGGGGGGATCGACAGGCGAACGTTACTGAAAACCGTCGGCGGTTCGGCGATCGCGATCGCACTGGCCGGCTGTACGGAACTACTCGAAGGCGAGCAGGAGTCGCTGGAAGACGCCGACGTTCCGGACGAGCCGATCGAGTCCGGGCTGCAGACGTTTACCGAAGGTGCACCGGCGGTGCTCGGCAAGCAGGCGGAGTACGGTGCGGAAACCGCGGTCCGTCGGATCAACGAGAACGGCGGGATCGCCGGCCGCGACATGAACCTCGACGTCGTCGAGGAGGGCGGCGCGCATCTCACGAACTACGAGCAGTTCGTCGACGAGGGGAAAGACGTCACCTTCGGCCCGATCTCGAGCAGCGGCCACGCGGAGATGGTCCCGGAGATAGAGGCCAAGGAGGTCATCAACGTCTCCACCGACGGGACGGTGACGACGCTGTACGAGGAGGATTTCCCGGACGTCACCTACTCGTTCCGGTTCCAGAACCACGACGTAATGGAAGCGCTCGCGGCGGTCCAGCAGGCGGTCGAAGTCCTCGGGGCGGACTCGATCGATACCTACGCCGGGATCAATCCCGGCTACGCGTTCGGCCAGGACGAGATGGAACTGTTCTCGAAGGGGATCGAACAGCTCACGGGAGCCGAGGAAGTATACAGCGGCTTCCCGGATCTGGGAGCCGACGACATGTCGACACACATCACCGAGATCAACAACGAGGAACCCGACGTCGTCTTCTCGAGTTGCTGGGGCGGCGACGCGACGCTGTTGCTCGAGCAGGGCCACGCTAACGGCATGTTCGACAGTACCGAACTGCTGGTCGGCCCGGTCCTCTACGGCTCGGCAAACGACCTGACCGAGGACCTCGTCGATGGGCCGATCTACTCGGGGTCGCGGAACTTCTACTGGGGCGAACCGTCGACGGACCAGTGGAGTCCGGCCGCCGATCTGGTCGAGGAGGTCCAGAGCGAGTACGGCGTCGTGCCGACGGCTCACTTCATGAGCGGCTACGGTGCGGTGACGGCGTGGGCGACGGCCGCAGAGAAGGCCGTCCAACTTCTCGGCCGGTGGCCCGAACAGGACGAACTCGCGACGGTCCTCGAGAATCACGGGTTCTTTACGCCGGCCGGCTACCACACGATCGGGGCGGACCATCAGGGGTACTCCAACGCCCACTTCGGCGAGTTGACCTGGTCGGACGAGTACGACGCGGCTGCGCTCGCCGACGTGAACGTCTTCGCTGCGAAGAACGTGTCGCCGCCACCGGGCGAGGTCTCCGCCGACTGGATCGATAGCTGGTGAACAACGTGCGAAACCGAATCCAGTAATTATGTTGGAACACGTACTCAACGGCCTCTACTACGGGTCGATCCTGTTTATGATCGCGTCGGGGATGACGATCATCTTCGGCGTGCTCGGGATCCTCAACCTCGCGCACGGAGAGCTGTACGCGCTGGGCGCGTTCTGTGCCTTCAGCGTCGTCGGCTTCTTCGTGGGCCAGGTTGCGTCCCCGACCGGACCCGTGACGGCAGTGATCTTCGGCGTCGTCGTCCTCGCCGGCTCGCTCGCGGCCGCCGCCGTGTTGCTGCCGGTCGGCGGCGCGCTCGAGGCCACGTTCATCAGGCCGATCTACGACCGAAACGAGGTCTACCAGCTCCTGTTGACCTACGGATTGTTGCTCGTCCTGACCGACGTGATGAAGGTCGTCTGGGGACCGTCGCCGATCGACGTCGGCGTCTACAGCGGCATCAACGCGATCCCGACGACGGAACTCGTCGGCGTCAGCTACCCCTCGTACAACGTCCTCGTGATTCTGATCGGCGTCGCGGTGTTCGCCTGGCTGGTCTGGTTCTTCGATCGGACGAAGACCGGCCGCATCGTGCGAGCGACCGCCATCGATCGGGAGATGTCGACGGCCATCGGGGTCAGTACGGACCGCATGTTCACTCTCGTCTTCGCGATCGGCGCGTTCTTCGCCGGGTTCGGCGGTGCGATGGTCAGCATCGGTCCGAATCCGGCCTCCCTCGGTATGGGGCTCGACTGGCTGGTCCTGTCGTTCGTCGTGATCGTCATCGGCGGACTCGGCAGTCTGAAGGGGGCGTTCGTCGGCGCGCTGTTGGTCGGCGTCTCCAGCCGGGTCGTGACGCCGTACTACCCGGAACTCGAACTGGCCGTCCCCTTCCTCCTGATGGTGCTCGTCTTGCTGATCGAACCCGAGGGAATCTACGGGACCTGGGGTGAGATCCAGTGAGTCGCTTCCTCGTCGAACGCGACGGCGAGACCCACCTGCGCCTCTCGGAGGGGATGGAACTGAGCAAGCGCCGAACGGTCCTCGCGGCCGTTGGACTCGTCGTCCTCTTTCTCGTTCCCGATATCACGCGGCTTACCGGCATCTCGTTTACCGCGATCCACCGCGGAATCCTGTTCGGGCTCGCGGCAGTCGGGTTGAACCTCATCCTGCGCCACACGGAACTCGTCTCGTTCGGTCACGCGGCGTTCTTCGGCGTCGGCGCCTACGGCGCCGCCGTGCTGGCGTCGTACTTCGACGTCTCGAGCGGGCTGGTACTGCTCCTCGGAGGCGTCGTCGCCGCGACGACGATCGCAGTGCTGATCGGGTACTTCGTCGCCGGTTACCTCGACATCTACTTCGCGCTGCTGACGCTCGCGTTCAACCAGGTGTTGTACGCGTTCGTCCTGCAGAGCAGCTACTTCAATTCGAGCGACGGGCTCAGCGTTCGCCCCGACGGGCTGAACCCGCCGACGCTGTTCGGCTTCCAGTGGACGACGTCGGGGTACGATCTGATCCTGTACTACTTCACGGTCGTCGTGCTCGTCGTCTCGTTGCTGGTGATGTGGAAGCTCGTCAACTCGCCGTTCGGGCGGGCACTGGACGCCATCGGTCAGAACCGGACGCGCGCCAGGTTCGTCGGCATCCCCGTCGAGAAGTACGTCTGGATCGCGTTCGTGATTTCCGGCATCTACGGCGGACTCGCCGGCGGACTGTTCGCGCTCCTCCAGTTGCACGTCAGTCCGGAGCCGACCCTGTACGCGTTCGTGTCGGGTGAGATCCTGTTCATGGCGATCCTCGGCGGGTACGGAACGCTCGTCGGTCCCGTCATCGGTGGGATCGTGCTCGTCTACCTGTTGATCCAGGCACCGTTCTACGTGGAGTACTACAACGCGCTGACCGGACTGCTGCTGGTCGCGGTCGTGCTCTTCCTGCCGGAGGGGATCCTGGGTTCGATCCCCAAAATCGGTGCCGAACTGGCACGACGGCGTCGCGATCCCAGCGTGCTCAGAGACGACGTCGCCACGGTCGGCTCGTCGCTCCGTCGGGGATTGACTCGCGCCGCAACCACCGTTCGAATCATCGTATTCGGGGTAAACTGATATGCTCGAAGCACGAGATCTTCGCAAGGAATTCGGAGAACTGCGCGCCACAGACGACGTTTCGCTGGAGTTCGGACGGACCGACGGCGAGATTGTGTTTATTGTCGGCCCGAACGGGGCCGGCAAGACGACGCTCATCAACCTGTTGACCGGACTGCTCGAACCCGACCGGGGATCGGTCGTCGTCCACAGGCAAGAAGACGGCTCCACCGTCGAGGAGGAGATCACGGACATGGCTCCCGAGGAGCGCGTCAAGGAGGGGCTCGTCAGGAGCTTCCAGATCGTCCACGTCTTCGAGGAGATGACCGTCCGCGAGAACATCCGCATCGCGGTCCTCTCCAGACAGGACAAAACGCTGAGCATGCGGTCCGTCGACGACGGCCACGAGGAGGCCGAACGCGATATCGACGACCTCCTCGCTCAGTTCCGTCTCACGGACGTCCAGCACGAGGTGGCCGAGACGTTGCCCCACGGCGATCGGAAACTGCTCGACGTGGCGATGTCGTTCGGACTCGACCCGACCTACCTGTTGCTCGACGAGCCGACGGCCGGCGTCGCGACCCGGGAGAAGCAGTACGTCATCGAGACGATCGTCGAGGCCAGCGAGGCCGACGGCGTGACGACGGTGACGATCGAACACGACATGGACCTCGTCAAGGAGTACGCGGATCGCCTCGTCGTCCTCCACGAAGGCGGCGTCTTCCGGGAGGGCGACCCGTCCCTGCTCGAGACCGATTCGGAACTCCGCCGGGTCCTGCTGGGGGTGGACGAATGAGTACAGTCGGCCCAGGATCCGACGCCTCGAATCCGCTGCTCGAGGTGTCGAACCTCTCCGCGACCGTCGAAGGATTCGAGGTCACTCACGGGATCGATCTCGAGGTCAACGAAGGTGAGGCCGTCGCGCTCGTCGGCCGCAACGGGGCCGGAAAAACGTCGACCTTCCGGTCGATCATGGGGCTCACGCCGGTCGCCAGCGGTTCGATTCGGTTGCGCGGCGAAGAACTCCTCGATCTGCGGCCCGAACTGATCCCCAAGCGGGGGATCGGCTACCAGCCGGAGAACCGCGACCTCTTCACCGGGATGACCGTCGAAGAGAACTTCCGGCTCCCGATCTGGACCGCCGGCACGGCGCGGGGTATCGAGGACGAGGACGCCGTCGTCGAGGATATCTTCGCCCTCTTTACCGAACTCGAGGAGCGGCGCGACGCCGAAGTCCAGAACCTGAGCGGCGGTCAGGGGAAGATGACCGCGATCGGACGGGCGCTTGCGCTCCAGCCGGACCTGCTCATCCTCGACGAACCGCTCGAGGGGCTGGCCCCGGTCGTCGTCGAGAACGTCAAGTCCCACATTCGCGAGATCATCGATCGAGACATCTCGGTGTTGATCGCCGAGTCGAACGCGAGCCACGTTCCGGAGATCGTCGACCGAATGCTCGTGATCGAACGCGGCGAGATCGTCGACAGGGGCGATCCCGACCTGCTCGTCGAGGACGAGGAAATCCAGATGCTGATGCAGGGCGGCGGCGAATAACCGTCGCTCGGCCCCGGTTTCGACGACCGACGGATTCAATCCGTCCGGTTCGACAAAATCTGGCTGACGAGCGCGTGTTACTGGCGGTTAGAGCCGCCGACCGATCGGCTCCCGCCTCAGAACTCTTCAGTGCCGCCCAGCTGGTTCAGTGCGTACAGAGCCGCGTTCAGAATCTTCCGTTCGCCGCGGCGCAGGTTCATCGAGACGGCCGTCTTCGAGACGTCGAAGTGGTTCGCCAGTTCGTCGAGCGTCGTGTCGCGCGGCGTCTCGTAGTACCCCTTGGCCGAGGCAACCTCGAACGTTTCGCGTTCGGTCTGGGTCAGGGATCGACAGCCCTCGAGGAGCGTGGATGCGCTGTCGGAGTTCTCGAGCAGGTCGAACAGCGTCGCCGGGCCGAACTGGTCGCGTCCCTCGACGTCGTAGTCGTTGTGTCGATCGAGTTCGGCGAGGGCGCGGTCCTCGTCCCGGTCGTCGTCGAACCCCACGTGCCAGCTCTCCCGCCCGTTCTCGATCTGGAAGGGGCCGGTGATGTAGCCGCCGTTCTCCCGGATCGTCTCCATGGCGTTCGTCTGCTCGATCTTCGTCCCGATCTGGGCGACGGTGTCTCGCTTCGAGAGAATGTAACACTCCGTCATGTTCGGGTGGTCCCGAAGCGTGTGGAGTCCGTCGTCGAGCGCTCCCGGCGAGTTCCCCTGCGCGATGAGCCGCGTCTCGAGTTTCTCGTCGTCCGTATCGAGTTGCCACTGGACGGCCGAGAACGCGATGTCGACGTCATCGGTCGTGTCGATGAACGGGCAATCGTATTGCCGCATGTCGAGATCGATATCGATCATCGCTTGATAGGTAACAACCATCACAGGAGGAATTAATTGTTTGCATTTTTCATGAGTCAGCACGGCGGGAGACGGCGACGCGGTCCTGCGAACGGTTCCCCGATTCCGGGCCGTTCCCCGTGGTGAGTGGACCGCCGCTCGGCGCTTCTACCCGACGGACCCCGGAATCCGGGCGTGACCCCGCGCTCGCCGTTGATATGTTAACGACTCCGTTTTACCGTCCCCCGGGCGAACGTTTCTCGTGTTCGAGCCATGTCTCAGGACCAGGTTACACCGCCGACGGTAACGCGGGACGACATTCACACGTTCGACGACGACTCGTTTACCGGGCGAAACGTCTGTATCGTTACGGGGGCCGGATCGGGAATCGGGCGTGCGACCGCGCTCGCGGCCGCGGGCAACGGACTCACCGTCGCGGCCACAGACGTCGACGAGGATGGCCTCGAGGGCACTGCCGATCGGGGCGCGGACCTCGATCTCGCGGGGTCGATCGAACCTATCGCCGGGGATCTCACGGACGACGACGACATCGAGCGGATCGTCGCGGACGCCGCGGAGCTGGGCGACGTCAAGTACCTCGCGAACGTCGCGGGGATGCAACACATCGACTCGATCGACGAGTTCCCGATGGCGGCCTACGATCGGATGCACGACGTGATGCTTCGAGCGCCGCTGTACCTCTCGAAGCTGTGCATTCCGCACTTTCGGGAGACCGAGGACGGCCAGGGGTGTATCGGCAACATGGCCTCGGTCCACGGCCACTACGTCACCAGCGACAAGGTCGGCTACAACGTCTCGAAGTTCGGCCTGCGCGGCCTCACCCAGTCGATCGCCGCCGAGGGCGACGGCGAGATCCGCTCGTTCTCGGTCAGCACCGGCTACGTCCAGACGCCGCTCGTGACGAACCAACTGGAGGACACCGCCGAACAGCGGGGCATCAGCGTCGACGAGGTGATCGAGGACGTGATGCTCGGCCAGTCCCGCGTCAAAGAGATGATGGACCCGATCGACGTGGGGAACCTCTTCCTGCTCGGCTTCTCCGATCTCGGGCGACACCTCGACGGCGGAGACCTGTTGTTTGATGGTGGAATGACGCTTACGTACGAGTGAGTTCCATGTCCGCAGACACCAGCCTGGAAGACGTCGACGAGATCGTCCACGAACCGAGCGAGGAGTTCGTCGAGTCGACCAACGTCTACGAGTTCATGCAGGCGTACGACATCGACGACTACGACGAACTCGTCGATCGGACCACGACGGAGATCGAGGGCGTCGAGGCGTCGGGCGTCGACTGGTTCTGGGACGAACTGGTCGACTACCTCGATATCGAGTTCTACGAGGAGTACGACGCGGTCAGAGATGACGGCGAGGGGCCGCAGTTCACCGACTGGTACCCCGGGGGCGAACTCAACGTCGCCCACAACGTCTGCGATCGCCACGCCGCCGTCGACGAGGAGCGACGCAACAAAGTCGCGACCATCTGGGAGGGCGAAGACGGCGAGGTTCGCGAGGTGACCTACCACGAACTCCACCGCCAGTCGAACAAGGTCGCCAACGCGCTCGAGGAGCGCGGCATCGAGACCGGGGACACCGTGGGCCTCTACATGCCGATGGTCCCCGAGGTCGTCTCGATCCTCTACGGCTGTTTCAAGGTCGGCGCGATCGCGGTGCCGATCTTCTCCGGGTTCGGCGTCGACGCCGCCGCGACCCGGATCGAAGACGCCGAGTGCTCCGTCCTCCTGACGGGCGACGGCTTCTACCGGCGCGGCGATCCGGTCTTCCTCAAGTCCGCCGCCGACGAGGCGATCGAGGAGGCCGGTCACGTCGAGCACACGATCGTCTTCGACCGACTCGGCTCCGGCGACCCGACGAGCGAGCACGAGATCCCCTGGGACGACGGCCGGGACGAGTGGTGGACCGACGCCGTCGAGACGAAGGACGACGCGTACGAGACCAAGTCCCTCGATTCGAGCCAGGAGTCGATGCTCCTGTACTCCTCCGGAACCACGGGCAAGCCGAAGGGGATCGTCCACACGCACGCGGGCGTCCAGGTCCAGTGTGCCAAGGAACTCTACTTCGGCTTCGATCTCAAACCCGCCGACCGGTTCTTCTGGGTCTCCGACATCGGCTGGATGATGGGACCCTGGACGCTGATCGGGACCCACACGTTCGGCGGCACCGTCTTCATGTACGAGGGTGCGCCCGACCACCCCGAACCCGATCGGTTCTGGGAGATGATCGACCGGCACAAACTGACGCAGTTCGGCATCTCGCCGACCGCCATCCGTGCGCTCCGCAAGCACGGGGACGACTGGCTCGAGGGCCACGATCTCTCCTCGCTCCGACTGCTGGGGTCGACGGGCGAACCCTGGGATCCCGAGTCCTGGCGGTGGTTCTACGAGAACGTCGGCGGCGGCGAGGCCCCGATCATCAACATCTCCGGCGGGACGGAGATCTGTGGCTGTTTCCTGATGCCGATGCCGACCGAACCCCTGAAACCCTGTACGCTCGGCGGGCCCGGTCTCGGGATGGACATCGACATCGTGGACTCCTCGGGCGAGTCCGTCAAAGCGGACAACGAGCGGGGCTTTCTCGTCGCGAAGGACTCCTGCCCGTCGATGACGAAGTCGCTCTGGTCGGGCGACGAGCGCTACCTGAACGAGTACTGGTCGACCTTCGACGACATGTGGGACCACGGCGACTGGGCCCAGAAGGACGCGGACGGGTTCTGGTTCCTCCACGGCCGCGCCGACGACGCGCTCAACGTCGCCGGACGCAAGGTCGGTCCGGCGGAGGTCGAGGGTGCGCTCATCGACCACGACGCGGTCAATCAGGCCGCGGCGATCGGTGCGCCCGACGACACCACGGGGACGGCGGTCGTCACCTACGTCATCCTGGAAGACGGCGTCGCGGAGTCCGACGACCTGCGCGAGGAACTGCGCGCCCAGGTCGGCGAAGAACTGGGCAAACCCTTCCGGCCGCGCGAGATCCTGTTCGTCGACGAGTTCCCGAAGACCCAGTCGGGCAAGATCATCCGCCGCGCGATCGAGGCCACCTACACCGGCGAGGACCTGGGCGACATGAGCAGCATCGAGAACCCCGCGGCGCTCGATCGGCTCGAAGACGCCCGCTGAGGAGCAGCCCCCTCACCGCGGTGAGTACGGGTTCGTCGGCGTTTCGAACCGGACGACGTCTTCGACCCGATCGAAGTCGTCGTCGAACGCGTACAGGTACTCGACGCCGTTCGACTGCATGTACGCCACGATGCAGGCGTCGACGAACGAGAGCGGTTCTACGCGGCGGAACGCGGATTTCGCCGTCGCCAGTTCGTTCGGTTGAATCGTCTGGACGTGGAACCGCGCGTTCTCCTCGATTCGATCGAGAAAATCGACGGCGGCGTCGTGGCCGGCGTGCGTCATCAGCCCGTTGAGCGTCTCCGCGAGGACGTAGTCGAGGACGACGGCTTCGGGGAGTTCCCCTTCGTCGATGCCCAGAAGGATCGGGAGCGCCGCATCGTGCGCACCGTCGCGCCGATAGCTCGCGGCGAACAGCACCGACGTATCGACGACTGCCTGCGGCATTCACTCGACTCCCCAGGTATCGTGATCCGTCGTCGCGTCGGTGTCTTCGTCACCATCGTATCCCGCGAAGTCGGCGAACGAACCGCCGCGGCGGTGAACGACCTCGACCTGTAGCGTTCCATCCTCTGTGACGCTCCATCGAAGTCGATCACCATCGTCGATATCGAGTTGGCGACGGATCCGGGCGGGAATGTTCGCCTGATTCCCGGACACCTTGCTTTCGGCGTCGACCCGGTCAGTGCTCATACCCGGACCAAGACGCCCGACGTATAAATATAGTGTGGGGGCACACTACGACAGCTACGTCGAACGAAACGGGACTCGCTTCAGGTTCCGGGACGGCGGGAGCGCGGATCGAGCACTTCGACCGGGTGGATCGCGTCGCGTTCGAGCAGGTCCCCGAGTTGCTCCTCGCAGGAGGTCCCGCTGGCGACGACCAGCCGATCACGCGCGTCGGGCGCGGTGAACTGTGTCGCGAGTCGATCGCCGACGTCCATACTCAGGTCGTAGTACTCGCGTTTGTAGCCGAAGCTTCCGGCCATGCCGCAGCATTCGACGTCGCTCTCGACGACGTCGTAGCCGAGGTCGTCGAAGACCGCGGACGTGTAGCGATCGAGTTCGAGCGTTCGTTGCTGGCAGTGGGCGTGATAGGCGATCGGCGGGCCGTCGGTGCCGGATCGGAGTTCCGCGGCGTCGCCCCCGTTCTCGAGCACGCCGTAGACGTACTCGAGGATCTCGTAGCTGCCGTCCCGGAGTCGCTCGAACGATCGCTCGGGCAGGAGGTTCTCGTACTCGCGCCGGAACATCGCGAGATCGCTGGGTTCGATCACGACGACGTCCCGGCCGGCGTCGAGGTGCTCCGCGAGCGCGGCGTAGACGCGACTCGCCTGTTCGTCGGCAGTAGCGATCATCCCCTGCGAGAGCGGTGCCCGCCCGCTCTCGCCGACGTCGGGGATGCGGACGTGAACGTCGAGCGCCTCGAGGACCCGGACGGCCGCCGTGCCCCGATCGACGTCGACGTAGTTCGTGTACGTGTCGGGGTAGAGGACGACCTCGCGATCCGCGTCGGCCGGGTCGATCCGCGACCCCCGTTTCTCGTACCACTCGCGAAGCGTCTCGCGCTGGAACTCGGGGAAGTCCCGACGGCTATCGATGCCGACGACGCGCTCCAGCAGTCTCCTGACCGGGCCGAGACCGGCCACCCAGTTCGAGACGGGTGCGGTCGCGCTCCCGAGTTTCGCCAGCGTCTCGTAGTTCCCGAACAGTCGCTTCTGGGGGTCGAGGCCGCCCGGTTCCTCGTCGGGAACCAGTTCCTCGTAGACGAACTCGAACTGCCCATCGTCGCCCTCGCGGTTGATCCGATCGCGGACGACCGTGTTGAGCCACGGAATGCCGATCTTCACGGGGCAGGCGTTCACACAGCGGGTGCAGCCGGTACAGAGGTCGTTGAACTCGGCCGCCGAATCCTGCCCGTGGACGCCCGCTTCCCACCCGGTCGCGATGCCGCCGGTGTAGGTCTCGCCGCCGAAGGCGTGGCCGCCGACGCTCTGGAAGTTCGCACACGAGTTCGCACACGCCGAACAGCGGATGCAGTACAGCGTCTCGCGAAGCTGCTCGTCCTCGCGCATCGCCATGCGGCCGTTGTCGATCAACACGAGGTGGAACTCGCGGTCGTCGTCCCGGTCGGCGAACGCGACGTCGGGCTGGTCGAAGTCGACGACGGGCGACTCGACCGGCGGTGTCAGCAACGAGACGTAGGACGTGATGTCCTGGCCCGTTCCCGATCGGCCGATGAGTTCGACGAACGGCGCGAGGTCCTCGACCGAGGGCACGATCTTCTCGACCCCGGCGACCGCAACGTGCGTATCCGGGACGACGGCGGACTTCCGGGCGTTCCCCTCGCTCGTCACCAGCATGATCGTTCCCGAATCCGCGGTGATGAAGTTCGCCCCGGTCATCCCGACGTCCGCGTCACGGATCAGTTCGCCCAGCCGTTCGCGGGCGAACTGCGTGAGTTCCTCGGCCGTTTCGAGGGGTTCCTCGGGGTCGAATCGGGCGTTGAAGAGGCGGGCGATCTCCTCGCGGGACTTGTGGATCGCCGGCGCGACGATGTGCGACGGTGCCTCCTCGGCGACCTGCAGGACCCACTCCCCGAGGTCGGTCTCGACCACGTCGACGCCGTCCGCCGCCAGCGCGTCGTTGACCTCGAGTTCCTCGCTGGTCATCGACTTCGACTTGACGACCCGCTCGGCGTCCTTCTCGCTCGCGACGTCGCGAATGTAGCGGTTCGCGTCGGCCGCGTCGTCGGCGAGGTAGACCGTCCCGCCGTTTTCCTCGACGGTCTCGGTGACCTCGTCGATCAGTTCCGGGAGGCGCTCGATCGCGTCCTCCTTGATCCCCCGCGCCTCGTCTTTCAGGGCCTCGTAGTCCTCGAGGTCCGCGACCGAGTCGTACCGTCCCTGGTTGAACCCCAGCGTGTTCGCCTCGACGGCCTCGCCCTCGGTCTCGAGGAGGTGACGGATCCGGTCGGCTTTCGCCCCGCGGTCTGTCTCACTCACCGGACCCACCCCGCGTCTCGAGAACGACGACGTGGACGTCTTTCGGCCCGTGTGCCCCCTTCACGAGCGCCCCCATGTCGGCGGTCGCGCTCGGTCCCGTCGCGACGATGGCGCTGCCGCCGTCGCGCAGCGTCGGCCCCAGGTGAGCGATCGCCGTCGACATGTCCGCGACGATGTCGTCGGCCCGGACGATCGGGACGTGCAGGTCGGGAAAGAGACTTACCTGCTCCGATCCGGCCGCCGTTGCGGGGAGGACGACGCTCCCGTAGTCGGCGATCCCGATCGAGGCGGCCGTGATACCAGTTACCGCCGACTCGAGGCTGGCGGGCGTCGGGTCGTCGTCCACCCAGTCCGGTAGCGAGGCCGACGCGAACGGGAGCGACGTCCCGATCGCTGGCTCGCGGGCGATACTCTCTAGTGTGCGATCGAACCCGGCTGGATCGGTGTACGTGACCGGGACGTCGAGGTCCGCGAGCGCAGCTTCGAACCGCTCCGGCACGGACCCTGGGTCGACACTCATAGCACGATGCTACCGCCGTGCCTATTTTACTGTTCTGTTCGTTCACGCGCCACACAGTGTCTGCGACCGAGGGCTCGGTCGCCGATCGGCGATCTTCGGCGGATAGAGTACTGTATTCGCCGTTGCACTCGAGCAGGAGTGATTCGCGTTCTGTCTCACGTTCGGCGCGGTATCGACGCAAAATCGTGTGAATCGTGACCGCGCGCCAGTCGCCGCATCCGTAACACACAACTGAACTGGCCTGTTTACTCGACTGGACTCCCTGTTCACACGACTGTACGACCAGTTCACACGACTACAATGGCCCTCCTCCGTTCCGATCGCCCCCGTCGTATGACAGGTACCGGCGCCGAAACGAATTCCCGATCGAGACATGCGTTCCGAAAACCGCAACACGTGACCGGGTCAGTTAACTGTACAGGAGCCGCGAGATCGGAGCGGTTCGTGATCAGACTCCACTGCGTTCGGTGGATCGCGTCGCCGTCCGGGAGTTTCGCGTTCCGTTTCCGCTCGTTGGTGGAGAAAATTGGGGACTCGACGCCGAAAAACCCGGTCCGATCGGCGGAACGAGCAGAACGATCGAAGATTATATATATTGTTTCAACAGTCCTCCCCCCATGCCAGATTCAATCCCACATGGCATCGGCAGCGATCGTCCATCACTACCGTTCGAGACGAAGGACCGAGGTGGTATCCGTGGCTAGTACGGTCGAGGTCCTGTTCGCGGCGTTGCCGCTCGTCCTCGCGGGCGTCCTGCTCGTGGGGCTATTGTGGCCCGCAACGCGGGCGATGCCGATCGCCTACCTCGCGGCGGTAGCGGTCGGACTCGGCGTCTGGGGCATGCCGTTCGATTACGTCGCTGCAGCGTCGATCGTCGGGGTGATGACGGCGATCCAGATCCTCTGGATCGTCTTCGGCGCGCTGCTCTTGCTGTACACGCTCATGCAAGCGGGCGCGTTCGACAGGATCAACCAGGGCTTCGCGAGAATCAGCGACGATCGCCGCGTACAGATCGTCCTGATCGGCTTCTTCCTCGCGGCCTTCATCGAGGGTGCGGCCGGCTTCGGGACGCCGGCGGCGGTCGTCGCGCCGCTGCTGCTGGCGCTCGGATTCCCGGCGCTCGCCGCGGTGATCGCCGGCCTGATCGGCCACGTCCTCGCGGTCACGTACGGTGCGGTCGGGACGCCGATCATCGTCGGTATCGAGGATCCGCTCGGATCGACGGCGGCGACCGAAACGGCGATCACCGACGCCGGCTTCACCGTCCAGGCGTACTCCGTCGAGGTCGCCGTCTGGGCCGCAACCTACCACGCGCTGGTGGGGTTCGTCATGCCGCTGTTCGCCGTCGGCATGGTCGTCTACTTCTTCGGCGACACGGAAGAACGGAGCCTCGAACCGGCCTGGGAGGTCGCGCCGCTGTGTCTGTTCTCAGGAATCGCGTTCGTGATCCCGTACTGGCTCTCGGCCCAGATCAGCGCGGAGTTCCCTTCGCTGATGGGCGCGATGATCGGCGGCGCGATCGTCGTCGGCGCGTTGAAAGCCGGCTACTTCGTGCCGGACGAGGAATGGGACTTCCCGGATCGCGAAGAGTGGCCCGCTCACTGGGTCGGGACGATCGAACCCGGGCAGGCGAACGCGCCCGGTGTCGGCAGCAGTGACGGCGACGCGGTCGCCGCTGACGGCGGCGTTGGGACGGCCACCGTCGGGACGGCCAACATGTCCCTGCTTCGCGCCTGGACGCCGTACATCCTGCTGGTCGTCCTGCTGGTCGTCACGCGTGTCGTCGATCCGATCGCGGCGTTCTTGCAGGAGAGCATCCTGGAGGTCGGAAAACTCTCAATACTGTTCGGAACGGCGTGGCCCGATATCTTCGGCACCGGCCTCGACGGCGGCATCAGCTGGGTCTACGTCCCCGGCTTCTGGCTCGTCCTCTGTGCGCTGATCGCGATTCCGCTGTACGGAATGGACGGCGAGCAGGTGACGGCCGCCTGGACCGAGACCCTCCAGAAGCTCATCGCGCCGCTGATCGCGCTCGTGTTCGTCATCGCGATGGTGCAGGTGATGCTCCAGTCCGGCGCACACGCCGAAGGGGCCGAGAGCATGATCTTCGTCCTCGCGCAGGCGACCGCCGACATCGCCGGTCCGGCGTATCCGTTCATCGCCGCGTTCATCGGCGCACTCGGTGCGGCGATGGCCGGCTCGAACACCGTCTCGAACATCACGTTCGGCGGGTTCCAGTTCGAAGCCGCGAGCCAGCTCGGACTCCCCACGCAGCTCATCGTCGGGGCGCAGGCCGTCGGCGGCGCGATCGGCAACCTGGTCGCGATCCACAACGTCGTCGCCGCGCTCGCGACCGTCGGGCTCGTCGGTCACGAAGGGCGGGTCATGCGGTTGAACCTGATCCCGCTCATCTACTACGCGGTCGGTGTCGGGATCGTCGCAATGGTGTTCAGTTACGTCCTCTTCCCGGGCCTCTTCTAGGGCTCGGCGGTACCCGCTTCACCTGTGAGTGAACGAGCAATCGAGTGACCATCATGGATACGAAACTACAGTACGACGACGATACTCCACCCAGTATCACGATCGTCGAAGGGATCAGTTCGCTGGAAGGAGTCGACGCGACGGAGACGGACGAACTCGGCTTCACCCTTCACGAGTACGTCGACCCCGAGGCACTCGATAGAATCATGGCGGGCTGTTCCGACGACGATCATCTCGTGGTTTCGTTCTCGGTCGACGCGTATCGCGTCTCGATAGCGAACTCGGGGTACGTCCGCATACGAACCCGTGAGTAGCGAGACGGGACGATTCGGGCGACCGAATTCGCTCGACCGTGACCGGCCGCGTTCGTGGACGCCCTCGTCCGGGACCCGTCGCCGATCGGGGACGACGTTGCGACCCCCGGTCTCACCCCAGCGTCGGCGTGAACCGATCGCTCCCGAGGAAGTTCCAGATGTGGCCGCGCTCTTCGGGCGGATCGACGCCGGGAAACTCCTTCAGTGCGGGTTGAATCGCGTTCCACCAGCCTTCGTCGGTTTCGAACCCTGCGGGGTGGTCCGGGTAGACGTTCTCGAGGAAGTCCGACTTCTTCGCACTGGGGTGTTCGATAAGATACTGGTACGACGCGAGCAGGGCTTCCCGTCGTGCCTCGAGCGTCGATCCCGATCCGGGGAGATCGACCGTCGCGACCGCCTCCTGGACCGGGGGCGGCGTCTCCTCCTCGGATCGACCCGCCGTCGGCTGCAGCTCCGGATCCTCCTCGATCGGCACCCACCAGACGCGGCCGCGAGCCCCAACCTTGCGGGTCTCGATCACCCCGTCCTCGACGAGATCGTTGAGCTTGTTGTGTGCGGTTCGCCGCGAGCAGTCCAGGTGCTCCATGACGTCGTCCGCGGTCAACGGCCGACCGCGATCCTCTCGTTCCTCGAAGGCCTCGAGGGCGGCCTCCGGCGGGATCCGATCCGCGTACTGGCCGTGACGGTTTCGGTCACGGTCGTCGGTCATAGTACAGGCCAGTACACACGAGTGTATATGCCTTTACGTTCGATCGACCCCGACGACGGACCGATCGAAACGAGGTCACCACGAACGCGATCGATCTGTGGACGACTGGGAGTTCACACAAGTTTATTAAAACGACCGCTAGTTATAAACCGGCTATCTACCCATGGTGGTTCGTGATATGAGCGATCCACGGCAATATTCGTGGATTCGACGGGGGACGGGAGGTACTGGCGATGGTTGAAGTGATCGACGTCGCCTTTGCGATGATACCACTGGTCGTCGTCAGCGTCCTGCTCGTCGGTTTTCTCTGGCCCGCGACGCGGGCGATGCCGATCGCGTGGCTCTCCGCGCTCGTCGTCGGGTTCTTCGTCTGGGGTGTGCCGGTCAGGTGGCTTGCTGCGGCGACGATCGAGGGGGTGTTGATCGCGATCCAGATCCTGTTTATCGTTTTCGGCGCGCTCGTGTTGCTGTACACGATGCTTCGGGCGGGAGCGTTCGACGTCCTCAACAGCGGGTTCGCGATGATCAGCGAGGACCGTCGCGTCCAGGTCGTGTTGATCGCGTTCTTTCTCTCGACGTTTATCGAGGGCGCAGCCGGTTTCGGGGCGCCCGCCGCGGTCGTCGCCCCGCTGTTACTCGGACTCGGCTTTCCCGCGCTCGCCGCCGTCGTGGCCGCCCTGATCGGCCACATCATCGCGGTCACGTACGGTGCGGTCGGGACGCCGATCATCGTCGGGATCAGAGAGCCCGTGGCCAGCGTCTCTCGGATCCAGTTGGCGATCGAAGCCGAGGGGCTGACCGCGAGCGAGTTCGCCATCAACGTCGCCGCCTGGGCGGCGACCTACCACCTGCTCGTCGGGTTCGTGATGCCGCTGTTCGTCGTCGGGATGGTCGTCTACTTCTTCGGCGATCCCGACGACAGATCGATCAAGCCGGCGCTCGCGGTGTGGCCCCTCTGTCTGTTCGCCGGTCTGGCCTTCGTAGTCCCGTACTGGCTGTCGGCGTGGTTCATCAGCGCAGAGTTCCCGTCGCTCGTTGGCTCGATGGTCGGTGCGGGAATCACGATCGCCGCGCTTCGGGCGGGATACTTCCTGCCCGACGAGGAGTGGTCCTTCCCGGATCAGGAGGAGTGGCCCGACCACTGGACCGGGTCGATCCAACCGACCGATGCCAGGAGCGTCCTGGCCAGAACCCACGACATTTCGCTCGTACGCGCCTGGTCGCCGTACGTGCTGCTGGTCGTGCTCCTGATGTTCACCCGCGTCTTCGATCCCTTCCCCGCCCTGCTTCGCGGAGAACAGGTGTCGCTGTTCGGGCGGCAGGTATCGCTGGTACTGGGGTCGGTCGCGACGGGGATCGGCGAGTTCACCGTGGGCCTGTTCCTCTTCGAGTGGTCGGAGATCCTCGGGACCACTCTCGGAAGCGAGATCAACTTCACGTACGTGCCCGGCACCTGGCTGCTGATGAGCGCGATCGCGGCGGTCGGCCTCTTCGATATGAACCGCCGGCAGGTGGCGGAGGCGTGGGGCAGCGCGACGACGAAGCTGGTCTCGCCGCTGATCGCGCTCGTGTTCGTGCTCGCGATGGCGCAAGTGATGCTCCAGTCGGGCTCGCACGCGGACGGCGTCGACAGCATGATCGTCGTCCTGGGGACTGCGACGGCGAACGTGGTCGGCCCGGCCTACCCGATGGTCGCCGCGCTCATCGGCGCGCTGGGGGCGGCGCTGGTCGGCTCGAACACGGTCAGCAACATCACGTTCGGTCCGTTCCAGTTCGTCGCGGCCGAACGGCTCGGCCTCTCGCGCGAACTCATCGTCGGGGCGCAGGCCGTCGGCGGCGCGATCGGCAACCTCGTGGCGATCCACAACGTCGTCGCCGCGCTCGCGACCGTAGACCTCATCGGCGAGGAAGGGCGCGTGATCCGTCTCAATCTCATTCCGCTGCTGTACTACACGGTGTTCGTCGGCATCTGGGCGCTCCTGTTCACCTACGTCCTCTTTCCGGGGGTGTTTTGATGTCCGAGAACACGACGGTACCGTTCGACGAACGCAGACCCAACGCAGACGACACCAATGGCAACTGATCCAACCGACTCAACCGATCCGACCCGCTCGTCCGATCGACCAACGACCGTCTCGGACCCTGCGGCCGATCCGCAGGCGAACTACGACTACCGGAGCGACGACGTCGACCGGCCGACGCTCGTCGCCGACCTCGATCGGCGCGTCGCCGGCGAGGTCCGCGCGGACACGTACTCGCGACAGCTGTACGCGACCGACGCGAGCATCTACGAGGTGACGCCGATCGGGGTCGTCTTCCCGCGATCGACCGACGACGTCGCCGCCGTCGTCGAGTACTGCGCCGAACGCGAGATCCCGGTCTTGCCCCGCGGTGGCGGGACGAGTCTCGCCGGCCAGACCGTCAACGAGGCCGTCGTCCTCGATCTCACGACGCACATGGACGACGTCGTCGAGGTCGATCCCGACGGGCGGCGAGCGACCGCCCGGGCGGGAATCTACCTCGGCTCGCTCAACGAAGCCCTCGCCCCGTACGACCTGAAGTTCGCACCCGACCCCGCCTGGGGCGACAAGAGCGCGCTCGGCGGCGCGATCGGCAACAACTCGACGGGGGCACACTCGCTGCAGTACGGCAAGACCGACGCCTACGTCGAGGAGGTCGAGGCCGTCCTCGCGGACGGCACCGTGACGACGTTCGGCGAAGTCGACGTCGACGACCTCCCCGACCTCGCCGACGGCGACGATCTCGAGTCGGCGATCTACTCCGAATTCGCCCGAATCCTCGACGAACGAGGCGACCTGATCGAGGAAACGTATCCCGACCTCAAGCGCAACGTCTCCGGCTACAATCTGGATTGGCTCGTTGAGGACGCCCGCGGCGGCGAGCGCGGGATCGGCGAACCCGACGCGGAGGGCGGGACGATCAACCTCGCGAAACTCCTGTGTGGCAGCGAGGGGACCCTCGCGATCGTCACCGAGGCGACGGTCTCGCTCGAACCCGTCCCGGACGCGAAGAGCATGGCCTTGCTCGCGTACGACACCGTTCTCGACGCGATGGCCGACGTCGAGCCGATCGTCGAGCAGGATCCGGCCGCGGTCGAGGTAATCGACGACGTGATGATCGACCTCGCCCGGAACACGCCCGAGTTCGCGCCCGTCACCGAGATGCTGCCCGACGGGACGACGGCCGTCCTGATCGTCGAGTTCTACGCCGACGACGCCGCCGACGGCAAACGGAAGGTGGCTAACCTGCTCGCCGATCGCTGCCCGACGGTCGATCCGGAGGGCGAGCCCGAAGACGACGCCGAGCGGACGACCACCGGCGCGAACGTCCTCGCGTTCGACGCGATCGAGGCGTACGACGACGCGAGTCGATCGAAGATCTGGAAGCTCCGCAAGTCCGGACTGCCGATCCTGCTCTCGCGGACGACCGACGAGAAACACGTCGCGTTCATCGAGGACACCGGGATTCCGCCCGAGAACCTCCGGGCGTTCGTCGCCGACTTCCAGGCGATACTCGAGGACCACGACACCTACGCCAGCTTCTACGCCCACGCCGGTCCCGGCGTCCTTCACATCCGCCCGCTCGTGAACACGAAGACGGAGGCGGGACTGGAGGACATGGAGTCGATCGCCGACGCCGTCACCGACCTCGTCGTGGAGTACGACGGCTCGGTTTCGGGCGAGCACGGCGACGGCCGCGCCCGAACCCAGTGGAACCGCAAGCTCTACGGCGAGGACCTGTGGGAGACCTTCCAGGACCTGAAGAGCGCGTTCGATCCGGACTGGCTGCTCAACCCCGGCCAGGTCGTCTTCCGCGACGAGAACCCGACAGATATGACCGAGAACCACCGGTTCGGTCCCGACTACGAGTTCGACGCCGGGTTCGACCCGGTCCTCGAGTGGGAGACCGATCAGGGGTTTCAGGGGATGGCGGAACTCTGCCACGGCTGTGGCGGCTGTCGCGGCGAGCAGTCGACGACCGGCGGCGTGATGTGTCCCACGTTCCGTGCGAGCCACGAGGAGATCCTCTCGACGCGCGGGCGAGCGAACATGCTCCGGCAGGCGATGAGCGGCGACCTCGATCCCGAAGAGCAGTTCGACGACGAGTTCGTCGAGGAAGTGCTCGACCTCTGTATCGGCTGCAAGGGCTGCAAGCACGACTGCCCGAGCGGCGTCGACATGGCGAAACTGAAAGCCGAGGTCGTCCACGAGCACCACCAGCGAAACGGGATCTCGCTTCGCGATCGCGTCTTCGCGAACTTCGAGACGCTCGCGAAACTCGGGAGCGCGACCGCACCCGTCTCGAACTGGATGACGAACCTCCCCGGGACCGGCCTCCTCGCGGAGACGGTGCTCGGCATCTCCCGGGAGCGGGACCTCCCGACGTTCGAGCGTCGCACCTTCGCGAAGCGGGTCGCCGATCGCGACCCCGCCGTGCCGGCGGACGCGGCGACCCGCCGCGCAGTGCTGGTGCCGGACGTCTACACCAATCACGAGTATCCCGAGGCGGGTGAGGCGGCGCTGGCCGTGCTCGAAGCCGCCGGCGTTCACGTCGAGGTCGCCACGCCGCGGGACGTCGGCCGCCCGGCGTTCTCGAAGGGGATGCTCGATCTGGCAGCCGAGAAGGCGCGCGGCACCGTCGACGGCCTCGAACCGCTGGTCGAGGACGGCTGGGACGTGCTCCTGCTCGAACCCTCCGACGCGGTTATGCTCCAGTCGGACTACCGCGACCTGCTGTCCGGTCCGTCGGTCGATCGGGTCGCCGAGAACACGTACGGCGTCTGCGAGTACCTCGATCGGTTCGACCTGGACGCCGAACTCGAATTCGACGCGCCCGACGACCATCTCGTCTACCACGGCCACTGCCACCAGAAGGCCCACGCGAAAGACCACCACGCGGTCGGCGTCCTCCGTCGGGCCGGCTACGCGGTCGATCCACTCGACTCGAGTTGCTGTGGCATGGCGGGCAGTTTCGGCTACGAGGCCGAGCACTACTCCATGAGCAAGGCGATCGCCGAGGTCCTCTACGACCAGGTCGACGACAGCGAGGGCGATCGGGTCGTCGCACCCGGGGCCTCCTGTCGGACCCAGCTCGGCGATCGACCCGGGGCGGACGACGAGCCGCCGACGCCGATCGAGGTCGTCGCCGAGGCGCTCGATCGATCCTGATTCGGGCAGGGTCCGCAGAAACAGGCGTCGACCGCCGGGCGAGAAACAGATGCCAATCGCGCTATCCAACAGCCGTCAATCGCGCTGTGCCGGCGAGAACGAGAGCACCCGTTCGCCGGTCGTCTCCGAGACCGAAACCTCGATCGCGACGGTGAGACCGGGTTCGATCGCCTCGAGATCGACGTCGACGACCTGTCCGGTGAGTCGGACGGGGCCGAAGTTCGCGATCCCGGTGGCGTAGGGGGCGTCGTCCTCGAAGGCGGGGGTCGGGACGTGCGTGACGGTGAACGTCTCGATCTCGCCGGTCGCGGGGATCGGGACCTCCTCGAGGTCCGTCGATCCGCAGTCGGGACAGACCCGACGCGGCGGGAGCGAGCCGTGTTCGTTCGAACACTCGAGGTAGTAGGCGTCGCCGTCCTCGGCGGCGTCGAGCCACTCGTCGAATCCCGCGTCCTGCACGGCGTTTTCGGAGTCCGTCATGCGACCACCTCCAGCACGTGAACCGTCGCACTCGCGACCGTCCCACCCGCGTTGTGGGCGACGCCGGTCGTCGCGTCCGCGACGTGGTCGCTGTTCGGGTGCGTCCCCGCGAGGAGTTTGCTGACCTCGGCGATCTGGGAGGCTCCGGTCGCCCCGACCGGGTGCCCCTTGGCCTTCAGGCCGCCCGAGAGGTTGATCGGCGTTTCGCCGTCGGCGGTCGTTCGACCGTCCCGGGCCGCCGAGATCCCCTCGCCGATCGGCTCGAGGTCGAGCGCCTCGATCGCGAGCACCTCGGCGATCGTAAAGCAGTCGTGGACCTCCGCGACGTCGACGTCGCCCGCGTCGATGCCGGCCTCGGCGTACGCTTCCTCACCGGCCTCGCGAGCGGCGGGCGAGCGCGCGAGGTGCTCCCGGTCGTGGAGGGCCATCCGATCGCCGCCCTGGCCGGTGCCGGTGATCGCGACCGGGGCATCGAGGTCGTGCTCCTCGGCGTACGCCTCGCTCGTGAGGACGAGTGCTGCCGCGCCGTCCGAGATGGGACAGGAGTCGTAGAGGCCGAGCGGACTCGAGACCTGCGGGGCCTCGAGGACGTCGTCGACGTCGATCGCGCGCTGGTACTGGGCCTTCTCGTTGGTCAGCGCGTTCTCGTGGTTCTTGACCGCGATGTGTGCCAGGTCCTCGTGTTCGCCGCCGAACTCGGAGAAGTACGCCTGAGCCATCAGCGCGTACGCGCCGGGGAAGGTCGTCCCCGCACGGACCTCCCAGAGGTCGTCGGCCGCGATGGCGAGCGCTTCGGTTGCCCCCGCGGTTCCGAGGTTGGTCATCCGTTCCGCCCCGCCGACGAGGAGGACGTCTTCCTCGCCGTTGCGGATCCGCTTGACCGCGTCCCGGATCGCGACCCCGCTCGACGCGCACGCGGACTCGTAGCGAGTCGCCGGTGCCCGGACGCCCGCCGCTTCGGCCATCAGCGGGCCCTGGTGGCCCTGGTGTTCGGAGAGTTCTCCCATGAAGTTGCCGTAGAGGAGGGCCTCGACGTCGTCGCGCGGAACTCCGCTGTCCGCGAACGCCGCGATAGTCGCGTCCCCGAAGAGGTCGCGACTCGTCCGTTCGGGCGTGTTCCCGAACGATGTCAGGCCGACACCTGCCACACGTACGTCGCTCATGGGGGATCGTAGCAGACCGATCGGTTAATACTCCGCGGTTCACATCTTAACTATCACGATCGTTGATACGAATCCCGGGGCGCGGGAGCGAGCGGCCGGGCCGAGCGGTGGCCGACGGCCTCGAGCCATCGAGAGCCGGTTGTCGGACCCGCTTTCCACGCGTTTATAGCCCGGTACGACCGACGTGAGGGCATGTCATCGGCTTCGTTCGATCTCGACCTGCTCACCGAACTGACCGAAACGAGTGGCGTTCCCGGCTACGAGGATCGAATTCGAGACCTCGTCCGACGAGAATTCGAGGAGAGCGTCGATCGGGTTCGGTCCGACGCGATGGGGAACGTCGTGGGAACGATCAAGTGCGACGGCGACTACTCGGTGGCCGTCGCGGCTCACATGGACGAAATCGGCTTCATGGTCCGTCACGTCCGCGGCGAGGAGGGCGAGTTCGGCTTCGTCGAACTCGACGCGCTCGGCGGCTGGGACGCCCGCGTCCTCAAGGCCCAGCGCGTGACGATCCACACCGAGGACGGCGATCTGCCGGGTGTAATCGGCTCGCCGCCGCCACACACCCTCGACGAGGACGAGCGCGAGAAGACCCCCGAGGTCGACGACGTCGCCGTCGACGTCGGCCTTCCGTACGAGGAGGCCGCCGAGCGAATCTCGCCCGGCGACCTCGTGACGATGGACCAGACCACAGAGCGCGTCGGCGAGACGATCACCGGCAAGGCGCTGGACGATCGGGTCTGCTTGTTCGCGATGCTCGAGGCCGCACGTCGGATCGAGGACCCCGACGCGACGATCCACTTCTGTGCGACGGTCCAGGAGGAGGTCGGCCTGCGCGGCGCTCGCGCCCTGGGCGTCGACGTCGACCCGGACCTCGCGATCGCGCTCGACGTCACGGTCGCCAACGACGTCCCCGGCTTCGAGGACGGCGATCACGTCACCGACCTCGGCGAGGGGACCGCGATCAAACTCAAAGACTCGAGCGTCATCACGAATCCCAAGGTCCACCGCCGACTGAAAGCCGTCGCCGAGAACGAGGGGATCGAGTACCAGCACGAGATCCTGCCGGCAGGGGGCACCGACACCGCCGGCTTCCAGTTCTCGGCGGGCGCGAAACCCGTCGGTGCGATCTCGATCCCGACGCGGTACCTCCACACCGTCACCGAGGCGGCCCACGTCGACGATATCGCGGCGACGATCGACCTCCTCGCGGCGTTCCTCGAGAGCGAGGACGGCGAGCACGAGTACAGGCTCTGACGGCGGCCGGTCGATTCCGCCACCGTCCGCTCAGAGGTACGCGACGACCGCGTCGACGACCTCGGTATCGACGAACAGGACCACGTGATCGCCGGCTTCGAGCACCGTTTCGCCGCGGGGCGTGACAAGGTCTTCGCCGCGCGCGATCGCCCCGATGACGACTCGATCGGGCAGATCCGCCATCACGTCCTCGATCCGGGCCCCGGCCAGTGGGCTCGACTCCTCGACCTCGAACTCGAGCACCTCGGCCCGATCGTGTTCGAGCATCGCGATCCGTTCGGTGCGTCGCTCGCGGGTGAACCGGGTGATCTCTTCGGCCGTCACGAGGCGCGGATTGACCGCGACGTCGATGCCGACGGTCTCGAAGATGTCGACGAACTCGCCGGCCTCGACGACGCCGATCGTCCGATCGACGCCGAGTCGCTTCGCGAGCAAGGAGACGAGCAGGTTCCGTTCGTCGCTGTCGAGGGCGGCGACGACGATGTCCGACTCGTCGACGTGTTCCCGGACGAGGAAGTCGATGTCGGTCGCGTCGCTCTGGAGGACCACCGTCTTCGGAAGCCGTTCGGCGAGTTCCCGGGCCCGATCGGGATCCCGTTCGATCAGTCGCGGTTCGAGACCACGTGATTCGAAGAAGCCGGCCGCCTGGGCACCGATCTCCGTCCCGCCGACGATGACGATATCGTTCGCGTCGGTCGTCGTAGGCCCGGGCGACACCGTGGCGGCGAACTCGCGGACGCTCTCTCCGGAGCCGATGACGACGACGTCGTCGCCGGCCCGGATCGCCGTCTCCCCTTGGGCGACGAGGACGTCGTCGCCCCGGATGATCGCCGCGAAGGTCAACGACTCGTAGCGATCGGCCTCGGCGACGGTCTCGCCCGCGATCGGACTGTCGGAGTGGACCTCGAACTCGGCCATCGTGACCAACTCGTTCGCGAAGTGTTCGACGTCGCGAGCGCCCGGCAGTTCGGCGATCCGAACGATCGCGCGTGCGGTCTGGAGGTCGGTACAGACCATGAAGTCGACGCCGAACGCCCCCTCGGAGCGCTCCCACGTGTACAGCAGGTCCGGTTCCCGCACGCGAGCGATCGTGAACGGATCGGCGACCGCCTTCGCCGCCCCGCAGACGACGATGTTCGTCTCGTCGACGTCGGTGCTCGCGATGACCATGTCGGCGTCGTCGATCCCCGCCTCCTCGAGCGTCTCGATCGCCGTCCCGTCGCCTTCGATCGCGAGGACGTCGTGGGAGTAAGTGATCGACTCGACGCGGTCGCCGTCGGTATCGACGACCGCGACGCGGTGGTCGTCGTCGAGGCTGGCGGCGATGTTGGTCCCGACCTCGCCGGCGCCGACGATGATTACGCGCATGTATCGCTCACCGTCCAGCCGATCGGTTGGGGACCCGGCCGGGCGATCGGGCGGGGTCGACGCGGACCGCTCGAACTCATGTGATCGACCTACGCTGGCGAGGGCTAAGTCGGTTGGCGTGGGAGCCGAAGGTGGCGATCGGTCGCCCCGACTCAGACGGCCTGCTGTAGTCAGTTCCGCTGCAACCGAAAGGCGGTCGCGGGTGCACCGATAACTCGGTACAGCAGACCGTATCAGGGCATCTCGTGGATCGTCAGTTCGACGTCACGGCGCCGGCCTTCGATGTCGGCGACCAGTCGCTGGACGACGGTCTCGGCCTCGTCGAGGAGTCGCGGCTCGACCCGGTCGACGACCCAGTCCAGCGAGACGAACCGCGGGAGCGAGATCGAACTCCTGTCCGCGGAGTAGGGATCGTAGACGGCGTCGAAGTAGATCCGACTGGCGGTCGGTTCGTCCGCGGGGGCCGATTCGGGTTCCGGTTCGACGCGCCACTCCCCCCGGGCGTCGATATCCTTGGTCAGCCGCCACTGCAACGAGTTCGGGGCGGTGATCTCCGTCACCTTCGATCGGGCGGTGTAGGTAAGTTTCCACCACGAGAGCACCAGGTCGTACACCGAACCGACGCTGCCGTCGCCGTGCACCCGGACCTCCTCGAGGTGGTCCGTGTACCGGGTGTAGTCCGCGAACGATCGAACGTGCGGGAAGACCTCCTCGGGGGACCGGTAGGCGAGCGTGCTGAGGAGAATTCTGTCCACGGGCGTCCCGTAGGGGCGGTTCGATAGTAAGGATTACCCTCGATCGCGTCGGGTGGATCGCCGGGGCCGATCGGCGGCCGTTCGAGTTAGCAACCTTCTATATCCGCGGCTGGCAACGAGCGTCCATGCGAGACGTCTGCATCGTCGGCGGTGGCGTCGCCGGGCTCGCCGCCTCGATCTTCACCGCCCGGGCCGGACTGGACACGCTCGTGATCGACGGGGGAGAGTCGATCCTCGCGCGCAACGCGAGCCTCGAGAACTATCCCGGCTTCCCCGACGGGATCGACGCCCGCCGCTACCTGCAACTGACCCGCGAGCAGGCCAGCGAAGCGGGGGCGACGTTCGAACTGGGGCGGGTCACGCGCGCCGAACCTCGCACAGAAACGGCCCTCGAGGAGGGATTCGTCCTCGAGACCGAGGGCGGCGACCCGATCGAGGCCCGCCGCGTGATCGCCGCCTCGTGGCCGGACAGCGACTACCTCGTCCCCCTCGACGTCGGTCGCACCCAGCGCGGGAGCAAGCACGTCGTTGCGGTCGACGAGGGGGGCCGAACGGCCGTCAACGGGGTCTACGCGGCGGGCCGGATCGCGGACAGACCCCACCAGGCGATCGTCGCGGCCGGCCACGGGGCGACGGTCGGCCTCGCGGTCATCCACGACTCCGAGGCGAACTTCTACCACGACTGGGTCGCCCCGGAGGGGTACTTCACCGGTCGCGGACGCGAGGTGCCGCCGGCCTGCGAGGAGATCGACGACGAGGAGAGACGACGGCGCGACGAACGGGCGCGCGAGACGATACTCGAGGCCTTCTCGGAACCGCTAGACGAGAAGCCGACGATGCACCCGAGCGTCGATCGGGAGGACGACTGACGGGCGATTCTCGAGCGCGGAGCCGCCGAAACGGGTGCGAAGAGCGCAGTTCTTATCAGCCAGTTGGCCGTCTGCGGCGAACGGATACGATGGAAATTCGTCGACTTCCCGCCGAAGACAGCGCCGTCCGTCGCTTCGTCGAAGACCTGTGGGTGCCCTACCACCGCGAACTCGAGGCGATCGTCGACGCCCACGCGCTGGCCGACGACGTCGACCTCGTCGCCGAGGAGGTTCCGTTTCGGCTCGAGCGACTCGAATCGGAGGGGGATCGCGCGTGGGTCGCCGTCGACGCAACGGGAGACGAAAACGATGAGGCGGAGCGAAACGCGGGCGACAGCGACCTCGCCGACGGCGACGATGTCCTCGCTGGATTCGTCACGACCGAGATCGACGAGACGCCGACGGTCTTCGATCGCCCGGACCGACTCGCCGTGGGCGACATCTACGTCCGCGAGCCATACCGCGGCACGGGCCTCGCCCGCGACCTGATCGACCGCGCGGCGGAGCGAGCGCGGGCGGCGGGCTGTCCGGAACTGGTGCTCGACGTCGACGTAGACAACGAGCGTGCCGTCAGGTTCTACGAGGCCCTCGGATTCGAAACGGCCCGTCGCCGACTGCGAGTCGGGGTCGACGAGGTGTCGTCCGACCCGTGACGGCCGGGTCGCTCGCTATTCTTAACACGTCCCCGGGAGAACATCGGGCAAATGCTCGAGGGAGTCAACGTCGCGCTCGGTGTGACGGGATCGATCGCGGCCGTCAAGACGGTCGAACTGGCCCACGAGTTGCGACGGCAGGGGGCCGAAGTGCGCGGGGTCATGACCGACAGTGCGCGGGGAATCGTCCATCCCTGGGCCGTCGAGTTCGCGACCGACAACGACGTCGTCACCGAGATCACGGGCGGCGTCGAACACGTCGACCTCTGCGGCTACGACGGCTGGGCCGACGTCCTGCTGATCGCGCCCGCGACGGCCAACACGGTCGGCAAGATCGCGGGCGCCGTCGACGACACGCCGGTGACGACCTGTGCGACCACCGCGCTCGGGGCCGACACGCCGGTCGTGATCGCGCCCGCGATGCACGAACCGATGTACAACCACCCGGGCGTCCTCGAGGCGATCGAGACCGTCGAGTCGTGGGGCGTCGACTTCGTCGACCCGCGTCTCGAGGAGGGGAAGGCCAAGATCGCGAGCGAGGAGGCGATCGTCTGTGACGTCGCGCGCGCCGCGGGCGAGCGTCCGCTCGCGGGCGAACACGTCGTCGTCACGAGCGGTGCGACGGCCGAAGCGGTCGACCCCGTCCGGGTGCTCACGAACCGATCGTCCGGACGGATGGGCCGTGCCGTCGCGAAGGCCTGTTACGCCCGCGGGGCCGACGTGACGCTCGTCCACGGGGTCGTGGGTCCGCGGCCGGTCTCCCGCGATCCGGCGCTCTCTGGCGGCGACATTCCCTACGCCGACGTGCGCGAGGTCGAGACAGCCGACGACCTGCTCGCGGCGACGCTCGAAGCCTGCGAGGACTCCGACACGCTCGTCTCTGCCGCCGCGATCGGGGACTACACGGTCGAAGCCAGCCCGGAGAAACTCCGGTCGGGTCAGGACCTCACGCTCGACCTCGAACCGACGCCGAAGGTCATCGACGAGGTCCGCGACCGATATCCGGACCTGCCGATCGTCGGCTTCAAGACCGAGACGGCGGACGACGACGGGGCCATGATTGAGGCCGCCCGGAAGACGCTCGATCGGGTGGGCCTCGCGTTCGTCGTCGCCAACGACGCGAGCGTGATGGGTGCCGATCGGACGCGCGCGCTACTGGTCCACGAGGGCGACGCCGCCCGCTACGAGGGATCGAAGACCGGACTCGGGGGCGAGATCGCAGCCTCGATCGCGGCCATGCTCGGCGACCACGAGTCAGAAGAGTAACAGGCCTCTATCACGACGGCTGACGGGTCAGGAGAATTATATAGGTGGCGTTCCTGCCACGAATTAATGGGTGTACGACCGGATTCGACCGGCGCGACGAGGTGATCTGTGGTGGCCCAGCAACAGCAAAGCGAACCCGACGGCCCTCTCTCGAAAGGCGAAATCTTCGAAGTTCTCAGGAACCAGCGGCGGCGCTACGTGCTCCAGTTTCTGAAACAGGACGGTCGACCCGTCGAACTCGGTGATCTCGCCCAGCAGATCGCCGCCTGGGAGTACGAGACCACCCTCGACGGCGTCACGCCCGAACAACGAAAGCGCGTGTACACGACGCTCCAGCAGACGCACCTGCCGAAGATGGACTCGGCCGGCATCCTCGAGTTCGATTCCGATCGGGGGGTCATCGAACCGACCGATCGGACGCGGGACATCAGCGTCTACCTCGAGATCGTCCCCGGAAGCGAGTTCGCCTGGCGGGAACTGTACCTCTCGCTCGGCGCGATCAGTTGCGCGCTCGTCGCCGCGCTGTGGCTCAGAATCTATCCGCTGACGCTGCTGTCGGATCTGACGTGGGCGGGGGTCATCTCCGTCACGTTCACCGTGACGGCGATCGCCCACATCTACCACGAACGGAACATGCGCGTCGGTCAGGGTAACCAGCCGCCGGAACTGAGCTACAGAGCCGACGACTGACCGCGAGCGGTGTGTGGACGTCTCACGTTTGCTCGTCGGTATCGTCAACTTTTACTCCGCTACCGACCGATCCACGGCATGGATCAGTTGAAACGGTCGCTTCTCGAGGCGCCGATCATCGAGAAAAACGGATACCACTACTTCGTTCATCCGATCAGCGACGGCGTTCCCAAACTCGATCCGGGTCTGCTGCGCGAGATCGTCATTCGGATCATCCGCAAAGCCGAACTCGAGAACGTCGATCGCATCGTCACTCCGGCCGCGATGGGCATCCACATCTCGACCGCGGTGTCGCTGATGACCGACATTCCGCTGACGGTGATCCGCAAACGGCAGTACGGGCTCGAAGACGAGGTCGCGATCTCTCAGAAGACGGGCTACTCGGAGAACGAGATGTACATCAACGACGTCCGCGAAGGCGAACGCGTCCTCGTCCTGGACGACGTGCTCTCGACCGGTGGCACGCTCGCGTCCGTGCTCGACGCGCTCAACGAGATCGGTGCCGAGGTCATCGACACGGTCGCGGTCATCAAGAAGGTCGGCGGCGAGAACAAGGTCGACGACGCCGGGTATCAGGTCAAGACGCTGATCAACGTCGACGTCGTCGACGGCGAGGTCGTCATCGTCGACGAAGAGGGCGATTAACGATCGGTTGGCTTCCCCTACGACGCTCGGCCTGGAATCACGACGCAGAATTTGGGTCGACTCCCGACCCGTCCTGTGTTAGAGAGTCGTACGTCCCACTCGTCACCGGGCGGATTCTCACTCTTGACGGCGGTCTCGTGGGACGATCGTTGGGCCTTCTGTACGGCCCCATCATTAGTTCCGTTTGATCGGAATTTGACCGACCCGACGTCCGGTGATCGCCTGTCATTTCGGTTGTGGTCGGAACCGGTGGTCCGACGCGATCGGGGGGATGACCTGAACACGTACAGTCCCCTTCGAAGGCGTAATGCCGACCTCTCGAACTGGTAGTTTGCTTTTCCGCTTCACACAGTTTCCTATTTCTTGAAGCAATTAGTGATTTTCACTCGAGATTGTATCATGGTTACCTGTATATCGATACGCCCCTTCCCTTTTCCAACGGTATATTAAACGGGGTAAGAATTGCTTGGAGGGGAAGCAATACATATTTATATTTGTGATTCACATGTCGTATCCATGGTGCGGGATCACACGCAGACGGAACGGACTGTTAACCGACGAAAACTCCTCCAAGGCATGGGTGGTGCCGGCGCCGTTGCACTCGCCGGATGTCTCGGCGGCGAAAGTGACGAGGATGGTTCAAACCAGGATCGAGCCCTCGAACTCCTCGAAGAGGGCTTCGAGGAGGCGGACTTCGAACCGCCGTACGAAGGCGACATCATCACGAACGAGTCGCCGGAACGCGTCCAGTGGGTGGAAGTCGTCCAGCAGACGCTCAACAACACCGAGTACTTCGATCTCGGCCTCCAGCAGTACGAGTGGACGACCTACCAGGAAATCCTCCTCACCGAGGAGTCGGCCGACGAGAACGCGATCGCCGCACTCGGCTGGTCCGCAGGGTACGACCCCACCGCCTACGTGAACTTCATCCTCCGATCCGATTTCCACACTCCCGCGTGTTGTAACACGAACCACTACTCCAACGAGGAAGTGGACGAACTCATCACGGATTTGCTCCGCGGCTACGCCGTCAGCGAACGCACCTCCGACGAGCGGGTCCAGAAGGCGCGGGACCTCCAGAAACTCCTCGCCGAGGAGTCCCCGCTCTCGTTCATCCGGACGTCCGAGGAGTACGTCGCGTACAGTGACGACGCGATCAGCAACTGGGTCGTCTCGCCGTTCAACTCGACGCTGTTCTCGGCCGTTTACAACGTCTACGCCGACACCGGCATCTCGTTCGGCGACCCCGAAGACGACGGCGAACTCAAGGCCGCCGTCGGTGCCGACGTCGCGAACTTCGATCCGACCCAGCAGAACGACACGACGTCCACCCAGGTGACCGTTCCCCTCCTCTACGAGGGGCTCGTGGGAACGGACTACAACGGCGAACCCCAGCCGTGGCTCGCCGAGGACTGGGAGGAGATCGACGAAACGACCTACCGGTTCACCCTCCGCGAGGGCGTCCAATTCCACAACGGCGAGGAGCTGACGGCCGAACACGTCAAGGCGTCCATGGAGCGCTACGAGGGAACGCCTCGCGCCGCCGACGTCTTCGACTGGCTCGGCGAGGACGGCGAGATCTCGGTCATCGACGATTACGAGGTCGAGATCAGTCTGAGCCAGACGTACGCGCCGTTCCTGCTGAACGTCGGTAACGCCCTCATCGTCCCGATGGCCGGCATCGAAGAGGAGTACGGCGGCGACAAGGTCGTCGACGACGAGGACGTCGTCATCGAAGGCGTCGACCTCCAGGAGGAACCGATCGGGACCGGCCCGTACCAGCACGAGGAGTACGAGGCCGAGGAACTCTACCGCGTCTCGCGATTCGACGACCACTGGTACGACGGCTCGAACGAACTCGCCGCCGAACCCGAACCGGACTCGATCGTCTACCGCGTCATCGTCGAGTCCTCGGTTCGCCGCAGTGCGCTCGAGAGCGGCGACGTCCACATCGCGGAACCGCCGGCATCGTCGCTCGAGGACCTCGACAGTCAGGACGGCATCACCTCCGACCGGACGGTCGCCGGCGGGTTCGACTACCTCATCCCGCCGCTGCAGTTCGAACCGTTCACCAACGCGAAGGTCCGACGCGGCCTGACCCTGCTGCTCCCGCGCGAAGCCATCATCGAGAACGTCTGGAACGGCGTCGGCGAGGAAACGTACAGCCCGATTTCGTCGATGGTCTCTCCCGACGAGTTCAAGGTCTCTAACGAGGACCTGATCGAAATCCTCGAGGAATAGGTTAGCCGCTGAGTACCCTCTCCGCCGTTATCGATACATGAGCTTATCACGATACATACTGAAACGCATCCTCGTCTCTATCCCCGTCCTGATTGGGGTGTCGATCGTGTCGTTCGCGCTGGTGCAGATGATCCCCGGCGACCCCGTCGACTTCATGTTGCAGTTCGCGACGGTCGACGCGGAAACGGAGCAACAGCTCCGCAACGATCTCCACCTGAACGAACCGATCTGGAAACAGTACCTGTTGTGGGCCAGCGACGCCGTCGTTCTCGACTTCGGTGAGTCCGTTATGTCTGGTCGGGACGTCTCCAAGGAGATTCTCGCGCGACTCGATCACACGCTCGCACTCGGAGCCATGTCCTGGCTGATCGGAATGGGTGTCGGCATTCCGACGGGCATCATCGCCGCAGTCAAGCGAGGGTCGACCGCCGACGAAGTCAGCCGGATCGTCGCCCTGCTCGGTATCGCGACGCCGAACTTCTGGCTCGGGCTGATGTTGATCCTCGTCTTCAGCGTCAAACTCGGCATCTTCGGTGCGATTCCACCGGATGCTCCGCTCTTCAGCGTCGCGAAACTGAAGTACATGATACTGCCGGCGGTGACGATCGGGACCGCGTCCGCGTCGCTGATCATGCGCCTGATGCGCTCCTCGATGCTCCAGGAACTCAACAAAGACTACGTTCGGATGGCCCGCGCGAAGGGGCTCAGCGAGCGAACCGTCATCTTCAAACACGTGCTCCGCAACTCGCTGATCGCCGTCGTGACGGTCGCAGCGATTCAGATCGCGTTCATCATCAACGGCGCGGTCGTCATCGAACAGGTCTTCACCTGGCCCGGTCTCGGGCGACTGCTGGTCAGATCGATCTCCCAGCGGGACTTCCCGATCATCCAGGCCGGCGTGTTGATGACCGGTGTATCGATCGTATTCGCCAATCTGCTGGCGGATATCGTGTACTCTTGGCTTGACCCACGGATCAGGTACTAACGATGCAACAGACACAACGAGAGACGACGACTCAGCGAGGACGAATCCGGGTCTCCGGGTTCGACGCCGATCGCGTACGCGATCGAGAAGACTTCTCCGAGTGGGAAGCGAGCGAATCGGACGGCGGCACGAGCAGGCGGGAGTACGCCTGGCGACGCTTCAAGAGCAATCGACTGGCGATGTTCAGCGTCGGGCTCCTGACGCTGATGACGGTGACGGCCGTGTTCGCACGACCGATCGCCGTCGACGTGTTCGGCACGTCGGTCACGTTACAGCCGATCTCGCTCACGCCGTACGATCCCTCGGGGATGTTCATCGGCCCGTCGAACGCCGCGCCGTCGCTTTCGTACCCGTTCGGCACGGACTGGGCTGGACGGGACGTGCTCTCGCGCGTCCTGGTCGGAACGAGATACAGCCTCACCATCGGTCTCATCGCCACGTTGCTGGCGCTGTTTATCGGCATTCCGCTCGGTTCCATCGCCGGCTACTTCGGCGGCTGGATCGACGAGACCATCATGCGGGTCGTCGACGTTCTCTACGCGTTCCCGTTCCTCGTGCTGGCCATCGCGGTGATCGCGGTGCTCGGTCAGGGATTCTGGAAGATGATCCTGGCCCTGACGATCACCGGCTGGATCGGGTACGCCCGTCTCATCCGCGGTGAGGTGCTGAGCGTGAAAGAAAACGAGTACGTGCTCGCGGCCAAAGCCCTCGGTGCGACCGATCGGTCGATCATCTTCCGGCACGTCGTCCCGAACGCGATGGCGCCGGTCATCGTCCAGGCGACGCTGTCGATCGGGACCGTCGTCCTCTCTGCAGCCGCACTCGGCTTCCTCGGACTCGGTCTCACGCCGGGGACCCCCGAGTGGGGGACGATGCTCTCCGAAACTCGCGATACGATCGCCGACGGCTACTGGTGGGTGTCGGTCTTCCCCGGCCTGGCCATCGTCGTGTTCGTGCTCGCGATCAACCTGATCGGTGACGGCATCAACGACGCGCTCGACCCACAGGGAGACACTGCAACGAAACAGAGGATGCAATAAATGGCGCTACTCGAAGTCAACGATCTAGTTACGCAGTTCTACACTGAGGACGGAACCGTTCGCGCGGTCGACGGCGTGAGCTATCAGATCGATCGCGGGGAAAAGTTCGGTGTCGTCGGCGAGAGCGGTGCCGGCAAGAGCGTGACGAGCCTGTCGGTCATGGGGCTCATCGAGAGTCCCGGCGAGATCGTCGACGGGGAGATCCTGTTCAAGGGGGAGAATCTCCTCGAGAAAAGCCCCGAGGAGATGCGCCGCATCCGGGGGAACGAGATCGCCATGGTGTTCCAGGACGCGGAGACGGCGCTCAACCCCGTCTACACGGTCGGCGAGCAGATCGCCGAGGGGATCCGCACGCACAAGGACGTCTCGGAGCAGGAAGCCAAAGAGCAGGCGATCGAGATGCTCGCCGAGGTCGGCATCCCCGACCCCGCGGAGCGATACAGCGACTACCCCCACCAGTTCTCCGGCGGGATGCAACAGCGTGCGGTCATCGCGATCGCGCTCTCGTGCGATCCCGACCTGCTCATCTGTGACGAGCCCACGACCGCACTCGACGTCACGATCGAGGCACAGATCCTCGAGTTGCTCGACGAACTGGCCTCGGAGTTCGACACGGCGATCCAGCTCATCACGCACGACCTCGGCGTCGTCGCCGAAATCTGCGATCGCGTGATGGTGATGTACGCCGGTCAGGAAGTCGAGAAGGCGCCCGTCGAGGACCTCTATTACGAGCCCAAACATCCCTACACGGTCGGGCTGATGGGGTCGATCCCCCGCATCGGGGACGAACGCAATCGACTCGATACGATTCCGGGAACGATGCCCGACCTCGTCGAGGTGCCGCCGGGTTGTAGTTTCCACCCGCGGTGTCCGTACGCCGAGGAGGCCTGCAGTCGAAAAGAGCCCCAGCTCGTCGACACCGACACCGGGGATCCCACGGACGCGGACGACAGCACGGAACACGCCGCGTCGTGTCTGGCCTACACGGGCGATCTCGAGGGTGAACTGTCGTACCAGGTCGAAGTCATGACGGACGGAGGGGACTCATGAGCAGCCAACCACTCGTTCGGACGGACGGACTGACGAAGCACTACAGCAGCGCGGACGGGTTCCTCGATCGCGTGCTGGGCAACCAGTCGTGGGTTCGCGCCCTCGACGGCGTCGACCTCGAGGTTCGCGAGGGCGAAACGCTCGGGCTGGTCGGCGAATCCGGCTGCGGGAAGAGTACGCTCGGTCGAACGCTCCTCCAGCTAGAAGAGCCCACGGCGGGCGACGTCTACTTCAAAGGCGAGAACGTCACGGATCTATCGGGATCGAAACTCCGGGAAAAGCGCCGGGAGATGCAGTACATCTTCCAGAATCCCTTCGCCAGCCTCAACCCGCGGCTGACGATCAACGACATCGTCGGCGAGGCGCTCGACATCCACGGGATCGCCGAGGGCGAACAACGGGACGCTCGCATCGCGGAAATCCTCGATACGGTCGGGTTGAAGCCGAGCCACGCCAACCGCTATCCGCACGAGTTCTCCGGCGGCCAGCGACAGCGGATCGGCATCGCTCGCGCGCTCGCGGTCGACCCCGACTTCATTGTCTGTGACGAACCCGTCTCCGCGCTCGACGTCTCCGTGCAGGCACAGATCCTCAACCTGCTCGAGGACCTCCAGGACGAGTTCGGCCTCTCGTACCTGTTCATCGCGCACGACCTCTCGGTCGTCGAACATATCGCCGATCGCATCGCCGTGATGTACCTCGGCGAGATCGTCGAAGTCGGGACGGCCGAGGAAATCTTCACGCCGCCGTATCACCCCTACACGCACGCACTGCTGTCTGCGATCCCGGAACCCGATCCGCTCTGGCAGGACGATCGCGTCATCCTCGAGGGGTCGGTTCCGTCGCCGCTCGATCCGCCGAGCGGGTGCAAGTTCCACACGCGCTGTCCCATCGCACAGGAAGACTGCAGCGAGTGGGAGACACACCCGGACCTCGAGTCCGTCAGTGGAACGCACGAAATCGCGTGCCCGTACCACGAGATGATCGAAACGGACGTCTGATCGCCGTTCGAGTCTCCGACGTTCGATCCGTTTGCGTGTCGAAACGAAGATTTCTTGCGCGGTAGCTTCCTACAGTGACCCAATGCGTCGTATCTACGAGTCCGACGCGCTCTCGCGGGACGACGAGGACCCGTTCTCGCCGAGCGAATCCGACGAGCGCTCACGGAAGATGATCGACTGGGAGGCGGCCAGCCACGCGTTCCTCCCGGTCTGGCTCCGCGACCGCGCGGTGAGCGTTGACCTCGAGACGGACAAAGACGAGTACGCGCCGGACGAAGCGGTCCGCTGGCGGGCGACGTTTCGCAATCGCTTCCCGTTTCCCGTTCGCATCGTCACCGAGTCGCCGGAACTCTGGCGGTGGTCGGTCGACGGTATCGCCCGTGCGAGCGAAGTCCCGTCACGGGTCCCGGACCGAACTAGCGTCATCAACTTTTCTCGTAGCGAACGCAAGGTTGTCGAACGGCGCTGGACGCCACAGATTCAGGTCACGGAACGCGAGTGGAAACCGCTCGAGTCCGGTACGCACACCCTCTCTGTCGCCCTCAACGTTGATCGGCCCGTCGAACGCAACCTCGCCAGCGAAACGACCTTTACGATTTCGCCGTAACACGTCGGTCGCCCGCGATCGGAATCGGCCGGCGGACGATCGCTATGGTTCTCGCGCGGGAGCGTCGAAAGTAGCGGGAGGTGGATTTGAACCACGCCCACGTCGCTCCCTTCGGTCGCTCGTGGTCTCCTTCAAATCTTCTCGTCGTATTTTCGACGCTCACGACACTCGTCACTCCGTTCCTCGTTGTTGTTCGCGTCGAAAGTAGCGGGAGGTAGATTTGAACCACGCCGAGACGTGCTCACTGCGTTGCGCGCGTCTCGTCTGGTTCAAACTCCCACCGTGCTATACTTGCCGTTCGCGAATTAGCTCGCGGCAAAATATAGCGGGAGGTAGATTTGAACTACCGATCTGCGGGTTATGAGCCCGCCGGAATCTCCTGGCTATCCCATCCCGCTACCAGATTATACCCGAGTGCCCTAGTTAAGGGTTGTGATTCGACCGCCGTATGTGGGTTTCTACCGTTAGTCCCGATGAACCCGCCACGTGAACAGGCTCTCGAAGGTGTAATTGACGACAAATCCGACGCCGATGCCGATCACGTTCGCGAGCAGATAGAACACGTCGAACAGGCTCACCAGTCCCCAGTACACCGCGAGCGTCACCAGAAACCCGGCGAATCGGACCACGTACGATCGGCCGAGCCGAGTGCCCAGCGCTCGCGGCGACGTATCGCCGAACGACGCGAACGTCCACACCTCGTTGATCGCGAAGATGACCCCGACGGCGAGCACCCAGGCGACGACCTTCGCGAGGAGGAATCCGGCGTCAGCCAGTTCGACGAGCGCGAGGAGAACGCCGTTGTCGACGGTCGCGCCGACGACTCCGACGCCCGCAAACTGGCCGAACCGGGCCGTCGAGATCAGCGCACGACCCCGCGTCCGGATGGCGTCGGCGAGCGAATCGCTCATCGTCGGGGGGCCGACCTCGCGGGTGCGTCCATCGCGGCGCTCTGGTCTCGATTACCGTCCGTCCGCCCGATCGCGAACCGGCGATCGCCGCGTGGATCCGGTTCCTCCGGTGGCGCGCCCGGCAGAGACCGGTCCCGAGTTCTCGACGCGGTCCGATCGATCGCCGTGCTGCCGTCGGCGCGGAACGGGTCGACGTTCGGACGGAACGCGGGCGTGACGAGACCGACCGTCCGACTCATTCGTATCGGACTGTCTAGCTGTAGGACGAAAAACGTTCGGAGACTGATACGGCCCGCTGAACGTCAGTGCCGGCACACGCGTCCCGTCTTCGGGTGGGACGGGACGTCGGTACTACCCTAGATTGCGAGGTCGCCTTTCGGACGAACGACGCTCACCGCGTCCGCATCGACCCGATCGACGTCGAGGAAGTGCGGCTGGTAGTTGCGCTTCTCGAAGTCCTCGAACTCGTCGTCGGTGCCGACGGTACACCAGAGCTGGACTTCCTCGGGACCGTGGTACTCGCCGTTGCGGTTGATACCGAAGCAGACGACCTCCTCACCGTCGTACTCGATGATGGCGCCCTTCCGGATCCCGGGGTCCCCGTGGATGATGAGCCGCTTCATGGCCGCGAATTCGGAAGAGAAGGGAGTAAGCGTTTCGGAGTCCGTGCCGCCGCGAGCGGCGACGATCGGCCGGCTAGCCGGACGCCGCCGAGTGCCGCCGGGCGGCCACCAGGTGCCGGATCGCCCCCGCCGTGAAGGCGAGCGCGCCGAGGATCATCGGCGTGTCGCCGAGCGTCCGCGCCCACAGGAGCGTCTGGACGTGGTCTTGCTCGTAGAACTCGAGGTCCCGCGCGGCGGCGTAGCCGTCGCTGTAGGCAGTTCCAAGCTGGAGGAACCCGATCGGGAGCAACGACGCGACGGTCATGACCACGAGTCCGACGTTGGTCAGCCAGAACGCACCGCGGAACCACGTCGGGTCCCAGGCCGATTCGGGCGTGACGACGCGCAGGATGTACGTTCCGAGGCCGAGCGCGAGCAGGCCGAACGCGCCGAACGTCGCCGTGTGGGCGTGCGCGACGGTCAGGTAGGTGCCGTGCTCGTAGTAGTTGATTACGGGCAGGTTGATGAAGAACCCGAGCACCCCGCCGCCGACGAAGTTCCAGACGCTGCTGCCGACGATGAACAGCAGGGGCAGGGTGTAGGGGAAGGCCTCGCTCTGGGCCGACAGCGATCGGTACTCGCCGAGGCTCCGGTAGAGGACGAACACCAGCGGGACGAACTCGAGCGTCGAGAACGTCGTCCCGATCGGGACCCAGACGTCGGGGAGACCGACCCACCAGTAGTGGTGGGAGACGCCGACGATGCCGGCGGCCATGATCGCGAACACCTCGAAGAGGATCGCCTTCTCGGCGTCGGGTTTCTCGATCAGGTCCATCGAAACCAGCGCGGCGGCGGTCACGGCGGTGACGAAGAACTCGAAGACGCCCTCGACCCACATGTGGACGACCCACCAGCGCCAGAACTCGGTCACCGCGACGTTCGTGTCGGGCGTGTAGAGCATGCTCGCGGCGAACAGCAGCGCGATCGAGCCGCCGGCGTAGGTCACGAAGTGGCCCAGCCCGGTCGGGGGTTCGTCCAGCCGGCGGACGGCGCGGAGCACCAGCCCGGTCCAGCCGGCGAAGCCGGCGAGCAGGCCCAGTTTCCAGACCCGACCCACTTCCAGGTACTCGAGCCCCTCGGAGCCGAGCAACCACCAGAGATCCCCGTCGTCGCCGTCGCCGGCTCCGGGCGAGCCGAACGCGCCGCGGGTGCCGAGCCAGACGCCGGCGAACGCCCCGACCGTGATCGCCACGAGCACGCCCAGCAGTGCCGTCGCACCCGCTGCCTGCCAGGGCGGGTCGCGATCGCTGAACAGCCCCGGCAGGAAGAGCCCGCCGGCGAGCCACAGCGTCGTAATCCAGAGGATTCCGAGGTTGACGTGCCAGGTGCGTCCGACCGAGAACGGCACCAGCGAGACGACGTCGATCCCGAGCGCCTCGCCGATGCCGTAGAATCCGGTCCGTTCGACGTAGTAGTGGGCCAGCAACGCGCCGACAAGGGCCTGTGCGACGAACAGCGCGCCCGCGACGGGGACGTACCACGCCGCAGCGTACTGGGTCGGCGTGATCGACACCGTATCGGGGCCGGGGACGTCGACGAGTTCCGTCGTCGGTTCCGCGACGTCGAACGCGTGGTAGGCCCAGACGCCGACGCCGCCGCCGGCGATGAGCAGGACGACGCTGATCGTGCTCCAGACCAGTACCTGGCCGGTCGGCCGGTTCCCGCTTTCGGGCACGTGCGGCCAGTCGTTCGTGAACGAGTGATCCGACCCGGGCCGGTTCGTGTGGGCCATCCACGCCGTCCAGCACGCGAAATCGGCGATCCGTTCGGCCTGGGCCGGCGTGTCGACGTACCCCTGCGGGATGCCGCGCTCGGGAGCGCCCCCGTAGTACCGATCGACGTACGCCTCGCGAATCCGGCGGTGAGCGTAGACCTCGGCGGCGGTGTACCGAGCGATCGAGCCCTCGGGCGCGTCGCCGTCGAGTTCCCGCTCGACCCGCTCCTCGACGACGGCCCGGTCCTCGGGATCGAGTGCTTCGAACGACTCGACCCCGCGATCGCGGGCGTAGTACTCCCGCATGAAGTCGGCTTTCATGTCCAGCGCGTCGGCCGTGAGATCGACCCCGAAGTACGAGCCGTTGCCGAGGATCGACCCGTGGCTCATGAGGCCGTTCGCCTGGAACGCTTTCTTCCCGAGGCGGACCTGCTCGTCCGTCACGATCGGCTCCCCCTCCGGGCCTCGGATCTCGTCGGGGATCGGCGGGGCCTTCTTCCGAGAGAGCCACGCACCGAGGCTCATCGCGACGAGGTTGGCGACGAACAGCGCGACGAGCGCCAGTGAACCGGTCGACTTCGAACGAACTGTCTCGAGATCGAGGTCGCTCGCCGCTCCCGTCCGTATCAACACCGGGACCAGTTCTCGGAGGAGGCGATCGACCGGCACCTCCCCGTCGCCAGCCTGAAGCAGATTCGTCGCCAGTGACGCGACTGCGGGGTCGACGCCGCCGTCGTCCGCGAGCATCGTCGTCGCGGCGATCGCCGTCGCGACGGCAGACCGGACGCTCCTCGCCGACCCATCGGTTTCCGTCGCGGCTGACGGGCCCGTTCTCGGTGCGGTCGCGTCGGCCGACGCCTGCCCGCCCCGCGCTGTCGCGTCTGGATCCGTTCCCCCGGACGATCCGGCCTTCGCCTGTGCCGTCTCGACGGTTTCCAGGTTCGACTCCAGGGCCCTCACGAGCGGCCCCACGTCCTCGAGTAGGAGGCGTTCGAAGTCGTGTGCGGCTTCGATCGCGTCGCGCTGGAGCAGGTCCTCGACGACGTCGTCGATCGGCCGGTCCGCAGTCCCGGCCAATCGATCCCGGAGTACGGGCCACGCCGCCGCGATCGGATCGTCCGCGGCCGCATCCGACCCGTCGATCGAACCCGAACCGGGATCCGCGTCCGTCCCGGCTAGATCCCCCGTCAGAACCGTTTCGAGCAATTCCGCCGGGTTCACGTCCGCGCCGGTGGCCGACAGCCGGGTTCGGATCGTCTCCAGCGTCCGTTCGTCTAGCCGGTCTTGATCGAGTCCGTACCGGTGCAGGAAGTTCTCGAGGGCGCGATCGATCGGGTCCTCGAGGGTGGATCGGCGATCGGTGCCGCCGTCCTCGAGCGCTGGTCGATCGTCGAGATCCGCTCCGAGTCGAGCGAGCGAACGCTCGAACAGTTCGTCCCCGGCCCGCTGGACGGCGTCGGTCGCCCGCTCTGTCGCCGTCTCGCAGACCTGCGAGGAGAGGTCCGCGACCGCGTTGGTCCCCGATTCCAGTCGGTCCGTCACGTAGCCAGTTGGATCTCGCCGATCGGTCGCGTCACGATCGGCCGTCCCCGGCAGTATGTTCCTGAGAGCCATCGACTGCTGTCACATCCGTCGACGTCCTCCCAGACGCCGAAATCGGTTGTAGTAGTGGCCACGTCACTCGCCGGCGTCTTAATTCCGGGCCGAGACGGGAGCGCCGATCGGACGACGGCGACGAACCAAACGGGTTTTAAACGGCGCTGTCTTAGCCCACGCCAAGTGAGATAACCATGCAGATGCCACGCCGATTCAATACCTATTGCCCACACTGTAACGAACACCACGAACACGAGGTCGAGAAGGCTCGATCGGGGCGCTCCTCCGGGATGAAATGGGACGCTCGCCGCACCCGACGCAACACCGCGAGCATCGGGAACTCCGGTCGCTTCTCGAAGGTGCCGGGTGGCGAGAAGCCGACCAAGAAGACCGACCTCAAGTACCGCTGCAGCGAGTGTGGCAAGGCCCACCTCCGCGAGGGATGGCGCGCCGGCCGACTCGAGTTCCAGGAGTGATTACGATGGCAGGAAATTTCTACAGCGTCCGATGCAGTGACTGCGAGAACGAACAGATCGTCTTCGGCAAGGCCGCCACGGAGGTCTCGTGTGCCGTCTGCGGCACGACCCTCGCCCGACCGACCGGCGGGAAGGCCGAAATCGAACACGACGTACTCGAAACAGTCGAGTCACGATGAAATACAGCGGTTGGCCCGATCCCGGCGAACTCGTCGTCGGCAAGATCGACGAGATCGAAGACTTCGGCGTCTTCGTCGATCTCGAGGAGTACGAGGACAAACGCGGCCTGATCCACATCTCCGAGGTCGCGAGCGGTTGGATCAAGAACGTCCGCGATCACGTCCGCGAGGGCCAGATCGTCGTCTGCAAGGTCCTGGACGTCGACGAGGAGTCCCAGCAGATCGACCTCTCGCTGAAGGACGTCAACGACCACCAGCGCTCCGAGAAGATCCAGCAGTGGAAAAACGAGCAGAAGGCCGACAACTGGATGGGCCTCGCGCTCGGCGAAGAGATCGACGACGAGGACTACACCGCGATCGCGAACGAACTGATCGGCGCCCACGGGAGCCTCTACGAGGGCTTCAAGCAGGCCGCGATTCACGGTGAAGGCGCCCTCGAGGACACCGACCTCGACGACGACGAGATCGACGCGATCGTCGACACGGCCCGCGAGAACGTCTCGGTGCCGTACGTCAACGTCACCGGCTACGTCGACCTCGAGAACCCCTCGCCCAGCGGCGTCGACGGCATCCGCGAGGCGCTCGCGGCCGCCGAAGGCAACGGCGAGGTCCCCGAGGAGGTCGACCTCGCCGTCAGCTACGTCGGTGCCCCCGAATACCGCATCAAGGTGCAGGCTCCGAACTACAAGACGGCCGAGTCCCAGCTCGAGGCGAGCGCACAGCGGGCGATCGCCGCGATCGAGCAGGAAGGCGGCGAAGGCGAGTACCACCGCGAACGCCGAACCGACGACGAGTAATGAAATCCGACATCCGGGTGTGTTCGGCGTGGCGAGACGCCCACGATCGCCCGGTGTATACCCTTTCTGATAGCTGTCCGGAGTGCGGTGCCGACGCCGAGAACAGCGCGCCGGCACCGTTCGACCCCGCGGACCCGTACGGGGAGTACCGACGGTCTCTTAAACGTCGCCGCCGCTGATACGGTATGGACGAACTCGAGATCGACGCAGTCGCGGAGGTCGACCTCACGGATCCCGTCCTCGTCGAGGGGTTGCCGGGTGTGGGACACGTCGGGACGCTCGCCGTCGAACACCTGCTCGAGGAACTGGAAGCCGAGAGTACGCTCGTTCGCCGGGTCTACTCCCGGGAGTTCCCGCCGAAGGTGAGCATCGAAGACGGCGTCTCGGAACTCACGTGTGCCGAGATCTACGCCGTCACGGTTCCCGACGGCCGTGACATGCTCTTGCTGACGGGGGACCACCAGGCCCAGACGAACGAGGGCCACTACGTGCTGACCGACGCCTTCCTCGACGTCGCCGAGGAGTTCGGCGCGTCGGAGGTCTACGCGCTGGGCGGCGTGCCGACGGGCGAACTCATCGAGGAGTACGCCGTCGTCGGTGCGGTCAGCGACGAGTCGCTGTGCGAAGCCCACGAGGACGCCGGCGTCGAGTTCCGCGAGGACGAACCGGCCGGCGGCATCGTCGGCGTCTCGGGACTCTTGCTCGGACTGGGCGAGCGGCGCGGCTTCGACGCGGTCTGCCTGATGGGCGAGACCAGCGGCTACCTCGTCGATCCGAAGAGCGCTCGCGCCGTCCTCGAGGTGCTCGAAACCGTGCTCGGCTTCGAACTCGACTACGAGACGCTCGACGAACGCGCCGACGAGATGGAGGACGTCGTCGGCAAGATCCAGGAGATGGAACAGCAACAGCAGATGGACGTCCCGACCGACGACGACCTGCGCTACATCGGCTAGGGTCGATCGAGTTTTCACGATCGCGCTCTCGACCCCGGCGCTCGATTCTCGTTGCCGTCAGCAACCGGCGGCGGCCACTCGTCGATTCAGCGCCACAGAACCCGTTTCCGTCGGAGGACGGGGAACCCGCACCGCCCACTCACTCTTCGAGCACTTCGTAGGAGGCGCCGGCCTCACGGAGCCGATCGGTGACCCGGCCGACCTCGTCGCTCGTCGCGACGGCGGTCACGTGGAGGCCGCGTTCGGCGCCGTCGGCGGCGACCTCGCCGGCCGCGAACGTGACGACCGGGTCGACGTCGGCCCGTCGACAGGCGACGACGGCCTCGACGCCCGCTGCAACGACGCGGTCGGCGTCCTCGCAGTGTTCGACGACGGTCGAATCGTCGATCGCTCGGCTGCCGCCGGACCGAACTGTGGGTACCTGTAGCACCGTTACGGAGCCGGGTTCGAGGTCCATGACACCCTCGAAACTGGTGACGCCGACGTCGGTGCCGGCCTCCGCGTCGGTCGTCGCGACGCCGGTGGCGGGTCCCTCGTCGCCCGGACTCGCGTGAAGCAGGCCGTCCTCGACGAACAGGGAGACGGTCTCGCCCTCCTCGATGTCGTCGGTGGCCATGTAGGCGGCCTCACTCATCGCCCCGAGAACGTCGCCGGTGACGTGGTCGGCGAACCGGCGCACGTCGTCCGCCGCGCGAAAGAGCCAGTCGACGCCCTCGTTCGTGACGCGGTACCGCGATCGCCCCTCCTTCTCGACGAGTCCGTCGCCGACGAGTTCGCGAATGTACTCGCTGACGGCCTGGCTCGTCACGCCGACTTCCTCGGCGATCTCTCCCTGACTGACTGCGGGCTGGCGCTCGGCGATCTGGACGAGGATCCGGAATCGCGTCGCCGTTCGCTTGTCGTCGAGGACGTCGACCATAGGCCATCTTCTCTCGAGTGTGGCAAAAAGGTACTCGGTCGCGGGTCGTCGATCGGCACCGATCGGGTGGGCGATCGATGGTCCGCGAATCGTGGGCGTGTAACGAACGTCAAGTTGATAGCGCGCGAGTCCTTCGGTTCGAGACGACAATGTGGTCGTTCGTAACGACGCCCGGAAGCGCACCGGCCGTCGGTGTCGGGGCCGTAGACGCCGTCCCGGTGATCCCGGCCGCGGCCAGTTCCGGGATGACCGACTGGCTGGCGTGGGTCGCCATCGGCGCGTTCGTCGTCGCACTCGTCCTCCAGCGGCAGGGTCGGCTCGGTCCGGCCCGCCACGTCGCCGCGGCCGCGTGGGTCGTCTTCGGCGTCTTCTGGCTGACGATGGTGCCGTACTACTACACCGACGCCCAGAGCCCGTTACAGACCGTTCTCTCGCTCGCCGCCCTGCCGCTGTGTACCTACACGGGGTATCTCCTCTTCCGGGGACGGGACTCGCTCCTGCTCCTGTCGAAAGCGGTGATGTTCATGGGGCTGATCTACCTGCCCGCCGAGACCATCCCCGTCGTCCGGACGTGGCTGATCGAGACGACTGCCGCCCAGACCCACTACGGGATGGAACTGCTGGGGCACAGCCCCGGGCTCGTAGAGGGGCCGGAGGGCTACCAGAGCAAGTTCGCGTTCGATCCGGACGAGACCGTGACCGGCCGGACGACCTACATCGTCCTCGCCTGTACCGGCATCGGGAGCATGGCCATCTTCGGCGGCCTGATCGCCGCCGTGAAGGCACCGCTCCGCCGGAAAGCCAGCGCGTTCGCGCTCGCGGTCGGGGTCATCTGGTTCCTCAACCAGATTCGGAACGTCTTCATCGGCCTCGCGTCGCCGTGGGGCTGGTTCCAGCAGGACTGGCTGGTCTCGTTCATGACGACCTACATGGGTGCCGAGCCGAGTCGCGTCTCGTTCCTCGTCGCGCACAACTACATCGCCCAGCTGCTGTCGGTCGTCGCGCTCGTCGGGATCACCTTCCTCGTGGTCCGGATCCTCCCCGAGATACTCGAGCCGTTAGAGGACGTCCTGTTCATCCTCACGGGCACCGAGTACGACCTTCAGGAGGCGCTCAGCGGGGAGATCCGGGCCGACGGCGGCCACGCCGCGGGAGCCGAAGATAGTTCGAGTTCGAGATCGAACGACGAGTGATGACCGAGTCCGGCGTCGAGGTCGAGGTCCCGTTTTCGATCCACGATCGCGCCGTCTTCGTCCCGACGGCCGAGACACTCGTCCTCGCCGACGTCCACCTCGGCCGCGGGGCCGCCTCGAGCGTCGACGCCCCGATCGACGACGGGGCCGACGTCGTCGCCCGTCTCGAGGACGCCCTCGCCGCGACGGACCCCGAGACGGTGGTCGTCGCGGGCGATCTCCTCCACTCGTTTTCGCGGCTCCCCCACGGGGTCGAGGACGACCTCTCGCGACTCCGGGCGGTCGTCGATCGGGCCGGCGCGTCGCTGGTCGTCGCGCGCGGGAACCACGATACGATGCTCGACTCGGTCTTCGACGGCGACCCGGTCGACGAGTACCGGCTGGATAGCGAGTCCGACGGGACGACGATCGTCTGCCACGGCCACGAACGGCCCGACGGGGACGCCGATCGGTACGTGATCGGCCACGACCACCCAGCGATCTCGATCGACGGCCGCAAACGACCGTGTTTCCTCTACGGGCCGGGCGCGTACCGGGGACGCGACGTCCTCGTGCTCCCGGCGTTTACCCGCCTCGCGCGGGGGGCGACGGTCAACGGCCTGTTCGCCAGCGATTTTCAGTCGCCGCTGGTCACGGACCCCGACGCATTCTACCCGGCGGTGTGGGACGGCGCGAACGACGAGCCGCTGTGGTTTCCCCCGCTGGGGGAGTGTCGCCGGCTACTGTGAGCGCCGTTCCCGTGAGTTCCGGCCGAATCGGGGGGCGCCAGGGATTTCGATCACCGATCGGGGACCGAATACCGGTCGGGGACCGAATACCGATCGGCGGCCGGGACGACCGGAATGCCGTCTTCGGAGTGTCCAATATGTGCCGCCAACCGGGGGAAGTGAAGTCGGCTCGTGGGCGACAAAACTCGATACAATATTAGGTATTCTGGTTATTAGTGGACATATGTCCGCAACCGTTATGCTCCGGCACGTGGTAGAGTCTGTGTAACATGATCGAGACGAGCGTCGACGCTGTCCGAATCCGTTCTCCGGGGACGGTCGCGCCCGATACGACCGTGACCGAAGCTGCACGTCTGCTGTGTGACCCGACGGTTCCCGCCCTGGTAGTCCTCGACGACGGCGACGTCGTCGGGATCCTCACGGGATCCGACGTCGTCGCGCTGGTCGCAGAGTCGGACGCACGGCCGGTCGTTCGAACGATCATGTCGACACCGGTGACGACGATTTCGCCGGGAGCGACGATTCGGGACGCCGCCGAGACGATGCGAACCGCCGGCGTCACACAGCTTCCGGTCGTCGACGACGGCGTCTACCGCGGATTACTCTCCGCCCGAACCCTGGCACCGTATCTCTCTCGACGCAGTCTGGATATCGAACGCCGCCGCGAGCCGGTGCGGCGGTCCCGATCGACCCGACCGAAACTATCCGCGGGCGAGTGACTGCGAAGAACGAACCTCGCGCGGAGACGTGACCGCGAACTGACCTCGATCGCCGCTCCACGCGGGCCCGACCTGGTGCTTCCCTCCCGACACACCGACTCACCGTGACAGATCGTCGATCACGGCTTTCGCCGCCCGCAGGCCGCTCTCCATCGCGCCCTGGATCGACGACCACCGGGTGTAGTCCCCGGCCAGGTAGACCGAGCCCGCCGGATCGCGCGGGTCCGGCAACCGATCGTGGATTCCGGGCGGCTGGGCGAACTGGGCGAACTCGATCCGATCGGTGTGGAGCGGTTCGAGGTCGTCGAACCGCCGTTCGGGGTACCAGTCGGCGAGCGTGTCGCGGGTACGATCGGCCAGTTCCTCGTCGCGTTCCTCGCGCTCGCCCAGGTAGGTCGCGCTGATCAGCGTGGCGTCGTCGGGCGCGTACTCCGGGGCGACGGCGCTGTAGGGGACGACGTGGTTCGGTCCGGTCTCGGTGGCGTTCAACAGCAACCGTCGTCCCGTCTCGAGGTCCGTCCGCGCCGGCAGTTCGTAGTACTGGGTGACGCAGGCGCGCGCCTCGGTGGGGATCGACTCGACCCCCGTTAGGTCGCGAGCGGTCGGCGGATCGGTCGCGACGACGACCGCGTCGGCGGCGATCGACTCCTCTCCAGCCGTCACCGTCGTCCCACCGGCACCGTCGTCGCTCCCGTCGGCCGCGACGTCCGTCACTTCGATTCCGGTCTCGATCGTCGCGCCGGCCTCGCGAGCCTTTTCGGCGAGTTGTTCGGGTATCGCCCTCATGCCGGCGGCCGGGACGGCCGTGTCGCCCGCCGCGAGCGCCCGGAAGGTGTACTCGAAGACCCGCTTCGAGGTCGACAGCGATCGGTCCAGGGTGATGCCGCCGTAGAACGGCGCGGCGAACCGCTCGACGAAGCGATCGGAGAACCCCCGGTCGCGGAGGAAGGCGTCGATCGAGACGTCGTCCGGTTCGGCGCCGTCGAAAATCGCGTCGAGGTCGGCTCGCAGGAGGTCCCACCGGAGTCGCGCGACGCGGAATTTGTCACCGACGGAGACGTCGGGGTTGAACAGCGTCGCCAGCAGGGCGGCCGGATCGCGGATCGGATCCGAGAGCGTCGATCGGTGGTTCGGCCGGGCGATGGTGGCTCCCGGCGCGAACCGGCGCAGGTCGAGCGCGTCGAGGTCGAGTTCCCGCTGTACGGCGGGATAGGCGGTAAAGAGCACCTGGAATCCCCGATCGAGGCGGAACCCGTCCCGTTCGCGGGTCCTGACGCGACCGCCGGGCGTCTCCTCGCGTTCGAACAGCGTTACGTCGGCACCGCCGGCGGCGAGGTGACGCGCGGCGACCAGGCCGGCGAGTCCCCCACCGACGACGATCGCTCGCGGGGTCTGGGTCATGCGTAACGGTTCGGAGACGGAATACAAAACGGTGGACCCAACGGCAAACGCCCGGCCCGCGCTGGTCGAGGCGCCGCCGTCTCCGGGACTGGTCGGCCCCTAGTTGTCCGTCAGCAATCGTAGCGCGACGCCGACGAGGATGACGAGGACGCCGAGCGCCGTCGCGATCGGCGGTATCGGGACGAACAGCAGGGCGACGCCGAGGAGGATCACGATCGTCGAGGCTCTGACCATGCAAACGCATCGCCGTGACGACAGGTAGTGCTGTGCCCGGCATATACAGGACGTCGCTGTTACCCCCCACGGATAACCGACCGTCCGTCGTAACTGGCGTATGGTCGATGCAACCATCACCCCGATCGATCGCGGAACGATCACGACCGACTTCAACCACATCGTCGAGGGCCACACTGTCGGGACGGCGGCGGATCCCAACCCGGACGTGACGATGGGCGACGGGCCGGTATACAACCTCGTGATCGAGCACCCCGAGGGGACGATCCTCTGGGATACCGGTTCGCACCCCGAGGCTGATTCGGGCCACTGGCCGGCCGAACTGTACGCGGCCTTCGAACACACGGGCCTGCGCCCGATCGAGGACGACCTCGCGTCGGCGGGGTACGCCGTCGACGACATCGACTACGTGATCCAGACGCACCTCCACCTCGACCACGCGGGTGGCCTGTACGCCTTCGAGGGCACGGGGACGCCGATCTTCGTCCACGAGGACGAGTTCAAGTACGCCTACTACAGCGCGAAGACGGACGCGGGCAGCGACGCCTACGTGGCTGGGGACTTCAATCGGGACCTGAACTGGGAGATCGTTCACGGGGAGCGCGAACAGCGCTTCGAGGACCTCGAGTTCGTCCACCTCCCGGGTCACACGCCGGGTCTGCTCGGCGTCCGACTCGACGTAGACGACGCCGGGACCGTGATCCTGGCGGGCGACCAGGCCTACGTGCGGGCGAACTACGACGACGAACGCCCCATGGGTGGCGACCTGCTGTGGAGCAAGCGGGCCTGGTACGAGAGCCTGCGCCTGCTGAAAGACGAGGAGCGACGGTACGACGCCCGGATCCTCTGCGGGCACGACGCCGACGACCTCGAAACGTTACAGAACGGTCTCTGAGTGGCCGTCCGGCGACCGTGTGAGCGATCGCCGGGACCGATATCACTTTACTGATCGACGTGCCGTTGCCCCTATGGAATCCACGGACCGCGACGACGGGCCCGCGTTCCAGTCCGTCTTCGAGAACCGCGTCCGGTTCGCCGAAACCGACCTCCAGGGCATCGTCTTCTACGGCGAGTACTTCACCTTCCAGGACGAGGCGGTGACCGAGTTCTTCCGACAGATCGGCTACGGCTTCGAGGAGATGATCGATCGCGGCTGGCAGACCCACGTCGCGAACACGGAACTGAACTACCGGGAGGGGGCCGAACTGGGCGACGTCATCGAAAACGAGTTGCGGGTCGTCGAGTTCGGCACGGCGAGTTTCACCTCGGAGTACCGCGCCCGGCGCAAGGACGACGGGGCTCTCCTCGCCGATGGAACCGTCACCCACGTCGCCGTCGACCTGGAGACCGAGGAGACGGTCCCGGTCCCCGACGAGTTCCGCGAGGCGATCGCCGAGTTCCAGGGCGGTCTCGAGTCGATCGAGTGACGGCCGCGCTTCGCTCCCGATGCGGTGGCGTAGACGCCCGTCGAAAAAAAGCCGCGCTCAGTGAACGCCGACGTAGGCCTCTCGGACGTACTCGTTGTCGTGGAACTCGTCGTCGGTCCCGACGAGTTCGATCTTGCCTGTCTCGATCAGCGAGAGTCGCTCGGCGTGGCGTAACGCGAATGTCGAGTTCTGCTCGGCGAGCAGGATCGTCAGGTCCTCGGTTTCCCGGAGCGTCTCGAGCGATCCTTTCCCGGAATAAGATTTTTGTTACTCTTCTTAACTATTGTGGTTCAATATGTTACCAATTCTAATCACTCTGTTTCGATGAGTCCTTATTAAAGATGAGGGAGTGTAACAAGGAACACGCGTCACGTACAAACAAGAAACACGTCGGTGATTTATTCGGCCGACAGGTCGACAGCCGCGAGATCGACGTCCGGATCTTCGAGCCGATACCGGCCGTTCTCGACCGTCACGACCCCGTCGTGGCGAAGTTGATCGAGATGAGCGTACGCCTCACCGGGCCCGTGAACGACGTGAATCCCCTCGAGGTCGCCGAACAGTCGCTGGCTGACCGCCCAGGGATCGACCGGTCCGTGTTCGCGAAGCACCTCGAGAACCGCCGCGGTTCGGTCCCGGTGGTGATCGAGGATGTCGCGGGCGCGGGCCGCCGGTTCCGCGATCGGGTCGCGGTGGCCGGGCCAGACCCGGTCGTAGTCCCGATCGGCGATCCGTCGGAGCGATTCGCGGTACGTCGCCAGCGGCCGGTCGACCCGGAGGTCGGCCCCGCCGACGTTCGGCGTGTACACCGGGAGGACGGCGTCACCGACGAACGCCTCGGTTTCGCCCCCCGTTCGGTGCGTCTCCGACGCACCGCTCGTCTCGAAACAGCAGTGTCCGGCCGCGTGTCCGGGCGTGTGAACGGTCTCGAGGGTCCACCCACCGACCTCGAGTATCGTCCCGTCCTCGATCGGCGTCGCCTCGGGCGGCGTCCCCTCGATCCCGCTCGCCGCATCCAGGAACGCGAACAGATCCGCCTGTGCGTCGGCCGGGACGCCCCACTCGTCGAGCATCGTCTCGCGGCGCTCGTCGGCCGCGGCGACCGCCTCGGGGTCCCGTTCGACGAGCGGCAGGTCGGCTTCGTGAACGTAGACGGTCGCGCCGCTCTCGGCCTGGATCTCCCCGGCGAGTCCCGCGTGGTCGACGTGATAGTGGGTCAGTACGACGTCGTCGACGTCGGCGAACTCGTAGCCCCGCTCGGCCAGCCCCGCGCGGAGGTCCGATCGGACGTCGTCGGTCGCGATCCCCGTATCGACGAGCGCGAGTTCGTCGCGGGCGTCGTCGGCGAGTACGTACGCGTTGTTTCGCCCCTCGAATTCGTCGTTGCCCAGCGAAATGCGGTCCATGTCCACCACACACATTCTGTCCAATATTAATTGATGGGATGCTGATGGAAAACTCTGTTAGATCAGACTGTGATGGGGCGAACAGAGTTAGAAATAGTCGATCGGTCGGACGCGATCCGGTATCACGGATGTCTGCACTCGTTCGGTGGAATTTGTGCGCGTCGAGAGTGTGGGTACCCCACGAACCGGCGCGCGCGAGTGACTCAGCTCTCGAGTTCGGCCCGCAATAACTGGTTGACGTCGCCCGGATCGGCGCTCCCGCCGGTCTTTTGCATCACCTGCCCGACGAGGAAGTTGATCGCGCCGTCGTCGCCCGACTCGTAGTCGTCGACGGCACCCGGGTTCTCGTCGATCGCCTCGACGACGGCCTGCTGGACCTCGTCCGCGCCGGTCTTGCCCAGCCCCTCCTCCTCGACGATCGCGTCGGGCGCGGTTCCGTCGTCGAGCATCGCTCGGAGGACGGTCTCGCGGGCGTTTTTCGCCGTGATCTCGTCGTCGGCGACGAGTTCGACGAGTCGGGAGATTTCGTCGAGTCGATCGTCGATGTCCGTAATTTCCATGTCGCGGTAGTTGAGTTCCCCCAGCAGGTTGTCCGCGACCCAGGTCGCCGCGAGGTCCGGATCGAACTCGCCCGCGACGTCCTCGTAGAAGTCCGCGACCTGCTTCGTGGAGGTGAGCTTCGAGGCGGCCTCCTCGCTCAGGCCGTACTCGTCCTGGAACCGCTCGCGGCGAGCCGAGGGGAGTTCCGGGATCGCGATCTCGTCCTTCCAGCCCGAGACGCGAAGCGGCGGCAGGTCCGCCTCCTCGAAGTAGCGGTAGTCCTTCTCCTCCTCTTTCGATCGCATCGAGACCGTGATCCCGCGGGACTCGTCCCAGTGGCGGGTCTCCTGTTCGACCGCGCGCCCGCGCTGGATCGCGTTCTTCTGGCGGGTCTCCTCGTAGGCGAGGGCCTTCTGTGCGCCCTTGTGGCTCGAGATGTTCTTGACCTCGGTGCGGTTGGCCGCCGCGAGCGCGTCCGCGCCGATCTCGTCGGTGTCGTCCCCGTCGATCTCGTCCGCGGGGACGATCGAGAGGTTGGCGTCGATCCGGAGGCTCCCGTCGCGTTCGGCGTCGAAGACGCCCAGGTACTCCAGCACGTCCTCGAGTTCGGCGAGGAACGCCCGCACCTCGTCGGGACTGCGAAAGTCCGGTGCCGTGACGATCTCCATCAGCGGCGTGCCCGCGCGGTTGTAGTCGACGAGGGTGTACTCCGCCGAGTCGATACCGCCACCGCCGCCGACGTGCTGGAGGCTCCCCGGGTCCTCCTCCAGGTGAGCGCGCTCGATCGCGATGGTGCGGCGCTGGCCCTCGACGGACACCTCGAGTTCGCCGTCGGCGCAGATCGGCTCGTCGTACTGGGTGATCTGGAAGTTCTTCGGCAGGTCGGGGTAGTAGTAGTTCTTGCGGTGGAAACGCGTCTCCTCCGGGATGTCGGCGTCGATCGCCTTCCCGATCTTGACGGCGGCCTCGACGGCGGCCTCGTTGAGCACCGGGAGCGCGCCCGGCAGGCCGAGACAGACCGGGCAGACGTTCTCGTTCGGCTCGTCGGTCTCGTCGGTCGAGCACCCGCAGAAGATCTTCGTGTCGGTCTCCAGCTGAACGTGGACCTCGAGGCCGATGACGGTCACGAGGTCGCCCTGCTGGACGGTCTGGGCAGTCATTGAGCCTCGATTCGGGCCGGCGGGGGTAAAACGTAACGGGACGGCTCCGCCGTCGGTTCGGACTCACGATCGCGCGTCCCGGCCGCTGTACTTGCCCGTTCGTCGATTCACGCCGAGTCCGAGCGCCGATCGGGTGATGCCGAGCGCGCGGTGTCCGGAAATCGAGCGTCCGACCCGGATCCGTCCGACTCTCACGCGATACGCTCTCACTCGGCCGCAGTGTGGTCCGGTTCGATCTCCACGTCGGTCGTTCCGAACGGTTCGAGGGGGTCCTCGAACGTCGCGGTCAGTTCGTTCTCCGGGAAGAACCCGATGATACGGGCGGTTTCGTCGCCGCCGTTGTAGATCCCGTGCGGGGCCATCTCCGGAACCACGGCGCACTGTCCGTCCTCGAGATCGATCGTCTCGTCGCCGATCGTCGCCTCGACCCGACCCGCGGTCACGACGAGCAGTTCCTCGTTGCTATCCCGGTGGGTGGGGAGGTAGTCCCCGGGTTCGATCTCGATACAGACGATCATCAGATCCTCGGCACCGGCGTCGAAGCCGTTCGGCGCGCCGGGCGTCAGCGGGAAGTACCCGCGAAGCCGGGCGTGATCGTCGTGTTCCTGGTAGCAATCCGTGCCCTCGAACTGGTACAGATCGACGGCGCGAGCGGTCTCTGCCCTGTCTTTCGATGTCGTAGCCATGCTGTCTCACATCCCGCCTGATTGCGGGCCGTCCTGCGAGGGCGTAAAAATACCTGCTCGATCGGGGCGGCCTGAATCGACTGCTAGAACGCTCGCTCGGAGCATAACGGTTTTTCACGGCGGCCGGAGACACCGACCGATCGACAGGACCGGACCCCGTCGGAATCGCGGCCAGGCGCGACGGGACCACGATCGGGGTTTCGCGTCGGCTTCGCGCCGCGCCCGCGGGACTGCGGTACGATCGCATTACTCCCCCGGCCGATCGCGTTACTGACTCGATTACGCAGTTCCCGTTGGTATAACTGTCTCGTGGTTTTTTGATTCTCGAAATCGGACGAAAACGCGAGGTGTGATACATGGTACCTGGTGCCGCAAAATCGGCCTGGCGACGCTACCGTGCGATCCCGATCGTCTACCGAATCGGTACGGCGTTCGTGCTGGGATCGATCGTCGGCCTGCTCGTCGGCGACGCCGCGACGGCACTCCAGCCACTGGGCGATATCTTCGTTCGGTTGCTGAGCATGATCGTTATCCCCATCGTCATCTTCACGCTGTTGATGGGGATCCGGCGGATCACGCCCTCGGCACTCGGGAAAATCGGTGGGCAGGTCATCGCGATGTACGCCGTCATGTCGGCGATCGCGGTGGTCATCGGACTCGCAGTGTCCAATCTGGTCAACCCGGGGTCGGGGCTGACGCTGGCCGAGGACGTCGAGTTCGAACCGGCCGATACCCCCGACTTCGCCGAGGTGTTGATCGGCATCGTCCCGGAGAACCCGATCGGCGCGATGGCCGAGGGCGACGTCCTCGCGACGATTTTCTTCGTCATCGTCTTCGGCATCGCGCTCCTCATGCTCGAGGAGAGCACCGAGGACGAGGCCGTTCGACGCGGCGTCGAGTCGATCTTCGACATCGTCGAGGCCGGCACCGAGGCGCTGTTCAAGATCGTCTGGGGCGTCATGGAGTACGGCGTCATCGGCGTCTTCGCGCTCATGGCCGCCGTCTTCGGCGAGGCCGGCGTCGACGCGATCGTCCCCTTCGCGCTGTTGATCGGGACCCTGCTGGCCGCGATCCTGATCCACATCGGGGTCGTCTACCTCGGTGGGCTGATTCTCGTGCTGACGAGGCAGTCCCCCGTCTCCTTCCTGACGGGGTCGAAGGATGCGATCGTGACCGCGCTCTCGATCCGCTCCTCGAGCGGCACGCTGCCGGTGACGATGGCCAACGCCGACGACAACCTGCGGATCGACGAGAGCGTCTACGGGTTCTCGCTTCCGCTGGGCGCGACGATCAACATGGACGGGACGGCGATGTACCAGGGGGTCGTCGCCATCTTCGCCGCCAACCTCGTCGGCGTCCAGTTGAGTATCGTCGAACAGGTGACGGTCGTCCTCATTGCGGTCCTCGCGAGCATCGGTGCCGGGGGCGTCCCGGGAACGGGGCTGATCATGCTGACGCTGGTGTTGACCCAGCTCGGCCTCCCGCTCGAGGTGGTCGGCTTCGTCGCCGGCGTCGACCCGATCCTCGATCGGCTGCGGACGATGACCAACGTGACGGGCGACCTCGCCGTCACCACGGTCGTCGCCCACTGGAACGACGCGATCGACTTCGGCGGTGGCTCGTGGGTGGACCCGACCCGCGGCCTCGAGATCGGCAGCGGAACCGCCTCCAGCAGCGACTGAACCCGATCGCCTTCGGGCGGCGACTGATCCGGTAGCGGTTCCGGGCGGCAAGCGCCGCTCGATCACGGGCCGCCGACGGGCACAAAAGAGGATGACCGGTCGCACTTAGCGTTTCGCACGCGGGAGTTCCGCGGTGAGGTACTCGACGAACTTCTCCGGGTGTTCGGCGTGTGGCAACAGCGTCGAGTAATCGATGACGACGAGATCCAGGTCGGCCGCGTCGGCGAGGTTTCGCCCCTGCCGGAGCGGAACGAGTTCCGCGTCGCGGCCCCAGACCAGCGTCGTCGGCGTCTCGAGGGCCGCCAGTTCCGTCTGGAGGTCGAAGTCCGGATCGAGCGTCCCCGACGCGAACGAGGCCGGCGCGTACCGGGCTCCCGGCTGGTGGGCGCTCCGCCACGCGTACTCGACCTCGTCCTCGTCGATCCGATCGGCGTCGTAGTAGCCGTCCCGATCGTAGAAGTACCGGACCGAGGGTTTGCTCGCGAGCAGATTGAACAGCGTCGTCCCGACGATCGGCGTCCGGAGGAGGGTGCGCACCCACGGTCGCTCGGCGGTCGTCTCGTCGGTCGGACAGATCAGGACGAGGTGTTCGAAGTCGGCCTCGTCGGCCGCGTCGACGACGAACGACCCGGTCAGCGAGGAGGCGAGGACGATCGGTTCGTCGGTCACGTCGCGGGCGAAGTCACGGAGGAACTCGGCGTAGAGCGTGGGAGAGTAGACCAGCGGCGGCCGTTCCGACTGGCCGAAGCCCGGGAGGTCGACCGCGACGACGTGGTAGGTCTCCGCGAGCCGTTCGAGAATCGGCGCGAACTCGTGACTGCTCGCGCCGGCGTGGATGCTGTGACACAGCAACATGTCCGGATCGTTCGGATCCCCCGCGACGGTGTAGGAGGCCTCGATCCCGCGCCACCGGTACGTGCGTTCGACGCCCGGCAGCGGGTTCTCGAACTCGCTCGCTCGACGCTTGAGGAGGCGATTCCCGAGGACGGCACCGCCGACGATCCCGGCAGCTGCACCGAGGACTGTACGGGCGTTCATACCAGTCGTGTAGACCGCCGATCGTCTTATACTGTCGGCCGGACGTCAGTGCGCGGGAGCGACGCGGTCGGTTCGAGCGACGCCGCGGTCGCCGGTCGCCGCGTCGTCGGGCCGCGATCGCGATCGGGTGTCGGAACGTCTCGTCCGGGACCCACTATCGGGACCCGTTCACGTCGAGGTCGTCGAGACACGCCTCGACGGGTTCGAGAAGGTCGTTCGCGATCGTGTAGGGGTCCGTATCGCCCGTCCGGACGGCCTCCGCGAGGTCGTCGATCCCGCCGGCCGCCTCGATCCGGGTCTCCAGCACCGCGTGGACGTCCTCGCGCAGGAGCGTCCGGATCTCCTCGGCGTAGCGCCCGCGGGTCATCTCGGCGCGGGTGCCGGAGTCGACCAGGTACTGCTGGTGGGCCGCGAGTTCGTCGATGAACGCCTCGACGCCCTCCCCCTTCGTCGCGACGGTCTCGACGATCGGTGGAGTCCACTCTTCGATCTCGTCTCCATCGTCGCCGTCTTCGTCGCCATCGTCACCCCAGTCGGCACCGCCCGCGCCCATCGCGTCGGCACCGTGGTGGCCGCCGTCGCCCATCCCCGGTCCTTCGCCGAGGTGGATCATGTCCCGGAGTTCCTGGACGGTTCGGTCGGCGCCGGGTCGATCGGCCTTGTTGACGACGAAGACGTCGGCGATCTCGAGGATGCCGGCTTTCAGCGTCTGGATGTCGTCGCCCGATCCCGGCGGGACGAGCACGGCGACGGTGTCGGCGGTCCGGACGATGTCGATCTCGTTCTGGCCGGCGCCGACGGTTTCGATGATGATCTTGTCCTTGCCGAAGGCGTCCATCGCCTTCACGGCGTCCGCCGTCGCGGTCGAGAGTCCGCCCAGCGTGCCGCGGGCGCTCATCGATCGGACGAAGACGTCCATGTCGCCGACCGTCGAGGCCATCCGGATGCGATCGCCGAGCACCGCGCCGCCGGTGAACGGCGAGGAGGGGTCGATCGCGATGACGCCGACAGTTTCGCCCCGATCGCGGTAGGTTTCGGCCAGTTTGTCGACGAGCGTCGACTTGCCCGCGCCGGGGCTGCCCGTGATCCCGATCACGTCGGCCGCGCCCGTGTGTGCGTACAGTTCGGAGACGAGGTCACGGTACCCCGGCGATCGGTTCTCGATCTTCGAGATAACGCGGGCCAGCGCGCGGTGTTCACCCGCGAGCAGGTCCTCGAGCAACGATTCGTGGCTGGCGTTCATCGCTCGGGTGCGTTCTCGCGGACGAACTCGATCGTCTCCTCGATCGACGTGCCCGGGCCGAAGATTTCGGCGACACCCAGCGCTTTGAGTTCGTCGCGGTCCTCCTCGGGGATCACGCCGCCGGCGAGGACGAGGGTGTCCTCCTTCGCGCCGTACGCTTCGAGGCCGTCCATGATCTTCGGAACGAGCGTGTCGTGAGCCCCCGAGAGAATGGAGATGCCGAGGACGTCGACGTCCTCCTGGACGGCCGCCTGGACGATCTCCTCGGGTGCCTTGTGAAGGCCGGAGTAGATGACCTCGAACCCGGCGTCACGGAACGCGCGGGCGATGACGTGGGCGCCCCGATCGTGACCGTCGAGGCCGACTTTGGCGACGAGACACCGGATCGACTCCTGCTCCTGTTCGCTGCTCATACACCTCCCTTCCCGTGCCGTCTGTTTGACTTTAACGGATATTGCCTAGACTTGCGTCGAGATCGGTGCGGGTCGCGACGTGGACGATCAGCCCGCCGATCGGGAAAACCGGACAGTTCAGGCGTACGGAACGACGATCCGTGACACTGTCACCGGGTCGCATTCCGAACCAAAGGCCTAAGAGCGAAACTAGCTTACAATCTGCCAATGACTATCGTTCGTCTACTGCGGAGGGATCTCTCGTGGGCGTCGAAATAAAAGAAACCAGGGTACCAGACGCCGAATTCGAGGAAATGAAAGGATTCGTCTTCGAGTATCTCGCGGCTAGCGTCGAGAAGGAAGACGAGGGCGGCCGCATGCGCTGGTATCCGTGGCACTCCGCGGAGTACCGGCACAACCACATCCTCAACGTGGTCGATCTCGCAGAAGAGATCGCCCGCAAGGAGGGCGCGGACGTCGACGTTACGCGGGTCGCCGCGCTCTTTCACGACGTCGCCAAACTCGAGACGGACCAGGAACTCCACGCCGAGGCCGGCGCTCGCGTCGCCCGGGAGTACCTCGAATCCCGCGCTGAGTACCCCGAATCGTTCATCAAGCAGGTGTGTCGCGCGATCGAACACCACTCCTACCAGGGCGACCTGAACGACCTCTCACTCGAGACGCAGTCGCTCATCGAGGCCGACCTGCTCGACAAGGTCGGCGCGAACGGGACGGCCCTGATGCTGTTGCGCATGGGGTACGAGGCCCGCACCCACATGGACACCGACGAGATGGTCGATCGGGTCCTCGAACGCGGCTACGACGCCGCCTCGCGCGTCCAGAGCGACACGGCCGAGAGCATCGCTCACCAGCGACTCAAGCGCGTGAAGTGGTTCCAGGAGTGGCTCGAGGACGAAATCGCGGCGATGGGGGACTGACGCGCCCGTCCGCGGTTTCCGGTCGTTCGTTCCGAGAGTGACGACGTCACGGACTTGCATCCGGTCGCGTCCGACGATCGATCCTCGTTCGGGACGGAGACGGCGTCGTCGACTGATCGAGGCCCTTATACGGTTTACTGTAAGTCGTTTCCGGCGCAACCGCCGCCCGGATCGCGGTTGCGCCGGTACATCGGTACAGCAATCCGTATTAGAAGATCCCGAGAGTGCCGACGGCGAGAAAGAGCAGGCCGAACCCGGCCAGCACGACGGCGCTCAGGGCGGCGACGATCGGTGCGAAGGCGTCGACCCGCCGCCCCGCGGCGACCAGCGCGGCGGGGTAGGCGACGATCCAGAGCGTGATACCGCCGAAGAATCCCAGCAGCAGGGCCGGCGACCCCGTCTGGACGACGAGCGTTCCCTCGAGGACCGCTCCCGCGCCCGGCACGTGCGAGAAGACGTCGAGGCTGCCCGACTGGAGCAACCCGACGCCGACGGTGAGCCAGAACCCGATCTGGTAGGGGTTCGTCAGCGCGAGCACGAACGTCTTGCGAAAGCCTTTCGACTCGTTGCGGCCGCCGTCAGTGAACGAGGCCGCCGATCGGGCTTCCTCGATCGCGCCGACGGCGAAGTAACACATCAGGAGTCCGCCGGCGACGTAGAGGATCGGCCGGATCGCCGGGGACTGGTCGATGATCGCGACGATGCCGGCGAGCGCGAGTACGAAGAAGACGACGTCGGCGACCATCGCGCCGAGGCCGGCCCAGAAGCCGGCCGTCCACCCGCGGACGACGCTCTCCTCGGCGATGATGGCGTTCATCGGTCCCGGCGGCGCCGCGAGGGCGACGCCGAAGACGATGCCGGCGAGTGCCGTGACGATCGCGCTGGTCACTGGTGGTCGCTATCGTGTGCGCAGTCGGGAGCAAAAAGCCCTCTGACTTCGCCGGCGGGACCACGGACGGTCGAACCGTCGCTCGTTCGATCGCCGGATCGCCGGATCTATTTCGGACGCCGCCGTACGGCGGGTATGGCCGACTATCGAATCGTCGGTGGCGCGACGGGTGACCGCGAGGGCGTCCCGACCGGAGCGCGGCGACGGGCCGGGGCGAGGCGACGATGAATCGGCGCGCCCTCCTCGCGACCGCCGCTGGTGTCGGAACGATCGGTGCGAGCGGCTGTCTCGAAAGTGTATCGGGCGGGAACGAGGACAACGAGAGCGACGATGGCGAGGACGGCGAGGACGACGGGCCGCCGTACGAGATCGAACTGATCGACGCCCCCGGAAGCGAGGCGGGGACGGTCACCGTCCCGCAGTCCGATCAGGTCGTCCTCGTCAACTTCACGCGGCAGTTCTGCCCGACGAGCATCGCCTACCTCTCGAACGTCGGCGAGGCGTACGATCGCCTCGCCGCCGAGTTCGACGTCGGACCCGACAGCGACGTGTTCGTGTTCTCGGTCATCGACTGGACCCAGGGTGCGACGCCGTCGAACGACGAACTGGCCGACTGGTGGGTCGAGAACGACGGCTACTGGCCGATCGGGATCGATCGATCGGGCGCCTTCTTCGACGAGTACCACAACACCGATAATTTCCCGGGAACGGCCGCGATCGACGGCGACGGCGAGGTCCACTGGAGCGACCTCGGCGGGACGACGCCCTCGAACATCGTCTCGGGCGTCAGGGCCACCGTCGAGGCCGAGTCCGGCGTCGAGGCGGAACCGACGAACGAGACCGACGGGAACGAGACGGCCTCGGAGTCCAACGGGACCGACGGAGACGACGACTCGAACCCGGACTAACCGACCGGCGCCCTGCGTCCCGAACCCTGCGCCCTGCGTCCTGCGTCTTGCGCTCCGCGGCGATCGACCGTATTGGGTCCTCTTTTCACTCGTCCTCGTTCGACCATTCGGCGAGCATCGGGTACGACTGCGCCCCGCCGGTGGAGTTTCGTGCGACCAGTGTCGCGACCGCCGCGCGTCCGTCCGACAGCGGCCGCAGTCGCTCCCCGTAGGAGAGCACGGTCAGGTCCAGGCACGCGCGGAGGAGGTCGTTCGATCGGTACCGGTGGCGATCGCTCGACGGGCCCACGTCGATGGGATCGGTCGTGCGCAGGTGGTGCTCGTAGACGAGGACGCCGCCCGGCGCGAGCGCCTCTTTCAGGTCCGGGAGCACGTCCAGTCCCGCGAAGAAGCTCACCGTCACGAGGTCGTACCGCTCCGATCCGAACTCGAAATCGGCGACGTCCGTCCGGTGCCAGTCGATCGACGCGTCGACGTCGCGGGCCGCGGCCCGCTCCCGTGCCTGCGAGAGGGCCTCGTCGGAGACGTCGATCGCGTCGACCGCGTAGCCGTGCTCGGCGAGGAAGACGGCGTTGCGTCCGGTCCCGGTCGCGACGTCGAGGGCTCGTCCCTCGGGGAGCGTCTCGATCCGGCGCTCGAGCGCCGGGATCGGATCGTCGGGGAGGTCGAAGTCGACGTCCCTGTACTTCTCGTTCCATCGCTCGCGGTCGTCTGTCACGTTCGAACGCATGGTTGGCGGGCGCTTGAGCGTTCTCCTGCCGATCGACGATCGAACCAGTGAACCCTTTGGTCGGGGAATCGTACGCCCGCGTATGAGCAGTCACACGGATCGTCGCGTCGTGGGCGGGTGCGCGTCTCGCCGGTCCGGAACGCGGCGGGGGCGACCGCCAGTCGAGGTGAGAGGCCGGTGAGGCGCCGGGACCTCGTGGCCGGGATCGGGAGCCTCGGCGTGCTCGGCGGTGGCGTCGCGCTCCTGCGGAACGGGATGCCCACGGTCGGCGGCGAGAGCGGACCCGCGCCTGCGGACGACGACGAGTCGGACGGGCCCGTCGAGGTCGAGACGATCGACGCCCGCGGGAGCGAGGGCGGGACGGTCGCGGTGCCGGCCGATCGGGTCACGGTCGTCAGCTTCTTCGTCACGGGCTGTGGCCAGTGTCAGGCGCACATGCCACACCTCGCCGAAGCCCGTCAGGAACTCAGAGAGGACTACGGCTCCGACGTCCGGTTCCTGTCGGTCACCTACCAGTCGCTCGGCAAGATGCCGCCCGACGAACTCCGGGACTGGTGGACGGCCCACGACGGCAACTGGGCGGTCGGCTACGACCCGGACTCGACGCTCGCGGCGTCGTACGGCGTCGTCGGCTACCCCGTCACGGTCGTGATCGACGCGGACGGCGAGAACCGGTGGCAGGAGAAGGGGATCGTGGATCCCGAGACGATCGTCGAGGCCGCCGAACCCGTGCTGGACGCGCGACGGGCGGGATCGGCCGGGAACGAGACGGCCGACGACGAGTCGACGTCGACCGCCTGAAGGGGGTCGCGGTTCCTACCTGCCGTTCCCGAACCGGGTGAACAGCCCGGAAATCGGATCCATCCGGTCTTTCCACGAGGTCGTCGCGTCGCCGACGGCGGCGATCCCGCCCTCGTCGACGGTACAGAGTCGGTCGCTCGCGACGGCGATCGCGGTCAGACCGATGCCGGTCGGGTCGTGGTGCCACCGCTCGGTGCCGTCGTCGGTCGCGATCGCGTGGATGCGGCCCTCGTCGGTGCCCAGACAGACGTGGTCGTCGATGACGACGGGGGCCGTCGCCGCGGCACCGACGGCGACGCGCCAGCGTTCGGTGCCCGCCGCCGCATCGACGGCGTAGAGGCTGTGGTCGGCACTCGCGACGAAGACGGTGCCGTCGGCGACGGTCGGCGCGGCCCTGAGTCGGCCGCCGGTTTCGAACCGGAACCGTTCCTCGCCGTTCGCCGCGGCCAGTGCCACGAGTCGTCCGCCGCTACCGACGTAGACCGTGTCGTCGGCGACGACTGGCGCGGTACTGACGCCGTCCTCGAGGTCCCGCTCCCAGCGGCGATCGCCAGCGTCGGTCTCGACGGCGATCACTCGACCGCCGCAGCCGGCGAAGAGCGTGCTGTCGGCGACCGCGATCCCGGTGGCCGGCCCGTCGAGATCGGCCGTCCAGTCGGGCTGGCCGGTTTCGGCGTCGATCGCGTGGAGCGCGTCGCTGGCGGCGTAGACCGTGCCGTCGGCCACGATCGGCGACGTCCGGACGGGGTCGTCGGTCTGGTAGCGCCACGCGCGCTCGCCGGTCTCGGCGTCGAGGGCGTAGACCGCGCCGTCGTCGGCCCCGACGTAGACGCGCTCGTCGACCACTGCGGGAGTGGTCCGGACCGGACTCTCCGTCTCGAACGCCCAGCGCTCGCTCCCGTCCTCGAGGGCCAGCGCGGCGGTGGTCCCGTCCGTTCGGGTGAGGAAGATCGTCTCACCCACGAGTGCTGGCGGCGCCTCGATCGCCGCGTCGATCGTGACGCGCCACTGTTCGCTCGGCCGCTCCTCGAGGGCCTCGCCCGATCGGACGTGACTGGTCCCGGCCGGGCCGCCGCGGGCCATCCGCCAGTCGGGGTCGACCGTCTCGGACGGTGCTTCGAGGGGTCGGCGCGACTCGAGGCGATCCACGGTCTCGGCCGCGGCGGACGAGACGGTCGGAACCGGATCGTCGGTCAGCGCCCGGACCTCGGGACGCACCGACAGGGCGTCGATCGCTCCGAGCGTCCGGATCGCTCGCGTCCGCACGCGGGCGTTGGGGTCGGTCAGGCGCGATCGGAGTTCCGCCGACAGGGTCGACCCGGCCTCGAGTTCGTCCGCACCGGCCAGTTCGGCGAGTGCGGCGGCGGCGTTCGCCCGAACGGCGCAGTCCGAATCCGCGAGGGCGTCGACGAGTGCCGGAGTCGCGTCGTCGAACCCGGTCGGATCGTCGGCGGCCATCGCCGCGAGCACGCGCGCGGCCGTCGTCCGGACGACCGCGCTGTCGACGACGAGTCCGTCCGCGATCTTCGAGACGCCGGTCGGCCGGAGCGTGTCGGACTCGTCGGCCAGCACCGAGAGGCCGAGGACGGCGAGGCCGCCCGTCCACGGATCGTCGTCGATGCGGCGACCGAGCCCCGATAGCTGCTTGTCGATCGCGTCGGTGTGGGACGGCGTTTCGCCGCCCGCGACGAGCGACGCGGCGTCGAGCAGTCGATCGTCGACCCGATTGAGCGCGTCGCCGAGCGCCGAGCCGTCGTCGTGACCGGTCGTCGAGAGCGTCCCGAGTGCGAGCGTCGCGTAGCCCCGGACGCCCTCGTCGTCGGCGTCGAGCAACGCCACGAGGTCGTCCGTTCGCGACGCCACGTCGTCGGGCTCCGCCGCCGCGAGTCGCGCGACTTCGGCGGCGATCGCCCTCGAGTTCCCCGAGTCGATGCCGTCCAGCAGGAGTTCGGTGACCGGTCGCCGATCGGTCTCCGCGACGACGCTCGCGAGCGCTCGCATCAGTTCCCGGCGCGTGTCGTCCGGCGCGTCGGCGAGTCGCTCGAGCAACGGTTTCGCTGCGGACGCGACGAGCGTCGGGTCCATCAGGGCGAGGTCCGCGACGGCTGCGGCGACCGCGGTAGCGCGCTCGTTTCGCTCGTCCACGACGTCGAGGACTGCGGCCATCGGCGTCGGATCGAGGTCGAGGTCGGCCGAGAGGTACGTTTCGAGCGTCTCGAGCGCCGCGGCCCGGACCGCCGGCGTCGAGTCGACGAGCAGGTCCCCGAGCGCGCCGACGCCGGCCTCGACCTCCCCCGGCGTCGTCAGTCCGAGCACCGACAGGGCCTCGCAGGCGGCGATGCGGACCGTCTCGTCGGCCGCGTGCGTCTCCTCGACTGCGAGCGTGAACGCCGGTCGCCGGCCGCGCCCCGAGACCGGGGCGATCGCGGCGAGGGTCTCGCGGGTCGTCTCCCTGACGCTCCGGTCGGGATCGTCGAGTGCGCCGAACAGCGTCGCCAGCACGTCGCGGACGTCGTCCGGATAGGTCGCGGCGATCGTCGCCAGCGCGATCGCGGCATTGTTCCGGACGCTCGCGTCCTCGTCCGCGAGGCGGTCGGCCAGCGGTCCGACGGCCGAACGGGCGGCGCGGGGCTTCTCGGCGGCGACGCCCGCGAGGTCCCGCGTTGCCGCCCGGCGAACCGCCGGCGACTCGTCGTCGACCCGCCGGCGGAGCGACCTGATAGCGGGATGGGCCCGCGACGTTCGTACCTGGGCGACTTCGGCGAGCGCGCGGGCGGCGTACCCTCGGACCCACTCGTCGTCCTCTTCGAGCCGATCGACGAGGGTCGGCACGTCCGGCCGATCGTCCGGGCCGTCGAGCGCGATGGCTCCCAGGGCCGTCGCCGCGTGGTGGCGAACCGGTTCGTGTGGATCGTCGAGGCGATCGGCCAGTTCCGGGACGACCGGGCGGACACACCCCGGCGTCTCCTCGGCGACGGCCGCGATGGCGCGGGCGGCCTCGTGTCGGACCGTCTCGTCCGCGTCGTCGAGCACACCCGCGAGGTCGCCGACGACCGACTCGGATGCGTCCGGATGGTCGTCCGCGACGGCCGCGATCGCCGTCACGGCGTGGGTCCGGACCGCGGGACTCTCGTCCGCGTCGTCCGTCCCGTCCACCGCCGCCGATTCGTCGGGGTCGAGCAGGCGCGCGAGCGGTTCGACGGCGTCCATGACTGCGGCAGGGGCTGCCGCCGCGACCGACGCGAGCGTCGCCGCGGCGTCCGTCCGAACCGCAGGGAGCGAGTCGTCGAGCCGATCGACGAGCGAGTCGACCGCCGGAACGACGTCCTCGGGCGCGGTTTCGGCGACGTCCCGCAGCGCCCCGACGGTCTCGCGGCGAACCTCGCGATCGTCGGCCAGGCTCGCCGCGAGCGCATCGACGACCCCGCGGAGGGCGTCCGGCCGTTCGTCGGCGATCGCGGCGAGCGCCGACCCCGCGTCGACCCGGACCTCGTACCGATCGTCCGCGAGTCGTGCCGCGATGGGATCGGCCGCCGTCGCGACCGCCGCCGGCGTCTCGACGGCGACGGCCTCGAGCGCGTGCATCGAGTTCACCCGGATCGCGGGTTCGTCCGTGAGTCGATCGACGAGTTGGCTGGTGGCGTCGAGCACGTCGTCCGGGCGGGCCTCGCCGACGGCCGCGAGGACGGCGGTCGCGTTCTCGCGGACGGCGACCGTCTCGTCGTCGGTCGCGGCGGCGACCTCGTCGACGACCGGGGCGACCGCATCCGGATCGGCCGCGGCGATCGCGGCGAGAGCGTCCGTCGTGCGGACCCGGACCGCGTCCTCGTCGGCGGTCACGTAAGCCGCGAGCGCCGCCGTGGAGTCGGTGACCGAACGCGGATGGTCGTCGGCGATCGACGCGAGTGCGTCGGCCGCGTCGGCCCGGACGGCGCTCGAACCCTCGAGCCGTTCCGTCAGGGCGTCGACGGCGTCCCGCACCTCGCGGGGGTAGGACGCCGCGACGGTCGACAGCGCGGCCGCCGCGTGGGACCTGATCGCCGGGTCGTCGTCGAGCCGATCGGTCAGCGTCCCGACCGCGGAACAGACGTCCGCGGGTCGATCCGTCGCTTCCGTCGCGAGCGTCCGGGCCGCGTACTCCCTGACTTCGGGGTCGTCGGCCGAGAGAAACGATTCGAGCCGATCGATGCCGACGGTCACTTCGATTTCGCCGTCCCGTTCGCCCCGTGGCGGGCCGCCGGATGTATCATCTGGTGTATTCATTGGAGCCACCCGTCCAACCCTGGTTCGCGTGGGTAACTCACCCGAACCTGGTAGTTAGCTGAGAATACATATACGTCCAGTTAATTCTACCTCCGATCGTCTGTTTGTGAAGAGGTTTCCGGCGACGGGTCTGTCGCCACGTCGAATGGATCGCCGAAAGAAGGTGAGGAACGGTGCGAACGACGGCGGGGAGAGGGGCCGGCCAGCCCGATCAGGCCTTCGCCTGCCACTCGCGGATCCGATCGGCGCTGACGCCCTCGACGTCGTCCGCGACGGCGTCGGGATCGCTCTCGGTCAGGTCGTCGATGCTCTCGATCCCCGCGTCGGCGAGTTTCTCGACGGTCTTCGCGCCGATCCCGTCGAGCGCTTCGAGGTCGGAGCCGGTGTCGCTCTCGCGAGCCTGGAACTCCTGGTAGTTACAGATCGGACAGCCCAGTTCCCAGGGCTCGTCCCCGTTGTGGATCACCAGTTCGGGGAGGTCGTGTTCGTCGCAGTACTCGTCGGTGACCTCGATCTCGCCCCGGCGGGGCAGGGGCAGGGAGTACTCGCAGTCGGGGTAGCGCGTACAGCCAACCAGACGGGACCCGCTCTGGAGGGTTTTGATCGCCAGTTCGCCGCCTTCGTCGACGGTTTCACCGTCTCCGTCTCGCGACGTCTCCGACGTCGCGCTCCCACCGCACTCCGGACACTCGCCCAGAATCGGTCCCTCGCCGGCGTCCTCGGCCTTGCAGAGCGGACAGCCGTGGACGAACGTCTGGCGGCCGGCCAGCATCTTGACCTCGTTCAGGCCGTGCTCCTCGCACTCGCTGTCGAGGATCAGCGGTTTGCCCGTCGAGGGCAACGGAAGCGTGAACTCGCAGTCGGGGTAGCCGTCACAGCCGACGAAGTACGACCCGTGGCGACTCTGCCGGACGAGCAGATCTTCGCCGCACTCGGGGCAGGGCCCCAGTCGCTTGTCGTCTTTCAGCGACTTCCGCAGGTGGTCGCCGATCTCCTCGCGCGAGTCCGCGAGGTTGGCGAAGATCTCCTCGAGCATCTCCCGGGACTCGTCGGTCACGTCGTCGAGCGTCGCCTCGCCGCTCGCGATCGCGTCCATGTCCGCCTCGAGTTGCGCGGTCATCCCCTCGCTGACGACCCGATCGGCGTAGTTCTCGGCGGCGTCGACGACGGCCATGGCGAGTTTCGTCGGACGCGGCGGATCGCCCTCGATGTAGCCGCGATCGTACAGTTTCTCGAGCGTGTTGTGACGGGTCGACTTCGTTCCCAGGCCCAGATCCTCCATGGTCTCGATCAGCCGGGACTGGCCGTAGCGCCGCGGTGGCTGGGTCTGTTTCTCCTCGAGTTCGACGTCGTCGATCGCCAGTTCCTCGCCCTCGTCGACGTCGGGGACGAAGTTCTCGCTGGTGTTGAAGTACGGGTAGACGTCGTGGTAGCCGGGTTCGACGAGCCGTTTCCCGTTGGACTTGAGCCGGTAGTCGTCGACCTCGGTGACGACCTTGAGGTGCTCCCAGACGGCGGCGTCGGCGACGGTCGCGAAGAACCGCCGGACGACGAGTTCGAAGATCTCCCACTCGTCGTCGCTCACGTCGCCGCGGGAGGGGATCTCGCCCGTCGGGTGGATCGGCGGGTGGTCGGTCGTCTCCTCGTCGCCTTCCGTGGGGACGATCTCGTCGGCCTCCAGCAGGCTCTCCGCGGACTCGCCCAGGGTCGCGTGGCCGACGAAGTCGTCGAGCAACTCCTCGGGATCGAGGTCGTCGGGGTAGACGGTGTTGTCCGTCCGCGGGTACGTGATGTAGCCCGCGGTGTAGAGGTCCTCGGCGATCGACATCGCCCGCTGGGCGGAGTAGCCGATCGCGCTGGCCGCGCGGATGAACTGGGTCGTGTTGAAGGGGGACGGCGGCGTGTCCGTGCGCGTCCGGCGGTTGACGTCGACGACGGTCGCGGCGTCGCGATCGGCGAGGGTCGCGTAGACCTCGTCGGCGACGGCCTCCTCCCAGACGCGCTCGGCCTCGTTGTCGTCCTCGTCGCGGTAGAAGTACTGCGCCTCGAACGTGGTCCCGTTCTTGGCCAGGTCAGCGAACAGTTCCCAGTAGTCTTCCGGGTCGAACGCCTGGATCTCGCGTTCCCGATCGACGATCAGTTTGAGCGTCGGCGACTGCACGCGGCCGACGGAGATGAAGTCGTTGCCGAGTTGACCGGCCGATAGCGAGAGAAAGCGGGTGAGCGCCGCGCCCCAGACCAGGTCGATGATCTGGCGGGCCTCGCCGGCGGCGGCCAGATCGAAGTCGAGGTCGTCGGGTTCGTCGAACGCGTTCTGGACCTCGTTTTCGGTGATCGAGGAGAATCGCACGCGACGGATGGGGACGTCCTCGTTGACGTCGCGGACGATCTCGTAGGCCTCCTTCCCGATGAGTTCGCCCTCGCGATCGTAGTCCGTCGCGATCGTCACGCGCTCGGCCTTGCGGGCGAGGATCCGGAGCGTGGCGACGATGTTCTCCTTCGTGGGGGTCTTCTGGACGCTCGCGTCGATCAGTTCGACCGGTTCGACGTCGCGCCAGTCCGAGTACTCCGGCGGAAAGTCGACGCCGACGACGTGGCCCGAGAGCCCGACGCAGCGCTTGCCGCCCCACTCGTAGACGTTGACGCCGTTCTCGCGAGTCGAGTCGAACGTGCCGCCGGAAAGGATGTCGGCGATCCGCCGCGCGGCGTTATCCTTCTCCGTGATTATCAGTTCCACGGCGGTTCACCTCCGCTGGTGCGGTGGTCGTCCGATCCGGGACGAGTGTCGATCATCGTCGCTCGCTACGACTGAGCATCTGATAACGCTTTCGCCCAAAACCGCAAGACTGCGCGGGTGTGCGTGCGGTCGCGCGAGCGTCGCGTGCGCGAGGACCAATGCTTCGCTAGCCCATCCACGCCCGCCTCACCACTCCCACGACCGGCGTCACTCCCGGCGATTCGACCGCGGTTCGCTGCGCACGCGAATCGTTCAATTCCGTTCATAGGTCAGTACACCATCAATAAATCCATATACGTCCGCTCGTATTCTATTTAAAATGGCAACTGGAATCAATGCGATCCTGTCGTGGATCGTCGGGATCCGCGGGGTGCGCGATCGACGGCGATCCGTCGACGTCGGTGGTGACGAGTCGTTCCTCGACGCGTCAGGCCGTCGCTCGGCGCGCCACGTCGAGAGGCGCGACTCTGGGGCGGGACGTGAGCGGCCGTGCGCGATCGGTGGCACGCACGGGGCGACCGACGCCGGCTCACGACGCGTGCTGACCGACGGCGGATCCGTGCGGAACATCGACGACGATCGGCAGGCGTCCGGCGACCGGAGCGACGACCTCGAGGCTGCGATCGGCAGGGCCGAACGGACGCTCGAATCGCTCGAGGACGACGTCGAGAGGCTCGACGAACGGCTCTCGTCGCAGGCCAGGCGGGAGTACGTCGACGCGCAACTCGACGCGCTCACCTCGGTGATCGACGAGATGGCGGAGACGACTGACGCCGTCGACGCTGCGACCGTCGAAGCCCTCGAAGCCGACGTCGACGCGCTGGCGGTCGACCTCGAATCGCTGCGGGGCGACGTCGAGGATCAGGCGTCGCGGGAGACGTCGATCGACGACGATCTGGCCGACGTCGAAGATCGACTCGAGTCCCTGGCGGACTCGGTCGCCACGCTCGACGAGCAACTCGCCGATCGCCCGACGCGCGAGTCCGTCGACGAGCGGGCCGCCGATCTCGAGACGTCGATCGACACGGTCGAGGCGTCCGTCGAGGATCTCGAGGCCGAACTGTCGGCGCTCGCGGAGGCCGCGATCGACGAGTCGGACCTGGACGCGGTGACCGACGGACTGGCGGATCGGCTCCGCGATCTCGAGGAGGCGGTCCCGATGATCGCCCACACGATCGAAACCCTCGAGAGCGAGGTCACGGCGCGCCTCGAACGGCTCGACGAACTGGACGGGGCGTCCGCGGGCGCCGATCGCAACGGCGACTGGGCGTCGGACGCCGATCTCGACGCGCTCGCGACCCGCGTCGAGGACCGGTTCGAGGCGATCGACGCCGACCTGTCGACCCTCGAGGGGGAGCTGGCGGCGGTTCGCGAGTCCGTCGACACCCTCCCCGCGCTGGAACGATCGATCGAGTCGACGGACGAGACCGTCGCCACGATCGAAGCGGAGGTCGAAACGGTCAGCGACGAGGTCGACGCGATCAGCGAGACGGTCGGAACTGCCACCGAGGAGGTCGACACGGTCTCCCAGGCGGTCGCGTCGGCACGGGAGCGAATCGACGCCGTCGAATCGCAGGTCGACGATCTTCAGGACGAGATCGAGGAGTCCGCGTCGGCCGACGACCTCGCCGAGACCGTCGCCGACCTCCGGTCGGCGGTCGAGACGATCGATCGCGAGGCCGCGACCGCGGAGTCGGTGTCGTCGCTCCGGGCGGACCTCGAGGGAATGCGCCGGACAACCGCGACCGTCGAATCGACCGTGGCGGATCTCGAGCCGAACGTCGCAGACCTCGAACCGGCCGTCACGGAGCTGCGAACGGATTTCGAAGCCCAGCAGCGCCAGTTAGAGACGATCGCGGCCGATCTCGACGCCCTGGAAGCGGAGATGACGTCGGACGCCGACGTCGAATCGGCCGTCGACGAACTCGAGTCGCGCGTCGACGGGATCAACGGAAAACTCGAGTCGGACCTCAAGACCCTCCACATCGAACTCGAGGAGCTCCGCGAGCAGGTCGATACCGACGATCGGAGTCTCTTAAAGCGGATGGTGACGGACGACGTCTTCGGACTGGTGATGATGGCGTTCGTGACCATCACGGCGATCGGTGCCACGATGGCGTTTTTCGACGGCCAGCACGTGGTCGCCGCGGTGTTCGCCGCCGTGCCGATCGTGACCGTGCTGGGGGCGCATCTCCTCCTCTCCAGGCGATCGGGACGACCCTGAGAGCGCGATCGTGACGGGCCGTCGATGCAGTTCGTCCCGGACGTTCTGTAGTATTTTCAACTAATGTCTGACGCAGATTTATACCATAGTGGTAATTATCGAACGGTCGAACATGGCTACACCAATCCCGTGCCAGGAGCAACTTACCACTGTCGCGGCGGTGGCGTTCATCCTCAGTGTTGGTGTGGTGAGCACCGTTCAGTCCGTCGGCACCCACTCGCTGCTCGCTCTCAGCGCGGTCGCCTTCGTGACGCTGTACGTGCGCGGGTAGCCCGGGGCCGACTCCTCGACGCGCTTGCGTTTTCGACGCCGCGAGTCGACGCTTAGCGACGATCCGAGAGCGGCATGAACGGGAGCGACACGTCGGGCCGACGGTCCCGGACCCGACGATCGGAAAGCCGGCAACGGCGACTGGGAACGGGAGTGCTTTTCCGTCGCCCGGGTGAGACACGGACGAGAACCGATCGTGGCCGAGACGGACGCCTCGACCGATCGCAAACGGGTCGACATGACGACGGGGGCCATCCCCCCGAAACTGCTTGCACTCTCGTGGCCGCTCGTCCTCGGGAACCTCCTCCAGACCGTCTACAACCTGGCGGACATGTTCTGGGTCGGTCGCGTGAGCGCCGAGGCGGTCGCCGCCGTCTCCCTGATGTTTCCGCTCTCGTGGATGTTCGTCTCGACCGCGATGGGGATCACCGCCGCCACCATCGCGCTGGTCTCCCAGTACGTCGGCGCGGGGAACGATCGGATGGCCGACCGGGTCGTCGCCCAGACGATCCTGCTCACGCTAGCGGTCTCGACGGTGCTGGCGGCGATCGGGCTCGCCGCTCGCCGCCCCTTGCTCGCGCTCATCGGCGCACGCGACCAGGTGTTCGTCGAGGCACTGGCCTACATCGAGGTGATCTTCCTCGCCCTTCCGCTTACCTTCCTCTTCTTCGCGTTCCGATCGTCGCTACAGGGCGCGGGCGACACGAAGACGGCGATGTGGCTCGTGTTCATCTCCGCGGGAATCAACGTCGTGCTGGACCCGTTCTTCATCCTGGGCTGGGGGCCGTTCCCGGCGATGGGAACCCGCGGTGCGGCGATCGCGACGTTCATCTCCCGCGGCCTGGCGACGGTGGCGGGGATCTACATCCTGCTGGACGGCGGGTTCGGGGTTCGCCTCCGGATCGCCGATCTCGCGCCGGACCTGGCGATTCAGAAACAGCTCGTCGACGTCGGCTACCCCGCGACGATCGACGGCTGGGCGCGCAGTTTCGCCGCGGTGGCGATGGCCGGCTTCGTCGCACGGTTCGGTGCCGCGCCGACGGCGGCCTACGGGATCGGGGTCCGCCTGATGTCGGTGACGTGGGCGGTCTCGGGTGCGGTCGGGCAGGCGACCGCGACCGGCGTCGGCCAGAACCTCGGCGCGAAGACGCCCGATCGGGCGGCGGCGGTCGCACGCACCGCGACCGCGGCGACGATGGTCTTCATCTTCGCCGTCGCGGCCGTGCTCGTCGCGTTCCCGGCGCAGGCGATCCGCCTGTTCGTCGCCGATCCCGCGGTGATCGCCGAGGGCGTCGTCTTCCTGCGGATCACGGCCCCGTTCTGGGCGCTGTTCGCCGGCGTGATGGTCGTCCAGGGCGCGCTCCGCGGGGCCGGAAACACGAAGGCGGCGATGGCCCTGTCGTTCCTCTCGCGGTGGGTGTTCCGGGTGCCCGTCGCACTCGTCCTCGCGTTCGCGTGGACGCTCACGCTCCCGGGTACCGGCGTCTCGATCGGCGCGCTCGACTGGGGCATCGAGGGGATCTGGTGGGCTTACTCGTTCGGCATGGCCGTCTCGTTCGTCGTCGCCGTCGCCTGGTTCCGACTGGGAACGTGGCGCGAGGGCGTGATCGAGGACGAGTCGGGCGAGGAGGACGGCGACCGGCCGCCCGCGGACGATCGGACGACTGCGGGGAGTGACACGGAGTTCGTCGACTGATACGGGCTGTTGTGATTCTTCACCGGTGATCGCCCCATCGGGGCGGCGATCACCGGTAAAACGTTACAACGATCCGTACGAGTGGCCGGGGGTCCGAGTCAGCGGTTCAGGAGGCTGGCCGGGAGCCACTTCCGGAGGGTCGGGCTGAACTCGGCGACCATCTGGGCGTCCTCGTCGGTGAACGCGTCGGTCGCGATCAGCGAGAGGACGAATGTGATGATCACGACGATCGGGAGGATGGCGACGATCACCAGGTCCGACTCGACCAGGAGGACGATCGGTGCGCCGGCGATCGTCGCGGGAACGCCGGCACCGACGACCTTCGCGAAGTCCCGCGTGAAGGGGTGGATGCCGTCGAGGTGGTACACCTCGCCCAGCGTCAGCGCGCCGACCAGGAACAGCGCGGTGGCGGAGCCGATCGCCGCGCCCTCAATGCCGACGATCGGGATGAGCGTCATCGAGACGAGGAGGTTCGCACCGAACAGCACCAGCGTGTTGACGAAGACCATCCGCGAGTAGCCGAGTCCCTGGAGGAGCGTGCCGTCGGGACCGCCGAACGTGACGTTGAAGAGGAACGCGCCGGCCAGCAGGACGACGACGACGTTCGCCGCGGCGTACTGGGGGGTGTAGAGGACGGCGAGGTAGGAACTCGCGCCGAGCGAGAGGACGATCGCGTACGGCAGGGTGATCCCGACGATCCAGCGGGCCATGATCTGGAACCGTTGTTCGACGAGCGCGGTATCCTCGCGCGTTTCGGCGATCAGCGGTTTGAACACCGGCGACAGGGAGTTGAAGATGATCATCAGACCGGAGCCGAGCATGTAGCCGACGCGGTAGATGCCGACGTTGTCGGACGAGAGGAAGTAGCCGAGCAGGAAGTAGTCGACCTGTCCCATCAGGACGAAGACGACGCTGGTCATCGCGAGCGGAACGGAGTACCGCACGAGCGGGGCCGGTGCGACGAGTTCGATGTCGGCCGTCAGCAGGTCCCACGCCCTGGAGACGAACAGCGCCGTGCCGACGGTGATGGCGACCAGGAGCCCGATCACGTAGCCGGCGATCAGTCCCAGGAGACCGAACCCGGCGAGCAGGAGGCCGGCGGTGACGACAAACCGGACGATCGGCCGGACGATGTCGCGCATGATCACCCGGTACTGGAGCTTCTTGATGCTGTAGTAGGAGGTCAGCAGGACCTTGTAGATCGCCAGCATCGGGATGGTGACCGAGAGTAACAGGAGCGCGATCCGCATCGCGGGCTCCTGGAAGAAGTCCCCGATCCGGGCCGTGCTAACGGCGAGCACGAGCGCGACGAGCGACGAGGTGACGAGGACGGTCGCCGTCACCTGCACGATCACGCCCTTGGCCTTCCCGTGCTCGCCCTCGTCGAGGTACTGTGGGACGAAGTAGTCGATCGCGAGCGGCAACCCGAGATTCGCGAACACTTGCGTGAAGAGGATCACGGACGTCGCCAGGACGAACAGTCCGTAGACCGACGGACTGACGAACCGGGTCATCAGCATGACGATCGCGAACCCGAGCACGCCCTTAACGACGTTCCCGACGAACGTGATGCCGCCCTGTTTCGCGAGCGTCGAGACGCCTTCGTCGTGGTCCGTCATGGCGACTGAATTCCGTTCGTCTGTTTCCCGCGCTCGACGTCGACGTCGTCAGCCGACGTCGGGCGGGGGGTCCGTGGGTGTCTCGTGCGTCCGGCCCGTCGGTACGTCCGGTCGATCGGCTCCCCGCTGTGGGGTCCGATCGGCCCACTGCTTCCGACCGCGATCGTCGATCCGGGCGTGAGCATACTGGTGTCCGATCAGACTCCCGTCGCCGGTTCGAGTTCGTAGCTCTCGACCTCGGCGGCCGCCTCGCCGAACTGTGGGAATTCGACGTCGAACGGCCATTCCCCGCCCGAACTGACGTCTTCTTCGACGTTCTCGATGACCGTCTCGAGTTCCTCGCCCTCGGCGTCGAGAAACGTCGCCCGAATCTCGATGTAGCTCAGTTCGCGGTCGCCGACGTTCCTGACGATTCCCCAGACGTAGACGCGTTCGTCCTCGGTGCCGGGATCGTCCCGCACCAGATCGTCCCAGACGATCTCGACATCGCCCGGTTCGGTGATCTCATCGCCGTTATCCTCGAAGTAGCTGAGACAGCCGGCGATCGGAGTGAGGGCAGCAACGCCGAGAAGCCCGCGACGATCCATCGATCCCGCCTACGTGACCGCGAGGCTTCAGCGTTCGGGACGCGAGGAGGGGTACCGCTGACCGGCCTCCCCGAACCCCGGACGTTCCACGCGGTCGCCCTCGTCGATCGGGCGGATCGATCGGTGTCGCGTCGCTTTCGGGCGGGTCCATCGACGGACGCTCGACCACGATAGTTTTTTCACCACTGGTTGCTACCACCTAGTTGTATGAGCGACTTTGATCAGTTCAGCGACGTCGGCGAAGCGGACGTAACGCGTGCGATCGGCCAGGAGTGGACCGAGGAGTTCATGGACTTCTCGGACAGCGACGTGATCGTCGTCGGCGGCGGCCCGTCGGGGCTGACGGCCGCGAAAGAACTCTCCGAGCGCGGCGTGAAGACGATGGTCGTGGAGAAGAACAACTACCTCGGCGGCGGCTTCTGGCTCGGCGGGTTCCTGATGAACAAGGTCACGGTTCGGGATCCGGCCCAGCAGATTTTAGACGAACTCGAGGTGTCCTACAAGCAGTCCGAGGACAGCGAGGGGCTCTACGTCGCCAACGGGCCGGAGGCCTGTTCCGGCCTTATCAAGGCCGCCTGCGACGCCGGCGCGAAGATGCAGAACATGACCGAGTTCACGGACATCGTCATCCGCGAGGACCACAAGGTCTCGGGAATCGTCATGAACTGGACGCCGGTCCACGCCCTGCCCCGCGAGATCACCTGCGTCGACCCGATCGCCGTTGAGGCCGACCTCGTCATCGACGCGACCGGACACGACGCCATGGCCGTCAAGAAACTCGACGAGCACGGCGTGCTCGACGCTCCCGGGATCGCCGACGCCGAGGCCCGGGCCACCGGCATGGACCAGACCGGCGACGACAGCTACGGCGCGCCCGGCCACGACTCGCCCGGCCACGACTCGATGTGGGTTGGCAAGTCCGAGGACGCCGTCGTCGAGCACACGGGCGTCGCTCACGACGGCCTAATCGTCACCGGGATGGCGACCGCCACGACCTACGGTCTGCCGCGGATGGGGCCCACCTTCGGTGCCATGCTCGTCTCCGGCAAGCGCGCCGCCCAGGAAGCGATCGACGAACTCGGCGTCGACGCCGAACCGGTCGACATCACCAGTCGCGCGACGCTAGCCGACGACTGATACGGAGTCGATCGGCGGTACAGGCGGCCGAACCAGGCGCATCGCCGGAGCGTAGGGTGGCCGAAACGCTCCGGCCGAAACCCACACTGTTTTCGCGACTTGCACACAGCCTTCGAACATGAAACTCGTCGTCACCGGCGCGACCGGCGGTGTCGGAAGCTGGATCGTCGATCACTTCGCGAGCGAGGGCCACGAGGTCGTCGGCATCGACCTCGAGCGGCCGCCCGGCGAACGCGAGAACGCGTCCTTCCTCGCGGCCGATCTCGCCGAACAGGGGCAGGCCTGGGAGGTGATCCTCGCCCAGGATCCGGACGCGGTGGTCCACGCCGCGGGGATTCCGCGCATGGGCGAGACGACCGGTACCGAGACGTTCCTGACGAACGTCGAGAGCACCTACCACGTCTTCGAGGCCGCGGGCCGGGTCGGCGCGGACGTGGTCTGGACCTCGAGCGAGAGCCTCTACGGGATGCCCTTCGCCGCGGAGCCGTTCCTCCCCGACTACCTCCCGATCGACGAAGCCCATCCGCAACGGCCGGAAGACGGCTACGGCGCGTCGAAACTCGTCGGCGAGGAACTCGCCGCGAAGACGGTCCGCAAACACGGCATCTCGATCGCCTCGATCCGGCCGTCGTGGGTCCAGTACCCCGGCGAGTACCAGGCCCGCGAGGTCGCCGCGGCGTTCGATCTCGAGACGGCCGATCGGAGCGGCAACTACTGGTCGTACGTCGACGTCCGCGACGTGGTCTCGATCGTCGACGCCGCCCTCCACACCGACCTCGACGGCCACGAACCGTATCACGCGATGGCCGCGGACAACTATCTCGGTCGACCGACCGCGGACGTGATCGAGACCGTCTTCGGCGCGCTCCCGGAACAGTGTGCCCTCGAGGGCGAGCAGTCGGCGTTCTCCACGGCGAAAGCCGATCGCGAACTCGACTGGCGGCCGGCCCACACCTGGCGCGAGGCCGCGGACGAGACCGTCGAGGGGCCGGCGTTTCTGGACGGGTAGCGTCGATACGATCGCCCGGACCGGCATCGCGACGTCTCTCACCGGAACTGTCACCGGACGGCGAACGGGATACCGACCGCAACAGTTTCACCCGGTGGTACGACTAGGTCATACATGGTCGACAGCGTCATCTGCTATCGCGCTCCGACGACCGTCGTCGACGTCGATGCGATCGCGGACTGGCTCGCGGATCGCGTCGACGCGACGGTGACGGTACGGGACCGGTTCCTCGAGGAGCACCGGACCGACGACCTCCCCGAACGGTTCGCCGAAGCGCGGGTGCGATCGCCGTACGAGCCCGAGACGGGCAACACGATGCTGGGGACGATCCGTTACGAGGAACGGGCACTCGAGGATCCCGATCGGGAAGGTGGCGTCCTCTACGACGGGATCCAGGTCCAGCGGGCGCTCAACACCGCCCTGCCCGACGACGAACGCGGCCTGGAGACGCTCCACGTGCCGGTGCTCGACCGGGCGATCGGGACGTGGGGCGACCACGACGGCCGCTGGCACAAGCGCGTGAACGTGCTCGGACAACCGGCGCTCGTCTCGGTCCCCGGCCTCTACGAGGCCCCGGCGAAGCCCGAGGCGTACTACAGGGAGAAACAGCGCCACTCGTTGCTCTCCGGCGACACGCCGCCCCGCGAGGTCCTCGAGAACCGCGTCGAGGGCGAGTTCCTGATCGAGGACGACCCCCGATCGACCGACGCGCTGAAGGGATACGTCCTCCAGGCCGTCCACTACCTCGAGACGGGGGAATCGTTCTGCGATCGAGTGGAGTGTCGCCTCTTCAACGCCCACTACCACGCGGACCTGATCGAGGCACAGCTTCGCGAGCCAGCGTTCTGCGACGAGCACGCGCGGTTGTACGGGACGAACTGAGTCGCGGGGACGGATCACGACCGGTCGCGAGCCGTCCCACCGCACCGTGACGAGCGCTGGCAACCCGGCGGCGATCCGCGAGCGTGGAGAGTACGAGGGACTCGACGCACCATCCCCCCGAACTGGCGGTCGCGGCGGGGGATCGGGGGTGTTTCGCTCGCCGAAACAACTTATTCGGCGGGTAAATCGACGATATCGGACGAAAACCGGCGCAAAGCGGCGACAAAATGTGACCGGTTGAAGAACGGTCCCGTCGTGTATCCATTCGTCATGAGTCGACACGTACTACTCGCGATCGTGGTCAGCGTCGCCCTGCTCGTCGGGGCGGCCGGAACGGCAACGGCAACGGTGGGCGAGGGCCCGCCGGAGGACCTCCCGGAGCCGGTGCCCGACTTCGTTTCGGATCTGCTCGGCACTATCAGTAACTTCCTCGACGGTGCGATCGACTCGCTCGGGGACGCCGTCTCCGAGGTCACGCCCGGTGCGGTCGCGCCGCCGACGAAGTAATCGGGTCGGGGCCCGAGCAGGTCTCGCGGATTCTTCAGCAGCGTCATATTTTTCGAAAGCGATCAAAAAGCGTATTAGAGTGCCGTAGTATACTGAATTCCGTGATTCGACGGATGCGTCTCCGACGTCGCTTTCCCCGTTTTTCTCCCCTGGATAGATCGCAAACGGATCGACGTCGTCGAGACCCAAACGAGAATGACCGACCGTAACCCTCGATCGATCGGCCGGCTGCTGATCGTCGCCCTCGCGCTCTCGCTGGTCGTTTCAGGACCGATTTCGGTCGCCGGTGCGGCCGCGAGCGAGTCGGGGTATCACGCCGCCGACTCCCCGGACGGCTTCTCGGCGGCGCCCGAAGACGTCGATCCGGACCGGGCCCGGATGAACGTCGCCCTGGCGGCCGACGGCTCGGCAGAGTGGACCGTGGAGTTCTGGGTCGAACTCGACGACAACGAGTCGACCGAGGCCTTCGAGTCGGTCGCGGCCGAGATCGACGAGGATCCGGAGCCGTACCTGACGCGCTTTGCCGATCGGATCGATTCGACGGTCGCCGTGGCGACCAACGCGACCGATCGAGAGATGTCGACCGACGGGTTCGCCGTCGAGACGGAGCGACAGTCGCTCGCCCGCGAGTACGGCGTCATCAGGTACACGTTCGAGTGGAACGGCTTCGCCGTCGTGGACGGCACCGAACTGCGCGCCGGGGACGCGATCGAGGGCTACTATCTCGACGACGGGACTCGATTGCTGATCTCGTGGCCCGAGGAGTACGAACTGACGAGCGCGAGCCCCGAACCTGACGACCGGCGACAGAACGCGGTCATCTGGCGCGGGTCGCAAACGGAGTTCGTCTCCGGCGAACCCCGGATGGTCGTCTCGACCGGGACGACGGGATCTGGACCGTCGCTCTCGACGATCGCGATCGGCGTCGCGGTTCTCGGCGTCGCCGGACTCGGCGTCGCGGCGTGGTATCGCCGGCAGGGATCGAGCGGCGTTCCCGCGCCCGTTCCGGGTGGCGACAGCGATGGCGACGGTGACGACGAAGACGGACCGGCGGCGACGACCGATGGGGATGCGGACGACGAACCCGTTCCCGAGGAGTTCCTGAGTAACGAAGAACGCGTCCTCCGCCTCCTCGAGGAGCGCGGCGGCCGCATGAAACAACAGGACGTCGTCTCGGAACTCGGCTGGACGGACGCGAAGACGAGCAAGGTCGTCAGCGGGTTGCGCGAGGAGGGGAAACTCGAGTCGTTCCGACTGGGCCGCGAGAACGTCCTCTCCCTGCCCGAAGCGGAGGACGCGGTGATCGAATCCGGAGAACGAGGGGATTGAGAGACGCACACTGCGAACGAGGGCCGAACCGACCGTAATCGCACGAGGGCGGCGGACCGTTTCGCCGAATTTACGACCGTTGCCGAGGGTCGCCAACGGTGTCAAACGTCGTTAATAGTCGTTGAACCGGAGTGATAATCGACCCTGTATATGGTGCGAGAGCGCCACGTCCCAATCGCCATGAAGCGACCAACGACGATCGTACTCGCACTGCTACTCGCCGTCTCGATGGCGGCGATGCCCCTCGCGGCTGCCGACGTCGGCGCGGCCGCGAACGCACAGGAACAGGACGCCGAGGACGAGGACGCCGTCGCGCCCGGCGAACAGCTGGCAGCCACCGTCGGCGTCCAGGAGACCGAACTGAACGGTGAAGTCTCGGAACGCGCGTACGGGATCAAGGTCGCCGCCGCGCAGTCCGAGGACGCCAAAGCTGACGTCGTCCTGGAACAGCAGGCCGACGTCGAGGACCGCATCGCGGACCTCGAGAACCGGACCGCGGAACTGAACGCCGCCTACGAGGACGGCGAACTCACCCGCGGCCAGTACGAGGGCGAGATGGCTGCGATCGCGGCGGAACAGCGGACGACCGAACGGCTGGCCAACGGCACGGCAGCGACCGCAAGTGAACTGGAGAACCCCGAAGCGCACGGGATCGACGTCGAAGCGATCCAGACGCTCGCGGAAAACGCGAGCGAACTCACCGGACCCGAGGTCGCCGAAATCGCCCGCTCGATCGCGGGTGAGGGCGTCGGCCAGCCGGTCGACGCGGACCGCGAACCCGGCGCGCCGATCGAACCGCCCGCCGCAGATGGCGACGCGCCCGAGGACGCCGACGATTCGGAGACGACGGACACTGACGACGATCGATCGGACGCGACCGAGGACGACGAGACGGACGATGAAGAGTCGACCTCCGAAGACGGCGAGACGGACGGTGAAGAGTCGACCTCCGAGGAGGACCAGCAGACCGAGAACGACGACGGAAGCCAGTGAGAATGAGACGAGGGATCGTCGCACTCGGCGTGCTCGTCGTGCTATCGGGGCTCCTGGTGTCACCGGTAGCCGGTACCAGTACCGGTGAGTCGATCGCCGCTCCCGCCGACGCCGACGAACCGATGTTGCACGTCGAACTGACGGCCGACGGTGACGCCACCGTGTCGCTCGTCAGCGTCTACGACTTCGCCGACGAGGACGAGCGTGACGCGTTCGAGACGCTCGAAACCGACGACGAAACCCGCACGGAACTGCTCGATCGGTTCGCCGATCGAACGGGGTCGGTCGCCGCAAACGCGAGCGAGGAGGTCGACCGCGAGATGACGGTCACGGCGGATTCGATCGACGTCCGCACGACGGACGACGATCGCGGCGTCGTCGTGCTCTCGGTGACCTGGGAGGGACTCGCGGCGGTCGAGGACGATCGGCTCGTCGTGACCGAACCGTTCGCGAGCGGGTACCAGCCCGATCGAACGGTCGTCCTCGCCGGTCCGGACGGGTCGACGGTCGAGACGACGACACCGACGCCGGACGCCGAGACGGACGGGCAGGCGAGCTGGGACGCCGGCACGTCGCTCGACGGATTCGAAGCGACGTTCTCACTGTCCGGCGAGGAGTCAGCGGCGGACGACCCCGACGCCGACGACTCGCTCCCCGGGTTCGGCGTTCCGGTGACGGCCGCCGCCCTGCTCGCGGTCCTCGGAATCGCGATCGGGCGCCGTCACGACGGCTAACGAGCGGTTGCGGTCTATTCTGGCGTGTTTCGGTCCCCGAACTGACGCCCGGTTCCGTGCCGTTCCGGTCGGGGTCGGATCGCGGTCACTCGATCCGCCCGCCGGTCAGCCGAACGACGCCGAAGACGTGCGTCTCGTCCGCGATCGCGGTCGATCGATCGCGCAGTCGCGCGTGGGCGGCGTCGACCTTCGCGTCGAGTCGCCGGTGGGGGTCGTCCGCGTACCGCAGTTTCGTCGTGGGCGGCGTCGAGAGGACGACGACCGCCCGGAACGCGGCGTTGACCGGCGGGGCGTACCACGCGTCGCTGCTCGCGGCGTTGGCGAGGACGACGTGACCGCCCGGGCCGACGAGGTCACACCAGTCGTCGACCGTGCCGGCCGGATCGGCGAGCATCCCGACGACGAAGGTGGCGAGAATCGCGTCGACACCGCCGTCCGCGATCGGGCCGTCCGCGTTCGCGCGGCCGATCGGCGGCCGCGTCGCGTCCCCGCGGACGACGTGGACGTTGTCGTACTCGGCGGTGAGGTCGCGGGCGCGATCGAGCACCGGCCGAGTGAAGTCGACGCCGACGACGGTTCCCTCGGGACCGACTCGTTCCCGCAGGTACGGCAGGTTCGCACCGGTCCCGCAGCCCATCTCGACGACGGTGTCGCCGCGATCGAGTCGACAGGCGGCGGCCGCACGCCGGCGAAGTCGCGGGATACCCGGCGTTCGACGGGCGATCAGGTCGTAGAGGGACGCCCAGCGACCGTAGAACTCCTGTGCAGTTTCCGAGCCCATGTGTGTGGTCTCAGAGAATTAGAGGAGCGATCGGGTGGTGTCCGCGACCGACTCCGCGTCCGGCCCCAATAGGTAGATGAGCGGTTCGATCCCCATGCCGCCGGTCTGGTAGAGGACGGTCGCGTCCGGTTCGTCCTCGAGGGCCGCGCCGACGCTCGAGGGGACGTCGTCGGCTTCGTCGAACTCGGCGGTGACGTGACCGCGCTCGGTCAGTTCGGCGAGCAGTTTCGGGTCGTATCTGATGTTGATCGCCGCGGCGGCGTCTACATCGTGGCGCCGTGCCGCGAGCAGGACGGTCGCGACGTGCTCGGAGACGCCGAACTCGGGATCGGCCGGTACGGTCGCCTTCCCTTTCACGTCGAAGATCCGACCGGGAACGCCGGCGACGTCGTCGATGTCGTCGGCGTCCGGCGTGCAGGCGACGAGGTTCGAGCCGACGGCGGGGATCAGGCTCGCGAACCCGCTCGCGTTCTCGAGGAGGCGTAGGCCGCGCCGAAGCGAGGAGAGGACGCGTTCGCTGGTCCGGAGGTCGCTCTCGGGGTCGTGGACGCGGAAACTCGCGCCGTGGTCGGCGAGTTCCGGTACGGCCTCCTCGTGCAACTGGGCGAGCAGGTCGCCGCCCTGCTCGAGTTCCCGGATCAGGACCTCGATCTCGATCAGCGCCCGGACCGGCCGGACGTCGCCGGCTGCGAGTCCGTCGGCGAGTTCCTCGACGAGGGCCTCGACGCGCTCGTCCGTCGCGATCCGCTCGTTGACGGTGACGTCGCCGTGGGCGTACTTCGACACTGCGCTCTGGCTGATCCCGAGGACGTCGGCCACCTCGCTCTGGGTCAGCCCGCGATCGCGGAGCGCGCCGGCGAGCAGCGACCGGACGGTCGGGAGAAATTCATCGACGACGATCTCTTCGACGAATCGCATCTGTTAGCCGACCGTACGAGTGCCCGGCGGATAACTGTACTGTCATCGCGAGCGGTCGTGCTCCACGTCGCTCGCCGGTTTCCTCGCCGGGACGACACGTGCGGACTCCGGCCCCGATCGCTCGCCGGCACGGAGACGCGACGCACGATTTATGCGGGTGCCGGGAAAACGTACGGGGAAACGATGACGGGCAACTCTATCGTCCTCGCGATCGCGTCCGGCGTCGCCACGTTCCTGGTCGTCGCGACGCTCGTCTCCGAACTCGCTCACGACTGGGGCGGATTTGCCATCGTCCTCGGCCTCTTCGTCGGCGCGATCGCCGGTGCGATCGCGACGGCCGGCGTCACCACGGATCTCACCGGCGACGCGCCGCCGCGACGCCGTCGCATCACCGGCGCGTTCGCCGGCTTCATGATCGGTCTCGTCGCCGGGATCGCCCTGGCGACGCTGGTCGCGGGACTCACTGCGAACGCGGCGATCGGGGTCGGCGTCGTCGCCGGCCTCCTCCTCGGCGCGTGGATCGCGCTCCGGGGACCGGCGGCGACGGGCGACGGACAGCTATAACGATTCGACGCCGGGTCCGCCGATTCTCCTCGTCAGTCCTCGCGATCGAGTTGATCGCCGCCGAACTCGTCGTCGCTCTGGATGCGGGAGGCCTGCGGTCCGTCCTGGTCCTGGTACTTCGAGCCGCGATCGCTCCCGTACGGGCGATCGGCGGGGGTTTTGAGTTCGGTAAAGGTGAGCTGTGAGATGCGCATCCCCGGCGTGAGCGCGACGGGCGCCGTGCCGAGGTTCGAGAGTTCGAGGGTGATCTGGCCGCGATAACCGGGGTCGCACAGCCCCGCCGTCGCGTGGACGACGACGGCGAGTCGGCCCAGCGACGATCGCCCTTCCACGTGGGCGATCAGGTCGGCCGGGATCTCGACGCGCTCGTAGGTCGTTCCGAGGACGAAGTCGCCGGGGTGGAGGATGAAGTCGTCGCCGTCCTCGACGATCGTCTCGGTGACGTACTCGTCGACCTCCTGTTCGGAGTTCGGATGAATACAGGGGATGTTCGTCCGCTGGAACTCGAGGAACTCCCGTCCCAGTCGGAGGTCGATACTGGCGGGCTGGATCTGCAGGTCCGGATCGTTGAGCGGGTCGACGACGAGGTCGCCGGCCTCGAGGCGATCGAGGATGTCCGCGTCGGAGAGGATCATTACGCAGGCAGTGGAATCGGCAGGTCGTAAAACCGTCGGACTGGATCACCGGGATTATAGACGCCGATCGCGTCGGTAGCGCTATGAAACAGGCCATCGTCGCCCGCACCGACATCGGGATGGGAAAGGGAAAACTCGCCGCGCAGGTCGCTCACGCGTCGCTGTCGGCCTACGAGAAGGCGGACAGTCAGCTACAGCGCCAGTGGAAAGACGGCGGCCAGAAAAAGGTCGTCCTCAAGGGCGAGAGCGAACGCCAGCTGCACGAACTCTCTGAAATCGCGGACAGCCAGGGCGTTCCGAACGCGCTCATCCGCGACGCGGGGCACACGCAACTCGAACCGGGCACCGTCACGGCGCTGGCCGTCGGCCCGGCCGCGGACGATCGGGTCGATCGGGTCACCGGCGACCTCTCGCTGTTCTGAGCGTCGCGTCGGGTACGTGATCCGGCTACCTGACTCGCTTCTCGGCCAGCCGCGCCAGGTCGTCCGAGTCGTGGTGAACGACGACGTCGGCGTCTTCGGCGCGTGCTACGCCCTTCACCTCGCGCAGGGAGTGCAGAGCTTCGTCGGTCGACCAGCTGAAGGGAGCGACGAGCCCCTCCTCGTACCCGACACGGCGGTTCGCGAGGTCGCTGGCGAGGATGACGGTCTCGCCGTCGAGTTCGACTTTGACCGACTGGTGGCCGGGGGAGTGCCCGGGCGTGGGCACGAGTTCGATGCTCCCGTCGCCGAGCAGGTCGGTTCGGCCGGGGACCTCCACCACGTCGGTCTCCGGCCGGCGAAGCGGATCGAGATCGGCGTCGACGTAGAACGCGGCCTGCGGCGGGTCCGGCCACCACGCGTACCGCAGTTCGTCGATGTGGACGTAGAACTCGGCGTCCACGAACTGGTCGAGGTTGCCCGCGTGGTCCGTGTGGAGGTGCGACAGCACGACGTGATCGACCTCGGCGGCGTCGAAGCCGAGATCGGCGAGGTGTTCCTCGGGCGTCGCCTCGGGTTCGATCGCCGGCGCGAAGTCCTCGAGGTGCGGGGCGCCGTACCCGGTCGGGTCCGCGGCGAGGTCGTGGCTGAGTCCGGTGTCGAACAGCACGAGCGCGTCGGGGTGTTCGAGCAGGTACGCCGGACACTTCGCGGTGACCGGGTCGTCGCCGCCCAGTTGCATCATCATCCCCTCGGGCATCGTCCAGTCCGCCGTGTTCAACACGTGAATCGCGTTCACAACTGTCATACATTAGCTGAAACGACGGTTGTTATATTAACTCTTTGCGAGCGGAATTCTGGAGAACGACACCGCCGTTAGACGAGATGCGTCGGGCGACGCAGTTTCGTCGCCCCCTCCTTGCCGGCGGGACCGCGAGTTTCGACCGGCCGCCCGAATTTCGGTCGCACGCCGCAATCGAGGTCCCGCGTTCCAGTCGACTGAAACCGCGTCTCCTTCGCCGCGTCACCAACGTCTTTTCCGCCGGGCACCGTGGCTACGGACATGGTATCCGGTCCACACGGCGACCAGCCGATCGAACGCGCAGGGCCCGACCTCGCGGACGCGGCGGCGGCGATGATCCTCGTTCACGGCCGCGGTGCACGCGCTCGCGGCATGCTCGGCCTGGCGGACGAGACCGACTGCGACGACGTCGCGTACGTCGCACCGCAGGCCCAGCGGGGAAGCTGGTACCCGAACTCCTTTCTCGCGGACCTCGAGACCAACCAGCCCCACCTCGACTCCGCGCTCGAACTGCTCGACGAGACGGTCGCCCGCGTGACAACGGGTACGCTCGACGACGCGGGGACGGACGCCGGCGGCGGCGCGAACGGCGATGGGATCCCGCTCGATCGGGTCGTTCTGCTGGGGTTCTCGCAAGGGGGCTGTCTCGCGACCGAGTACGCGGCCCGGAACGCCGATCGGTACGGCGGCGTGGTCGCGCTCAGCGGGGGGCTGATCGGCCCCGAGGGGACGCCGCGGGAGTACGAGGGATCGATGGACGGCACGCCGGTGTTCATCGGCTGTGGCGACCAGGATCCGCACATCCCGGTCGATCGGGTCGAGGAGTCGGCGCGGGTGTTCGAGGACCTCGACGCCGAGATGGAGTCACGAATCTACGAGGGCGTCGGCCACACGGTACTGGAGGACGAACTCGAGTACGTTCGTAACCTCGTCGCCGACGTCGCGGACTGATCGTCGACAGCGATCGGATCGCTCGCCGCCGGAGAACCAGTTCGATGGCCCCTAGGAGTAGTTATACTGCGAGAGGTGGTACCGTACTTCACCCATGCAAGCAGCAACGTATCACGGTCGAGAGGACATCCGCGTCGAGGACGTAGACGACGGAACCGTCGAGCCGGAGCAGGTTCGGATCGACGTCGAGGCCTGCGGGATCTGTGGCTCGGACCTCCACGAGTACGCCGCCGGGCCGATTTTCGTTCCCGAGGGCGACCCGCACCCGGTTTCGGGAGAGACGGCACCGATCAGGATGGGCCACGAGTACAGCGGCACCGTCACCGAGGTCGGATCGGCGGTCGAGGGCCTGGACGCGGGAGACGCCGTCGCCGTCAATCCGATCCTCTACTGCGGTGAGTGTCGACAGTGCCGGCGAGGGGACTACCACATCTGCGATTCGATCGGGTTCCTCGGGCTCTCGGGCGGCGACGGCGGGTTCGCCGAGAGCGCCGTCATCGACGCCGAACACGCCGTTCCGCTCGGCGACGACGTCCCGGTCGAACACGGCGCGCTGGTCGAGCCGCTGGCCGTCGGTTTGCACGCGGTTCGTCGCTCGGGACTCCAGGCCGGCGACGCGGTCGCGGTGTTCGGGAGCGGCCCGATCGGGCTATCCGTAATCCAGTGCGCCCGGGCGGCCGGCGCGGGCACGATCTACGTCTCCGAGCCACGGGACGCGAGGCGCGAACGTGCGAGCGACTGCGGCGCCGACGAACTCGTCGACCCGTCGAGCACGGACGCCGTCGAGCACATCGTGGCTGGGACCGGCGGCGGCGTCGACGTCGCGTTCGAGGTCGCGGGCGTCGAGGCGTCGTTCAACGCAGCGATCGAGAGCACGGCACCGGGCGGCCGGACGACGATCGTGAGCATCTGGGAGGAGGAAGTGAGCACCCACCCGAACGATCTCGTCCTCGCCGAACGGACGCTGACCGGGACGCTCGCGTACCTCGGCGGGCCGCGGGCCGACGAGGAGTACGGGATGGTGATCGAGATGCTCGGAGACGGACGGCTCGACCCGGACCCGTTCATCACCGGCCGAATCGGGCTCGAAGAGATCGTCGACGAGGGATTCGAGCGGCTTCTCGATCCCGAGAGCGATCACGTGAAGATCCTCGTCAAGCCGAACTGACGAGGCGACTTCGTACTCTCTCCCCCGCTTTCAGTGGCGGCCCGACGTCCCGGATCGACTCAGTGTTGGGAGTACTGTTACCACGATCGTCGACCTATCTGAGCGTGATGTCCGAGTACCCGACAGGAGGCGGTCGAGTACAGGGGTCGGCCGCGACCGCCATGCGAGGGGGTTCCGATGACTAGTCCCGAGGAGGACCGAGCAGGCACCGGAACTGCGCCTCCCGGCGACGAGAACGCGGTCGAGCGACGGCGGGTGGCCTTCCAGACGCTCGACAGGGAGGTTCGCGACCGGCAACTCGGCGTCGAGGGGGAGATTCCGGCGTGGCTGGAGGGATCGCTACTCCGGACGGGACCGGCCAAGTTCGAGGCCGGCGACCGGGACCTGCGACACTGGTTCGACGGACTGGCGATGCTCCACGCCTTCGCCGTCGCGAACGGAGAGGTCCGCTACACGAACAGGTACCTGGAGAGCGAGGCGTACACCCACGTGGCGTCGGAGGGGGAACTCCGGTACCGGGAGTTCGCGACGGACCCCTGCCGCGACATCTTCGAACGGTTCTTCTCACTGTTCTCGCCCGAGGTCACCGACAATGCGAACGTCAATATCTCGAAGCAGGCCGAGGCGTTCGTCTCGATGACCGAGACGCCCATCCCCGTCGAGTTCGACCCCGAGACGCTGGAGACCGTCGGACTCGCCGAGTACGAGGACGACGTCGACGGCCACGTGACGACCGCTCATTCGCACCACGACGACGGCGACACGTACAACTACGTCACGGAGTTCTCCCGGACGAGCACGTACAGCGTCTACCGGATGCCCGACGGCACCCGCGATCGGGAGGTGATCGCGACCGTCGACAGGAAGCGGCCGGCGTACATGCACAGTTTCGGGCTGACCGAGAACTACGTCGTCCTGGTCGAATTCCCCTTCGTGATCGACCCGCTGGAACTGCTGGCACGCGATCGTCCGTTCGTCGAGAACTACCGCTGGCGACCGGAGCGCGGAACGCGATTCCTGCTCGTCGACCGCGAGACCGGCGACGTCGCCGCCGATCCGGTGACCGACGCGTTCTTCGCGTTCCATCACGTCAACGCCTTCGAGACCGACGACGAGGTGGTCGTCGACGTCGTCGCGTACGACGACGCGTCGATCGTCGAAGCGTTCTACCTCGACGAACTGCGATCCCCCGAGTTCGCCGTCGAGGGCGGTACCCTCCGCCGGCACCGCGTCCGGGAGGACGGCATCGACCGCGAGCGCCTGTCCGACGCGCCGATCGAACTCCCGCGGATACACTACGACGAGTGCAACGCGGGGCCGTACCGGTACGTCTACGGCGTCGGCAACCGGCGGAGTCCGCCGGCGGACGTCCCGAACCGGCTCGTCAAGGTCGACGTCACGGACGGCAGGACGACGATCTGGGAGGAAGCGGGTACGTACCCGGGCGAACCCGTCTTCGTCGCGGCACCCGATGCGGCCCGCGAAGACCACGGCGTCGTCCTCTCGGTCGTGCTGGACGCTGAGGCCGAGCGATCGTTCCTCCTGGTGCTGGACGCCGCGGACTTCACCGAGCGCGGGCGGGCGACGATCGAGCACCACATCCCGCTCGGGTTCCACGGCGGGTTCTACGACGTCTGATCCGAAGCGAGATCCGGCGAGATCGCAGAACTGTGGGTCCGTGGGACCACAGGACTCATCGCTCTCTACTCCGGTCCGCAGGACTCATCGCCCCTACTCCGCCTCGCTTCCGACCGCGGAATCCACGTCCCACAGTCCTCGGTTCCGGATCCCCAGGAGCAATTGCGAGACGACGCTCAGGAGCGGCAGTTCGAGCAGCGGACCGATCACCAGCGCCAGCGGGATCAGCGGTTCGTGCGGAAAGGCCACGACAGCGATCGCGAGGGCGGTCGGCGAGTTCCGCGACAGGGTCGTACACTCGAAGCAGACGACGTCCTCGTAACTGAACTCGGCGACGTAGCCGATCCCCAGTCCGAGAACGAAGTTGACGAGGTAGAAGACGATCACGGGCACCGCGAGCAGCGCCAGCACGCCGGGGTTGTCGAGAACGATCTCACCCTGCGATGCGAACATCGCCGCGATCGCCAGGGCGAGAAAGGCGATCTGTACAGGTCCGAGGGCCGGCAGGAGCGTCCGCTGGAAGTAGGTCTCACCCAGCAGCGTCGGCAACGTCGCACGGCCGATCGCGGCGGCAACGAGCGGCACGACGAGAACGAGCAGAACGCTCTCGACGAGCGTTCCGATCGGAACCACGACGAGTTCGCCCGCGAACGCGTAGAGGTAGACCGGCAGGAGTACCAGCTGGAGGACGAGGTTGTAGGGCAACAGCGACGTCGCGAGCGGGACGTTTCCCTTCGCGATATCGGTGAAGATGAGGTACCAGTCTGTACACGGCGTGACCATGAGCATGAGTAGCCCGACCCAGAGGGCCGGCTGATCCCGCAGGAAGACGAAGCCGAGTCCGACGGCGAACAGGGGGTTCCAGACGAAGTTGACCGCGAGACTCGCCCCCACGACGCGGCGGTTGCCGAACGACTGCCGGAGCCGTGGCAGCGGGATCTGGAGGAACGCCCCGAGGAGCATGACCAGCAGGAACGGGAGGATCAGCCGTTCGGAGACGGCGGGAACGCCCGACAGCTGACCCGCTGCGATGCCGCCGACGATCGCGAGGACGACGATCGCCGACTGGTACCTCTCGATGGGGTTCACTGCCGTCCGGTAGTGGTGCCCGGCTGAAAAACGTCCGCAGTTTCCGCGTCCGGATCGGCGGTTCGCCGGTCCACCGTGGGTCCACGGCTGCTCCGTGATCGGGCCCGCGACTGATTCGAACCTGTCAGAGCGATCGAAACGCGGGCGGGTCCGAAGGCGGGAGAGCGAACCGCTTTACCGCGAGCACCCGAAACGAACGGTATCCAGCATGCGTCCGGCCCACCCCACAGAGCAGGCCGTCGGTATGGAGTACTACGTCACCGACGCCGACGGCGTCGGCGGTCACCTGCGCGAGGACGACGAGCACTTCCGGGTGCGCGAACTCGAACGGTTCGACACCGAACCCGTCGAGGCGGGAACGGACGCCTACCCGCACCTCGTGTTCCGGGCGACCCTGCGCGGGTGGGACACCAACGACTTCGCCGCCCGCCTCTCCGACGCGCTCGGCGTCTCGCGGGAACGGGTCAACTGGGCCGGGACGAAGGACAAGTACGCGGTGACGACCCAACTCTTCTCGGTCTACGGCGCCGATCCCGCGGACCTGCCGGACGTCAGCGGGGCCGAGATCGAGGTCCTCGGCCGGGCCGGCCGATCGATCGAGTTCGGCGACCTCGCGGGCAACGCATTCGAACTCGTCGTCAGCGATCCCGATCGGCCCGAGAACGCGGCCGCGATCACCGACGAGTTACGCGCGTTCGGCGGTCTCGACAGCGGAGGCGATAGCGAGAGTGATACAGCGACGGCGACGCCGATCGGCGTCCCCAACTTCTTCGGCCAGCAACGGTTCGGCAGCCGGCGGCCGATCACCCACGAGGTCGGCCTCGAAATCGTCCGCGGCGACTGGGAGGGCGCGGTGATGGCCTACCTCGGGCGACCGACCGAGGCGGAACCGGAGGACACGCAGGAGGCGCGGGCATTCGTCGAGGAGACGAGAAACTGGCAGGACGCCCTCGATCGCGTTCCGAACCGGTTGCGCTACGAGCGATCGATGCTGCACGAACTGGCCGCGTGCGACGGCGACCCCGGGCCCGAGACGTTTCGGGCCGCGCTCGAACGGGTCCCGTCGAACCTCCAGCGGCTGTTCGTCCACGCCGCCCAGTCGTACGCCTTCAACCGGATGCTGAGCGAGCGCCTGGAGCGTGGTCTGCCGTTCGATCGGCCCGTCGCGGGCGACGTGGTCTGTTTCGCGGACACCGACGCCCCCGAGGGACTCGTCCTTCCCGACACGGACCGACTCCAGCGGGTCGACGATCGCCGCGTCGACTCGGTGACGCGCCACTGCGAACGCGGGCGCGCGTTCGTCACCGCGCCGCTGGTCGGCACCGAGACCGACCTCGCCGACGGCGAACAGGGCGAGATCGAACGCGCCGTCCTCGACGACCTCGACCTCGACCCCGGCGACTTCGATCTGCCCGGCGAGTTCTACTCGAGCGGGACGCGGCGCGCGATCCTGGTTCGCACGGATCTCGCAATCGATCGCGACCCCCTGACTCTCTCGTTTTCCCTGCCGAAGGGATCGTACGCGACGGTCGTCCTCCGGGAGTACCTGAAGGTGGATCCGATCGATCTCGGGTAACCACGGCAGTTCCAGGCCGCGAGTCCCGGAGTCCGCGGGAGCAGTTAGAAACGGTTGGTCGCGGATCCCACTGCCGATCGGGTCGGCTGCCGCCGCTCAGGCGAGGGCCGTCCGGAGCACTGCGCCGAACTCGGCAGCGCCGACGGCGAACGCGACCAGGCCGCCGATCCCGGTCAGTGCGAGCGCGCCGTTGAGTCCCGCTCCGACCAGCAACGGTTTCAGCCAGCCGTCGTCGCGGCCGACCAGGCGCTCGCCGATCGCGAGGTACGCGATCGCCGACCCGATCGCCCACATCAGGGAGGCCACCAGCACGAGTGGAATCGCCACGAAGACGCCGATGATCGTGACGACCAGCAGGAGGGCCAGGAGCAAGACGGCGACCAGCGAGAGGACTCCGTACAGCAACGATTCGACGGGGTCTTCGAGCACGACGGTCGTCATCCGGTCCGTGTAGTCCGGGACGACCGCGATCATGATCGCCCCGACGACCAGCGTCGTCAGGAAGGCCCCGACCGCACTGCCGACGAGGCCGTCGGTCACGGCGACGTCGGTACCGATACCGTCGGGTTGTGCGACCAGCGTGACCGCCGCGACGGCCTGCAGGAGTCCGGTCATACTCCTCTCGCGTACTGGAGGATGGTAAGTACACGCGTCGATCGTCGGGCGGGAGGTAGGTACCGAGCGTTCGTCGGCCGATTCGGGGGACGTCAGTCAGCCGATTCGAACTGTCACTCGGGCGCGAAGCTTATCTACTTCCGTCGCTTCCGGACGGCAGTCTATGTCCAACGATGTGTTTACAGCCCCCGAAACGGCCGCTGACGAGTGGGTCGACGTACGAATGACCGGCCCGGAACACGGCGAGTGGGACGTCGACGTCGTCGTGGCCGGCGGTCACGTGGAGTACGTCGACCTCCGGATCAAGCACGGACTCCTCGGCGAGTTCGTCGACTGCCTTCTCGACGACGTCGACGAGGATCGCGCCGCGTCGATCCTGCGTACGGCAGCCTGTCGGCGGGGGATCGACTTCGACGCCGAACCGATCGACGAGTAGTCCCCGGCTATCGTCCCCCGATCGTGACGTACCCCTCACTCCTGTCGTACGGACTGACTGTCACCGCGATCGGTGTGAACAGGTTTTGTTCGTTCGCCTCCTACGAGATCGTATGCGCAGCAAGCGTCTCAAGCGTGAGATCGACGATCTCGTGGCACAGGGCTGGCGGATCGAGGACGAAGGCCCCGATCGGGTCGTGATGGTCGATCGCGAGTTCGGTTCGATCGCCTCCCACGTCATCGTCGCGATCCTGACGTTCTGGTGGACGCTGGGGCTGGGGAACGTCGTCTGGGGCGCGTACAACTACGTCTCGAACTCCCGGCGACAGGTGCTCTGGGAGCGACGGCGACCCTGCCCGGAGTGCGGGACGCGCGTCGTCGAGGACGCGACGTACTGCCCGTCCTGCGGAACGGATCTCGAGAGCGAGTCGGAGACTGCGCCCGACGAGAGCGGAGAGGGCGTCGTCTGTCCCGAGTGCGAGGCGATCGTTTCCGAGGGGGCGCGGTACTGCCAAGCCTGCGGGGCGAACCTCGCCGACGCGAGGGGACCGGCGGGCTATAGTAGCGACTGAAACGTTGTACACACGGATCGCGACGCTGACCTGCGATCCGGTACGCATTGACTTTCAGTTGCTACTAGCGTAGCCGTCGATTCCACGCGGTCGATCGACGGCGGAAAAACACGCCCGTTTTACTACCGTAGACAGAACGTCCGCTATGGAGTGTCGTCACTGCGCCTCGCCGCTCGAGAAACCCGGGGACTTCTGTCTGGTCTGCCGGAAGGCGAACACCGAGGCCGTGGTGCTCGACGCGACGCGCGATCGGGCGACGCTGACGATGCTGGCGGGAGACGATTCGGACCGCGATCCCGCCGCCGACGCGACCGACGACGTCCTCGGGGAGACGACGGTGACGACGATGCCGGAGGACGGCGAGAACGAGGTCGTCGAACTGCGGAACTTCGCGGGCCTGATCGGCGACGAGATCCGGCGCAAGCGACCCGAAGAGGTCTACGCAGGCGGCTCGCGCGCGGTGATACGGGCCGTTCGCGAGGACATTCACCACCAGTTCTACCGCGTCGACGACGAGGACCCGGTCCAGGCGGTCCTCGAACGGCGCGGGAATCGCGCGCTCGACGTGGTCGAGACCCCGCCGGCGGAGAAGATCGGCGGGAGTCACTCGACGCTCATCGGCGGCCGGACCGGTATGCGGGCCATCCAGACGGTCGCCGGCCACCCGCACGTCAAGAAGGTGATCCCCGGACCGATCGACGCCGGCGGGAAGGGCTCCCAGTCGGGGCTCCGGGCGAAGGTGACCCGCGCCGACGACGGCGGCAACGTCCGGATGCTCCTGCGCGACGGGTCGAGCGTCCAGGAGAACCGCGTCGTGACGACGGCCCGCGATCGGGAGATGGGCGAGCGGATCCGGGCGGATCTCAACGACGTCCTCGCCGAGGCGGAGTTCCAGTAGTTCGACCGCGCCGACGCGACGTTCCGGAACCGGGTGGCGTTTCAGGACGTCGACCTCGCGACGGTGGCGTCGCGGAAATCCCTCCCGTAACCCCCGCAGACATTGTCACGGACCGATGGAGGTGACACTGTCTGCCCCTTCTCCGGCCCTTATCCGACCGGGCGTAATTAGATATAATTAGCCATGCTCGATCGTCCCGATCTCGTCCTGGCCGCGATCCCGCTCCTCAGCGTGAGTGGTCTCGCCCTCCAGTCGGTCGTCGTGGCGGGACTCGGCACGGGACTCCTCACGGGCCCGCTGGCGGTGGCCGGCTATCTCGCGGCGCTCACGCTGATCTTCCGGGAGTTGCTCACGGGACCGCTCGCAGACCGATCGGGGGAGTCGTAACTCAACAGGTTTAAGAATCCGCTAGCGATAGACAGCAGTACTATGGCCAAGAAAGGAACAGTCGGCAGCGCGGGCCGGTTCGGCGCTCGCTACGGTCGCGTTGCTCGACGGCGTGTCAGCGAAATCGAAGACGACATGGAGAGCGCGCAGGTCGACGGCGACGACGTGACGCGCGTCGGTACCGGTATCTGGAAGAACGAGGAGACCGGCGAGGTCTTCACCGGCGGCGCGTTCCGCCCGGAGACGCCTGCCGGCCGAACCGTCAAGCGATCGATCCGCGCCGCCCTGGCCGAAGACGAGGAGTAACTCCCCGCTACCCACACTCACGCATGAGCTACAAGTGTTCTCGCTGTAAGCGCGACGTCAAGCTCGACGAGTACGGCGGAGTCCGCTGTCCCTACTGCGGCCACCGCGTGCTCCTGAAAGAACGCAGCCGCGACGTCAAGGAAGTCGACGTCGAGTAAGCCGGTGTCTTCTCACGACGCGACCCTCGAGTTCGAGTACGAGACCGCGTCTCGCGCACGGATCGTCGCCGAGAGCGTCGCTCGCGAGATCGGCGAGATCGACGACGATCGCTCCCGGACGACGATCGATCGGGACGGTGCGATCGTCCGGATCGAGATCGACGCGACCGACGTCGTCGCCCTGCGAGCGGCCCTGAACACCTGGTTCTCGCTGATCGACGTGGCGGAACGGATGGCGGACGTGGGGATCGCGGTGACGACGGAGAGCGATCGATAGCGATCGGACCCGAGTTTCCGCCTGGTGCTCGTAATCGCCAAAGCTTGCCTTTATCAGTGCGGAGGGCGACGGTCGAAACATGCAAGGTAATCTGCCGCCGGAAGCACAGGAGAAAATCGAAGAGCTGCAGGGTCTACAGGAGACCGCACAGGAGGTCGCCATCCAGAAGCAGGAGGCCGAATCGAGCCTCACCGAGGCCCAGAACGCGCTCGACGAACTCGAGAACATCGACGCGGACACGACGATGTACCGCAACGTCGGCGAACTCCTCGTCGAAACCGAGTACGACGAGGCCGAGGAGGACCTCGAGGACAAGGTCGACACGCTCGAGATCCGCCTCGAGACGCTCGAAAAGCAGGAAGACCGCGTTCAGCAGCAGTTCGAGAGTCTCCAGGAGGACCTCGAGGACCTGCTCGGCGGCGGTGCGATGGGCGGCGGCCCGGCCGGCCCCGGCGGCCCCGGTGCCGGCGGCGCGTAAATGGCGGAAGACGAACCCTCCGACGAGACCGTCGTCCAGACGGCCGCCGACGCTGCGGAGGGGCTCATCTTCTCGCGGTACAAGCAGTCCGCGGTGCGTGACTTCGACGTCACCGTGACCTTCGAGGACGGCGTCCTCGAGGTCGACGTCTACCTGAACGCACCCGACGGTGAAGACGCCCCGGATCCCGATCGGGTCGCCGACGACGCCGCCCTCGCCGCACGGGAGGCCGTCGACGACCTGTTCGACGAGTAGCGGTCGTCGAACGACCGCGACTTCTCCACTACTATCGACGATCAGTCACCGGTCCGGTGTTCTCCCGGGCCACGGAGCGATCTGACACAAGTCATTAATACGACTTCCTCGAAACGGAATACGAGGACGATGGAGACCTCTTCTCAGTAACTCGGCGCTCCCGATCGTCGCGTCGCGATAGGCGCGCGTAGCGAGGGAGAGTTGATTCCACTCCCGGCGATCTGCGCGGAGCCATCGCGCCGGACCCAGCACAGACGAACGACAGCCATGAGACCACCATCGACAACATGTCACGAAAGCGGATTCGAAGCGAGCGGAGACGAACAGTCGTCGCGAATCGATCGCAGACCGCCCCCGACGAGACGAGCGAGATTCGTGCACTCGTCCGGGCGGCGGGCGACGCGGTCGTCGCCGACGTAACACAGTCCGGCCCGGACGACTCCGGTACGTACTTCGGTCGCGGCACGGTCGCGGAACTCGCCGAAACCGTCGCCGGAACCGACGCTCAGCGGGTCGTCGTCGACGACGAACTCGATCCGGGTCAGCACCACGCCCTCGAGTCGGCGATGCCCGACGGGACGACGGTCCTCGATCGGCACCGGCTCGTACTCGAAATCTTCGAGGCGGGCGCGGGGTCGCAACGGGCGAAACTCCAGGTCGAACTGGCGCGGCTCCAATACGAATTGCCGCGCTTGATCGAGTCGGCGGACGAGGGAGTGCTCAACGACGTGACCGAGAAGGGGTCGCCAGTCTACGACGTGCGCGACCGAATCGATCGACTCGAGCGGAAACTCGCCGAACTGCCAGATCCGGCCGAACAGTTCCGCCGGCGTCGCCGCGAGGAGGGGTTCGACCTCGTCACGATCGCGGGCTACACGAACGCCGGCAAGTCGACGACGCTCCACCGGCTCGCCGACGACATGTCACTCGCCGATTCGGAGCCGTCGGCGGGGACGAACACGATCGAGGAACCGACGGATACGACCGGCCCGATCAAAGATGGTACCGCGGCCGTCGGGGATCGGCTGTTCGAGACCCTCGAGACGACGACCCGACGGGCGACGCTCGCGGGCCGACCGGTGCTCGCGACGGACACGGTCGGGTTCGTCGACGACCTGCCACACGATCTGGTCGAGTCGTTCAGTTCGACGCTCTCGGAGGCGGGCGCAGCCGACGTCGTCGTGCTCGTGGTCGACGCGAGCGACCCCGAGTCGCGATTCCGGGATCGCCTCGACGTCTCGCTCGCGGTGCTCGGGGGACAGGGCGTCGACGACGATCGAATCGTGACCGCGCTGAACAAGGTCGATCGCCTCTCGGCAGCGGAGCGAACGCGACGCCGCGAGATCGCCGCGGCGCGACTACCCGCGGCCGCGGCCCCTCCGATACCGGTGAGCGTGCTCGAGGGGACGAACCTCGGGACGGTACGGGACGCGATCGTCGATCGACTGCCGACGGAACGCACGATCCTCCGTCTCCCGAACTGCGACGAGGCGATGGCGCTCGTCTCCCGAGCGTACGATCGGACCAGCGTGGAGACGGTCGATTACGACGGGACCGACGTGACGGTCGTCTGTCGCGGTCGACCAGCCGTTATCGAGCAGTTACGGGGAGCGGCCGAGCGACTCGAGTGACCCGGACGTGAGGGGCCGCTGGACCCGGCGGTTACTGCCTCGACTTGACCCGACCCGGCACCGGTGCCATCCTACCCTTGTCCTCCCGGCCGTTCTCGCGGAGGGACGCCCGTTAACGGGACGAATGCCAGTTCGAACCCGAGCACCCGTGGGTGATGCGATCGGTTCCGACTGCGAGAGCGGGCACGAACCGGCTGTCGCCCGGAACCGAGCCGACTTCCCCGCGCGTCAGAAAAAGAGCGCGAGCCGGCGGGGACAGGTTACGACTCGCAGATTTCGATAAAGTTCTCGAAGACTTCCTCGCCTTCTTCGGTGTGGGCGACCTCCGGGTGCCACTGGACGCCGTAGAGATCGCGATCGGTGTCGCTCATCGCCTCGACGTCGCAGACGTCGCTCCTGGCGGTCAACTCGAATCCCTCGGGGAGTTCCTTCACCTCGTCGGCGTGGCTGGCCCAGACGCGGGTTTCCGGGTGGAGCGACCCGGTGAGCGGATCGTCCTCGTCGACGATATCGACGGAGACGTCGGCGTAGCCGCCGTAGTCCCCGTTCCCGACGCGGCCGCCGAGCTCCGCGGCGATCAACTGCATCCCCAGGCAGATGCCGAGCACCGGCACGTCCGCTTCGAGATACTCGGCCGATCGGCCGATCCGGTCCATGTCCGGGCCGCCCGAGAGCACGACCCCGTCGGCATCGACGTCGGTCGGCGGCGTGTCGTTGTCGATTAACTCCGTGTCGACGCCGAGATCGCGAAGCGCTCGGCGTTCGAGGTGCGTAAACTGCCCGTGGTTGTCCACCACGACGATTCTCGTCATTGCGTGTTCGTAGCCGATCGACCGGTAAAAACCGTCCGAAAACCGCGCTCACATCGGGGGCACGGAAATTCGACCGCGACCGATCGGCGACACCGTGGCAACTTTCACGTTCTTCAGAAAAACTTAACAATTAATAGGTGGGAGTTCCGTTCAAATGGTAGTCGATACCTTTCGCGCCGTGACCCGGTGGATGGTTCTGCTGTCCGTCGCGGGGATCACGCTGGGGATCGTAGGATACGCGGCGATCGAGTGGACGATCCAGTCGATCGAGGCCGGCGGTGTCGCCGCCGACTTCGCGCCACTGGTCGCCATCTTCGTCACCCTGCTGGTCGCGCCTGTACTCACCGCAATGATCGGTCTTAGCGAGGGCCGTCGGGCCACGGACAGGCGCGTTTTCGTCGAGACGGCGGTCGGATCGCTGATCGGGTCGGTCCTCTACGTCATCATCGCGGTCACGCTGACCAGCCAGATCATGGCCGCCGGTGCCGGACCGGGGCTGTTCGACATCGTCTCGATCGCCGGACTGGTCGCCATCACCGGCGTTCTCACCGCCATCGTCGGCGGTGCCGTCGTCTTCGACGCGGACGACGAGGTGGACGGGCCGGACCAGACACAGAGGACACCCCTGCCGAAGAAAACCGACTCGACGAACTGAGTCGCCGAACGCGTCTCGAATCAGTCCGTGTGGCGCTACTCGTCGCCGTTCTCGGTCGCCTCCTCGAAGCCCTCGAGGTCGAACCAGAGTTCGATATCGAACGTGTTGTCGCCCGATTCCTCCGCGGGCAGGCCGAACGAGTCGGCCGCGGAGCCACAGACGGGGCCCGCACCGTCGACCGTGTCGAAGCCGGGAACGGCGAAGGTGTCGTCGACGAGCGTCGCCGTGGCGGTTCCGCTCTCGGAATCGACCTCGAACGGCGTTCCTTCGAGGCCGTTGTCGCTGGTTCCGGTCGTCAACTCGAGTTCGGTCTGGGTCACGCAGGTCGAGTCGGGCGCGAGGCCGCGAAGCGGCCCGACGACTTCGGCTTCGATCTCGAAATCCGCTTCGGCGGTCATCTCGCCCGTCTCGGGATCGATCGTTCCCTCGAATCCGTTCGGCGCGCTCATCTGGACGTCGGCGTACTCCGCGTCGACGTTGAACGAGGTGATCAGCGGGACGACGACGTCCTCGGCGTCGGCCTCCCACGTCCCCTCCTCGAGGTCGACGTCGGCGTCGATCGTGAACGACTCGTCCTCCCACTCGACGCCTTCTGGTGCGTTCTCGGGCTGGGGTTCGTCCTCGTCGCTCTCCGGGAAGACGACCTCCCGATCTCCGCCGAGGATGATCGTCCCCTCCTGGCCGTAGACGGTGAACGATGCATCGCCGTTCGTATCGTTCTGTACGTGGGCGGCCATCGACGCGTCGGCGTCGGTCGTGCCGTCTCCGTCGGTGGCATCCGCTGTCGGGATCGCTGGCCCAGCAGCAGCGAGGCCGACCCCGAGGATCGAAACCAGCACGAGGCACGCCAGGGTACCCGCGAGGACGTTCGTTCCTCTCATCGGGTCCTCGACTCCGTGCTGTAACTCGTGTTCGGCAGCAATCCGGTACCGCTCGTTCTCTCGGGCCCGCCGTCGAACGACCGCGGAAGCGAATCCTCCTCGCGTGCGGTCGTCGTGGGTTTTCGGTCCGCGCTCATGACTCCTGACTCCCTGATCACGACCGGCGACTTATACCCTGTTCACGGTAAAATACTAGTCACGACCGGAAATTACGAACGTTTGGTCCGCCGTATCGTGTCGTCCAGCCGAGAGGAAGGCTGTTCAGCCGCCCGGTCGACGCGTATCGGTGACGTATCGATCGTCAGGACGAGCGAGGTGCGCAACGGGGAGGAGCCCGGTGATCAGCGGGACGGGGGACAGGAGCGGTCTCCGTAGCAGCTTTCGATTCCCGACCCCGGCGGTTCACAGGTCGAACCGTCGTCCGATCGGGCCGGTAGTGACGATCGTCCCGACGCCGATCAGGGACCCGACGCCGATCGAGAGCAGTCCCGTCGCGAGGCCAGCGGTCGCCAGTCCGGCGGACAACGCGCCGGACGAACTGTCGTCCGTCTCATCGACGGTTTCGCCGTCGGACCCGGGTTTCTCGTCGTCGGCTTCGCCGTCGGACCCGGAGTCCCCATTCGCGTCCGCGTTCGTTTCCGGTTCCTGTGACTGGGCGTCGTCGGCTTCCGCGACGGACACCGTCGTGGCGACCGTGTCAGTCTCGCCGGCGTCGTTGGCGACCGTGAGTTCGACGGCGTACTCGCCGGGGTCGTCGAACGAGGTCGTCACGGTCTCGCCGTCGAACGAGTCGCCGTCGATCGTCCATTCGTAGCTGATGACGTCGAACTCCTCGCTGGTCGATCCCGCGCCGGAGAGCGTGACCTCCTGGCCGGCAACCGCGTCGTCGACGTCGATCACGGCCGTCGGTTCGGGATGATCGGGTTCGAGTTCGTAATCGGCGTTCGTCGGTTCGGCTCCGGACACGGTTAGCTCGTCGGTGACGCCGTCGTGGTCCGGAGCGGTGACGGAGAGCGCGTAGTCACCATCGGACTCGAGGGCGAGCCAGTAGGTTCCGTCCGCGTCGGTCTCCGTCGTCCGTCCGCTCCCCTCGAGTTCGATCGTTGCGCCCTCGATCGGGGTGCCGTCGTCGTCGGTGACGGTCCCGGTGACCGTTCTGTCGACGTCGAATTCCAGTTCGAGTTCGAGGAAGTTCTCGCCCGCTCCCGGATCGGTATCCAGGCCGAGTTCCTCGTTCGTGCTATCGCACGTGAACAGTTCGAACTCGTCGCTCTCGGCGTCATCGTCGACGGCGTACTCGTTGTCCACCAGGGCCGCAGTCGGGGCGTCGCTGTCGAGATCGAGCCGTTCACCGGATAGCTCGTTACTGTCTCCGGTCGTCGCGTCGAACTCGAAGCCGAACTCACAGGGGACCTGGTGCCAGCCGTAGGAGACTTCGGCTTCGACGTCGAGCTCACCGCCGAGGGTCATCTCGCCCGTCTCGAGGTCGACGTCACCGCCGAGATCGTCCGGTTCGATGTCGACGACCGCGTCCGCCCCGAATATCCCCGCGTCCTCGATCGTGATCTCGGGGATCGACGCCGACGTCGCCTCCCACGTGCCCGCGTTCGGATCGATCTCGCCCTCGAATTCGACGGCCTCGATCGGGACCCCGTCGTCGGCTGGATCGGCCGCGTCCTCGGCGGCGAAGGCTGCGTACCCGGTCCCGCCGGTTGCGTCGAACGAGACGACCTCGATATCGCCATCGTCGCCATCGTCACCCTCGTTGCCATCGTCGCCGTCGTTGCCATCGTCGCCGTCGTCACCCTCGTTGCCATCGTCGCCGCCACCATCGCCGAGGCCTGCAAGCGCGTCGGCCGCGTCGTTCAGGGGTGGCTGGAGGTCCGCCTCGACGAGATCGGCAGCGTCCCGGAGTGAATCAGCGGCCTTGTCTTTGAGGACTCCGCCTCCCTCGAGCCGATCGGCCTCCTCGCGGGCGTCTTCGGGCGTCCGGACGTCTTCGTGATCCATGTCGTCGACGTCGCCTTCGTCGATCACGGTGACGACGCGGTTGAAGATAGCCGCCTGCCGATCGTCCGCGTCGGCGCGGAGCCGATCGGCTTCGGCCTCCGCGGCGGCGTCGTCGTCGGCCGCAACCTCGTCGACGTGGTCGACGTCGTCGACGTCGACGCCGAGCAGACCGGCGCTGTCCTGCAGTTCCGCGTTGAAGTCGTCGATCGCAGCGTTGGCATCGGCGATCTCGTTCTCGTTGACGCTCTCGACGGTCCCGTCGAGGTCGCTCTCGGCTGTCACTGTTCCGCCGCCCGTGGCTACGACCGACGCGGCCACGAGTATCGTCACGAAAATCGCCACGAAACGTTCTCCTTTCATAATTCGTATCGACGGCCTACATGATCACGATCGGCGACTTATATTCTTCTTACACTACAGTAGTATTTAACCAATGAAAAATGTAAACTCTGTTCTATGAAAAATGGTTTTATACGATATGTACACAATCGGTATCGCCAGCACGTACTGCCGGTCACCGCGACGCGACGGATTCGCCGTGCGACCGCTCTTCCGGTGTTTACGACCCCGTGGACTGCTCGGGACCGTACCTCCCGGTTGGTTTGGACGATCGGAAGCAACGGAGCGAAAACGATGAACTGGTTGGGTGTCAGTTGCCGTTCCGGTACGTTTATACTCCGTTCGCCGGACGATCCACGTATGACAGTCGATCTCAGCGAATTCGACCACCCGGCGTGGGCCGCTGCCGCGGGAACCGGTGTCGCCTATCTGCTGATCCTCGCGGTCTTGACGGTCGCCCTGTTCGTCGTTCCGTGGCTCATCTTTTCGGCCCTGTAACCGGTCGTTCGGACGTGGTGCACCGGGAGGAACCGCTCGACGGTTTTCACGCAATCGATCGGGAGCGCAGGCTCAACCCTGAACGTCGTCCGTGAGGGGCCGCTCTCGAAATCGCTCGGGCGAAAACGTACCGGTCGGGATCAGGCGAACGTCTTCGAGACGTCCTCGGTGTCGTCGGAGTCGGCCTGCACTTTCTCCCAGGCGTTCCGGAAGTCCTCCATCCGGATCTCGGTCCGTTCGTCACGGATGGCGAACATCCCGGCTTCCGTACAGACGGCCTTGATGTCCGCACCGGAGGCCTCCGCGGCGTCTTCGGCCAGTTCCGCGAAGTCGACGTCGTCGGAGACGTTCATGCCGCGCGTGTGGATCTCGAAGATGATTTCGCGACCCTCCTGGTTCGGCTTGGGCACCTCGATGAGGCGATCGAACCGGCCGGGTCGGAGGATGGCCCGATCGAGCATGTCGAAGCGGTTGGTGGCGGCGATGATGCGGATCTCGCCGCGGTCCTCGAAGCCGTCCATCTCGGAGAGCAGTTGCATCATCGTCCGCTGGACCTCGGCGTCGCCGGAGGTCTTCGATTCGGTCCGCTTGGCCGCGATCGCGTCGATCTCGTCGATGAAGATGACGGCGGGTTCGTGTTCGCGGGCGACCTCGAACAGGTCGCGGACCAGTTTCGCGCCCTCGCCGATGAACTTGTGGACCAGTTCCGACCCGGCCATCTTGATGAAGGTGGCGTCGGTCTGGTTGGCGACGGCTTTCGCGAGCATCGTCTTCCCGGTGCCCGGAGGCCCGTGGAGCAGGACGCCGCTCGGCGGGTCGATGCCGACGTCCTCGAACATGTCGGGCTTCTCGAGGGGCATCTCAACGGTCTCGCGGACCTCCTGCATCTGTTCTTCGAGGCCGCCGATGTCCGCGTAGCTGACGTCGGGACTCTCGGTGACTTCCATCACGCGGGCACGCACGTCGGTCTCGCTGGAGAGACTCTTGACGATAGAGAGGGAGTTGTTGACCGCGACGCGCGCGTCGGGTTCGAGGTCCTCGCGCATCTCGTCGGTGACTTCCGTCAGCGCCTCCTGGTTGTTCCCGTGCTGTTTGATGATGACGCCCTCGTCCGTCATCTCCTGGACGGTGGCGACGAACAGCGGCGACTGCTTGAGCTTCTTGTTCTCGTGGGTCAGTCGCTCGAGTTTCTGCTGGTACTTGTTGTTCTCGGCGTTCGCGTCGAGGAGTTTGTCGCGCATCTCCTCGTTCTGGGTCTCGAGGATCTCCAGCCGTTCCTCGAGCGCCTGGATTTTCTCCTGTTGGGACGCCTCGTCCTCGTCGTATGGGAGGTCGACGTCGTCCACAGTGTCACTCATCACCCGTGGTTTGGGTGTTGGTTCATAAGAGGCTTCGGGTCGGTGCACCGAACGGGTTCGATAACTGTGATGAATAAAATGAAACAGAAAATATTATCACCCCGTATTCGGTATGTGGTTGTACGATGAGTGCATCAGTACAGCAAGAGACCAGCCAGCGGGGGACGTGGGACGACGTGCGCGATCTCCCACCGAGCGCCAAACTCGTCGCGAAGGTGCTCGAGTACAACGACACGATGACCCAGCAACAGATCGCCGACGAGACGCTGCTGCCGGCCCGGACGGTACGCTACGCGCTCAACCGGCTCGACGAGCAGAACGTCGTCGACTCCCGGTTCTCGTTCTCCGACGCCCGCAAGCGCCTCTACAGCCTCGACATCGAGGCGTAATCGGCTGTCTGTCGCGGCGACGCGGATCTCGAAGCATCGACGGTCGATCTTCTCCCTCGGGTTTTTGCTCGGCTGCTCGGATCGACGGGTACCGACGGGACCGCAGAGCGACCGAATCCAAGGAGCCGACGCGGCCGGTTCTCGTCGCGAGGACAGTCCCAGTGCGTAATTGAGGCCGCCGTGTTCGGGCGAACACCGGACGGTACGACGGGTACAGAAAGTTCATTGCGCACCCGTTCGCTATCCAGGGTATGTCCAGCACGAAAACGGTCGTGCGTGTTTCGACGGCGCTCTCTCGGATGGATCGTGATCCCTCGTGAGCGAGGACTCGAGAATCGATCGCCGAACCGTCCTCGGCGCACTCGCCGGTGTCGGTGGCGCCGCGATGGCCGGTTGCTCGGCGTTCGAACGCGACGCTGACGGAGAGACGAGTCGGCTAAACGACGACGCGGCTCGAGAGTTGGCGACGCGGTTCGCCCCGACGCTGTACTTCGACGTTCACGAGCGGTGGTTTCCGACGGACCCGCGGCCCTACACCAGCGAACGCAACGACGAGACGATCGTCGCCGGATTCGACGCCCTCGACGGCTACCACGAGCGGTACAGCGAGGGGGACCCGCCGAACCCGACGGTGTTCTACCACGCCGTCGAGTACGAGGGGGCGCCACTCGCCGTGATCCAGTTCTGGTTCTACTCGGTGTTCGACCAGTTCACGACCAACTTCCACTGGCACGACTGGGAAGTGCTTCACGTCTTCGTCGACACCGAAACCGGCGACCCGCAACTGTACGTCGCCAGTTCTCACTCCCGGACGGTCCCGAACAACGAGTTTCTGGACCCGGACCCGGAACTGGTTCCGCGCATCCTCTCGGAACTCGGCTCCCACTCGAGTGCGCTCTCGGTCAACGACGTCCCCGATCGCTTCCAGCGGATCACTATCGACGACCTGATGGCGGACATCACGAACACGGCGCTCGAGGGCGTCGAGGACCTCGCAGACCTCGAACTCCCGCTCGCGTACGGACTGCCGCGAGACGAGGGATCGCGGCTCCCCTACGTCGTCCCGGAGTACGACGGCGGTCCGATATACGACCACGAGCGGTTACCCTCCGTCACCCGCGACTCGCTGGTCGACGACGCGCTGACCGTCCGATCCTACGACGCAATGACGTCGCCGCCGACGGAACTGCCGACGCGCGAGACGGGGCTCGTCTTCGGGCACCGCGAGCGACGGGGCGACGCCGATATCGACGTCGAGTACGACCTCGTCCCGAGCGACGAACTCGAGCACATCTCGTCGTTCACCGGCCCGCAGTTGAGTTTCGAGTTCGCCGTTCCGGACGTGGTCGAGGACGCCATCGCGGGCCACATCACGACGACCGGGACGCCGTGGGGCCAGCCCCGGTACGAGAATCCGGCGGAGGATATCTCCGTTCCGAACCACCGGGTGGCGCTGGCCGACCGCTACGACGCCATCGGCGACGCGGCACCGATAAACACCGTGTTCGCCCGTCTCACGGAGACGATCACCGACGACGACGCGCCGGAGAACGAAGGGCTGACCACGACGGAGACGACCCTCGAGTCGGTCGTCTTGCTCGAGAGCGATCCGGAAGCCGTCCCGACGTTCGGCGGCGTCGCGGTCGTCCAGGACGTCCCGGCCGGCGACCATCGACTGACGGTCAACGGTGCCGGTCGAGCGCCACACAGCGAACGTCTCAGCGTCCCGGACGACGGGACGCCGACGGCGGCCGGCGTCGACGGCGAGATTCCACTGGTCGACCGCGAGGAGGCAACCAAGCTGGAAGTGCTGGGCGAGAACGCGTCGAGCGACCTTTCGGCGGTAGCCGTCGAAGACGACTTCGCCGGGCGACTGTACGAGTCGCCGGTCGACGGCAACGACGCCATCTACGTCCACACGGGCGGGGCCTACACGACCGAGGTTCGGGACAGCGAGAACGCCATCGGCGCCTACCGGATCAACCCGTCCCCCGAGGCCGAGGCACCGGTCCGCATCGAACGACCCGAGACCGGCAAAGCCCCGCTTGCCGCGTTCGTAGCAGACATTGCCGACGAGACGCGGGCTGCGGTCGCAGCGGCCGGCGACGACGATGACGCCGACGAAGAGGATGACGACGACGGGGACGGAGACGCCGGTGCGTCGAACGCCGTCGCAGGTCTCGAGCGCGCCCTCGCCGCCGTTGCCGAGGCCGCGCGGGCAGCCGCCGAAGGGGCACGCGGCGGCGAACGAGCGGCTACCGACCGCCGGCTCGAGACCGTCGCCGAACGACTCCGACGGGTAGAAGAGCGCCTCGAGGAGGCGAGCGACGACCTCCCGAGATCGCTCTCGAACGCGACCCGACACAGACTGGCGCAGGCCGATCGGCGCACGGAACAGGCCCGAGCCGCCGAAAAACTGTAACCCGATGTTCGGGCCCTCCGCTCGGTCGTCGGGTCGCCGCGGTCCGTTCGAATTAACTTTCACTCCGGTCACGGAATCCCTTTAGGATAGGCACTCGAACGGACGGTCAATGACGCGGGTGATACACACGGGCGACACCCACATCGGGTACCAGCAGTACAACTCGCCCGATCGACGCCGGGATTTTCTCGAGGCATTTCGACAGGTCGTCGACGACGCGGTCGCCGAGAACGTCGACGCGGTGATCCACGCCGGGGACCTGTTTCACGATCGCCGACCCAGTCTGATCGATCTGCAGGGGACCGTCGAGATCCTCCGGACGCTCGCCGACGCCGACATCCCGTTTCTCGCCGTCGTCGGCAACCACGAGGGCAAACGCGACGCCCAGTGGCTCGATCTCTTCGCCGATCTCGGACTCGCGACCCGACTCGACGCCAGCCCGCACGTGATCGACGACGTGGCACTGTACGGACTGGACTTCGTCCCCCGATCGCGCCGGGACGACCTCGAGTACGGATTCGAACCGGTACCGGACGAGGCCGACCACGCCGCCCTCGTGAGCCACGGCCTGTTCGAACCGTTCGCCCACGCCGACTGGGACACCGAGAAACTGCTCGCGGAATCGACGGTCGACTTCGACGCCGTTCTGCTCGGTGACAACCACGACCCCGGGACCGCCGAGGTACGGGACGCGTGGGTCACCTATTGCGGTTCGACCGAGCGTGCGAGCGCGAGCGAACGCGAGGCCCGCGGCTACAACCTCCTCGAATTCGACGACGAGGTCTCGATCCGCCGCCGCGGGCTCGACGCGACCCGCGAGTTCGTCTTCGTCGACCTCGATCTCGCCGGAGACGAAGGGCTCGATCGCGTTCAAGAGCGCGTCCGGCAACACGACCTGGAGGGCGCGGTCGTCATCGTGACGATCGAGGGCGAGGGCAAGCCGATCACGCCCGCGACGATCGAGGAGGTCGCCCTCGATCGGGGCGCGCTCGTCGCCCGGGTGAACGATCGCCGGGACCTCCCCGACGACGCGGGCGAGGTGTCGGTGAGTTTCGCCGATCCCGACGCGGCGGTTCGCGAGCGGGTCCGGGACCTGGGGCTGAGCGACGCCGCCCGCGACATCGACGAGACCGTCCGGAACGACGACCTGCCGGACTCGAACGTCCGCGAAACGGTCGAACGGCGCGTCCGCGACCTGCTCGAGGACGACGAAGCGGCGTTCGACCCCGCTGCCGACGGGGATTCCGAGACCGACGAGGCCGAGGCGACGACGGTCGCCGACGCGATCGCGGAGGACGGCGGCGAACCGACGGCCGGCGCGGAGTCGGCCGGCGACGGCGAGAGCGACCCGGCGGTCGAGAGCGAAGCATCCGGGGACGCGAAACCGGACGACGACCCCGCCGACGCCGACACCGCCTCCCTGGGTGATTTCGCGTGAGGGTCGATCGCGTTCGGCTCCGGAACTTCAAGTGCTACGGCGAGGCCGACCTCTCGCTCGATCGGGGCGTCACCGTCGTCCACGGCGTCAACGGGAGCGGGAAATCGACGCTGCTCGAGGCCGTGTTCTTCGCCCTCTACGGCTCGAAGGCGCTCGACGATCGCACGCTCGACGACGTCGTCACGATCGGCGAGGAGGAGGCTGAGGTCGAACTCCACTTCACTCACGACGGGCGCTCCTACAGCGTCGAACGCCACCTCAAACTGCGCGGCGACCGCGCGGTGACGACGAAGTGCGTCCTCGAAACGCCGTCGGAGACGATCGAGGGGGCACGCGACGTCCGCGGGGAGGTAACCCGCCTCCTGCGGATGGACGCCGACGCGTTCGTCAACTGCGCGTACGTTCGGCAGGGCGAGGTGAACAAGCTCATCCACGCCTCGCCGGGCGACCGCCAGGACATGATCGACGACCTGCTGCAGCTCGGCGCGCTCGAAGAGTACCGCGAACGGGCGAGCGACGCCCGGCTCGGCGTCGACGACGTGCTTCGCGAGGTCCGTGGCGAACTGAAGAACATTGAGGAGCAGATCGAGCAGAAGGAAGCGAAGGACCTCCACGAGCGGCTGAACGGGCTGGAGTCCCGGCGCCAGGAGACGATCGACGAGATCGACCACTACGAGCGCCAGCGCGAGCAGGCCGAGTCGACGCTCGAAGCCGCGACCGACGTCCTCGAACGCCACGAGGAGACGCGCGAGGAGATCGAGACGCTCGACGAGGAAATCGAGGAACTCCGATCGAAGATTTCCGAGACCGAGAGCGAGCGCGAGGTGGCCAGAGCCGAGATCCGAGACCTCGAGGATCGGCGGGCGGAACTCGCGGCCGAACGCGACGAACTGCTGGCCGAAATCGATCTCGACGAGACGGACGAGGAGGCGATCGAGAGCCGCATCGACGACCTCGAAGCACGAGACGACGCCCTCCGGGACGACCTCGAGGACGTCCGGGTGACGATCACCGAGAAAAGCGGGACCGTCGAGCGCCTTCGCGAGGAGGCCGCGGAGCTCGAATCGCAGGCCGACGAGGCCCGCGAGGAGGCGGACGCGCTCGAGGGGCAACTCGACGACGACGAGGCGACGATCACCGATCGGGAGGGGAAACTGGAAGAACTCGACGAGGCGATCGGCTCGGCGCGCGAGGAATTCGAGGACGGGCCGATCGCGTTCGGCGAGGCGGCCGATCACGTCGCGGAACTCGAGCGCGAACGCGAGGGGCTGACCGACGAGATCGGCGACGTGACGGCCGACATCAGGGCCGCCGAGAACGCGATCGAGGAGGCCGAAGCGCTGCTCGAGGAGGGGAACTGTCCCACCTGTGGCCAGCCGGTCGAGGACTCCCCTCACGTCGACGTGCTGGACGAGAAACGCGAGGAACTCGTGACGCTCGAAGAGCGGCGTGCGGAACTCGAGGCCGAACGCGACGACGTCGACGAGCGACTCGATCGCGCCGAGGATTTGCGCGAGGCCGAACGGGAGGTCGAGCGACTCGAGACGAAGCGCGACGACGTCGACCGACTGCTGTCGGAGAAACGCGAGACGGTCGCTGAGCGCCGCGAGAAGTGCGAGCAACTGCGCGAGTCGGCCGCGGAATCCGAGCGCGAGGCCGCGGCGAAACGGGCCGAAGCGGACGACCTCGAGGACGAGGTCGCCACCGCGCGGGCGGAACTCGGCGAGATCAACACCGAGCGCGGGGCGCTCAAAACGACGCTGGAGACGCTCGAGCGGATCGCCGAGATCGACGACGAGCGGGCCGAACTCGCGACCCGGATCGAGTCCCTGCGGGACCGCCGATCGGACTGGGAGACGATGAACGACGAGCGCCGGGAGACCCTCTCGGCGAAACGCGAGCGCAAGCGCGACCTCGAGTCGGAGTTCGACGAGGACCGCGTCGAGGAGGCACGGACCGACCGACAGAACGCGGCGAACTACATCGAGAAGGTCGACGAGAAAATCGCCGAACTCGAGGAGCGACGCGACGAACTCGGGAACGCGATCGGCGCGGTCGAGAACGAGATCGAGGAACTCGAGGCTCGACGCGAGGAGCTAGAGACGGTCGAAAAACGGTGTGCGAAGCTGGAATCGCTCTACGAGGAGGCCGAGACCCTCCAGGGGACGTACGGCGAACTCCGATCGGAACTGCGCCAGCAGAACGTCGAGACGCTCGAACGGCTGTTGAACGAGACGTTCGATCTCGTCTACCAGAACGACTCCTACGCGGGGATCGACCTCGACGGCGACTACCGGCTGACGGTCTACCAGAAGGACGGCGAACCCCTCGACCCGGAACAGCTGTCGGGCGGCGAACGGGCGCTGTTCAACCTGAGCCTGCGGTGTGCGATCTATCGTTTGCTCGCCGAAGGCGTCGAGGGGACGGCACCCATGCCGCCGCTCATCCTGGACGAGCCGACCGTCTTCCTCGACTCCGGACACGTCACGCAACTCGTCTCGCTGGTCGAATCGATGCGGGATCTGGGCGTCGAACAGATCGTCGTGGTCAGTCACGACGAAGAACTCGTCGGCGCGGCGGATGCGCTGGTCCAGGTGGAAAAAGACGCGACGTCGAACCGCTCCCAGATCGATCGCGGGGAACCGCCGGAGTCGGCCCTGCTCGCGTCCGACTAGGCGGAGTCTTCGGAGGACGCGGCGTCTCCCGCGTCCGTGGTGCGGATCGCGTCGAGGGCGCGCTCGCACGTCTCGGTGAGTTCGTAGCCGCGTTCGCCCGCGACGTCGGTCTCCGCGACGAGTCCCGCAGCCGAGAGCACCGTGAGCCGACCGTGGAGGTCGCTCTCACAGACGTCGTACCGATCGAGGAGCGTTCGAACGCCGAGCGGGCCGCGCTCGTCGAGTTCGACCAGCAGCCCGAGCGTTTCGTCGTCGTGGACGGCCGTCAGGAGCGTCCGAACTGGCGTGGTGACCGTCTTGGCAGCGGTCTCGAGCGCGGATTCGTCGACGGACTCGAGGCGATCGTTCTGGACGTAACATTCGTTCCCGGTATCCGGGTCGCGAACGAGGCTCGCGCTGTCGGACTGCTTGAGAACCAGGTAGCGCTTCCCGGTGTCGTCGCGTACGGTTTTCATGGTGGGACGATCGTCCGGTAGCACTCATTCGTGGACGATCGTTCAATTAGGTTTCGCTCGACCGGGAACGGATCCCCGCCAGGTCAACTCGCGTCGTCGCTGTCGTCCGCGTCCGTGGTATCGGCCGACCCCCGATTGCCACGTTCGGCTTTCGACGCTCCGGGTTTCGTCTCGGGTTCGGATTCGGGACTGGCGTCGGATTCGGGCCCGTCGTCGGGGACCGCCCCATCGGCGGGATCCGTCCCGTCGTCCTCCTCTGTGGCGGTCTCGCCGGTCCCGGACTGCCCGTCACCGGCAGCCGACGCCTCGTAGACCTGGTACCGGCGGTACGCGAACACGGCCAGGACCGCGCCAGCGGCGAGCAGTGCGAGGCTCCGGGTCGTCCGTCCCTCGAAGAGCAAGAAGAGGAGGCCGAGCGACGCGACCAGGATCGTCGCGTTGAGCACGAGCACCAGCCCCCAGAAGTGCTCGAGGAGTTCGCCCGGAACGTCCGTCTCACTGGTCGAGACCTCGGGAATCGGTACCGACGTCGACTCGTCGGTCGACTCCTCGCGCTCTCTGGTAACGTCGGGAATGGTCAACGAGTCGCTGTCCGGATCCCTGAATTCCTCCTCCGGATCGTACTCCTCCGGTTCGTGCTCGGTCCGATCGAACAGCACAGCTAACCGGACGAGAAGCGGCCGCAAAAGGGTTCGCGTTCGGGTCGACCGTGGTGGCCTGCCCCGTTTTGGTCGGGGACCGGACCTGGCGCCGGCACGCGTGCACTCAGGCGATATCGTCGAGTGCGAGCGTCCGGGACGTTTCCACCCAGGCCAGCGGGTTCTCCGCGTCGTAGAAGACCACCCCGTCTTCGGTCTCGTAGGATTCGATCGTCGCGGTGCCCTCGAGTTCGCCACGTGGTTCGCTACTGTCCGTCGTCTCGTCGTCGTTCACACGGGTGGACACTTCGATCACCTGATCGTATGCTAGGTGTTACCACATTATATGTCTTGTTGCCCTCACAAAATCACGTCGTACCTGCGGCGTCGGTGAGCCGCGGTCGCGGAATCGGAGTGCCGGGGTTTTTATTCGACGACTTCGAACCTCGAGACCATGACTGAGGCGGGCCAGGCCGGACTCGCGGAGTTCGCGGAGGCGTCCGACGACCGGCCGGACGAAGAGGCAGTTGCCGTCGCCGGCAACGGCGGAACCGACGCCGCGGACGTGATCGACGTCGTCGAGGAGACCCTCCCGGAACCGGACGGCGATCTCGAACTCGCGGTCATGCAGGTTGATTATACGGTCGCCGGCTACGGGGACGAGGAACGGCCGATCATGCACGTCTTCGGGCGGACCCCCGACGGGGAACTGGAACACGTCCAGGTCGTCGGCTTCCGGCCGTACTTCTACGCGCCGACGGCGACGCTCGATCGGCCACCGGAGGAGGAGTACGATCGGCTCACAGGCAGCCGCGAGGTCGACCGGAACGACGAGCCATACGAGAGCATCCGCGGGGAGAACCTGACCAAGATCTTCGGCCAGACGCCCCGCGACGTCGGGCAAGTGCGCGACGACTTCGAGCACTACGAGGCGGACATCCTCTTCCCGAACCGGTTCCTCATCGACAAGGACGTCCGCAGCGGCATTCGCGTGCCGGAACGTCGCGCGGAGGACGACTCCCTCGTCGTCCCCCACGAGGAAGTCGAGGCCGTCGACGTCGACGCCGAGCCCCGCGTCCAGACGTTCGACATCGAGGTCGACGACCGCTCGGGGTTCCCGGAGGACGGCGAGGAGCCGATCGTCTGTCTCACCAGCCACGACTCCTACCGCGACGAGTACGTCATGTGGCTCTACGAGGCCCCGATCGGCGACGGGGAGATTCCGGACGCCATCGAGGAGTACGACCCGATCGAGGGGCCACTCGATCACGAGATCCGAAGCTTCGACGAGGAGGAGGCGATGCTCGAGGCGTTTATCGAGTACATCGAGCGGACCGATCCCGACGTCCTCACCGGGTGGAACTTCGAAGATTTCGACGCGCCGTACCTCCTCGATCGGCTGGAGGAACTCCAGGGCGGCCACGAGTACGACCTCTCGATCGATCGGCTCTCGCGGGTCGACGAGGTTTGGCGGAGCAACTGGGGCGGCCCGGACATCAAGGGGCGGGTCGTCTTCGACCTGCTCTACGGTTACCAGCGGATGGTCTTCTCCGAACTGGACTCGTACCGGCTGGACGCCGTCGGCGAGGCGGAACTGGGCGTCGGCAAGGAGCGCTACGCCGGCGACATCGGCGACCTCTGGGAGGACGACCCCACACAACTGCTCGCGTACAACCTGCGGGACGTCGAGATCTGCGTCGAACTCGATCGCCAGCAGGAGATCATCCCGTTCTGGGACGAGGTGCGATCGTTCGTCGGGTGTAAACTCGAGGACGCGCCGACGCCGGGAGACGCGGTCGACATGTACGTCCTCCACCAGGCCCACGGCCAGTTCGCGCTCCCCTCGAAGGGCCAGCAGGAGGCCGGCGAAGAGTACGAGGGCGGCGCGGTGTTCGAACCGATCACGGGCGTCAAGGAGAACGTCACCGTGCTCGACCTGAAGTCGCTGTACCCGATGTGCATGACGACGATCAACGCGTCGCCGGAGACGAAGGTCGATCCCGACGAGTACGACGGGGAAACCTATATCGCCCCGACCGACCCCGAGCCGATCCACTTCCGGAAGGAACCCGACGGCGTGATGCGCGAGATGATCACCGAACTGCTCGCCGAGCGCGAGGAGAAGAAGGACCGGCGGAACGAGTACGAGCCCGGCACCCCCGAGTACGAGCAGTACGATCGCCAGCAGGGCGCCGTGAAGGTCATCATGAACTGCTTCACTCCTGATACGGAGGTGTTGACTCCTGACGGTGTTCGTGGCATTACCGATCTCGAGGTCGGTAACGAGGTGTATTCGCTCGATCCGGAGACGGAAACGCTGCAGGTCAAGCCGGTTGTCGAAACCCATGCCTATCCCGACTACGACGGCGATCTGATCGATATCGAGACGAACAAAATTGACTTCCGTGTCACGCCAAATCATCGAATGCTCGTTCGCAAGAACGAGACCAACGGGATCAGTGAAGACGAGTACAGTTTTGTCGAGGCCGGGAATCTCGACCGAGCGACGAACTACGAATTGCCTCACGACTGGGAGGGCCCCGACGGAGACGAACTCGGCGAAGTCGATCTCACGGAACTGATCGATGGTGAGTACGAGGTCTGGGTCCGACCGTCCGTTCACGGTCACACGTTCACTGCGGAACTAGGGTGGACGCCGCGTCGCGTTCCGAAAGCCGACGTCGGGGAAACGGGTTACGTCTTTACCGCTGAGGAGTTCGAGGAACACCGCAAGTACATCGAGGAGTTCGGTGACAAGAGCTTCATCCATCGCGAATCCGGCCGGAAGTGGATTCCACGAACATACGATGCAGACAACTTCCTCGACCTGCTCGCGTGGTTTGTGACAGAAGGGAACGTGTACACCTCCAAAGACAAGCAATTCGGTGAGAACTTTCGCGGGTCTGCGACGACAGTGAAACTGGCTCAGGACAAACTGCCGATCGCTGACGGCGGCGTCGACCACCACACGACGATCGGCGAACTGCTCGACGATATGGGATTCGACTACCACGTGGACGATCGCTCCTATACAGTCACGTCGAAACTCCTCGGAAACCTTCTGACTTCACTCTGTGGGGAGGGAAGCTTCGGGAAGCGAATCCCCGAATTCGTCTTCGAGTGCAGCCGTCGACAGAAGCGGCGGTTCCTCGAGGTTCTGATCGACGGAGACGGCGATCGACAGGTGAACTCGTGGCGGTACTCCACCTCGAGTAACCGTCTTCGAGACGACGTTCTGCGGCTCTGTGCCCATCTCGGTCTCACGGCAAACTACAACCACGATAGCGGTTCGTGGCGGATCTACGTCACTGAGGATTCGAAGAATACGCTCCGGATGCATCGGAGTTCATCCCGAAATACTGCTGACGATGGTGTCTACTGCGTAACTGTCGAAGATAATCACACGCTTCTTGCGGGACGAAACGGTAAATTCCAGTTCGTTGGCCAGTCGCTGTACGGTGTTTCGGGCTGGGAACAGTTCCGCCTGTACGACAAGGAGGCAGCATCAGCGATCACTGCCACTGGTCGTGAAGTCATCGAGTTCACGCAGACCGCTGCCAACGAGGAGGGCTACGTAGTTACCTACGGTGACACCGATAGCGTGATGCTCGAACTCGGGCCCGACGTATCGAAAGAGGAGGCCATCGAGACTTCCTTCGAGATCGAAGAGCACATCAACGCCCGCTACGACGACTTCGCGCGCGAAGAACTCAGCGCGGAGTTCCATCGCTTCCAGATCGAGTTCGAGAAACTCTACCGGCGGTTCTTCCAGGCGGGCACGAAGAAACGCTACGCCGGCCACATCGTCTGGAAGGAGGGCAAAGACGTCGACGACGTCGACATCACCGGCTTCGAGTATAAGCGATCGGACATCGCGCCGATCACCAAGGAGGTCCAGCACCGGGTCATCGAGATGATCGTCAAGGAGGGCGACGTCGAGGGTGCGAAGGAGTACGTCAACGGGATCATCGAGGACGTGCTCGCGGGCGAGGTCTCCCTCGAAGAGATCGGTATTCCCGGCGGCATCGGCAAGCGCCTGGACAACTACGACACCGACACGGCCCAGGTCCGGGGGGCGAAGTACGCGAACCTGTTACTCGGGACCAACTTCCAGCGCGGGAGCAAGCCCAAGCGCCTCTACCTCGATCGGGTCGACCCCGCGTTCTTCCGCCGGATGGAGGCCGAGGAAGGGTTCGATCCCCAGCGCGATCCCCTCTACGGCGCGTTCAAACGCGATCCCGACGTCATCTGCTTCGAGTACGACGACCAGATCCCCGACGAGTTCGAGGTCGACTACGAGAAGATGCTCGAGAAGACGCTGAAGGGACCGATCGAGCGCATCCTCGAGGCGCTGGACGTCTCCTGGGAGGAGGTCAAGAGCGGCCAGGAGCAGACCGGGCTCGACAGTTTCATGTGACGGCGCGGATCGATCGGGCGCTCGCTCGAGCGGTCGGTGACGTCGAGTCGGAGTTTCTATTTCAATAAATAATCTTCGCCAATCGAAACCGTATGCAATCGGATACGAAACCGTTATCAGTCATACGACCCACCGTTCACACGACAGAGTACTATGGCACGTCTCGAACTACGCAACCTGCACGCGGAAGTAGCGGAGGGCGACGAGAAGATTCTCGACGGGGTCGACCTCGAGGTCGAGTCCGGCGAGATTCACGCCCTCATGGGACCGAACGGCTCCGGGAAGTCGACGACCGCGAAGGTCGTCGCCGGCCATCCGGCCTACGAGGTCACCGAAGGTGACGTCCTGATTCACCTCGAGGAGGGCGAGTTCGGCGACGACATCGAGATCGACGAGGACCAGCGCACCTGGGACCTGCTCGACCTCGAGCCAAACGAGCGCGCGGCGCTCGGCGTCTTCCTCGGTTTCCAGTACCCGGCCGAGATCGAGGGCGTCACGATGACCAACTTCCTCCGGACGGCGCTCAACGCCAAGATCGAAGAGCGCGAGGAACTCTTCGAGGACGAGGGGGCCGAGGAGGAGGAGGACGAAGACGAAGGCTTCGAGACCTCGCCGATGGAAGGCCCCGCGGACGAGGGCGAGATCGGCGTCGCCGAGTTCCAGGAGATCCTCCAGGAGAAGATGGAGCAACTGGACATGGACGAGAAGTTCGCCCAGCGCTACCTCAACGCCGGCTTCTCCGGCGGCGAGAAGAAGCAGAACGAAGTGCTGCAGGCCGCGATCCTCGAGCCCTCGATCGCCGTCCTCGACGAGATCGACTCGGGGCTCGACATCGATCGCCTCCAGGACGTCTCGAACGGGATCAACGCCCTGCGCGACGAGCAGGGCACCGGGATCCTCCAGATCACCCACTACCAGCGCATCCTCGACTACGTCGAACCCGATCACGTCCACGTGATGCTCGACGGTCGGATCGCCAAGAGCGGCGGTCCCGAACTCGCCGAGGAACTCGAGGACAAGGGGTACGACTGGGTCCGCGAAGAGGTCTACGGCACCGCGTAACCGAATTCGGCTAGAACAACGGTAATAACCCTACAGCCGTAACCATATACACAATCACATTATGAGTTCCGAACAAGATCACCTCAAAGAAACTGACACTGAAGCGCGGTTCGAGTTCAAGAAAGAACAGAACGCCGCGGTGAAATCCGACAAGGGGCTGACCGAGGAGGTCATCCGCATGATCTCCGAGGACAAGGACGAACCCGACTGGATGCTCGAGCGCCGCCTGCGCGCGCTCAAGCAGTACCAGAACATGCCGATGCCGTCGGGCTGGCCCGGCATGCCCGATCTCTCCGGGCTGGACGTCGAAGAGATCGTGCCGTACATCCGCCCGGACGTCGACAAGCGCGAAGGCGTCGACGACTGGACGGAACTGCCCGACGAGATCAAGGACACCTTCGACAAGCTCGGCATCCCGGAGGCGGAGAAGAACGCCCTCTCCGGCGTCGGCGCCCAGTACGAGTCGGAGGTCGTCTACCAGAACATGCAAGAGCAGTGGGAGGAGAAGGGTGTCGTCTTCATGAACATGGACCGCGCGGTCCAGGAGCACCCCGACCTCGTCAAGGAACACTTCATGACGACTTGCGTGCCGCCGAGCGACAACAAGTTCGCTGCGCTGCACGGGGCCGTCTGGTCCGGCGGGTCGTTCGTCTACGTCCCCGAGGGCGTCACCGTCGAGATGCCCGTCCAGGCCTACTTCCGGATGAACTCCGAGGGGATGGGCCAGTTCGAACACACGCTCATCATCGCCGAGGAGGGCTCGGAGGTCCACTACATCGAGGGCTGTTCCGCGCCGAAGTACGGTACCCACAACCTGCACTCCGGCGGCGTCGAAGTCTTCGTCGGCGAGGACGCCCACGTCCAGTACTCGACCGTCCAGAACTGGTCGAAGAACACCTTCAACCTCAACACCAAGCGTGCCATCGTCGAAGCGAACGGCACGATGGAGTGGGTCTCGGGCTCGATGGGCTCGAAGGCGACCATGCTCTACCCGTGCTCGATCCTCAAGGGTCGCGGCGCGACCGACACCCACATCACGATCGCCTTCGCGGGCGAAGGTCAGGACATCGACACCGGCGCGAAGGTCTACCACAACGCGCCGAACACGAAGTCGACGATCGAGTCCAAGTCGATCTCGAAGGACGGCGGCCGCACCAACTACCGCGGCCTCGTCCACATCGCCGACGGCGCCGAGAACTCCTCCACTGCGGTGGAGTGTGACGCGCTGATGTTCGACAACGAGTCCACGTCGGACACCATGCCGTACATGGAGATCGAGGAGTCGAAGGTCGACGTCGCCCACGAGGCGACCGTCGGCAAGATCGGCGACGAGGACATCTTCTACCTCCAGAGCCGCGGGCTGGACGACGACGACGCCAAGAAGATGATCGTCGCCGGCTTCATCGAGCCGATCACGGAGGAACTGCCGATCGAGTACGCGGTCGAACTCAACCGCCTCATCGAACTCGAGATGGAAGGGAGCCTCGGATAATATGAGCACGCAGGTACATGCCAATCTGACGGAGGAACAGGTCCGCGAAATCAGCGGAGGACTGGACGAGCCCGAGTGGCTCCTCGAAACCCGCCTCGAAGCACTCGAGGCGCTCGAGGAACTGGACATGCCCGACGTCATCCGGACGCCGGGTCGCGACTGGACGAACCTCCACGAACTGGACTTCGAGTCGCTCGTCGATCCGCTGAACGCCGCCGAAGACAAAGACCAGGTCGGTCCCGCCGACGTCGAGGTCCTTCCGTGGGCCGAGGCGATCGCCGAGCACGAAGGGCTCGTCCGAGAGCACTTCGGTAGCGTCGTCGACCCGCAGGAGAACTACCTCACTGCGCTCTCGACGGCCCTGTTCAGCACTGGGACCGTCGTCTACGTCCCAGAGGGCGTCGACGCCGAGGACGTCACCGTCCGGACCGAGCAGAACTCCCGCTCGCTGTTCAACTACACGCTCGTCGTCACCGAGGAGTCGTCGTCGGTCACGATCCTCGAACGCCAGTCGACGGGCGAACAGCAGGACGAGCAGTACTACAGCGGTATCGTCGAGGTCGTCGCGGGCGAGAACAGTTCGGTCCAGTACGGAAGCCTCCAGAACCTCTCGGAGGAGGCCTACAACTTCGCGCTCAAGCGCGGTGACGCCGACACGTATGCGACGATCGACTGGATCGAGGTCAACCTCGGGACGCAGCTGACGAAATCCGGCGTCTCGACGGTTCTCAACGGCGACTCCTCGGAGACCCAGATCGTCGGGGCCTTCTACGGTCACGACGACCAGCACTTCGACCTCGACGCGAAGGTCTGGCACCGTGCCGAGCACACGACGGCGGACCTCGTCACGCGCGGCGTCACCGACGATGTCGCCCGATCGGTCTACGAGGGCGTCCAGGACGTCGGTCCGGACGCGTGGGACACCAGCTCCTACCAGCGCGAGAACACGCTGATGCTGTCCGACGAGTCCGAAGCAGACGCCTCGCCGAAGCTGATCATCAACAACCACGACACCGAGGCCAGCCACTCGGCGACGGTCGGCCAGATCGACCAGGAGGACCTGCTGTACATGACCTCCCGCGGCATCGACCCGCGTTCCGCGCGCAACATGCTCGTCGAGGGCTTCTTCGTGCCGGTACTCGAGGAGATCGCGGTCGACGAACTGCGCGACGACCTCGAAGAGCTGATTCAGACGCGCCTTCGCCAGCGCGAGTAAGCCGACGACGCCGAGTCACGGCCTCTCTCTGCGATCGGCTCTCGCTCGTTTCGGCGATCCCGCCCCGATCGCAACGGCGCTCGATCGCAGGGGTTTTCTCCCGTCGAAAGCGAACGAGTAAATCGTCTGACGACCATTTTAGTGCGCCAGCGTAGTACCGGGTCTCGATGCGGTCCCTGCCAGTCGAACTCGACGAGGAGACGTTCGAGGCGCTCGAGATGGAACGGCGGCTGATCGGGTTCGACAGCCGTGCCGCGTACGTCGAGTGGGTCGTCGAGCACCGCGCCTCGATTACCGAGGAAGCCGACGGGGCGGAACGACTCCTCGAGGCGTACCGCGACCGGATCGCCCGGCTCGAGGCGCGTCTCGCGGAGCAGACCGATCGAGACGGACGGCGCGCTCGATCGACCGATCCGGACCCGGAATCGGCCCCCGACGCGGATCGCGACGGCTCCGTGCGGCCCGACGGGTCGACAGACGCCGCGCCGGTGGCCGATGCCGACCCGGACCCGACCGAGTCGAGACCGCGAGCGGACGCCGACGGCGGGTGGAGTCGTTCGAAGAGCCACCCGTCGATCGAGGTCCGGGGCTCTCCGCGGACCACGATTTCGCGCGATCGGACCGGCGACGCCGTCGATGCCACCGGCACCGCGGACAGCGAGACGAGGTCGACCGGCGACGGCGGGAACGGCGGATCCGCCGGGGCGAACGCGTCCGGACTCACGCCGGAACGCGTCGTGCGCATCTCGGAGGATCCGGTCGCGGAAGACGCGGACATCCTCGAGACGGTCGCGTTCGATCGGCTGGACGAACTCTCGCGGCGCGCGGTCGCCAAGACGCGCTCCCGGCTGAACCGGTCGGTCGAAACTGGGCTCGAGTACCGATCGTCGACGGCCCTGGTCGACGACTCCGTCCGGCCGGGCGAAGACGTGGTCGACCTCGACTCGCTGTCCGTTCCCGGCCACGACGACGAGGTGATCGCGGCCCGCCGGGAGGTCGCCGGGCGAGCGATCGCGTTCCTCCGGGACGAGGGACGGGCGCGGAAATCCGACTTCGTGGACGCGCTCTACGAGCGCCACCCCGCGGGCTACGAGACGGCCGATAGCTGGTGGGCCTGTCTGAAGCGCGCACTCAAACAGGTCGATGCGATCGAGGGCGGCGACGGAAGCCGGGTCTGGCGGTTCGCCGGCTGATACGGATTGCTGTAACGATTTACCGGCGCAACCGCGATCCGGGCGGCGGTTGCGCCGGAAATGACTACCAGTAAACCGTATGAGACTGCGCTCCAAGCGCCGACGGCGATCGTGACGACCCTCGGATGCCGGAAGTTAAGTACCATGCCCACCGAAGGCAATCTATGAGTCTGGGACAGCGCGTCTCGAGCGATCACCAGCTCGCCCGACTCCTCCAGATCGGGGTCGTGCTGGAAGAGGTCGTCGAGTCACGCGCCGCCCACCACCTCGAGTCGCTGCCCGAGGACGAACGGGAGGCGGTCGACGAGGCGGTGCGGGAGTTGCTCGCCGAGGCCGCCGACGAATCGGCGGAACATCGCGAGCGGCTCGAGGCGCTGATCGACGACCTGGACGCCGAGACGGTCGCCTACGAGGAGATCAACGCATTGGTCGACGCCCAGTACGGCCCGCCGGAGGACACCGACGGCGTCCTCTACGATCAACTGGCCAACGAGGAGACGGCCTACAAGTTCTACGACGACCTGATCGAGGCGATCGAGGCCTCCGAAGCCACGTTCGCGATCGATCGCGATCGGCTCCTCGAGACGCTCTCGGACATTCGCGAAGAGGAGAAAGAGGGAGTCCAGGACGTGACCGAGATCATGGAGCACAGAGCATGATCGGGGCGACGACCTCGCGGACCCACGCCGTCGGCCCGCGTTCGTCCCGGTGGAACCACCGACGCGCAACGACCACGGACAGCGACCTCGCGACCGACGGAGGGACGCAATGAACACTGCAGACCAGTATCTCAAAGCGATCTATCTCGCCCAGCGCATCGAAGACGGCCCCGCCTCGACAGGGACGCTCGCGGACCTGCTCGAGGTCAGCCCCGCGAGCGTCAACGAGATGATCGGCAAACTGGAGGGGCGCGGCCTCGTCGACCACGAGAAGTACAAGGGTGCCAGCCTGACCGACGAAGGCCTCGAACGCGCTCACGACGCGCTCCAGACCTACTGTATCATCGAACGCTTCCTCGCGAACGTCCTCGAGGTCGAGGAGTTCCGGGAGGAGGCCCGCGCCCTCGAGAGCGTCATCGACGACACCGTCGCCGAACGCCTCGACACGATCATCGATCGCCCCGCGGAGTGTCCCGACTGTTTCGATCCCGAGCGGGATTGCTGTGAACGGCTGGAACTCGAAGTCGGCGGCTGTGCGGACTGAGCCGTCCTCGCGTCCGTTCTCGACCGCTCCGTTGCCCCGATCAGTCCCGGCCTCGTGACGCCACGGCCGCCTCGTCACCGAACCGGACGTACCGCCGACCGATAATCGCGGCCCCGACCAGGGCGGCCACGACGACGGCAGACAGTTCGATCGGGAGCGACCACGTCCCGCCGGCCCAGTCGTCCTCGAAGACCGTCGCGTAGTAGGTCGCGATCTCCTCGCCGTGCACGGCGAGAAGCACCTCGCGATTCTCCCGGAGCGAGTTGGCGTTCCAGTTCGCGCTCCCGACGACCGCCGTCTCCCGATCGACGACGACGCCCTTGGTGTGAATCTTTTCGAACGCGTCGGTGTCGTCGGCGAGTCGAACGTCGAAGTCGAGGTCGTCCCTGGCGGCGGTTCGCTCGAGGTCTGCGGCGAGTCGTTCGTGGTCGTCTTCGACGTACCACGACGAGTCGAGCAGGAGTCGGACCGTGACGCCGCGACGGGCGGCCGCGATGGTCGCCTCGAGCAGGGAGACGTCGGGGTCGACGGTAGCCTGCTGGACGAGCAACTCGTCTTCCGCCGACGCGACGAGGGACTCGAGGCGCGATTCGGCGTTGTCGGGCGCGAGCAGGAGTTCGGCCGACTCGATCGGGACGGTGGCTGGTTCGTGATCGGTCTCGAACGATCGCGGTGGCGGCGGATCGTCGTCGACGAACGAGGCGTTCGCGAGGTACGCGGCCCCAGATTCGGTGTCCCACCCCCGGAAGTCGGCCCGGAACACCGACGCGAGGTCGGCCGCGAGAGCGGCGTCGGAGAGCCGAACGCCCCAGCCGCGACTCGATTCCCCACCGACGCCCGCGGGTTTCCAGTTTTCGGACGTCACGAGGACCGTGTCGTCAGCGACGAGGTACTTCGGGTGGTGGTACCGGTAGCGCGCCCCCTCGCCGCCGACGGCGCGAACCTCGACGCCCGCGGTACGCAACGTCTCGATCCGCGATCGGGTCTCCGAGGGCGCGCCGCCGACCGGGCCCGACTCGAGGAGGACGGCGACGTCGACGCCGCGTGCCGCGGCGTCCGCCAGCGCGGCGGCGATGTCGGGATCGGTGAAGGTGTACCCCGCGAGCAGGAGTCGATCGTCGGCCTCGCGGATCGTCTCGCGCGGCACCTCCGGCGCGTCGGGGAGGACGAACGCCGTCCCTTCTCCCGGATCGAATTCGGCGGCCGGGCGACAGGTGGCGTCACGGGGCCACCACTGGCCGAGCGGTTCGCCGCCGCCGTCGGCGATCGCCGTGTCGGCCGCGCGTGAGTCCGCCTCGCCGCCGGATTCGGCCCGGTACCATCGTTCCGCGAGGGGTGCCCGATCGTAGGCCACCTCGTCGACGACGTCCGTCCCGTTTCGGAGCGTGAGGGCGTCCCCGTCGTCCGCGAGTCGGAGGGTCCCGTCGAGTTCGAGGACGGGAGCGTCGGTCAATGCGTCGGCTGCCGCAGGGTCGGTACTGGCGGCGACCCGCCCAGAGACGGTCTCGTTCGGGAGTTTCGCTGTCGTGTGACCGTCCGTGATCGTCCAGTTCGCCAGCCGCGTTCCGGGTGGCGTCTCGATGACCAGATGCTCGCCGACGTCCCCTCGAGCCGTCGGGTTCGGGTAGAGCTCCACGATCCGGGCGTCCGCGGTCGCGGTCGACGTCGATCCGTGTTCGGCCTCGGCACCTCCGTGGCCCTCGATCGGACAGTCCGTGCCAGTCTCAGGGGACGACGTCTCGTTACCCACTCCGACCGGTGCGAACGTCTGCGATGCTGTCGCTCCGGATTCATCGGTCGCCGCCTGCTTCCACGGTGACTCGCCCCTGGCCGTCGCCGGCGAGCCGAGAGCGAGTGGACCGACGATCGCGACGCTCGCGACGAGTGCGAGTGCGAGCGCGGTGACTGTCTGGCGTCGATCGACCATCGGGGTGTCTGGCCGCCCCTTCGTACTTAAATTGTGAGGAGAGCCGCGGTCGCCGACTGTCGTCGCGTGCGATTAGGCCGCCGGCTCGAGATCGACGTTCTCGGCCTCGGCCTGGACGAGATAGGCCCGATCGCCGTCGTACTCGGCGACGATTTCGAGGGCCTCTTTCGTCCCAATGCGGTTGAGCGCCCACGCGGCGCTGGCGCGGACCCGATCGGCCTCGTCGTCGGCGAGGACGTCTGCCAGCGGGTCGATCGCGCGGGTGTCGCCGATCAGACCGAGCGCGCGGGCGGCCCAGCTGCGAACGTCGGCGTTCTCGTCGACGAGCTGGTTGGCGATCGGCTGGACTGCCTCCGCGGTACCGATCTCGCCGAGCGCCCGGAACGCTGGCTGTTGCAGGTTCGGGTTGGAGTCGACGTAGTCGAGCAGGGTGTCGACGACCTCGTCGTCGTCGACGCCGATCTTGCCGAGGACGGCCATTGCGGCCTGGTCGCGGCGGTTGGCCTTCTGGAGCATCGGTTCGATGGCCTCCTCGGGACCCATCCGTTCGAGGGCTTCCATGCAGTGTTCCTCCATGAAGTCCGAATCGAACGTCTCCAGCGCCAGCAGGATCATGTCGACGTTGCCCCGCTTCTCGTGGACCTTGAGCGCGTGCCACTCGGGCGGGAAATCCTTGACGTGATCGAGCACGTCGTAGAACCCCTCCCGCCGGAGCTGTTCACGGATCTCGAGGTCCGTCCACTCGGTCGCGTCGTCGACGTCGCTCTCGAGGGCGTCGGTCGCCTCGAGCAGGCCGGCGATCGTCTCCGCGTCGTCGTCTGCGTCCAGATCGGCCGCCTCGACCGCCTCGACCGCGTTCTCGAGGCTCGCCTCGAGCCGTTCCGGGACGGTCTCGCCCTCGTCGACCAGCGTAACGGAACTCCCGAGGAGGTCGTTGAGGTCGTCGAGGAAGTCGCCGACGGCCTCGATCAGCTCCGCGTCGCCCTCCTCGGTCCAGCGGGTACCCGTGATCGTGGCGCTTACGCCGTTGATTTCGCTGATCACGTCTTCGGCGTAGGGGCCGCGCTGGTCCTCGAGGTCGGACTCGAGGTCCGACACGTCGCTTTCGATGTCGTCGTAGCGCTCCTGCAGTTCTTCCTCCGGCGTGACCGTCTCTTCGTCTTCGTCTTCGTCTTCGTCTTCGTCTTCGTCTTCGTCTTCGTCCTCGTCCTCGTCCTCGTCTTCCTCCGGCGGCTCCGGAATCTCGATCGGCTCGAATTCCGATCGGAACGCCTCGACGTCCGCCTCGACGACGTCCAGGTCGGCCTCGGTCTCGGCGGCCTCGAGGTCCGCTTCGAGGGTCGCGAGGTCGTCCTCGAGGGCTGCGAGGTCCGATCGGATCGCGTCGAGATCGACCGGTTCGTCCGCCGCTTCGGCTGGCTCGTCGGGTGACTCCTCGTCACTCATCGTCCCACCTCGTGACGGCTCCGACGCGTGACAGTGTCCATAGGTACAGGTCGTGTCAGCACGTTCCTAAGCGTTTCCATGCAGGCCCGTCTCGGCCGGTCGGGGCTCGTCCTCGCGCCAGTAGAACCAGGGACTCAGTGTCATGTACGCGATACCGAGCGTCAGGAGGGCGTAGGGGAACGTTCGGCCCGCAAAACTGGGGACGAGGATCGCGAGCGCGTGGACGACGCCCATGATGGCGGCGTCGCGCGCGAGCAGATCTGGGTACCGGATCCGCGAGACCATCAGGTAACAGAACGCGCCGGTGACCGCGAGCACGAGCCAGGGGTCGGCCACGCCCGCGAGGATGGCCGCACCGAGAATCGTCGCTGCGAGCGTCGTCTGGACGCCCTCGGTGTAGCTTCCAGCCGTGTCGTAGGCCGTGTACAGCCCCAGCCGTGCGACCGCCATCGCGACGAACAGGGCACCGATCGCCGTCACGAGCAGGAGTTCGGGAGTAACCGTCTCGGATCCGATTTCGAGTCCGTCCCTGACCACCACGAACGCGAGCACCGCGGGCGCGACCGCGAAGGAGGCGACGTCGGCGAGCGAGTCCAGGTACGGACCCGCCTCGGAGCCGCCGTAGCGGCGGGCGAGGATCCCGTCCAGCCCGTCGGCGATCGCCGCCAGCAGGATGAGACGGGCGGCGAGTCGAATGTCGGCGAACGCGACGACGACGGCGACGAACCCGAGCGCGGCGTTCGCGATCGTCACCGCGTCGGCGACGCCCAGTCGGCCGACGAACCGGGGGAGCATACTCCCGGGTACGTCCGGCGGGTACCTTACGTGTTTTCGTTCGGATCGGGAGGGGTGTCGATCGGTCCGTGGAGGTATCGTAGCCACTGAAACGATTTATCCACTGATCGCACAGCCGTCCTGCGATCAGATGTGCAGTGACTTTCAGTGGCCGCTCTATCGTTCCCCCGAGCGACCCGTCGGTTCGTCTCCGTGATCGCCACCACCCGATGGCCACGGGCGGGGAACGAGGATGAGGCCTGCTACCGGAACGACCACGACCATCGATCGAACCGATCATCTTCGGCGGTTCTCGAAGGGGACGATTACCGATTCGAGAGATGAACCGGGGCGGTTATATCGCGAGTGTCCCAACGTTCATGTATGAATCGGCGCGTCCTGCTCGCCGCTCTCGGAACGGGGGCCGCTTCTGGACTGGCAGGCTGTTCGTCCGTTCTCTCGCTCTCCGACGACGGCCCCTGTAGCGGCGACGAGTGCGACATCGGGATGACGCGAAACGAGTTTCTCCCCGAAACCTACGAGGCGACGGTCGGCGAGACCATCGTCTGGAAGAACACGAGCGGCGCGGATCACACGATCACGGCCCTCGAGAGCGGTCTCCCCGACGGCGCCGAGTACTTCGCCACCGGCGGCTTCGAGGACGAGGAATCGGCCAGGGTGGCCTGGGAAGATCACCGCGGCGGTCGGCTGGGAACCCGCGAGACGTACGAACGCACGTTCGACGTCCCGGGGACCTACCCGTACATCTGCATCCCGCACGTGGGGGGCGGCATGGTCGGCGAAATCGTCGTGACAGAGTAACACACTCTGCAGAAAGTATTTATGACCGTGGGCGAATCTGTGAACTACCTCGGGTAGGGGTACACGAGGTCTGCGGTATTTTTTGGGCCCTGCGATCGAGTCACGACGCTGCCGATCGTCCAAGCCCGTCGCCGTCGAACGGCCACCTGACGCCGTCGGTGGGCAGGCCGGTGGCTATCCGGACGTGGTTGTTCAAAAAAGCTCGACGTCTCGCGTTCGCCGGTTCCCGCGCCGATCAGTCGTCGCCGGCGGCGACGTCCTCTTCGTCGACGTCGACCGCGGTCGCTTCCTCTTCGGCGACCTCTTCGGGGTAGGCCTCGAGCGTCGCCTTCTGGATCTCGACGCGTCGCAGCGGGTAGATCGTCTTGGCCTCGCCGTAGATGGCCGAGGAGAGTCGGCCCTCGACGACGCTGTCGACGAGTTCTTCGAAGTCGCGCTCGGCCGCGGCTTCTTCGACCATCTCGACCATCTGCTCGCGGATGGCCTTCTCCTGGCTCGCGTCGGCCTTTTTCGTCGTGAAGGCGACGGGCTGGATCTGGACGCGGTAGTCGTCCGTCGTGAGGACGGTGACGTAGGCCTCGATCTTCGAGGCACCGCGACGGACCAGCGATCGGAGGTAGTCACGGGTCAGGGAGTGCTCCACGAACTCCGTGTACGCCGAGTCGCTGCCGACGTCGGTGATCTTGAAGGTCAGCTTCGTGTTGTTCTCGCTGGCGTTGTTGGTGAGTTCGCCGAGCGTCGTTTCGATGGTTCGGTCGTAGACTTTCTCCGGTTCGTCAGCGGGGGTTTCGCCGAGTTCCTGGCGGTCGAACTGCTCGGGTGCCAGGACGGTGTACCACCGCTTCTCCTGTTTCGCGCGTGAAACTGATCGTTCACTCATTGTTGGTATCTGGATTCGTGTCGGACACAGGTCCCGTGTCCGTCGGTTCCGCGTGCTGTGCCACCTGCATCGCGACGTCGACGTTGACCACGTAGTCGTCGACGGTCGAGTGGAGGCCGCTCGTCGTCTCGCGATCGATCCGCGTGACGACCGCGCCGTCGCCGTCGACGGTCGTCTCCATCTCGTCGGTGTTGTCCGGGTCGATCGCCCGTGCGATCCGCTCCGGTTCGTCGTGTTCCGTCCGGACGATCGCGGTCGCGCGCCGACTCATTGGAACGCCCTCACTGTCTCGACGATCGTCGACTCGTCCACCGCGGGGTCGTACCGCAGGAAGCCGCGCCGCCTGACGGCGTCGTACTCGACGGTGCGATCGGTCTCGCCCGCGAGTTCGCGGGCGACGGCCTCGACGGTCGGGCCGAGGGACTCGTCGTGCGCGGCGAGTGCCGCCTCGCCGTCGCCGACCGCGAGGACGACCGGTTCCGGCGAGCGATAGCCCGCGACGACGCGAGCGATCGCTTCGACGGGACCGTTCTCGACGCTGACGACGAACAGGCCATCGTACCGGCCGGTCGAGGCGTCCGCGAGCGCGGCGTGGGTCCGACGGCCGTAGTCGCACCAGGCCGATCGCGCCGCCCCGGCCGCGTCGTGCCCCATCGCGAGCGCCGCACCGGTCCCGGGTTCGGTCCGTGCCGTCGCCGCGAGCACGTCGGCGTAGCCGCCGACCGTCGCGAACGGCCCGTCCGGGGTCGCGTACGGACGCAACGCGCGCTGAATCGTCTCCGCGGCGGTCGCGGTCGCGTCGTCCGCGCCCACGACGTCGAGCGCCACGGCCGAGCCGATCGCCCGGTGGCCGTCCGCGTCGAGCGCGTCCGGGTCGTCGACCGCCGCGGGTGCGACGGCCGCGAGCGCCTCGCGAGTCGCCGCCGGGTCGCCCGACCACGGCGCGCGAACGCGCGTGGAATGTGCGATCCCGTCGATCGGATCCCGGGTCGGGACGACGAGTCCGGGGCGTCTGTCGACGAGGTCCCGATCGCGGGCGGCCTCGAGGAGCCACTCGCTCTCGCCGGCCCCGGGATCGTTCCCGGCGGCCGCGAGTCCCGCGAGCGCGAGGATCGGATCCGGCGTCGCACCGAGGTCCCGAACGATCTCGCAGGCGTCGAGCGTAGCGGGGCGGTCCGTCGCCCCGATCTGGGGTCGATCCGCGTCCGCGGTGCCGACGACGAGGGTGACGTCACCGTTCCGATCGGCCTCGGCGTCGCTCGCCTCGGCGCGATCGGTCCGCTCCGCGACGGTCCGGCCGATCGTCACCTGGAACGGCGTGGCGCGATCGGCGAGCGCGCGGGAGACGAGCCCGCTCGCCGCGAGCGCGTCGCCGTCGGCCCGCGCGACGAAGCGGACGAAGCCGGCGCTCTCGATCGCGCGTGCGGCGGACGGCGGCTCGGCGGTTCGACCGTCGGTGGACATTCCGTGTTAGTCCTCGATGAGTTCCTTCGCCGTCTCGAAGGTGTACGTGAAGTCGGGCTCGAGTTCGTCGCCGCGGTAGTAGTCGACCAGTCGGCGCACCTTCGACTCGGTGTTCTGCAGGGCGCGCTTGTTCTGGTGGTCCTGCGGGTTGGCCTGGACGTGCTCGCGCAGGCGCACGGCACGTTCCATCAGGTTCCACAGGTCCTCGGGGATGTCGGCTTTCGCGTCGTTCTCCTCGAGGATCTCCGTGATCTTCTTGCCGGTCGCCAGCTTGACGTCCGGCACGGGCGTGCCCGTGACGCCTTCGTCACGCAGTTTGATCCCGATCTGGCTGGGATCGTGGCCCTGTTCCGCCAGTTCGACGACCCGCGCTTCGATGTCGTCTGGGTCGACGTCGCTCCACTCCGGGGGTTCGTCTGCCGCCGGCTTGTCCGAACCGGACGAGCCTCGGCGGCGGGTGTGCATTCGTGCCATTGGTGAGGATAGGAACCGCACTGACCGCCTCCGTACGCGACAGCCGAGTCACTCGGCTGTCGATGCACTTCCGCAATCCCAAGCTACCCCGAATAGCGGGTAGCAGAGTCAGATTTGCGGCCGTGCGCTTCCCGCTGGAGCTTTCCGGTCGAACGGACTAAAGGGTTTCTAGACCGGCCCCGCGCCGATCGGACGCTGTGCCGGTTCCGCGTCGGTCGGACTCTACGCCGGCCCCGCACCGATCGGACGCGATCGACGTCCACCGACCGGGGCTGGTCGTCCCGTCGGATCGGCTGTGCCGGTTACTGCTGGCCGACCCGCGTCTCCTCTTCTTCCCAGTACTCCTCGCGCAGTTCGTACTTCTGGACCTTCCCGGTGGCCGTTTCGGGCAGGTCGTCGACGAAGTCGACGCTCGTCGGTTTCTTGTAGCCGGCCAGTTGTTCGCCAACGAAGTCGACGATCTCGTCTTCCGTCGGGTTGGCGTCCCCTCTCGGGACGACCAGCGCCTTGGGCGTCTCGCCCCACTCCTCGCTCGGGACGGGAATGACGGCGGCCTTCAGGACGGCCGGGTGGTCGTAGAGAACGTCCTCGACCTCGATGCTCGAGATGTTCTCCCCGCCGGAGATGATGATGTCCTTCTTCCGGTCCTGGATCGCGACCATCCCGTCCGCGTCGATCGTCGCGAGATCGCCGGTGTGGAAGTAGCCCTCGACGCGCTCGTTGAACGCCTCCTCGGTGATCGCCGGTTTGTTCAGGTAGCGGTCCATCACCTGATTGCCCTGGACGACGATCTCGCCGATCGTCTCCCCGTCGCGCGGGACGTCGTTCCCGTCCTCGTCGACGACCCTGACGTCGGTACACAGCGTCTCGGCGCCCTGCTTGACCTTGAGGTCGCGGCCCCGCTGGGCGAGTCGCCGGGGCGAGTTGCTCGTCGTGATGATCGGCGCGGTCTCGGTGAGACCGTAGATGTGGATGATCCGCCAGCCGAACTCGTCCTCGACGGTCTCGATGGTGGCCGTCGCGGGCGCGCTCCCCGCGGTCGCGATCCGGACGTCGCGATCGCCGATCGTCTCGACGTCGTCGTGATCCTCGTAGTACGCGATGAGGTTGTTGAGCACCGTGGGTGCGCCACACATGAACGACACGTCGTAGTCGCGGACGCGCCGGAAGACCCCCTCCGCGTCGAACGTGCGCTGGCAGACGTGGGTCCCGCCGGTCCCCGTGATGGCGTAGGTGTGCCCCCAGCCGTTGCAGTGGAACATCGGCAACGTCCAGAGGTACGTGTCGTCGTCCCTGATCTCCATGTGCTGGTTGAGCACCAGCGCGTGCCAGTGTTCGGTGCGGTGGGTTCGGACTACGCCCTTCGGATCGCCCGTCGTCCCGGAGGTGTAGTTGATGCTGGCGTCGTCGTCCTCACCGATCGCCGGCCGATCGGGTTCCGCCGTCGATCGGCCGTCGATGAATTCCTCGTAGTCGATCCAGTTGCCCTCGATCTCGTCCGCCCGATACCCAACGAACGTCTCCGCCGGAATCTCGTCCCGGATCGGTTCCACCTTCTCGGCGTAGTCGTAGTCCGCGATCAGCATCCCCGCCTCGCAGTCGTTCAGGATGTACTCGTACTCGCCCGTAGCCAGCCGGTAGTTCAGCGGCACGAACACCGCCCCGAGTTTGTTCGTCGCGTACAGCGTCTCGATGAAGTAGTGCGTGTTCGGCGCGAGCAACGCGACCCGATCGCCCTGCTCCACCCCGCTCTCTGCCAGCGCGTGGGCCAGCCGGTTGACCCGATCGTTCACCTCCGCGTAGGTGTACTCGGTCCCATCGTGCGCGACGACCCCCGTGACGTCGTCGTACAGGTCCACCGCCCGATCGAGGAAGTCCGTCGTGAGCATCTCCCGTTTCATGGTTGCCACACGGTCACAGCCGACGACAATCTCGGCCTAATTTTTTGCCGTTCATGTAGTATTTCTGTTATTACGAGGGCGCGACCCGTCCCGAACCGAACTCGCTGGCGTCCGCGCTCCCATCTCACCTCAGCGTCCCGGGCCGCGCACAATCCCGCCTCATTCGTGCGACTCCGGCCTGTGTCGATCGGTTCTGCCGGGTGCTGCTCCGTCGATCGAAACCGGTACGTTCGACGGTCCGCCCGACGGCCTGTGTGCCGATGACGGACTGCGTGCGCGATCGTTCACTGGGGCACGTGATCGAGACCCACGACAGTCGGTCCCGCCGCAGTCGCCGGATATCGAGGGGTTTATACTCGAGTGTGTGAAAGCTGTGAGTGCGAACGAGGGCTCGTAGATCAGAGGTAGATCACTCCCTTGGCATGGGAGAGGCCCCGGGTTCAAATCCCGGCGAGTCCACTACTATATCACTCCTTCCGCGAGGAGCAGACAGCGTCCGGTTTGGGGCCTGTTTTGCACATATCTCGTCCCGTGTCGGAGTGACCGTCACTCCCACTCAGCCAAATTATTCACTCTCACTCTTTGCAGACGGACAGGAAGGACTACTCGTTCTACCCTCTTAGACCTTGTGTCTGTCGAATATGAGCAGTTTGTTGGGAAGCAGGCACCGAATCCAAGGGGTGTGATTCTTTTTTATCTGTTGAAGTTCCTTACCGTTGAGCACAGCTGATGTTGTTCAGAGAATTTTCTGCAGATATATATGGTTATTGTAAATGACATATATTTTATATATTGGCGGTCGCTACTTACGTATGAATAACACGGGGGGTCTTTGAGTGCCAAGACTAAACTATCTTCCGAATAGTACTTTGAATCTATCACCGATAGGCCATAGAACGAAATAAGAACCAAGTTACGCTTTTCTATCTATGCTTTTCAAGAGAAAGTCCACAGGTTAGTATTCCTGTAGTGAGGTTTGTTAATTCCTTATGTTTTTGATTTCTTCGACGACACTACTTCCTTCGCTTAGTTCACCGCTGAATGCTTTAATCCGGACCGACCTTGGAAGCTGGTCAGTTATCAGGGTTGTCCGACTCAAAGCAGATTTTATGCTGCTGACGTTGTCTTCTATATTGTTTAGACAGTTTGCTATATCTTCTTGTTCTTCTATCGGGGGGACGGGAAGAGGCAGTTCCATCACATCTGAAAATGAGACTCTCTGTCTACTCTTCGTTGTAGCACTGACCTGGTTTACTAACAAGATGGTGACTCTTTTAGAGCCGAGATAATGGTACAAGTAGTCTCTATCAATTATGTCCTCATCGAGCTTTAACGCAACAAATTCTGTAGATGCGATTTTTGGCCGTTCAGATTCACTTACCTTCCACACCCTTTCTTTTCTTGGATTTAGCCGCGAAATCATCAATTCGCCTCCTTCTAACTTTCTTTTCCTACTTCCTATCTCACTACCATTTGTTAGTAATGGTTCACCACTCTCGTCATATGCTGGGAAGCTGTAATACTCAAATGTTGTCTCAGGCGATTCAGAAGGGTCAACCGTACTACGCAGTCGGTCTGCTACATCAGCTAAAGTCTTCCATTCCCAATCGTTAGAGCTATCTACAATTAGTGTATCAACTGCAGAGTACATCAAATTTGAAGCTATTTCTTGAGACCTCTCTGACGATTCTTCAATATGATTAATATTGCTAAATAATTTGTCTATCAATTCGACTATTCGTTTTTGCTCATTAATTGAGGGTAGTGGAATCTCTGTCTCCTCTAAATCACCTTTTGATAGATGTGGAATGGTTGTCCTCTCCACATTCTGCTTAATTTGCACCAATGGTATCTCCATGAAATATTTGAGATACTTGTTAAGAAGCTTCTCAGAATCAGACTGGATTTTACATACCCTCTGATTGAGCAATGATGTGTCGCCATCCCATTCGTAGATATGGAAGTGGCGGTCCATTGAAATTAAGTAATCACCTGGTTCTACTATGTATCGGTCTTCATATTCACCAATGTAATTCAGTTCAGTAGTTCCAGTTCCCAGGTCACCGATTCGAATAATCGGCATACCTTCGTCCTTTTCCTCTGTGAACTGGTCAGAGTCAAATGCATAACCGTATTGGGTGGCACAAGACTCCTTAACGGTGGTAATTGACCAGTCTTCTGGGATTTTTAAGTTAGTCATCACTGGAGTTTTCCTCTAATTCAGACATCATTTCCTCTGTTTCTTCTGATATCTGTTCCTGTAGAGATAATAATTCAGTAAGAAGTTCCTCTGGTTCAGGAAGGTTTTCGTCACCATTGTCGAAGTTCCGATAATCCTTATAGTTCAGACTATAATCATTATCTCGAATATCATCAATATTTACTTTGAAATATCGTTCCGACTCTTCCGTTGTTTTGTATTTTTCCAAGAAGTCACTGAAGTGTTCAAGTGTTAATGGGTTGCTTTTCTTTATGTTTTCAATATCCGTCCTAAGGTCATAGTAATTAACTTCCTTAGTGGATGAGTCATTTTCAAAGAATAGAACGTTCGTTGTGACAGTAGTGTACGGATGAAACGCGCCAATCGGTAGTATCAGGATGGTGTGGAGATTATAATTCTCTAGAAGGAACTCGCGAACCCTTTCTGCTGCTGCTTGCTGGAACAAGACGCCATCAGGGACAACGATTCCACACTCACCTCCCTCTTTGAGGAGGGACATAGTGTGTTGAAGGAAGTTTAACTCGGGACTTTTTGTTTCCACCATGAAATCATCGCGTGTCCTTTTTCTTTTCTGGTTTCCACCATACGGAGGGTTGGTGATTATTACATCATACCGCTTATTAGTGTGGGGGCCTGGCGAAAGTGAATCCCCCACTTCATAATTCTCAGGCTGAAGGTCATGGAGGGCAAGATTCATAAGCCCTAGTCGGCGAGTTTCTGGAACAAGTTCCATTCCAGAAAGATTCTCTGTCATTAGTGCTCTTCGTTCCTCTCGTGTCAGGTCGAGTCCTTCATTTGTCTTCTCCAGAATGTGCTCAAATGCATGGATTAGAAAACCCCCAGTACCTGCCGCTGGGTCGTGAATCTGGTCGTCATGTTCTGGGTCTATCGCTTTGACTATGGCTTTGATTGCAGGGCGTGGAGTGAAATACTGTCCAGCACCCTTTGCTTCCTTAGCGTATCTCTGGAGTAGCGCCTCGTATGCTGTGCCCTTAACGTCGACTTCGACGCCGGACCATTCTATCTCATCTATTTCTCGAATAGCTTCGCGAAGATTAACCGGTGTACGAAATTGACTGTTAACTCGGGCGAAGATTTCACCAAGGATTCCATCTTGGTCGCTTAGCGTAGGGAGGACAACCCGATTATAATGCTCAAGCAACTCCTCTCCACTTTTTTGTTTCAGTGTTTCCCAGCGAGCTTCTTCTGGAATTTCAATAGGTTCGTTACCAAACTGTTGGCGTTCATCCATCATTTTGAGGAACAATAGCACTGTGACCTGTTCGACGTAGGTCCCGATGTGCATCCCGTCCTCACGGAGAATACCACAAATATCCCAAATCTTCTGTTCGACATCGAGTTTCCCGTTATTTCGACTCATGCTAATATCACGTCTTCGTTAAGCTCTTGCAACACGTCTTTCAGTTGGTCTTCTCCTCCAAATGCCTCCGCGGCAGAGTTCCAACCACCATGCCGGGAGAACGGCACGTAGTTGAAATCCTCCTTCTTGATGACCTTCTCCTGCACAAAGTGGCGTTTGAGGAGATTCAGCCACTCGCGTTCTTGTTCGGTGAAATCCTTGTCCTGCATCCACGCGCTAAACGCCCGTTCGACCCGGTCCTCCGTCGTGGGGAACTCGTCTTCACCGAGGGCGTGTTTAATGAAGCCGATGATATCGGTCATCTCCTGCCCGTAGGCCTTCTGAAGCTTCTCTTCGTTGAACTTCTCTGGTTCATCCTGAAGCTTCCGATTGAGTTCTCGGAGGTGCTTACGCTTGAGGGCTTCCGGGGACTCCATTATTATCTTTATTGCTTCAATCTCGGACTGGTTCTGTTTCACGTACCGCTCGAAGTGAGTCACGTAGTCGTCAGGCCGTAGCTCCTTACCGTCCTCCGTCTCGAACATATACCCCGAGAACTCGAGGTGGTCCTGAACGTCGTCGGCAACGATAATTTCGTCGTCCCCGTTGTCCTCTCGCTTCTTCTTCCCGGACTTCTCTTCGTCGACGGTCCCATCCGGTCGATACGTGTTGAACGGCGGCGTTTCGCTAAAGTAGTCGACGATACCGATACAGTCGTAGATGGTGAACTTTTCTTTGCCAATCTCATCACAGGTGCGAGTCCCCCGGCCAATCATCTGGTTGTAGAGGACAGCGGAACGAGTTGGCCGGATGAAGATGATGTTTTCGATAGGTTTGACGTCAACCCCGGTGCTGACCATATCGACCGTCACCGCGATTTTCGGGTACTTCTGGTTCCTAAATCGCTTAATCCAGCCGTCGGGGTCGTCGGTCGTGTAGGTGATTTTTTTGACGTAGCGGTCGTCCTTATCCGAGTAGACCTCCCTGAATATCTTCTCCAACTCGGTAGCGTGACGGTCGTTCTTAGCGAAAACTAGCGTCTTCTCGTCCTCACCCGACTGCTTTCGGAACTCTTCTGCAATAAGGCGATTCGTAGAGGGGACGGTGATTTTGTTTTCGAGGTCTTCGGGATTGTACTCCTCATCCTCGTAGTAGAGGCCGTCCATGGTGATACCCGTCTGAATCCGGTACGTCTCGTAGGGGACGACGTGGCCGTCATCAACGGCCTGCCAGTAGCCGTATTGGTAGACCCAGTTCTCGTTGAAGTAGCTGAGCGTGTGAGTCGCCGGGGTCGCCGTCAGACCGAGTTGGAGGGCGTCGAAGTGGTTCAGAACGACGCGCCAGTCGCCGTAGATAGAACGGTGGGACTCGTCGGAGATGATGAAGTCGAATGCATCCTGCGGGATGTCGAGTTCGTCGTGATTTTCGAGCAGACTGTACATGCCCTGGAGGGTGGCGACGACGATATCCGCGTTTTCGGGATAGACTCCGTCCTCGACCTGCTCAATGATGTAGATGTCGCTCAGCTTCATCGCCGGACCGACGTCGTAGTTCTTGAATGCGCTCTCGGCCTGATTCCCGAGGCTGTTCCGGTCGACAAGGAAGAGAACGCTGTTGACGTAGCCGGATTTCAGGAGGCGGTAAGTCTGAGCGCAGGCCATTCGAGTTTTCCCGGTTCCCGTCGCCATCTGAACGAGCATCCGGCGCTTGTTCTGCTTGATGGCCTCCTCGATGTTTTGAATGGCCTCGAATTGGTTTTCCCAGAGGTCTGGGTCGGAATCCCGAATGGGCGTGTCCTCTAACCATTCCTTTGCAGCCTTGTAATCGGTTTTGAGGAACTGTTCAAGTCCTTCTGGTCGGTGGAAGCTGCGAAGTTTCCGTTCAAGGGGTGCCTCTTCTCGGAGGTCTTGAAACCACACCTCACCAGAGTTCGCGGTGAACACAAAGGGGACGCTGTACCGCCCAGCATAGTTTTCCCCCGTGCCAATGTCCTGTGCGTATCGTTTGGCCTGGGTGAGGGCAGCATAAGCATCTTTCTGAGCTTCTTTCGCTTCGACGACGGCGATGGGCTTCCCTGAGATGAGGAGGGCATAATCGACGGGACCAGAAGATGTTGGATACTCCCGTTCGTAGCCCGTATCACCTCCGTGTTCTTCGAGGTCTTTCCATCCAGCTTCCCGTAACTGGGTATCAATGACCTCTCGAGCTTGGTCTTCAGGGTCAGTTCCTTTGTCAGCCATTGTTCGCTACAAGACAGTGAAGGTATAAGTGTTCTTTTGAAAATATTATTCAGTAGCATAGTCGCGCTCACGAATAGTAGATACTTAGACGAGACGTGAGAGTATTTGAAACGAGATTTGACTGTGGATTGGAGGACAAGATGGTACAAATTGTAAATGTTGTCGCATCGGGTTCTCTATCCGTAGAACTCGAATTGGTGCGTCTTGCTGGTGACATTGGTGAGCCTGTAGCCAGCTATGACCCAGAGAAGTATCCAGGAATGTACCTCCGATTTGAGGAAGATGCACCATTGATTACGGTATATAGAACGGGGAAGTTCATTATTACTGGCGCAGACTCAGAAGAGGAGTCATATTCACTTCGTAGACGATTTCTGAATCTCCTGTCCGAGATGGATGTTATTGAGGAATCTGACGATGACTGGTTTACCATTCAAAACTACGTATGTACAGGAGAGTTGGGGCAGAATCTCAATCTCAATGCTCTTGCCATCGGACTTGGCCTTGAGAGAACAGAGTACGAACCAGAGCAGTTTCCGGGTCTCATTTATCGTCCAGAAAACGCAGAAGGCGTCGTATTGCTTTTCGCTACTGGTCGTGTTGTTATTACAGGTTGTAGAAGCGTCGACGCTGCTGAAGAGATTCATTCGGAATTGATTGATTCACTATCTAACTTTGAGGATTCAGGACATAACTGATGAGCTTGTATGTTGGAAACAACCCCATGGAACATTTTCGTTTCCCATAAAATCAAGTGGCGGAGTCGAGTTGATGAGCAACCTCTACCATTTTCTTGCGGTGTTAAGAACAACAGGGAAGAATACAGAAACAGAGGCGGAATACGAGATGCGTATTGTTGAATGGCAGAAATCCTAAAACTTGGTTGGTGGTTCACCCGATTGTCATACAATCTATGTGAAGGAGGTGAAAAATGAACAAATCAATATATAGACTTCCTTGGACTCCGAGTAACCAATGCACTAGCTGCAACACAGAAGTAGAGGTTCACGAAGACCGTTTTCAGTACACATTATTTGACTCTACTAAGTCAACAGGGTCACTTGCTTCAGGGAACTTATGCCCCCAATGCTATTCTGCTGTACAAAATTTCGTCCAAGGTGATAACTGATTTTCGTACAATTTTCATCTGGTTCAGAGTTTGACAATTATTTCGCAAGGACAACTACCAATTTTCAGTGGCTCCATTCACTACCCGATTGTCATAGCACTATATGAAGAACTTTCCTGAGGAAGACCAAGCTTAGACAAGAACTGTCTTCCTTTGTTGAGGACCGCGAGATAACACGGGTGGGGGGTGAAGACAACACACCCCCCCACTGTGTTATTATGCTGTACTTCGGATAGGAAACACCAGTAGAAGAACCTACTTTACTGTACGTACCTCCCTGAAAAGGTTTTGCTGTTTGATTTACAAACCATATCAATGGTTCGTTCGCCGTAGGCATCTCCGTTAGAGTAGTGAATCTCATCCCATTTTGGACGTACTCGGTCGGAAGCACGGAAACACGCATCCATCAACCGCTGGTCACCTCTGCACCAGTAGTAGAGTTGTTTAACGAAGGCCATATCTGCTTCTGAGGAGGATTTGTATCCTTCGTCACTCCCGTCCCACAGTCTTAGTACAGTTTCGTCTACATTGTGTTTCTCACTTTTGGCGTAGGCTCGGATGGTCCTACAAACCTGCTCAGGAGTTACATCTGTTTTTCCTCCGGAGAACTGCGGTTCATTCTCTCGCTCTTGTTCGCTCGTAAATGAGAACTTCTGCTTCTTGGGTAAGTAGTCGGTCTGTACCTGTTGAACGGCCTCACAGCGCTTCTCAACGGACGTGTAACCGTTATACACGTCGCCTGTAAGAACGAAATATCGGTTCTGGTCATATACTTCTAGGTGACCTGACATTGGCAAATCGTGTCGGTGTTTGAGGTCGTCCACCCGCTTGCCTTCTGCTATGATGTGCAGACCAGTCCCTGAACTTGATACCTCAGTATAGGAATCGAGCTGCCGCACAATACCACGGGATTCGTCGGTGAATTTGCCGTTGCGGATTACATCATCCAAATCGAAGCCAACAAAGGGGCCTTCCATAGTGAAACGAAATGCAAGCGCAGCATCGGCAGTTTGCTCGAGACGGTTGTGTGCTTCTTCGAAGGAGAGCAAATTTCCGTCGTTCCACCCTTCAGTCGGGTACTTCGGAGACTTGTGGCATTTACTGTTCCACGGCGTGTCATGGGTGACAAGCCACTGGTCGTACTGTTTTAGTTGAGTCGGGTATTCATCACCCCCACCTGTGCTATTATTGCTGTAGCTCTTAATCGAGAAGTTGGATTTTCCGATTCCAGACTTAGATGAAAGATTGAAGTCACTCATACAACTTCCCCTCCATATTTTCTCCAAATGTAATCAATTAGCTTATCTGCGGTCCCATCGGCATCTTCAGCTTCCAGAATCTGCTCTGCGACCTCAGCAAGGTATGACTCCTTAGCTTCAGTGGGCGTCTCGAATGTATAGAGACAAGCAAATCCTATTGCTGCTCCAAACGCCCCGGCGTAATACCGTGAGAATCCACTTACATTCATGCTCATCACTTGCCTAAGGACCTGCGCTCGTACAGACTCGGTGACTTCAGCTATCGAGAGCGTGATACAAGTCCACTTATACTTGTCCACATCTTCTATTCGGACTCGATGACCGAGGTCCCAGTCCTCAAAGGTATGTCCACGACCGTGTTGTAGCTTCCACAACTGGTCGAATAGTCGTCTATTATAAGCTTGGTTTGCATAAAATGTCGTTCGGGTATTTGACAAGTCAAGTGTTACGGGTCGATGATACTCGTTATGATTCTCACTTTCCCAGGACTTCCCTGCTTTGTCCGGGTCGTTTAGTACAATTTCTTGCCCCCCATCAGTCATCACTTTATCATTACTGTACTCGAGGAACCGACGTTTTCCTTCCACATCCGTTTCATCCGCAGAGTGATTCCTCCAATCAGTGAAGATTACAGGCTCAGTCATTCATAAACCCCCATACAAAGATGGAATCCCAACCCATTCCCGATGGGGAAGCAGATGCTCCAGATGTTCTTTCGCACTATGTCGAACGGTTCATATTGTTCTTCTTTCATTTCTTTGTTCTCCGTAGCGCGGCAATGCTAGCAATACCTCTCGACTGGAGCACTGTTACTGGAGAAGCTCTGTGCTATCATATCGATATGATACGAGTAGCTAACGTACATTCCATACGAAAGTTTTATATACTATCGGTACGAAATATAACTAACCGCTGTGACTTCAGCGGCTGCGGACTTCCATCAGAGGCTCCGTTTTCCCACTTCTGTAAATAGACCCGAGATTTAGACGTCAGGCCAGCAGGTCAAACGAGACGTATTCCCTATTGCCGTAATCGCTACATACAAGTAATTAAACTTGAGAGTATTTAAATCTGTCGGTGGAAGAGATGTGATAGCATGTTACCCAATTGTGTTATTCTGGCGTCCTACTGTCCTTAGAGACATTTATTATCTACTGAGCAACCTGTGGCCCCATTCACTCATGGCCTTCCAAGGCACATTGGCTGTCTCACCCATTCAGCAATATTCATCCACAATACCGATACAATCATATTTTATCAATAGTCCCGCCACATCATGTTTATCTAATGCGACAATTTGTCTGTCATTTGCTTCTTTCTGTCCGAGATGGGTGAACGTTGAGCTTGTCACATAGGATATTTTATCATAATTTTGGTACTCAGGGAATCGATGTAAATTACGTGTGATTGTTTTCTCAGCTTCCTCTATTTCTGATGGTCCAATAGTTTCGCTGGAAATCCGACGCACTTGAACAAGAAGTTTATACTGGTATCCCAATATTTCCCGTAATGCAACAACATCAACTCCACCATCACCCGATTGAGGAGTTGTCCAAGCCCTCCATGGCCCTTCTGCAAGGAGTTCTCTGAAAAAATCCTCAAAGGGGGTAGGCTCAATGGCGTTGAGGTTGCTTCCTATTATCTGCTTTACTTCTTCTGAGGTCATGATAGATAGTACGCACTCACATTCCATGTAAAAACTCCAATTTCTCGGGATAAGAGTGTGTGATGAAGACCAAAGACCCTCCCGAAGCGGGGGAAACCATACAATTGAAAACCCTCCCGATAGAGAGAATAATCACTCGGACTCGTATGCAGTCAACGATGATTCCAATTCAAATCCAGGAGGCGGCATATTCCTGCGATTCGTTACGTATTGACCGTACAGCGGGGATTTCAACAGTATTGCCCCCGCGATTCACAGGGAAGGGAGAACTGTAGCTGTTGGTCAGGAAGATTTTAGCGAGTGGTGTACTAACACTGACCAACGATGAACTCCCATGCCCTCGAGCAAGTTCTTCGACGGAAGTCGATACCGCGTGGGCAAATTACCCTGCTAAAAGAACTCTACGAGCGCGACGAGGACGAGTGGGTGTCGAGTAGTGAACTTATCAACAAGATTCGATGGGGAGACGAAGAGCGATTCCCCGGTGTTCTAGGCGCGTTCGGGAATCGAATCAATGCGACCGCTGAAATCACGGGAGAGCCGGGGTCGAAGGGGTTTTTCGAGCGCCAGCAGATTGACGGTAAAACTCATTATCGACTGCGGCCAGAAGCGCGAGAAGCGATTGAACAGGTAACTGTCCTCCTCAAGACATTCGACCAAAACTCCATGTCGGAGTTACTCGAGTCGGATACGGAAATTAAGGTCGAACAACTCGCTATTGACGCGTAGGCGGTCTATTTGTTCGATTGAAGAAAATACGACTAGAGTTTTGGTGGCATCCTTTATTCTGCTCGTTATCGGGCCTCCGAGCACCCACGACTTTACTTTCATTTTGGTTGCCAAACACTTATTTTCTATTGACCAGTCAGATATGATCATGATAGCAGAAACTCTTCAGTACATCTCTACCCACCTGCCCGGTATCATGACCGGGCTGACTATGGCTGTGGTGGGAATCACCGTCTACGAAGCGCGGGACGGCTTCTTCCTGTTCAATGGTCAGTTTCGAGGGAAGTACAGTGCATTGCTGATATTCGTGGGAACGCTCTTCGGTGCGTCTCTCATTACACCGAAAGTAAACGAGTGGTGGGCACAGTTGCTTCCTCACGTTCCGCCCGGCCAACTTCTCGGTGCGATACTCGTCCTCGGTATGTTCGGAGTCAACAAGGCGGCAGAGTGGAACTTCTTTGACGTTAAGTCACTTCCCGTCTACGGACTCGGTGTCGTCCTAATAGCGAATCCTGAACTCCTACACGCCGTGGCGTAGGCGTGACTCCGACCAAAGCCCTGGCTACGTCAATTCGTCCAATCGACCATAGGTTACGTCGTCGGCGTCCTTATCGGTCATCCTGTACCGGGCAAGGTACTTCCGGACGATCGTCGTGCAATCAAACTCGTCACAGGCCACTATCTCATCTACTGAATGTCCCTGTTTGACGTACAGACGGCATAGAGTATCCTCGTGACGCTACGGTAGTCTGATTCCTCTGTGTTTACTGGTCTACAAAATGGCTCATACCACCCGAACTTCTCTCCAGTCCTGAACCATAGTTCTGAGAACATCCTTCGGCGTTTCCGTGATGCTGGTCTACTTCTCCAACGGTGGGTCTTGCGAAGGGATATAGACCCGCTTCAGTGGAACCGTAGCCTGATACTCAGATTCGAGGTCATCGTAATGCTGAATGAGTAGGTCAATGAACTCGTCCCGGTCAATGAGTGTGACTCGCTGTTCAGCGTTTCGCGCAGCATCTTCAGCTCCACTCGTGTATCCACCAGTTGAGACAAACAGCCCCCGTTCGTTATTTCCTAAAGTTCCCGTGAACGCTCGCATGTCTGGAGAACCAACCTTTGCCTGCTGGCGTTTGACTTGCACCTTGATATAGGGTGACTCGAAGCCCAACGAATCAGGGTGAGCAACCACATCAATACCTCTGTCTTGGCTGTCTCGCGTTTTCTTAGCGTGGTAACCCATTGCTCGCAGAACTGCTGCAACGAGTTCTTCGAAAACGTATGGGTCCATGTTCGCTAAAATGTCCGAAATAAGCTCATCCGCTTGATTCTCGACCTCATCAACGAATGGTACAGCGTCCTCATCATCTTCAGTCTCCTCGGGTGGTTCCCCTGAGAGAACACTTGATATTTCGTCGAGGCAATCATCCAGCGAGAATACCGTCAAGGTACTTCCAAGGGTATTCTTTGTGGACGTAGTAAACTCGTCTCGAGATACGGTATCTATCCAATTAACACGTCTGACATGAGGATACTCCGGTGGGTGGTCACCTGGTTGCCACTCATACCCACTCGTGACTTTTCCAATGAGATATTCCCGTTCCGTCTTGTCGTAGGTCAGAACCAGATGGTCCTCTTCTATCTCAAGTGCAAATCTGTTAACCTGTCCTGCGTTCTGAGCAATACGCCGATTGTTGTGCTCGGAATATTCCTCTATAGAGTTGAAATGGTCTTTCATTTCATCGTACGAGCGAACACTAGAGACATCACCCAACTCCTTCCATCCGATTGCAACGAGAGAACGGGATTCAAATTCTTCAACCAATTCGTTATCGTTCCCGGCGCGAACCATGAACGCTCGTTCTGTCATATTGACTAAGCCATTTAAACCCTCAGAGTATCAAGGTTTTCACATAGGACGCCTCTGTATTGGTGAAGACTGCCGCGTGTGTTTACTGCTTCTACAATTGAGGTCGGCTATTCGAGCTTCTCTGCAGTCGAAGTTACATCGATTTATCCGAAAGCCTGCATATACACCTCTACGCGTCTACGCACTATGTTGCTTGAATCATTGATGCCTGCATAACTATTTGCGGAGAATGATTGGTACATTGAGAGAAAACGACGCCATCCGATGGAATAGATAATTCCCACTTCTGCAATTGCTAATCCGGTGAATGAGAGTAGTCTCAAAGCCTCGTCAATAGCTTGCTTATAACTGTCTCCATATAATCGGCTGAAAACACCACCATGTTGATAATTTGACCAGTGGCGGAGTAACAAAAGCCCATCATAGAAGGTATTTAAAGCTGAATCTCCTTGCCAATCAATCTCACGTAATTTAGAATAGCAACTCGATAATACATTAATTGCTTTATCCTGTAGGATTCCCTCTTGGCGGTCAAATTCACTATCAGGAATTGGATAAGGGACAGTCCAGTCAAACCAATTCTCCTCATGCTCACCCGTTGTTGCTTCTGGAAAGAACATAAAAGGAAATGCATAAAGTGAGCTACCAAGTTCAGACATCAGCTCTTGTCGGTGTTTAATCCAAACACCACTGTGCGAATCACCTGCGTCGCTTCTGATTCTTTCAAATTCGGACCGCATCAAAGCACTTGTGGCCTTGAAAACAGAGTAATAACACTGAACAATACGCCATTCCGCTGTTCTCATTCTATCAGATATATCTCCGTCGATAGGGTCGTTCAGTGCGAACTCATCCCTCCAAGCATTCGACAGATTCCGAGCTACCTGACTATGTCGGTCAGGGGTAACGTTATCTGAGAAGAATTGCGATAGCTGGTCATGATTCTCCTTGGCATTTGCAACAATATGGTATAAAACATGGTCCTGAATTGCGGATAAAGAGCTTCCCCATCCAGAACGATTCCTCACTCGGGATAGGTCTAATCCCCATCTCTCCCTATTCGCAGCATTCTCGTCAGTTACTCGAATGCCTCCTTCAGCATAGTCATGCCTGTCCCACTCATATGCAGATTCATATCCCTTGCTCACTGTTTTGAAGAAATTCCCAACGGGTATCGCTAACTCCATAAAATCGCTTCCGCTGTAGGGCATAAAACAGGATTCGAGGGAGAGTGTATATATTTTGGTGAATTAGAACTTATAATCCACCAAGGTATTTTTCTCGGTTTTGACGCTTCTGCTCCTTGTCTCGAGCGTCATAGTGGTGGTCAAGCACTTTTTCGGAGACGTTCATCCGTTCAGAGACGATGGCTTTCGGTACGTCCGAGTCGAGGTGGTGTGTTATTGCACTTCGTCGAATCGGATGACTGCTCACCGAATCAGGACATTTGGAGTAACCCCGATACGAGGTACCCTCACACTCATCAATTTCTCGCTCATGAGGGCAGTCTCCAGCGAAGTAGCAAGGCCGAGTAACCTTGTAACAGATTTTGGAGATTGTTTTGTAGTGGAGCCGCCCTTGCTTTGAGGCCAGGAGTGGCTCCCTACCGTTATCGTCTGTAACGTCTGGTCGCTGTTGACTCACCCAATCATTGAGAGCTTCGACGAGCCGCGAATCCGAGACCGTGACATTCCGGTCACCTTCTGATTTGAGCTTCAGTGCAGTCCCTTGCTCTGGTCGATGGCGGACGGCAAGGTACTGCTCGTCAGAGTGCCAGTCATCTACGTCGAGTGAGTAGAGCGACGAACGACGCATACCTGTGTGATAGAGCGTGTGGAAGACGATGTGTGCAGTTGAAGCCCATTCGTACCGGCAGAGGTAGTCGATAATCTGCATCGCTCTCTCGTGTGAGATATGAACGTCACGAGCCTTTTCCGAGTCGGATACCTGTGGGACGATAATGTTCTCTGCAACGCCTTCATCGACTGCTCCGACACTCTCGCACCAGCGGATGAACACACGAAGCGTCTGGATATGGTACTGGAGAGTAACCAGATTCAGGTCAAAGTTCTCCATCCGCCAGTTCTTGAACTGCTCACAGTGCATCCCGTTGAGGTCGGAGAGGTCGTCTGTGTTGGCCTCCTCGTCGAACCATTGAATGAAGTAATTCAGCCGATAGCGATGATTCTGAACAGTGCTGGCGGTCGCATCGTGACGTGATTGCAGGTACTGTTCGAGCGCGTCTTCTGGTGTGAGGTCTGCGGACATACTTGCGTGCTCCTATCCGCCTCAGAGGAGGAGAGTGAACCTTGCATGAGAGGTGCTCGAGAGGCCCCGCGGTTGCCTCGCTGGAACCGAACGCCGTGAGGTTCCACGAGGTCATGTGCAGGCCGCGAGCGGACGCGAGACGGCCTGTGACGGCAAATCCCGGCGAGTCCACTCGAAGTTTTCCGCCGTGGTCAGGGTTCGACACCGCCTGGAAGGGATCCCAAATCGATCGGATTCGCCGCGAACGAGATGGCGGGGAAGTTTATGACGCTGAGCGGTGTGGAATCCTCGAGTACCATGAATTTCGACGAGTTCACCGGTCAGATTCAGCATCGCCTCGAACTACCCGGGACGGGCGAAACCGTCCGGGCGATCCGCGCGACGCTCATGACCCTCGGGGAACGCATCCCGGAGGGGGCGGCCGAGGATCTCGCGGCCTCGCTTCCGATGGAGATTCGCTGGTACATGACGGGCGCGGTCCACGAACACGGCCAGCGATTCGACTGGTCGGAGTTCGTCTCGCGGGTAAGCGACATCGAGGGGATCGATCCGCCGGAGGCGGCCTACCACGCGCGAGTCATCGTCGACCTCGTCCAGACGCAGGTTCCGGCGTCGGATTTCCAGCAGTTGCGGAATCAGCTCCCCGAGGCCCGCGAGGACGAGAACTGGGGCAAACTGTTCGAGGTGGTCGACGCCGGCGGCTGGGGCGACGCCGAGGAGGCCCAGACCGGCGGTGGCCCGCAACCCGAGGACTCGTCGGAGTGACTCGCCGATCGAGTCAGTCAGACTGCCCGTCCTGCCCTCAGTCGGTGCGGCGGAGAGAATCTAGCAGTTCGAGCCAGTCCGCGAGTTGCCGCGGGAGGAGGAAGCGCTTCCGGACGTACTCGCGTCCGTGATCGCCCAGTTCCGACCGAAGGGGAGCGTCGGTGAGCAGTTGCGTCAGTCGCTCCGAGACGGATCCGATCGCGTCCGGATCGACCAGGTAGCCGTTATCCCCGTCGACGATCTGGAGGGGGATCCCGCCGACGCTCGAACCGATCACGGGCGTTCGCTTCCAGAGCGCCTCGGAGACCACCAGCCCGAACCCCTCCCGGAGGGACTTCTGGACGACGACGTCCGCGCGACGTTGCAGGACGTTCACCGTCGTCGCGGGCAGGTCCGTCAGGACGTGAACGGCCGGATCGTCGGCCGCGATCGCTGCGACGCGATCGTAGATCCGTTCGGCCTCCGGATCGTCGGCAGCCATTCCCCCGACCAGGACCAGCTGCGCGTCCGGAACGGCCGCCTTCGACCGTCGGAACGCGGCTATCGTGCCGGGCTGGTCTTTCCACGGATCGAAGCGGGACACCTGGGCCACGATCGGCGCGTCGAACGAGAGGCCGGCCTCCGAAAGTTCCTCGCGCGCGACATCTACTGTCGATCGATCGAGCGACCGGTTCTTTTCGGCGACCGGATCGATCGCCGGGTGAATGACGGAGGTTTCGGGCTCGGGAATCGCCGCCCCGTACGCCGCTCGACTGACGACCACGTGGTCGACCTGCCGAACGTACGGCGAGACGAACGCCAGTGGCGACTGCGCCGGGGACGTGAGATCCAGGTGGCACCGCCAGACGAACCGGGTATCCGGGTATCGGGCCGCGAGATCGGCGACCAGGCCGAGCGGCTGTGGGTCGTGGATCGCGACGACGTCGTACGCCTCGTCGATCGCCGCGGCGTTTCGCGCCGTGACCGATCGGTAGGTCGCTTTCATCCCGTCGGTGAGCGTCACCGACTCTCCCTGTAACCCGTTGTGGATCGTCTTCGTCGCGTCGAAGAACGTCTCGTCGGCGTCCATCACGAGCCAGTCGGCGGGGACACCCACGTCCTCGAACAGGGGCACCAGCGATCGGAGCAGTTCCGCGACGCCACCGCCTGTGGCCGTCGAGCTGACGTGGAGGACGCGCGTCTCCGCGAGTCGCTCCCCTAGGGTTCGAATCCGGCGGACGCGATCGGTGTCCATCGCCGACGCGTACGCGGCAAGCGATCGGTTCGCGGTGGGTGGTGAGCGCATCGGGACCAGTAGTCGGACCGTTCGTTCCCTGGCGAGGTAAACCACCCGCGTGCCCGAGGGCGTTCGTTACGACGCTGACGTCCACCAGACGTAAGCGGGTCGGAATCGAACCCCATCGCATGGCTACGCGTATTCTCGTGCCGACCGACGGGAGCGACGCCGCGACGGCGGCGCTCGAGCACGCGCTGGACGTCGCCGCCGATCGAGACGCGATCGTTCACGTGCTCCACGTGACCGACACGAACCGGCCGAGCCTCGCCCGACTCGAGACCGACGTGGTCGACGTCCTCGAGCCGGAGGGAGAAGAGATCGTCTCGGCGGCCGCCGACCGAGGCGACGAACGCGGCGTGACCGTTAGCACGCACGTCGTCCAGGGTGAACCACGGGAAGCGATCGTCGACGCGATAACGGAGACGGAGTTCGACCTCGTTGTCATGGGGGCCCACGGACGACGTGGACTGGGAGAGTACGTCCTCGGCAGCGTCACGGACTACGTCGTCAACAGGAGTCCGGTTCCGGTCCTGACGGTTCGAGCGGCCGAGGACGCGAGCCACCCGTATCCCTACGAGGACGTCGTCGTGCCGACCGACGGGAGCGTTCACGCGAGGGCGGCGGTGGACCTAGGCGCGACGGTCGCCGCGCGACACGATGCGACGCTCCACCTGCTGTCAGTCGTGGACGAACTCCCGGAACTGCCCGACGATCAAATGAACGCGCTCTCGGAGCAGATCACGGAGAACCTGCAGGAGATTCTCGACGAGGACGTCGACACCGCCAGGAATGCGGAAGTCGGGGACGTTACGACCGCCATCGCGTCCGGATCGGTGCCCCGCGAGGTCACGTCCTACGTCGACGAGCAGGGGATCGACCTCGTGGTCATGGGAACGCACGGCCGGACCGGCATCGACCGTCACCTGCTCGGGAGTTTCACGGAACGTGTAATTCGCACGTCACCGGTCCCGGTTCTCACGACGAGACGACCCGAGGAGATGGACTGAGCACCCTCGTTCGAGCCGCTCGGGACGCGATCCGTGTTCGGCATCCGAATCCGTTATTTCGGATCGACTAGGAAAGACACTACTTGTTCGATTCGGAAACGAACACTGATGAAGATTCGACCGATCCCGCAGTCGGGAGTGACAGAGCAGTGACCGATCGCTGGCGTTGGCGTGCGTCGCTCGTACGCGGCCGATCGGCGCTCTCGCGAAACCGACTCCGGGTCGCGTTCGCCGTCGTGATTCTCCTCTCGGCGGCGGTGGTCGCGAGCGCGTCGACCAGTGATAGCCTCTCGACGGCCTCGGAGGCGGACGTCCCGGAGGCGCCGCCGACGGACAACCACACGGTCGTCACCGAATCGGGACGTGCGGGAACGATCACCGCCTACGATCCCGACGGGGAGGTCATATACTACAACAACACGCGGACGAAGTACTTCGACGTCGACCCCGTCGAGGACGATCCGCTGACCGTCGAGTACGCGGCGACGGACACGATTCACACTGAGGGGCCGACCTGTTCCGACCCGCCGTGTGCGCTGAACGTCATCGAGCGCGCCGACCTCGAGACCGGGGAAGTCGAGGTACTCTACGAACGCTACGACTACAAGGAACTCGCCGGCGAGTGGCACGACGTCGATCGGATCAACGAAACGCACGTCGTCGTCGCCGACATCGTCGCGGACCAGGTGTTCGTCGTGAACACCGAGACCGAAGTCGTCGACTGGCTCTGGGACGCCCAGAGCGACTTCCCGGTCGAGGAGGGCGGCCCGTACCCCAGCGACTGGGCGCACATCAACGACGTCGAGTACATCGACGAAGGGCAACACGAGGGGCGCATCATGGCCAGTCTGCGGAACCAGGACCAGGTCGTCTTCCTCGATCGAGAGGAGGGCCTGCTCGAGAACTGGACGCTCGGGAGCGAGGACGACTACGACGTCCAGTACGAACAGCACAACCCGGACTACATCCCCGAGAGCGAGGGCGGTCCGGCCGTCATCGTCGCAGACTCCGAGAACGGCCGTATCCAGGAGTTCCAGCGCGAGGACGGCGAGTGGACCCGCTCCTGGGAGTGGGAAGACGATCGGATCCAGTGGCCCCGGGACGCCGATCGACTCCCCAACGGGAACACGCTTATCACCGACACCCACGGCAATCGCGTGATAGAGGTCAACGAGTCCGGTGACATCGTCTGGGAAGTCGGCTCGACACTCCCCTACGAGGCCGAACGCCTCGAGACCGGCCCCGAGAGCGAGGGCGGCCAGAGCGCGGCCGAACTCGGTCTCGAGTCCCGCACTGAGGACGATGACGGCGGCGGTAGCGGCGGTAGCGGCGACGCTGCCCTCTTCGGCTTCGACCCGTTCGGCTGGGCCGGTGACTTCGTCGAGTCGATCCTGCCCCACCGGATCTACAACGGCCTCCTGTTCGCGACGCCGGTCTGGATGGGCTCTTCCGAGTTCGCCGCGATCGGCGTCGCGCTCCTGACGGGGTTGGCGTGGGCTGGCCTGGAGATCAGGTGGCGAGTCCGCGACGCCGGGATCCGGTTCCGGCTGCCCGTCTACCGACGGGAGGGCGACTAGTCGGTTCGGGCGCCGGCGTACGCGGGAGGATCCCGTTCGGCGCGAGCGCGCTCGGTTCGACGGGAAAATCGTCTATCGGTCGCCTGCCGACAGAGCATGCATGCAGAATGCCGATAAACGACACGTATGGGAACGAACCCCGTCGAAGGGAATTTCGTTACGCGGTTCCTCCTCGGTTTCGCGGTGATTTTCGCGATGCTGATCGGCGCCGAGCGGTCGCCGCGGGCTTCCCGCCGGGATTTCCGTACGCGAGGTGGCTCGGCGTCGCAGCCGGAGCGCTCCTCGTGTTCGCCGCGTTCACCGTGCTGCACCGGCGCTACGACGCGTCCTACGACGGCGAGTGACGACTCCGTCCTGGATACCCAAGACCGCGTCTCGACTGGCCCTCAAACTACGAGGTAGCCGCCGAACAGGTACAATCCGGCGAGGATCGACTGGAAGGACAGCGACCCCACCGCGGACAGCACGACGAACGATCGGCCGTTCATCTCCGACAGTCCGGCGGGCACGGTGAGCAGTCCGCGAACGAACAGCATCGTGTTGCTCACGGGGACGGCGATGGGTCCCCACCGATCGAACCAGCCGTCGAACCGCTCGAGTCGCGACTCGGTGATCGGAAACCAGCGCTTTTGCAGGACGTACTCTCGTCCGGCCCGGCGGACGAGGAAAAACAGGAACACCTGTCCGATCGTCGTGCCGACGACGGCGATGGCGACGATCGTGACCGCTTCCGGAATCGAGGACCCGATCAGCGCCAGCGCGGCCGGCACGACGAGTTCGCTGGGCATGAACCGGAGCATCATCGCTCCTTCGAGGATGCAGATCCCTAACAGGACTGCAAACGCGATTTCCGACGTAAACATCGATTCGAGCCAGGTCGGCGTTCCCTCGATCTGGAGCGGTCCCATCAATGGTTCGTACTCGATCCCGGACATAAGCGTTGCTGGTTCGGACCGGGTTACCGTGTTCGAAATCGGTCGCGAACCGAATACGGCGGTGGACTCGGACCGGCGAGTAGCGATCGGACGGCCGGTCGCGGCGGGTGCCGTCCGCAAACTATGTTATGATGTCCTCCGAACGACCGGTCGATGGAGATCGGTCGCGCACTGTTCCTCTCGGGCGCGTTCGCCACGCACGCGTTCGTCGGCTACGCGCTGGTTCGAGCGTTCACCAGGGCCGATCCGCGGATCGGGATCGTCCTCGGACTCCTCCCGGACGTCGACTTTCTCTTTCCCGCGGGGATGGGCTGGCCGTTCGTCCACCGGGGGATCACGCACACGCTCGCGTTCGCGCTGGCCGTCGTCGCCGCCCTGTACGTGCTCCGCCGGGATCGATCGATCGCGCTCGCCGCCGGACTGGCGATCGGGTCGCACCTCGCGATCGACTCGCTCTCGCCGAAGGGAGTCGTCCTGTGGTATCCGATCGAGGCGACCTGGAGCCCCGGACTCGCGGTTCACGGGCCGGTCGCGACGGGCCTGCTCTGGACGGCAGCGATCGGACTCCTGGTGTGGCGGTGGCAACGTGCGGTCCCGATCCGATGACGGTCCGGTCCCGGCGACGCCGCGGATCAACCCGCCGGAGCGACCCAGATCAGGGACGCGATGGTCGCCCCGAGCGACGCGAGCAACGCACCGGTGCCGACGAGAAAGACGGCGCGGTTGATTCGACCGTTCTTCGATTTGAACAGGTCGAACGTGACGTGCGCTCGCGAGAGGGGTTCGAGGGGGCTGATCCCCATCGGGGTCACGATGTCGCCCGCCAGGTGAGCGACGATTCCGCAGGTGCCAACGACGAACCCGAACGTGAAGCCCAGGCCGGAACTGACGCCGAAGCGGGGACTCGCGCCGACGAGAAGGGCGGTCGCGCCGCCGACGACCAGCCCGGTCACGATGGCGAACCAGACGGTGTGGGTCGGACCCCGGTGGTCGATCCGATCGATCACTTCGTCGACGTCGGGGACGGTGGCCGTGCTAACCGCGAGGAGCGCGCCCCAGACGGCGAGCGCGAGCGACCACCTGCCGGTCACGATCGGAACGAAGGGTGCGTAGAGCAGGGCGTTGAATCCGGCGTGGCCTCCCCGGTACATCGCAGCGTTACCGTCTTTCGGGCCCCGGTCGGCTTAACCGCTCGGATGCGAGCCGTCCCGGTTCACTCCAGCGCCCGGACGCCGAACGCCGACACGGACACGCCGCCGATCAGGATCGGCATCCAGTAGATCGCCCCGCGGAAGATGAGGACGGCGGCGGTGATGGCCGACGCCGGGATCCCGGTCGTCGGGACGAGCAGCGTGACGAACGCGGCCTCGATCCCCCCGAGGCCGCCCGGGAGCGGGGCGGCGCCCGCGAGGTTCGCGAGCGGGATCACGAACAGCAGGACGTACGGCGGGACGCTGTAGCCGAGGGCGGCGAACGCGAACATGAGCGCGGCCGTCTGGAAGAGCCAGCCACACAGCGAGAGGCCGATCACCGCGGAGAGTCGCCACCGGTCCGTGCCCACGCGCTCGATGTTCTCGAAGAAACGGTCCAGCCGATCCCTGAGGTCTCCCTCGAGCGTCGCGGGATTGACCCGATCGAGTCCGAGGCGGCCGATGCGGGGAGCGATGATGGCGGGGAGGCGATCGATGATTACGCCTCGGTACCGCCAGACGAGGATCATCACGAGTACGATGCCGCCGATCAGCGCGACCGCCGACCCGACGGCCGTCTCGAGGCGGTCGCCCAGGGCGGCGGTGGTCGCGTAGTAGCTGACCCCGACGAGGACGAGCGAGATCGAGGGGACGACGTTGATGACGTCGACACTCGCGATGCCGACGAGGCCGGTCTCGTAGCGCGCGTCGGAGACCTTCGAGATGAGTAGCGCCGCGATCGGTTCGCCGCCGGCCTGGCCGAACGGGGTGACGTTGTTGGCGAAGACGGCCCCGGAGTAGACGAAGAACGATTTGACGGCGGGGATGTCGACGCTGAGGGTAGCCAGCACGGTCCGGAGCATGAGGCTCCAGGCGGCCAGCCAGCAGATCGCGAGCGCGAACGTTACAGCGACCAGGGAGAGATCCGCCATCAACAGCGTGTCGACGACGTTCCGCGCGCCGACGGCGAAAAGCAGGACGGCGAACACCGCGATCGCCCCGAAGACGCCGATAAAAAACGCGCGCCGGTTTCGCTCGTTCATAGCTGGTATGAATCCTCTGCGAACTTGAAACGTCTGATCGACGTCGATGGTGACCGGCGCGCCGTGCCTCCACTCGCCGTTTCAATCGTTTTATTGGCGTGGGGCGGATTGTCGCCAGTAATGGACAGGACTCGTCAGTCGAACGTGCTCTTCGTCGTGCTGGACACGGTCCGGAAAGATCGTCTCGGCCCGTACGGGTACGAGCGGGAGACGACGCCCGCGCTCTCGGCGTTCGCGTCGGAAGCGACCGTCTTCGAGTCGGCGGTCGCACCCGCACCGTGGACCCTGCCGGTCCACGCGTCGCTGTTTACCGGCCGCTACCCGAGCCAGCACGGGGCCGATCAGGGCAGTCCGTATCTCGAGGACGCGACGACGCTCGCGTCGATCCTCTCGGCGGGCGGCTACGACACGGCGTGTTACTCCTCGAACGCCTGGATCACGCCCTACACTGGCCTCACCGACGGCTTCGACGCACAGGACTCGTTCTTCGAGGTGCTCCCGGGCAACGTCCTCTCGGGGCCGCTCGCGGGCGCGTGGCAGGCCGTCAACGACAACGCCTACCTCCGCGACCTGGCGTCGACGATCGTCCACATCGGGGCCAAAGCCCACGCCAAACTCGCCAGCGGCGACGGGGCGGATTCGAAGACGCCGTCGGTCATCGATCGAACGAAGTCGTTCGTCGAGGACAGCGAGAGCGACGAGGGCTGGTTCGCGTTCGTCAATCTGATGGACGCTCACCTGCCGTACTACCCGCCCGAGGAGTACCGCGAGGAGTTCGCCCCCGGCGTCGACCCCGACGACGTCTGCCAGAACTCCAAGGAATTCAACTCGGGCGCGCGCGACATCGACGACGCGGAGTGGGAGGCGATCCGCGACCTCTACGACGCCGAGATCGCCCACATGGATGCCGAACTCGGCCGCCTGTTCGACTGGCTCCGCGAGACCGGCCAGTGGGAGGAGACGACCGTCGTCGTGTGTGCCGACCACGGCGAACTCCACGGCGAACACGATCTCTACGGCCACGAGTTCGCCCTCTACGACGAACTGATCAACGTCCCGCTCGTGGTGAAACACCCCGCCCTCGAGGCCGATCGCCGCGACGACCTCGTCGAGTTGCTCGACTGCTATCACACGCTGCTCGACGCGCTGGACGTCGATCCGGACGCCGTGGCCGAGACGGGTGACGAGGGCGCCGTCGCGTTCGATCCGACGCGATCGCTGCTCTCGAGCGAGTACCGGGCGTTCGACGGGGTGGCGGACCCTGATCCCGGTCAGCGCGCAGTGCTCGCGGGTGACGGCGAGGACACGGACTACGCGTTCGTCGAGTACGCCCAGCCGGTCATCGAACTCCACCACTTGGAGGAGAAGGCGAGCGAGGCCGGTATCGACCTGCCCGACGATCACCGGGCCTACTCGCGACTGCGCGCGGCCCGGAGCACCGACGCGAAGTACGTCCGCGCCGATCGAATTCCGGACGAGGGCTACCGACTGGACGACGATCCGGACGAGCGGACGTCGATCGACCCGGCCGACGACGGCCGCGTCGCCGCCGCGGAACGGGCGCTCGCCCGCTTCGAGGACGGCGTCGGCGGCGCGTGGGAGACCCCGTCCGAAACCGACGCCGACGGGGCCGACGCCCTGGCCGAGGCCGACGAGGAAACTCGCGATCGGTTGCGCGAACTCGGCTATCTGGAGTGAGGGGGATTCTTACGCTCCGCGTGGTAGAGAACGGCACGTATCGCGGTTGCCGAACCAATAAGAATACGTAGGTTCACTCGAAAGACAGGCCAACTGATGAAAGACCAGCACTTCCTCGAGTCGGAGTGGGACTACTGTCTCGTGCTGGACGCGTGCCGGTACGACGTGTTCAGCGAGGTCTACGACGACTATCTCGACGGGACGCTGGAAAAACGCTGGAGTACCGGGTCGTCGACGCCGGAGTGGGCCTACCGGACGTTTACCGGCGACCACGACATCGCCTACTTCTCGGGGAACCCCTTCATCAACGACCTCGGAATTCCGCTGAACGAACTCAAGTGGGGGGCCAGTTGCGACTACGAGTGGACGGCGTCGAACCACATCGGCGACGTCTACGACGTCTGGAAGACCGGTTGGGACGACGACCTCGGGACGGTGCCGCCGGAGAGCCTCGCGGAGGCGTTCCGGGAGAATCAGGCGGCCATCGACGAGGCCGATCGGACGGTCCTCCACTACATGCAGCCACACGCCCCCTATCTCTCCCGGGGGAAAGGCGGGAAACTCGAGCAGATCCAGAAGGGGATCCGCAAACAGGAGGAAGCCGAGAGCGAGGGCGACGGCGGCGGCGCGCTCGCGTCGCTCGGCGATTCCCTCCGCCCCAGGGTCGAGAGTCGACTCGAGGACAGCGAACTCGCCCAGAAAGCTGGCCTTTGGCTCGAACTCGACCCGACCGAACTCGTCAAGAACGGGACCAGAGAGGCGGCGCTTGCACTGTACGAGGAGAACCTGCGGATCGCACTCGAGTCCGTCGCGGACCTGGTCGAGCGACTGGACGGCCGGGTCGTCGTGACCGCGGATCACGGCGAGGCCTTCGGCGAGGAGGGCGTCTGGGAACACCACATCGAGACGCACATCCCGCCGCTCATGGAGGTGCCGTGGCTCGAAGTCGAGTAGCGCCCACGGATTCGACCGCTCGCCGACCCCGTCCCGCGGATTCGATCGGCCGACGGAGCCAACTCGGGTGTCCCCAGGTATGAAAATCAGCCACTACTTCGAACTCGAGGCCCACGTCACGGGCGGCATCCGCGAATCGGTCAAGAACCAGCGGAAGATGCTGGATCGGCTGGACCTGCAGTACACGACCGAACCGACCCTCGACGCCGACGTCTTCCACTGTAACCTCATGGGCCCGCGTTCCGTCTGGTACGCGAAACGCGCTCGGTCGCGGGGGATCCCCGTCGTCGCACACACTCACGTGACCGCGGAGGACTTCGGCGACAGTTTCCGGTTCACGAACGCGCTCGCGAAGCCGCTGAAACCGTACCTCCGATGGGCCTACGGGCTGGCCGACGCCCTGGTCTGTCCCTCCGAGTACAACCGACGGCTGCTCGAAACCTACACCGACGCGCCGACGACCGTCATCTCGAACGGCGTCGACCGCGAGAAACTCGAGGGGTTCGAGCCGCTCGCGGACGAGTACCGCGAGCGGTACGATCTGCATCCGCCGGTCGTCTTCCTCGTCGGCCACGTCATCAAGCGCAAGGGGCTGGCGACGTTCGTCGAACTGGCCCGGCGGCGACCGGAACTGGACTTCGCGTGGTTCGGCCCGCTCGACCGATCGTTGAAGGGGCGGGAAACGCTCTCGCTGATCGACAACGCCCCGGACAACTGCACGTTCACCGGCTACGTCGACGACATCCGCGGCGCGTACGCGGCGGGCGACATCTTCTGTTTCCCGACCCACGAGGAGAACGAGGGCATCGCGCTCCTGGAGGCGATGACGGCCGGCAAACCGGTCCTCGTCCGGGACATCGAGACCTTCTCGTGGCTCGAGGACGGCGAAGACTGCCTGAAGGTGTCGGGATCGGGCGTCGACGCGTTCGCGGACGCGATCGACCGACTCGAGGATCCCGATCGGCGCCGGGAACTCGGCGCGGCGGCGGCGGACCGAAGCGACGCGTTCTCGCTCTCGGCGGTCGCCGATCGCTACGAAACGCTGTACGCGGAGGTGGCCTGAATGAAGATCGGATTCTTCACCGACAGTTACTTCCCCGAGATCGACGGCGTAACGTACACGATCGACCTCTGGCGCGAGAAGTTAGAACGCGACGGACACGAGGTGTACGTCGTCTATCCCGACGGGGACTACGATCCCGACGACCGGGAGATCCCGGTCAGGTCGCTTCCGAACCCGTTCTACGCCGGCTATCGGATTCCGCTGGTCAAACGGACCGCGTCGCTTCCCGACCTCGACGTCGTGCACTGTCACGGGCCGGCACCGGTCGGCCTCCTCGGGCGATACTACGCGTGGAAACACGACCTGCCGGCGATCTACACCCACCACACACCCATCGAGGAGTACTTCCACCAGAGCGTCAAGTCGAAGTCGATCGCGGCGCTCCTCAAGAAGGGCTACGTCCCCTGGGAGAACTCGTTGCTCCGGAGTTTCGACGTCGTGACCGCCTCGACGACCCGGATCAACCGCGACGTCGAGCACGTCCAGTTGCCGGTCGGCATCGACATGGAGTTCTTCCAGCCGACCGAGACGGACTGGTATCCCGATCCCGAACGGCCGGTGATCGGCTACAGCGGCCGGCTCAGCATGGAGAAAAACGTCGACGAGATCCTCCGCGTCGCCGACGAGATGCCCGACTGCGAGTTCGTCGTCGTCGGCGAGGGGCCGTTCCGCGACCAGCTCGAGCGCGACGCCCCGGACAACGTGACGATCCGGGACTTCCTCCCCAGGGAAGCGTTGCCGATCTTCTACTCCTCGATCGACGTCTTCGTGACCGCCTCGACCGCGGACACCCTGGGGCTCTCGACGCTCGAGGCCAACGCCTGTGGCACCCCCGTCGTCGCCGCCGACGTCGCGCCGTTCGATCGAACGATCGGGCCCGAAAACGGTGCCCGATTCCCGTACGGGGACCGCGAGGCGATGGCCGCCGAAATCGAGGGCTGTCTGGACGCCGAGTGGGACACCCGAGCGGCCGTCGGACAGTACGCCGTGCATCGGACCGTGACGGATCTCGAGCAGCTGTACCACGAAACCTCGCTCTCGACGGACGAAGCGCCGGTCGGAACCGGGAGCCGCTGGCAACCCACCGACGACTGACGAAGGGTGTCTATCGCGGCCGCTTGCGGACGGACGCCCGATCCACCCCGGTCGAGCAGGACGATCGTCGTCGAGGCTATCCGTTCGATCGCGAGTCCGACGTCGAACGGTTCCCGAGGGGTCAGAGACGTTTTTCTACGGTCCGGATCCCCTCCGAAAGGGACTGCCGCTTGAAGTACGTCGCCTCGATCGCGAAGACGGCCGCCGCGATGACGACGACGAGCCAGAAGACCGCCGGAAGCTGCGAGTAGAGGTACCACGTCAGCATGACGAAGAACGCGGCCGAGCCGACAGCACCCAGCAGCGGCGGCAGTGGGTTGACGTCGACGCCCTCCTCGTCGCGTACCGTCAGTGCGAGCGCGCTCATGGCCCCGAACACGACGATGAACGCCAGTGAGGCGAACTCCACCACCGCCTCGAGGCTGCCGAGGGCGGTGAACGCGGCCGTCAGGAGACCGATAACGAGCACGCTCCGCGCCGGGGCGGCGTCCGCATCCGGATCGCCCATCTCGTGCGGTAGGATATCGTCACTGATCAGATTCTTCGCGAAGAGGGCCTCGCTGAACAGCGTCGAGTTGATCGCACTCGCGGCCGAGATGAGGCCGGCGATCCCGACCGCGAGTGCGAGCCACTTCGAGATGAGCAGGGCACCGTAGAGCAACGCTGGTTCGGGCTGGGCGGCGACGACCTCCTCGGGTAACAGCGTCGTGATCACGAAGCCGACGAGAACGTAGATGACGGCCGCGATCGGGATCGAGATGAATACCCCTTTCGCGAGCGTCTCGTCCGGATCGTCGAACTGGTCCTGGTCATAGAACAGGAGCTGCCACCCCTCGAACGAGACGAACCCGACGGAGGCCGCGAGGATCGGGTTGATCCCGAGCTGCGAGAAGCCGAGCCGGAGGTGATAGTTTGCCGCGCCGAACCAGAGCCCGGTCAGCCCGAACGCGGCGATCGCACTCGAACCGGCGAGGCTGACGAGCAAGCCTCGTCTCGTCATCCCGTGAGCGCTGCCGTTCGGTACGTCCTCCATGTGTGGAAGCGCGAATTGATCGTGGCAATCGGCGCGGCGAAATATCTTGGCTGGCTGGCCTGCTATTGATGGGCCATCCCGTCGTCCAGGGATATCGTTCCGATGTCGATCGAACTCTCACTCGAAGACCGCGTCGTCGGCACAGCCGAGCGACGTGTGCGTACAGTCCCGGCAGTGGGGGCCACACCGGGCGGTCCCGAACTCGCTCCCGTCTGCAGCCTGGAGATCCGCCGTCAACTGCGGGCGCATGTCCAGCAACTGCGCGGCGGAAAACAGCTGGACGTCGGGGCCGTTCGGCCCGACGTAGACGTAGCCGGCCGTTCGGATCGGCGTCGAGAACACGTCCCTGGCGGCGAGGAGGTACAGCAGCAACTGGTAGCTCTCGCCGAGTTCCTTGCGCTGGCTCCCGGTCTTGTAGTCGAGGATCACGACCTCGCCGTCGTCGGTCCGCGCGATCGCGTCGATCGAGCCGACGATCGGGCCGCCGACGCCCGCGTCGTAGTCGGCGAGTTCGAACGGGACCTCCGCGCCGAGGGTCTCCCAGTCGGACGCCGGGGTCGCGAAGTAGCGATCGACGCAGGCTCTGGCCGCCGGAACGGCGTCCTCGAGGCCGTGGAGCCGCCCGAGTCGATCGCAGGCGGCACGCCACTCGTCGGGCCCGGTGTAGTCCCGCCAGAACGCCTCTTCGGCGACGAAGTGGAACAGGGTCCCGATCGCGATCGGTGACGCACCGGTCGCGCCGGACGAATCCGGGAGGCCGTCCGCGAGCGGGTCCGCGAACGCGTCGACGACGTGGTCGAGCACGTGGCGACGCTCGCACTGGCCCACCGTCTCGACGGAACTGTGACTGTGACGGCGCTCCAGTTCCCGGCCGACCCCGCCGGTGAGGTCGGTCCGGTAGCCGACCGTCTCGGGATCGATCGTCGAGAGCGTCCCGGCCCGGAGTTGCCGGGCCAGCCCCAGCGTCTCGTCGATCGCGTCCTCGAGCGCGATGGGCGTCTCGAAGTACTGGAGCGAGACCGACTCGCGGTCCAGACCGGCGTCGATCTCGTCGGTGAGGTCGGTCCGGAACCGATCGTCGAGTTGTTCGTAGCTGTCGGTGATCCGCTCCCAGACGTCCATGTGCGGGCCGCCGACGCTCCACTCGACGCCGGCGAGGTACTCGTCGAGCTGGCTCGCCGGCACGTCTGGCTCGTCCGGGTCGGTGCCGAAGAGGAACAGCCGCTCTTTCGCCCGCGTCAGGCCCACGTGGAGCACCCGCCACTCCTCGGGCACCTCGCCCACCGAGTGGTCGGTCCACAGCGAGGTATTCCGATCGGCGTCGACGAGGTCCACGAGCGCCGAAAACGAGTGGGTCGACTGGGGGTAGGGATTGGGGAACGTCCCGGGCGGGAGCGGCGGCCAGTGGTCGGCGCTCAGGAACGGGAGCATCACGACGTCGAACTCCAGGCCCTTGGCCTGGAAGATCGTCATGACGTCGATCTTGTCCTCCGACCCCGCCGCCGTCTCCAGGTCGCCGCCCGACTCCCGGCCGCTGATCTCGCCCTGCAGTTCGAGGTACGAGACGAACTCCTCGGTGAGCCGCGACTGCGTGACCCGGCCCTCGTCGAACGACTCCATCAGCCGCTCGATCGCCGCGAGTTCCCGCCGCTCGCCGGCCGTCAGGAACCACTCGAACCGCGTCTCCCGCTTGAGTTCGGCGTAGAGCTCCGAGATCGACAGCCGGTGGCGCTTCGATCGCAGCGTCTCGACGTCCGAACGGGCCCGCTCGAGGCGCTCGGGCGCGTCGAACTCGCTCGCCGGCCGATCGGCGAGCGCGCGATAGGTGCTCGTCTCCGCGCGGTTGAGCCGGTCCAGGTCGGCCGCGGGAACGCGGTAGAACATCGTCAGGACCCGGTTCAGGCTGACGTCGTCGCGCGGATCGACGAGCAGCCGGAGGTACGCGAGGACGGTTTCGATCCCCGGGGACGTCTCGCCGCCCATGTCGTGGGCCAGTTCGTAGGGGAGACAGGCCTGGTCGAGCTGGGCGGCGACCAGGTCGGCCTGGCGTTTCGTCCGGACGAGCACCGCGACGTCACCCAGATCCGCCGCCTCGATCGCGGGGAGGGTCCCCTTGACGAGCTTCGAGATGGCCGTGCTGACCTGGGCCGCCTGCTCCGTTTCCTCGTCGGCCGCGTCGACCGTGACGACGGCGTTCTCGACGTCGTCCTTGAACGCCGACAGCCCCTGGCTGTCGGCCGGCAGGTCGGCGACGAGGTCGAGGATCGCGTCCGGCGATCGGAAGTTCAGGTCCAGGGAGTAGCGTTCGAACCCGTCGAGTTCGTCGGTGATCCGGTCCATATTCTCGGGGTGGGCGCCCCGCCACTCGTAGATCGCCTGATCCTGGTCGCCGATGACGAACAGCTCCGTCTCGGCACCCAGCGCGGCGATCAGCTCCAGTTGCGCGTCGTCGGTGTCCTGGAACTCGTCACAGAGGATCAGGTCCCACTGGTCGACGATCCCCGAGCGGACGGTCTCGTCCGAGAGCAACGTCGTGGCCCACCTGATGAGGTCGTCGTAATCGAGCGCCTGCTGGAACGCGCCCTCGCCGGCGAGTTCCCGCTCGTAGGCCCGGTAGCCGGGCAGGAAGTCGTGGGTCTGCTGGAGCATCTCGACGAAGGCGACGAGTCGCCCGATCGGCGTCTGGTAGGTATCCGAGAAGAAGGAGGGCACGTTCCCGGCGAGGAGGGCCTGCGGGACGAACCGTTCGTACCAGCTCGAGGCCCCGTTGAGGAGCAACGCCTCGAGTTCGTCGACGAGGTCGATCATCGCCCCGAGGTAGTCGGCCACCTCGGCCTCGACCGGCGTTCCGGATTCGAGTCGTCCTCGCTTGTGCTCGAGTACCGTCCGGTAGTTCCGAAAGCGGTCCTGGAACGCGAGCGGGTCGTCCGTGAGGGTCGGGTTCCGATCGGTGTCGAACAGCCGCCGGCCGAGCGCGTGCAGTTCCCGGGCCAGCGTCGACAGCCGGGCGATCGTCTCGGTTTCGGGGAGCGACGAGGCGACCCCGTCGGGCGTGACGCCCGCCCGTTTGAGGTCCTCAATGAAGTCGATGAGGTCGCGCTCGACCCGGTCGGCCCCGGTCCGAGCGTCGATCGGTTCGACGAACCGGTACTCGAGGTCGTCGACGAGCGACTGGACGATCGCCCGCCGATCGTCGTCGGTGACGAGGTCGAACTCCGGCGCGAGGTCGAAGTAGTACGCGTACTCGCCGAGCAACTGCTGGCAGAACGCGTGGTAGGTGTACGCGTCGACGTCGTACCCCCGGCCGTCCGTGAGCAGGTCGCCGAGGTCGTCCTTGATGGCGTGGGCGGCCTCGTTGGCGAACGTCAACACGAGGATGCGCTCGGGGGAGACGCCTCGGTTCTCGATCGCGTCCTCGATCCGCCAGGCCATCGTCTGGGTCTTGCCGGTGCCCGCGCCGGCGCTGACGATGAGCCGATCGTCGGTCGCCGCGACGACGTCTCGCTGGTTGCCTCGCGGGCTGAGCGTCGCCTCGTCCGCTGTCGCCGCGCCGTCGTCCGTCTCCCGCTCGTCGGTCCCGTCTCCGTCGGTCATGGTGTGGTCTCTCGATCGATCATCGGTCAGAACTGCACCTCCCTGTTGAGGCGATCCAGACACATCGACTCGTACGGACAGCGTCGACAGGACCGGGCGACAACCTCGTCCCACCGATCGCCCGGATCCCAGTTCTCGTCGACGATCCGCCGGGCCGCCTCGACGAGAACGTCGTCACACGCGTCGTCGGCCTCCCAGCAGGCGTCCGTCGCGTCCCGCCGGTCCGAGATCACCTCCGGTCCCGATACGCCGTCCCCGTAGTCCGGATAGGTTTCCTGGGCGATCGCGTAGTACCGGTAGGAGACGTTGTGAGCGTCGATCCCGTGAGCCGCCGCGACGGCGTGGATCGTCGCGTACGCCCTGAGAACGCTCCCGGCCTGTCGGGGGTAAAACGCCTCGCCATCCCGGTACTGGGCGACCGGATCGCTGTAGGGGTTCTCCCAAACGATCCCGTCCAGGGTCGTGACGAACCGTCCGATCTCGTACCGCTTGCCGTCGGTGCGGAGACAATCGACCGGACAGGCGAACGTGTGCCCGCCCGCCGAGTACGCGTAGGTCTCGTCGATCGCGATCGCGCCCTCTGCGTGGGCCCGGCCGTACTCGGCGACGTAGTTTCGGACCGCGTTCCGGATGCTGGCCTCGTCGTACCGCCGGTGGCGGCCGGTCGCGCCTCCGGCTTCAGGCGTCGTCGCCTCCAGCCGGTCCTGCAGGCACGTCATGGCCGTCTCGAGGAGGGTCCCCTCGTCAGCCTCGTCACACCGATCGAGCGTCGACGTGAGGACGTTCCTGTAGAGTTCGGTCCGCCGATCGATCGCGTCCCGGGTCGTCCGCGTTCGAATCGTCTGACGGTGTTCGTACTGGTACTGACGGGGACAGCGGAGGTACGTCTCGACCTCGTCGAGGCCGATCGGAGCGTCCGCGTGCGCGTCCGGATCCGCCGCAACGTCGCGCTCACTCGCCATCGCGTCTCACCACCTCGCTATCGCCGTGGACCGCTTCCTCCTCATCGCCGCTTCGGCCCACTTCTCCGAGTGCGCGATCGATCTGTGCGTACACCGCCTGTTCGAACCGCGGGTCGAGGTCGTCGGACTCGAGTAACGCGCCGATCGCTCCGAACGACCGCTCGGCCCGGCGGAGGTCGTACTCGGAACCGGTGCTGGCCGCGCCCTGGATCCGTTCGAGCTGGTCCCACGGCTCCGACAGCACCGCCGTGCTCGCCTCGCCGTGCGTGTAGATCCCCCGTTCGGCGTCGTCGGAGCCCACCTCGACGACCGGCACCTCCTTCCGCGCTTCCAGGTCCGCGAGGTAGCGCGAGCGGTGCTGGCGCTTCCCGAGCGCCGACTCGTTCGTCCGCGACGTACAGCAATAGAGGCGCTCGCCCGCCGCTCGCGCCCCGATCGCCAGCTGCCGTCTGGAGAGTTCGGCGTAGTAGGCGTCGTAGGGCTCGTCGATCGTCGCGGGTGCGGTCTCGAACGTGGCCCGCACGTCCGCGGCGGTTGGCGTCGTCACGCCGGGGTAGCCCGGCATCTCCCGGAGCCACTGGCGGGGAAACAGCTGGGTCAGCTGTCTCGATTCGGGATACTGGCCCTCGTGGACGTCGACCAGGAACACGGCCGTTCGCCGATCGTGCTTGCAGATCCGGACGGCGTCGACGAGCACGCCGTTCTCCTCGACGTCGACGGCCGTCGAGTACGTGTCCGAGGCGACGTAGGTGATCGCCCGTTCGAGCATCCGCAGGAACCCGTCCCAGGTGTCGGGCAGAGAGTCGGCCGTCTCGACGAACGCCGCGATGTCGAGCACTCGCTCGACGTGGTGGAACTGGGCGCGCGCCTCGATCGGTTCGTTCTCCGCGATCCGGCGTTTGAGATCCGTCTCGAGGATCCAGCGGCCGAGTTGCTCGCGAACGCCGGCTTCGTCGGCCACGGCGGCGAGCGCGTCGTCGGGCCACCCGCCCAGCCGATCGGCGAGGATCCGGCCCGCGCGCTCCCGGGTCTCGCGATCGGACGCGGCGTGGTACGCGGCGAGCGCGTGGAGTTCGCGCACCGCCCGATCGCCGCCCAGTCCGGTCACCGTCGCGGACGCGGTCGGGATGCCGGCCCGCTGGAGCACCCGTCGCGCCGTCCCGATCGGACCGGTCGAGTCCTTGACGAGCACGGCGACGTCGTCGTAGGTCAGGTCGTGCTCCGTCCGGAGGTAGCCGATCTCGTTGGCGATCGTCGCGAGTTGATCGTAGAGGGTGTCCCCGGTGATCGTGTAGATCGGGTCCTCGAGGCCGTCCAGCACGGAGTCGTCGTCGGTCGCGAGGTACCGCGCGACCGCGTCGGGCGTCGTGGGCCGCTCGCGACGCCGGGCCGCGTCCTCGACCGTCAGCTCGGACCCGAGATCCGCGACCGAGCCGGGTTCGTTCCAGACCCTGGCGATACTCGCGTGCGCCTCGCCGAGACACACCAGTTCGGCGTTCTCGGCCAGCGCCGCGAGATAGTCGCGTTCGACCGTCCCGAACTCCTCGAAGCCGACGGCGACGATCGCCTCGAACTCACGCTCGATCGTCGAACGGACCGCGTCGTCCTCGAGCGCCGCGACGGCCCGCGAGAGTACGTCCGGACGTTCGACCCACCCCTGCGTCGCGAGCCAGTCGTGGAACCGATCGCGAACGGCCGCCAGTTCCGCGAGTAACTCAGTGTGTGGACCCCGGTCCGGCCCCGCCGGGAGGTCGAAGCCGCCGCCGTAGCTCGCGGCGAGCAGCACCCGACCGACGTCGCGGCCGAACGACTCGTGGCTCGCCGCGCCGGCGAAGTAGTCGTGCTCCCACGTGTGGCCGTCGAGGACCATCGAGAGGGTCTCGATCCGCTCCACGTCGGAGAGGATGCGCGCGTCCGGGGCGTGTTCGGTCACGACCCGCGAGGCGTGTCGCGAGATGGTCTTGACGTTCGGCCGGCCGAGGAGATCCAGTTCCTCGACGAGTCCCTCCGCGAAGTCCTCGATGCCGGTCGGAAACCGCTTCAGGACCAGAATATCGGTCACGTCGTAGCCGCGATCGGCGAGCAGTTCGTCGTACACCGTCGCCGCCTGCGAGACCAGAGTGTCGCCCTCGAACGGCACTACTCGCAGGTCACCCCGTAGCGGGGCCGACTCAGCGACCATGCTCCGGCGGCGATCGACTCGTGTCACTCCGGGGACCGTACATATGCCGCCACATCGGAAGGTCCCGATAAATAGTTTGTGGACCGGTGACAGTCCGATCCGTCGGACCTGTCGGCCGATCCGTCACCCGGTCGGGGGATCCGATTCCGGGTCTCCGGAATCGTCGACGACGTCGAACTCCGTCGACCCACACGAACAGCCGTCCTGTCCGATGATTCGCGTTTCGCCCTCAGGCCACTGTCGCGCGGCGTAGACGGAATCACACTCCGCACACGCCGCGAGCACCCGTCGCACGTCGTCGTTGTGCGCCATCGCTGTTCGCCGACTACGCATACCAGTAGAATGAACGTTTCTACTTTCGAAACTGTGTCCGTACTGCTACGTCCTTTCGAGTGAGCCGTCTCCGAGCGTGATCGGCCGTAGTCGCCGGGAAAGCGCGCCTCGCGTACGTCACCGTGACGAGTGAATCGTTCCTGTCAATTCGACTTACCGGTAGCGAAGTTCGAGCGACCGCCCGATTGTGAGACGGGGCCGATCGAACGCTCCCTCACAGCAGCAGGGAGATGACGGCGAGGACCAGGAACACCAGGACGAGCCACTTCCCGATCGCCATGCTGAGTCCGGCGACGCCGCCCGCGCCGAGTGCGCCCGCGATGATCGCGACCACGAAGAACAGCAGTGCAAGTTCTAACATATTTCTACGGAGGATAGTGTGCCGGAAGTGAGTTGAGCATGCACACGCCGCCCGCGCGGTCCCGTAACGATCGATACGGGATCCCCACACCCGGGTTCGCGATCGACGCCACGACACAATCCGCGGCCGATACCGTCGTGATTCGGTCTCGCGATCGTCCCCGTGGTGCGCCGGAGACGCCTGCGGGTCGCAGACTGGACCAGTGTGGATACGAACGAAAGAGCGGGAGACGAACGCGGATTCGCTGACCGCCGGCGTTCCGATGGGACGGCGTCGGGCCGATCGGCGGCGCGTTACTCGTTGAGGTGGCCGCGATACCCCTTGGGTTCGAAGCCGCGGCGACAGATCACTCGCTTGCGACCGACGGTGATCGCGCTGATCTGGTCGTCGTCTTCCATCCGATCGATGACGGACTCGAGTCGGTCCTCCGTCCAGCCGGTTTCCTCACGGACCGTCGTCTGGTCGACGCGCCCGCCGCGTTTCACGAGGAGTCTGAGCACTTTGTCCTCGTCGGGGAGGTCCCGTTCGTCGACGCCGTACTCGATCTGTTCTGCGTAGCTCAACGTTTCGTCGTCGTCTTCCCCGGCCGATTCCTTGGACGCGGTCGCCGCGGACTCGGTCGATTCATCCTCGTCGGCGGCGTTCGAAGACCAGAGGGACGAGAGTCGAGTTCGAAGTGCACTGAATACCATGTGTCGATCACCCTCCACTGAGACTGTCGTTGCTTGGACGCGCTCCTACCTTGATCTTGTGTTCTTCCATTTATATATTTCCTCTCCAAACCGTTCGGGATAGCTATCGTAACGGCTCCGTTACCGAATAGCTCCGGCCTTGCGACCCGCAAGTCGGTTTTGTCTCACTATTCCGACATCCGGGCGGCACTAGAGTCGCTCCCGGACGGTGCGGACGATTTCGTCGACGTCGTACTCGTCGCGTTGCTTGTCGAAGACGACGTCGTCGTCGACCCGGACGATGAAGACGCCCTGATCACCCGTCACGAGCGTGACGGCGTCGAGTTCCGCACCGAACGACGTCAGGAGGGCGTGCTGGACTTCCTCCGCCCGGCTCAGGAAGCCACACGGGACGCAGTACTCGATTTCGACGGTCGTCATACCCGACGGTTCGATTTCCCAGTATAAACCGTTCCGGGTCGGCGGAGACGCGTCGCGAGTCGGATCGATCGGTCCGACCGCCCGTCGTGCGATCGGGCGTCCAGCGACGGTCACTGGTTCCGATAGGCCGCCGCGAGTTCCTCGAGAATCTCGTGGTGGTTCGTCGCGTGGGGCGCCGTCAGCGGCGAGACGCTGATCCGTCCCTCGACGACGGCCCGCCGATCGGTCCCCTCGGGATCCGGTAGCGACTCGGGGTCCATCGACTCCCAGACGCGGTCCGTGAGGTGGACGGCGTCGCCGTTTCGCTCGGCGTCCATCTCGTAGCGCTTCGAGGGCTGCGTGATCTCGATCTGGGCCGGCTCGCCGTCCGGCAGCGGGACGTTGACGTTGAGGTAGGCGGCGTGGTCGAAGACGCCGGCCTCGAGGGCGTGGTCTGCGAGGTACGTCGTCACGCGCGCCGCTTCGGCGAAGTCCTCGGTCGTGACGTCGAACTCGTAGAAGGGCGTGTCGCCGTCGCCGGCGGGGACGTACAGCGACGTCGCGATCGCCGGCACGTCGAAGAAGGCGGCCTCGACGGCCGCGCTGATCGTCCCCGATCGACCGAGGACGTACTCCCCGAGGTTCGCCCCCTCGTTACAGCCCGCGACGACGAGGTCGGGGAAGGGGCCGAGTTCGGCCAGTCCGGCGACGACGCAATCGGCGGGCGTCCCCTCGACGGCGTAGCCCAGTTCGTGCTCGTGGACGTCGACCGCGTGCGAGATCGATCGGCCGCAGGCGCTCTTGTCGCTGGCCGGGGCGACGACGGTCACGTTTGCGTGCTCGCTCAGGGCGTCGTACAGCGCCCGGATGCCGGCGCTGTCGATCCCGTCGTCGTTCGTCAGCAGGATCTCGAGGTCGTCGCTCATGATCGTTCGATTCGTCGGCGACGCGAAAAGGCCACCGCTTCCGGAGACTCGATCGGATCCGGTGGTGAGCGTTCCCGCGACTACCGTCACGACGATCGATCGCGGGACGGTCGTGCGATCGTCACACGGTGTGTCCCTGTCGTAGGACTGACCTGCGGCGGTCACGAGGGTAGTCGGTTCTATCGTAATTACTACCTACGTCTTCTCCGAGGACTGGTGGGCCGACGCGATGAATCGATCCTTCTGCGCGACCAGATAGCCGAGGATGAGGAGTCCCGTACAGAGACCCAGTAGTCGGTCCGTCGCTCCCATCGCGATTTCCCTGGTCGTCCAGAGGAGGCCGACCCCGTACAGGCCGATCGTCAGCACCCACGCGATCGGGTGGAGTACCCACAACCCCACTGCCAGTATCACGACAGCGACGCCGATCCAAAACCCGAGCGCCATCCACAGGTTCGGATCAGGATGGTTCTTCCAGAGGATGCTTGCGATCAGCCACACTCCTCCGTAGAGCCCCGTCAGAACCGAAATGAGTTTCACTCCGATCGGTGCGCTCATAGGACGTGTTTATAGCTATCTGATAAATACATGTTTGGTCTGAACGGTAGGATGACGTTCACACAACCGTTCTCTGTGCTGAACGTTTGATTAGTCTTGATTCACACCCTCTTCGGCAGAGAAATTCGATGCGGGCAATCGGTCAGTACGAATGCGAACGTACCGTTGCGGTTCCTGCCAGTTTTAGATAATGTCCAGCGAGTCGTGCTTAATACAAAGCGCGGACGTGGCACACAACGTGGTTCCGATCCGGGTGGGATGATGATTGGTCAGGGCTTGTTCGATCAAACAACGTCTCGATGTAGTTTTCAGTCGTTTCTCGTGTTACCCCGTTGGTTCTAACTGAACACGGTGTACGTTGCCTCAAGAGGGATGGATAGCCCCTCCGGATATACATGTTCGCCATCAGTGAATCTCTCTTCGAAGGATAGTTCGAAGCTGAACGTGTGCTCGCCCGGCTCCTTCGGTGGTGTCACGAACGACCACTCCGTGAACCATCCCTCGTTCACGCCGGTGAGTCCTTCATACCGTTCGTTGTAGTAGGGCTCGGACCAGTACTGGTCGGCATCGTTGACTTCGTCCCCGTCGATCCGTGCGTTGACAGTCGAGGCGTCCAGGAACTCTTCGATGTCCTCTTTCGACGTCTCGTGCACGTCAATCCACCCGACCCGATGTTTGATCCACTCACCGGCATCAACTGTCTGATCTGAGCCCCACGGGTAGACGACCTGCCGAGAGACGTTGCCGTTTGGAGCTTCGCCGTTCTCCTTCGCTGTAACCGGCTGGATCGCTAGCCCACCGGCCGAGAGGCCGATTACACATCCCGATAAGAATGTTCTCCGTTGCATCGCACTGCCAATGTGTCATCGAAACGCATTATAAGTTATCATTAAAATCACGTAAACGAGAATAATCTAATTCTCTCCGATAGATTCGCACGACCACTGTGCGGGTCGTTCACTGCTCTTGGCGTGAAACAAACGATACCATCGTGCTGAACTCATACTCTGAACCGGTCACGCCGCTCCTGACAGAAGCCGAGTAGTTCGAACAACCTGTGCTGAACTCACAGCGCGTATCGGTCACACGAACTTCCCGACCCCAGTGTTACTTGCAGTGCAACTACCAGTCAGAACCACGGAGGCAGGGCATTAGGCAATCCTACAATCGAAATAAAATATCAGGTAGATTTAAATATCGTCTGTTAAACCATCTTGCTGGTATGCAGCGTCGACACCTACTCCGATTAACGGCATCGACACTGGCCGTCGCTACCGGTGCAGGCCTCGGAAGTGCAGCGGGCGATGCCGACCCCCGGCCAGAAGCACAAGCCGGAACCAGGCCAAACACGAACGTCCCGACAACCGAAACAGGGGCGCTCGGGAGCCCGCCGTTTAATGAAACCAGCGAAATACCGGTCGGAAACTGGATCCTCCACCATAACGGGTGGGTGTTCCCCGGCAATCGTGACCGGATCAAATCGTTCGCCAACTCCTCGATCCAGACCTACACCATCGACGGGGAAACGTTCGTGTTGGATGCGTTCGAGGACTGGGAGCACTGGGAGGATTCAGACGGCCAACACCTCTCGTTCGAGTATACCACACCACCAAAACCGAAGGGAACGACCTACGAAGTCACGTGGGAATTCGAATGGAAAACCGAGCCAATGGACGGGATGCCGAACTGGGAGGACATGTTCCCGTTCGCAAACCAGATTGAAATCGTCGGCCGTACCTAAACCTCCTGAAGACCGTGATCTACTCTTTGCAGGGGTGAGCCGATTCCGCTTCGCGCTCCATTCCGCACGCTCGAACGAGCCAGGTAGCAAGATGTTCTTAACTGTTTTGGATATTCGAAAGGATACTGAATGGATGATTCAACCACAATTATTCGGAATAAATAGAGCCTGTTTGTTGGATATCTCCTCTATATTCAGCAGGCAGATTCTGACAGAATCTGAGTAGGACGTTCAGTCTTTGCTGAATACAGAGCGCGAATGTGGTGCGGACCAAGAGCTAATCTGCGAGGGTTAGTGACCGTCAGCACAAAGGATCTTTCAGCAAACTACTAATTTTGGGGAAGGGGAATACCCGTCCCGCAGAAAATTCACCAAAATTAATTTTATTTATTTATGTAAATCACATATTATAAATTACCTAAAATATTTCCCATTTCCATTCCACAACTCGCACGGTCATGATGAATAGACGAAAGGTACTATCGGCGATAGCTGGTATTGGGGCGACAACCACTATTCTTTCATCCGGTGTCAAGGGTGACCGTAAGAATGAATTACCTAGTAGGAATATTCCATATGGAAGAGCGGCCCCATGGGGAAAGTGGACTGTCTCAACTGGCGAATGGATTAAATACGGTTTCTTAATGGTAAAACGACACGATTTGACCGATTGTGAGACAGTGGATAAAAGAATCTTTGAGTATCGAGACCACAAGGTCGAGTTGGCAGATCGGACGATTGGGTATGATGAGTCTCATCAGTATTGGAGCGACTGTGGAGAATTTCACTTAGATAGTGTTGATGAACCAATGCTTGGGAGGGCGTGGTCATATACGACCCAACCGTTACCACCAGGAGAGTATGATATCGCTCTCAAAACCCGATTCAACGAGTCTGTTGAGTTTTGTCCAGATCCAACTGAAGAACCTAACGACGATTGTCGGTTGTCATTCGACGAAGGAGAGATTCAGACACTTGAAGGAACTCTGATCGTTGAAGGCGGCGGTCGCGGAAACAACTAACGTCCATCCCCATCACAAACCCTACGCTGGATGTTAAATTCTCACCAGTTAATATGCAGGTCTATTGGGAACCTGAGTTATTTTCCGTCATGAAACAAATCCAGCGTGCTGAACTCAGCCTCTGTATCCAGCACGACGCTCGTGACAACGACTCGGGAGTTCGGTCAGAGTCTGCTGAATACAGAGCGTGTATGCGTCAATACGCTGTCCAGAGAGATCGATACCGGGGGTACGACTATATTGTTCAGTTCGGTGTATGCACGTCCGTAATGCCGACTTACGTGTTCTTGACGTCTTTCACTCAGCAAGGCGTCGCAAACGTGCGAGAGAGCCCCGAGCGGACGGAACACGCGAAAGAGATGGTCGAATCACTGGGCGGGACGTGGAAGGAATTTTTCGTCACGATGGGCCGGTACGACGGCGTCGTCATTGCCGACTTCCCAGACGACACGACGGCGGCGCAGGGAGCGCTCACGCTTGCAGAAAGCGGCAACGTGACGACCGAAACGCTCCGAGCATTCACCCTCGATGAGTTCCGCGACATCGTTGAAGCGATGTCGTGACGGATTCGCCGTGTCCGCAGATAGCGCGCCGATCCAGCCCGCGACAGGGCTACATACATCCTCTGGGCCGTGTTTAGATGCGGAAACAATCGGCTCTCACGCGTTGTTCTCTACGTACGAAACTGGACCGTGAGGTGGTCACCACCGTATTCTGGTTAGACGAAGGGGCTCCTGACTTGTCCATTCAGGAGCGTCTAAACAAGGCCCATCCTCTGTATTCAGCATACACCTTCTGATAGCGGTTGAGAATATTTCAGACGGGTGTTGAATACAGCGTGCATCTCGGTCACGTGATCGTCTCTCAGAACTCACATCGTCTCGTCGAAGGGCAAACGTAGATGCCTCAGGCGCCCCTATCTGGACCGATGTCGATGGATGACTTCAACCTAGAGGAGATGCTTGAGACGCGAGGTTCACACCTGAAGACGAGCCTCCCTGGCGTGGTCGTGACGACGAAACTCACTGACGCGGATGCGGACGAACTGGAAGCGGTTCACCGCCGACAGCTGGAGTTTGCGCTCGAACACGCCGAAGAAGCGAAGGAAGCGACTCGAATGTAATCACGGGCGTTCAGGTCTGGGAACTGTCGTTCCGTATCGGCACTCAGTAGCAGTAGCTACGCAGATCTACTGATCCACTACAGATCGTCCAAAACAACTGGAGTTGGTCCGCTGTATGCTCCCTCTGTATCGGTCACGCTAGACGATGGGGAGGTCGATAGCGCTCGTCAGAGATACAGAGCGCGAGTCGATCGGACTGCTTTCTCTGGAGAGTTCTACTGGATGTGCCAGGTGGGGGTCGAAAGGCCAAATTCCTCGGCACCTATGCGATCGGATCGACGATCGTCTCCTCGTCGACGACGAGGTTGTAGGCCTCCTCGTCGTCGTTCCAGAGGGCGAGGATCCGCTCGAACGCCAGGACCGCGCCGTAGTCGGCCTCGAGCAGCGCCCGGTTGAGCGACGTCTCCGTCGTGAGGACGGCGTAGTGGTCGATCGACTCGCTCCCGTCGCTGATCTTGAACAGGGGGTTGGCGTCGCCCTCGCTCAGCGAGCGACTGAGTTTCGCCGCGACGAGATCGATCCGGTTCGTGACGTGGCGATCCATCTCGGCCATCCGCGCCCACTCCTCGCGATCGAGGTCGAGGTCGATCCGTCGTCGGCCGTCCAGTCGCAACTGGGAGTAGGCGAACTGGACGTCGACGTTGACGAACTCGCCGGGGGCGTGCTCGTCGTCGCTCTCGGGCGTGGCCTCGTCCAGTTTGCGCTGGAACGACGGTACGTCGAGGTCCGGACGCACGTCGAACGACCAGCCCCGATCGGACGGGGTGTGGCCGGGCCACAGCCGGACCGTGGGGCCGTAGACGGTGACGGTGCCGGTCCCGTTCGCGACGTCGATTTCGCGCCCCTCCAGCGATCGTTCGAGTTCGCGCAACTGGATCGCGGTGTTCCTGTCCGCGGGTGCCATCGCGAGGAACGTCCCGTCCGGAGCGAGCAGTTCGAGGTAGCGCTCGGCGACGGCCTCCGGGGCGTCGAGTTCGCTCAGGACGTTACACGCCAGCACGAGGTCGAATCCGTCGTCGGGTGCGGTCGGATCGAAGCCGTCGGCGGCGTTCCCGTCGGTCACCGCGGCCGGGTCGAACGCTTCGGCGGTCGTCCGGTGGATCGTCGTGTGGACGTTCCGGCCCGTCTCGGCGAGCAGTTCCTCGAGGACGTCCGCCGCCGCGCTGGGTTCGATCGCGCGGTAGTCGAGCAGGGCGTCCCCGGGCAGGTAGTCACAGAGTCCGAGCGCGGGGCCGCCGACGCCCGCCCCGACGTCGAGCACGCGCACGTTACGGCCGAGCAGGCCCCGATCGGCCAGGTCGTCCAGCGCGTACTGAACCGCCGCGTAGTAGGCCGGCAGGTGGTAGATCGCGTATCCCGCCGCCACGTCGTCGTCGTACTCGACCGGCCGTCGCTCGAGGTAGCGCTCCTTGAATCGGCGGATCGTCGATCGGAGCAGGTCGCCCGTCCCGTCCTCGTGCCAGCCCACGCCGTAGCGATCGACCAGCAGGTCCTCGAGTCGGGTCTCGTACGCGGCGGGGACCCGTTCGGCGGGGCCTCGACGAGGGGCGACCGGTTCCTCGTCGACTGGGACGAACGTCCCGTCGTCACGTTCGATCAGTCCGAGGTCGGCGGCGTCCTCGCGAAGGTGCTGGCGGACGACGGCCGGATGCGGATTCCCCTCGACGTAGTCGCAGATCTCCTCGGGATCGATCGGGCGAACGTTGCGCAGGTACTTCGCGTTCGATCGGATCGCCTCGCGCTGGTCGCTCACCGATCGTCACCCCCGGTCGGGCCGTCGGTGACCGCTGGCGAGTCGTCCCCGCCGGTCGGTCCGTCGCCGCGGTGCCACCGGGCCGCGGCCTCGCGGTACAGCGTCGCGAATTCGTCGGCGTCGGCGGCGGCGACGGCGGCGGCGGCCTCGGCGACGGAGTCGGCCCCGTCGAAGGTCTCCTGGATGTCCGCGTAGACGCGCGGCGTCCCCTCGGTCATGGTTTCGGCGAGCTTTCGAAGGTCGGCGTAGATCGGCGTCTCGAACCCCTCCGGGACCGATTCCGCCGCGAGGGCGAAAGAGAGTACGGCGGCGTGGGTCGCCGCCTGCACCGACTCCATCGCCTCGTCGTGTTCGGCCGCCGTCGTCTCGACGAGGTCGTTCTCCCGGGCCGCGAGCGCCTCGAGCACGGCGTCCGTGGTCGGGCCGGGTTCGTCGCGGACGACGGCGATCGATCCCGGGGCCCGTTCGGGGGCGAAGAGCGGGTGCAGACTCGCACGCTCGAGCCCCGGGGCGTGTCGCGCCATCGCCTCGAGCGGCGGCCCCATCACGCCGGAGACGTCGAGGATCGCCCGCTCGGCCCGATCGGCGTGGGTCGCGATGGCGTCGACGGCGTGGGCCATCGGCACCGCGACGCAGACGACGTCGTAGCTGTCGGTCCCCTCGAGTTCGGCGACCGCCCCGTCGACGGCGTCAGCCGCCGCGGTCGCGGCGTCGGGTTCGACGTCGGCGAACGCGACGTCGGCGTCGACGGCGCCCCCGAACCACGTCCCCATCGACCCCGCGCCGACGATCAGTACGTCCATCGGGCACGTCTACCGCCCGCCGTCGCAAAAGCCGTTCGATCGATCGGCTGGCGCGAGGTTCGCTCGAAGCGACGGGTCGTCGGGACCGCCGTGTGAGGAGTGCGTTCGATGCTGTCGGGAACTCGGCCGTCGAGGGCTCCAGTCTCCGTCCGATCGACCAAATCTTTGTGCTCCCGCCGGTCCAACGACTACCCGATGCCGATCACACCGACGCAGGTCGTTCTCGTTGTGGCGGTCCTCGTCGCGCTCGGGTTCGCCTGGCTCACTGCGGGAAAGGGGCACTGGCGATCGCTCGTCGCGGACCGGTTCGTCTACGGGGTTCCGTGGGGGACCGCCGTCACCGTCGCGATCGTCGTCGCGTTCTACGTGCTGGTCCAGAGCAACGTCCGCCACGTGTCCGATCCGGTCACGCTCCCGTTCGTCACGTGGTCGTACTTCTACCCGACCGGACTCCTCACGGCCGGGATCGCTCACGGCTCGCCGGGCCACATCGCCTCGAACATGGCCGGGACGCTCGCGTTCGCGCCGATCGCCGAGTACGCGTGGGGCCACTATCCGCCGTCGACCCGATCGAGGGGCGAGCACGGAGCGGGCGCGGACGGCACACGCGCCGAGGGATGGCTCGCCCGCCCGTGGGTTCGCGCCGTCGTCGTGTTCCCGGCCGCGCTCCTCGCCGCCGCGTTCCTGACCGCGGTGTTCGGGCTGGGGCCGGGCCTCGGGTTCTCCGGCGCGGTGTTCGCGATCGCCGGCTTCGCCGTGGTGACCTACCCGATCTCGACGGTCGTCGCCGTCGTCGCGGCGAGCGCGCTCCAGACGCTGTACCTGGCGCTTTCACAGCCGATCGTCCGGGAGACGATCGATCCGGGCGCGCCCGCGCCGCCGGCGTGGGCCGGGATCGGGTTCCAGGCCCACCTGCTCGGCTTCCTGCTGGGCGTCGTCGTCGGGGCCGCCCTGCTGGGACACCGCGGGCGGCGTCCGGCGGCCGAGCGGGTGTTCTTCGCGGCCCTGTCGCTCGGCCTCGTCCAGTCGCTCTGGCTGCTCGTCTCGAGCGGCGACGACGTCTACACCCTCTATCGCGGTGCGGGCGTCGTCCTCGTGATCGGCCTGACGCTTCTGCTCACCGTCGCGATCGCGGGACGCGCCCGACCGCTACCGCGTCCCCTCTCCGTCCTCCCTCGCGCCCCCACGCGGCGCCGACTCGCGATCGGCTGGCTCGCCGTCCTCGCGGTCGGGGTGCTCGCGGGTATCGTCGCGGGCGTCGTCCGGGACGACGTCCCGCTCGCCCCGATGGTGGGGGCCTCGCTCGTCGCCGCCGTCGTGCTCGCGCTGCCGGCACTCCCGCCGATCGTCCCCGATCGAATCTACGCGGGCCCGGTGACCCGTCGCGGGGCCGCGTTCGCGCTCCTGGTCGGCCTGACCGTCCTCGTCGCGCTCCCGAGCGTGCCGTTCAACCTGCTGGTCGTCGGGAGCGACGCCGTGCCCGGTTCCGGGGGTGTCGCGGTCGGCGGCTACACCGTCACCTACGAGGAGAACGCGACCCCCGGTCAGACCCCGATCGTGGACCCGGACGGTGTGGGTGAGGACGAGGCCTTCCTCGATGTCCAGCAGAGCGGCCTGTTCGTCGTCAACGACGACCGCGAGATCTGGACCGTCGGGGAGCGCGCGGCCGTCATCGCCCACGAGGGCACCGCGTCGGTCGAACTCGGCGGGATCGGCTGGCGGGAGACCGTTCGCGCCGAGCGCACCGGCTGGGACGTCGTCGGCAACGAGAGCGCCTACGTCGTCGATCTAAGGCACGACGGCGAGACGACCCGCTCGTTCGCGTCGGATCCGGTGCGGGCGGCGGCCACGATCGACGGCCGCGCGATCGACGTCGCCCCGACCGACGATGCGTTCCTGCTTCGGGTCACGAGCGACGGGGACCTGGTCGGCGAAACCGAGATTCCCGCGGTGAACGGGACGGCGACGGTCGGCGACGTCCAGTTCGCCACCGAACGCCCGGAGACCGACGACGGCGACGGGAGCGGCGGCGATGACACAGCGGGCAACGACACTGATGGCGACGCGGCCGACGAGCGCGTGCGCGTGTTCGCGTCGATCGACGAGACCGAGGTCCTGATCGCCGAGCGGGAGACGTACGCCGACTGATACGGACTGCTGTAGTCAATTACCGCCGATCGCCGACCCCGTCCTGGTGATCGGCGGTAAATAGTTACAGCAATCCGTATGAGTCGCCGTCCGATCGGCCGGCACGATCGCCTCGTGTGTTCCCGCCGCCGGCCCCGGCCGACACTGTTAGCACACGGGTTCTTCATGCGCCGGCCTCGAACACCGACTATGACACGGATCGGAATCGTCGGCGCGGGCGCGGCCGCGGCGGCCGCGACGTACGCCCTCGAGGAGACGATCGACGACGCATCGGTGACGGTTCTCGAGAAGTCCCGCGGCGTCTGCGGCCGGGCCGCGACGCGACGGCGCGACGGCGTCGTCTACGACTACGGCGCGAACTACGTCAAGTCCGACGACGATCGGGTGGTCGACCTCCTGACCGAAACGCTCGACACCGACGGACTGGTCGACATCGCGGAGCCCGTCTGGACGTTCGACCGCGACGGAACCGTTTCGGAGGGCCGGGACGCCGACGAGCACAAGTGGACCTACCGGCGGGGCCTCACCCAGCTCGGCAAGCGGCTGTTCGCCCGGACCGACGCGGCCGTCCATCGCGAGACGCGGGTGGAACGGCTGATCCGCGAGTCCGGCGACGGCACCGGCACTCCGCAGTGGCGACTCGAGGACGACGACGGCGAGTCGTGGGGCCCCTTCGACGTGCTCTGTCTGAACCCGCCGGCACCCCAGACGGCGGCCCTGCTCCGATCGGCCGCGTGGGACGCCGATCTACGCCCGCGACTGGTCGAGGCGATCGGTGACGTCCCCTACCGGACGGTCTGGACGGGTGTCTTCCACTACCCGTTCGAACTCGAGACGCCCTACTACGCGCTGGTGAACACGGACAAGGCCCACGAGATCGGCTGGATCGCCCGCGAGGAGTGCAAGCCCGGCCACGTCCCCGACGGCGAGTCCGTACTGGTCGTGCAGGCGAACCACGACTGGTCGGTCGACCACTACGACGCCGACCCCGAGTCGAACCTCGACGAACTGTCGTCGATGGTCGCCGACGTCCTCGACGACGATCGACTCACGAACCCCGACTGGACCGACCACCAGGGGTGGCGGTACGCGCAGCCGGAGGGGCAGGTGCGCGAGGGACCGATTCGCGCGGCGGAGGAGGCGAACTGCTACTGTCTCGGCGACTGGGTCGCCGGCGAGCCGCGGGTTCACGCGGCGTTACGAAACGGACTTGACGTCGCCGAGCGGATCGCGCGCTCGCGGTGAGCGGACTACTCGATCGACGGCTCGTTCGATATCCGCGCCCTCATACGGATTGCTGTACCGATGTACCGGCGCAACCGCGATCCGGGCGGCGGTTGCGCCGGAACTGACTTACAGTAAACTGTATCACTCGATCGTCGGGCCGGAGCCGATCGGGTAGTCGGTCAGGTTCTCGTAGCCGTCCTCGGTGACGACGACCAGGTCCTCGATGCGGACGCCGCCGATCGCGGGGTCGTAGATCCCGGGTTCGATCGTGATCACGTGACCGGGTTCGAGGTCGCCGCCGGCGGGGGAGACGTTCGGCTGTTCGTGGATGTCGAGGCCGACGCCGTGGCCCGTGCTGTGAATGAACCCCGTCTCCGTTCCCGGATCGCTCCGGAGCGTCTCGTAGCCGGCGTCCTCGATCACGTCACAGGCCGCATCGTGAACGTCGGCCCCGGTTACGCCGGGTTCGATCGCGTCGAGGGCGGCCTCGTGGGCCGCCCTCGTGACCTCGTACCGTCGTCGGGCCTCGTCGTCCGGGTCGCCGACGGCGACGGTTCGGGTCATGTCGGCGAAATACTTCGTCTCCTTGTCCCGCGGGAAGATGTCGATCACGATCAGTTCGTCCGCCTCGAGCGGCCCGCTGCCCCGATCGTGCGGGTCGGCGGCGTCGACCCCGCAGGCGACGATCGTGTCGTCGAGCGCACAGCCGTGGCGGATCAGCGTGATCTCGATCTCCTCTTTGACGCGTTCGCTGGTGAGCGGGTCGCCCTCGTGGACGAGGACGCCGTCCTCGACGTCCGCGGACGCGATGAGGTCCTCGGCGGCCGCCATCGCGGCCTCGTTGGCCCGCTGGGTCGCCCGGATCTGCTCGATCTCCCACTCGGTCTTGATCGCGCGGACGTCCTCGACGATCCCCTCGGACTCGACCGTGACCTCGACGCCGCGATCGCGGAGGCCGTCGGCGGTTCCCGTCGGGAAGGACCGCGGGACGGCGATCGACTCGACGTCGTGATCGGCGAGGAACGCGGCCACGCCCCGAATCGTCCCCTCGTACTGCCCGTACTCCGCGATCAGGTCCTGGTAGTCGTAGGCCGATCGGCGCGTGACGGTGTCCGCGTCCGCGTCAGAACTGGCGCGGCCGTACTCGAGACCCGAAACCAGCAGGTGGACCCCGCCGTCCGCGGTGACGAGCGTCTGGTAGGCGTCCGGCGCGTCGAAGCCGGAGACGTACCGCTGGTCCGAGTCCGAGGCGTCGTCGTCGATCAGGTAGCCGTCCAGCCCCTCGTCGTCCAGATACGAGAGAAGCGGCGACAGATCGGTCTCCATGTCCGGTGATGTGCGATCGGCCCACATAATTGCCCGGATTCCGCTCACGGAGACGCCTCGCGTCTCGACGGCGCGATCGCAACGCGGCGGTCGACGGTCAGCACGCGTCGAAACCGTACTGGATTTCCGTCTCGCGGAGCGTGACACGGACGGTCCGACAGTCGCGGCTGTTCCACTGCTCGGTCTTCGTGCTCCCGCCCGTCACGTCGGTGCGAAGCGTATACTCCGTCGCCGGATCGGTGACGTCGAATTCGATGTCGTCGTCCGGTCGGAGGTCGTACGTCCGCCTGAAATCGACCACCCCGTCCGATCGGATCAATTCGACCGAGACCGTTCGACCGGTGCCCGCCCGGTTCCGAACGGTGCCGTCAAGGAGGTCTACGCTGGCCCTCCCGAACGTACACCCTGTAAGGACGCTGGCGGCCGCTGCCGTCCCGGAGACGAGCAGTCGACGGCGGGAGGCGGAGCGCATCGTCTCGCGGTTCGAACGGAAGTGGAGTATGCGTTACGGGATCGGAATCGGAATCGTTCGTGAGGTCGGAACGGGCCGGACGAAGACGTCCGGAATTCTACCACCACCGGTATCGTGATAGGGCGGCCGGACGAGGACCCCGTATGGACGTTACCATCTCCCCGTCCCGTGTTCGCGGACGGGCCCGCGCGCCGCCGTCGAAGAGCTACACCCACCGGGCGATCCTCGCCTCGGGATACGCCGACAGCGCGACGGTTCACGACGCGCTCTGGAGCGCAGACACGCGGGCGACCGCCCGCGCAGTGACCCTGTTCGGTGGCTCCGTCTCGCGATCGGCCGAGGGGACACTCGAGATCGAGGGCTTCGACGGGCGCCCGGACGTGCCCGCGGACGTGATCGACTGCGACAACAGCGGCACGACGATGCGACTGGTCACCGCGGCGGCCGCGCTCGCCGACGGCACGTCGGTGCTGACGGGCGATGAGTCGCTCCGATCGCGCCCGCAGGGCCCGCTTCTCGAGGCGATCTCGGATCTCGGCGGCGAGGCGGAAAGCACCCGCGGGAACGGCCAGGCGCCGCTGGTCGTCAGCGGTCCGATCGAGGGCGGCACGGTATCGATCCCCGGCGACGTCTCCTCGCAGTACATCACGGCGCTCCTGCTGGCGGGCGCGGTCACCGACGAGGGGATCGAGGTCGACCTCGAGACGGAACTCAAGTCCGCACCGTACGTCGATATCACGGTCGAGGTGCTCGAGGCCTTCGGCGTGGAGGCCCGCCACACCGACGACGGGTTCGCGGTCCCGGGCGGCCAGCAGTACCGACCCGCCGACGGCGAGTACCGCGTCCCAGGGGACTTCTCGTCGATCTCCTACCTCCTCGCGGCGGGTGCGATCGCCGGCGACGGGACGGTCACGATCGAGGGCGCACAGCCGAGCGCGCAGGGCGACACCACCATCGTCGACGTCGTCGATCGGATGGGTGCCGACGTCGAGTGGGATCGCGACGCGGGGACGATCGACGTATCGGCGGCACCGCTGTCGGGGATCGAGGTTTCCGTCGCGGACACGCCGGACCTCCTGCCGACGATCGCGACGCTCGGCGCGGTTGCGGACGGCGACACCCGGATCGTGGACGCCGAACACGTCCGCTACAAGGAGACCGATCGCGTGAGCGCGATGGCCGACGAACTCGGATCGATGGGCGTCGAGACGACCGAAGAACACGACGCACTGACGATCCACGGCGGCGAGTCGACGCTCGAGGGGGCGACCGTCGACGGCCGAGCGGACCACCGGATCGTCATGGCGCTCGCGCTGGCCGGCCTGGTCGCGGACGGCGAGACGACGCTCGAGGGGGCCGAGCACGTGGACGTCTCCTTCCCCGGTTTCTTCGACGTGCTGTACGACCTCGGCGCGTCGGTCGATCGGCACGACTAGTCGTTGGTCTCCGTCAACTCCCGATCGGGCCGGCCCGCCGCTCGAACGCTCGAGAGCGATCGGCGCGTCGGCGTCAGCGCGTCGTCGACCGCGATATCTCGGCCGTCCCTGGTACCGTACGACCGGTGCGCGCGATCGGACTTCCAAACGTCCGTGTGGCAGTCTCGGCCAGGGTTACGTTCCGTGGACTGAGCTATCGGATACAGCGAGTTAGTCGTCGATGTACTTCGCTCGTCCTTCAGATTATTCCCACAACGAGTTATTACTGATCGCTGTCGCGTGAAGTATTATCCATGTTGCTAGCTAGGTAATACCATGGCGCTCGCAGCTGGTCGACGGTCCCTTACGGGGGTGACGATCGAGCAGTGGTTCGGGATAGTGCTGCTGGCGGGCCTGGGCGTATTGTTCCTCGACCTCACTCGTCGACTCGCCCTCGGTGACCTCCAGTTCAGCACGTTTTCGCTGTTCCTCTGGCAAGGTCTCGTCGACGGGTTGATCGTCGCGCTCGCCGCCGCCGGCCTCTCGATGACCTACGCTATTCTCAAGTTCGCGAATTTCTCGCACGGCGACCTCGTCACCACCGGCGCGTTCACCGGCTGGACCGCCGCGTACGTCGTGGGGGGAACCGGGGTCGCCGAGTTCGGGTCGCGAATACTGCTGAACGCCAATCGTGGAACCTCCGCCCGCGAACTCGATATGAACCTGTTCGGAGCACCGCTCGCGATCGGCGTCGGCTTGCTCGTCGCGGCGCTCGGAACGATTCTCGTGGCGCTGGCGATCGATCGCCTTGTGTACAGGCGGATGCGAAACGCGGGCGGCATCCCGCTGTTGATCGCGAGCGTCGGCGTCGCGCTGGCGCTGCGATACCTGATCGTGTTCGTCTACGGCGAGCAGACACGCGGCGTGACGCGGAGTTCGCCGTCGATCGACCACGAACTCGTCTTCTGGACCGATTCGTTGCATGTCCACCAGTTCACGCTCGTCGTCGTCGGGGTAGCGCTGATGATTTCGCTCCACCTCCTCCTGCAACACACCAAACTCGGAACGTCCATGCGGGCGATGGCCGACAACCGGGATCTCGCGCTGGTCACCGGCATCCCGACCGAGCGAGTGATCCTGATGACCTGGATCATCGGTGCGGGACTGACCGGCATGGCCGGCTATCTGGTCGTCTTAGAGCAGGGGACGCTCAGCTTCAACACGGGGTGGTTCCTGCTCCTGTTGATCTTCTCGGCGGTCATCCTCGGTGGAATCGGGTCTGTCTACGGGGCGATCGCCGGCGGATTGATCATCGGGCTGGCGACGAACGTCTCGCTGGTGTGGATTCCGGGTGATCTGACCAACGTCGCCGCGTTCACGCTCATGATCCTGATCCTCATCTTTCGGCCGTCCGGGATCTTCGGGGGGGTGGAGACGGCGTGACCCGCGATCGTCGCTTCTCGACGGACGGGGGCGATGTCACCGGGAGGGCGGAGATGCCGACCGCTCCCGACCCCGACGGCCGCCCCCGCTGGCTCCAGGACGTCATCATCATCGGAGAGGCCACGGTCGTGGTGTACGGCCTCTTCGTCGTCCTCGGTTTCGCGGCGGGACTGGACTTCAACGGCATCGTCAGCACCCTCCAGCAGGTCACGCTGCTGGCGGCGTCGTTCGCGCTGGTCGTCCTGGCGCTCAACCTCCACTGGGGGTACACGGGCCTGTTCAACATCGGAGTCGCCGGCTTCATGGCCGTCGGCGCCTACACGACGGCGCTGACGACTGCCGCGCCGGACGCCACGTTCCCCGGACTCGGACTGCCGCTGTGGATCGGCATTCCGGCGGGAATCGTGGCCGCCGCACTCGTCGGGTTCGTGGCCGCGCTGCCGGCGTTGCGCCTCCGTGCGGACTACTTCGCGATCGTCACGCTGGCGTTCGCGGAGGTGATCCGCCTGCTGTACAACTCGAGCCTGCTCAGGGAGTTCGAACTGTTCGGCACCGAGTTCGGAACCGGCGGCGGACAGGGAATGTCCTTCCCGAACCTGCGGAACACGATTTCCCGGCGGCTCCTGTACGTCGGCGGGGACCCCGAAGCGGGTCCCACCCTCGTCGGACGACCGTTCCTGGCAGTCGGGGACGCACTGGAGCTAAGCACCTCGGTCGTCGAGGGGTGGGCGTACACCGCCGTCCTGGTGGCGCTGGTGCTCGTCGTCTTCGTCCTCATCACCCGGATCGGAAACTCCCCGTTCGGACGGGTGCTGAAAGCCATCAGGGAGGACGAACTCGCGGCGCGATCGCTCGGCAAGAACACCGATCGCGTGAAGATCAAGGTGTTCATGGTCGGCTGTGCGATCATGGGACTCGCAGGTATCGTCTGGCAGGGACGTCGGGGCTACATCGATCCGAACCTGTTCCTGCCGATCATCACGTTCTACATCTTCATCGCGCTGATCATCGGCGGGTCCGGGTCGAACACCGGAAGCGTCGTTGGGGCGCTCCTGTTCGCCGGATTGCTCTTCGAGGGGCCGCCGTTCGTACAGCGCATCGTGGACGCGACCTTCGACCTGCCCCGAACTACGACGCTCTACGACGGGGTGATCGCGCTCGGTGACCTCGATCCGATGCCGCTTCTGGGGTACACGGTGGCTGAACTCCCGAATCTTCGATTCGTGCTCTTCGGCGTGGTCCTGATCGCGCTGATGATCTACCGGCCGGACGGGATGCTCGGCCACCGGAACGAACCGGCCTCGCCGATCGATCTGACGAAAGAACGGCCACCGAGTGAACGCGGTACCTCGTCAGAGCAGGGAGGTGAGTCGAATGAGTGATACAGTGGTCGACGAATCGGCGCGTGCGGAGACGGACATCCTTCGCGTGTCGAACCTGGAAAAGCGATTCGGTGGCATCACCGCGGTCGACGGTGCCAGTTTCGAGATCGAACGAGGGTCGTTGACGGGGCTCATCGGCCCGAACGGGGCCGGCAAGTCGACGACGTTCGATCTGATCACCGGCGTCTACGGGGCGGATGCCGGTCGCGTGATCTTCCAGGGCGAGGACGTGACCGGGTTGGGACCACAGCAACTGGTGGATCGCGGGCTGGTTCGGACCTTCCAGATCAGCCGGGAACTCAGCGGCATGACGGTGCTCGAGAACATGCTGTTGGCGTTCCAGGGACAACTCGGCGAGTCGCTCTGGCGAACGGTCACCCCCGGCGTTCGGGGGTCGCTCGTCGAGCAGGAACGAGAACTGCTCGATCGCGTCTGGGAAACGCTCGAGTTGTTCGAGATCGACCACCTGGCCCACGAGGACGCGGCGAACCTCTCGGGCGGCCAGCGAAAACTCCTCGAACTCTCCCGGGCGCTCCTGACGGATCCGGACATGCTGTTGCTCGACGAGCCGATGGCCGGCGTCAACCCGACGCTCGAGAAGAAACTCCTCGATCGCATCCACGAACTGCGGTCGCAGGGGTACACCTTCCTCCTCGTCGAGCACGACATGGACGTCATCATGAACAACTGTGAGACGGTGATCGTCATGCACCAGGGGCAGGTGCTCTCCCGGGGCACTCCGGAGGAGATACAGGGGGACGAACGCGTCATCGAGGCCTATCTCGGGGGTGAGGTCTAGTGCTCGTCGTCGATGACCTCGACGCCGGATACGGGGACCTCCAAGTGCTCGACGGGGTCGACCTGACGGTCGAGGAGGGGGAGTACGTGGTCGTCGTCGGCCCGAACGGCGCGGGGAAGTCCACCGTGATGAAGTCGATTTTCGGACTCACTGCCTCCTTCGGAGGCCGGATCGAGTTCAGGGGCGAGCGGATCGACGGGCGGCGGCCCGAGGACATCATCACCTACGGCATCGGATACGTTCCACAGAACGACAACGTCTTTTCGTCGCTCTCCGTCCGTGAGAACCTCGAGATGGGGGCGTACATCCTCGACGAAGTGCCCCAGGACGCGATGGATGCGGTCTTCGATCGGTTCCCGGTTCTCTCGGAGCGTCAGGACCAGAAGGTCGGCACGATGAGCGGCGGGCAACAGCAGATGGTGGCGATGGGGCGGGCGTTGATGCTCGATCCCGATCTGCTGATGCTCGACGAACCCTCGGCCGGTCTGGCCCCCGACCTCGTCGACGACATCTTCGATCGGATCGACGCGATCAACGACGCTGGAACGGCGGTGTTGATCGTCGAGCAAAACGCCAAGAAGGCGCTTCGCCGGTGCGACCGAGGATACGTTCTGGTCCAGGGTCGCAATCGCTACGAGGACACCGGGGACGCGCTGCTCGCCGACGAACAGGTCCGACAGGACTTCCTGGGTGGGTAATTCGTCCGAAAACGGCGATCGTCGGCCTCGCTACTCCGACCCCGCCTCGAACTCGACCTGTTCTTCTACGGTCAGTTCGAAGTCCTGGAAATCGAAGATGTCGAACACGGCGGCCTGTGGATCGCCGTTGTCGTCGAACACGACGGCACTCGAGGCACCTTCGTAGGTGATCTCCTCACCCGACGCGGCCAGGTCGACAGCCTCGGCGAGGTTCGACGGGCCGACCGTCTCGCCGTTCGGGTTCGCGACGGCGCGCATCTCGTCCCGGACGGCCGGACCGTCGTTTTCGCCCGCACGGGCGTTCGCCAGGATCATGACGGCACTCGCGTCGTACGCCTGGGCGTTGAAGACCCCGGGTGCTCTCCCGAACTCGTTTTCGTACAACTCGTCGAATACCTCGACCTCGGGGCCGGCCGCGGCCGGAGCGGTTCCCAGGACGTTGTTCATCGGGTTGTCGACCTGGTCCGGGAGGTCTTCCTCGATCAGGCCGTCGGTGACGATGACGGGTAGATCGGGGTCGAAGTCCGCGTAGAAGTCCCGGAAGATCTGCACCCCGCTGACGGGGAACGCGATCACCAGGAGGAAGTCGGGGTCGTCCGCGAGCGCGCTCTGGAGAGCCGAGGTGTACGACGGCTGTTCCGGTTCGAACGCCTCGGACGCCGTGATCGTGCCGCCGAGTTCCTCGAACGTCTCCTCGAACACGCCGGCGAGTGCCTGTCCGTAGGCGTCGTTCAGGGCGAACGTCGCCGCACTCCCGAAGCCGCGGTCCTCGAACGCGAGTTCCGCGATGACCTCCCCCTGTAACGCGTCGCTCGGCGCGGTCCGGAAGACGAAGTCGTCGTCGTTGATGTCCGTGATGTCCGGACTCGTGCTCGCCGGCGAGCACATGACGACCTGGTTGGGAACCGCGACCTCCTGAGCGACGGGAATCGTCACGTCGGACGCCGCCGCGCCGGTAAACATCGGGAACCCGGCGTCGACGAGCGACTGTGCGGCACTGATTCCCGTCTCGGAGAGCGTCTGGGTGTCTTCCCGCTGGACCATCACGTCGAACGGACTGCCCTCGTCTGCGAGTTGAATCGCAGGGAGTTCGGCGCCGTCGGCGATCGGTCCTCCGAGTTCCCCCAGGTCACCGGATTCCGGCTGCAGGATCCCCAACATGATCTCGCGGCCCTGCGTATTGCCCCCTGCGCCGAGCGTACCCGTGAGGGATAGCGCCCCCGCACCACCGATACCAGTTAGTACGCTTCGCCTGCTGGTTCGAACCATGGTATTCGTGCAACGCAATAACTGAAATAGGTTTCATATCACGGTTCTAGCGGACAGATGTTACCATTTCTGGTTAATATAATAAATTACATATTTACGCGCTAATACTACTATTACCCCTCGTCCGGGCGCCGGGCGGCTACTGGCCGACGTCACCCTATACCAGTAATTTACCCGCCCAGACTGGTCTCAACTGTCCCTATCTCCGACTATAAGAATCGTTACCTTCTAGCCGGACGAACAATTTTAGCGGACACGCTCGGTCCCGGGACGGTTCGCGTTGGAACGGATTTTCCGCGCTCGCGACGAAGCGGACGGCGGCCGAGAAGAGGCCCTCGAAGGCCGGAGGCCCCGCGTCTTACTCGTGCTCCCGGTTCGGGCCTCGTTCGAATGGGCCAGGTCCTCTCGCCTCAGTACTCGGCGGCCGGTAGCGTGAACGACACCGTCGTTCCCTCACCGGGTTCCGACTCGACCCAGATGTCGCCGTCGTGCCGTTCGACGATCCGTTCACAGAGCGCGAGGCCGATCCCGGTTCCGTCGTGTTCCTCGTGGCTGTGGAGTCGCTGGAACACCTCGAAGATGCGATCGGTCTCGTCGGGGTCGATCCCGGTCCCTTCGTCGCGGACGGAGACGATCCAGTGGGTTCCGTCGGTTTCCGCGGCGGTTCCGCGTCGTTGCGCGGCGTCACGCGCCTCGCGGCGCTCGGCCGTGATCTCGACCCGCGGCGGGTCGTCGCCGCTGTACTCGATCGCGTTCGAGAGCAGGTTCTGGAACACCTGCCGGAGCTGACCGCCGTCGCCGTGGACCGCGGGCAACGACTCGCTCGTGATCTCGGCGCCGGTCTCCTCGATCCGTAACTGCAGGTCCGTCCGGACGTCGTCGACGACGTCGTCGAGATCGACCGTCTCGAACGGGTCGCCGCGCGTCTCGACGCGGGAGTACTCGAGCAGACCGTCGATCATCTCGCGCATCCGCTGGGCCCCGTCGACCGCGTAGTCGATGAAGTCCTGCCCGTCCTCGTCGATGTCGTCGCCGTAGCGGCGTTCGATCAACTGGAGGTAACTCGTGACCATCCGCAGGGGCTCCTGCAGGTCGTGGCTGGCGGCGTAGGCGAACTGCTCGAGGCGCTCGTTCGACGCCTCGAGTTGTCGGCGGTACTCCTTGCGTTCGGTGATATCTTGCACGACGAGCATCCCCCGGTGGTCCTCGCCGGCGGGCGCGATCGGGAGCGTGTGCGCGAGCAGTTCGCGGCCGCGGTATGTCACCTCGAACGACCGTTCCTCGCCGTCGAGGGCGGCCCTGAAGTGGGGTTCGATCTCCGCGAACAGGTCATCCGGATACCGCTCCGCGATCGATTGCCCGATCATATCGTTCCGGTCGACCCCGAACTCGTCGACGAGTTGGCCACCCGCCGCGGTAAAGCGCAGGTCGCCGTCGAACAGCGCGACCACGCCGTTCGGGAAGTTCTCCGCGAGCGTGCGGTAGCGCTGCTCGCTGGCTTCGAGTTTCCGCTGGCGTTCCTTGCGCTCGGTGACGTCCCGAACGACGCCGAGACGCTCGTGTTCGCCATCGGGGCCCGAAACCCGCGTGACCGTCGCCTCGATCGGGACGCGCTCACCACTCTTCGTCTCGATGTTCGTCTCGATCGTCGACACGCCCGCGTCGGTCGCGGCGGTTCTGGCCTCGCGCATCACCGTCTCGTCGACGACGAGCGAGGCGTGACTGCCGAGCAGTTCGTCGCGATCGTAGCCGGTGAGTTCGGTGTAGGCCCGGTTGACGGTGGAGAACTGGCCCTCGGCGTCGAGGGCGTAGATGCCGTCGTCCATGGTCTCGACCACCGTCTCGTAGGTCGCCAGTTCGCGTTCGCGCTCCTTGCGCTCGGTGACGTCCTGTGCCGTCGCCATGCCGGAGACGACGCGGCCGTCGTCGTCCCTGATCGGGACCGCCTGGACGCGCCACTCGCGATCGGCGTACTCGATTTCGGCCGTGCGTTTGTCGCCGTCGAGCGCCGCGCCGAGCGTGGCTTCGAGGGGCGAGGCCGTGTCGTCGGGGAAGACGTCTCGCGGGCGACTCCCCTCCAGGTCGGCGCTGGAGACGGGCAGGTTCGCGAAGCCTTGCCCGTCGGCGAGCGTGTACTCGAGGTCCTCGTCGTACATGACCACCACGCCGCCGGGATAGGACTCGGCCAGCGTCCGGTAGCGCCGTTCGCTCATCTTGAGTCGACGGACGCGCTCCTTGCGCTCGGTGATGTCCCGGAAGTACACCGACAGGCCGGTCTCGGAGGGATACGCCTGGATCTCCATCCAGATGTCGAGCGATTCGGAGTAGCGCTCCCACGAGACGGGTTCTTGCGTCCGCATCGCTTCGTGGTACCGATCGAAGAGGTCCGTACTGGCGTCGGGAAAGCGCTCCCAGATGTTCTCGCCGAGCAGTTCCGTCCGGGAGTAGCCGAGCAGTTCCTCGGCCCGCTCGTTGACGTGCGTGAACCGCCACTCCTCGTCGAGCGCGTAGAACGCGTCCGAGATCCGTCCCAGCACCTCGCCGAGTTCGCTCTCCAGTTCCCGCTTGCGTCGTTCGAGTCGTCGCTCGTGTTCCTTGAGGCGGGTGATGTCGTCGGCCGTCGTGACGACGCGTTCGACCGCGCCGTCGCCGTCCAGAACGGGGGCCGCGTTCACCGACACCCAGATCCGATCGCCCGACGGGCCCTCGATCGCGAGTTCCTCGTCCGTCACCGGGTCGCCGGTGGCCCGGACGCGTGCCGCTGGCGTCTCCGCCGGATCGAGTACCGTGCCGTCGGCGGTCGAGACGCGCCAGTCGCCGTCCCGGTTCGAGCCGTCAGTACTCGCCCACTGTGTGAGGCCTGGAACGTCCTCGGCACGCCGGTTCGACAGCACGGTCTCCCCGTCGGCGTCGTGGACCGCGATCGCGATCGGTGCCGTCTGGAGCAGTCGTTCGGTCTGCGTTCGCTCGCGCTCGAGCCGTCGGTCGTGCTGGAGGCGATCGAACGCCGCTTCGAGGCTCGACGCGGCGATCCGCGCGAGCGTCAGGTCACTGTCGTCGAACGCGCCCTCCCGCGTGGAACCGGAGACGACGACCCCGTGATCCCCGATCGGAAGGACGATCTCGCCCCGGATCGGCGTCTCCTGGTCGTAGGCGTCCGCGGCCGTCCTGACGTCGTCGTAGATCGCCGGTTCGCCGGACTCGTAGACGCGCCAGGCGACCCCCTCGCCGTCGAACGTCGGCAGTTCGTCGAACATGGTCGCCGCGCGATCCGTCCACGCGACCGGTTCGAGCGCCTCCCCCGCGTCGTCGGCGAGAAACACGCCGTTGACCTCCAGTTCGAGAACGTCGGCGAGCGCGCGACACGCCCGATCGGCGACCGCCTCGCGAGACTCGCCCTCGAACCACTCGCGAACGGCCGCGTTCAGGTCCCGCAACTGGGCCGCGTGTCGATGCCGCTCGGTGACGTCGTAGTAGAGTTCGATCCGACCACCGGCGTAGGGTCCCGAGTCGATCGGCTTGCTCCGGTGTTCGAGCCAGCGTTCCTCGCGATCCTCGCCGGGCGTGACGTGACACTCGAAGCGTTCGACGTAGCTGTTGTCGTCGTACGTCGCCGTCACCGTCTCCGCGAAGCGCTCGTCGTCGTCGATCCGGGTTCGAATGGTCCCTTCGATCAGGTCGCGTTTGTCGCGTCCGAGGGTATCCGCCCGGTCGAGGCCGAAGTACGCCTCCGTCGTCTCGTTGATCCACGCGACCTCGAACGTCTCGTCGAGGACGAAAACGCCGACCTCCGCCTCGTCGAGGACGGATCGCATGGAGCCGTCGACCGGGGTGCGGGCCGGATCCGAGTCGGGGCCGGTGGCGGGGCTGTCGACTCGTGGGGCGTCGGCGTCTCGTGTGCGCTCGTCGCGTTCCCGGACGATCCCGATCGTTCCGCGTCGCGTCCCGTCGATCGTGAGCGGACTGCAACGGACCGCACACTGGAGGGCCGTCTCGCCGTCGGTCCGGAGCGCGAGATCCCGCTCGACGACGCGATCACCATCGGTCTCGCCGACTCCGTCCAGTCGCCGATCGATCGCTGCGAGGTCCCGGTCGTCGAACAGGATCGAGGCGTGTTCCCCGAGGAGATCCGACCGGGCGTACCCGGTCAGGTCGACGAGTCGATCGTCGACTGCGACGATCGTGTCGTCGGCGTCGAGGTGGAAAACGCCCCCGTCTATCGCGTCGGCTACCGTCCCGTACCACTGGAGCCCCAGCACATCGGCCCCCTCCGACTGGACCGTCAGCCCGGAGTCGGTGACCCGCTTGCTCATGAACCCAGAGTGGCCATTGCGGCGGATAAACCCTCGGCCGCAGCCTCACGGCTGTTGACGCGTTCGGCGGGCTACAGCGACGCCGATCGCGGTCACCGCGGTCCGTCGGGAAAGCCGTACAGCGGCGTCGCCGCCGATACGAACGGTCACTGCGGTGCCATTTTTGACCGTGGGGGCCCACGAGTACGGCATGCGAACCGATCTCGAGTCCCGTCTTCGCGATCGACTGACCGAGGGCGGCTATCTGTTCCCCGACTACGGCGGGTACTGCTTCGCGAGCGTTCCCGACACCGTCCGATCGGTTCTCGGCGACGACGGCGGTCAGCCGCTTCCGACCGACGTGCTCGCGGGCCTCGACGACCAGTACGATCGCGTCCTCGTGGTGCTGGTCGACGGGTTCGGACTGGCGTTCTGGAAGCGCCATCGCGGGCAGGCGCTGGTCGATCGACTCGCGAACCGGAGTACCGTCACCCCGCTCACGTCGGTCTACCCCTCCGAGACGGCGGCGGCGCTGACGACGTTCCACACCGGCCGGCTTCCGGCGAGCCACGGCCTCCTGGGGTGGGACGTGTACGATCCGGTCGACGACGCGTCGTACGAGGCTTTCACCGGGACCGTCAAGGCCGGCGACGAGTCCGTCGCGCACGACCTCCAGGACGTCTTCGAGGGCGACCCGATATACCCCGCCCTCGAGGCGGCGGGGATCGACTGCCGCCACGTCGTCCCGTTCCCGGGGACGTACGACGGGGCGACCTGCCACTCCTACGGCCCGGACGAGAGCCTGGACGGGTTCGAACCGACGCTCCGGGAGGCGTTCGTCGCCGCCGACGATCCCGCCTACCTCTTCGCCTACCTGCCCCAGATCGACACGGCCGCCCACGGGTACGGGAACCCGCTCCGACGAGTACCGGGCCACCGTCGACGACGTGTTCGAGACGATCGATCGCGCGCTCGCGGGCCTCGACGCCGACGCGGCGGGCGACACGCTCGTCGTCCTGACCGCAGATCACGGCCACGTCGACACCGACGCCGATCGGAACGTCGACCTCGAGACGATCGGCGGGGTCGTCGAGGCCCTCGATCGCCACGGTGACGGCGACCCGGTCCGGTACGCCGGCAGTCCGCGGAACGTCCACCTCCACCTGCGGGACGGACGCGTCGACGACGTCCGCTCGATCCTCGACGATCGACTCGACGCCCGCGTCTTCACGCAGGAGGACGTGGTCGATCGCGACCTCTTCGGCGGCGGGCCGCGAAGCGAGACGTTCGAGCGGCGACTCGGCGACCTCGTGGTCGTCCACCGCGACTCGGGCGTCTGGTACGGCAGCGATCGGTCCAAACTCGACCTGATCGGGATGCACGGCGGTCTCCACCCCGACGAGATGCTCGTCCCGTTCGCGGCGATCGATCTCGAGGCCCTGATAGCTTGACATCCCCGCGCCTAAAGACGCGGAAATCCACTAAGTGGATACTCAGGTTGCGCGTTTCCTCGGTTCTCAAGTACGCTTTCGCGTGGAACGTCGAAGGTCGCCGTCCAGTTGTGACCAAGGAAATGCGAACGCTCGCACGACCGGCGAGCGATTTAACTTGGGCAAGGACTTTTGAGGGATAATGAGTACACGAGCGGGCGCTCCCGACGGGGCATTTTGGGGTGACGTCGACGACGACGTGGCGCTCCACCGGTATCGGACGCTCGTCAACACGATCGACGACGGCGTGTATCAACTCGACGCGGACGGACGCTTCGTTGCGGTCAACGACGTGATCGTCGAGACGACGGGCTACTCACGCGAGGAACTCCTCGGCGAGCACGTCTCGCTCGTTCTCACCGATCGCGACGTCGACCGCATCGAACGTGAAATCGGCGGCAGGATCGGAGCAGACGACACGGAAATCGCGACCTTCGAGCTCGGCGTCCAAACCGCCGATGGCGGTGTGGTTCCCTGTGAATTACGGATCAACGTGCTGATCGAAGAAGGGGAGTTCCAGGGGACGATCGGCGTCACACGAGACCGCACCGAGGAAAAGCAGCGTCTGGAGTCGCTCGAGTCAGCACGGGCATCGGTCGCATCGATTACGAACGTCCTCGACGAGGCCAACGTCGGCGTCTTCGTGCTCGACGACGAGTTCACAATTGCGTGGGCCGACGAGACTATCGGGGAGTACCTCGGCCTCGACCGTGAGGAACTCATCGGACGGGACAAACGAACGATACTCGGGGAAACCCTCAAGCACAGATTCGACCACCCGGAACGAGTCGCGGAGACCGTTCGGGCAATGTACGAAGAGAACGGTCATTTCGAGACGTTCGAGTGTCACGTCACTGCGGGCGACACCCGTGATGCACGCTGGCTCGAACACCAGAGCAAACCGATCGAATCGGGGCAGTATGCCGGCGGTCGAATCGAACTCTACTACGATATCACGGATCGAAAGCGGTCGGAGGATGCGCACCGCGAAAGCGAAGCGCGGTTTCAATCGCTGGTCGACGCCGTCGAGGAGTACGCGATCTTTCGGCTCGATCGCGACGGCCGCGTGAGTAGCTGGAACGAAGGCGCGTCGGCGATCAAGGGCTACGATCGCGAGGAAATTCTCGGCGAGCATTTCTCGACGTTTTACACCGAGGACGATCGAGCAGCGGGCGTACCGACCCGGAATCTGGAACGGGCGACGGAAAACGGATCTCTCGAAGACGAAGGCTGGCGGGTTCGGAAGGACGGTAGCCAGTTCTGGGCGAACGTGACGATTACGGCGATCAGGGACGACGATGGAACGCACCGTGGCTACCTGAAAGTCACGCGTGACATGACCGATCGGCATCGACGCGAGCAGGAACTCGAACGCGAACTTCAGCGGATTTTCGATCGGTTCTCCGATGCGTTCTACACACTCGATGACGAGTACCGATTCACACACGTCAATGCCTATGCAGAAGAACTCCTCGGCTATTCGGAAGAGGAGTTACGCGGTGAGGTCGTGTGGGACGTGTTTCCGGAGGCTGTCGGATCGGATCTCTACGAGAACTATACCGAGGCGATGGAAACCCAGCAGCCGATTTCGTTCGAGCGCCACTCTGAGCCGTTAGATATCTGGGCCGAAGTTAACGTCTATCCCTCCGAGACGGGGCTTTCGGTCTACTTTACCGACATCACCGAGCGAAAAGAGCGCGAACGAGAATTAGAACGGTACGAGCAGACGATCGAGACGATCTGGGACGGTGTCGCAACGGTCGACGCCGACGGCCGCTTCGTCATGGTCAACGACGCGTTCTGCGAGATGGCCGGCTACGAGCGCGACGAGTTGCTGGGGGAACACGTCACGTTCGTCCACGATGAGACGGTTGCGGAGCACGCCGAGGGGTTGAAAGCGAATGTCGTCGCAGAGGAGGCGGAGTACGCCTCGCTCGAGTTCGACCTCGAAACCGCCGACGGAGAGACGATCCCAGTCGAGGGGCGGTTCGGACCGTACGAACTCGAAGACGGAACGATCGGTCGCACCGGAGTTACCCGCGACATCTCCGAGCGCAAAGAGCGCGAACGGGCGCTGACACGGTTCGAGCAAGCGGTCGAGCAGTCGGGCCACGGAATCTATATGACCGACATCGACGGGGAGATTACGTACGTCAACTCGGCGTTCGAGGAAACGACCGGGTACACGGCTGCGGAAGCGGTCGGAAAGACGCCGAGGATTCTCAAGTCGAGCGAGCACGACGAAGACTACTACGAGACTCTCTGGGAGACGGTTCGAGCCGGCGAGGTCTGGGACGAAGAGATCACCGACCGACGAAAAGACGGCGAACTGTACTTCGCCGAGCAGACCATCGCGCCGGTGACCGACGAAGACGGCGAGATCGATCGGTTCGTCGCCGTCCAGAACGATATCACCGAGCGCAAAGAGCGTGAGCGGGCGCTCGAACTGCGGGCTCGTCAGCAACAGGCCGTCGCCGACCTCGGACAGTTCGCGCTCGAAACCGACGACCTCGACGAACTCGTGCACGAGGCAACTCGGCGTGTCGCGGACGCGCTCGACAACGACTACTGCAAGGTGCTCGATCTCGATTCCGACGAGCAGGAACTGCTGTTGCGCCAGGGCGTGGGCTGGCACGAGGGGATCGTCGGTGAAGCGACGGTGTCCGCCGTCGAAGCGGACTCGCAGGCGGCGTACACCCTGGCCAACGATCACCCGATCGTGGTGGAGGATCTCGAGACGGAAACGCGGTTTAGCGGCCCCGAATTGCTGACGAGCCACGACGTCCGCAGCGGGATCAGCACCATCATCGGGCCGTTCGACGAGGCGTGGGGAATCCTCGGCACTCACGACACCGCCCGTCGGGAGTTCACCGACCAGGACGTGACCTTCGTCCAGAGCGTCGCCAACATCCTCGCCGAGGCCATCGAACGCCACCGGTACCAGCGCGAACTCGAACAGTTGGTGTCCGACCTCGAGAAGTCCAACGAACGACTCGAGGCGTCGAACGAGCGCCTCGAGCAGTTCGCCTACGCCGCCAGCCACGACCTGCAGGAGCCCCTGCGGATGGTCTCGAGCTATCTCCAACTGATCGACCGACGATACCGAGACGCGTTCGACCAGGACGGCGAAGAGTTCCTCGAGTTCGCCATCGACGGTGCCGACCGAATGCGCGAGATGATCGACGGCCTGCTCGCGTATTCGCGGGTCGAAACGCGCGGTGATCCGTTCGAACCGATCGCCCTGAACGACGTTCTCGAAGCCGTTCGTGAAGATCTGCAGATGCAAATCGAGGAGAGTAACGCCGAGGTCACGACCGGCGATCTTCCGCGTGTACATGGCGACGCCGGGCAACTGCGCCAGGTCTTCCAGAATCTCCTGAGTAATGCGATCGAGTACAGCGGCGACGAGCCACCACGGGTCGACATCGCCGCCGAACGCGATGGCGACGACTGGGTTATTTCAGTTCGCGACGAAGGGATCGGGATCGACTCCGACGAGCAGGAGCGTATCTTCGAGGTGTTCGAGCGGCTGCATACGCACGAGGAACATCCGGGGACGGGTATCGGACTCGCACTCTGTCAACGTATCGTAGAACGCCACGGCGGCGAGATCCAGGTCGAGTCGGAACCCGGCGAGGGATCGACGTTCTCGCTCACGTTACCGGCGAGCGGTAGTGATGAGTGAGCGAGTCAACCGCATCGAACCGGAGACACGACCGCAGTTGTCGTCGATTTCGGATCACCGTTAGGACGCATATCTAGCGAATGGGTGCCAGTAGTCAGTCTCGTTCGCCGTCTCGGAGAACGGTATCGTTCGAATTTCGCACGAACCGTGCCCTGGTTCTCGTCGGTCAATGCCGACTCTGTACTGGCCGACCGCTCCCCTTCACAGATCGGTTCTCAGTTCGCGTCGCATTCGAGCTTTGCGTTCAGCAGCGACTGAATGGCTTCTCTGCGGGCCGTAAGCAACGTCGTGCGAGATACAGCGGCTGAGTTCAGCAGCGGTGATCGTTCTCTCTGCGAGATGCGGAGACAGTGTTATCGGGGTAGGCCGCGCCTCGCCTGAACTCCCCTGTAGTGGGTATTTCCGACCAGAGTGCCAAACTCATCCAATGGCTACCGAGGCTACCTTTATAGTCCCGTCCGATCAGTTCCCCCTGGGGACCGTATTCGAGCAACTACCCAACGTGACGGTCGAACTGGAGCGAATTATCCCCGCACGAGACGTGGTGATCCCATATTTTTGGGTCCGGGGAACACCGGTTGACGACGTCGAAGGAGCGTTTACCGAGCACCCAGGTGTGGAGCGAATCGAACTTATCGATTCAGTCGCAGACGAGTATCTGTTGCGTGTGGAGTGGGCGGTGGATTACGATGACGTACTGACTACGCTGACGGAAACGAAGATCGCGCTCATCAAAGCCACCGGCACGAATCAGCAGTGGACGTTCGAGATCCGCGGTGACGCGCGATCTGACATCGCAACCTTTCAGTCTCGCTGTCGAGAGCTAGATATCCCGATCACACTGACGGAGCTGCACGCGCTCACGGCGGTCGAGACGGCCACCGAGGAAGCTCTCACCGACACCCAGCAGGAAGCCCTGGTGCTCGCGTACAAGCGCGGCTACTTCGAATCTCCGCGCGAGGTGACGATGGCAGACCTCGGCGACGATCTCGGGATCTCACACCAGGCCGTCGCCTCTCGGCTCCGGCGCGGAATTAAGCACGTCCTCGGGAGTACGCTCTCCGATGTCGAGCATCCCTCCTCGGGAAGTAGTTAAAAGGGTATTGGAAGCTCAAAAGCCACGCTAACCAGCGTCGGCCGACTGTGTGTGGGATAATGAGTGGGCGTTCTCCCGGATTACGTCAGGGTGAGACGGACTACTGGCACTTCGTTATCTCTGGGGCGGGGCTCCTGCTTCTCGTCTTCGGTGCGGGCAGATCCATGACCGCGTTCGCCAGTAGTGGCGGACTTTTGGAAGCCGGGCTCGATTTGATCTTGCTCGGCGTTCCGGGACTCGTACTGGTGTCCGTCGGACGCTGGTTACCGACGTCTTCTATCAAATCTGGGTTCTATCCACGTATCGTCGCGTGGACCCTTGGAGGAGTCGTCGTCATGGGTATCGTGCTCGGACTGCGCGTCGTCCATCCCGGCGTTGAAGTCAGTTTCACGTTCGGGACGCAAGCAGTCCTGCTAGCGATCGGTTCTATTGCGGGCCTGGGAATCGGTGTAAACAACGTTCAGGCGCGCACCCACGCTCAGACGCTCGAAGAGAAAAACGAAACGCTACAGCGAACCGAACAGCAACTCGAAGAGGCAGTCACACAGCTGGAAGCGTCAAACGAGCGGTTGGAGCACTTCGCATACGCCGCATCCCACGACTTACAGGAACCACTTCGCATGGTAACACGCTATCTGGAACTCGCCGAAAGCCGGTACGGCGACGACTTCGACGAGAACTGCAAGGAGTTCATCGACTTCGCCGTGGATGGCGCTGAGCGGATGAGTGAAATGATCGACGGACTGCTCGAATATTCTCGGGTCGAAACCCAGGGTGATTCGTTCGATACAGTCGATCTGGACGCCGTTCTCGACGACGTACTCACCGATTTTCAGTTCAAGATCGAAGAGACCGACGCCACAGTCACACGGGAACCGCTACCCACAGTCGAAGGCGATGGGAGACAGTTACGGCAACTCTTTCAAAATTTGCTGAGCAACGCGATCAATTACAGCGGCGACGACCCTCCGAGAATACACGTTTCGGCAGCACGGGATGGCACGGAGTGGACGATTTCGATTCGAGATGAGGGGATCGGGATCGATGCCGCCGACACCGATCGGATTTTCGACATCTTCCAGCGGCTGCATTCGATAGAGGAACAGCCTGGGTCGGGAATCGGGTTGGCACTGTGCAGGCGGATCGTCGAGCGTCACGACGGTGACATTTGGATTGATTCGGAGCCCGGTGAGGGGACGACATTTTCCTTTGCGCTCGCTTCCAGTGCCAAATCACTGGACCTTCCCAGTGTCATCGGTCGAAAAGAGAGCTCCAGCGGGTAGCCTTGGAAGAACTTGTTCGAGATTCGCGCTCCGTATCCAGCAGACGCATTATGAACTACCGAAACGCTGTCAAGAGGTGCCCGCACGATACAGCGCATGCGTTCAGCACGAAGCGGAAGCCGAGCGGCGGTCGAGTCACGCCGGCTCAGTCACCAGAACATCGATGTTCGCACCCCTGTCACTCGATCGGCTCCGCCTCGGGGAACTGATAGCTCCCGTCGAGAATCTCCTCGCGGGGCCCGTAGAGCCGAACCAGGTAGAACCACTCCTCCGGGGTGTAGAGGAAGTTCGGTTGATCGGGATCACCGCCGAAACGGATCGTGGTACTGCCGTCATCTGCTTGCTCTGCAGTCACATTGTTGAACGAGTACGCGTCGTACTCGTTCTCCTCGAGAAACCCGTCGTCGTTGTAGACGGCGACCGACCAGAATCCGTCGACGGGGACGTCGTCGACGGTGAACGCGTATGGCGTGTCACCGTCGTTCTGGTCGGGGACCCGTTGCAGATAGATCGTTTCTGGCTCCGGAACGCCGCCCGGCGTCACAGTGGCGAGGTAGTACTTCACGGGGTCGACCTCGCCGACGTCGCCATACGCGCCGCTGAAGTCGTCCATCGTTTTCATGACCGTGACGATCGCGTCGAAGAGTTCTTGATGTGCTTGGCGGTCCCAGTTGGGAATCTCGAACGTGCCGGCCGAGTCTTGGCTCACTGCGAGTTCGTCCTGTAATCGATGGACACTCTCTACGTCGTCCGAATCGTTCGGGTCGACGAACGTCCGGACGATGACCCACACGTACCGCGTCCCGACCCCGTCCTGGGTCAACGTGTACTCGCCGGAATCCTGGTACGCCGCTTTCACATACGCGTCCTCGTCCATGACGACCATCGACTGGTGGCGGTCACCGGCGTCCGGTTTGGTAATAGTGACTGGTTCGGTCAGGTCGAAGACACCGATCGAATAGATCGTGTCGCGATTGGGCAAGGCTGCGATCCGCACGTCGGGGCCGACTACCGTTTGGAAATGATAAAACTCGCCGAACCCGCCCTGTTCGACGATGTTCTCCATCATTAGATGTATCTGTGACCGTGGGAAGTTCTCCCACGTCACTGAGACTAACTCGTCATCTGCTGACGTCTCGTGTTCAGCCTCCTGGGTACTCGTCTCCGGGGAACGTCGGCTGGCAGTGACACTGCCGCCGCCCATCGCGAGTAAGCCGGCGAGGCCCGCCCCGCGAAGCGCGGTTCGGCGGGTTGCTCGCAGCGGTTCGGAGTTTGATTCTGACGTCGTGTGTCTTGTTTCTTTGCTCATGGCTCGTGCCGCTTCGAGTGGCCTACAGCAGCGGTTGGTGCCGACTCACACGTTCGCACTCCAGCATTCCATATAATACAGCGACGATACTCGAGAAGGATTTCATGACATGATGATTGTGTTTGTTTGCTGAATCATCTCTGCATTCTCGATCGACTATCCGTACCTGTTATGTTCGGCCTGACGTTGGAACTTCGCCGGTTCGGGATCTCTGCCCAACGAAAACCAGCCACACCGGGTCCTCGTGCTCCTGACGGGGCACGCGAGAAGCGGCGCCGTCAGCCGTCGCCGCGCGCGGTCTCGAACGCCTCGATTGCGCGATCGCGGTACTCGCCGAGCTCGACGATGGGAGCGGGGTAGTCGGGCGCAATGGCGGCGCGTGTCTCGTCATCCAGCGTGGGCCACTCGTGGATGGCGTCGGTCGGCGCGTCCCGGAGTTCGGGGACGTGTTCCCTGACGTACTCGCCGTCCGGGTCGTACTCCTCCGACTGGGCCACGGGGTCGAAGAAGCGGAAATACGGCTGGGTGTTCGCTCCCGTCGAGGCGGCCCACTGCCAGCCGCCGGCGGCGTGGGCGGTGTCGTGGTCCACGAGCTTTCGGCGATACCAGTCGTACCCCTCGCGCCAGTCGATCAGCAGGTCCTTCGTGAGGAACGAGGCGGTCACCATCCGGACGCGATTGTGAACCCACGCGTCGGCGCGCAACTGCCGCATTCCGGCGTCGACGAGCGGATATCCCGTCTCGCCGTCCTTCCACGCCCGAAGCCCCTCAGGATCGTCGCGCCACTGGATCTCGTTCGGATACTCGCGGTAGTTCTCGGTAACTACGTCGGGACGCGCGTCGAGGATGTGCGCGTAGAACTCCCGCCAGGCGAGTCGTCGCCGGAACGCCTCGACCGACTCCCGGGCGTCCTCGTCGCTGGCGGCGGCCGCCGCGTCCTCGGTGGCTTCCCAGACCGTCCGGACGCCGACTGTCCCGAACTTCAGGTGCGGCGAGAGGCGCGAGGTCGACTCCCGGGCGGGGTACTCGCGGTCGTCCCGGTAGCGGTAGATCGTGTCCTCGCGGAAGTCGGCGAGCAGGTCGTGGGCGGCGTCGGTGCCCGCTGGCTGCACGTCGGCTTCGGGATCGTCGAAGCCCAGGTCGGCGAGTGACGGGAGCGAGCCGGCGACACCGGAGGCTTCGCCGAACCACTCTTCGTCGAGGCTGTCGCGGGGGTCGACAACGTCACCGCGAACCGGCGCGGCGACGGGGGCGGCCTTCTCCCGGGTGCGCCACTCCTGCCAGAAATTCGAGAAGACGGAGTGGTGGCTCCCGTCGTTCGTCGTGATGGTCTCTGGTTCGTGGAGGAGAGTGCCGCCGAACCGCTCGACGTCGACGTTGACGCCAGCGTCGGCGAGCGCCGCCGCGACCGCACGGTCGCGTTCGCCTGCCAGTCCGGAGTAGTCGCGGTTCCAGGTGACCGTATCGGCGTCGTAGGCCGCGGCGAGATCGGGAAGCACCGCGCTCGGGTCGCCGCGGGCGAGGAGCAGTTCGCCGCCGCGCTCGCGGTACTGCTCGCGCAACGAATCGAGCGCATCGAGCAGGAACGCCACCACGGGCGGCGCGCCGTAGGCGAGTATCGCGGGATCGTGGACGAACACCGGGAGTAGACGGCCGTCGCCCCCCAGCGGCGGGTTGTCGATCAGACGAAGATCGCGGCGGTGCCAGTGGAGTCGGATACCGGAGTCTTGGCGGGCGCTGGCGCCGCCCATCGCGAGCATTCCGGCGAGGCCCGCCCCGCGAAGCGCGGTTCGACGGGTTGCTCGCATCGATTCGGATTTTGGTTCCGCTGTCGTGTGGTGTGGCTCGTTGCTCATGGCTCATGCCGCTCTGAGTAGCCCACAGCAGCAGTTGGGACCGACTCACACGCACCCACTCCAGCATTCCATATAATTCAGTGACGAGACTCGAGAATAATTTCCTGACATGATGATCGTGGTAGATGGATGACGATCTCTGAATTTGCAATATCCTATCTGGATCTGTAGCGAGCGATCACGGCCCTCGTTATTCATCCGTCAGTTCGCGCTGTACTCGCGCTGTGAGTTCAGCAGGGATAGTCCGAACTACTCGACTCGTGCCAGGAACAGCATGACCGACTCGGAGCACGAGTTCAGCACGACGACTTCGTTTGTTTCACGTCGAAACCGGTGAACCACCCGCACACTAGACGTGCAAAGTGATCGCCAAAGCTTCTATCAGGTTCGGATAATGTCCAGCGAGTCGTGCTGAATACAGGGCGGGAGCCTTGTTTAGACGCTCCCGGATGAGCGGGTCAGGAGTCATTTTGACTGAACAGAATCCGGTGGTAAGCACCTCGCAGTGCGGTTCCATACTTTGAGAACGAAGTGTTAACGCCGATCTCGGTCGCGTCTAAACAAGGCCCAGAGCGGGAATTCAGCAATCTCACCATCACATCGAGTGCCAATGGCCGGGACAAACGAGAGTCCCTATCGGAATCCGGTCTATTCAATAGGCTTGCAGGCTCGGGCCGGGAGAATATCGAGGACGACCGCGTTTCTCTTCGTGTGAGTAACGACAGTGAACTCCGTCAAATAGAGGATATCAATCTGCGCCTCCAGAAGCTGGGGCAATTCTCTCGATTCTCCCGGGCTGGACTTGGCGTGATCGTCTTGGCCTTTCTCATCGCCGTAATTGGCCGGTTACCCCAGAATCTCGAATCGGTGGGCAGTGCAATCAATGCCATCCTCCTCCCCCTGATTTTTGTTGGGATGGGGCTGTTGCTGTACGCTATCGGAATGCATCTCCACCTGATGCATCTCAACCTCGTAAAGCAAATTCGCAAAAGCGAGGTCGAAGAAGCGGACATCCCCAACGAGTGATAGTCAAACGAACCCCCCGCTCTGCTCAATCTATGCTCCCTATTCAGCACACAGTTTCTGGTATCTTTCGGATAGATCGTTCTTCGCTCCGTTACCTACTCGACCTGTACTGAGCGTTCGACTCGCCACGCTGATCGCGCTCACCCGAGTACCACATTCGCGCCCGGAGTTCAGCACACACTATACAAACTGCCTGATTCTTGGCAGAAACGACGTGACCGACTCAGAGGGTGTAGCCATCGCCGACGGGAGATCGAAAAGCTACCGTAGGGTCCTGATGAGCCCAATACGGGGCTGTCGCTGGGATCAGTATGCGAGGAGGAAAGAGAGTTCGGGAGACCGTTAGCGATCCTCGACGATGCCAAGTTGTTGGAGCATGCCGAGATCGTCCTGTTGATACCTCTTTTCGGCGATCTTCCCGTATACCTCTTTTCGGCGATCTTCCCGTCTTCCATCCGGAAAATCGCCAGGCCGATAATCTCGAAGGACCGATTCGTCGCAGGAAGATCGAAAAGGTCGTTTTCTTGGGTTCCGGTGAAGGTCCAGCGTGCAGCAACTTTGTCCCCGGACTCGAAGTAATCTTCCACATCGATGTGGGCATCAGGGATACCAGACAACGTCTCCATCCACCATTCACGATACTCCTCGATACCGTTCACATCCCCATCGGCACCGATCAACCCCTGAACAAGGACGTCCTCGGTTACCAACTCCGGTAACGCATCCACATCTTGTTCGTTGAACGCCTCGAGATACCGCTCGATCACCTGTCTGTGCTCGAATGGTCTGGCTTCGGCCATGGGAGATCGTGCATCTGTATGCGGCACTGTAGCATATTTTTACGCAGTGCAAAGCCGGCAGAGGCTGCAAGGGCGTCGGTCGATGAACGATACGCGCACTGTATTCATCACGGTCCAACGAACATCAGCGGTATCTGATTGAAATTCTAGCGTTCAGTTCGCACACATACTTGCTTGCGCTGAATACCGATAGCAACTGGAACCGTACGTAGCTCCCCGGGAGAGCGAGTTACGTAGGTCGATAGCCGCTGTTACCGTCGTATCGTCGTTGCAGTCACTGACTATCACATCACCGTGGCCGGCGGGATCCGATCGTGCGGGAATCCTGCAGTGATAAGTGTCCGCGTCCCGGAGGACGCGCTAATGAACGGCAATCGCTTCGGTCGTCTCTTCCAGGTGACCACCTTCGGTGAGAGCCACGGAGAGGCGATGGGCTGTACCGTCTCCGGCTGTCCGGCCGGCCTCGAACTGTCCGAAGACGACATTCAGGCGGATCTCGATCGGCGCAAACCCGGCCAGTCGATGATCACCACCTCTCGCGGCGAACCCGACGCCGTCTCGATCAAGTCCGGCATCCAGGACGGCTACACGACCGGGACGCCGATCGGGCTGGTCATCCAGAACAAGGACGCCCGCTCGGGCAAGTACGAACCCTTCATCACCGCGCCGCGGCCGTCCCACGGCGACTTCACCTACTCCGCGAAGTTCGGGACGCGAAACTGGGGCGGCGGTGGCCGCTCGTCGGCCCGCGAGACGGTCAACTGGGTCGCTGCGGGCGCGATCGCGAAGAAACTCCTCGAACGGGAGGGAGTCGAACTCAAGGCCCACGTGAACCAGATCGGGGACATCGAGGCCCCCGAGGTGAGTTTCGACGAGATGCTCGAACACAGCGAGGAGAACGACGTCCGCTGTGCCCACCCCGAAACGGCCGGGCGGATGCAAGACCGCATCGAGGACTACCAGGAGGAAGGCGACTCGATCGGCGGGTCGATCTACTTCGAGGCTCGCGGCGTCCCGGTCGGTCTCGGCGCGCCGCGCTTTGACTCCCTCTCGGCCCGACTCGGCCAGGCCATGATGGCGGTCCCGGCGACGACCGCGTTTGAGTTCGGCCTCGGGCGCGAGGCCCGGGAGTGGACGGGCAAGGAGCGAAACGACGACTGGGAGTTCGACGACGAGGGCAACCCGACGCCCGTGGAGAACGACCACGGCGGCATCCAGGGCGGGATCAGTTCGGGAGAGCCGATCTACGGCGAGGTGACGCTCCACGCGCCGACCTCGATCCCGAAGACCCAGCAGACGGCCGACTGGGAGACCGGCGAGATCAAAGAGGAGCAGGTCATCGGCCGGCACGACCCCGTACTCCCGCCGCGTGGGGTACCCGTCGTCGAGGCGATGCTCGCCCTGACGCTCGTCGACTTCATGCTCCTGTCGGGCCGCATCAACCCCGATCGGGTCGACGATCGGCCCGGAACGTACGACACGGACTACCACCCGAGCAACCCGCGGAACGAGTAGCGGCTCGACGGCTCGCTCCGACGCCGTCAGTCGCCGACGTACGCCGAACCCGCCGACGCACGAACGGATCAGGCGGCTCCGGGTGCTCCTCCAGCGATCGGAGACGTGAGACGTGCAGTCACGTCCCTCAAGGGACGCGGATTCGCAGGTCGTTCCCCGCGACCGTTAGTCCGGTCGATCGCGAATTTCGTTCTCTCGAACCTGAATTCGGCTGGTCACAGAGATACTTCCGTTGTACCACCCCATGATGGGTGCTAGCACTTATTGCGGGACTCGTGGTACTCTCCTCTGCCGATATGGCAGACTTTGACATACACAGCACGGCTGGACGGCTGGAAGCACTGCGTCGGATGCTAACTATCCGCGCGTTCGACGAGGAGGCAGGGGATCGGTTCGCAGACGGCGAAATACCGGGGTTCGTACACCTCTACATCGGGGAGGAGGCGGTCGGCGTCGGGACGTGTGCGGCGCTCGATCCCGACGACTACATCGCGAGCACACACCGCGGCCACGGCCACTGCATCGCGAAGGGACTCGACCCGAAGTACATGATGGCCGAACTCTACGGCAAGGCCGAGGGCTACTGCAACGGCAAGGGTGGCTCGATGCACATCGCGGACGTCGACGCCGGGATGCTCGGCGCGAACGGGATCGTCGGTGCCGGGCCGCCGCTCGCGACCGGTGCGGCGCTGTCGATCGACTACCAGGACGAGGATCGGGTCGCGGTCGGCTTCCTCGGGGACGGGGCCGTCGCGCAGGGACAGGTCCACGAGGCGATCAACCTCGCGTCGACCTGGGACCTGCCGGCGGTCTTCGTCGTCGAGAACAACCAGTACGGCGAGGGGACGCCGGTCGAGAAGCAACACAACGTCGACAACCTGAGCGACACGGCACAGGCCTACGACATTCCGGGACTGACCGTCGACGGGATGGACATCACCGCGGTCGAAGAGGGCGTCGCCGAGGCGCGCGAACGCGCGACCGCGGGCGAGGGGCCGACGCTCGTCGAGGCCGAGACCTATCGCTACCGCGGCCACTACGAGGGTGACGAGGAACCCTACCGGGACGACGCGGAGATCCAGCGCTGGATGGACCGGGACCCGATCGACTCCTTCAAAGAACGGCTGATCGATCGGGGCGAACTGACCGAGGAGGAGTTCGACGACCTGCAGGCTGAGGTCGAGGCCGAGATCGAGGCCGCGATCGAGTACGCCCAGGAGGCCGAGCAGCCGACGCCGGACGAGGCCTACGACGACATGTTCGCGGAGATGCCACCGGAGATCGAACGCTTCGCGTCCGCCGCGAGGGCGAGACCCGACGGTGGCGAGCGAACCGCTGGTTCGCGAGCCTCGTCGGCACGTAGTTCCGACGGTGGTGAGCGATCCTCGTCGGAGCATCGCTCCGACGGCGGCCGTCAGGGAGGTGACCGACGATGACTGCACACGCAGAACCCGAGCGAGAACTCGAGACCGAAACGGAGACGATGACCGTCCGGGAGGCCATCCGGCAGGCCCTCCGCGAAGAACTCGATCGCGACGAGGACGTCTACCTCATGGGCGAGGACATCGGCCGCTTCGGCGGCGTCCTCGAAGTGACCGGCGACCTCTGGGAGGACTTCGGCGACGAGCGCGTCCGCGACACGCCGATCAGCGAGGCCGGCTTCATGGGCGCGGCGACGGGTGCCGCGGCGACGGGCACCCGGCCGGTCGTCGAACTCATGTTCTCGGACTTCGCCGGGGTCTCGATGGAACAGATCATGAACCAGATGGCGAAGATGCGCTACATGTTCGGCGGGAAGGCCGAGATGCCGGTCACCGTCCGGACCACCGAGGGCGGCGGCATGGGGGCCGCGAGCCAGCACTCGGGGACGATCCACACCTGGATCGCGCACTTCCCCGGCCTGAAGGCCGTGGCACCCGGCACCGCCGCGGCCGCAAAGGGGCTGACGAAGGCGGCCATCCGATCGAACGACCCCGTCTTCGTCTTCGAGAACAAGATGATCTACGAGCAGCAGGGCGCGGTGCCGACCGACGAGGACTTCACGGTCCCGATCGGTGAGGCCGCGATCGAGCGCGAGGGTGACGACGTCACGGTCGTCGCGACCCAGCGTCTCGTCGGCGAGAGCTTACAGACCGCCGAGAGCATCGCCGACGACGTCGACGTCGAGGTGATCGACGCCCGATCGCTGTACCCACTCGACACCGAGACGATCGTCGAGAGCGTCGAGAAGACCGGTCGGCTCATCGTCGCCGACGAGAGCCCGCTCTCGTACGGTACCCACGCGGAGATCGTCGCGCGCGTCCAGGAGGAGGCGTTCTTCAGCCTCGACGCACCCATCCAGCGGGTCGGGACGCCCGACACGCACATGCCGTTCAGTCCGCCCCTCGAACAGGAGGTCCTGCCGGGCGGCGAGGACGTCCGCGAGGCGATCGAGCGGGTGGCCTGACGACTCGTGTCCCGCGTTGGACTGATCGTCAACCCCGCCGCCGGCCGGGACGTCCGCCGCCTCACCGGCGGCGCCACCGTCGTCGACAACTACGCGAAGCGCCGGGTCGCCGAGTGCGTGCTCGACGGTCTGGCCGCGACGAGCGATCCGCCGACGGTCCGGATCATGCCGGACCGATCGGGGATCGCCGACCACGCGATCGAGGAGTCGCCCGAGGCAGTGGACGCGAGCGTCCTCGAGATGCCGGTCGAGAAGTCGGCGACCGACACCCGTCGGGCCGCGGCCCGGTTTCGCGAGGACGGAGTCGCGGCGGTCGTCGTCCTCGGCGGCGACGGTACGACCCGCGACGTCGCGAGCGAGATCGGTGAAGTGCCGGTGATCGCCGTCTCGACGGGGACGAACAACGTCGTCCCGACGGCCGTCGACGGCACCCTCGCGGGCGTCGCGGCGGCCCTGATCGCGACGGAGGCCGTTCCGGCGGCCGACGTAACCACGCGCCACGGGATGGTCGAAGCGAGCGCCGAGACGAAGACCGGCGAACGGACCCTGTCGGCGCTCGCCTCGGCCGAGGTGTCCTCGCGATCGTTCGTCGGGACGCGGGCGCTCCTCGATCCGACCGATCTGCGCGGCGGCGTCGTCTCGCGGGCCCACCCGGGTGACGTCGGCCTCGCGGCCGTCGCGGGCGCGGTGGAACGCGTCGCACCCTCCGATCCCGGCGGCGTCGCGCTCCGACTGGCCGATCCCGCCGACGCGCCGCGGACCGTTCGGGCGGTGCTCGCTCCCGGCGTTACCGCGACGATCGGAGTCGCGTCCGTCGATCGACTCGACTGGGACGAGACCACCCGGTTCGACGTCCCCGACGGGGTCGTCGGGGCGGACGGCGAGCGCGAACTGGAACTCACCGACGCGACCGTCGCCCTCACACCGGTTCCCGAGGGGCCCCGACTCGTCGACGTCGACGCGACGCTCTCGGCCGGGGCCGACGCCGGTGCGCTCGTGGCCGAGGGGACCGAACCGACTTCGACGATCGAGGACTATAGCAGCGACTGAACGTCACTGCACACCTGATCGCAGGACGGCGTTGCGATCAGTGTGTGACTCGTTTCAGTCGCTACGATAGGCACCTCGCCGGCGGGCGAGCGGGAGTCGGTCTTCGAACGCACGGTAACCGTCGACGCGATCCCGACGCCCGAACGGACCGGTCCCGAGTGATCGACGGACGCGGCCCCGTCAGGCGCGCTCCCACGTGATCTCCAGCGGCAGATCGTCACGGAGGACCTGCGAGACGTGACAGCCGCGTTCGCCGAGGTCGACGATGCGATCGACCGTCTCCTCGTCGGCGTCGGTCTCGAGTCGGACCGTCGCCTCGATCCGGTCGACGGCGCCGTGGTCGGGTTCGGCGTCGGTGGTCACGTCGATCGCCTCGATCGGCGCGTCGCGCTTTTCCGCCTGGAACCGCACGCTCAGCGACAGGCAGGCGGCCAGTCCGCCGAGGAAGACGTCGACCGGGGTCGGTCCCGTCTCCGTCCCGCCCGCGTCCTCGGGTTCGTCGAAGTCCCACGCGAACGATCCGGCCTCGATCGTCCCGGCCATGCCCCCCGGGTTGTGCGCGGTGACGGTCCGATCGGGCATTTCGGTCTCGCCGGCGGCGCCCGATCGACTCTCTGCTCCGGCCTCGACCCCGTCGGGGAGCAACGGCCACGGCTCCTCGACGTACCCGACGAGCGTCTCGAGGAACCTCGCGGCGTCGGCCCCGTCGACGATCCGGTGATCGAACGTGAGATCGAGCGGAAGGTGGCGATGCCATCGCACCTCGTCGTTCGGCCCGCGGACGGGGGATTCCGAGACGGCGTTCACGCCGAGGATGGCGACCTGGGGCGGATTGATGATCGGATCGAACGACTCGACTCCGAGCACGCCGAGGTTCGTCACCGTGAACGTCCCGCCGCGCAGGTCGTCCATCGTGTACTCGCCCTCGAGCGCCCGCCCGACGAGGTCGCGTCGCTCCGTCGCGATCGTCTCGAGGGACTTTCCCCCGACATCGGGCAGGACCGGCGCGATGAGGCCGTCGTCGACGTCCACGGCGATCCCGAGGTTGTGGTCCGCCCAGAGGCGGTGGACCTCGTCCTCGAACGTCGCGTTGAACGCCGGGTGGTCGTCGAGGGCCGCCGACACGGCGAGCAACAGCACGTCCTGAACGGAGACGTCCGCGTCGAGCGCCTCGTCCGCGGCGTCCGTCGCGGTGAACAGGGCCTCGGCGTCCGCCGTGCGGTGGACCGTGACGTGGACGGCGTCCCGGTAGCTCTCGCCCAGCCGTCTGGCGATCGTCTTGCGCATCCCGCCGAACGATCGCGTCTCAGCGGGGGTCGGCCCGGCCGCGTCGGCCGCCCCGGACGCTGCTTCCTCGACGTCCTCCTCGGTGATCGCACCCTGGTAGCCGGTTCCCTCGACGGCCGACAGGTCGACGTCAAGTTCCTCCGCGCGTTTTCGCGCCCGGGGTGACGCGTCGACGTCGGCTTCGTCGGCCGCCCCTGACGCCGCTTCCTCGACGTCCTCTTCGGTGATCGAGCCCTGGTAGCCGGTTCCCTCGACGGTCGACAGGTCGACGCCGAGCGCGTCGGCGCGGTCTCTGGCACGCGGGGACGCTTTGACCTCGTCCGAGAGGCGATCGGATTCCGGTTCGGCGCGATCGCTCGTCTCCTGGGTGGCGGTCGTCCCGGACGCCTGCGGTGTCGCCGCCGCCTCACTTTCGGCCGTCAGATCGGCCTCCGCTTCCGCCTCGAGGTCGGCGACCTCCGCGTCGGCGGGCGCGACGATGCCGATGGGAGTTCCGGGCGGGACCGACTCCCCTTCTTCGAGGTACGTTCGTCGGAGGACGCCGTCCTCCCGGGCCTCGACCTCGGCGACGCTCTTCTCGGATTCGACCTCCGCGATGACGTCTCCCTCTTCGACGGTCGCTCCGTCGTCGACTTCCCACGCGAGCAACTCCCCGCGTTCCATCTCGAGACCCAGTTTCGGCATCCTGACGATGTAGGCCATGCCAGTCAATAACACAACGGCGGCATAAAGGGTGCCGATGCGCCCGTCCGTGCGAGACTGACGGACGTGGCGATCGTGTTCACCGTCTGTCGGCGACGAATAGCGGATAGTGTCCGGTCTAGCATGAATTTTCCATACAAACCAAAACGGACACTCTGGTAAAGTGGATGGTTGTTCATTCTTCACGATCGATGCATGGTAATGTATAGCAAAGGCTTTAGGTTCGGTAGAACGAAACTCTGGATACTGGTGGCCACAGGCCACAGATCTACCCATGAGCGACGACGAACTCATCTGGCGAATCGCGGGGGGTTCCGGCGACGGAATCGACTCGACGAGCCAGAATTTCGCAAAGGCGCTGATGCGCTCGGGGCTCGACGTATTCACACACCGTCACTATCCATCGCGGATTCGTGGCGGCCACACGTACGTCGAGATCCGGGCCGCAGGGCACGAGGTACAGTCACGGGGAGACGGCTACAACTTCCTGCTCTCGCTGGGTGACTCGTTCGCCCGCAACCCGCAGGAGGAGGCCTACTACGGCAACGAGGAGATCAAACCCCTCTCCGAGAACCTGGACGACCTCCGGGAGGGCGGGATCATCGTCTACGACGAGGGTCTCATCAGCGAGGAGGACGTCGCGGACCTCGATCTGGAGGAGCGTGCCGAGGAGAACAACTGGCACGTGTTCCCGATGGATCTGCGCGGCCTCGCGAAGGAACACGGCCGCGAGGTCATGCGCAACACCGCCGGCGTGGGAGTTACGGCGGCACTGCTGGACATGGAACTCGAGCACATCGAGGACCTGATGTCCGACGCCATGTCGGGCGACGTCCTCGAGTCGAACCTCGAGATCCTCCACGAGGCCTACGAGACGACGAAAGCGGAGTACGAGTTCGAGCACGACCTGCGAGCGCCCGAGGGCTCTCACGAGACCGAGCAGGCGCTGCTGTCCGGTTCGAACGCGATCGCCTACGGCGCGATCGACGGCGGTTGCCGGTTCATCGCCGGCTACCCGATGACGCCGTGGACGGACGTCTTTACGATCCTCACGCAGAACTTCCCCGACATCGGGGGCGTCTCCGAACAGGTCGAAGACGAGATCGCCGCCGCCGCGCTCGCCGTCGGTGCGAGCCACGCCGGCGTGAAGGCCATGTCCGGCTCTTCCGGGGGTGGCTTCGCGCTGATGAGCGAACCACTCGGCCTGGCGGAGATGACCGAGACGCCGCTCGTCCTCGTCGAGTCGATGCGGGCCGGTCCCTCGACCGGGATGCCCACCAAGCCCGAGCAGGGCGACCTCGAGTTCGTCCTCTACACGAGCCAGGGCGACTCCTCGCGGGTCGTCTTCGCGCCGGGGAACATCGAGGAGGCCTACGAGCAGACCCGCCTCGCGTTCGACATCGCCTGGGAGTACCAGATCCCGACGATCGTCATCTACGACCAGAAGCTCTCCGGCGAGAACACCAACGTCGACGTCGAGTTCTTCGATCGCGAACCCGAACCGGGACTCGGCTCGACGCTGACCGAGGAGGAACTCAAGGAGGCGGCCCACGACAACTCCGGGAAGTTCAAGCGGTTCAACTACGCGGACGCCGAGAACGGCGTCGCGCCGCGATCGCTCCCCGGTCAGAAGGGCGGGCGCTACCTCGCGACCGGCAACGAGCACTCGCCGGTCGGGCACATCAGCGAGGACCCGGACAACCGCGTCTTCCAGATGGACCGCCGCCTCGAGAAACTCGACGCCATCCGCGAGGAACTCGACGAGGAACGCCCCTCGAACCAGACCTACTTCGGCGACGAGACCGCCGACTACGGCATCATCACGTGGGGCTCCTCCCAGGGTGCCGTCGAGGAGGCCGTCGAACGACTCAACGAGAACGGTCACTCCGTCAAGGGACTGAGCGTCTCCGACATGATGCCGTTCGCCGAATCGGAAGTGACGGAGTTCTTAGAGAGCGTCGACGAGGCGATGGTCGTCGAGATGAACGCGACCGCCCAGTTCCGCGGGCTCATCCAGAAGGAACTCGGCCGCTTCGGCGACAAGATGACCAGCCTGCTCAAGTACAACGGCAACCCCTTCGAACCGGCCGAGGTCGTCGAGGGGTACGAGGTCAACCTCGCCGACGAGGACCGCCAGCCGACCGCCCAGGTCCGAATCGAACCCGCCGCAGGTGACTGACCATGAGTGCATTCAACGCAATCGGTGAAGAACGAGAGATCGACCGGGACGAGTTCACGCCCGGTGTCGAACCGCAGCCGACCTGGTGTCCGGGCTGTGGCGACTTCGGCGTCCTGAAGTCGCTGAAGCAGGCCCTGCCCGAAGTCGGCAAGAACCCCGAGGAGGTCCTGACCGTCACCGGGATCGGCTGTTCCGGCAAACTGAACAGCTACCTCGACACGTACGGCTTCCACACGATCCACGGCCGATCGCTCCCGGTCGCCCGCGCGGCCAAACTCGCCAACCCCGAACTCGAGGTCATCGCCGCGGGTGGGGACGGCGACGGATACGGGATCGGCGGTAACCACTGGATCCACACGGCCCGCGAGAACCACGACATCACCTACATCGTGTTCAACAACGAGATCTTCGGCCTGACGAAGGGCCAGACCTCGCCCACCAGTCCGAAGGGCCACAAGTCCAAGACCCAGCCGTCCGGCAGCGCGAAGACGCCGCTGCGGCCGCTGTCGATGTCGCTGAACGCCGGCGCGAGCTACATCGCCCGCACGGCCGCCGTCAACCCCAACCAGGCCAAGGAGATCATCGCGGAAGCGATCGAACACGACGGCTTCGCCCACGTCGACTTCCTGACCCAGTGTCCCACCTGGAACAAGGACGCCCGCCAGTACGTCCCCTACATCGACGTCCAGGAGTCCGACGACTACGACTTCGACGTCACCGACCGCCGCGAGGCGGCCGAGATGATGTACGAGACCGAGGACGTCCTCAACGAGGGCACCGTCCTCACGGGCCGGTACTACGTTGACGAGGACCGCCCGTCCTACCAGGAGGAGAAGCGGGCCGTCGGCGAACTGCCCGACCAGCCGGTCGCCGAACGCTACTTCGACGACGACGCCGAGTGGGAACGGAGCTACGACCTGCTCGATCGGCACACGTAGGCCGTCGATCCGTCGCGGCTCATCTCGACCCTGCGGTATCCGTTTTTTCGGCTCGTCCCCGTTGCCGAGAGCCCACCATCACCATCCCTCCCAGTCGGCCGTGCGAATAGCGGATCGGGAGTGGCGAGCAGTGCCGCCGTGCTCGAGAATCAGCAAAACGGCGCGTCGGTTCGTCGGCGGCGGGTCGGGTCGATCACTGCCCTTCGTCCTCGGGGTTGTACCCCCACCCCTGTGCGAACCGCTTGGTGAGCGAACTCAAAACGAGCAGGGAGACGAGCATCCCGCCGAACAGCGCCTCCGAATAGCCGTACAGGGCCTGGTGGACGCCGAACCCGGTCACGATCACGCCCATGAGGACCGCCGTCGTTCCGGCCCGGCGGGAGACGTACTCGGGGTCGACGTCGTCGTCGTAGTGCATGTGGAGGTCCGCGCGGCCGCCGAACGCGATCAGCACGGCCGGAACGAGGATGATGAGGCCACAGAGAACCCAGAAGACGCCCAGCAGGAGGTTCACGTCGACCATCGTCTGCTGTCGGCGAGGCGGGCGAATAAACCCGGCGATCGGCCGCGAGCCGACCGCTTCGGTCAGGGAATCCGACGTTTTCGTATACAAAAGATATTTTCCCGCCGGAGCAAAACTGTATACCATGAGTACCCAGGCGACGGAAGATCGCATCCTCGAAGTTCTCGAAGAGGATGCCCAGGCCTCCTACGCGGAGATCGCGGATCGGGCGAACGTCTCGAAGCCGACGGTCCGGAAGTACATCAACCAGCTCGAGGACGAGGGCGTCATCGTCGGCTACTCGGCCGACGTCGACCCGAAGAAGCTCTCGAGCAAGACCATCGCGCTCGTCGGAATCGACGTCGCGAGTGAACGCTACGTCGAGGCGACGAAGGCGCTGAAGGCCCTCGACGAGATCGAGGCGCTGTACAGTTCCAGCGGCGACCACATGCTGATGGCCGAAGTGCGCGCGGCCGACGGCGACGAGGTCGGCGACATCATCGCCAACGAACTGCTCGAGATCGAGGGCGTCACGGCGGCCCACCCGTCGTTCCTGCAGGAACGTCTCAAGTAAGGGTCCGGCTGATCGCCGTCGCCCGGCGCGTGAGTCGACGCGGTCGGCCGTCGCGAACCGATCGGACGAACCGGCGTTCGCGACGGCCGGTCGCACGGCTCGACGTATGGAGGCCCCGTTGTTTTGCCGATCGACGCCGTAGCAGCGGGTATGCCCTCGTACGAACGCGAGACGACCGTCCGGGCGCCGCTCGAGGACGTGTGGGAGTTTCACTCCCGGGTGAGCGGCCTCGAGGCGGTGACGCCGGCGTGGATGGGACTGCGCGTCGAGCGGGTGCTCGGGCCGGACGGCGAGCCGGAGCCCGACCTGCTCGAGGCGGGGAGCGAAATCGACCTCTCGATGCGTCCGTTCGGCGTCGGACCGCGCCAGCACTGGACATCGATCATCACGGAGCGCGAGCGAACGGACGGGTCGGCGTACTTCCGCGACGAGATGGTCCACGGCCCGTTCGATCGGTGGGTCCACACCCACTCGTTCTACGCCGACGGTGAGGAGACGGTGGTGCGCGACCACGTCGACTACGAACTGCCCCTCGTCCAGCGGCTCGGCGGTCTCGCCGACGCGACCGTGCCGTTCTCGCAGGCCGGATTCGAGGCGATGTTCCGCAATCGCCACCGCGCGACGAAGGCCCACTTCGAGTGACGACCGCGGACGGTTCGACGATCGAACCACGCGCGTTTTGCCGCCGTACCCACAATAGACGGGTATATGAGCGGAGACGAACGCCGATCGACCTCCCGCCGTCGATTCCTGGGCGTCGTCGGGGCCGGCGTCCCCGTCGGCGTCGCCGGCTGTCTCGGCGGGACCGGCGACGGCGGTGACGAGGGCGGAGACGGTGACGACGAACACCAGTACGAAACGGACGTCGAACACCCCGGGGACGAGCCGCTCGAATTCACCGGGGAGTACGTCTGTCCGGTCTGTAACATGATCCCGGCTGACTACCCGACGTGGCAGTGCCAGCTCGCCCACGAGGACAGGCAGGGTGCGCTGTTCGACACGCCGGGCTGTCTGTTCGCGTACTACGCCGCGCCGCCGACGGACGCGGAAATCACCGCGGCCTGGGTCACCGACTTCGAAAGCGAGGACCTCGTCGACGGCTTCGATGCATCGTACGTGCTCGTTTCGGACGACACTGCGGTTCCCGAGGAGACGATGGGGATCAATCCGCGCCCGTTCGAGAACCGCGAGGACGCCGTCGCCTACCTCGACGAGTGGGACGCCGAGGACCTCACCGAGGACGATATCGTCGAACTCGAGGTCGTCGATCGGGAGGTCGCCGCGATCTACCGCGGGAACCGGCTTCCAGACGAGTAGGCGTCAGGAATTCGTCGCGGCGGACCGATGCCGTCAACCACGGCGATGGATCCAGATCACGCCGGTCAGGACGAGCGCACCGCCGACGACGGTGCTGGCCGTGATCGGCTCGGCCAGCACGACAGCACCGAGGACGACGGCGACGGCGGGTTCGGCGGTACTGACGATGCTCGCCCGGCTCGAACCGATCCGTCGCAGGCCGGCGTACAGCGCGAGGATCGGACCGGCGGTCCCGACCACGCCGAGTCCGAGCAGGGCGCTCCACGCGGTCGTCGCCGTCGGTTCCGGGATCGTCGCCGCTCCGGTCGCGATCCCGTAGAGGACGAAGCCGATGCCCGACGCGGGGAGCACGTACGCCGTGAGCACCTCCGGGTCGGTCGACTCGAGGACCCGTTCGCTCCCCATCACGTAGCCGGCGAATGCGAGCGCCGCGCCGAGCATGATGAGGACGCCCCGGGGATCGGCACCGGCGGGATCCGCCCCGACGATCAGGACGACGCCCCCGAGCGCGAGCGCGAGCGCCACCACCAGCGATCGGCTGATCCGGCCGGGGTTCGTGACCAGCGTCGCACCGACGACGAACGCGGGGAACGTGTAGAGGACGATCGCGACCAGGCCGGCGGTCATGTACTCGAGCGCCCAGAAGTAGAAGCCGCTCATCGCGCCGTACCCGCAGACGCCGAGGAGGACGGCCCGGCCGAGCGTCCGGCCCCGGAGCAGGCTGGCCCGACCGCGCAGTGCCAGCAGGGCCCAGAGGACGAGCGTCGCGGTCGCGAACCGGAACCCGAGCACCGTCGGGATCGACAGGCCGACATCGCTCGCGATCGTCCCGAAGATACCCACGGTCCCGAAGCCCGTCGCGGCGACGAGCGCGTACGCGATTCCCGTGGTTTCCTCGTCCATACGAACTGGCAGCCGTTCCGTGCCAAAGTCCCGACGGTTCCCGGTCGCCGGGTCGCGTTTCGCAACGCGTTTGAGGTATCGGATATTCGAGGCGGACGTGAACCGATCGGATCTCGAGGTGACGCCGGTCGCCGCGCTGGCGTTCGCGGTGTTCGCCGCCAGCACCAGCGCGATCCTCGTCCGGTGGAGTACGGCCCCGAGTTCGATCGCGGCGTTCTACCGGGTGCTGTTCACGACGGCGCTGGTCGCGCCGATCGCGCTCCTGTCCTCTCGCGAGGAGTTCGGGCGACTCTCGTGGACCGATCTCGGCTTCGCGATCGTCGCCGGCGTCGCGCTCGCGGTCCACTTCGCGGCCTGGTTCGAGAGCCTGAACCACACGAGCGTCGCCGCCAGCGTGACGCTCGTCCAGACCCAGCCGATCTTCGTCGCGGTCGGGGCGACCCTGGTGCTCGGCGAGCGCGTCAGCCGCGAGACGGTCGTCGGCATCGCGATCGCGATCGTCGGTGCGGCGGCGATGTCGTTCGGCGACGCCGGCGAGGCCCCGATCTCGGACGCGACGCTGTACGGCAACGCGCTCGCCCTGCTGGGCGCGATCACCGTCGCGGGCTACGTGCTCGCCGGTCGATCGATCCGCCAGCGCGTCTCGTTGTTTCCCTACGTGACGGTCGTCTACACCGCCTGTGCGGTGACTCTCGGGCTCCTGGTGGGCGCACAGGGCCACGCGTACCTCGCCTATCCGCCCCGCGAGTGGCTCCTCTTTCTCGGGATGGCGATCGGCCCGGGACTCCTCGGCCACACGATCGTCAACTGGGTCCTGAAACACCTCGAGTCGGTCGTGGTGAGCGTCGGCTGGCTCGGCGAACCCGTCGGCGCGACGCTGCTCGCGCTCGTCCTGCTCGCCGAGGTGCCCGACGCGATCACGATCGCGGGCGGCGCGATCGTCCTCGCGGGAATCTACGTGACGACGATAGAGCGAGAGCGACGGCGGGACCCGGAACGCCGGCCCGCGGGCGAGTAGCGACGGGTGCGCGGTGGTGTTCTCGCGGGGCACCGGCTCCCGTACTCCATCGGTGTCCGCTCAGACGGATTTCCGGGCGCTCAGCGAGAGGCTCTTGACGCCGTACCGCTGGCAGGCGTTGGCCGCTCGATCGGAACTGAACTCGTAGTCGACGTTTGCGTCGACCGCGTCCACGTCGAAGCCCGCCGCCTCGATCAGGTCGGTGTAGCTGTCCACTTGCTCGGCACCCCCGATGCAGGCCGCCCACAGGTCCGCATCGCTCTTGATGCTCTCCGGCAACTGGTCGTCGCTGACGATATCCGAGAGGGCGAGCCGCCCCCCTGGCCGAAGCACCCGGGCGGCCTCCTCGAAGACCCGCTCTTTCTCTGCGGACAGGTTGATGACGCCGTTCGAGATCACCGCGTCGAACGACCCGTCCTCGAACGGGAGGTCCTCGATGTATCCCTGGCGGAACGCGACGTTGTGGAAGCCGTTCGCCGCCGCGAGGTCGCGGGCCTTCTCGACCTGTTCCGAGGTCATGTCCACCCCGGTGACCGTTCCGGTCTCGGTCACGTGGAGGCCCGCGACGAACGCGTCCATCCCCGACCCGCTCCCGAGGTCGAGTACCGCTTCGCCCGGTTTGAGCGCTGCCATCCCGAAATGGTAGCCGACGCCCGCGAACGAGTCGATCGCCGCGTCCGGAACGGCGTCCAGATCGTCGGGGTCGTAGCCGAGACGCTCGGCGAGTTCCCGGCCGGTCTCGAAGTGGAACTCGGCGTCGGCGGATGCCGCGACGTCGCGGTACATCGACTTGACTTCGCGTTCGAGTTTGTCCGTGTCGAGTGATTCACTCATCGATACTCACCGGTCAGTCGTCGCCCGCTACCTGGGCGGGGGTGTTGACGGTCATCTCGACGTCTTGTGCGAGCGAGACGAGCGTGTACACCGGCGCTCGCCGCGCCCACTCGTCGATCTGTTCCTCGTCGATGTCCGCCCCCTCGATCTCGATCTCCGCGGTCAGGTTCTCGTAGACCGACTCGGCCTCGTTGAGTTCCGCGAGGCTGAAGAGGACCGCGGGATCGAAGTCGGTTCTAACGTACGTCCGGAGCGTGTCGAAGTCGACGCCGTTTGCGGCGGCGTTGATGGAAATTCCGACGTTGATGCAGGCGGCCAGCGCCGACAGCGCGGCCTCGATCGGCTCTATCCGATCGGTCGCGCCGACCCACCCGCCCGCGTCCATCACCTCCTTCCAGGCGCCGTACGGAATGGTGTACTCACGCGTCTCGCGGGCGATCGTGTCGCCGCCGAGGAGGTAGCTGTCGATCTTCGCCAGGCTGTGCGCGGCCGTCCCCTCGTAGGTCGCGGACGCCCCGAGACCGAGCTGGACCGCGTCGGGGTCGTCGGCCGCGTGTTCGGCGAACCCCTCGAGCGTTTCGAGGTCGACGCCGTGAACGATTTGCTGTTCGTTGGTCATTGGGTATCTCTCCGCAGACCGAACCTACGAAACCGGAGGTATTCTAGCTATTTTGTGACGTTTCGGCAGCCCCTGCCGGTCCTGCACTCGCTGGGAACGGCGCACCGACTGCGCTGGCGGTACTCGCTGGAGAGACACCCCGACCAAAACGGCCCTCGTGCGACACGACGCCCCGTTCGACACGACGTCTCGAGCGCACACGAGAGACGACGGGAACACCCGGCCGAACGTGTCACCGGTGATCGTCACTCGACGAGTTGTGGCGGTTCGAACGGTCGCGAATCGGCCGCGTAGCTGTCGTAGATCGATTGCGCCCACTCGCGAACCACCGGTTCGTCGGTATCGAGCACCGCCTGAACGGTTCCGCTGTCCTGCTCGAAACAGGTGATGACGACCCGCTCGTCGAGCACCCCGGTTCCGAACGGCGGCAGGTCGTCGTGCTCCAGAACGGTGAAATTGTTCCGTTGGAGCATCTCTGTTCCTTGCTCCGGGTACGTCGAGAGAAAGTACGTGTGGCAGTTCGGGCGATCGATCACCGTGACCTCGACGCCGTCACCGAGCAGTTGCTGCAACACGTCCAGACAGGGCTCCATCAGCGCGACCTCGGGTCGGAGACATCGCACCGTGGTCGTCTCCCGGAGCAGCGACTCGAATCGGTTCACCGGCCGGTAGGGAAAGTCGGGTTCGGCGACGGTGACGGTGAGATTTGCCCACACCTCGATCGGGAACTCGGTTACCTCGTCGGGGAGCCAGTGCCAGACGTCGCGTAACGTTCGCTCGGTCTCGACCCGATCGAGCAGGTCTTCCATCCCGGACGCGATCGCCTCTCCCAGCCGGGTCGCCACGTACTTGTAACCGTCTTTGCGGACCCAGATCCGATCCTCGAATTCGTCCAGCGTCCGCCGGATCGTGGACGAGGACACGCCGGTCAACTCGCAGAGTTCGGAGCGACTCCGGGGACGCTCCGTCAGCGCGACCAGCGCCGGGACGCGGTGTTCCGACCGCGCGAGATACGCGACGTCACCGATCGGCGAGTCGGTGACTCTGTGGGTCGTGTTATCTAATTCCATACTTTACGTACGGAGAGCACCATAAAAGCTATTTGGTTATCATCCGAGACGTTCGGCGAAATCCCGGGTAAACGCCCCGTGACCCGCCAGATTATAGTAGCAACTGAAACGATTTACACACTGATCGCACAGCCGTCCTGCGATCGGGAGTGCATTGACTTTCAGTTGCTACTACAGCCATCTGGCGGAACACAACGCGGTGGCCGTCCGAGATGAGGGCGTCGCGTCGGCGGTCGATCGCTACGCGTCGTCGACGTAGGACGGGCGGTCGGCGTACGCGATCGGATCCCGAACGCCGACGTTCTGGAACGCCTGGAGGCGGAACGCGCAGGCGTCGCAGGTGCCACACGCCGGTTCGTTCTCGCGGTAGCAACTCCACGTGTGTTCGTACGGGACCCCGAGGTCTACGCCGTGACGGGCGATATCCGTTTTCGACCAGTCGACGAACGGGGCCTCGATCGCGATCTCGGTCTCGGGTTTCGTCCCGACGTCGACTACCCGCTCGAAGGCGTCGAAGAATTCGGGGCGGCAGTCCGGATACCCCGAGAAGTCCTCGCTGTGGGCGCCGATGAAGACGGCCCCGCAGTCGTTCGCCTCGGCGTAGGAGACCGCCATCGCGAGCAGGTTCGCGTTCCGGAACGGGACGTAGGAGGTGGGGATCTCGTCGCTCTCCATGTCGGCGTCCGCGACTGCCATCTCGTCGTCGGTGAGGCTCGAGGCACCGATCGCCGAGAGGTGGCCGGTCTCGATCCGCAGGAAGTCCGCGGCGTCTACGTCGTCCGCGAGGCGGCGAGCGCACTCGAGTTCGCGGTCCTCGGTGCGCTGGCCGTAGGAGGTGTGCAGGGCGTAGATCTCGTACCCCCGATCGCGGGCCTCGTAGGCGGCGGTGGCGCTGTCCATGCCGCCCGAGAGGAGGACGACGGCGTGGTCGGCGGACGATTCGTCGGTCGTGGCGTCGGTGTCTGCGGTCATCGTGAGGTCGTGGGGTCGGTCGTCAGTACGATCGTCGGCGGGCGGTTACGTCTCGGGGGCGTCGTTCCAGAGGTCGGTCGGCGGGCGGTTACGTCTCGGGGGCGTCGTTCCAGAGGTCGACGTGGAGCCGCGGGGTGTACCGGAACCCGTGTTCCATCGCGAGGTCGGCGACGCGGGCGCGCGTCTCCGCGAGTCGCTCCCGGGTCACGCCCTCGGGCATCAGGAGCACGTCGTCGTCGCGAATCGGGACGTCCGCGGCGTCGCGAAGGTCGGCGAGCAATTCGCGGATCTCGGGCATGTCGTCCGCGTCGGTCACGACGAACTTCAACTGGAAGTCGTACGCCTCGACGAGTCCGGCCAGCGCGTCGAGATCGATTCGATTGCGCTCGTGGCGCTCCGCCCAGGGTCCCGCGTCGGCGTCGTCCGGCGCGCGATCGGGCGTCGGGGTACTGCTCGCGAGTTTCGGACTGATGGAGGCGAGGTCGATCGGCGCGTCCCGTACGATCGTCCCGTTCGTCTCGACGGTGGTGTGATAGCCCCGGTCGTCGAGCGCCTCGAGCAGCGCCACGCTCGCGTCGTGGAGCATCGGCTCCCCACCCGTGAGGACGACGTGATCGGCCGCCTCGTGCGATTCGACCTCGGCGACGATTTCGTCGACGTCGAGCCAGGCGTGGGTCGGTTCCCAGGAGGTGTGATAGGAGTCGCAGAACCAGCACCGGAGGTTACAGCCGCTCGTGCGGACGAACACCGAGGGGACGCCGGCGAGCGTCCCCTCTCCCTGCAGCGAATAGAACAGTTCGTTGATCGGGAGGGCGTCGGTCGCGTCGTCCGGCCCGTCGCCGGGAGCGGTACTCGCGTCGCCCAGGTCGGCCGCGTCGGAGACGGGCATCTCAGAACCGCCCTCCGCCGCAGAGTTCGCTGGTCTCGTTGACCTGGACGGCGACGTCGGTGACGGTTTCGGGAAGTGCAGCCGCCAGTTTCTCCTCGAGGAGGACGCTCATCACCTCCGCCGTCGGCGGATGGTCGAGGACGACGACGGCGTCGCCATCGCCGGCCGCCTCGAACGCCTCGACGAGGGGGTCCCCCGCCTCGAGGAGAAACCTGTGATCCCACTCTTCGATTACCTCGGTAATATCGCCCTTGTCGGCGACCCATCCCTCCGCCGTGAGGTCGCCGGCCAGGGTGACGCTCACCTCGTAGTTGTGACCGTGCGGGCGCGAGCACTTGCCGTCGTGGTGCAGGATCCGATGCCCGGTGCTGATCCTGATCGGCCGATCGCGGCCCACGTGGAGCACTCGTCGGGTGCCCTGCACGACGCCGTCAGCGGCTGCGTCGTCGATCGTATCGTCCGCGTCGACGCCATCAATCATACTCCAGTATTCTCGAGAGAGTACTTAACTCTGGCCGAACGCCGGTCGACGAGTCGCGCGACGGGAGCGCTTCCGACACTGACCGGTGAGCGGACGACTACTATCGGAGCGGGGACCGAACGGCTCGTACTGCCCCGGGTCCACGTCACGGGCGACCGCCGCGGACGCTCGGCCGGTTCAATCCTCGAGTTGATCCTGGAGCCTGTTTTTGGCCTCCGTGCGGCGCTTGCGCGAGAACTCGGGCTGGTCGTCCGAGAAGTCGATCTCGATCTCGTCGACCGTTCGCCGGTAGATGTTCGTCCGCCGTCCCTCCTCGGAGAGCTGTCGCCCTTCGCAGGTCAACAGCCCCGCGTCGACGAGTTCCTCGATCCGCCGATAGCAGGTCGCGATCGGAATCTCGATGTCGTCGCTCAGTGCCTGTGCTGACTTCGGGGTCCCGGCTGCACAGAGGATCTCCGCGCTGTACTTGCTTCCCAGTGCCGAGAGGATCGCCCCCGATTTCGGCTCGTCTCCTTTCGTCCCGCCACGTGACATCGATTCACAGTTCCCAATTATCAAAATTGAATCTTGTGGTTATCCTGAGTGTCAGTTTATGTGGTGTATCTGGGGTGGGTTGACGAAGCCGGTGATCGGACCGGCGGGACGAGAACCATTTGACGTGGCAGTTCGAAGGGATCGGTATGAACGTCGCGGTCGTCACGGTCGGAGACGAACTGCTCGCGGGACGAACGGCGGACACGAACTCGACGTGGCTCTGTGAACGGTTCGCCGAACGGGGCGTCGGGGTCGAGCGCGTCACGACGGTCCCGGATCGGGTCGCGGACATCGCCCAGGTCGTCAACGAGTACCGCGCGGCGTACGACGCGGTCGTCGTAACCGGTGGACTCGGCCCGACGCACGACGACCTGACCATGGAGGGGGTCGCCGCGGCCCTCGGCCGCGACCTCGAGGAACACGAGGCGGCCCTCGCGTGGCTCGAAGAAGACGGCTACTCGCGGGCCGACCTGACCGAGGGAACGACGGCGTTGCCGGCGGGAGCGCGGGCGCTCCACAACGAGGCGGGCGTCGCGCCCGGCGCCGTCCTCGAGGGGGTCTACGTCCTTCCCGGCGTCCCCGAGGAGATGAAAACGATGTTCGAGACGATCGCGCCGGAGTTTACAGGCGACCCGACCTACCGGGAGGTGGTCGTCGCGGCCGAACCCGAGAGCGCGCTCCTCGATCGGATCGCGCTGTTACGCCAGGAGTTCGACGTCTCCGTCGGGAGTTATCCCGGCGAATCCGTCCGGATCTCGATCGAGAGCACGGACGAGGCGACCGTCGCGGCGGCTGCGGCGTGGCTTCGCGAGCGGGTCGAGTCCCCGTGAGGGGGACGGCGAGCGCGGCCCGGCGATCGTCGTACGGCAGACCGTATCAGCGGTAGAGGTAGATCAGCCAGACGACGGTGACCAGGAGCCCGAGGAGTAACACTCCCCAGCCGACGATACCGATCGGTAGCGGCGACTCCGATGCGAGCGGCAAGACCAGTTCGTTCATACCCGCCGGTCGGTCCCGTGCCCTCTTAATATTTCAGATCCCGGACGGACGGCTGCGAGCGTCGGTCGGGAACTGCCGTCCGGCCAGACCGCACGCCTCTTTGCGCCGGCCCACCATAGCCCGCGCATGGAGTCTCTCGGCGTCGTCGTCAACCCGATCGCGGGGATGGGTGGCCGGGTCGGGCTGAAGGGAACCGACGGGAACGTCGCGGAGGCGCGCCGCCGGGGTGCCGAACCACGTGCGCCCGATCGGGCGCGGACCGCACTGGCGGCGCTCCATCGCCGCCGGCCGGACTGCACCGTCTACACGGCCGCGGGCGTGATGGGCGAGTATGCGGTTCGCGAGGCGGGCTACGAACCCGAAGTGGTGTACGATCCGCGGGAGGCGCGCGGTGAGGACCAACCGGCGGCCGGGACGGACGGCGAACCCGACGCGGTCGATCCCGCCGATCCCGGAACGACGGCCGCGGACACCCGCGCGGCGGTGCGGGCGTTTCTCGATCGCGACGTCGACCTGGTCCTGTTCGTCGGGGGCGACGGGACGGCGGTCGACGTGGCCGAAGTGCTGGAGACCGAGGGGGCCGAGACCCCGATGCTCGGGGTGCCCGCGGGCGTCAAAATCTACTCGTCGGTGTTCGGCGTCACCCCGGCGGACGCGGGGCGGATCGCCGCCGAGTTCGACCGGGTCGCCGATCGAGAAGTCAACGACATCGACGAGGACGCCTACCGGGAGGGCGAGGTCCGGTCGGAACTGAAAGCGATCGTCCCGGTCCCCGTCGCGCCCGACGTCCAGTCCGGCAAACAGATCGCGAGCGGGAGCGTCGACTCGCTGGCGGCCGGGTTCGCCCGCGAGGTCGAGTCCGATCGGACCTACGTCTTCGGCCCCGGAAGCACCGTCGGGGCGATCGAGTCCGAACTGGGGATCGACCCCTCCCCGCTCGGCGTCGACGTCTGGCGCGACGGCGACGTGCTCGCACGCGACGCGTCGGAGTCCGAGATTCTCGACGTCCTCGAGAACCCGGCGACGATCGTCGTCTCCCCGATCGGCGGCCAGGGCTTCATCTTCGGCCGCGGGAACCACCAGATCTCCCCGGCCGTCATCGACCGGGCCGACGAGATCGAGGTCGTCGCGTCCGGGGCAAAACTCGACGGGATCGGCGCGCTCAGGGTCGACACCGACGACGAGGACGTCGCCGAGGACCTGCGGGGCTGGCAGCAGGTCCGGACGGGCCGGTTCACGACCCGACTGGTGAAGGTCGTCTGACGACGATCGACGGGGATCGATCCGGGTCCGTATAAGGTGTACTCGAATACTGGTTCTGGAACGAACCATATAACTACGCGACGACGATATAATGACCATATAGTCAGGATTAAGGTCGGGTCGAACCTAGCCAGCGGTATGGAAACGCGGAAAGTGCAACGGCTGGGTCCGTCGACGCTGGCGATGACCCTCCCTGCCGAGTGGGCCTCCGAACACGACGTCCAGAAAGGCGACGAGGTGTCGCTCCGAACCAGCGGCAAGGGTACGCTGACGGTGATGCCCGAGTCCGCGAGTTCGGAAGAGACGGAGGCGGTTATCCATTCGGACGACCTCGACGCCACCGCCGTCGAGCGCGCGATCGTCGCCCAGTACGTGCTCGGTCGCCGGGTCATCCGCATCGAGTGTGAAGACGGGGCGCTCGAGTCGGAGACGATCAACGCGGTGTACCAGGCCGAGACCCAGTTGATGGGACTGGGCGTCATCGAGGAGACCCCCGAGAGCATCTCGATCCGGTGTTCGGTCGATCCGGAGGACTTCACGCTCGACAACCTGCTCGAGCGACTCGAACGAACCGGGCAGACGATGCGCAGCGAGGCGATCAAGGCCCTGGCACACGGCAATCCCGATCTCGCACAGCGCGCGTTGAACCGCGAACGACAGGCCAACAAGATCTTCGTGCTCCTCCTGCGACTGATCTTCACCGCCTACCAGAACCCGAACCTCGCCCGTGCGGTCGGCCTGAACAGCGGCTTCCCGCTCATCGGCTATCGATCGATCGCGAAGAACCTGGAACTCACCGCCGACAACGCCGAGGACATCGCGGACATCGTGATCGAGACCCCGGGTCACAGCCTCAACATCGACAGTTCGGTGATGCGCGAGATCCGGGAACTCAACGACCTGGTCGACGAGATCACCTCGCGAGCGGTCGAGGCGGCCGTCGAACGCGATTACGACAAGTCCAACGAGGTCCGGGAACTGTTCCACGAGATCTCGGACCGGGAACAGGAGATCCTCTCGGAACTGCCGGAGATGTCCAACGAGGACCTGTTACGCGTCCGCGAAGTGCTCGTCAGCCTCCAGCAGACCGCACAGTACGCGATGCGAAACGCGGAAATCTCGGCGAACCTCGCGCTGAACGAGGAGTCCGAGTACACGACGATCAACTGACCGATCGGGCGCTGTCGCGGCGTCGACCGGCCGACCGGCGCGCCGCCGACGATTCCGGACCGTCGGGTTCGACCCGGGCGGTCCGACGCGGGCCGGGAAATGGATGCAATTAAGAAACCCTGTCAGAAACTCCCGATCATGGCTACGCAATCGGAGACGACGACGGACAAGGGTGTCGGGCTGACGCTTGCGCTCAGTGTGCTTGCGGTCATCGGGGCAGTGCTGATGATCGTCGGCGCGCCCGACATCACGGCAGCCTGGGGATTTGCCGCAGCCGTGCTCTTCAGTTCGCTTGCGGTCGTCGCGATTCACCTGTACTGGAACTAGATGCTTCCCGGTCCGCCGAACGCGGGTCCGCGCCGGAGGCCGACGTCGATCGGCAGGCGATTCCCACGCCTCGCGATTCGCCGTCGGGGACCCCGATCCGAATTTCGCGGCGTGGGGACGGCCGTCAAAAGTTAAGGCTGGCGACGACCTAGTACCCGGTGACGATGACCGACTACTCCGACGAAGAGCAGCGGATTCTCTCGTATCTCCGCGAGAGCGCCGCCCGTGGAGAGCAGTACTTCCGGGCGAAGAACATCGCGGAAGCGATCGGACTCTCGTCGAAGCAGGTAGGGGCGCGGCTGCCACACCTCGCGGAGAAATCGGACGAGGTCGACATCGAGAAGTGGGGCCGGGCCCGCTCGACGACCTGGCGCGTCACCCTCAGCTGACCCGGCCGCCGGAGGGTCGGTTCGCGATCGGCCGCCCATCCCCCGTCGGTGTCCGCGCGATCGACGCCGGGCTGTCGGCCCGTCCGGTCGGGCCACCGGCAATCAGGCCACGGACTTTTTATCGGTCACACTCCCAGGTAGTAGCATGACTGTACGGGTCGATCGCTCGTTCGAGGTGTCGGCGTCGCCCGAGCGGGTCTGGGAGTTCATTTCGGATCCGGAAAACCGCGCCCGGGCGATCAGCGTCGTCACCGATTACAGCGTCAGGGACGAGCAGGGCCACGAAGCGACGTGGCACGTCGAGTTACCGATCCCGCTCGTCCGGCGGACGGTCGCCGTGGACACGGAGGACGTCGTCCGACGACCGCCGGAGTACGTCGAGTTCGTCGGTCGATCGAAGGTGATGACCGTGACGGGCGAACACGAAATCGTCGAAACCGACAACGGCACCCGTCTCGACAACCGGTTCGTCGTCGACGGCAAACTCCCCGGCGTCGAGAAGTTCTTCAAGCGGAACCTGGACGGCGAACTGGACAACCTGCGTCGGGCGCTCGAGCGCGACCTGGAGACCCACCGATGACCGCCGATCCCACACCGTCGTCCGACGGCACGACCACGACGCTCGCGCTCGCACAGCTCGATATCGAACCCGGACGGGTGGACGCCAACGTCGATCGCGCCCTCGACGCCGTCTCGCGTGCCGCCGCCCGCGGCGCGGACCTCGTCGCCCTGCCGGAACTGTTCAACGTCGGCTACTTCGCGTTCGATCGGTACGAACGGCTGTCGGAGCCGTTCGAGGGGGAAACGTTCACCCGCCTCCGCGAGGCGGCCGCCGACCACGGGATCGCGGTCCTCGCGGGCTCGATCGTTGAGGATCTCGCGGCTACCGAGGCCGTCGAGACGCCGGCCGACGCGGGGCTGGCGAACACCGCCGCGCTGTTCGACGCGACCGGCGACCGCCAACTCGTCTACCGGAAACACCACCTGTTCGGCTACGACTCCGCCGAGTCGGACCTGCTCGTCCCCGGCCAACGGATCGAGACCGCGTCGGTCGGGCCGTTCACCGTCGGCGTGACGACCTGTTACGACCTGCGGTTCCCGGAACTCTACCGGCGGCTGGTCGACGCAGGGGCCGACCTGGTGCTCGTCCCCAGCGCGTGGCCGTACCCGCGGATCGAGCACTGGCAGACCCTCTCCCGGGCCCGGGCGATCGAGAACCAGTGTTTCCTCGCGACGATCAACGGGAGCGGCGCGTTCGAGGACGCGACGCTCCTCGGCCGATCGACCGTCTACGACCCCTGGGGCGTCCCGCTCGCCTCGAGCGGCGACGACCCGGCGCTCGTGTTTGCCGACGTCGATCCCGGCGCGGTCGCGTCGGTTCGCGAGGAGTTCCCGGCGCTTCGCGATCGGCGACTCTGAAGGGACCCCCGGCGCGTCGCGATCGGTTCCGTCGCTTTACGTCGAGAAACCGGCTGGTTTGCACTCGATCGCTGACTTTTTACGCGTCCCGTACTTCGGTTACGGTGCCGGCATAGACGCTTTTCACGTCTCACCGGCACTGCGTCGCTCCGGCCCGTCGCACCGCTCGTTCCCGGGAACGAGCACGCCCGTCTCCTCGTCCACTCCTTTCGCCACCCTCGTTTCCCGTTTCCGCTCCCGTGCCGTTCTCGTCGCCGCTTCTCGCCGCCGAGAGCCGTCGCCGCGCGCCGATCGCCACCCTCGTCAGCGAGCAGCCGATTCCGTGGCGGGATCGGTGCGACGCCGATCGATCACCCACACGAGCACGGCACAGCAACCGGCCACGAGGGCCGGCCAGCGGTCGCTACTCAGGTAGAGTCCGCCGGCCGGCGGCCGGTAGTCGGTGACCGGCCAGAAGACCCCGTAGGCGACGCCGGTGGGCGTCAGGAGGAGGACGTCGAGGAGGTGATGGGAGCAGGCACCGATCGCGAACAGCGCGATCGCCTGCTTGCGGTAGGCGGAGGCCACGAGGAGCGAGCCGAGTCCGGCGACGAGCACGGAGCCAGCCAGGGTGTGAAGCGGCGACCAGGAAAACGGCACGCCGAGCACCCACGCGACCAGTCCGTCCGGGAGGAGCAGCTGGATCTTCACGAAGTCCGGCGACAGCGCCCCAACCGTGACCAGCGTGACGTGGGCCGGCCCCAGCGACTCGTACCGGAACGACAGCAGCGTGCCGACGACGTAGCCGATCAGGACGTGGGTGAGCAGGTCAGGCACGGCGTTCACCCCCGGCGCCGCGAGCGGACTCTCGCGAAGCTTGCGGCGCGGTCGACTCGTCTCGCGGCACGAACGCGAGCGACGCCCGATCGAAGCGCCAGTCCCGCAGACAGCGGCCGGCCACCCACAGGCCGCCCACGAGCGAGACGGCGAGCATGTAGCGCGTCTCGGACGACGCCCGGGTCGTCGTGCGCTCGACGACGAGCGTCGAGTCGTCCTCGAGCGTGCCGAAGGCGGTCACCCGATCGCCCTCCGCGAGCGGGCCGTCGGCGTTCTGGAGCCGATCGTTCGCCCCGACCAGAGTGAAGCGGCCGTAGCCGCTGGCCCGCGTCGCGATCACGACGGGATCGGTGTCGACGACGAAACCGCCGAGGACGACCTGCTCCCCGACGTACGCCTCGGGCGTCGGCGTGACCTCGACTTCGTCCGGGTACTCGCTCGTCATCGGATCGCCGGGGGCCGCGCCCGCCCAGAGCAGACAGCCGATCAGAAGCGAGCCGAGGACCACGGCGGCGAGGACGCGCCCGCGGTGGCCAGTCAGGCGAGGTTGCATGCGGCTGCCGAAGAGATGGAGCGACGCGAAATGTCTTCCGTTCTGCCCGTCGAGGCAGCAGTCACCCCGCGGCGGCCGTGACTCACGGGTCTCGAACACGGCCGCGGCCGCCGCGCGCACCGACCGCGAAGAACTATTCCGATCGTCGTGATAGCTCACCGGTGCCAGTCGGTGGCCACGCGCCACCCGGCACGCGGCACCGAGGTGTTCCCATGACAGTCATCGCCAGATTCGAGGTCATTCCCGTCCACGACGGGAGCCTCTCCGACGAAATCGCACAGGCGATCGAGGTGCTCGACGAGTTCGACGTCTCGTACGAACTGACCGCGACGGACACGGTCGTCGAGGCCGAGTCCGTCGACGAAGTGTTCGACGCGGTCCGGGCGGCCCACGACGCGGTCGAGGCCGATCGTACCATCACCTCGCTCGAGATCGACGACTACGAGAGTCGAACGCAGCAGGCCGACGAGCGCGTCGAGTCCGTCGCGAGCGTCCTCGGGCGCGACCCCCGGCGCGACCGGTGAGTCGCCCACCCGCGGGCGGCACATCCCCCGGCCCCCTCCTGCCACTGCGGACCGCGCCGATCACTGTCCGACGTCCATCGAGTCGTACTCGGCGGCGTCGTACTCCGCAATTTCGGTCGATCCACAGGTGGGACAGGTCCGTTCGGTACGCTCGAGCGTCGTCCCGCAGTTCCGACACTCGTAGATGACCACGTCGTCGGTCGACAGCCACCGCCGCACTGCGGTGGTCAGGGACATACAGTCCGTTGTTCTCGCGACGACACAAAGACGCTGTACTTTCACCTGCGTGCCGGGGAGCGCCGCTCGAATCCGGTGCCGTCATCCGCGAGCTCCGGGCCTGGCGCGTCGTCGGCGCGTCTGACGGGGGTTGTGGAACCCAGCATCGATGCCGGTACGACGGTCACGAATCGATCCGTGCCGATAGCCCTGGCTCGAGGTCCCTGTCCCGGGGCAACTGCGGTAAAAACGAGACGGACGCGCTGGACACGATCACGATCGACGGGAGACGTCACCGAACGCACGGCCTCGATCGACGGTCGACCGATCGATGGCGGGTGGCCCGCGCCGTCAGAGTGCGGCCCGCACGATCAGGATGGCGGCCGCCGCGAAGACGAGGGCGGCGATCCCGGCTACGAGCACGGTGAAGCTCGGAAGGGACTCCGGCAGGATTCCCGAGTCGCCACCAACGGTCTCAGTGACGGTCAGCGTGCCGGCGCTCGTCCCGCTGACGGCGAGGTCGTAGTCGCCGGCCTCGTCGAACGATTCGGTGAAGGTGACCGTCTCGCTGGCTCCGGCCTTGACGCTCACGTCCTGTTCGTCGACGACCTCGCCGTCGACGAGCAGTTCCGCGGTGAACGTCCCGGCTTTCTCGCCGGTGTTCTCGACGGTCGCCGTAACGTCGACGTCATCATCGACGGCGATCTCGGTCTCGCTCAGCGATGCGTCGGTGACAGTGAAGGATGGTTTAGTTGGTGTCGTCGATTTCTCGCTGACGGTAAGCGTCCCGGCCGTGACGTCGTTGACGGCGATCTCGTACGTGCCGGGCTCGTCGAACGCCCTGGAGAACGTCACCGTCTCTGTCGAACCGGATAATACGACGACGTCCTTGGTCTCGACGACCTCGCCGTTCGCGATCAGTTCGGCCGTGAAGATGCCGCCCTGGTCGCCGTCCACCTCGGCGATCGTCGCCGTGATGTCGACGGGTTCGCCGACGGCGGTTTTGGTATCGCTCAGCGACGCCCCGGTGACGTTGAACGTCGGATCGAGGCTCGGCATCGCCCCTGGAGCGCCACCGCCACCGCCGCCACCGCCGCCGGTATCGCCGTCATCGTCGGTCGATCCAATGGTGATCGTATCCGTTGCGGTCTGGAACTGATCGCTCGAGGCGCCCATCGCGACGTGGACCCAGCGGTAGTCGGTTTCGGACCCGTTCTCGAAGGTTTCGACGGTGAGTTCCTCGCTCGCGTTGCCGACGAGCGCCGTCGAGGAGGCGTTGAGTTGGACGTCGCCAGGTTCGGTCGTCGGATCGTCGAGTCCCGCTTCGGACGTGATGAAGTTCACCACGTTGGCGGGGTCGGTAAGGCCGCGTTCCGTCCGATTCTCGAGCGATTGTCCGAAGAAGCTGACGTCGTCTTCGAGGGTCTGGACGCCGTTGACCGACTCGAAGTCGTGTTTGACCGTAACGTTCTCCATAGAGAGATTGGCGTTCAACTCCTCAGTGGTGTTGATCGTCATCTCGCTACTGTTGAACGCCTTCGCGTCGTAGAGGACGACGGCGTGGGTCACGTTTTCGACACCTTCGAGGGCCGTCGCGTCGACGTCGAAGGTTACGTCGTCACCGGGTTCGATCTGGGAGTCAGGCGAGGACACGTCGACAGTCGACGGCTCGTCGTGGGCGACGAGTTGCTCGACGCCGAGGATAGTCGTGTCGTCGATCGACGTGATATTCCCGTTCGTCTCGTCGACTTCGATGCCCCCGGTCGTGACAAAGTACGTGTAGAATCCGGACTCTTCCGGCGTATCCGAATGCGTGAACGTGCCGTCGTCGATCTGGGTAGACGAATTGGTGAAGGTGACGTTCCGGTTGAGCGCATCGCGGTTCTCCGCGTCGAGCGCGTCCAGCAGTTCCTGGCCGGTCGTCGGGAGGGCGCTCAGATTCGTGTCCCCATCGACGTCTTCGTTGAGATAGGCCCCCACCACCTGGGCGTCCCCGTCGAAGTCGCCGGCATCGACGTGGTCGCCGAAGGTGAGCGTCGCCTCGGTACCGGTCTCGTAGACATTAGCCGAGCTCCGGTGCAGATTGCTGTCTACTGACGGTGTTTCGACCTTACTCCCCGGGAGATCCACCGAAGCGTTTGCGTCCGAACTTTCAGCGCGGAGGGAGAGTGGTGTCCGGGTCCAGACCGAGACGTTGTCGCTGAGCTCGACGACCTCGTCGTTCGTCTCCTCTGTGGCGACGCTCGCTGCCGTTCCTGTGCCTGAAGCGGTCCCCGCAACTCCAGCGAGTGGAGCGAGAAGCATGATGGAGACCATGACAGTCACTTTTGCCCGTCGTTCCAGATTTCTCATATATCAGTGAATCTAATTCACCCAGGTTAATAGTTTCGGGGCTGAGGCAGACGGTCGAGAGCTCGGTTGCGGATGGTCCTTCGCGATCGGAGGGAGTTCAGTCGGTCAGGCACGGACCACCCATTTCGACGACAGTTAGAGTCGGTTTCGACGGGTGACCACCAGACGCAAGGTGGCGATCGTAACCAGAATCGGAATCGCGACTGGCGCTCCGAGCTCGTCGGGGTCAGTCTCGTCCGGCGTCGTGTCGTCGCGTTCGGACGGTTCGATGACCTCGTCCGACGTGTTGCCGTCGTCAGCGTCCCGTTCGTCGGCACCCGCGTCCGCACCGGTCTCGGTGGCGTTCCCGCTCTCGCGATCGGTCGACTCGTTGCCTTCGGCCGTCGCGTTACGGTCGTCGGCGGTCCCGTCGTCCGCATCGGACTCGTTGCCGGCGTTGTGCTCGTCGGTGTCGGTCTCGTTGTCGTTTCCACCATCGGAATCGGTCTCGTCGTCGGCGTCGCTGCTGTCGTCGCCGGCCGTGCCATCAGTTCCGTCCCCGTCGGTATCGGTCTCGTCGGTCGTCACGGTGAGCGACGCCCCGTTCTCGACGGCGAGGGATGTCGGATAGCCTTCGACCCTCTCGTCGCCAACGACGGCACCGTACACGTTGTAGGTGCTGGCTTCGACGTTCGCCAGGGATACCGTCGTGCGGTAGTTCGTACCGCTCTCGTGGTCGAGCGTCACCTCGGTGACGTCGTCCCCCTCCCAGATCGCGACGTCGAGCGTCTCTGGCTGGTCCAGGTCTCCGATCGGTTCGACGGTCGCCTCGATCGCGATCTCGCTCCCCTGCTCGACCGTCGTCGGATACGCGAGATCGACGTCGTACCCCTGCACGACGACCGGAGTCACCGCCTCGCGACCCTGGTCGTCAGGTTCGAGCGAGAGCATGTAGGTGCCGGGCTCGAGGGCGCTCGTGTCGAGTTCATCATCGGCGTCACCCATCGTGACGGTGTCTTCGTCGGCGGACATGTACTCACTGTGCTCGTGCTTTCCGTCGGTGTTGTACAGATGGACGTAGTAGTTCTCCGCCGACGTGACCTGGAGTTCGATCGGTTCGCCGGCGTCGATCACGGCGATTTCGTCGATGTCGTACTCGCTGCCTTCGATCTCGACCGTTTCTGTCGGCGTCTCGATTGCGCCGGTGACCGTCAACTCGTATGCCGACCCGGCGGCCACCGTGACCGAGGCTGCGCCGAAAATCAGGAGAACGGCGACTGCGATGCCGACGATGATGCGCATAGCCTCTGATTTATAGGATTGAAATAAAATCTTTCTGCTCTATCACTCAACCGTGTGATTCGATTCGGGCAGCTGGTCGGCTCGGCAGTTACGCCCGACGAGTGACCATTTCACCAGTCGGCCTCTCAGTGGTTCTCATCCCCAGATCGATAGTATTGGGCCGAAAGAATAACCTTCCTCTATTACTGTTACCCACTCATGACTATTCGTTCTGCGATCGTCCTTGCGGCTGGCGAAGGCCAGCGGCTCCGGCCGCTCACGACGAACCGGCCGAAACCGATGCTCTCTGCCGGTCCTAAACCCATTCTGGAACACGTCTTCGACGAGTTGATCGACGCGGGCGTCACCGATATCACGGTCGTCGTCGGCTACCAGCGCAACCGCGTCCAATCCCATTTCGGACCGACCTATCGCAACGTCCCGCTCACCTACGTGACCCAGGACAAACAGCTCGGCAGCGGCCATGCGCTCCTCCAGGCCGAGCCGGAGGCCGACGAGCCGACGTTGGTGGTCTACGGCGACCAGCTCATCGACGACCGGATCGTACGCGACGTTGTCCGAAGTCACGATGCGGCGGCGGCCACCCTCGGGCTCGTCCAACGCTCGGACGTCGCGGAGTACGGCGGCGTCCTGGTCGATGACGACGGCCACGTGACTGAGCTCGTCGAAAACCCTCACGACGAGCGGAGCTATCGGCTCAACGCCGGCGTGTACGTCTTCGAGCCCGAGATCTTCGATGTCGTCCGCACCACGAGCCCACGGGCGGGCGAACACTCGCTCGTCGACGCCCTGTCGGCGGCCCTCGAGGACGGGCTGGCGATTCACGGCGTCGTCTCGGACGGCGTCTGGGTCGACGCGACCTACCCGTGGGACCTCCTCGAGATCGCGGACGACCTCCTCGAGACCGACGGTGGCGTCGCGAGTCAGATCGCCCCCAGCGCGGCGGTCCACGCCGACGCGACGATCGTCGAACCTGTCGTCATCGAACCCGACTGCGTCGTCGGCCCGGGCGCCGTCGTCGGGCCGAACGTCTGTCTCGGCGAGAACGTCACCATCGCGGCGAACGCCGTCGTCGACCACTCGATCATCGAGAGCGATACCCGCGTCGGCGCGAACGCGACGCTGGTCGATTGCGTGACCGGCCGTGGCGTCCACGTGGGGCCGGGCTCGACCGTCGTCGGCGGGCCCGGCGACGTGGCGGTCGGCACCCAGATCCACCGGAACGAAGACCTCGGGGCCGTGCTCGCCGACCGGGTTCGTGACGAGGGAGGCGTGACGTATCGCCCGGGAACGATCGTCGGCGCCGATGCGATCGTTCGGGCCGGCTCGACCGTCAGCGGGACGATCGAGAACGACGTGGAGGTGCGTGCCTGATGTGTGGCATCATCGGCTACGTCGGGACCGACCGCGGCGACGACGCCCTCGAGGTCCTCCTCGAGGGGCTGTCACAATTGGAGTATCGGGGGTACGATTCGGCGGGCGTCGCCCTGGCGGACGGCGGGATCGACGTCCACAAGCGGGAGGGGGAACTCTCGGCGCTCGAGTCCGCGCTTCCGCGGGACGGGTTCGACGGCGACGCGATCGGCATCGGCCACACCCGCTGGAGCACGCACGGCCCCCCGTCGGACGCCAACGCCCACCCCCACACCGATGCCGCCGAACGGGTCGCCGTCGTGCACAACGGCATCATCGAGAACTACCAGGTGCTCCGCGATGACCTCGCGGCTGCGGGGGTCACGTTCGACAGCGATACCGACACCGAGGTCGTCCCCCACCTGATCGCACGCCATCTCGACGACGGACTGGCGCCCGAGGCCGCGTTTCGCGCGGCGATCGATCGGCTCGAGGGGAGTTACGCGATCGCGGCCGTCTTCGACGGGACGGAGACGGTCTACGCCGCGCGTCACGAATCACCGCTCGTGCTCGGCGTCGCCGACGATGGCCACTTCCTCGCGAGCGACGTGCCCGCGTTCATCGAATACACCGATCGGGTCATCTACCTGGACGACGGCGAGTTCGCCCGCCTCACTCCCGACGAACTCGTCGTTACCGATGCGAACGGCCAGCGGGTCGATCCGTCGGTCGAGACGATCGCCTGGGATCCGGAGGACGCTGGCAAGAGCGGCTACGAGCACTACATGCTCAAAGAGATCAACGAACAGCCCGCGGCCTTACGGGAGTGTTTCCGGGGCCGTCTCGACGAACTGACCGGGCAGGTCACACTCCCCGACGTCGGGGCGCTCGAGCCGACGCGGGGGGTCATCTTCGTCGCCTGTGGGACCTCCTATCACGCCGCCATGTTCGGCGCGCGACTCCTCCAGGAACGTGGCGTTCCCGCGCAGGCGTTTCTGGCGAGCGAGTTCACCGCGGATCGCGTCCCGATCGATTCCGACTCGCTCGTCGTCGGGGTCACCCAGAGTGGCGAGACGGCGGATACGATGCGCGCGATTCGGGAGGCTAACGGTGCCGGGGCGACGACCGTCGCCGTAACGAACGTCGTCGGGAGCTCCGCGGCCCGCGAGACGGACGAGGTGCTGTACATCCGTGCGGGCCCGGAGATCAGCGTGGCGGCGACGAAGACGTTCGCGAGCCAGCAGGCCGCGCTCACGATGCTCGCGGCCGAACTGAGCGACCAGCGATCGCGCGAGCTCGTCCAGGAGCTCCGGGCGGTCCCCGACCAGATCCAGTCCGTGCTGGATTCCTCGACGGCGCGCGAGATCGCCGACACCTACCACGACGCCGAGGCCTACTTCTTCATCGGCCGCGGGTATCACTACCCCGTCGCGCTCGAGGGGGCGCTGAAGATGAAAGAGATCACGTACAACCACGCCGAGGGGTTTGCCGCCGGCGAACTGAAACACGGGCCGCTGGCGCTGGTGTCGGAAGAGACGCCGGTCTTCGCGATCGTCACCGGTGACGACCCCCTCGCCGAGAAGACGATCGGCAACGTCAAAGAGGTCGAAGCCCGGGGGACGCCAGTCGTGGCCGTGACCGATGGCCGATCGGACGTCGCTCGCTACGCGGATTACGCCCTCGAGGTGCCGGCGACCTCGCCCGTCGCCAGTTCGATCGTCGCGAACGTCCAGCTCCAACTGGTCGCGTACTGGACCGCGAACGAACTCGGACGCGCGATCGACAAACCGCGCAACCTGGCCAAGAGCGTAACCGTCGAGTGAGCCCTCGCGCCGCCGGTGAGTCGGGGCCGCTCCGACTGGAAGTGACGCGGGATCTCATCCGCGGTTTCGGAGGAGACGACGGGAGCCAGCCCGAGGGCGTGAGGCCGGCTACCCGAACTGCGCGGGGACTAGCGATCGTCGCGTCATCAGTGTCGGGTGAAAAGATCGCTTGATCGTCGCACGGGGACAGGTGCCTCGATCGATGTGCTCGTCGATACGTGGTCGTAGCAGCGCACAGGGCGTGACTGAGCTGCCTCACCTGCCCCCTAATAACCAGTGGAAAATCAACTCGTTTAACAGTTCTGGTTACCGATGGTTGGGCCGACCACTCCCCCGGCGCCGGTGAACCGGTGCTCGGCCCGCGAGAGAAGCGGTGGCACCCATCGGGCCCATGCCGGCGGTCCTGACTGGCACCACCGCGACCAGTCGCAGAGACTGTCCCCGACGAGTAGTCCGGTCTGCGTTGTCGTTCGATGAAGGGAACGAGAGTCGAGCCACCTCGACGCCGTTCGAATAGTTCTCAGCGGTCGACCGGGTGCCGGCGAGGACGAGCGGCCTGTGCAGTGGCGTGCGCCGATTCCTGTCTTGTTTGCAAAATCGCATGTAATTATGGAATAGTTAATACAGACGTAATATCAACATACTATACGAAAATGTAATATAATCGCTGACTGAATGTTCAGCGGAACGACGATGAGCACTCACTCCGCGCCGTCCACCATCTGTCGGATGTGCCAACGACCGATCGGCGATCGCGCCTCGCGGTACCGTGGCGAACCGGTGCACCCCGCCTGTCGGTCACACCTCCTCGCGGCCGAGTCGTCCCGCTGATCGTTCCGTCCCGACTCAGCATCGATAGCGCGGTCTCATAGGGGTACTCTTCGATCAGGGACCGCCGGCCACCGGCGCGATGGCATACCGACCCGGGACGGGCGATGTGCCGGTGGTGGGATCGAGACGATCTTCTCGCTCGGGTCGCACACACTCGTAGTTCCGCTGGAGCGAACACGGCTGCCCAGTTCGTCGCCGAGACCGCTTCCGACTGTTATGGTGAGAGCGTGTCGGACGCCGACGCCGGGAGACGGGCGTCGCTGCAGTAGTGATACCGGAACACGTCCGTGCCGTCGCGAGTTCGCCACGTGACCCGGCGTTCGCGGGCGCCGAGCTCGGTTTCACAGGCGTGCCACGTCGCCGTCTCCTGCATCCGGTGGTGGTGCGAGAGCAGTACCGGCTCGGAGTACTCCATCGGCGGGCTCCCGTAGCGGACTACAAATACGTGCGGATGCTTCTCAGCGAATAGTATACCTTGAGCAGTGCGATCGCCTGCGGCTCGGCCCGTAGCGGGCCGTCCGCGACACGTCTCGCCACCGACTCCCGCGGCGCGTGGCGGGCCGTCGCCGGTCCCGAACCGATCGTACGAGCACGGACGACGGAGACTGGCCGGCGGGACGGTCGGACTGGTAGCCCCCATGGCAGATGTGACACTGATAATCCAGTTACCGATCGCTGGAGCAGTGACCAAAATAATTCGAGAACTGGTATGTGGGACATAATATCGACAAATAGATATTAGACAGCGGCTGGGTATTGGGGCTCCGTCCCGAGACCGAGTCCGCGATCGACGCGTGTCTTGGTGAGTCTCAGCGCTGAATCGCCGAGAATGCGGCAGTTACCGCTTGTTTCTTGGTGGGTTCACACAGTCCTCTCGACGACTGTGGACGGATCTCTGACTGCTCGGGCGTCCCGCGAGAGATCGTTCGTTTCTGGAGGGATCGCGACGGACGGTCGATTACGCCGCCCGGCGAGGCGACTCACGGTGTTGGCGAGCGGGGTCGGAGGCCGGGATCGTCCGTCGACTGGCTGTGGCCCGGTTTCTGCGTGCAGTCGTGACCGGCCGAACACGGCCGTACGACCCCAATCTATCCAAATTAGAAACAGTATTTAAAAGTGGTAGTTTGGGTTACCGGAACTCGAGAACGATCCCTTCAGGTCACGTGATATTATGTCTAGACGATAGCTCGGCCGGGCGCATCCGGCTTGCCCTGACGATTCGTCTCGAAGATCGTCGTTCTCGACGATCTTGGGTTGGTGTCCCCGCGAGGTGCTATGGCGATGTGACGTCGAAAAGAACGTTGCCTTCGGAAGCAGCCCAGAAGGGGTCCTCCGCGTCTTTGTCCCTCAGACGAAGTCGTAGCCGTCCGTGCTCGGGCCGACCGACTGACGATGGTGGTCGACCCGTTGCCCCGCCTGTGGGCCCGGTAACTGCTCGACTCGTGGCTCAGCGTTCTCGCGCTGCATACAGGACTCTACGTCCCAATCCAGAGATACTGCGACTCAGCAGTTGTAGGCCGAAATTCGCGCGATGGGCTCCTCCCATCCGGGCACCGCCGTGCGGTCACGTGCGCGATGCGTTCGAGCGCCCCGTGCGCTTCGAGTGACGTGACGGGACCGTCGACCGACTCGTGAGTACGACACCCTCGGTGACAGGCGCGCCGTGTTTGCTCATCCCTAACACCTGGCCGATCGCGCGTCGTCGCGACGGGTATTCGACCGGTGCGAGGCCACTCCGTCGAGGGCCCCCTTCGTGAGAGTTCCACCCGCAGACTGCCTATGCCGATCTCGTATCGCCGGCCCCAACCCCGTGTCAGTGCGTCGCCATCGTGATCGGTTGTGCCCCTGAATCTCGGTGCCAGAGACGCGATGATCGTACCGAGGCGATTGGGGGATACCACGACGTGCAGAACTGATACGGAGACGCGGCCATTCACGGGACGGACGGAGTGATGTATCTTACATACATACGATTGTAATTCTACTGGGGACGACAGGCTAGCTGTTTGGCGATAGCAAACAACTAGAATCGATCCACTGGCGCCGGCCTCGCCGTTATCCTTGCTCGATTTCGATCTGGTCCGCGGCCCCCTGGACCTTCTCTGCCAGCTCCTCGATGCGCGCGTCGTCGAACCGGGACGCATGTCCGCTAACCACGATCGCACCCATAAGGCCGCCCGACACGTACTCCACAGTACATGCGACCGACCGCGCACCCAGTACCTGTTCCTGGTCGTTGATGGCGTATCCCTGCTCACGGATGCGATCGAGTTCCTTGCGGAGCGGGTCCGGGTTGGTGATCGTCCGCGACGTCATCGGTTCCAGTTCCTGGGCGAACACGGCTTCGCGGCGATCCTCGGGCATGTCGGCCAGCATCGCTTTCCCGACCGCGGTCGCGTGAAGTGGCGCCGTCCGGCCGATCGGGGTCACGGACTCGATCGCGTTCGGACCGCCGCGGGTCGCGTGGACGAAGTGGACCAGCCGGTCCTCCTCGACGGCGAGGTGGACGACCTCACCCGTCGATTCTGCGAGCGAGTTCGCGACGGTGACCCCGTAGCGATAGAGATCGAACCCCTCCCGGATCCGGTTCCCGGTCGTGAGGAACCCGAGGCTGGCGCGATACTCGTCGGCGTCCCGCGTGACGTACCCGAGCCGGGACAGTGTCGAGAGGTGCGTGTGCACCGTGGTCTTCGAGCACCCGAGCGCGTTCGATAGTTCGGTAACGCCGGCACCCCGGCGATCGATCGTCCCAGGCGAAGACGGAGAGACGGCGCGGTTGATCCGGCGCCCGTCACAGCGGGCTTCCCGCGTCGGCTGCGCGGATGATCGAATTCCGCAGACCCAGTGTTTTACGCCAATACGAGCGTAAATCGCCGAGCGCGTTCGATCGATCGCATCCCGCCGTACCAATATAGCAGATGTTTGTCTACAGTCCCGGTAATAAATATATTTCTTACATAACCGAGGCCTTTACGTCGCCCTATTTCTATCCAAGAAGCACGAAATGAATAGTAGTAAGTCGACGTATGTTTCCAGGAACACTGTAAGCTGTGTGCTATTCGAATGCGACGGATTCGCCTGCACCGGCGGTCTACGCGGTGCTGACGACTGCGGGCGGCGACAGCCGCGTCGCTAGCAGGTTTCACGCCGAGAGCTCGACGACCAGAAGGAACTCTCCGCAGTGTCGCCTGGGTGGTGTCGGTGCTTCAGCGATCGCTCGGATCGACGTCGAGGTCGAACGTCCGGTCCCCGACGAAGAGGCGGAGACGTCCGGTGTCGGCGCGGCCGTCGCGCGACCGCTCGAAGAGCCCGATCCGGTCCGCGCTGATCCGGAGTTCCGCGGTCGCTCGTTCGCCGGGTGCCAGTTCGACGCGTTCGAACGCCCACAGCTCGCGGACGGGCGTTACGACCGAACTGAACTCGTCCCGGCCGAACACCTGGACGACCTCGCTCCCGTGGCGATCGCCCGTGTTGGCCAGCGTGACGCGGACCGTGAGGGCCTCGTCCGGGCTGATCGCGTCGCCAGAGAGGTCGATCGACTCGTACTCGACGGTGGTGTAGCTGAGTCCGTGGCCGAACTCGAACAGCGGATCGTACGACGGCGGGTGCTCGTCGGCACCGATCGGGTGCGGGTGCGGCCGGTGGTTGAAGTACGTGGGCAGCGTCGCCGCCGATCGCGGGATCGAAATCGGGAGTCGCCCGCCGGGTTCGGCCTCGCCGACCAGCGTCTCGCCGATCACCTCGCCGCCGACCCTGCCCGGGTAGTACGCCATGAGGATCGCCGGCACCGTCTCCGACAGCCACTCGATGGCCAGCGGGCGGCCGGTGACCAGGACCGCGACGACGGGTGTCCCCGTCTCCGCTACCGCGTCGACGAGGTCGCGCTGCGCGTCGGGAAGCGACAGTTCGTTCCGGGTCGGGAACTCGCCGGTCGCGCCGTCGGTTTCCGCCGCGGGGCCGAACTCGTGGAGGTACCAGTCCTCGCCGAGCGCGACGACGGCGACGTCCGCCTCGGCCGCCCGCTCCGCGGCGGCGTCGATATCGACGGGCGTCGTAATGTCACTGCCCGGTTCGTGGGTCACGACCGTCTCGTCGGCGACGGCGTCGACGATCCCCTCGCGGATCGTCGTCCCGGGGACGCCGGTATCCGCGTTACAGCTCCACCCGCCGTTCTGGTGGACGATCTCGTCGGCGTTCGGCCCGGTCACGAACACCTCGTCGACGCCGTCGTCGAGGGGGAGTACGTCCCCGTCGTTCTGCAAGAGCGTGAGCGATTTCCGGACGGCCTCGCGCGCGACGTCGAGGTGGTCGGGCGCGCCCAGTACGTCTTCGGCCGCGGGCTCCGGGTACGGGTCCTCGAAGAGGCCGAGCGCGAATTTCGCCCGCAGCACCCGCTCGGCGCTGGCCTCGATCAACTGGTCGGACAGGTCGCCGCGTTCGAGCAGGTCCCGGATGTGGCGGGCGTGTTCGGCGCCGGCGACCGACCCGATATCGAGCCCCGCCTCGCGGGTCTGACGTGCGGCCTCGATCGGCGTTCCCGCCGTGCGGTGTTCTTCGTGTAGCTGGCCGATCCCGTTCCAGTCGGAGACGACGATCCCGTCGAACCCGAGTTCCTCGCGGAGGAGTTCGGTCAGGAAGCGACGCGATCCGTGGGCCGGTTCGCCGTCGATCGAGTTGTAGCACGGCATCACCGCGCCGACGCCCTCCTCGAGCGCCGCCTCGAACGGCGGGAGGAACACGTTGCGGAGCGTGTGGGCGGAAATATCGACCGGAGCGGCGTCCTCGCCGCGCGTGGGGTCGCCGTAGGCCGGAAAGTGCTTCGCCGTCGCGAGCACCGAGGGCTCGTCGGGGTCCTCGCCCCGGTAGCCGCGGATCTCGCAGGCGGCCAGCGTTCCGACGAGGTACGGACTCTCACCGTACGTCTCCCCGGTCCGACCCCACCGCGGATCGCGGGCGACGTCGCAGGTCGGGCTATAGTTCTGGGCGGCCCCGGTGGCGCGCATCTCCGCCGCCGTGATTTCGGCCGTGCGTTCGACGAGTTCGGGACACCACGTCGCCGCCGCGCCGAGGTTGTTCGGGAAGACGGTCGACTCCTTGATGTACGCGTGGCCGTGGATCGCGTCGGCGGCGAACAGCAGCGGGACGCCCAGCCGCGTCTCCTCGACGGCGTGGGTCTGCAGTCGGCGCGCCGCGTCGACCGCGTCCTCGAGCGACTCGTTGGGCGAGCCACCCCAGCCGAACGGGGCGACCGCACCGACGTGGTACTCGTCGATCTCGGCGATGACGTCGTCGACACCGTGGGGCCCCTCGCCGAGCGTCCCGACGTAGGACCCGGCCAGTTGACCGATCTTCTCCTCGAGCGTCATCCGGTCGAGCAGATCGGCGACGCGTTCGTCGATCGACAGCGACGGATCTAGGTACGGCTCACTGCCGTCCAGGCTTGTCATGGGTGTTGATATCTAAAACGGGAGTTAATAAATGTATCTCCGGGGACCGGACGGCAGAATCGAGCGCTGGTACTGGGGGACAGTCGAGCACGACTCAGTTGGGGCGGAGTCACGCGCGCCGAATCACTCTCCCATGATGAAATGTTATGATTTTCGAAAGTTATTTATTGCCCGATACGCAAGGTTGGGTAGCAACATGAGCAAAGAGAGTGGGCCACAGAGCACCGCAGAGACATCACGACGTCGACTCCTGCAGTTCACCGGTGTGGCCGGTGCGGCGGCGCTCGCCGGCTGTTTCGGCGGCGACAACAGCGACGGGCCGGCCACCGGGGAGATTACAGGCGACGAGCCGATGACCGAACGGACGTTCACCGCGCCGACGTCGGTTATCCCGGGCGACATGCAGTGGAACGACGCGAACGACAGCAATTACCCGGACCGTCCCGGCTTCGTGGTCTTCGACCGGCTGCTGTACTTCCGGGCGACGACGGGCGAATTCGTCGAAGGGGCACTCTCCGACTGGGCGGTCGGCGAGGAGACGGCGACGCTGACGCTCCAGGAGGGGGTGACCTGGCACAACGGCGAGGACGCCACGGCGGCGGACCTCGAGCGAAAGCTGCACATCTCTCTGTACGACAACCACCCGATGGGGAACTACACCTCGGTCGAGAACGTCGAGGCTGTCGACGACAGGTCCGTCGAGATCGGGCTCGAAGCCGACGTCTCCGAGCCCGTGTTCCTCAACTCGATTCGGGGGATGCAACTGGACAGGCCGGCCGAGCAGTACGAGGATATCCGCCAGGAGTTGGCGGATGATCCGGAGTCGTCGGCACTGACGGAGTTCGCGCCCGAAGAGCCGATCGGGACCGGCCCGTTCAAGTACGACAACGCGGGTGAACAGGAACTCGTCACCACGAAGTTCGAGGACTCCCACTGGGCCGACAACGTCAACTTCAGAGAGTACCGGTTCCAGTTCATCGACGGGAACGAGCAGGCCTGGCAGGCGATCCGCGGCGGCACGGTCGACGCGCTGCACAACATCTTCACCTCGCCGGACATCAAGGCGTCGTTCCCCGAGACTGTCGTCGAGATCCAGCAGCCAACCAACTGGGGGAAATCGATCGCGTTCGACCACGAACACGAGCACCTCGGGCAGCGCGAGGTCCGGCAGGCGATCGCTCACGCGATCGATCGGGCGGTCGTCGCGGAGAACTCCGCGGGCGGCGGCGACGCGAAGGCACCCGTGGAGGTCCCGACCGGCATCGCCGGGAACTTCGATGGGTCGGCTCAGGACTGGCTCGACGATCCGGACGACTTCGAGGATTACTCCGGGCAGAACACCGAGCGGGCCGCCGAACTGCTCGAGGAGGCCGGCTTCTCCCAGGAGGACGGTACCTGGGTCGACGAGGACGGCGAGACGCTCGAGTTCGAGTACAAGGTGCCCGCCGCCTGGAACGACTGGGTCGACGCGGCGATCACGATGAACCAGCACCTCCAGAACTTCGGCATCGAGACGAATCTCGTCACCCGTGACGACGGCGTCTACTTCGGAGAGGACCTCTACGGCGACACCGGCTTCGACGCGGCCGGGTTCTGGTTCTCGGACGGGTGGACGTATCCGTACCACTCCCTCAACTGGAGTCTCAACAGCTGGGACGCCCGGAACGTCTACAACTATCCCGAGTCGGTCGACGTTCCGCCGATCGGGGAGCCGGACGGCGAGACCGAGACGATCGAGTTCGGGCCCGAGTTCGAAGCGCTCGTCGGCATGGATCCCGACAGCGACGAAACCCGCCAGAAGATCAACGAGCTGGCGTGGGCGTTCAACTACGACCTTCCGCTGCTTCCACTCATGGAGAAGGTCGACCAGTGTTTCGTCTCCACCGAGAATTTCAAAATCGTCGACGGGTCGGACGCGGACGCGTCCGGCATCCAGTATCCGACGACGTTCCTCCCCCGAGTCGGGAAGCTCGTGGCCAGAGCCGAGGACTAGCGCGGATGAGTCCAACGACGCTTTCAACAATAGGACGAGCCATACACGACACCAGATAATAAATTCATGCAAAAATACTACGTTGAACGCACACTCCAGGCGATCGTCACGGTCGTGTCGGTGATGAGCCTCGCGTTCTTCCTGCTTCGGTTGATGCCGGGGAACCCTGCCGACGCCTACCGCGCCGAACTCATCCAGAACAATCCCGAGATGTCACAGGCCGTGATCGACCAGCGCGTCGAGCGCAAGCTCAACGTCCTCCCGTCCGACCCACTCCACGAACAGTACCTCACCTACGTGGGCGGGCTGCTCCGGGGCGACCTGGGCGAGTCGATCAACGAGGGCGTCCCGGTCTCGGAGATCATCGCGGGTGCGCTCCCCTGGACGATCTTCACGATGTCTATCGCGCTGTTGCTCTCGTTCACCATCGGCATCTCGCTCGGCGCCGCAATGGCGTACAAGGAGGGGAGCAGATTCGACTACGGGTCCTCCGTGCTCTCGATCCTGCTCAACTCGATCCCGAACTACATCGTCGGCATCCTACTCATCTGGTTCCTCGGCTACCGACTCGAACTGTTCCCTACCGGTGGCCGGTACTCGAACGACATGGAACCGGCGCTGTCGCCGCTGGAGCCAGTGGCGACGGCCGCGTTCCTCGGCGACGCGTTCTGGCACGCGTCGCTGTTGATCGCGTCGTTCACGATCGTCGCTGCCGGGGGCTGGGCGCTGGGCATGCGAGGGAACAGCATCCAGGTGCTCGGTGAGAACTACCTGCGGGTCGCGCGTCTCCGCGGGCTGTCCGAACGACGGATCGCGACGCGGTACGTCGGGCGGAACGCGGTACTCCCGCTGTACACGGCGCTCCTGATCGCGATCGGGTTCGCGCTCGGCGGGAGCGTCATCCTCGAACAGGTGTTTAGCTACCCCGGCGTGGGGTACTACATGATCGAGGCGCTCGAGGCCCGCGACTACCCGCTCATGATGGGCATCTTCCTCGTGATGACGGTCGCCGTGGTGATCGGCGTCTACATCGCCGACCTCACCTACGGGCTCATCGACCCCCGCGCCCAGGCTCGAGGAGGTGAGCACTGATGAGCGAACGAACGGAGTCGCTCGGCGCGCTCACCGACGGCGACGCGTTCGAGACCGTCGCCGACAATACGCTGAGCCGGAGAGAACGGTACCGGCGGCTGGTCGACCGCTGGGTCCTCGCCCCGGGGAGGATCGTCTGGAGCGACCTCCGCGCTCGCATCGGCGCGCTGATCCTCTTGCTGTACGTGGTCATGGGTCTGCTCGGGCCGAGACTCTACCCGGAACCGGCGGTCAACCAGGGGCCGAGATCGGTCGCGCCGCTCGCCGAAGGGTTGACCTACCCCCTGGGGACCGACAACCTCGGCCGCGACATCCTCGGCCAGATCGTCTGGGCGACGCCGTCGATGCTGCAGATGATCGTGGCTGGAGGCCTGTTCGTCACGGTCATGGGAGTGGCCGTGGGCACGACCGCGGGGTACGCTGGCGGGCGGACCGATCGGGGGATCTCGCTGATTACGGATATCGTGATGACGATCCCGGGGCTCCCGCTCATCGTCATCCTGGCTGCGATACTCGAACCGCAGAACCCGATCGTCATGGGGCTCATCTTGACGATCAACGTCTGGGCGGGCCTCGCCCGAGAGATCCGGTCGCAGGTCCTCTCTATCAGCCGCCACTCGTACGTCGAGGCGTCGAAAGCGATGGGGCTGTCCACGCCGTCGATTATGGTCAAAGACATCCTTCCCAACATCATGCCGTACGTGCTGATTACGTTCGTCAACGCAGCGAGACAGGTCATCTTCGCATCGGTCGGACTGTACTTCCTCGGGGTGTTGCCCTACGACAGCGTCGTCAACTGGGGCGTCATGATCGACCAGGCGGTCAGCGGCGGTGCGATGCACGTCACGTCGATGGCCCACTGGCTGCTCGCGCCGCTGGCGACGATCACGCTCCTGTCGTTCGGGCTGATCCTGTTCTCGCAGGGTACCGATCGGATGTTCAACCCGCGCGTTCGGGCCCGTCACTCCTCGACGACCGACTCCGGCGACGAGCCGACGGGCGACGGCGCGACGGCGACGACCGGAGGTGGTGTCCGATGAGCGGGCGCACCGATGCGCCCGCCGCTCCGGAGGCCGACGGCCGGTCCGATCCCGTCCTCAGCTGTCGGGACCTCTCCGTCGAGTTCCACATGGATCGCGGGACGTCGACGGTGCTCAACGGGATGGACATCGACATCGAGCGCAACGAGATCATCGGCATCGTCGGCGAATCCGGCTCCGGGAAGTCGATGTTCGCGTCCGCGCTGCTGGACGCCGTCGTCGAACCCGGCGTTACCTCGGGATCGATCCGCTACCGGCCGTCGGCGGGCGACCCGGTCGACGTTCTGGACCTCTCGACGGACCGGCTTCGCCAGCTCCGCTGGGAGGAGATTTCGATGGTGTTCCAGGGCGCCCTCTCGTCGTTCAACCCGACGCTGAAGCTCCGCGGCCACTTCGTGGAGACGCTCGACGCGCACGGGTACGACGTCGAGACGGGGATGGAACGCACGCGCGAACTCCTTGCGGACCTGTACCTCGATCCCGATCGGGTGCTCGATTCGTACCCGCACGAACTCTCCGGCGGGATGAAACAGCGCGCGCTGATCGCGCTGTCGCTCGTCCTCGAACCGGAGGTGCTCGTGATGGACGAGCCGACGGCGGCGCTGGACCTGCTGATGCAGCGATCGATCGTCAGCCTGCTCTCGGACCTCCGGGACAAGTACGACCTGACGATGGTGTTCATCACGCACGACCTCCCGCTCGTGACGAAACTCGCGGATCGGATCGGCGTCCTCTACGCGTTCGAACTCGCGGAGGTGGGCCGGACCGAGGAGGTCCTCCGGTCCCCGAAGCATCCGTACACCCGAGCGCTGCTGAACTCGACGCCCGATATCGAGTCGCCGCTCGAAGAGATGCGACCGATCGACGGATCGGCACCCGATCCCGTCGACGTCCCGCCGGGCTGTCCCTACCACGAGCGCTGTCCCCTCGCGACCGACGACTGCGCGACGGTCAAGCCCGAGCTGGAGGCGGCCACCGAGACCCACGACATCGCCTGTCACCACCGGGACCGGGTCGACGACGAAATCGACCTCACCACGGAGGTGGGCCGATGAACGTCGACGACCCCGTCGTCTCCCTGGAGAACGTCGAAGTCCACTTCGAGCAGGAGAGCGGGTTCAACCCGTTCGAGGACCCGGAGACGGTCCGGGCCGTCGACGGCGTCGACCTCGAGATCCCCGAGAACGACGTCGTCGCGATCGTCGGCGAGTCCGGTAGCGGCAAAACGACGATCGGCAAGACCGCGGTTGGGTTGCAAAAACCGACCGGCGGCTCCGTTACATTCCGTGGGCAGGATATCTGGGAGGCGAAACAGCGATTCTCGAATCCGTCGATCCCGTACGACGAGATCCGTCGGTCGCTCCAGATCATCCATCAGGACCCCGGCTCGTCGTTGAACCCCCACCGGACCGTCGAGGCGTCGCTCGCCGAACCGCTGAAGAACCACCAGCCCGACCTGGGGCCCGAGGACCGCGAGGCGCGGATCCTCGCGATGCTCGATCGCGTCGGCATGACGCCGCCACACGACTACGCCCGGCGGTATCCCCACCAGCTGTCCGGCGGGGAGAAACAGCGCGTCGCGCTGATTCGGGCGCTGCTGATGAACCCGGATCTCATCTTGGCCGACGAGGCCGTGAGCGCCCTCGACGTCTCGCTTCGCGTCGAGGTGATGGACCTGATGCTCGACCTGCAGGAGCAGTTCGACACGTCGTTCCTGTTCATCTCACACGACCTCTCGAACGCGCGCTATCTGGCCGAGCACGCCGACGGTCGACTCGGCGTGATGTACCTCGGCGAACTCGTCGAACTCGGGAAAGCCGAGGAGGTCCTCCGGAACCCACAGCACCCCTACACGAAGGTGCTGAAATGGGCGACGCCGTCGCTCAGCCCGGACGAGGATGCGGTGGAACCACCGGTTCGGGAGATCGATATCCCCGACCCGGTCGACCCGCCGTCCGGCTGCCGCTTCCACACGCGGTGTCCGTACGCGACGGAGTACTGTCGGGAGTCGACGCCCGACCGGCACTCGATCGGCGAGGGACCCCACCGCGCGTCCTGCTTCCGTCTCGACGAGGGCAGCGACTACTGGCGCAGCGATCCCCTGGAGGGCGTCAGTCTGGACGCGGACGAGCGGTAAGCGGCGACCGCTTTTTGCCGACTCGTCGGGTGCCGCCGTTCCGGGCGAGATGTCGAGCGATAGCTGTCCAGTCGTGGGCCGTCGGCGTCGACGGCGGCGACGACGGTTCCCGGGACCGCGCTCCCGACTGAACCCGCCGGGCCGATTTCCGCTGTCGACGTGGCCCCATACCCACGACCTCCGGCGCGGGATGGTCGCACGCCTCGATCACGCCACGTGTTGGCGACGAATCCGACATCCGTCACACAAAAATCAGCAGTTGATTGCGATAGTTTTATAAGAAAAAATATAGTCAATACGGGTGACTGCCGGTCAGTGACACGACACCAGTTGCCACGATCGCGCAGTCGTGAACACACAATGAGCGAGAAACGATCATTCCGGGCGAGCACGGACCGGACCGACGACGAGCGCACCCTTCCGGTATCGCGCAGAACACTGATGAAAGCGACCGCCGCCGGCGCTTTTCTCGGCGGGAGCGTCGCCAGCGGCGCTGCGGTCGACGACGGAGACATCGTCGACGTCGGGGGCGGGAGTTACACGACCACCATCCCGACGGGATACGACTACGACTCGCCACCGACGGCGGACACGATATACACCACGGAGAACGTCGAGCCGCCGTACCCGAGCAACGGCTGGGCGAGCGGACTCCACTTCGGATACGATCCGTACGCCGAGGAGGAGACTCCCTACAGCAACGGCGCGACCGTGGCGTATCCGTACTACGCCGTTCCGCGAGCGGAGGGGCTTCGCGTCCAGATACCGAGCACCTGGCAGGGCTGGCGCGATCCGTGGGACGACCAGGAGGACGAACCCGCGCCGGTCGAGGAGGCGGATTTCGTCCGCATGGATTACGCGGAGATCCCGCGGCTAGTCCTCGGCCACGACGCGGCCTCGACGTTCGACGACGCGCGGACCGACCACCACGGTGACTGGCACGTTCGTTCGCGGTGGGGAGACGGAACGAGCACCGCGATGGACGTGACGATGGCCCGCGGGTCGCCGTTCGTCTTCGCGGAGTACGAGGGCGGCGGGGCCGAACTCTCGCTGCTGGACGCGGCCGACGAACCGCTCGACAGCGCCAACGTCACGGTGTTCGCCGACGAGGGGAACGTGCTCGGCCTCACCGTCGAACCGACCGAGGCCGGCCACTCGACACAGCACTTCGGCGTGTTCGCGCCGGCCGACGCGGAGTGGTCGGGCGTCGGCGGCGACACCCTGACCTCCGATCTCGCGGGCGCGGGCTACCTGACGATCGCCGTGCTTCCGGACGGGACGACGGCCACGCTCGACGAGTTCGAAGCGTACGCCTACAACGTCGTGCGCGACACGATCGTCGACTGGGAATACGTCCAGACCGACGGGAACGGCGATCCCGTCTCGGAGGTCCACACGACGTACTCGTACTCGCTGGAGGCGAAACCCGAGAGCGAGACGAGCGGAACGCTCGCGGCGCTGCTCCCGACGCAGTGGAAGCACACGGACGAGTCGTTCACCTCACACACGTACTGGTCGCCGAAGGGGGAGCTGAAGGTGCTGGCCGGCTCGTCGTTTTCGACGACGTTGACCTATCCCGGCATCCTGCCCCACCTGCCGGACGTCGGCACGTACGACGGCGCCCAGCTCGACGACTACATCCAGACGCTGCACGACCAGTACGGGCCGTACACGTCCCAGGGGGTTCCCGAGTGTGCCTACTGGGCCAGCAAGGACCTGATGCGCAACTGCACCGCCTGCGGGGTGGCCGACGTTCGCGGGCGCACGGACGATCGGGACTACTTCCTCCAGGCGATCCGGGGGCGACTGTCGACGTACTTCGACGTCAGGACGAACAGCTGGACGGTCGACGGCGAAACCTTCTCGACCGAAGAGGGCGAGGAGCTGTTCTACTACCACGACGACGTCGGCGTCATCCAGTCCTATCCCGGCTGCGAGTTCGGCGGGGTCGACGCGCTGAACGATCACCACTTCCACTACGGATACTTCGTCTACGCCGCGGCCGAGATCGCCAGGCTCGACCCCGAGTGGGCTGGGGACGATGCCTTCGGGGAGATGGTCGAGTTGCTCATCCGCGACTACGCCAACTGGGAGCGTCCGGACCACTCGGCCGAGTTGGATCCAGCGACCGATCCGAAGAACGCCTTTCCGTTCCTGCGGACGTTCGAGCCGTACGCCGGCCACTCTTACGCGGCCGGGATCAACGGGAGCGCATGGGGGAACAACCAGGAGTCGTCCTCCGAGGCGGTCAACGCCTACGCCGCGATGATTCGCTGGGGCGAGTTCACCGGCAACGAGGAACTCCGGGACGCCGGCATCTTCCTCTACACCCACGAGATCACCGCCACGACCGAGTACTGGTTCGACCACGACGAGGACTCGTTCCCCGCGGGCTGGGGAGAGAACCTCGATCCCGACGAACTGGACACGGACGGCTCCGGGCCGTTCAAGTACTCGTCGATGGTCTGGGACGTCGGATTCTGGCGGACGGTCTACTGGGACACGTCCGATCCGATCGAGACGTTCGGCATCAACTGGCTGCCGATGGCCGGCCACACGCTCTATCTCGGACACGACCAGGACTACGCCGAGTCCAACTGGACTCGCCTGATCGAGGCTCGCGACGCGATCGCTCGCGGCCCCGGTGGCGACAGCAACTGGCCCGACGGCTGGCAACAGACGGCCTGGGGGTACCGGGCGATGACCGACTCCCAACATGCCGTCGACATGACCGAGAACGGCGTGCCGATCGAACCGGCGGGCAGTTCGACGCCGTTCGTCTATCACTTCGTCCACTGCCTGAACGAACTCGGTGCGCCCGATCCGTCGGTCGTCGCCGACACGCCGTTCTACCAGGTCTTCGACGACGGCACCGAGCGGAGCTACGTCGCCTACAACGCGGCCGACGCGACGAGAACCGTCTCGTTCTCCGACGGAACCTCGGTCGACGTCGCACCGCACTCGTTTGCAGTGGCCACCGGTGACGACAGCGGTGACGGCGACGAGGAACCAGCGGCGCCGACGAACCTCGAGTCGCCGTCGAACACCGATACGACCGTCGACCTCGAGTGGGACCACGACGGGGCGAACACCGCCCACTACAACGTGTACGTCGACGGATCGAAGGACGGCGAATCGACGGACACCGCCGAGACGGTGAGCGGGCTCGACCCCGACACCGGCTACGAGTTCTTCGTCACGGCGGAAGCCGACGACGGAGTCGAATCCGATCCGAGTACCACGATTGCGGTGACGACCGACGCGGACGACGGCGACGGCGGCGATTCGGCACCGAGCGTCGACCGGTTCGACGTCTCGGATACGAGCGCTGGCCAGTGGACGCGATTCGCCGTCGACTGGGCCGTCTCCGACCCGGACGGCGACCTGGATCTCGTCGAGATCGAGCTGATCGACGGAAACGGAGCGGTCGTGGATTCGACGTCCACCGGCGTGAGCGGCGACAGCGCCTCGGGATCCGACACCCTCCGCGAGCGGAACGGTGGCGGCGAGTACGACGTCACGCTCACGGTCGTCGACGAGGCTGGAAACAGCACCACGGAGACGGTTGTTGCCACGGCGTGAGCATCGTTCCCGCACCGCGCTGGCACGTCGCCGTCCGGGATGCGCTCTCCGATCCGGCCGACGCGAGGGAGCAGTTCGCCGCCGACGGCGACGCGTCCGGTCCGGCGGTCGGCGACTCTCGGGCGCACACCGACCACTGGCTCGCCACAGTCCGCCAGGGGTCGACCGCCGTCCGATCGGCGAATCACGGACGGGCCGATAGACACCTTGGCGCGAGCGACGACGGAGTGGCGGAGCGTCACGGGTGCGACTGACACCGCCGTCCAGTTCGCTCGAGGTTGCCGCCGCGGGCACGAGCGATCAGGCGGTCCGTCGACGTTGCCGACAGCGGTACAGGACGTAGCCCGCGGCGAAAAAGCCCGCGCCGACGAGGGCGAAATCGGCGACGAGGACGGCTCTCGTTTCTGCGTCGTCGGGCTGTAGCCAGAGCGCGAGCATCAAAAGCACCAACAGGACGGCTTCGAACCCGAGCAGGAGTGCGACGGCGGAGCGGTACGCGCAGATCGTCTTCCAGAACCGATCCGAGTACGTGGCGCCCATCGATAGAGACCTCCGGGCGCTAGCACTTGGAGATACCGGTCGTCGCGACGGCGAACCGATCGCGTCGGCGGGCGATCGACCGCGAGAACCCGTCGGACTCAGTCGTCTTCCGACGCGCGCTCGATCGGCGGCACGTCAGCGGCGCTGGGGTCGACTTCGGCCGCGCTCGTCGGGTCTTCGAGCGCGATGTCCTCGAGGGTGATCCGAACCGCCTCGATGTCCTCGTAGACGGCGCCCCACCCGCCGACGCTGTACAGGTCGCCGTCCGCGGCGAGTTCCAGTTGCAAGAATCCGGCGAGTTCCTCGAACGACGGACGCCCGTCGGAGCGGTAGACGCCCGGGTACCAGATGTCGGTGACGACGCCGGTGATTGTACAGGGCTCGTTCGTCTCGACCCATGCCCCCTCGATCGTCACTGCGACGTTCGCGACGTCCGCCCACAGCGGCCCCACGTCGCGCACGAACTCCTCGAGGGTCATGTAGACGTACGGCGGCGCGGTGTCCTCGTAGACCGTCTCCCAGAGCGCCCAGACGCCCGTCTGGAAGTACCAGTGGAAGATAAACGAGAGGAGGTAGTCGTCGATCAGGACGCCGAACGGTCTGTTGGCCCAGTCGTTCGGTGTGAAGCACGTCTGCGTGCGATCCGCGATGAGCAGAAACGGCCCGGGGATCTGGCAGGCGCGGAGCTCTGACACCGTTTCGTCGAGGTCGATGGTCGCGAGCCTGTCCGCCACCTCGGTTCCGTACACGGCGACGTTCGTAATGACGCCGCGATCGCGGGCGTCGGCCAGGGCGCTCGTCAGGGATCGGAACTGGTCGACGTTCGCGGACAGTTCGATGAAGCTCTCGGCGTCCCGGATCAGGTCTCGTGCGCGGTCGATCACCGTCTCCTCGTGCTTGACGACGCTGACCTTGTGGTCGCTGACGGCCGGCTGCTCCCACCGGTCCTCGATCGAGTCCGCGGCCTCGTTCATCCGCTCGCCGCGGGTTCGCAGTTCCTGGAGGACGTCGATCGGCTCTTTGGGACGGGCGTGGAGTTTGTCCTGATCGTGCGTCTCGATGTAGTCCATCCGCTCGAGCGCGCGGAGGACGTCGTAAATCTGGGACACCGGAACGGAACACTGCTGTGCGACCTCCACGGCCGGCATCATCCCCTGCTCTAACAGCGTGATGTAGGCGTCGGCCTGGTAGGAGGTCAACCCCGCGTCCTCCAGCGCGTTCCGGAGTGGATCCCTGTCCATGCCCACACACGGCAGCACCGATTAATCAGTCTTTTGCAACGTCGGGGTGGCGATCGCCGTCGTCGCCGCCGGGGTGCATCCGCGTTCGCGTGAGTCTGTAGCGCTCGGCGTCGTGTCGGGCTCGCCGGCTCCGGCTTCTGTCGCCCCTCGGGGGCCGCCAGCCCCCGGCGTCGGAGACCGACGTATACGATATGTTACCGCTTCTATTTTCACTTCGCACGTTCCGGAAACAGCAAAGTGCGTTAGCCATAACGTGACAGAATTAAATTATATATGGGAAGAACAGACAGAATACTGTTACATCGACGCCGGCGACTACGTCCCCGACGCCGGCTGCTGCCAGTCGCCGTATTCGCCCCGCTTGGAGCGAGTTCCTGCTGACTCTGAACTCGACGCCCCGTTCGGGGCAGTTTCCTCGGCCGGGTGTCGTCTCGTGCGGAGCCCCTTCCGTTCAGTTCGCCCCCGTCGAGTAGCTTTGTGACGCACTGCGTCGCTGTCGGGTGCCCGGGAGGCGCACGCGCTATATTATGAACTATCTGCGTATGGTATACCGCGTACACCGTATCCGCGTTTCCTATTACGAAACACGTGTGTTTTCCCGGCCGGACTAGCCCTAACGCGTGTACGAGTCGAAACGCTGTGCGCCACTTCGGCGCGAATTCTCGGTGCACAGTATTTGCCGGTCGGATCGCTTTCCCCAGGAGGGATCTACTTCAGCGCTCGCGTTGTGCGGTTCGGGTTTGTAGGCGGCGTGTCCGGAGCGACTGCGAACTCGGTTCACCGAGACGATATTCGCCCTTCCGCAGGCCGCCAGTTCTCATGTGCATGCCTGTACCCGATGGTGGACCCACCGGTCCTGGGGCGGAGCACGAACCGTGTCTTACATCTGTACTAGTGTAAATCGCTCTGGGGCTGGTGCCCGCCGCTCGCTCGATCCCGCAGTCCGTTACCGCGACGGTGCGCCGTCAGTGACACGAGTTCCACCCGTCGGAAACCGCGTCCGTGAACCAGAGCGCTCGTTCCGGGAGAACGGCGACCCGCTGCGTTGCCCCGGTGTACGCGACGTCTGGTCCATCGTTTCTCATTCAGAAACGCGATCCTCGTTTTCGATCGATCGGCCGGCACGAACGCTTGGTAGGTGTTCACACATCACTCATAGGGTTTCGGTCCCGGCCGCGACGCGACAGAGCGACTTGACCGGTACCGAAGTTTTCTCACTGGGAAACGTCGGCCTCGCGTCGGGACCCGGCCGATCGACCGATATCTGTGCGTCCCGTCACCGCGCAACGCGTCGTCGCGTCGATAGTGCCGTGGGACGCCCGTGTGTGGTCGTACCACACCGGGGGCCGCAAGATCGAGTTCGGGAACTGGGACGACCCTCTCGAACGAGAAGACCGTGCGGTCGACGCGAGTCAAACGCGCGGTTTCCCAATAAGAAACGAGCGAGCGTGGCCGATCGGGTCACGTGACGTGGACGAAATCGAACCAGTTGGTCCCTGCGTCGTTCTCGGTGCTTGTGACGTGGATGGGGAGCCAGCACGCCTATTGATAGCAAAACCACCCAATCGGGGATCGTGTTACGAGCGACGAAACTACGCGCGTTAGATGCCTGAAATCATTGCCCGACTTTCGGAGCGGGTGTAGACGAGCTGGATGCGATATTGGTGGCCGTTTCCTTGTCGAACAGGTGGATGTTTGATTCGTCGAACGTCATCCGGACCGGCTTCGTCGTGTCCGGTTTCACGTCCGCTGGGACGCGCACTGTACAGTCTTGCTCACCGATTCGAACGTAGAGATAGTTGTCGCTACCGATGGGTTCGATAACGTCGACCGTTGCCTGGATCGATCGTGGCTGTCGGTCGGTCGTCAACGAGATGTGTTCCGGGCGGATTCCGAGGACGAGGTCCGAGCCGGTCGCACCAGCGGCTGCTGCCGACGCAGTCTCCGACGATATCGGATAATCGAACGTCTCACCGCGCAAGCAGTCGTCCTCGAGTGTGACGTCGAAAAAGTTCATCGCGGGACTGCCGATGAAATCGGCGACGAAGAGGTTCGCTGGTTCGTTGTAAATGGTCTCGGGCGAGCCAACTTGCTGGAGGGTGCCTTCCGCGACGATTACGATCCGATCGGACATGGTCATCGCCTCCTCCTGGTCGTGCGTCACGTAGACGGTTGTCGTCTCGAGGTCGTCGTGGATGCGCTGTAGCTCCGTCCGCATGTGCGTTTTGAGTTTTGCGTCGAGATTCGAGAGCGGTTCGTCCATGAGGAACACCTCGGGTTTACGGACGATCGCGCGACCGGTCGCGACGCGTTGTTGTTGCCCACCGGAGAGATTGGCGGGACGTTTTTCGAGATGGTCTTCGATCTCGAGCATTCGAGCGGTGCTCTCGATTCGATCCTCGATTTCGTCCTCCGGGAGATCAGTCGTCAGGCGCAGCCCGTACGACATGTTCTCCCGGACGGTCATGTGGGGGTACAGCGCGTAATTCTGGAAGACCATCGCGATACCCCGGTCCTGTGGGGCGACGTCGTTGATCACTCGATCGCCGATCGCAATCTCCCCGTCGGAGATGTCTTCGAGCCCGGCGATCATCCGAAGGATCGTCGATTTTCCGGACCCGGACGGCCCGAGAACCGATACGAACTCCCCGTCGTTGATTTCGAGATTGACGTCTTCGACGGCCGTGATCTCACCGTACTGTTTTTGCACGTTGCTGAATGTGACTGTGCTCATGGTCGGCTACCAGCGTATTTCGTGATCTACTATTTAGATTTTTCCACGGATCGCCAGCGTACTGTCGTTAGATCTCTGACAGAGTGTCGAACGGCTGTGGCCAACGCTCTCGTGACGTCCAACAACAACAATTATATACACCTGCCAGAAATTGTGTGGTGATGGTTCGCAAGCAGAGGCGCACACAGGGGACGGATAGACGCAGGTTTCTCAAATCGATCGCAGCGACGGGTACCGTCGCCGGCTTCGCCGGCTGTTTCGGCGATTCCGGTGAAGATGCGCTCGGTGATGCATCGACGGTCGAGTTCTGGACGTTGTTCGCCGGTGGTGACGGCAACGCGATGGAATCCATCGTCGACGATTTCAACGACGAACACGACGACATTCAAGTGAGCAGGGAGCGACAACCGTTCGACGAGTACTACGACTCGCTGTTCACGTCGATGACCGGCGGTAGCCCGCCGGATCTGGCAGTGTTTCACACGAACGAACTCCAGCGCTTTGTCGATACGCTGACTCCGCTCGACGAGCACATCGAATCGGGAACGGAGGACGCGTATCTCGAGTCGATTTGGAACGAGACCGAGTTCGGGGGGTCCCACGTCGCGCTCCCCCTCGACACGCACCCGAACGCGCTGTATTACAACAAGGACATCTTCGAGGCGGCCGGACTCGACCCCGAGTCGCCGCCGACGAACTTCGAAGAACTCCAGCAGGCGGCCGACGAGATCACGGCGAATACGGACGCACAGGCGTTCAATCCGGAGCCGTACGGACGGTTTTACACCCGACAGTTCGTCGCCTGGTTGGCGTCGGTCGGCTCTGACTTCCTGAACGAGGACGCAACGGCGGCGGCGTTCGACAACGACGAGGCGCTCGAACTCGTCGAGTTCTACTCGAACATCACGGACGAGTTCGGATGGGACGACGCGGATGCCTCGGACGACCGTGGCAATCGAGCGTTCCGTGCGGGAGACCTGGCGATGACGATCGACGGGACCTGGTTCTACGGTGTCCTGCGAGACGCAGAGTACGACTGGGGGATCGCCAAGCCGTTCGTCGCACCGGGTGCAACTGAACAGTACACCTGGGCGAACAGTCACGCCCTCGCCGTCCCGGCGAACGACAGCCGAAGCGACGAAGCGACTGAGGCGGCAGTGTACGCCGCCGAATGGATCACCCAGAACTCGACGGACTGGGGGACGATCGCCGGGCACATGCCTGCCAGTACCGACGTGCTCGATTCCGGGACGCTCCAGGATGCGGACGTCTGGGACGCAACGCTCAGTACGTTCTTCGAGATGGCCGACAATGACCGGCTCATGTACCTGCCGAGCACCGACAACAACGAGAACTACGTCCGTCCGGTCGACCAGACGATGGCTCAGGTGTACTCCCAGCAACTCGAGCCTGCGGATGCGCTCGACGAGATGGTCAGCACGATCAACGACAACCTCTCATAAGTATGGCGACAAAAGACGAATCAGCGTCGCGTTTTGACGCGGTGAGATCGATCGATCTCTCGGATTCCGAGACGAGAGCCGGGTTGCTGTTTGCAACACCGTATCTCGTTATCTTCAGTATCTTCCTGCTGTATCCGCTCGTTCTCGGCTTCTATATGAGCCTGTTCGAGTGGAACGTGTTCGCGCCGACCGAGTCGGAGTTCATCGGTCTCGAAAACTACGTCCGAATGGTCCAGGATCCGGTGTTCTGGAGCGCGTTCCGCGCAACGGTGTACTTCGTCGCACTCACCGTGCCGACGCTCGTGGTGTTCGGGCTTGCTCTCGCCCTCGGCGTGAATCGCAATATCAAGGGAAAGCGACTCCTCAGAACCGTCTATTTCAGTCCGTACGTGCTGACCGTGTCGGTCGTTTCGTTGATCTGGATGGAGATGTACGCCTCGGACTACGGGCCGATCAACCACTATCTCTCCTATCTCGTCGCCGACCCGCCGACGTGGCTCGATAGCTTCACGTGGGCGATGCCCGCCGTCGCGATCGCGACGGTCTGGTGGACCGTCGGGTTCAACTTCATTATCCTGCTGGCGGCCCGCCAGAGCGTCCCGGAGCGCCTGTACGAAGCAGCGCGTCTCGATGGCGCGAGTTCGTGGCGAGCGTTCAGGGATATCACGTTGCCCCAGATGCGTCCGGCGATTATGTTCGTCTCCGTCGTCCAGTTCATCTGGTCGTTCCAGGTGTTCGGCCAGGTATTCGTTATGACGGACGGTGGCCCCGGCAACTCGACGCAAACGATCATCATGTACCTCTATCGAGTCGCGTTCAGGCAGCAGGACTTCGGGTACGCCGCAGCGATCGGCTACTTCCTGTTTTTCGTCCTCGTTGGCGTCTCGCTGGCGAACTACTACTTCATCGGACGTGATGGTGATTCAGCATGAGCACACGAACCGTTCCACTGGTCGGTGATCGAACGAAAACAGGCGAAACCCTCAAACTGGCGGGGCTGTACGCGTTCCTCTACGGGATTGCGTTCCTGTTCCTCCTGCCGTACGCCTGGATGGTGTCGACCTCGCTGAAGACCGAGCAGCACGTGTTTTCACGGGTCCCACAGTGGATTCCGCCGGAGGTCACCGTCGAGTGGTACGTGGCCGTGTTGACCGGGGCCCCGATGATCCAGTGGTTCTTGAACACGTTTCTGATCGCCGGTGCAACGACGGTTATCGTCGTCGTTCTCAACTCGATGATCGCGTTCTCGCTGACGAAACTCGATTGGCCCGGCAAGCGAATCGTGTTCGGCGTGATCATTGCGAGTTTCATGGTCCCCGTGTTCGCGAATATGGTGCCACTGTTCCAGGTGATCGCACAATTCGGGCTGGTCAACAACCCGTTCGCGGTAATCCTGCCGTTCAGTGCGATGCCGATCGGGGTGTTCCTTCTGGTACAGTTCTTCAAGGACTTGCCGGACGAAATCATCGAAGCCGCGCGGTTAGACGGCTTTTCGACGTTCCAGATCTACTATCGCATCGTGTTACCGCTGATGAAGCCGGCGATCGCGGCCCTGTCACTGTACACGTTCGTTTATACGTGGAACCAGTTCCTCTGGCCGCTGATCGTCCTGCAACAGGAGGAAGCGTTCACCCTCCCCGTTGGGATCGTTGCGATGCAACCGACGCAAGTGTTCCAGCCGGGTGCCGAGATGGCTGGAACGTTGCTCGCGGTGTTGCCGCTGTTCATCGTCTTCCTGGTCCTGCAGGAGCACCTCGTGAACGCCGTGCAAGCACAGGGGACGGTGGGATAGCATGGCCGAGACGACTGCACTCGAACGCACCGTTCGGTTCGTCTACCGGAACAGTAGTGCGCTCGTCGTCTGTAGCGTCTGCTGGACGCTCGCGTCGATACCGCTGGTGACGATCGGCCCCGCCACGGTGGGCCTCTACGCGGCCGTACTATCATTGCGTGAAACCGGTCGGATCGATCGATCCCGTGTCCGTCGTGCGGTGCGGACGAACGGCGTGCACGCGGGACTGCTGGGCGTGCTCCCACCGATGTTTCTCGCGATCGGCGTCCTGTACGGACTGACCGCGTCGGGGACGCTCGCGATGGTCGTTGCAGTCGTTGGACTCTACGTCGGCGCGTACATCGGGCTGACATTGATTCCGACGTTTATCGCGATGGCTCGCGGGGAACCGCCGGGCGAGGCGCTCAAACAGGGGTACTTCTGGGGGGCAACGAACCCGACCTACCTCGTCCACCTCGCCGTCGTCACGCTCGTCGTATTCGCAGCGACCGCCGCGTTGACGATCGGGTTCGTGTTGCTCTTTGCAGGGATCGCAGCCACGTATCACGTCGAACTCGTCTGTGACGACCTCGAGCCAGTACAGCCGACTGAATCATCGTTCTCGATTACCCTTGGCAACGTTTCCTGATCAAATCGGCAGACAGTTCGTTCACTATCACAATCGATCTGACGGACAGATATCGTACTAATACAGACATCGCAAATGACTATTCACCGATCACAACCGGAACAACACGCGACGTATCGATCTTCGACTACCCTCTCGGGACAGTGGACGTTCCGGTTCGACCCTGCCGATGCCGGGATTGCCGACGACTGGCACGCCTCCGCACACGAGTGGCCGGCCGACGACTGTCGCGCGGTCACAGTACCCCACGCGTGGCAGGAACTGGAGCGTGCACGCGACTATACCGGCGTGGCCTGGTACCGGCGATCGATCGAGGTCGACACCTCGAACTGGACGGGGACGACCGCGCTGATCCGCTTTGGCGCAGTCGACTACGAGACCACGCTGTGGGTCAACGGGATCGAATGCGGAACCAACCGCGGCGGCTACCTGCCGTTCGAGTTCGAGGTCACGGACGCGCTCGAACCCGGTTCGAACACGATCACCGTCCGCGTCGAAGACCCCGACGACATCAGCGAGATCCCCCACGGAAAACAGGGCGCACCCTGGTACCAGCGCGTCAGCGGAATCTGGCAGGACGTCACCCTCGAGGTCGTCCCCGAGACGCGAGTCGATCGGCTTCGCGCGACGCCGGACCTCGAAACGGACAGCGCGCGCATCGACCTCGACGTGATCGACGTCGACGACCCGGGGTCGGTCACGGCGACGGTTCGCGTCGCTCGAGACGGCGACGACGTGGCGTCAGCCGAGACCGCGATCGACGGCAACGGCTCGGGATCCGTCACGGTTTCGATCGACGATCCGGACTACTGGACGCCCGAGACGCCCGCGCTCTACGACGTGACCGTCGACCTGCTGCGGGACGGTCGCGTCGTCGATCGGTACGAGGACTACTTCGGGATGCGCTCGATCGACTCCCGAGACGGCCGGGTCTACCTGAACGGCGAACCCCGCTACGTACGCGGCGCGCTGGATCAGGGGTACTACCCGGAGACGCTGTATCGCCCCTTCGACGAGGACCTGTTCGAACACGAGATCCGGACCGCGAAGGAACTCGGATTCAACCTGCTTCGAAAGCACATCAAGCCCGCCCATCCGGACTTCCTCGAACTCGCCGATCGGCTGGGCATTCTCGTCTGGGAGGAGCCCGCCAATCCGACGGTCCACACGGACCGATCGAAACGGGAGGTCCGCGACCAGATCCACGGACTCATCGAGCGCGACTACAACCGTCCGAGCGTCGTCATCTGGAGCCTCTACAACGAGGAGTGGGGGATCGGGAACCCGCAGGGGCTCGACGAGGAGACCTCCCTCTGGGAAGACGAGTGGAAACAGGACTACCTCGCGCGCCTCTACGAAGAGGCCAAATCCTGGGATCCGACCCGACTCGTCTGCGACAACTCCGGCTGGGCACACGTGGCGACCGACATCAACGATTACCACCAGTACTTCGTCAGCCCGGACCGGGCGGACGCCTGGGCCGACAGCATCGACTGGATGACGTCCGAACCCTGGGAGAACTACGGGGCAACCGTCACCGATCCGGCGGCGGCGCCCCTGATCGTCTCCGAGTTCGGTACCTGGGGCATGTGCGATCTGCCGGCGATCGAGGAGTACTACAGCGAGACGCCGCCGTGGTTCGATTACGACTTCTTCGACGATCCGATCAAGCGGCCCGCCGGCGTCTACGATCGCTTCGAGGAAACCACGCTCCCGGAGGTGTTCGACGACTGGGCGGCGCTGGCCGAGACCTGGCAGCGCCGCGAGTTCCGCTCGAACAAGGACGTCATCGAGCAGATGCGCCTCCACGACGGCGTCGCCGGCTACGTGATGACGGAGTTTACGGACATCGAGTGGGAGTTCAACGGGGTCCTCGACTACCGACGAGAGCCGAAGGCCTTCCACGACGAGTTCGCTGCGGTGAACGCACCGATTTCGGTCGTCGCAGCCGTCGATCACGCCCACTGGGGCGGCGGGTCCGTCGCCGTCGACGTGACGCTCGTGAACGACACCGGCGAGACCGGACGGGCAGTCCTCGAGTACGAACTCGAGGGAGTCGAGGCAACGATCGAAACGCCCTCGCTCGAAGTGGAGTACGCGGCGTTCGAACCGACGACTCTCGTCGACGCAGCGATCATCTCGCTTCCGGACGTCGAGTCGGCGACGACCGCCGATCTCACGGTTACGGCCGAGACGGAAACGGGGACGGTGCGCACCACCGAACGGCTCACCGTCGTTCCGGGGTCGGTTTCGGCACGCGATCACGCTATCTACGTTCCCGAGCACGCTCACCACCTCGGCGCACGGCTGGCGGGCGCCCGATACACCCTCGTCGACGATCCGGGGGCGGCCGATCTGATCGTCACGACCGGAACCGATCCTGGGCTGCTGGAACACGTCGCCGATTCCGGGAGTTCGGTGTTGTTACTGCCGCCAGTCGAGGAGGGGGCGCCGCATACCGGGCTGTTCGAATACACCCCGCTTTCGGAGGGCGAGAGCTGGAACCTCGTCTCGTCGCTGTACGCTCACGATAGTCCGCTCCTCGACGGCCTCGGCAGCGATCATCGCCCGGACTGGGCGTTCGAGGGACTGTATCCGACCGCGGTCGCGTCGGATCTCGCCCCGGAGGACGCGGTTCACGTCGACTACGTCGAAGGCTGGATCGCGAACTGGGCGAGTCCGCTCGTCACTCGCGATCACGGCGACGGACGGGTGTGCTCTTGCACGTTCCGGCTCACGGACCAGTACGGAGAGCACCCGACGGCGACCGCGCTGCTCGACCGCCTCGTCGAGCACCTCGCAACCGGCCGCTGAATTCACGATCGACCCCAACACGACGCGACCTCACAACGACACATGCGCGAACGCAAATCGACTCAGTGGAGTACGAAAGCAGTGTGGGACTGGTACGACGAACAGGACTGGCCGGTCGGCTGTAACTACGTGCCGAGCACGGCGGTGAACCCGACCGAAATGTGGCAGGCGGCGACGTTCGATCCGGAGACGATCGATCGAGAGCTCGGCTGGGCCAGCTCGATCGGCATGAACTCGGTCCGGGTGTTCCTCCAGTATCTCGTCTGGGAGGACGATCCCGACAGGGTGGTCGATCGAATGGACGAGTTCCTCTCGATCGCCGACCGACACGGGATCTCGACGATGTTCGTGTTCTTCGACGACGTCGCCTTCTCGGGTGACGAGCCGTACCTCGGCCCGCAGGACGATCCGCTTCCGGATACGCACAACAGTCAGTGGACACCGAGCCCCGGCCACGACCGGGTCCGGAACCGGAGCTACTGGCCGGAGCTCGAACGGTACGTCCGCACGCTCGTCGAGGCCTTTGCGACGGACGATCGCATCATCTGCTGGGACCTCTACAACGAACCGGGCAACAGCGACATGTATCCCGACAGCATCCCGCTCGTCCGCGAGTCGTTCGCCTGGGCGCGCACGGCGGCGCCAGCACAGCCGGTGACCGTGGGTTGTAACTGGAATCCCGAGATGACCGAGTTGAACGAGGTCGCCAACGAACTGTCGGACGTGATCTCGTTCCACGATTACAACGCCCTCGAGATCACGCGCGACCGAGTCGACGAGTTGGCGGAACTCGGACGGCCACTGCTGTGTACCGAGTGGCTCGCCCGCTCGCGGGACAACTTCGTCGAGACGCACCTCCCGTACTTTCGGGAGCAGGGAATCGGCTGTTACACGTGGGGACTGGTCAACGGGAAGATACAGACGCACCTTCCGTGGCGCACGGCGCAGGTCTCGATCGCCGAGGCGACCGAGGAAGCGGATACGCCGGACGTGTGGTTCCACGACCTGTTCCACACCGACGGCACGCCTTACATCGAAGACGAGATCGAAACGTTCCGTGAACAGACACGCCGAGAGACAGCACGGCCGGCCGAAAAATGAGTCCCGTGAGAGACGGACGCGCGATCGATCGCGATCGACCGACACCAGAGAGAATCAATAGCTGACACGAACGGAGTGACAACGAGACAATGCACATCACAGACTACGAACTGTTCGAAGTACCGCCGCGCTGGCTCTTCCTCAAGGTGACGACGAGCGACGGCACCGTCGGCTGGGGCGAACCGGTCGTCGAGGGCCGCGCGAAGACCGTCAGGACGGCCGTCGAAGAACTGATGGATACCTATCTGCTCGGCGAGGATCCCTCGCGGATCGAAGACCACTGGCAGACGATGTATCGCGGCGGCTTCTATCGGGGCGGCCCGATCCTGATGAGCGCGATCGCGGGCATCGACCAGGCGCTCTGGGATCTCAAAGGGAAGACCCTGGGCGCACCGGTGTCCGAACTCCTCGGGGGGCGGGCCCGCGATCGCCTGCGGGTCTACCAGTGGATCGGCGGGGACGACCCGTCGGACGTCGCCGACGAGGCCCGCGCGAAGGTCGACGCCGGCTTCACCGCCCTCAAAATGAACGGGACGCCCGCGATCGAGCGGCTCGACTCGCCCGCCACGGTCGAGGCCGCGGCCGATCGGATGCGCGAGGTGCGCGAGGCCGTCGGCGACGAGGTCGACGTCGGCGTCGACTTCCACGGGCGCGTCTCGAAGCCGATGGCCAAGCGGTTGGTTGCGGCGTTGGAGCCGTACGACCCGTTTTTCATCGAAGAGCCGGTGCTCTCGGAACATCTGGACGACCTCGAAGCGATCGCGCAGCACACGACGACCCCTATCGCAACGGGCGAACGGCTGTACTCGCGCTGGGATTTCAAGTCGGTCCTCGAAGACGGCCACGTCGACCTCATCCAGCCCGACCTCTCCCACGCCGGCGGCATTACGGAGGTCAAGAAGATCGCGGCGATGGCCGAGGCCTACGACGTCGCGATGGCGCCCCACTGTCCGCTCGGCCCGATCGCGCTCGCCTCCTGCATCCAGGTCGACGCCTGCTCGCCCAACGCGATCATCCAGGAACAGAGCCTCGACATCCACTACAACGAGACGAGCGACGTCCTCGACTATCTCGCCGCCCCCTCGGTGTTCGAGTACCGCGACGGCTACGTCGACGTTCCCGACGGACCGGGACTGGGGATCGAGGTCGACGAGGCGCACGTTCGCGACCAGGCCGGCGAGGTCGACTGGCACAACCCCGTGTGGCGTCACGACGACGGCAGCGTCGCGGAGTGGTAACGTACCGGGCGGTATTATGATCCCCGACGAAAAACGCCACCTATGACGGACGCAACCGAACCGATCGCGGGGCTGGGACGGACGCTCGAGAGCTACGAGTACCGCGACTGGGAAACCGACCCCGACGGCACTGTCAGCGTCGCCCTGATCGGGATCGGCTGGTGGACTTCAGAGAGGGTGATTCCGGCCATGTCGGACCTCGAGCACTGCGAGGCGACTGTCGCCGTCAGCAGTTCGATCGAGAAGGCCCGGGGCGTCGTCGACGACGTCGAGAGCGTCGAGCGCGGCATCACGTACGCCGAGTTTCACGACGGCGAGGCCGCCGACGCCTACGACGCCGTCTACATCTGTACGCCGAACGCCTACCACCTCGAATACGCCGAGACGGCCGCCGATCTCGGGAAGGCGGTCCTCTGTGAGAAACCGATGGAGGCGACGGCCGAGCGCGCGGCAGCGATGGTCGACGCCTGTGAGGACGCCGACGTTCCCTTGCTCGTCGGCTACCGGCTGCAGACCGAACCGCTCGTCCGCCACGCCCGCGAGTTGATCCGGGCGGGGGCGATCGGCGAGCCGGTCTCCGCGATCGGGAACAACTCCCAGCTCCTGCTGGACATCTTCGACGATCCCACGCAGTGGCGCCTCGATCCCGACGCGACGGGGTACGGAACCTCCGTCATGGACCTCGGCATCTATCCGCTCAACACGGCCCGCTTCCTGCTCGACGCCGACCCCGTCTCGGTGCAGGCGACGATGGCCTCGAGCCACGACGCGTTCGACGAGGTCCCCGACGAGCGATCGGCCTTCACCGTCACGTTCGACGACGGGACGCTCCTGACGGCGACCGCAAGCCAGAACGCCCACGCCACGACGAGTCTGCGAATCGTCGGCACCGAGGGGCAACTCGTCTTCGAGCCGGCGTTTCACATGGAGACCGATCTGCGGATCGAATGCGGCGGGGATACGATTACGGTCGAAGCCGAGCAGGTCGACCAGATGGCCGAACTGTTCGCGTACTTCGCCGATCGGGTCCTCTCGGGGCAAGAGATCGGCCCCGACGGCCCGCACGGACTCGTCGACATGCGGACGATGCGGGCGATCTACGAGGCGGCCGAACGGGGGGAAGCGGTCTCCCTGGACCGGGCGACGTAACCGGTCGATCGACTCCCTCGAACGCGCTCGAACTCTATTGCTACCGAATCGAACGATTGCCGTCGTTACTGGCTCAGGAGCACGGTTTCGATCGACTTGCTCGCGTTGACGAGGATCCGTGCGATCTCCTCCTCGAGGCGTCTCCCGTAGAGACTCTCCTTCGACCCGCTGACCTCGAGCGCGGCGATCGCGTAATTGTCGGCGTTCCTGATTGGGACGGCGACGCTGTGGAGGTTCTGGTAGGGTTCGCCGTGGCCGACCACGTGGCGGTGGCCCATGAACGCACCCGCGTTGAACGACCCGGTCTGTTGGCTCTCCCGTTCGATGACCATCCGCTGGTTCCGGAGGGTCTGTAGCTCGGAGATGAGTTGCTCGGCTCCGTCGGTCACGTCCTGCTCGGCGAGCAGCGCCTCCAGTTCGCCGATCGGCCGGTACGAGAGGATCGCCTTTCCGCCGACGGAGATCGGCGCCGGAATCCGATCGCCCTCGTCGACGGGACCGGCGGGTCGGTCCCGTTCGCTCACCTGCGAGAGATAGACCGCGTCCCCGTTCTCCTCGACGACGAGCGAGACGGTCTCTCCGGTCCGTCGGGCCAGTCGGTTCAGTTCGGTCTGTGCGACCCGGAAAACGTCGCTTCGCGCTCGGACACCACGGCCGACCTGGTACCACCGCAACGAGAGCGAGTACGACGTCTCGTTTTTCGTGACGAACCCGAGGTGCTGGAGCGTATCGAGATACTTGTACACGGAACTCTTGGCGACGCCGGTCTCTCGCGCCAGTTCCGTCACGCCCATGCTCTCGTGGGCTCCCAGGGCCTCGACGATCTGGAAGCACTTGTAGATCGACTTGACGTGGTGGCTCGTCCCCGACATTCGCTAGCTACCACGTGGCGCGAGCATCAAATCTGTTTCTCATTGTGACACGCCGGCGGCTCGCCGTCCGAAACCTCGCGCGGCCGGACGGACGGAAGATTTATTCGAGAAAGCCGACTGTTCTCCGACAGTGATCTCGAATGCGTCCCACACGCTGTAATGCGATCGGAATCGCCCCGCGGTTCCGACGAGCGTCCGTCCGCGTCCGGCCTCCGGCGGCGGGCGCTCGATCGGCCGCCGGTTCGATCGATAGCCGCCACGACCGGCCGTTCGGGCGGCCCGATCGAATGGGCCGATGACGCGACCGGACGCGGACGGCGCGACGGACGAGTATCGACGGTCGATCGCGCTCGACGGGCGATGGGAGTTCCTCGCGGACCCGGACCGGAGCGGACGCTCCCAGCGGTGGTTCGAGCCGTCGGCCGCCTGGCCGGATCGGGCGGAGACGGTCGACGTCCCGCGAGCGTGGCAGGAGGACCGGGCCCACCGCGAGTACACCGGCACGGCGTGGTACCGCCGGTCGATCGCCCTCGACGGCGGCGTGCCGGGAGGAAAGCGGGCCGCTCTCGTCTTCGACGCCGTCGACTACGAGGCGACCGTGTGGGTAAACGGCGAGCGCGTCGGCGAGAACCGCGGCGGCTATCTGCCGTTCGAACTGGACGTCACCGGCGCGCTCGTCGACGGCGAGAACGTGATCGTCGTCGCGGTCACCGATCCCGAGGACCTCGCCGAGATCCCCCACGGAAAGCAGGGCGACCCCTGGTACACCCGGGTGTCCGGTATCTGGCAGTCGGTTCGCCTGATGTTTCGCCCGGAGACCAGGATCGTCGACGCCCCCGTCACGCCCGACCTCGATCGGGATCGGGCGGTCGTCGACCTCGAGTACGAGACGGGACCGGCGGACGTCGCGTCGCTACGTGCGACCGTCCGGGCGAGTGCCACGAATCGCGAAACGACCGCTACCGTCGCGCTGGCCGAGGGGTCGACCGCCGTTCTCGACTTCGACGATCCGGCGTACTGGTCGCCCGACGACCCCGCGCTGTACGATCTCACCGTGGTCCTCGAACGCGACGGGACCGCCGTCGATCGGTACGAGGACTACTTCGGGATGCGACGTTTCGACACCGAGGACGGGCGATTCCTGCTCAACGGAGACCCGATCACGCTCAGGGGCATCCTCGAACAGGGGTACTACCCCGAGACGTTCTATCGACCGCCGGACGAGAAGACGTTCGACGAAGAGATCGAACTGGCCGCGGATCTCGGCTTCAACCTCATCCGGAAACACGTCAAGCCGGCCCACCCGGACTTCCTCGAGCGCGCCGATCGGAAGGGGATGCTGGTGTGGCAGGAGCCCGCGAACCCGATGCGCTATACGGACCGATCGCGCACGGAAATACAGTCACAACTCGACCGACTGATCGAACGCGACTACAACCGCCCGAGCGTCGTCATCTGGTCGCTGTACAACGAGGAGTGGGGAATCGGCCACCACGACGCCGACGAGACGCTCTGGACGGACGTGGAGAAACAGCGGTTCCTGGCGGACTTCTACGCGTCGACTCGCGAGCGCGATCCGACGCGAGTCGTCTGTGACAACTCCGGGTGGGCACACGTCGCGACCGATATCAACGATTACCACCGCTACTCCGTGAGTCCCGACCAGGCCGATAGCTGGGAGAACGACCTCGACCACATCCGTCACTATCCGCGGGACAATTACGCCACGACCGAGTACGACGACCCCGACGCCCCGATCGTCGTCTCGGAGTTCGGGACGTGGGGGTTGAGCGACGTCGACGCGCTGCGCGAGCAGTACGACGGCGACCCCCACTGGTTCGATCACGACTTCCTCGTCGAGACGCTCAAGAAACCGGCCGGCGTCGACGAGCGATTCCGGCGGACGACGCTCCCCGACGTCTTCGACGACTACGCCGATCTGGCCGCGTCGTGGCAGGAGCGGGAGTTCACATCCGTCAAACACCTGATCGAGGCGATGCGCGTCCGATCAGACGTCTCGGGGTACGTGCTGACGGAACTGTCCGACATCGAGTGGGAGTTCAACGGACTCGCCGACTACCACCGGGAGCCGAAATCCTTCGCTTCGCGCTTCTCAGCGGTCAACGGACCGATCACCGTCGCCGCCTCGCCCGAACCCCGCGCCGCGTGGACCGGCGGGTCGATCGAGGTGTCGTTCACCGTCGTCAACGATACCGCCCGCCCGTTCTCGGGGACCCTCGAGTGGAGCCTCGACCAGCACCAGGGGAGCGAGCCGATCGACGTCGACCCACACGACACGGCGGCCGTCGAAACGACGGTCGAGACCCCGTCGGCGCTCGGGCCCGACGAGGAAGCCCGGACGGCGGACCTGGCCGCGACCGTCTCCGACGGGGCGCGCACGGTCTCGACGAGGGAACCGATCACAGTCGTCGACGACGACCGCCGCACGCCGGCGGCGGTGACGGTGTACGCGGAGGGCGCGTTCGCCTCTCGACTCGCGGCGGAAGGCGTCGACGTCACCCACACCCTCTCCGACGACGTCGACGTCGCCGTCACGACCGAGATCACGAGTCGGATCGACAGGTTCGCCTCCGACGGCGGCGCGGTCGTCCACGTTCCCGACCGGAGCGGCGAGATGCGGACCGGCGGTCCCTTCACCTACCGATCGCTTCCGCAGGCGGAAAGCTGGAACATCGCCGCGGGCTTCTACTACCAGAACTCGCCGTTGCTCGCGGATCTCTGTCCCGCTCGCCACCTCGGCTGGGAGTTCGCCGACCTCTATCCCAGGGCCGTCGCGACGGACCTGAACCCGTCGGTCGATCGCGTGCACGTCGGCTACGTCGAAGGGTGGATCGCCAACTGGAGCAGCCCTTTCGTTATCCGCGGATACGGCAGCGGGTCGATGACGGCGCTGACCTTCGACGTCTGCGATCGCTACGGCTCCCACCCGGTCGCGACCGTCGTCTGCGATCGCCTCCTCGGGTTGCTGTCGCAGAACCCCTAGGTCCGGGTTCCCAGCGAACTCGGCTCCGAACCCGCCCGAATTCATCAGTCACCTGTCCGTTCGGTGAAACGGTGCGCCGGTTTTCGCCGGAAAAAGGGCACGGATCGAAACCGCGACGGAATTGGTGGTTCGCTCCGCCGGTACCGAGGGCACCGTCGCGATCGCGGCGGTAACCATGTTTCGGCGATCGCCGGATCGGTACTCCTGAAACAGTTCACTAGATTAGATATACCTCGTTTTATCTATTTAATGAGATGTTCAATAGCGTTTCGATTTCTATGTGTTTCGTACCGAAATCGGAGCCGTGATCGTGTAGTGCAGCGTTGTGCCACGGTGCTGAATCGATGAGAAATACGGCGTCATCGACATGACACTTCTCTTATAGTTCGCGACGAAACATCGAGTATGTGCTGGTGTTCACGTCGGAGAGGGCTGGAAATGGCGAAATTCGTTCGTTTCCGGAGCGATAGCGGCGTACAGCCGGTCGCGCTGATCATCGAGTTGGATCACCGGTTCGTCGAGCGAAAGGTGATCCGGCTGCCTTCCATCTGTCGGCTGTTGATCGGCTTTCTGGATCAATTGGGCACGGTCGATCGCGTCCGATCGACACCAAATCTCTCTAAGTCAGAAACAGTATACGAAAATGATAGTATTGTATGGATCTGGATACTCAATCGCGTCAGTTTGCGCGGTGCCTCCTCTCGCTCCACCAATTTACTCGAATGTCGCTGCCGGAACCGGTGAGGCGGCTGAATCCCGGCATGGTCGCCTAGAAGCCACAGTGTCGCTGCCGCCATCACGTTATGTGGTACCTATTACCATACAAGGTGCGTACGTCCGACTATGGAGCTACTACCACTCCAAACCGTCCCGGCAGTCGAACCGATCACCATCGTCGCGATGCTCGTCCTCGGACTGGCGCTCCTCACGATCTGGTCGCTGGTCGAGATCGTCGACGCCTACGAGCGGGAGGCGCTCACCGTGTTCGGGGAGTACCGCACCATCCTCGAGCCGGGGATCAACTTCGTCCCGCCCTTCGTCAACAAAACCTACACGTTCGATATGCGCACCCAGACGATCGACGTCCCGCGCCAGGAGGCGATCACGCGGGACAACTCGCCGGTGACGGCGGATGCGGTCGTCTACATCCGCGTGATGGACGCCAAGCGGGCGTTCCTCGAGGTCGAGCACTACCACAACGCCGTCTCGAACCTCGCGCAAACGACGCTGCGCGCCGTGCTCGGCGACATGGAACTCGACGACACGCTGAACAAGCGCGAGCAGATCAACGCGAAGATTCGCGCGGAACTCGACGAGCCCACCGACGAGTGGGGGATCCGCGTCGAGAGCGTCGAGGTCCGCGAGGTCAACCCCTCGGCGGACGTCCAGCAGGCGATGGAGCAACAGACCGCCGCCGAGCGCAAGCGCCGGGCGATGATCCTCGAAGCCCAGGGTGAGCGGCGCTCCGCGATCGAGCGCGCCGACGGCGACAAACAATCCGCCATCATCCGCGCTCAGGGCGAGAAACGGAGCCAGATCCTCGAAGCCCAGGGCGACGCGATCGCGACCGTGCTCCGGGCGCGGGCGGCCGAGGCGATGGGCGAACGCGCCGTGATCGACGAAGGCCTGACCACGCTCGCCGAGATCGGCCGGAGCGAGTCGACCACGTTCGTCCTCCCCCAGGAACTCACCACGATGCTCGGCCGGTACGGGAAGCACCTCACCGGCAGTGACGTCGCCGAACAGGACGGTGACCTCGAGAGCCGCATGTTCGACGCGGAGACGCGTGACCTGCTCGGCCTCGACGAGATCAGCGAGATCGTCGGCGAGATCGACGCCACGATGGACCTCGACGCGCTGGAGCGGGAGGTACCGGTCGAGACGGACGGCGTCGAGGCCGCGGCCCGTGCGGACGCCGACGCGGGCGCGGCGGGCCCGGAGTCCAAGGCGGAGTAACGCGGCCCACCGCGGGCTGCTCGAACGCCCGCACGCCCGCCGTCGTGGTGGCGCCCGACGTTGTGACCGGGCCTCCGACCAGCGCGATCGGCGAGCCGATCGGCTGTCGCGGCGCTGGTGAATCGGCTCCCACGGCCCGTCGCCGTCCGGTCGCTGGGGGCGGGAGTTGAACACGTCTGCAATTCGTTCATTACTGGCACGCCACTACTGCTGGCAATCGCAATCGTATGAGCACGTCCGCCGACCTCTTCGACGCGATCGCGCCCGCCGACAGCGTCCGATGGGGACCAGCAGATCGATCTAAACGATTCGCTCTCTTCTCGAAAAGTGGGTTCACCGGCGGCCTCGCTGACGACCTCGACGACAACCGGTCGCTTTTCGACGCCGACGATCTCGACCAGGTTTTTTCAGGAACGTAAACGACTGCCACTCGTAGTCACCTTGTGATACGATCACCCAGCCAGGCGGTGATTTCCGGGAGGTCGCCGCCGATCGCCCGGCCACAGTCGGGGAGTTCATTCTCCCACATCGTTGCTCTCTCCCCAAGACAGCCCCGCACGCCTGTGCTCACAGCCGGGCATTCTGAGTCAGTGAATGCACATGGAGTGGGATGCCCTCTAGTACCGCCTTCCACGGAAACAGCCAGATAGCTACGTGGCGAACTGAATTGAACACTTTAACCCGTATTATCCTTAGAAGGTGGCGTATTAGAACCTTCTAAGGAATAGACTTTTAATCGTCCCCGACGAACGAGCGCATATGAGTTCATCAAGTGGCCGAAAGCCTCGCGAAAGCGACGAGGATATCCTCTCCGTGCTCCGAAGTGCTGAGGACCCCGTTCTCTCGACCGCAGAGATCGCTGAACAGCTGACGATCAAACGCCGATCGACACTGGATCGCCTCCGCTCGCTCGAGGAGCACGACCTCGTCGAGAGCAAGCAGATCGGCGGCCGAAACACCGTCTGGTGGCTCTCCGCGAGGGGGCAGACCGGCGCGGCGATCCCGAGCGATGACCCGTTCTTCTCGGCGGGAGCGCTGTTCGGATCCGAGGACCCAGTCGACGAGGACGAGATCGACGACGTCGTCTATGGCGATATTGAGGGCTGACGCGTGTCTGGCCCCGGAACAACGCCACTGTTCGTCGACACGGGCGCGTTTTACGCCCGGTATGACGAGAGCGCGTCACGACACGAACAGGCGAGTGCCGTCTTAGATGCGATCGCCACTGGCACTGTCGGATTTCGACCGCTGTTCACGACGACGCACGTCCTCGCCGAACTCGGGACGCTCCTCATGCGCAAGCGAAGCCACAGCGTGGCCGTGCGTGGACTCAGCCGGATTCGCGACTCCCCGGCGTTCACGGTGGTGCATCCGACCGAAGACGAGTTCGATCGCGCGTGCCAGCAATTCGAACGGTACGACGACCAACAGATCACGCTGGTCGATCACCTCACCGCGGCGCTCGCAGACGAGCGCGGCGTTGCGCATGTCTTTGCCTTCGATAGCGACTTTCGAACGCTTGGATGTACGCTCGTCCCCGAGGATATCCGCCTCCCCGACCCGGCCGATACCTAATCTGACACTGATCGTCCGGCGGGAGGCGGAACCGACGCCAAGTGCGGCGTTCGCGACCGGCTATCTTTCTTCGAGGAGAGAGCCTCCGCCGTTTACGACGGGGAGGATGTCACTCGTCGCATCTGGCGACCGACGCCGTCGCGCTTTGCCGGAGACCAGTCACGCGAGTAGGCGCTGGCCGATCGGTTCCCCTGGCGGCATTGCTCGAACCGAGCGGGAGCCGACCCTGAGGGTTCTGGTATCGCCAGGGTGGCCCCGCCGGTGTCCGTGGCCACCGCACTCGCGGCCCGATGCGAGGGCCCCCGCGTCGGCTAACGGGAGCGTGGCCACGGAGTCGGTGACGGGTTTTCCGCCACGCCGGTTCGGTGGCGTCCCCGATTCTGGCCGGGACAGAGCGTGTGTCTTAGCTGTGGATCCCCAGCGCATCGATCTGTTCCTGGTATCGGTTGCGAATGGTGACTTCAGTCACCTGAGCCACGTCGGCGACCTCCCGCTGGGTCTTTTTCTCGTTGCACAGGAGCGCACTCGCGTAGATTGCAGCCGCAGCGTAGCCGGTCGGCGATTTTCCCGATAACAGGCCCTTTTCGGCGGTGGTGTCGATGATCTCGGTGGCCTTCAGCTGGACTTCGTCGGACAGCTCGAGTTCGGAACAGAAGCGAGGGACGTACTGTTTCGGATCGACGGGCTGCATCTCGAGGCCGAGTTCCTGTGAGATATAGCGGTAGGTGCGGCCAATTTCCATCCGATCGACGCGGGAGACGGCCGCGACCTCGTCCAGTGACCGCGGAATGCCTTCCATCCGGCAGGCCGCATACAGCGTGCTCGTGGCGACGCCCTCGATCGAGCGCCCGCGGATGAGATCCTCGTCGAGCGTGCGCCGGTACAGGACGCTCGCAACCTCCCGGACGGACCGGGGGATCCCCAGGGCGGAGGCCATCCGATCGGTCTCGGACAGGGCAAACTGGAGGTTTCGTTCCCCCGCGTCCTTTGTCCGGATCCGCTCTTGCCATTTCCGCAGCCGATTCATCTGACTCTTCTTCTCTGCGGAGAGGGACCGCCCATAGGCATCCGTGTTCTTCCAGTCGATGGTGGTGGTCAACCCCTTATCGTGCATCGTCTGGGTCGTCGGCGCACCAACGCGTGATTTATTGTCACGTTCGGCCGCGTTGAACGCCCGCCACTCCGGCCCGCGATCGATCGCCTCCTCTTCGAGGATCAGGCCGCAGTCCTCACAACTCACTTCGCTCTCGTCGGCGCTTCGAACGAGCGTACTCGACTCGCATTCGGGACAGGACAGACCGCCGTCGTGCTCATCGGTTTCGTGCTCCGTCTGATCGTCATGCACTTTCTGGCGAGTCGAGCGCTTCATCAGTTCCTTGTGAGAAGGGCCCGAGACGGTTAAGCACTGGGTGTGAACCGCGTGACGGGCGGCACCAGCAGGCCGGGGCCGAGTGCGCACGGCGCGACGTGCTTGGCGACGGCGGTGGCCGACCCCAGGCGCGTCGTCGTCGGGGTACGGTCCGGCGGCGTCAGGCTCGCGTGGACGCCGCCGCGGGGCTGTGGTCTTCTCGCGGTGGTGCATCGTCCCCGTCGCGGCCAGTCCGGTCAGTCGGTCCACATACTGGGCGCCACGCCGAGGCGCTGGACGAGCGGCCGGTACACAAAGACGACACCGACGATGAGCACGAACTCGCCCCAGAAGCCCAGGTCACCGACGAGCGCCCGCACGAGCCCGATCACGAGAAAGACCAGAAGCAACATCGCGACGTAGTGTGGCGCGAGCTCGCTGAGGCGGTCCGTGTCCATACGGGTCGTTCGACGCGGACCATCAAAAATAGCGATGTCCGTGCCACCCCCAGACGCTGGCCACTGTGGTCGGGGGACCACTCCCCCGGTCGACGAGAGGGGCCCTCCCGTGACACCAGAGCACTCCGTGTTCGCGATCGATCGTCCCTCGATAGTCTGCCACACGACGGGTGAGACCGGCGTCGTGGTGTGTGACCACTGCAACGAGGCGCGTCCGGTGCACCTCCGGGGAGACGGGACTGTCCAACCGGTGCGGCGGGGTGCCACAGCAGCGGGCTGGCGTCGGCCAGCGTCTGCGAGCGACCCGTTCGCCGGCTACGAGCCGATGAGCAGGTCATCGGACTCGGTCTCGGAATCCGCGATCGCCTCGTCGACCTCCTGCTGGGTCGCTTCCTCGACCGGCGTTTCGTCCTGCTCGCTCATCCTATTCGCCCCATTCGTGTAGCTTATATTAAAAGATTGTGCGTCCGACACGTATGGTGGGAGGACCGGGGAGCGATGGGCGCGTCGCCGCCGGTGGCAGACCGCGGCAGACCGGTCAGTTCCGGAATGACCCCCCTCAAACGCGATTCGTATGGGTAGTGGCCGTCAGCTAGTGCAGCAGGTGCGTGTACGAAGCGGATTTTCGAGGCCACCAGACACCGGTGAACTGTGGCTCGATGCGGACGGCGCCGTCGTGTTCGATCGCAATGCGGCCGCGGAGGTGATCGAATTCACCAGTCCGGCCTGGCCGTATCCGCTCAACCTCGTGTATTCGACCGTTCCTAGGGGTATGGACTGGTGGCTCGTGGACCCACCCACGCGAGAACTCGGTGTACATCGGTAGGGTGAACCGTCGGCAGCGTCGAACCCGTGTCCAGACACGAAACGGCAGACCGGGAGTCGATCCACGACCCGTAGCCGATCACGTGATCGTCACGACGAGCTCCGTGGGAATGAACTCGTTGTCGATTTCGACAGTGTACTCCCTTTTTCGAGCGACGATGAGCAGCGCCGTCGCCTCGGGCGACATAATGAGATCGATCACGTTGTCCTCGTGCCGGTGCCGATCGTGGTACTCGAGCAGCACTTCGATTCCCCGTTCGAGTAGCTCGGCGTCGCCAGTATTGATCCCGCGGGCAAAGTCGATGATCGCCTGGCCGTGCAGTCGGTTGACGGCTGTTTTCCCCTCGTTGATCGCCTCAAGTTCCTCGAGGGCCCCCTGCGCGACGCGGTTTACCACCGCATCGGCGAGACAGCGTGCGAAAACGTACGTATCGCGGTCGAACACGATATCGCCCTCGACGTCCTTTACCCCGTAAGTGGGATCGAGGTCGCGGATCGCCGCCGCGATCTCCCGAGGCGATGGGTCCGCACCAGCACACGCCGAGGCGGACAGCGCCTCGACGAGCGTCACCGGCACGCGGCGATAGGAGGTCGCGAACGGGGGCCGCTCCAGGGCGGCCTCTGCCGCCCGCTGATACGCCCGCGCGGCCTGCCCAAACCACTCTCGAGCCGCGGCGATGTCGCCTTCGTAACTCGCGCAGATCGCCACCTTTTCGCACTTCATCCCGACACTGCGATAGGACGATGGGACCTTGTGTGCGACGACGCCACCCGCCTCCAGCCGCTCCAGGCGCTCGTTGACCCGATCGGGGGTCGAGGTCAGAATGGCGCGAACTCGGTCACGCTGGCTGTCTGTGAGGTCCGTCATGATCGGTTTCGCCCGCTTGCAGTTCGCCGGTAGTGGCGCTGTCGACGCCGACGTCGGGGCTGCTGATCCGATTGCCAGTGCTGGGGGTGTCCGACGGGTTCGATGGCTCGCCCCTTCAACGTCTTGGCCGACCGCGTCTTCGGGGCCAACAGCGGTCGAATCGACGGTTGTGTGCACTGTCACACCCTGAGCGAGGTTAGTTCCTGCACAGCGCGTCATCGAAGCAAAAAGCCCAACCTCACGGAGTGAACGTCGAACGCCGTGAGCAAGTAGGGTGGAATAGTTTACTCCGGGATGGTCGAGAAAGAGGCGCAGTTTCGCGCTAAATTCGGTCACCTGGGAGGCGTGAGACGTACCGCGGCCTTCGATCTCCCGTCGCTCGGACAGTCCCCGTTCTTCGCCTTCCTGCAGACGGATCGTATCCGGTCGAATGGATTGGCAGGAGAGGGCGGCGTTCCGCAACGTCACCGTTACTCCTCTCTGTCACCTTTCCACGTGACGGTACGACCCCACGTCGTCGCTTTGCCCCAGAGCCCAGACCGCATGCACTCTAACTCGACGATCTGGGAGTTGTCGACGAAGAGGTTGATCTCGGGCCCGAAGTTCTTGATGTACCACTCGAACATCTCCGGGCCGGGCGCCTCGAAGACGAGGTTCTCGATGCCGAGTTCGTTCGCGATCTGGTAGGCCACGTCAGTTCGCCATTCGGTGACCTCCTCGGTGATGCCCTCTGCTTCGACCATCAACAGCTCCGCACCCGCCTCCAGGTGCCGTCGTCCCTCCGCGATCGCCTGCTCTGGGTCCTGCTGGCCCTGTTCCTCCAGGACCTCGGGGTCGGTCGCACCCCCCGCGCCGAACTGGACGTTGATCTCCGGTTTGGGATCCACTTCGTAGTCTTCGGCGACGATCTCCGTCATCCGCACCATGTCGTCGGTGCTGATGGCGAGAAAGCCGCTCGACAACTCGACGATGTCGAATCCCAACCGTTCGGCCTCCTCGAAGTACCGCTCGACCTTGTCGTTGTCCCGAATGAGTACGTTTTCAACGTACCCGCCCGTCGACACCTTGACGTCGTATTCGTGGCAGATGTCGATCAACTCCGTGACTGCCTCCTCGGGCATCAACGCGAAGGACCCGCCGCTGAACTTGTAGATGTCGACGTACTGCCCCATCGTCTCGAGAATGTCCCGGAGTTCGCGCGGCCCCATCGGGTCGTAATACGGCCCCCTGATCTCCGTGATTCCCGTCTCTCGGGGTTTCTCCTCGCGCTCGTTGTGGTGTAGGAACTCGAAAGTGCGCTCGACCATGGTACGGATGATGCTTCGCTCGCGTCACACTTAGTCAACGGGGCACCCGACCAGCTGAGAGTGTCCAGATGTGGACTGACGAATCGCCGTCAGTTACGCCAGGAGAGCGACGAGGTCACCGACATCGTGCGATTCGACCGCCCTTACGACCTCGATCAGGGCATCGCGGCGATCGTCGCCGAACCGCGTGCCGGCGGTATCGTGGAACTTCTGTTCGATCTGGTCCCAGTCCATCGGGTTCGTGGGATGGCCCTCGAAGGCGTCTTTTTCGACGACGTGCGTCGTCCCGTCCGCGAGTTCGACCGTCACGCGGGCGGGCATCTCCCCCGCCTCGAACCGTTCGGTGAAGGAATCGTTCTCCTCGACGGTGACGCGGCGGAGAAGATCCTGCACGTCGTCACGGGTGATGCGGTCTGGTTCGTACTGGGCGTTCCCCATCTCCCGATCGAGGAGCGCTGCCGCCAACATGTACGGCAGTGAATGGTCTGCCTGGGCTTTCCGTTCGACGGTGTGTCGGTCTCCTTCACCGCCTCCGATGATGAGTTTCGCGCCGGCGAACGTCTCCAGGTCGATGAGGTCGACCGTGCTGCCGTCGAGATCCTCTCGCTGGGTCAGTTCGATGACGGCCTCGACGGCCGACTGGGCATACGTCTCCGCGACGTACCGCTTTGTCATGACGTCGTGGACTCTCGTACACCCTGGGTCGAGGTCGAGGTCGAACTCGCCGCTGATCACCTGCTTCCAGCCTTTCTGGCCCTCGAAGAGGTTCTGGGGGCCTTCCATACCGTCGCTCGCCAGCAGGGCGGCATAGACGGCGTTGCGTGCGGCGTTCGCCGACGCGATGCCCTTCCACTCGTTGATGCCGCCCGTGCGGGTCACGCGAAGGGCGTTGTGGGCGGTCCCGGCGATACCGATGGCGTCTCTCGTCGTCTCGACATCGAGGTCGAGGAGCGTCGCGACGCCACAGGTCGCCGAGATGACCGTGTGAGTCACGTGGTCCCAGCCCTTGTCTCGGACCGGTGCGTTCCAGGCGAGTTCCCCTTGGACTTCGTAGGCGGCGCCCACGCCTTCTAGCAACTCCTCGCCAGACGCGCCGACGTATTCACCCGCGGCGATGACAGCCCCGATGTTGTCGCTGGGGTGGGGCGTCTCTCCGGGCGCGAGGAACGAATCCATGAAGTCGAGATACCGCGTCAGGGCCGTGTTGTGCATCGCTGCCCCGACCGGCGAAGCGGTCTCGTCGCGTCCCCACAGCGTGCACCCGTCACCAGAATTCGCCCGCTGGACGGTCTGGTGGACGCTGTCCACCGGCTCCGCCCCAAGTGCGTTGATTCCGATGCCGACCGAGTCGAGAATCCGTTTTTTCAGCTCCTCGCGCGTGTCGGTGGAGAAGTCGTCGACCGAGGCGTCCTGTACGAATCGGGCCAGTTCTTCGGTCGTCGTCATGCATTCAGGTACGGTCGCGCCGTGGAAATCCTTTGCCCGGAGGCGACGAGGACAGCTGCGGTCCGCAGAACGCGTGTCCATCGCCGAGAGCGCCGGCGCGTAAGGCTCGGTGACGATCGGACACGGGCCCGGTCTGGGTTCCCCGCGGCCGACCCCGTGCCGACCGCAAGGACAACGCCGTCCCCTGCGGCCCTCTCAGTCGGCCGATGCCGTCTCGGCGAGCCCACTACGGCGCCAGCGGGCGAGCCCCCACGCGAGCGCCGCCCCAACCCCGCGACGAGGGTCGGCCAGCGATCGCTGCTGTGGTAGCGGGTCGCGCCTGGGACGTGGGTGAGCTGACCCGGCAGTACTGTTCATCTCGCACCGATGCCGGTCGATTCGACGGTGGGGTCTTCCGTAGAGGCGTCCGGCTCGCTCGCTGGGCGCGTGGCGTCGTTTCGGGGCGACCGCTGGCGCCCGCGGAGTACAGGTGGGGTCGCGCGCGGGACGAACAGGCGAGTCGCGTCCGCTCGAACCGCCACCGCCGGAAGAACCAGCCGAGCGCGAGACACCCACCGAGGGTGGACGGTGCCGACGAGACCGCACGGTGATCGCAGTGCGCCGAGACCAGGGTCTCACGCCGATCGTACACATGATACCGATCTGGTGTGATGCGACCGGCGCAAAGCAGGATCGTGACGGCTCGCAGAGCCAAACGCGTGTGGAAACGGGGATGGCCCACTGACGGATCGTCCCACGCCCCGAGCCCTAGCCCGAGTAGACCCGCGATCCATGGCTGTGGTGATACGCTCTTTGCTGGCACGCCACTACCCCCGGCAGCGATCGTATGAGTAAGTACGACGACCTAGTTTGGGAGCTTGGCGTGGATGAACGTTTGGGACACGAGGGCGGATTACGTTTCTAAAGGGGCCGGGAGAAGCTCGCTCTGTACAATAGGTTCGGGCAGTGCGGCGGTCCGCGACATCAACGACGATGTCTTCTACGGACGGTGGGCGGTTCCCTTTCGCGGAACACACGGAGAAACGGTGAGCACCTCGAACGCCGTACTGGGCGACAGGAGATTGATCCCGAAGCCGGTGAAAGACGGGTTGCATGAAAGAGACCACGATGTATTTTATTAGTGTAGCCTCTCTTTCGACAATACGAGTCGGTAGTAATGGTGGGAGACTCTAATTCGCTGGCAGCCGAACGGGTGACAGAACTACTCAATGAGCGTGCGGAAGCGGACGTCATCGAACACCTCGAACAGCTCGAAACGGCCAGTATTGAGGACCGAAAAACCGTATTACAGGCGCTACGACGGCTCGCAGACGAACAGCCGCGTCTTTTCGAATCGGTTCTTGACACGCTCACGCCATTTCTCACCGACGAGGAGCGCTCGATCCGCCTTACGACCACCAAACTGTTCGTCGGTGTCGCGAAGGCCGAACCGGATGCTGGCGTGTCTGTGGTCCCTCCACTTGCTGATCGGCTTGCCGACGAAGACGAGTTCTATTACGTCCGCGCCCGGGCAGCAGAAGCGCTCGGATACGTTGCGCTCGAACACCCCGACGACGTGGCCTCACCCGAGTTACTGGCCGACCTGCGAATTGGGCTGTCGTTCGACGAGCCGGAGGTCAGAGAGAAGTTGGCGAAAGCGTTGGAGTACGTCGCGCTGGGGAATCCCGTCCGACTTCGGCACCAGGTGTCGAGTCTGGCAGAGCATCTCGACGACGAAAACGAACTCGTTCGATACCATTTGACGACGGCGTTGGTGGCCCTCGGCTGTGAGTCCCCGGGAAAGCTCGCCGACGCCGGCAACGCGCTGGCGACCCGATTGGGAGACGAGGAGGAGAGCCTGTATACACGCGGTCGGGCTGCGGAGGCGCTCGGTCTGCTCGCACGCGCCGAGTCGGACGCGGTCTCTGCGGACAGTGTACCCAGGGAAGATGACGAGGAGGAGTCGTTCGTGATCGAACGGGTACGCTTCGCGCGACAGGCGCTTGCAGGAGAGGAGTCGGACGAAACGACACCCGACGATATTGGGACTGTCGAAGGGGTTCGCCGGACGACCGAGGACGCCGTCTCGGAGATCACCGCACCGAACGGGGGAGGCAAGTGTCCGCACTGCGGGCTTGCGTCACCGGAAAATGGTCCGCCAATGTGTCCGCGGTGTGGTACGCCGCACTGAACGCGAGGTTTTAGGCTCGCCTAATAATCGAAATCCTTTTACTCGTTTAGGCGAGCCTAAATCCCATGAAACGCGGGTCAACGCGGCACGAGGCACCGACGCGGCGAGACTACATGAGATACGGCGGTGCGGTCGTCGCCGGTGGAATGCTCGCTGGGTGTACTGGAGATCGTGAGACCGAAGACGAAACCACGACCGATTCATCGTCTTCAGTGACGATGGAGCCGGCCGGGGCGGTTACATTCGATTCAGTTCCTGAACAGTGGATGGCGTACTTCAGCACGTACGGCGACATGGCCATCGCCCTCGGCCAACTCGATGGTCTCGAAGGGCTCATTTTCACCGAGAACTGGCCGCTTTCCTTCTACGATGCAGTACCCGGTGTCGAGGTCACCTTCGACGACGTCCCTCAACTCATGGGCGAGGCAGGGATCGATAAAGAAGCGGTCTACGAGATGGACTGCGACGTCCACTTGTTCGATCCGAACTTCGTACAGATTCTCGATGATTCGTGGAGCGACGAGGACTTCGCAGAGATCGCCGAGAACGTCGGACCGATCGTCGGGAACAGTATCCGGCGACGAGGTGATGACTGGCACGACTACCGGTACTACTCGCTGTACGAAGCCTTCGAGAAAATCGCCGACGTATTCCAGGAGCGCGAGCGCTACGAAGCCCTCGCGGACGTCCACGATAACTTGCTTGCGGAGATCGAATCGAACCTCCCGCCGGAAGAAGAGCGACCGACCGTCGGGTTACTATCAATTAATTCTGACTTCGAGGGCGGGGCGTTCTACGCGTATCCGGTCCACGATGGAAACGGACATAAACAGTACCGCGATCTCGGGATGCGCGGAGCGTTCGACGATGTCATCGACGGGAGCTACGCCGAGTGGGACTACGAGCAGCTTCTGGAGGTTGATCCGGACGTACTGTTGTTCCAGTACGGTTTCTCGCACGTTTCGACGGACCAATTCGAATCCAGAATGGAAACGCTGCGTGAGGATTCCCTGGGCCAACAGCTGTCGGCCGTACAGAACGATCGCCTCTACCGAGGTGGCACCTCGTACCAGGGACCGGTGATCAACCTATTCCAGACCGAAATCGCGGCGAAGCAGTTCTATCCGACCGTCTTCGGTGAGTGGCACGGTATCGGAGAGACCCATGAAGACGAGCAGCTGTTCGATCACCAGCGGGTCGCCGACGTCATCAACGGAGACATCTGATTATGAGCACTACGGATACGCACCAAACAAGCACTGACTACGACCACGATGTCGTCATCGTCGGCGGCGGTCCAGCAGGCTGTGCGGTCGGCGTCTTCACCGCCCGGTACGGTCTGGACACGATAATCTTCGATCGTGGGCGTTCCTCGATCCAGCGGTGTGCCTATCTCGAAAACTACTTGGGATTCCCCACAGGCGTGGACATCGAGACGCTGTACGGATTGATGCACGATCACGCCGAGGAAGCGGGCTGTGAGATTATCCCCGACCTCGTCGAATCAGTCGAACGGTCAGATGACGGCGAAGGATTCCTCGTCACGCCTCAGGAGGGCGACTCCGTCACCGCCCGTCGGGTCGTCGCGGCGACGCGCTACGACGGCGAGTACATGCGGGGGCTCGACGACGACGCGGCGATGTTCGAGACCTACGAGCACGACGGTGAAACGCACGAGCACTTTGACGGCGAGTATGCGGCTCACGACGGCTCGACGCCGGTTGGGGGGCTGTACGTCGCGTCTCCGTCTACGGAGGACAAGCAGGCGCTGATGGCCGCCGGGCGCGGCGCGCGCGTCGGTCTTCGAGTCGTCGAAGACACTCGTCGAGAACGTGGCTACCCCGAGGCGGTCGCTGATCACTACGACTGGATGCGTCAGGTGTCCGAACTGGACGATGAGTGGGGTGACCGTGATCGTTGGCGCGAGTGGTTCGACAACCGGCTTCCCGACGACCACGACCTCGACGAAGAGCGTCGTGTCGAGTTACGCGAGCGGGATATCGATCGATCGTTAGAGACGTACCTATCCGACGAGGAGGTCGAGCAGCGCAGAGTGCGCGGGCAGAGGCGTCTCCTCGAACACATCGACGACGAACTCGTCCTCGAAGCGGCACACGACATCGAGTCTGAGCGGCCATCGAACGAGGTGAGCAACTAACGATGGCTGCAGAACCCGTCACAGATACCACGACCACAACGCGCCAGGAACGCTGGCTCGACCGCTCACTGATCACGCTCTGTCTAGGGAGTATCGCCGTGATCGTCGCTGGTGGGCTCGTGCAGGTGAGCTTCGGCGCATTTTCGATGAGCCTCGTCCAGGCCTGGCAGGCCGTCTTCAATCCAGACGTACTCTTCAACGTCCGAGCGTGGGAGGCGTTCCTGCTCGGGGCGGAAGTCCCGGAGATGAGCAAAGAGAGCCTCATCGTCTGGAACATCCGCTTGCCGCGGGTGTTCGTCGGCATCCTCGTCGGGATGAACCTTGCAGTTTCCGGGGCGATTTTCCAGGCGGTCACCCGGAATGAACTGGCGAGTCCGTTCATCCTCGGGGTGTCTTCCGGAGCAGGACTGATGATCCTGCTAACGCTCGTCGTTTTCGGAGGGTTAGCGGCGTTCCTGCCGCTCATCGCGTCCGTCGGCGGCGCGCTCGCGTTCCTCATCGTCTACGCTATCGCGTGGAAGAACGGCACCTCACCGGTTCGACTCGTATTGGCCGGTGTCATCGTCGGGACGGTGTTCGGGTCGCTCCAGACGGCGCTGTTCTTCTTCGCGGACGACATCGGCGTGGTCCAGTCCGCTATCGCGTGGACCACAGGTTCGTTGACTGGAACCGATTGGGACCAGGTTCGAATGGCGCTACCGTGGACAGCCGTGGCGATGCTGCTGGCGCTGATTAGTTCTCGACAATTGAACGTACTGCTTCTCGGAGAGAATACGGCGAAATCGCTCGGAATGTCGGTCGAGAAAGTTCGATTCGCACTATCGGGCGTCGCTGTACTGGCGGCTGCCGCGAGCATCGCCGTCGCGGGCATCGTCGGGTTCGTCGGCCTCATCGTCCCGCACATGGTCCGAAACATCGTCGGCAGCAATTACAAGAAACTCATTATCGGGTGCATGTTCGCTGGCCCGGCGTCGATGGTCGCCGCGGACGTCGGCGCACGCCTCGGTATGGCCGTGATCGGTGGCTCGGACACCCAGATCCCGGTCGGTATCGTCACCGGACTCGTCGGCGGGCCGTACTTCCTGTACCTGATGCGCAGGCAGGACAAGATGGGTGAGATCTAATGACCGGCGAGAAAACGCCCGAGACGGACGGCGGGCTCGAAGCAATACCGAAGCCGAACTCGACTCTGCCGAACGGCCAGCGCGACCCTGACGCGGAATCGAACAGTACCGCCAGCGAATTCGCTGGCAAAGACCTCGTCATCGGCTATCCGTCGTCCGACGAGCCAGTCATCGGTGGCGAATCAATCCGGGTCACGCCCGGGGAAGTGACTGCACTTGTCGGGCCGAACGGTAGCGGTAAGAGTACCCTGTTGAAGGGGCTCGCCGATCAGATCGCACTCGACGAGGGCATCGTCCTCATCGATGGCAAGGACATCCACTCGCTCAAGACGAAGGAATTCGCTCGGAAACTCGGCCTGCTCTCTCAGGAGAACGTCTCGCCCGATAGCATCTCCGTCGAAGAGCTCGTCGGGCACGGTCGCTATCCGCATCGCGGCTTCTTTGACTCGTTCACCGACGAGGATCGACAGGCGATCGACCGGGCGATCTCGCTGGCCGGCGTCGATCATCTCCGCGAGCGTGAGGTCGGGAGTCTCAGCGGCGGCCAGAAGCAACTCGTATGGATCGCTATGGTGCTCGCCCAGGAGACGGAGGTTCTCCTGCTCGACGAGCCGACGACGTTCCTCGACCTGCACCACCAGCTCGAGGTGATGGAAATCGTCGAGACGCTCCGCGACCGGAGCGACATCACGGTCGTCCTCGTGTTGCACGATATCGATCAGGCGGCCCGATACGCCGACCACATGGTCGCGCTGAAAGACGGCTCGATCTACGCCCGTGGAACCCCAGAAGAGGTAGTGACCGAAGAGCTACTGGCGGACGTCTTCGAGATTGATGCTGACGTTCAGCCGACCGAACGGGGGCCACAGATTACGCCGATCCGTCCCCGCCACGACGACGATGAGAACCACGACAGAACGGAGACGGGAACCGACACAGAAGCGTCACTGGGTAACGATACGAAGACGAACCGATGACCGCCGAGGACGAGGAGGTGTTCGAGACGGACCTCGACGCCTACCGTGATCGCGCGTCGAAGCCGTTGCTCCGGTTGTTCAGAGCCTACGGCCTCGACGAGTGGCGATGGCTCGTACTCGGACTCGTCGCCAGCGTACTCACGTACGGCGCGGTGCTCGTGACGCCACTCGTGCTCGGGACGACCATCGACGCTGTGTTCACCGACGAAGCAGCGTACGCGCTCCCGGTTGTCCCGAACGCGTGGCTGCCGACTGATCCCACGGCTCAGTTCTGGTTGTCCGCAACTCTCGTCGGCGTCGCGCTCGGCGGTGGAGCGGTGCTCCAGTGGATTCGTGGGGTGGCTATCAACTTCTTCGCACACGGCGTGATGTACGCGATTCGCGTAGACGCCTACGAGAAGATGAAGCGCCTTGACATGACCTTCTTCGACAACAAGGAGACCGGCGAGATCATGTCGATCCTCAACAACGACACCGGTAATCTGGAAGTGTTCTTCGACAATGCGCTCGGCGACAGCGTCCGGATCGGCGTGATCGTCGTTGGCATCACTGCCGCCCTTTTCTATACGAACTGGCAACTCGCGCTCGTCACGCTAGGGGCGGTTCCATTACTCGTTGGGTTCACGTGGTGGTTCGTTCGGGTGATCGAACCCCGGTACGCGACGGTTCGGTCGACCATCGGTGATCTGAACACGCGCATCGAAAACGGGCTCAGTGGGATCGAACTCGTCAAGACCACGAGTACCGAGGACTACGAGAACGACCGGGTCCGCGGTGTCTCCCGTGACGTGTTCGATGCCCAGATGGACGTACTGAAACTGAGTTACTTCTACCGGCCGGGGATGGAACTGATCACCGGCGCAGCACTCCTCGCTACGTTCGTCATCGGCGGTCTGTGGGTATTCTCTGGCCCACCGTTGTTCTTCACGGGCGAACTCACCACTGGCGACTTTGTCGTGTTCATGCTGCTCACCCAGCGGCTAACTGGTCCGATGGCGCAACTGTCCAACATCGTCGATTGGTACGAGAACGCGCGGGCCTCCGGTAAGCGGATCTGCGGGTTGATGGACGTGCCCGTCCACAACGAGAACGTACAGAATCCGATCTCACTGGATGACGTGGATGGCCGCGTCGAGTACGATGACGTCACCTTCGCCTACGAATCCGGTGAGTCTGTCTTGAACGGCATCGACATCGCGGCTGATCCGGGCAAGACGGTCGCTATCGTCGGGCCGACGGGCGCGGGGAAATCCACGGTCGCCAAGCTACTCCTGCGGCTGTACGACGTGACCGATGGTGCGGTTCGCATCGATGGCCACGACGTACGCGACATGCGACTGTCGGATCTGCGCTCGTCCATCGGCTACGTGAGCCAGGACACGTTCCTCTTCGACGGGACGGTCGCGGAGAACATCCGCTACGGACGGTTCGACGCCGACCGCGAGGACGTGATCGTAGCGGCGGAGGCCGCCGAAGCCCACGACTTCATCGAGGATCTCGCGGAGGGGTACGACACACGCGTCGGCGAGCGTGGTGTGAAACTGTCGGGCGGCCAGCGCCAGCGCATCGCCATCGCCCGAACGGTGTTGCAGGACCCTGAAATCCTGTTGCTGGACGAGGCGACCAGTGCGGTCGATACGGAGACAGAGTACCTGATCCAGCGGTCGCTCGAAAGGCTTGCGGCCGATCGAACGACGCTGGTGATCGCCCACCGTCTCTCGACCATCAAAGACGCCGACACGATCGTCGTGCTGGACGAGGGCCGGGTCGTCGAGAGTGGCACCCACGAGGAACTGTTGGAGGCCGACGGATTGTACGCGAACCTCTGGGGCGTGCAGGCTGGCGAGATGGAGTCGCTGCCGGAGGACTTCCTGGCGCGGACGAGGCGGTCGTTCGCTGGATACTGATTTTAGGCTAGCCTAAAAATCGGAACTACTATATTGTTTTAGGCGAGCCTAAATCGTATGGCAGACGACGCGGCGGAACACGACGCACCGACGCGCAGAGAGTACGTGAAGTACGGTGGAGCGGTCGTCGGCGGGGGGCTGCTCGCTGGCTGTGCGGGACAGTCCGATTCTGAAACAACGCCGGAAGGGACTAGCAACGAAACCAACGACGGGAGTTACACGGTCGAGATGTTCCCCGTCGGCGAAGTGGAGTTCGAGTCCGTGCCAGAGTCAGTCACGACTTACGCCATGGCGTGGGCCGACATGGTAGTCTCGCTCGGGCAGGCGGACAAGCTCCAGACGAACCGGTTGAGCGGGCCCACGCTCTTCTACGATCCGTTGGACATCGACTACGACAATGACTGGCCGCCACTGTGGCAGGACGGCGGGATGCCCAAGGAGGTGTTCTACGAGCACGACCCGGACGTGTTCTTCATCGATCCGAACCTGATCCAGGCGTGGGACGACAACTGGGACGACTCGGACGTCGAAGAGATCGAGTCGAACGTCGCGCCATTCTTCGGATGTCTCAACCGTCGCTTCCGTGCCGAGTGGCAGCAGGAGATGGAGTACCCCGAGCAGGCTCCGTCGATGCTGGAGGCGTTCGAGAAGGTCGGGACAGTCCTGGACGAACGAGCCCGGGTGGAGGCCTGGCTCGACCTCCACGAGGACCTCCAGTCCGAACTGCAGTCACGGATTCCGGACGACCCTGAGACGCCGTCGATAGGACTGATAAATAGTGGCTCTTCCCCCGAGAGCGGCGAGTTCTACGTGCTCTATCTTGAGGAAAACGGCTACGAGATGAAGCCCTACCGCGACCTGGGGCTGGTGGAATCGGACGCCTTCGCGGGCGTCGAGACTGGCCAGTACGGATTGACTGACTACGAGACGCTGCTGGAAGTGGACCCGGATCTCATTCTCGTTCACTGGGGCATCACCACGGGGTCGGTAACCTTCGGCGGCGACGGCGCGTTCGACGCCCAACAGTTCCGTGAGCAGTTCGTCGCACCGATAGAGAACGACGACGTCGGGAGCCAGCTCACCGCCGTGCAGAACGATCGGGTCCTCCCCGGGCCGACCGCCGAACAGGGCCCGCTTATCAACGCCTTCCAGACGGAACTGACCGCGCGACTGTTCTATCCGGAGGAATTCGGCGAGCTCGATCTGGACGCACCACTCGACGTACCCGAGGAAGAGCAGCTGTTCGACCGCCAGCGAGTTGCGGACATCATCAACGGAGACATTTGAATATGAACGACGATATCACTACGACGGACGCACTGACGCGGCGAGATACGATCAAATACGGCGGCACAGTCGTCACTGGTGGCCTGCTAGCGGGTTGTACGGGCAAAAGTGGCAGTGGAGACACGGACACCGAGACCACCAGTTACTCAGTGACGATGTCGCCCGTGGGCGAGGTCACGTTCGAGGAGGTGCCGACGAACGTGATGGCGTACAGCCCGCAGTACGTGGACATGCTCGTGGCGCTCGGCCACGAGGACGCGCTGAACTCCATCGGGTTCAACAACTACGTCGAGGGCCTCCAGTACTTCTTCGACGCGTTCGACGGTGCATCTATCTCGGCTGACGGTCTCCAGCAGCTTTACAACGAGGGGATGGACAAGGAACTGCTCTACGAACTGGACAGCGACGTCCACCTCCAGGACCCAGCGTGGGTGACGTCGTTCGATGCCTGGGGTAAGGACGACACCGAGGAGATCGCAGAGAACGTCGGGCCGTGGTTCGCAAACCGATACAGCCGCGAACACACTCAACCGCCCGAAGGGTGGCGCGACGGGTACCGGTACTACTCTATCTGGGAGATCACTGAGAAAGTCTCGCAGGTGTTCAAAGAGCCCGAACGCTTCCAGGCGCTCAAAGACGAATACGAGAAGCTCTACAGCCACATCCGATCGAATCTCCCGCCGGAGAACGAGCGCCCGACGGTCGGCCTCGTCGCGTTCTGGGAAGGGGAGTTCTCACCGTACAAGATCTCGGGGCCCGGCTTCGGGAAGGCCCACACCCGGCCGATGGGCGCGCAAGACGCGTTCGCGGACAGCGACAAGACCTACGACGAAAACTACGGGGCAAGCTATGACTTCGAGGGGATGTTGGAGATCGATCCGGACGTCATCCTCCACAACTTCGCCGTGACGCCCTTTTACGAGTGGGACCAGATCAAAGAGGCCGTCACGGACGACGCTGTGGGGAAAGAACTGACCGCCGTAAAGAACGACCGATTCTACGCCTCTGGGCAGTCCTTCCAGGGACCGCTCCAGAACCTGTTGCAACTGGAGATGACGGCCAAGCAACTCTACCCCGAGCAGTTCGGCGAGTGGCCGCGCTTCGAAGAAGGCGATAGCTATCCCGACTTTTCCGAGGACGAACAGCTGTTCGACCACCAGCGAGTCGCGGACATCATCAATGGAGAGATCTGAAGATGAGTGACAACGACACCAATACGACGAGGGGGGTATCGACGCGCAGAGACTACGTGAAGTACGGCGGCGCAGTCGTCGGCGGTGGATTATTCGCTGGTTGCACCGGACAGAGTGACTCGGAAACGACCACTCGGACGGGGAATTCCCACGAGGCCTGTCTCGAGCCAGCGGGCTGTGTTACGTTCGAGGAGGTCCCGGAGACGTATCTGGTATACAACGGTGGTTGGGCAGACATGGCGTTCGCGCTCGGTCAGCGTGAAGGGTTCGTGACCGCAGGTAACATGATTCCCGGATTCTTCTTCGAGCCCTTCGACTTGGACGTCCCTTCACAGGATGAACTTCCAGCATTGGCGAACTGGGATGGCGGCGGCTGGGACAAGGAGATCTTCTACGAACTCGACCCGGACGTCATCCTCATGGATCCCAACTACATGCACGGAACGGGGTGGGATGACGACTGGGACGAGTCCGATACGCAGGAGATCACCGAGAACGTTGCGCCGTTCTTCGGGAACAACTGCCGCCGTCGCCGTGAGTTTCACGACTACAAACTCCCCACGCTCTACGAGGCGTTCGACCGACTCGCCGATCTCTTTCAGGAACGCGAGCGCTACGAGGCGTTCGCCACGCTCCACGACGAGGTCCTCAGCGAGGTTCAGTCGCGGCTCCCTCCCGAAGGGGAGCGTCCGGAGGTCGGGCTCATCAACGGTGGATCAAATCCGAACAAAGGCGAGTTCTACCCGCTGCACACCCAGGACGAGGGCTACGAAATGAAACCGTACCGCGATCTCGACGTCAAGAGCGCCTTCTCGAAGGAACTGGAGGACAGCGGGACGATCGACTACGAGAGGTTGCTTGAGATCGATCCCGAGATCATCATCGTCCACTGGGGCATCGGTACCACCGGTGACGAGGGACGAGGAGCCGGAAACACGGGCGGCTCCGGGTTCGCCCCCGATGCCTTCCGCGAGCAGTACGTCGCGCCGATGGAGGAGGACGCCGTCGGGAGTCAACTCACGGCCGTGCAGAACGGGGACGTGTATCCCGGTGCCTACGGCGAACAGGGTCCGATCGTCAATCTCCTGCAGATCGAAATGAAGGCCCAGCAACTCTATCCGGACGAATTCGGCGTGTTCGATCCCGAACTGTTCCCGGAGGTGCCCGAAGAGAACCAGCTCTTCGACCGGCAACGGGTTAGGGACATCATCGACGGAGACATCTGAGAATGCACGACGATGCATCCGGTTCCCGAAATTCGGAATCGAAGACCGACCCATCCCGATCCACGAGCGTAGCAGGGACCAGCGCAGGGAAGTCCCGCATGCGAGCCCGGACGTGGGTTATCGCGGCACAGTACAATGAACCGGAGGATTACGGCATTCCGCCGCTGCCAGCATGGACCGTCCTCCGGGGAAACGGATGCGGGATAGCGTTCGCCGAGCACGACGGTGCCGATCCGTTCATCCGAGCTGACCAGCCGATGAAGGTCCGACGATAGACACCAGCAACATGACTGAACGAACAATCACAACCGCGACCGAGCCGGCAGGCGAACGGCTAAAAGCGGCTGCCGGTGCTCGATGGAACGACGAGCGCAGCGCCGAGATGTGGGCGCAGTACGCCGACGAGATCACGCAGCACGGTGACCGTCAGCCGTGGGAGAACGTCATTCGTGACGTGATCGGTGACGACTCCCGCCGTGTTCTCGACGTTGGGACCGGAGCAGGCTTCCTTGCTGGATTGTACGCCGGGTTGGGTCACGAGGTCATCGGGTGTGATTTCTCCGAGCCGATGCTCGAACGGGCACGTGAACGTGCCGCACGCGATGGTTTCGACGCTCGGTTCGCGGCTGGCGACGCGGAGGCCCTCCCGTTCGACGACGGGACGTTCGATGTCGTGACGAACCGTGTCATAATCTGGTCGTTGCCACAGCCTGGAGTAGCGGTTCGAGAATGGTTCCGGGTGCTCCGGCCTGGTGGGCAGGTGGTCCTGTTCGGCAATCACCCGGAGGACCCTACGCAGAGCATTTCGGAGCAGATTATCCGCCGACTGTACGGGTTACTACTGCGTATCCGTCGAGGCGGGTCCGCGATGAGTCTGGACGACCAAACGCAGCAGGTGTGGGATGATGCCAAAACCGACCTGCCGTTCCATCACGCCCCACCCTCGAAGATTCGAAGCCTATTCGACGCCGCCGGCTTCGAAGAAACTCGTGTTCTCGATGTCGCGGAGGCGTTCGATCAGTGGCGACGGCTCGGTCCGTGGCGTGAACGGGTTCCATGGCACATCGTTACAGGCCGCAAACCCGGGTGATTTGAGGAACCGATGGTTGGAACAACGCTCGGTGACATCCGCGAACACATCGAGGCACTCGCTACCGAGACTGGCGAGTACTACCTGGTCTGTGCCCGGTACGGTGATCAGCCGGTTCCAGCCGACGGACTGCGCTTCGACAGTCGCCCGACAGCCCAGGCAGCCGCCCGGGCGACTGAACAGTACCGCACGGCCCTCCGTCGGTACGATCCGCGTCTCCCATACTACGACGTAATCGTCTGTCAGGACACGACGACGCCTTCGACCGACGGCGTTACAACCGAGACCGATGAGCTGCGTCGGTCCCCTGAGCTACCAGCGCCGGAATCAGGGCGACAGTCGCTCATCGACTTCTGTCACACGGTCGCCGGTGCGGTCTTCGAGACGGTTTCGGCGTCCGACCACCGCGCGGTCGAACGGGCGATCATGGAGACGTACCTCGCGCAGGCTGAAACGATAGACAGCCCGGACGAACTCTGTCTGCGCATGCTCGAAAGCATGGCTGTCGAACTCGACCGGCGCCTCACGCCAGACGAACACGCCCGACTCTTACTGTCGGCCGCTGCCCGGTTGCCCGACTCCGCCACGAACGGCGATCCACTCGGCGCGCCCCTGTCACACATCTGTTCGGTATCCCTCGCAACCGACTACACGCTGCGCCCGTGTTCGATCGACTGCGACACTGGTGACCGGTCCTGGGACGTGATCTTGTCTGGATATGCGCTCAACCGAACAGAGAAGGCGTTCACGACGCTCCCGCTCGTCATCGACCTGCTGCGTCGCTGGGCCGAGCCCAGACTCGCGATCACTCACGTCACGCATCGTACTGACGCGAGGGCTCCATCGAGGCGGTGTTTTCGCGTCAGATCAACACCCGGGAACGAGCCGACCGGGTTAGTGCGTCTCTCGGAGGGATCCACGAAATGACCATCCAGACACACATCGATCGGGCCCGTGACCGCGTCCGGAACGAACAGACACACGTTAATGAAAAACGAGCCGCGTTCGATGCGTTTGAACGCAGTGTCCGCGATATCTCCCCTGTTCGACAGCGAACCCACGGAGGACCGGGACCGTCCGCAGACGGTGGGTTGGTCACCGTCTCCGCGTCCTCGCTCACGCCAATCGCGGAATCAGCCGCGGATCGTTGCCGTGAGGTGCGTGAGACGTTTGCCGAGACGGTTCGTCCTTACAGCATCGAGGACATCGACGGGTCCGAGTCCCTGTCGAAGACGGTCGGTGAAGAACTCGGCAGCGATGTTTCGGTCGCGCTCGCTCCGGAGACCGGTGGGAGATTCACACCGACAACGAAGCAAGCAGTCCTCTCAGCGATTACAGAACGACAGCAGGAACTCGCGGTGATGGAACGGGCCCTCGACGCCGAAGAGCAGTCGTTGCAGACAGCTAACCAGCTGATCACGGAGATCACCGACTGGCTCGTTCAGGCCAACGAGACGCCGCTAACTAACCTGGCCTTCGACACCCTCCAGGCACGGCACGAGACGCTGGCGGACCATCGATCCCGGCTCGACGAGGTGGCGGCTGACCGGCAGGACTGCCTCAACGCGACGACCAAGCGCGGCGCAACTGTCGGGATCAACCATCGAGCGCTCACCGAGCACTTGTATACGGAGTTTCCCGTGGACTACCCGGTGTTAGTGACCGTGACGCGTCTGGACGACGTCTGTGCTAACTGCCAGCTCGCTCTCCGTGATCACTTGGTTCGACGAGTATGATCCCGACTGGACTCCGACGAAAACGAGCGCGATGCTGGGCTGCTCTCTACGCCGGACTCTTCGGCGTAGCTGACGAGGACGTGCCTGTCCAGTCGGGAGCAGAAGAAGGCGAACAGCACGATGAAGGACAAGAGGGTGCGTAATGGCTTTCGAACGGCCTTCTCCCGGAAACGGAGGTCATTGGGGACCGGAACTGAGACGTCCTGTCGAGAACCGAACGGTGTCTATTGTGGGAGTACCCGAAACTCGTATCTGGCAGTACGGTCCCGGTCGGAGCCAGAGGGGCCATCGGCACAGATCGGTGATCCTCCCCCAACTATCTCGGTTTGTGAACCCCGTCCCAGGACGTTCGTCTTTCACGAAGCAGATAACACGAACGGCTGGATCGCTATCGACTCGCCCGTCGATCCGGATCGCTAGCCGATCACCGTGCTCCTCAATCTCGGGTGAGTGTCTGTGACAGACCGTACTGCCCAGTATCTCGTTATGATTTACGCGCTCGAAGACAGAGAAGGTGCACCTGTCCCAACTGGGCGAGTCGCACAGGTAATCGATCGCTCACCATCGGCCGTGACCGAAAAGATGCAACGACTCGCAGCCGACGCGCTCATCATCCACGAACCATACGAAGGCGTCGAACTGACTGAGACAGGACGAGACCGAGGCGCCGACCTGTACGCAACCCACGAGACGCTTTGCCGCTTCTTCCGCGACGTGCTCGGACTTGACGACTACGCTCGGGACGCACTGGACGTTACAGGAGTTGTGGACACGAAGATAGCGCGGCGACTGGAAACGACGCTCCTTCGGCCGGACGACGCGTCATCGGAGCCGATCGATCCGCTTCCGTCGCAATCGCCGGTGCTCTCGGAAGAGTTAGAACGTTAACTCAATCGTTCCGTTCTTCGTCGTCAAGGCGGAAGGCGCCACAGAGGAAATTGACCACCACGAGCGTATGAGGCAAGTCTTTTCATGGACAACGAAAACAACCGTTAAGCTCGCACCGGAGTCTACCCTGTTTCGATTACTTTGTCGCGGATTCGAGGACGAGCGTGTCGTCTTCGAGGTAGTGATCGATGACGTGGGCGTGCTCTTCGAGGTCTTCTAGCTGTTCGCGGAGCATCTCGCCCGTCGCGTAGTCGCCGAGCCTTTCCGCGAGTTCGATGTGTTCGCGGTAGCTCTCGATGATGTCACCGTACATCTTCAGGTCGTTCTCGAACGAGGTTCTGATGTCGTAGACGTCTTCGTCTTCGGGTTCGACGGTCGCCGCGTCCGAGAGTGCAGGCATGCTCGCGTGCGGGACGCCGCCGATCGCCTGAATGCGTTCGGCGATCGCGTCCGCGGCCGCTTCGACGTCTTCGTAGGCTTCTTGGAGGAAGACGTGGATCGGGAGGTGTTCTGCCCCTTCGACGTTCCAGTGGTGCTTGTGGAGCTGGTGGTAGAGGACGTACGCGTCCGCGAGGTCGGTGTTGAGTGCGTCGATGATCTGCTCGGCCTTCCCCCGGTCGAGACGTACGGGGTTTTCGTGGACGCTGCCTGCCTGTCTGCGAACCGTTTTTTGAGTGCTCATTGCGTCTATGTGAAGCCATCCAGTCCTCTTATAACTTTTCAAAATGCAAACATTTTTCGTACAGCCTAAAGATCGGCTTCCTCGGCAGTCGCGACGATGGCGGAGTTGCTCGACCTCGGGCGCGGGCAGACGGTCCTCGAGGTCGACACCGGCAGCGGCTACCACGCCGCGGTGACGGCCGACCTCGTCGGGGCGGACCACGTCTCCTCGACCGAGCGCCGGCCGAGTCTCGCCGAGTGGGCACGCGAGAACCTGGCGCGGGCCGGCGACGACGAGGTGACGCTCCGCGGCGGCGACGGCACGACGGGACTGCCCGCCCACGCGCCGTACGACCGGATCTCCGTAACCGCCGCGGGGCCGGACGTGCCCGAGCCACTGCTCGCGCAACTGGCCGACGGCGGTCGCATGGTCGGTCCGCTCGGGCGCGGCACGCGCCACACGCTCACCCGGATCGACAAGCGAGACGACGAGAGCACCCGGACTCGCCACGGTCCGGTGCGGTTCGTCCCGCTGATCGGCGACTACGGGCTGGACGACGAGGCGTGACGACGTGGGGGAGACGGACTGCTGGCCGTCAGGGGCGGCGCACCCGCGAGGTGGCCGTCGGGTATGCCGGACCTCGGTACAGCAGGTCGTTGCACGCGCCAGCGGGGTCTGCGCGCCACGCGGCGGTGAGCCGCAGCCGACCCCGGGTGCCGTCCCAGCGACGGTGGGGCGCTCGCTTCATCTGGATCGACCGCCGGGACTGAATCGGCCGTTCGGGCCGTCTCCAAGGTGATGATCGTATCAGCGATGCTGCCACGTTGTGCTGCGCGCGGGGTATTACTATTGTGTCCGGTACCACTCGGCGGTGCGTGCGAGTCCGTCGCGGAACGAGACCGTCGGGACCGTGGCCGGCACGGCGGTGACCGAGTTGCCGCTCCTGTTCTCAGCCGTCGATCCGAAAGCGCTCGACATGATCGTGGGGTCGGCGGGAGACGACGTGGTCTCTCTGACGCTCCGCCCCAGCGAATAGACTTCCTCTTGGGAATCCCCAAACGAGCACTCCCAGTTCTGGGCGATCGTTGGAACGGGACACCACTGGTGGAAACCGATGCCGACGGTTAGCCGGTCTCGAACGCCTCGAGCCCCGCGTGGGCGACTTCGACGTCCTCGTCCACGCTGCCGCCGGACACGCCGACGCCGCCGACGACGGTGCCGTCGTCGTTCTCGAGGGGGAGTCCGCCACCGAAGGTGATGATTCGGCCGTCGTTCGTCTCCCCGATCCCATACAACGACTCCCCCGGCTGTGCGACCTCGTGGACGGTTTCCGTATCCAGTTGCAACGAGACCGCTGTGTAGGCCTTGTTCTGGGCGATGTCGATACTCGCGAGCAGCGCGCCGTCCATCCGGTGAAACGCGACGAGATTGCCACCCGCGTCCATTACGGCGATACACATCGGCGGGACGTCGGATTCCTCGACGTGGGTCTCCGCCGCGTCGATGATCTTCGTTGCGACATCCAGTGTAACTTCTGTCATGTGGTCCAGCCTCCCGTCCGTATACTCATAATAATGAAAAATAAAGCTATGGCGCGTGTTAGTATGACTATTAGTTTCGGCTGACCCTCTCGTCAGTCGATAGATCGCCGCACGGACGCCGGCCGACCGCGCCGATCGTGACGACAGCCGGTCTGGGGGCACCGTCCGCTGACCGCCGCGGCGCCCAGCCCGGGGTCGGGGGCGCGGCCCGCCCTCGGTCGCGATCGGCTCACGGGTGGCGGTCGACGCCGGTGCCGTCGCCGACCCGACGCGAATCGAGAGCGTGCGCTGGCCGATCGTCGGCGTCGAGTCGCCGCCCGACACCCCGATGGACGTCGACGCGTTCGATCGAGAGGGATCGGTCAGGCCGGGGTCGACCCCATCGGGATCAAGCGGATACTCGTCGGCCGGATCGTCGACAGACGGCTGATTCGGTCCTGGGTTGGAACTTACTGGTCGCGAATTGCACGTCGCGGGCCGACGCGACACGCACAGATGGAGCGATCGTGAACGCCACGCGATGTCTCCGTGGGAGCACGCCGCCGCCTCCCGCTGTGACGCGGCGTTCGCGCGGTGGCACGAGAGGTACCGACGGGGTGGGCCGGCCGCGTCGTGCTGCTGGCCTCCCAACGCCCGGCACTACTCGACACCCTGTTGGCGTGGCCGTGTGGCCGCTTTCCAGTGGGCGCGTTTACTCGTGGTCGTCGTGGTCCCGCGCTCGGGTGCCGGCCTCACGATCGCACACCCACGCGGGCGGCCGACGCTGGGCGTCGCGCTCGCGATCGGTGATCTCAAACCCGGGTATCGACAGACTGCGGGGCCGGACACGATGTCGATGCCCTCCCACCGCTTGGGGGATTCGAGACATTGTTCGACGAGCGAGAGTACGCTGAGTCGGCTGCGTCCACCTCCGTGGGCGGATTTCAAAAGGACGTCCAATCGACGACGGTGACGTCGTCCATCCCGTCGAAGTGGTCGACGTTCGCAGTGAGCACCGAGAGCTGTTCGACCACGGCCGTCGCCCCGATGTAGACGTCATGGAGGTCGTGAAGTGGCGTGCCTTGCTGTTGTAACTCGCTGGTGATGTCGGCGGCAGCGGTCGCGACCGCGCGATCGACCTCTCTGAAGGTTTTTGAAGCGCGGTGATGACAGGTCCGACTGCAGACCACGGCGGCGTCCTCGTACTGGCACCGTCGCTGGTGGCGATCGGCCTCGCGATGACGACCCGCCAAGTGCTGGGCTCGCTGTTCCCCGGCGTCTGGCTCGGCACCGGTGTGCCGCGATCGGGGCTACGGATTCGTGATACGATCACCCACCCAGGCGGTGATCTCCGGGAAGCCGCCGCCGATCGCCGCGAAGAGGAGCACCAACGGGAGCACTGCCACCACTAGCGCGACGAGCTGTGGGAGGCGTGTCCGTGCGACGCCGGTCCGCGTGCGCAACTGGGCCGCACCTGTGAATACTGTAACTGCACCGAGGAAGCACAGGATCGCCCCAGCGATGCTCGCGTCAGTGCGTGCCCGGACGAACGATCGATCGAGCGTGTAGTGAAAGGCGAAGAGATCGGCCCACGGGGAGTTGTGGATCGCGTACAGCTGCGTCTCGTAGCCCGGGACGATGTGGTGGATGTCGGGGGCGAGCCCCCAGAGGCCGCCAGCGGCGACGAGCCACAGCGGCCACCACGGCGCGAGCCGGTACCGGAGCGCGATCGGGGTCGCGAGCAGGAGCGCCAGCGAGGCGCCGACCAGGAAGTGGACGATTGCGAAGGCCATTGACGATCGATCCAGCCGTGACGCCGGCAGGGTAGGTCGCTACACCAGTACCGGACATTAGTAGGCAGTCGTTGCACGAGCAACGCGACTCGATCGCGGCTATCTTTCTTCGAGGAGAGAATCCCGCCGTGAACGGCGGGCGTGAATCCGACGAGGCCGACACGATCACCGTTCAGCAGCAATACGGATATTTAAGTGGCATCGCAGGGTAGTATGACGTACATCGAGGCGGTCACACCGCCCACCTAAATGCACAATATCGGGACTCCGAGGCCCAGAATGTTCGAGACACCCTCTCGAACCGCTGTGGTGTCTCGGTCAAGATAACTCCGAGTCCCCTGCCGGGATAGGAGTAACGGCGGTGTGGCCCCGCCATCGGCCTGTCATGCCGACGGGTCGTAAACCATCAAATATCCCAACTCAGCGGTGCGGTACCGTGGGAAGCCTCGCCGTTTACGGCGAGGAGGAGGTCACAGCGAAGCTACTGCCGCACCCAGATCGACGCCCAGTTCAGGGTCTCGTCAGTCGTCCGATGGGTCCGCGATAGGCTCGCCGCGGCACCGGCGAACGAGGCCCCACACGAGCGCCGCCCCCAGCCCCGCGACGAGGGCCGGCCAGCGATCGCTGCCGAGATAGAGGCCCGGTGCCGGAAACTGATACCCTGACAGCGGCCAGAGCACGGGGTCTGAGTAGCCGGTCACGTTCAGCAAGAGGAGATCGAGCGCGTGGTGGGAGGCGGCGCCAAGGGCAAACAGGACGATCGCCTGCCGGCGGTGGTCGGGCGCGACGAGCAGGGCACCCAGGCCGACCACGAAAACGGAGCCGCCGAGGGTGTGGAGCGGCGTCCAAGCGACCGGCACGCCGAGCAGCACTTCCACGCTGTCGCTCGGCAGCACGAGCAAGATCTTGACGAAATCCGGTGAGACGCCGCCGCCACTGTGTGGGCCGTCTCAGCGACCGTGGATACACGGCCCTCATCGGCTGTCTCTTGCTCGACCGCCCTCCCCAGTGATCCGACCCGGTACGCGATCACCGATCGACGGGGAGGGATCCGGACGAGAACGGGACGAGACGCGCCAGCTCCCGGTGAGCGCAACCGCCTCGGCGGAGACTGCCGCCCAGAAGACGCGGTCGGTCCGATCCGAATCGACAGCCGGGAGGATCACTCCCAGGAGTTCGCACGGCCACAGCCGTGTGTCTCGTTAACATATATGATGGCGGAGAGCGACGTGCTACGCATGGCCAGGTTTCCCGAGGAGTACGACCAGTGCGAACGAATCGTTGCGCCGGACGGGTCCTACGACGCGGCCGACGTTACCGCCCTCGAACTCGACGAGGAGGAGTTTCGAACGCTGTACGAATCGATGGTCCAGGCGCGGGCCCTCGAAGAGCACGGCTTGACCTTGCAACGGCGAGGGGAGTTTCACTTTTGGATGGAGTGTCGAGGCTTAGAAGCGTCGCACGTGGGGCCAGCGGCGGCGCTCGCCGATCGAGACTGGCTCAACACGGAGTGGCGCCAGTACGGCGCTCACATCCAGCGCGGCCGACCGCTCGCGGACATCCTGTCGTTCTGGCTTCGTGGATACGAGGAGTGGGAGGCCGACGACATCGACGGGATGGAACCGTACGAACGGCGACTGCCCCACATCGTCGCGGTCGGCACGCAACTCCCGCAGACGGCCGGGCTCATGTGGGGACGGAAGCTACAGGGATACGACGAAGTCGGGCTCGTCACGGTCGGCGACGGCGGTGCGAGCAAGGGTGATTTCCACGCCGGGCTCAACTTCGCCGGGGTCCTCGACCTCCCGATCGTCTTCCTCGTGCTCAACAATCAGTGGGCTATCTCGACGCCCGTCGCGGACCAGACCGCGGGCGACACGTTCGTCCAGCGCGCGGACGGCTACGGGTTCGACGGCGTGCTGGTCGACGGGAACGACGTACTGGCGACCTACCGCGAAACCCGTCGCGCCGTCGAACGCGCCCGGGACGGCGACCCGGTGTTGATCGAGGCGCTGACGTTCCGCCGCGGTGCGCACTCCTCTAGCGACGACGACCGTCGGTACCGCTCCGCGGAGGCGATCGAACCGTGGCGCGAGCGCGATCCGATCGACCGTTACGAGCGGGTGCTCGAAGACCGCGGGCTCTGGGACGAGGAGTACGCCGCGTCGGTGCGCGAGGCCGCCGAGGAGCGTGCCCGGGAGGCGGCCGACGAGGCGCTCGCGGTGGCGGCGGAGCAGTCCCCCGAGGACGTGTTCGACGAGGTGTTCGCGAACCCGCCGGACTACATCGAGAGCCAGCGGGCCGAACTGCTGGAGCTCTACGAGAGACACGGCGAGGAGGCGTTCCGGTGGTAACCATGGCGGCCGAGACGCTCACGCTGGTCGAGGCGGTCGCCGAAGGGCTCCACGACGAGATGGCCCGCGACGAGTCGGTTGTCGTCCTCGGCGAGGACGTCGGCCGCTCCGGGGGCGTCTTCCGTGCGACCGACGGACTCTACGACGCGTTCGGGCCCGAACGCGTCGTCGACACGCCGCTCACGGAGACTGGAATCGCGGGCGCGGCCATCGGATTGGCGGCCGCTGGGCTGCGGCCCGTGGCGGAGATCCAGTTCATGGGCTTTACTTACGCCGCGCTGGAGCAACTGTTCACCCGGGCCGCCCGCATGAACGCCCGATCGCGGGGGCAGTTCCCCGGCCGGATGGTTATCCGTGCGCCCTTCGGCGGCGGGGTTCGTGCGCCCGACCTGCACGGGGAATCGATGGAAGCGATCTTCGTCCATCATCCGGGGTTCAAAGTCGTTGTTCCGAGCACGCCGCGAGACGCCAAGGGGCTGCTGACGGCGGCGATTCGCGATCCGGATCCGGTCGTGGTTCTCGAACCGAAGAAGATCTACCGCGCGTTCCGCGAGGACGTTCCCGAGGACTCCTACGAGGTATTGATCGGCGACGCGAGCGTTCGCCGCGAGGGCGCGGACGTGTCCGTGTTCACGTGGGGGGCCATGACGCGGCCAACCCTCGATGCGGCCGACGAGGTGGCGGACGAGATCGACGTCGAGGTAGTGGATCTCCGGACGCTCTCGCCGATGGACCGCGAGACGATCGTCGACTCCTTCAAAACGACCGGACGGGCCGTGGTCGTCCACGAGGCGCCCCGGACGGGCGGGCTGGCCGGCGAGATCACGGCACTCCTCCAGGAAGAGGCCCTGTTCTACCAGGAGGCCCCGATCGCGCGCGTCACCGGCTGGGACGTGGTGTATCCGCTCTACGATCTCGAGGATTTTCAGCTCCCGAACGCGGCCCGGATTACGGAGGCGATCAGGGAGGTCAGCGAATTCTGACTCGGCTTCCATGAGATCGACTTCAGCCGCCTCGAATTCCGTTTTCAGCTCCTCGGTGGTGGCAACGCCGACGACGTCGTCCCGCTGTTCCTCTGATTGGGCCGGCGCACCGGCGAGAAAGATTGCCCGGCTGAAGTCCTCAACCAGTTCCGCCAACACACACGGGCTCAGTTCGGTGAACGCGTCGTCCGGAACCGGGGCGTCGCTCTGCAAGGTCAGGACGTCGGGATCCGTCCCGCCGTAGTCCCGGACGGTATCCTGAACGAGCCCGTCGGTGAACGACGTAACGGGCGGAAGGGAATCGGATCGGATCGGATCGACCCGTACTGCTCGAGCCCAAACTGAGTAATCTGGTCGACGGCGATCGACGCAACCAGTCCGTGATCCGGTACCCCCTCGATCAGCGTCGGTGCTTCGGCGTCGGGATCCGTCGATCGATGAAACGCCGTCTCGGCAGCGTTCGATGGCATGTCCAGCGCACTACACCGACCCGCCACATCTGCCTACGGGACGCTCTCAGGGGCAGTGTTCAGCTTCCGTGTCTCAGCGATCTGCCTCGAAGAACGGAACCGCGGGAGGCCGTCGATCAAACGAGTAGTTGGATGTCGGCGTCGGCCATGTGTTCGAGTGCGGTCGCCGCACCGACGCCCGTCGTGACGCCCTCGTAGAACTCGTCCTCGTTGTAGTCCATCAGGTCCTGGGTCATTTGGCAGGCCTGTAGCTCGACGCCCATCTCCAGGGAGGTGTCGATGAGTTCTTCGATGGTGGCCGTCTCGTTGTCAGCGATGCGACGGTTCATCATCCACGTCGTCATTCGATCCATGCCGGGGAGCATGGCGAGTAGGTTCGGTACCGGCATGTTCGGGTTCCCGACGGAACTCAACTTGAGTTCCTTCGAGCGCTCTTCGTGAAGCATCTCCAAGCCCCAAAACGTGTGGAAGACCGTGACATCCCAGCCGAACGCTGCTGCCGTGCTCGCCAGGATGAGTGGCGGGTACGCCATGTCCAGCGTGCCCTTCGTTGCGATGATGGTCATCCGCCTTTGGCCGTCATCGTCGCGTTTCACTGCGGCGAGGTCCTCCTGGAGCTCGGTTATCTGCTCCTGTAGGTGCGCTGTACTCGGGTCCGCTGTCGACGAATCGGTGCTCATGCCCCTGTCCTCCGGACGTAGTGTCGGTAGACTGTTTCGCCGTCTTCGTCACCCTCGTCCTGTTCGAGGAGCTCTACCCCATCCGTCGAGCTCGCCCACCCCTCGATGTCGGATACACTTCCGGGGTCCGTCGCGATGATCGCGATGACGTCTCCTGACTCGCGGCTGTCGACCGCCTGCTTCGCTTTCACAACCGGTATCGGGCAGTTCTGCCCTTTCACGTCGACCGTTTCGGTGATGTCGTAGTTCGTGCTCATATGTCTTGCCGATCTCGCACAACTATCCCTATTATGCACAAGGTAGTTAAAGTTTCGTATATCTGAAAATTGCGTGATATGCTCTATCACAAACGTTGCTGTTCACGACGCTGTCTCCTCTTTCTGGTGCTGGTAGGCGAGCGATAGTTGGCACGCCACGCTTCCAGTGCCAGTCGTGTCGCCGACTTTTGTGTCCTATATTCGGGATATTGTACAATTTAGACAAGATTTAAGTATCGGCTCGATCCATGTTGGGTGTTGCCACAAACCAACGGAGGTGGGTCACATCACGAACTACGGCTTCGTCATCGACAACAGGAAATGCATCGGCTGTCACGCCTGCACGGTCGCCTGTAAGGGTGAGCACGACGACCCGATCGGCGTGAACAAGACATGGGTCAAATACATCGAGAAAGGCGAGTTCCCCAATACGAACCGCAACTTCTCGGTGATGCGGTGTAACCACTGCGACGACTCTCCGTGTACCGACGTCTGTCCCGTTACCGCACTCTGGGAACGCGAGGACGGCATCGTCGACTTCGACCCCGAACGGTGTATCGGCTGCAAGGCCTGCATGCAAGGGTGTCCGTACGACGCGCTCTACATCGATCCGAACACGGAGACGGCGGCGAAATGTAACTACTGTAGCCACCGGGTCGACACGGGGCGCGAGCCGGCCTGCGTGACCGTCTGTCCGGAGGATGCGATCCTCGCCGGCGATCTCGAGAATCCGGACACCGAAATCGCTCGCACGATCTCCCGCGAGGAGGTCCAGGCCCGCAAGCCCGAGAAGGGCACGGAGCCGACGCTGTTCTACGTCGACGGCGACGAGGGCAGCACCACCCCGGGCACGACCGCCCGCGAGGAACACTACATGTGGAGCGACGCTCCCCATCAGGTCGAGACCGAGGGCGAAGCGGTCCCCGACTTCGACCTCGAGAAGGCCGCCGAGTCGCTCGCGGCGTCCGACGTCTCGCTGGGCGATGCCGGGGGATCGGACGGCGGGGATGCCCGCGCCGACGGCGGGCGCACGGACTGTGGCTGTGATTCCTGTGGGTGCGGCAAGGAGGACGCGTCCGCGTCGTCCACGGACACGAGTGACGTCCAGTCCGATGGCGGGTACGGAACCGAGCCCGCAGGCCGGAGGGGGTCCGACGACTCGAAAAGCCGGACCGAACGCGCCTACGAACTCCTCCACGAGGAGGCAACGCGGGTCTACGACATCGGCGAAGACCACTACGGGTCCTGGGGCTGGGAGGTGTACTCCTACACCTGGACGAAGGGGATCGCTGCCGGGGCGCTCCTGCTCCCGGCGCTGTTCATGCTGTTCGGACTGGTCGAACCGAGCGTGACCACCTTCGGCGCGAGCGCGTTCGTCAGCGGCCTGTTTCTGGCGGCGACCGGGGTGCTCCTCATCCTGGATCTGGAGCAGCCGACCCGGTTTCACTGGGTGCTGTTGCGGCCGAACTGGAACTCCTGGCTCGTGAAAGGTGCCTACATCATCTCGGCGGCCGGCGCGTACCTCGGGCTGGCCGTGCTGGGAGCACTCCTGGGAATCGAAGCCGTCGTCCACCCGCTCTCGCTGGGCGCGGCCGCCGTCCTCGGCGCGGCGACGGCGGTCTACACGGCGTTTCTGTTCAGCCAGTCGAAAGGACGCGACCTCTGGCAGAGCCCCGCGATGCCGCTGCACATGTTCGCGCAGTCGATCGTCGGCGGCGGCGCGACGCTGGTGGTCCTCGGCGTCGCTGGCGTGCCGTGGTTCGAAGCGATGGTCGGGCCGTCGGCGCTGGCGCTCGGTGTCGGCCTGGTCGGCCACGCCGTGCTGGTCGCCTCCGAGATCTTCACGCCCCATCAGACCGCGGACGCCGAGGAGGCCGCCGCGCGCATCACTCGCGGCCGATTCCGGAGGGCGTTCTGGATCGGTGGCGTCGTCGTCGGCATCCTGTTGCCGCTGGCGGCGCTGGCCGTCGGCTGGCCGATCCTCGCGGCGGTGGCCGGCGCGCTCGCACTCGCTGGTCTCCTCGCCTTCGAGTATTGCTGGATAACCGCTCCGCAGACGATTTCACTCGCCTGACCATGGGACACGAATTCGATCCGAGCCGAATCGAGAAACTCGCCGAACGACTCGGCGTCATTTCGAACCGGACAGAGCAAACGAAAAAACAGCGACAGCGTCGCGGGGTAGACGGGGTCGATCGCATCGCCCCGGAGGGCGAACTCGGCTCGTATCCGGACCCCGACCAGTGGCACGACTGGGTCGAGTACGAGTCCGAGGGCCTCCCGAAGGAGTACTCGGTCGTCCCGACGGCCTGCTTCAACTGCGAGGCTGGCTGCGGGCTGCTCACCTACATCGACAAGGAAACCGGCGACATCCGCAAGATCGAGGGCAATCCCGAACACCCCGGAAGCCGAGGGCGCAATTGCGCGAAGGGGCCGGCCACGATCAACCAGATCAACGATCCCCAGCGCATCCGCTATCCGCTCAAGCGGGACGGCCCGCGGGGGAGCGGCGAGTGGACCCGCGTGTCCTGGGACGACGCCCTCGAGGACATCGCCACCGAGATGCGCGAGACCATCATCGACGGCCGCGAGAACGAGATCACCTATCACGTCGGCCGGCCCGGCCACGAGGGGTCTATGGACCGGGTCATCAACGCCTGGGGGCTCGACGGCCACAACTCCCACACGAACATCTGCTCGGCGGGTGCCAGGGCGGGCTACGCGTTCTGGCACAAGTACGATCGGCCGAGCGCCGACTTCGCCAACGCCGAGTTCATCCTGTTACTGTCCGCCCACCTCGAGTCCGGCCACTACTTCAACCCCCACGCCCAGCGCATCATCGAGGGCGTCATGGAGGGCGGCCAGCTCGCGGTGTTGGATCCGCGGCTGTCGAACACCGCTGCCATGTCGGACTACTGGCTTCCAACCCAGCCCGGCAGCGAGGCTGCCGTCTTGCTGGCGATGGCGAACGTCATCCTCGAGGAGGGGCTCTACGACGAGGAGTTCCTCTCCAACTGGGTGAACTGGCGGCAGTTCCTCGACGAGGAACACCCCGGCCGCGAGCGGACGTTCGAGACGTACCTCGCCGTGCTTCGGGACACGTACGCGGACTTTACGCCGGCGTACGCCGAGGCCGAGAGCGGCGTCGACGCCGCGACCATCGAGACGGTCGGCCGGAAAATCGGCACTGCCGGGTCGCGCTTTGCCAGTCACATCTGGCGCTCCGCGGCGTCGGGGAACGAGGGCGGCTGGCAGGTCAGTCGGGCGCTGCACTTCCTGTCCGTGCTCACCGGCAGCGTTGGCACGAAAGGCGGCACGTCGCCGAACGCCTGGCACAAGTTCGAGCCGGAGATGCCGAAGGAGCCGCCGCGCCAGACGCTCTGGGACGAACTCCAGTTGCCGCCGGAGTGGCCGTTCGCCCACTACGAGATGAGCCAGCTCCTGCCGTACTTCCTCAAGGAGGGTCGCGGGAAACTGTCGGTCTACTTCACCCGCGTGTTCAACCCCGTCTACACCTACCCCGACGGGTTCTCCTGGATCGAGGCGCTGAGCGACGAGGACAAGGTCGGGATGCACGTCGCGCTGACGCCCACCTGGAACGAGACGGCGTACTTCGCCGACTACGTCCTGCCGATGGGCCACAGCCCCGAGCGTCACGACATCCAGAGCCAGGAGACCCACGCCGCGACGTGGGTCACGTACCGACAGCCCGTCCAGCGGGAGTACGCCGAGCGCGAGGGGGCGGACATCGAGCGCACCTACGAGGCCAATCCGGGCGAGGTCTGGGAGGAAGACGAGTTCTGGATGGACCTCTCCTGGCGCGTCGACGAAGACGGCGACCTGGGCATCCGGGAGTACTTCGAGAGCCCCTACCGCGATCGGGAGACGGCCGCGGCGAACGGCGGCACGACCGAACAGCGCGACGACGGCGCGGCCGATCGCGAGGCGACGGGTACTGACGAGGCCACGGACGACCCGCCCCAGATGACTATCGACGAGTACTACCGCTACGTCTTCGAGCACGAGGAGAACCTCGTCGAGGCGGCCGAGGAGGCCGGGATGGAGCCCCTGGAGTACATGAAACACCACGGGGCGTTCGAGGCCAGCCGGAACGAGTACGAACTCCACGAGGAACCGCTCGATCCGGCGCTGCTCGAGGACGACGACGTGTTCGTCGACGAGTACGGGACGATCCACCGGGTACTGGATGCGGACGCCGACGTTTCGATCCCCGACGGGGCGGCGCAGTCGGCCGACATCGACGAGGGGGCCGATCATCCTGGCGGGTACGATACGGTTCCGCATGGCTCCCTCGCGGACCTCGAAACCCAGGTGCTCGGCGTGCTCGTCGACGGCGAACCGAAACGCGGGTTCCCCTCGCCGACCGGCAAGCAGCAGTTCTACTCGAAGACGCTCGCGGAGTGGGGCTGGGACGACGAGGAGTACACCATCCCCCACTATCTGAAGAGCCACGTCCATCCCGAAAACCTCGACTACGAGGACGGTGAGATGGTGCTCGTGCCGACGTTCCGCCTGCCGACCCAGATCCACTCCCGGTCGTCGAACTCCAAGTGGCTCGAGGAAATCTCGCACAACAACCCGGTCTGGCTGCACCGCACGGACGCCGAGCGACTGGGCGTCGAGACGGGCGACCTCGTGCGCGTCGAGACTGACATCGGCTACTACGTCAACGAGGTCTGGGTCACCGAGTCGATCAAGCCCGGCATCGCCGCGATGAGCCACCACATGGGGCAGTGGAAGATCGACCGCGACGACGACGGTGACTTCGACGAGGGCGGCGACCCCTACGGGAAGGTTACGGTCGACCTGCAAGACGAGGACAGCCAGTGGGGCATGCGACAGCAGTCCGGCATCGGGCCGTTCGAGAGCGACGATCCCGACTCCGCCAGGGTCTGGTGGACCGACGGCGGCGTTCCACAGAACCTCACGCACGCGCCCCACCCCGACCCCATCTCGGGGATGCACTGCTGGCACCAGAAGGTCCGGATCCGGCCGGCGAAGGCGGACGACTACTACGGCGACGTCTACGTCGATACCGATCGCTCCATGGCGATCTACCGCGAGTGGGTCGAGAAGACGCGCCCGGCCGATGGGCCGGCTGGGAAGCGCCGACCGAAGTGGCTCAAGCGGCCGATCGCGCCGCCGATCGACCCCGGCGAGGACGACGCCTGGTATCTGGACGGGCCGGTCGGTCGCGAGCAACGATGGGATCCGGACGAGTTCGGCCCGCACGGTGAGGACTGATCGGCGATGGCTGACTCCGACGAGACACCTCCTGTCGGGCGGACCGGTGAGACGCCGACCGCGCCAGTCGACGCCGATGGGGAAGGCGATATCGCCGCGACCGTCCGGGAGGCTATCGCCTCGGCGGACGTGGGAACGGACGCCCTCTACGCTGACCTCGTGGCGATCGATGGCGTCGGCGAGGTCGTCGTGCGCGACGGCGTGGCCTCGATCGCGATCTCGCTTCCAGTCCCGAGCGAGCCGCTCCGCGAGCAACTCGCCGCGAACGTGGAGGGTGCTGTCGACGCCGTCGATGGCGTCGAGTCGGTCGATGTCGACTTCCGGGCCAGCGCTGCCGACTCGGGAGAGCGTATCGACATGCTCCCCGACGTGAAAAACGTCGTTGCCGTCGCATCGGGCAAGGGTGGGGTCGGCAAGAGCACGATCGCGGCGAACCTCGCGGCTGCGCTGGCGGACGCGGGCGCAGCCGTCGGCCTCCTCGATGCCGACGTGTACGGGCCGAACGCGCCGACGCTTCTCGGCCTCGACGAGCGACGGCCCGATGCGACGCGTGCTGACGAGATGGTCCCCCGCGAGGGCTACGACGTCCGAACGATGAGCATGGAGTTCATCACCGGCGAGGATGACCCGGTTATCTGGCGCGGCCCGCTCGTCGACGAGTTCATCAAGCAATTGTTCGGCGACGTCCAGTGGGGCGAACTGGACTATCTGATCGTCGACTTGCCGCCGGGGACGGGGGACGCACACCTCTCGCTGGTTCAACATGTCCCTCTCGCCGGCGCCGTCATCGTGACCACACCGCAGGCGGTTGCGGTCGACGACGCCGCCCGCGGCCTCGTCGGCTTCGCCCGTCACGACACACCGGTGGTGGGGGTCGTCGAGAACATGGCCGGCTTCGAGTGTCCGGATTGCGAGGCAGTTCACGACATCTTCGGGACCGGCGGTGCCGACGAGCTGGCCGACCAGTTCGACGTTCCCGTTCTCGGTCGCATCCCACTCGAGGCCGCCGTCGGGACGGTGGACGGTAACGGTGAGCCGGTACGTCCGCCCGGCATCGACGTTCCACTCGTCGGCCGCCTCGAGTTACCCCGGACGCACGAGGAGCGAACCCGGGGCGACAGAGCGCCCCCGGTGGCTCGCAGACCCGACGGCGGTGCCGCCCGCGAGCAGCTGCGGATTGCCGCGACCCGAATTGCGGCGCGGGTGAACGAGGCTGCCGTGACGTTCCGCGAGTCAACTCCCCCGCCCTGACGCTCGCTTATACCCGGAGGACGTCAAGGGGGCGGACTCTCCCAGACGTCAACCTCCACATCCAGTCCCGCCTGCCGAAGCCTATCGGCAAGTGGGTCACCGATACCTGACGCCGGCGTGAGAATCCCACCCGCGAGCGGTGAGTCGGTCTGGTCGCACACCAGACACATCGCAGCCTCGCTGAGCATCCTCGCGGTCGCGCCGTAGCCCGGATCCCGATCGGCGCGAATCCGACTCTCCACGACGAACGGACCGTCAGTGGCGGTCCCACGGCCGAGTACGCGGACGGTGAAATACCCGTTTTCGATCTGCGCTCTCGTCGGCCCCTCGCCCGGATCCGGGAACACGAATCGACGGAGTCCGTCTCGTGTCGGTCCGAACGCCATCCCAGCAGTAGCGACCGTGATCCCCGCCCAGACAGCGCTTGCACGCGCCAGGCCGCCGAGGCCGTCGCCCATGGGCAGCACTTCTGTGCACTCGAACTCACGCCCCCACGGATACCCGAGCAGCGCGTTGCTGCGTCGAACGACCCGTTCGTTCACCACCGCCATCGGCGACGGAGCCGTCCATACCGATCGGAGGCGGTCCTTTTTCGGGACGGTCTGTGCGCCCGGATCGACGCCGTCGCGTTCACCTTTCGGTGCCAACGAGTACGGGTTCCGAAGCGTCTGTTGGGCCAGCGGATCGGTCGACGCGGCGCGAAACACTTCGACTGCGCTGGCCATCGTGCCACCGCTCACGCTCCCGCGACTGTCCTCCAGGTAGATGTGTGCCAGATCACACGGCGTCCCGAACTCGTCGATGGCGAACGATTGAACGAGTTTCGTCCCGAGATCGCTGGGGATCGAGTCGAAGCCACAGCTGTGGACGAGTCGCGTGCCCGCCTCGACCGCGTCGTCGTGGTATCGGTCGATCATCTCCCGCACCCAGTTCACCTCGCCCGTCAGATCACAGTAGTCCGTTCCGGCGGCGATGCACGCTTCGACGAGTGGGGTGCCGTACGTCGTGTACGGGCCGACCGTCGTACAGACGACACGCGTGTCTTCGGCGATGGCGTGAAGACTGTCGGGCTCGGTCGCGTCGCCGAGGACGATCGGGATGTCATCCCACGCAGAACGCCGTTCTCCGAGTGCTGTGGCCACTTCGTGGAGCCGCCGCTCGTTACGACCGCCGAGTGCGAGCGAGAGGTGGTCCGGTGTGTACTGTTCGGTGAGATACGCGGCGACGAGGCGGCCAGCGACGCCAGTGGCCCCCCAGACGACGAGATCGTGCTGTCGGTGGGTGCTCGACACGGGTATCGGTTGCAATTCGCGATCCATGGCCTCAACTGTTGGGTGGCGGCCGGTGTCGTCACTCCGTCCGAGCGCGAACGCGAATTCGAGTTCTTTCCGGACGCCGTTCAGCGCCGCCAACGAGATTCTGGTCGCACTCACGGGAGCGCGCACGAAAGCCGCCGCCGGCCTCGACGGCGTCTTCGCCGCGATCTGGGCCGCCCTGGCCGACTCCCCCGCCTGGACCGTCTTGCTGTTGGCCGAGATCGACCACGTCCGCCACGATCCGAACGACGCTCCGACCGAGTTCGTCGACCGCCTGCTGCGCGGCGAGGGCAAACTCGCCCGCGGGATCGACCTGTCGGCCTGGCTCCTGAGTAACGACCTGCTCGAGGGCGACCGCCGCCTGGACGGCCGGGTCGAGAGCGCGATGAGCGACGAACGCGTGTTCTGCTATCCGAGTAGGACACGGAGTCGAGCCAGCGCGCTGGTGTCCGCCGCTGCTGAATCGCTACTCGGCGGCTGCTTCGATGAGGGCGATCGCCATCGCTCGCAGTTCGGCGGTCATGTGCAGGCCGTGCTCGTCGAGCCGACTACTGAGTCAGTTCGGGTGGTGAGCGAATCGGTCCGGGATTCGAGCCGTCTCGTTCGAGACTCGAGTGTGTCGACTTCGTCCTCGAGCGGCTCACCCTGGGTCTCGCGGGTGCCGTCGTTCCAGATCACTCTCCGGTGGGGGATGCCACAGCGACTCACGAACCAGGCGGTCCGACCACGAACACGGCCACGACGCCGTCACTGGCAGAGCGAGAGTTCATCGAGGCGCTTCAATTCGATCCCTTCCGCCTCGAAGCGTTCGTGGATCGTCTCGAGCACTTCGACGGCGTTGGGATTGTCGCCATGAATACAGAGACTGTCAGCGGGGATGTCGATCATCGTTCCGTCAGCGGCCTCGACCTCGCCTCGTGTGGCGATGCTTACGGCCCTGTCGGCCGCGAGTTCGGGGTCGACCGCCGACACTTCTTGTTCGACGATCAGCGTGTGATCCGAGCGGTAATCGAGGTCGACGTATCCTTCGAACACCGCATCGAGGTCGTCGTATTCCTCGGCAATCTCGTAAATATTCAGGTCTGTCGCGAGATAGACCAGCTCGGGGTCAACTTCGAGGATCGCATCCATGACCGCGCGAGCGTGGTCGTCGCTACCGGAGAGCATCGAATACATCGCCCCGTGGGGTTTGACGTGTTGCACCTCGACGCCGGCCCACTCGGCAAAGCCGATGAGCGCGCCGAGTTGATAGACGACGTAGTCGCGTACCTCCTGGGGTGTGGCGTCCATCTGCCGACGGCCGAAGCCCATCATGTCCGGCAGCCCGGGATGGATGCCGACGCCGACGTCGTGCGCCTCGGCCAGCGTGATCGTCTCGCGCATCACGTGCGGGTCGCCCGCGTGGAAGCCGCCCGCCACGTTGGCCGACGTAATGTACGGCATCACCTCCTCGTCGCGCCCCATGGTGTAGTTGCCGAAGCTCTCCCCCATGTCGCAGTTAATGTCAATGGCTACCATGCGTGAGGAGACTCCGTCGGATCCCTTCATTGTTGTGGCGCGGCTCCGCATCTCGACGCCCTCCGGGGGATTTCGGCGGCGATCGTCGCCGGTCGCGGCCGTCAGTCGTCGATCGTCAGTTCGATCAGTTCCTGTCCGGCCTCGATCTCTGCCTCGTTGTCGACCAGCACGTCGGTCACGGTCCCGTCGTGCGACGCCGTGACGTCGTGGAAGTTCTTCATCACGCCGACGAGCGCCACCTTGTCGCCCGCGGTCACGTCGTCGCCGACCTCCACGAGCGGGGGGTCGTCCGGATCTGGTCGTCGGTAAAACACGCCGGGCATCGGGGCGGTCACGTACTCGGTCGTCATACCTCGTGTGTGGGTCCGGCACTACTTAATCGTTGACGCCGAGCGCCGGATTTCGAGGGAGTCGCCCCTTCACGGCGGCGAACGTACACGCAGCGGTGACGTCGGGTTGACGGCGCGCCCGCTCGCGCGCGTCACTCGAGGGCGTCTCGAATCGCGTCGAGATCGGCCTGCGCGGCCGCGCGGGCCTCGAGCGCCTCGTCGACCGTGACGGCGTCGAAGCGGACGGTCTCGTGGGTGCGAATCTGGGCGAGCAGGTCGCGGTCCGTACTGATCACCGTCGCGACGGTCGCGTACCCGCCGCCGGTCACGGCGTCCCGCATCAGGACGATCGGTTGCTGGGGCAGCTGGATCGAGCCGATCGGGTACCCGACGTCGACGACGTTCGACGGGTCAGTCCCCGCGCCGAACGGCTGTTCGCGCTCGACGAAGTCGAGTTCCGGCCCCTCGAGGCGGTAGCCGACGCGATCGGCCTCCGGCGTCACCGTCCAGTCGACCTCGCAGAGCCGCTCCCGGCTCTCGTCGGTGAGCCGGTAATCGCATAGGCCGACGACGACGCGCACGCCGTCGATCGCCTCGAAGTCGCGGAGCCGCGATTCGGGGGCGCGGTTGCCGATCACAGCCTCGCGGTCGACGCCGGTCTCGCCGATCGCCAGCTCGTCGCCGTCCGCGAGCGTGCGGCCCTCGTGCCCGCCGATGCCGACGAGCGTGTAGGTCGACTTGCTCCCCATTACCTCGGGGACGTCGATCCCGCCGCCGACGGCGAGGTAGGTGCGCGCGCCCGTCGTGGTGAACTCGGTCTCCAGTTCCTGGCCGCGCTCGACCCGCACCGCTTCGTGCATGGGGACGTCGTCGCCGTCGATGCGCGCCGGCATGTCGGCACCCGCGAGCGCGACGACGGCGTCCGCCTCGAACCGGAGGTCGGCGCCACCGTACGTCATCTCCAGGGTGGCCGCCTCCGGACTGTTGCCGACGAGCGCGTTTGCGACCCGGTGCGAGAAGCGGTCCATCGCCCCGGAGGGCGGCATGCCGATGTGGTACTGGCCGAACCGGCCGAGATCCTGTACCGTCGTCGAGATGCCGCCGTCGAGGACGCGAATCATTCGTACAGCACCTCCGTGATCGCCTCGTTGTACTCGTGTGGGGCCTCGAAGAACTCCTCAGGGGTGAACTCGACCGACGCGGTCGTGTACTCGTACGTGCCGGCCTCGACCGCCTCGCGCACCGCGTCGTACTCGTCCCGGTCGATCGGCCGGTAGTTCAGCACGTCCCCGGGATTCGGGAAGACGATCGACTCCTGGAAGTCGGGGAGGGTCTGCTCGGCGTCCAGCACCTCGATCGGCGTCCGGCCGTACAGCTGGTAGCCGCCCGCGCCCTGGACCGGGTAGATGACCGAGAACGCGCCGCCGAAGCCGACCGCCCGGCCTGGCGTGTTGGTTCGGGGTTGCTCGTACTTCGGGACCTCGAGCTGGTCGCTCCTGGGCACCATCTGGAAACACCACGGGAGGCCGGGGACGAACCCGACCATCGTGACCATATGCGGCGCGCCGACGAAGGTCTCGATGAACGCCTCGGCGTCCTCGAGCCCGTTGATCCGCGCGGAGTACTCGAGGTCCGTCGCGTCGGGGTCTTGGTGGCGATCGCGAAACTCCATGAGCGTCTCGTGGGTCCACGGGTCCTGGAAGAGGACGGGAACGTCGACGATGCGCGTCTCCCAGGAGTACTCCTCGATGTCGGTCTCGGCGGCGATCTCGCGCAGCCTGTCGACCATCGCGGCCGGCCGGATCACGTCGGGGTCGAACCGGACCATGTACGACGCGTTGGCGGGGCAGATTTCGGTGACGCCGTCGATGTCGCGCTCGCTTATCTGTTGGGTGATCGCCATCGCCTGAAAGTTGGCATCGAAACTCATCGCCTCGTCGAGTTCGACAAACACGTGATCGTCGCCGCCGAATTCGTATCGCGGCTCCGGCAGTTCCGTGCGTTCGATTCGCGCTTCTGTCATCAGTGTGCCGCCCGTCACCGTGTGATATATTAACAGTGGCGGTCGTCCGGTTCTGGCCGTCTCTCCACCGAAATCGACGCTCGACGACACCCACAGTCGTGGTCTCACCCCGCAGTCGTCTCGACAGTGCGCGTCGGCGCAGGCAGTCCGAGCCGGGTGGCGAGCGCGCCCGGGCCGCCCGGCACAACGGACGGCGCTCGGGTTCCAACTTAAGTGGGTTGCTAGTGACTTCCAAACGATGTTCGACAGACTCCTCGTCGCGAATCGCGGCGAGATCGCGGTCCGGGTAATCCAGGCGGCACAAGAACTCGGCGTCGACACCGTCGGCGTCTACAGCGACGCGGACGAGACGGCAAAGCACGTCCGCCACGCCGACGTCACCCGTCACGTCGGGTCGTCGCCGGCCAGAAAGAGCTACCTCGACGGTGACGCCCTCCTCGAGGCTGCCCGCGAGACCGACGCGGAGGCGATCCACCCGGGATACGGGTTCCTGGCCGAAAACGAGGCGTTCGCTCGCCAGGTCGAGCAGTCGGAGTGTGCGTGGATCGGGCCGCCGGCGGACGTCATGGCCGAGTTCGGCGAGAAGACGAACGCCCGGACGCTGATGCAGCAGGCGGGCGTGCCGGTCGTTCCCGGCACCGAGGACATCGTCGACGCGCCGGCCGACGTCCGCGCGTTCGCGGCCGAGCACGGGTATCCGGTCGCCGTCAAAGCCGACGGCGGCGGCGGCGGTCGCGGTCTCAAAGTCGTCGCCGACGCGGCCGAGATCGAGGACGCCCTTGCGGACGCCAAGCGCGAGGGGGACGCGTACTTCGACAACCCCGACGTCTACGTCGAGAAGTTCCTCGAGAACCCGCGCCACATCGAGGTCCAGGTGCTCGTCGACACGCACGGCACCGCCCGCCACCTCTACGAGCGCGATTGCTCCGTCCAGCGCCGCCAGCAGAAACTCATCGAGGAGACGCCGTCGCCGTCGCTCGATCCGGAGACACGCGAGGAGCTCTGTGCCGCCGCGTGCCAGGGCGTCTCCGAGGCCGGCTACCAAAACGCCGGCACCGTCGAGTTCCTCTACGAGGACGGCGAGTTCTACTTCCTCGAGGTCAACGCCCGCATCCAGGTCGAACACACGATCACCGAGGTCGTGACGGGCATCGACATCGTCAAGTGGCAGCTCCGCATCGCCGCCGGCGAGGAACTCGACTTCGCGCAGGACGCGGTCGCCCCCCGCGGCGCGGCGATGGAGTTTCGCATCAACGCCGAAGATCCGGCGGCCGGCTTCGCGCCCACCCCCGGGACGCTCGAGACGTATCGCCCGCCGACCGGCATGGGCGTTCGCGTCGACGACGGCGTCGACCAGGGCGACCGGATCAGCCCGTACTACGACTCGCTCGTCGGCAAGTACGTCGTCGCTGGCGAGCACCGCGACGAAGTCCTCGCGCGGGGCCGACGCGCGCTCGCCGAGACCGACGTCGAGGGGATCGCGACGACCGTCCCGTTCCACCGCGCGGTGCTCGAGGACGAGCAGTTCCGCGCGAACGACCACACGACCAAGTACCTCGACGAGCAGTTCGACGGCCTCGATTGACGGCGGGCGACGCGCCCCGACGCCCGGCGGTGGCCGGCGCGGCAGCCGGCCGGTGCGGCGTCGAGAGCCGCCCGAAGCGCCGCGCCGATCGACGTGAGCCGCTCGCGGTCGATCGGTAGCGGCGGCTGCATCCGAAGCGTGTTCCCGTCGACCCCGCCGACGCCGATCACGATGCCGGCGTCGACGAGTTGGGTTGCGATCGTCCGTCCGAGGTCGGGGTCCGGAGCCGAGGCGACGCCTCGCGGGCCGTCAGCGTCGGGGTCGACGATCTCGAGCCCGTGCATCGATCCGTCCCCGCGAGCATCACCGACGACGTCGGACGCGTCGGCCAGCGCCGTGCGGTCTTCCGCGAGCCACACCCCCCTGCTCGCTGGCGTTATTGAGGTTGCCGTCCTGGACCTGATCGATCATCGCGCAGGCCGCGGAGCACGCCATCGGGTTCCCCCGAACGCCGAGTAGTGATCGCTGGCCACGCGCTGCGGCGACGAGGTCGGGGGCCGACCACGTGTGCGATCCGTTCCTTGCTGGCACGCCACTATCGCCAGCGAACGCGGTCGCACGAGCACGTCCGACGTCCGCTTCGTTGCGACGGCGCTCGCCGACAGCGCCTTCGTCGACAAGAACGCGCTCGATCCGCTGATCGCTCCCGTGACAGATTTGCGTGCGAGCCATACACCGAGAGCGGTGTTGCTGTCGGGCCTCTCGATGTCGCCGCATCGTCCGGTCGGTTTTTGTGGGAACAAATTCCCGTAATATCCATTATATATTCGTCTATTCATATACAACACAACCAATATATGTAGCTGAAATTAGACCCAATTAAATTTAAATAACTGATCGTTGCCGTCCGAAATGGACCATGTCCGACGACACTGGTGACCACGAACACAGAGACGGTACCGAGAGCGAAGATCGCCGACGGTTTCTCAAGTTGGCGGGCGTGACCGGGACTGCCGGGGCGGCAGGAATCGTCGGCTCTAACGGTGTTCTCAGCGCACTCGCCGCAGAAGGCGATGACAACGACGAGGGGGTCGAGATCGAGGACCTCCAGGGGCAGATGCCGATCGAGGATCGCTACCTCAGGATCGCCGTCCTGGCTGCGGCGAAGGCGGCGCAGCTTCACCAGAACTACTTCGGCGAGATCGGAGAGGCCGAGGAAAAGGACCCGCAGAACCTCCTCACGGAGGTCGACACGGAAGCGGAGACGCTGATCCGTGACACGATCAGGGACGAGCTCGGCGACGACTTCGAGGACGAGAATCACGCGCTGTACGGCGAGGAACAGGGCGGCCAGCTCGAAGGGGGGTACGTCTGGATCATCGACCCGCTCGACGGGACGACGAACTTCTCCAAGGGGATCCCCCACTTCGGCGTCAACATCGCCGTCACGAAAGACGGCGAACTGTACGCTGGTGTGATGTATTACTCGCTCCGGGACGAAGTGTACGTCGCGGTTCGGGACGAAGGCGCCTACAAGTTCCGGAGCGATGGCTACGACCTCGTCGCCGAGGACTCGGAACCGACGGAGTTGTCCGTCACCGACACCGAGGCCATCGAGGACTCGTTCCACGGGGTCGGGTTCTACCTCAAGGAGACGGCCGACGACTTCGACTACATGGGCCTGTGGCGGTACCTCTTCTCGTACACGCAGGGGACGCGACTGCTCGGAGCCGCCGCGCCCGACCTGGCGTTCGTCGCCGAGGGCGTGTTCGACACGGTCTCGGTGAAGGACCTCAAGCCGGTCGACGTTGCGCCCGAGGCGCTGCTCGTCCGAGAGGCGGGCGGGACGGTGACCGACTTCGACGGAAACACCGACCTCGACAGCATCCTCGAGGGGAGCGTCGTCGCCTCGAACGGCGAACTCCACGACGACTTCTTCGACCTGCTCGAGGACTCCGGAAAAGACTGGCTCACCAGACCGATCGACACGCTCGAGCGCTAGCCAGCGACCCCGCCCGTCGGGAGGTCGCGCGGCCCGCTGCGGCCTTCGTCCGTAGCGGGCAGCGACAGGTAATAATAAATATATTAAAATAAATTTATGAAATATTTTATTAGTAGGAGCGTAGTCACCGTCCGATGCAATGTTCGGAATTCCCAACATCGGTCGGCGGACCGTGCTGAAGGCGACGAGCGCAGCGGTACTCGGATCGTACGTCGGCGGCGTTGTGAGCGCGGAGGGTCGTGACGACGGCAAGTTGCCGGACGACGAGTCGACGACGCTGATTGCGCATCGTGGGTTCGCGGGCGTGTATCCAGAAAACACGGTTGCCGCCGTGGAACAGGCCTCCAGAGGGGGAAGCGGCGACGGCGCGGCCAAGCGCGGCGCCGAGATGATCGAAATCGACGTGGTGCCCTGCGGCGGGCGCCCCCACGAAGGCGACGACTTCGAGGTCGTGGTCTTCCACGACGACCGGCTTGCGTCGCGCGACGGCGGGGAGCGCGGTCTCACCGACCATGAGAACACGCTCGTGTGGGAGACGCCCTGCTCGGAGGTGCGAACCGCCGAGGTCCTCGCGAGCGGGGAGACGGTGCCGACGTTGCGGGAGGTTCTGTCGGCGATCCCGTCGAGTGTGGCCGTCAACATCGAACTGAAGAATCCAGGCGATACCGACGTTCGATTCGCCGAGAAGCTGGAAGGTGGCGACCTTGAGGACCGGAAAGACGTCTGGCGGCCGTTCACCCGGCGCGTGCTCGACATTGCGTCCGAGTTCGAGAATCACGTCCTCGTGTCGTCGTTCATGGAGGCCGCGCTCGCGACGACGCGCGAGTACGACGCCGACGTCCCGATCGCGTTCCTGTTCTGGGACTCGATCGACGTCGGGCTCGTGATTACCAACAAGTACGATTGCGAAGCGCTTCACCCGCCGTACAACATGGTCGCTGGGTCGCCGTTCTTCAACGACTCCTACTACATCGACGACCCCGGATTCGCCGATATCGACCTGATAGAACGAGCCCACGACGAGGGACGGGCGGTAAACACGTGGACGGTCGGGACCTGGTATCAGGCGGAGCAGCTCGTCGACGCGGGGGTCGACGGAATCATCGCTGACTACCCCGGCGTGCTCGACTGAGTCGTCGGGCCCGCATCGGCGACACCGACAGCAGCAGCGGTTCTTTGCCGGGGACTGCGATCTCTCGGTTCGATCGGCCTCCCCCGTGGACACTGTCGTCTCCGGACGGCTCCGCGAGGCCGTCACGCCGCTTCCCTGCCAGACCTGCTCGTGGTGAGCCACCCACCACTATTCGCCTCCCGTAAACGATCACACACACTCGTAGTTCCGCTGGAAACCGACCGATACACCAGCACTGCTTGGGGAACCGAGCAGCACTCAAGCAATTGATTTCCGCAGGATACGTCGCGCCCCAGCCATGGTTCGGTGGTTGCTCGATCGGCGTGTCTGAAATAGATTTTAAACTGAGGGGGTACGTCATTATATCTCTTAGAAGAGATGTTCGACGCCGTTCCGATACCTGTGACTCACATCTCGAAATCTGACCCCGTGCCGGTGGTGTACAATGTTGAGCCACGGTGCTGAATCGATGAGATACACGGCGTCTGCGGCGTCGTATCTCGCTGTCAGTGTACTGAATCCCTTCCAGCACGTCCCGGTGGGCGCCATTAAATAACGCGTTGAGGTTGAGTTCGTGCCTGTCGGTATCGACAGCAATCTGTGGCTACTGGAGCTGATTGTCGAGTCGGCACTATCTAGTTTAGTACCTCCGCTGGCATCTGTCCGTTAAGTGATTGATGCGGTCGTTGTGTGTTATAGTAGTGTACAAACTGTTCAAGTCATTCTCTGATGCTCGCCCGACTGCCCACCCACGAATTATGGAAGCAGTCAACACGTATCTTGGAAGTATGAAACCACTTTTCGATTGGGTTTCGATCAACGTAGTTGAGCTGACCGCTCAACCCTAATCAGGACAGGGCGGTCAGATAGCCGTAGCCATCGACGAGAAACACCGTCTCGGAGAGATCGTGTTTCTCGGTCAATTTATGCAGGAACGCAGCGGCTGGATCAGTTCCTTGTCATCCGAAGACTGTAACATCAAGAATCAACCGCGAATCTAGTTCGATTGCAGCATATACCCAAGACCAGTCGCCATTGATCTTGACAGCGGTCTCATCAATGGCGACCCGCGACGGCTTCGCCGTCGGCGGGTCTGGAATGCTGTCAGCCAGCCGATGTGCCCACTGCTAGATTGCTTGATTAGGCCGCTCAACGCCGAGCAAGCGAAGAATCGCTTGTGTTTCTCGAAGCGAACAACCGGTCGCGTGGAGCCGGACGGCGAACGCCCTAGCGGGCGTCGCCGTCCGCTCTCGCTCCCAAGATTCATCAAATTCCGCCGCGTAGCAGTCGCTGAGCAGGTCTGCGAGTGACATAGCCAAACTAACTCTACAACCTGCTCAGTTCTCAAACTGGCCTAGACACTGCCATCGGTATCGTTTTGTACGGCAGTGTTGCGCGAGGCGACGCTGATCGGCGGAGTGACATTAACCTGTGGGCCCTCGTCGAGGAAGATCGCATGGCGAATCGGCGAACCGTGAATCGCATCCGACAAGACCTCGAAGACCACGGGTTCGACACCGGCCGGTACGCATACGAAATCGATGTCGAATCCCTTCCAGCCGTCTCGAACTACACAGACGAACTCCGAGATGTCCTCAGTGATGGCCTCGTCGACACCGACACAGAGAAATTCGAAACGGTCCGAAAGATGGTGTTCCACGGTGATCTCGATGAGTAGAGAAGGCAACCCGCAGGCCATCACGGACGCGCTCACCGTGGCTATCGACGCGTTCAACGAGGAAGGATACGGTGTGCCCAAGCGAGAAGAGGCGATTGACGCAGACGCCGACTGGTAAACCCAGATGGCGAAGGCATGCCGGTTGCTAGCCGCAGTCGATACGATCGCTGAGCAAGTATTCTACACTGCTACCATCGAATTGTGTTTCGGTGCAACGAACGATCGGTCGAAGCCTTCGCGTTGGCTGAAGGCGGCGACGAGCTCGATGATTTCCATGACCGCACCACTTGGTACGATCGTGCCACCGACCTCGGACTTCTCTCCGCCGAAACGACGCGTGAACTCCAACAACTGTACGACAGTACGACGATCCCGAGGCGTTCCGGCCCAAGCGCTGGACTGAGGCGTTCGACGACAAACTACACGACTACGCCTACTTCCCGTTCGGCGGCGGGCCTCGGACTTAGGGCGGGATCCTTTCGCCACGATGGAGGCGAAGCTGTCGCGCGCGACGATGTTGCCGCGCTGCGAATTCGAGGCCGTAACGGAGCCACTGAACCTGACGATGATGTTGACGTTGCAGTCCGAGGACGGCAGCGACGTGATCCTATACGAGAGGGAGTAATGCGGTTTGAATCCCATGTCCAGGGAAGCCTCGATCCCCGGGACGAACTGGGAACGGTTGCCGCTCCCTGTGCTCCAGGCGGTGGTCTATGCCGTGTTTGGGAGCGCATGCCGGCAGATGGACATGACGGCGTCCTCGTCGTACTGGAATGGATTCGTCTCCATGTTGAGGTTGTCAACGGCCGTCTCGGCGACGACCTCCAGCTGCCAGTCCTCGGGGACGTCCGGCAGGTGCTGCAACCCGACGTCGCGTCGGAGGCGTTCCACGCGGTCGGCGAGCTCCACGTGCGGGGGGCGGGCTGACTCCACGAGGGTGGCGTATCGCGCCCGTGCTCCCGGATCTCGCTCGCCGTTACGGCGGACGACCGCCGGGAGAAGCATCGCGTTCAGGTGGCCGTGTGGAAGGTCGTGGACGCCGCCGAGCGCGTGGCTCACTGCGTGGACGGCACCCAGCCCGGCGTTGTTCATCGCGACACCGGCCAAATAGCTGGCCTGCTGCAGCGCCTCACGGGCGGCGAGGTCGTCGCCGTCCGCGACCGCCGCCCCGAGTGACTCCCTCGCGACGTCGTAGGCGTGGCGGCTGTAGGGGAGTGTCAGCTCTGTCGCGCCACTGGCAGTGAGTGATTCGATGGCGTGCGTGAGCACGTCGAATCCCGTCGCGGCCGTCAGGACTGGTGGCAGCGAGAGGGTCAGTTCGGGGTCGAGGACGGCCGCGTCAGCCAGCATCGAGGGGTGACCGACGCTCCGCTTCTCCGCGCGGTCGTGGTCGGAGACGACGGCCCAGTAGCCGGTTTCGGTACCCGTTCCGGACGTCGTCGGCACCAGAACGAACGGGACGCGGCGGTCCAGACGGTCCAGGGAGGTCTCCGGGGAGAGGTCCAGCGGGACAGTGGTCGCCGCCGAAACGGTCGGTGCGATGCACGCAGCCTTCGTTGCGTCCATCGGACTCCCCCCACCGACCCCCACAGCGAAGTCAGCGGCTGCGAGCCGGTCGGAAAGCGACAGAACGGTCTCCTGGTCCGGGTTCGACGGGACGTCCGTGTGGACGGTCGGCTCGACCGGCAAGTGATCACGGACCGCGTCGACGACGCCAGCGTTTGCAACACCCTCGTCGGTCACGACGTGAACGTCGCTCGCGTCGTCTGGCATGAGGTCTGCGAGCCGGGACCGGGAGCCGGGTCCGGTGAACGTGCGCGGTGGGGAAACGAACTCCGTCATGTTCGATCGAATGGCCCTCCAGTTGTATTCAGCGTCGCGACGCGAACGAGTTTGATCGACCGCAGAGAGCTCCCGGCTCCCCCCGGAAATCGCGTCCCACCCCGAACTCCTGCCCGGTCGTTATCCCGGATGCGTGGCATGGAGTCGTGGCGGCTCATGGGTTGATGTTGATGCCGACGTTCTTTTCCTGCGTGTAGTTCTCGATCGCCGAGAGCCCCTTCTCGCGACCGACGCCGCTGTTGTCGTACCCGCCGAACGGCGTCTCGATCCCGCCCACGAACCACTCGTTGACGTATATCTGCCCGGCATGGACGTCGCGAGCGAAGCGGTGCGCGCGCCGCAGGTCCTCGGTGAACACCCCGGCGACGAGCCCGTAGTCGACGTCGTTGGCGAGTTCGACGGCCTCCGTCTCGTCGGCGAAGGTAGTCACAACGAGCACTGGCCCGAAGATCTCCTCCTGGGCGAGGCGCGAGTCGTGGTCCACGTCGTCGAAGATCGTTGGTTCGACGAAGTAGCCAGTCCGGTCCGGGACGCCTCCGATGAGCGGGCCGCCGTACTCCCGCCGGCCCGCGTCGACGTAGGAAGCGACGCGGTCGAGTTGGTCGGCCGAAATCAGTGGGCCCACGTCCGGGTCGTCCATACCGGGGCCGACCGTGAGCGACTCGACCCGCGCAGCGAGCTGCTCAACGACTGCGTCGTGAACGTCCTCGTGGACGAGCAGGCGGGAGGCCCCGGAGCAGATCTGGCCGGCGTTCGAGGTGAACAACCCGGCGACAGCGCTCTCGATGGCAGCGTCCAGGTCGGCGTCCCCGAACACGACCAGCGGGCTCTTCCCTCCGAGTTCGAGGTGTACGTGCGCGAGATGCTCCATGGCCGCCTTCCCGACCTGGCGGCCTGTTTCGACCGATCCGGTGAAGCTCACGCCGTCGACGTCGGAGTGGCTGGAGAGGGCAGCGCCCGCCTCGTCCCCGCGGCCAGGAACGACGTTGAGAACGCCGTTGGGGAGGCCAGCGTCGGCCGCGATCTTGGCGACCCTGACCGACGAGAGGGGCGCCTCCTCGGCCGGCTTCACGACCGCTGTGTTGCCCGCGGCGAGCGCCGGAGCGACTGATCGGCCGAAGATGCCGATCGGGTAGTTCCACGGGATGATCTGGGCGGTGACACCTAGCGGTTCTCGAACGGTGTAGTCCACGTACTCCTCGCCGAGCGGGATACTATCGCCGTGTATTTTGTCGGCGATACCCGCGTAGTACTCGAAGGCGCGGGCGCAGCCGTCCACGTCGGCGAGTGCCTGAGACCGGGGTTTGCCAGTGTCGAGCGTCTCCAGGTCCGCAAGCTCCGTCCGCGCGGCCCGGATACGGTCTGCAACGTCGGCGAGCAGTTCGCCGCGTTCCGCTGGCGGTCGGGACCGCCAGTCAGCGAGCGTCTCGCGGGCTGCGGCCACGGCTCTATCGACGTCTCGACTGTCACCGGCAGCGACTGTTGTGAGCTCAGTCTCCGTGGACGGGTTCACGATCGGCAATCGGCCACCCGTCACGGACTCGATCGGGTCTCCATCGATGAAGAGACGATACTCGTTCCTGATATCCATGGTGGGCGTGATCCCGCTGGTCACATTACGGTTGGCGGTTACATGGGTCAGTATTTATACCTATTTTCGCTGGTGGTAGTCGCGCCCGCATACAAAAAGCTCAACTGCCGCCGGTTCGTCTCGAAATGCGTTTGGAGCATACGTCGCAAGGAAGAGTATGCATCGAATCATCGGCTCCTGCTCCTGCTACCCCTGCTCGACATACTCCTTTCTTGCCCTTGGTGGTGCTCTGGGGAGTCCTAACGGCGCTGGTGGGGATGTTGCTCGTCCGGGTAGATGGCGGTACGCCTTGGCCCAGATGCATCGCAAGGCCGCCAGGAGAGAAAGGACCCCACCGACGAACCCATTGACGGTGCCCTCCTTCTCACTCTGGGCCTCGTTACTGATTTCGTCGGGTTCGTTTTCGTCCTGGCGCCGACCCGATACCCCGTCCGTTTGGCGCTGAAGAAGTGAGTGGTCACGTCCTACGTCGACGCCAAAAGCACCAGCTTCGCCACCGGCAACGTCTATCTCGTCGACTTTCCCGACGAGAACGACTTTAGCGGAGCCCGGGCAGCCAGGGGCCGGGCGCTGGCGGGCCAGGCGCCGGTCGGGACGAGACCGTCGACCTCTGGAAAGACGCCTACGCCGTCGAGTTCGAAGAAGCGAGCGACACCTGACTCAGGTCTCCCGGGTCCGGCGCGTCTCGAGGACCGGGTTCCGCTCGCGAGCGGTCGCGATTCGTCCCCGGTCGAACGATGCAGCCACAGTCGTCTTGCCGTCACCGGTCTCCACGAGTATATCGCCCTCAGGGCTGGCAACGAGGCTTCCGCCGGCGTGGACGCGACCGCGCTGGTCGCCGGCGTGATTCGCACCGACGACGTAACACGTGCCGTCGAACCCGCGAGCCCGACAGAGGAGACGCCAGTCCGACCGATAGGACTCGCGCCAGGCTGCGCTGACCGCTAGGAGGTCACACTCAGCGCGACCGTACGCCAGCGTCACCTCGGGAAAGTTCAGGTCGTAGCACAGGACGAAGCCGACGGTCCCGACGGTTGTTTCGACGGTCACGGGTGCCGACCCGGTAGCGAACCGGTCTGCCTCGTCGCCCCAGAGGTACTGCTTGCGGTACGTCGCTGTGACGCCGTCGCCCGTGACGCAGACGAGGTCGTTGTACAGTGCGTTGCCGTCCCGCTCAGGGAGGCCGACGACGAGGGTTGTCCCGTGGGAGTCCGCTACTTCGATCAGCCGATCTGTGAGCCGTCCGGGGATTTCCGCTGCGTGCACCTCAGCCACGTCAACGTCGTAGCCTGTCACGCAGAGTTCGGGAAATACGGCCAGTTCGACCGAATCAGGAAGCGACCCCAGTAGTTGCTCGATCCGTTCGACGTTCGCGTTGACGTCGCCTACCGTCGGTTCGAACTGGCAGGCCGCGATGGCCGGGGCGTCCGGGTCGGGCATGGTTCTGGGCTACGTAGGCGGCCTCCGGACTTGAGCGTACCTGAGAACATGTGGGCCGTTTAGAGTGCCCCACCCCCCGGCCGAATAAACCGTGGACATGTGGGTCGCGAGGGTTAATGGGCTGAAACTGCAGCTTTCATCCCATGAGTATCGACAGCGAACCGCGTCCCAGCGGACCGGGGGATCTCGCCGCGCTCGACAGGCGTATCGACGGTGACGTTGACGCCAGCGACGCGACGCGGGCCCTCTACGCGACGGACGCGAGCATCTACAGGGTAGAGCCTGCGGGGGTGGTCTGGCCGGCCGACCGCGACGACATCCGCGAGAGCGTTCGGTTTGCCCACGAAAACAACGTCAGTCTCACCGCCCGCGGCGCCGGTAGCAGCCTCACCGGCAACGCCATCGGCGAGGGGCTAGTGGTCGAGTGTACCCGATACCTCAACGAGATCGTGGCGGTCGACCCAGAGCGCGGGACCGCGACCGTCCAGCCAGGGGTCGTCCTGGACGACCTCAACGCGGCGCTCGCCGAACACGACCTGTACTTTCCGCCAGATCCCAGCACGTCGAGCACTTGCACGATCGGGGGGATGGTCGCCAACGACGCGGCCGGGCCCCACTCGGTTCGCCACGGTACGACCCGCGAGAACGTCGCCGCCGTCGAGTGCGTCCTCGCCGACGGGAGTCTCGCGACCTTCGAGCGCCGCTCGGGGCCGGCGCTTGAGCGGGCACGAGACCGGGACGACCGTGTTGGCGACTTGTACCGGACAGTGCTGGATGCCCGGGCACAATTGGCCGAGGAGATCGATGAGCGGTATCCCGACGTCGAACGGAACTCCAGCGGGTACGACCTCCAGTCGGCCGCGGCACCCGACGGGTCGTGGGCGGACCTCTCGCAACTGCTCGTCGGCAGCGAAGGGACGCTGGGGTTCATTGTCGAGGTGACGATCGAGGTGACCAAGCGACCGTCAGCGCGAGCGGCCGCCCTCTGTTTCTACGACGACGTCGTCGATGCCGCGGCTGCGGTCGTCCCGGCCCGGGCGGCCGAGGCGAGCGCCATCGAACTCGTCGACGACGCCGTCCTTGGCTACGCCCGTGACGCCTGGGGTATCGACCTCGTCCCGGAGGCGGCAGGCGCCGCACTCCTGATAGAGGTAGAAGGCGAGCCGGCGGACCTGGAGGACCGGCTCGACGAGGCCGTCGCCGCGGCCACGACGGCGGACTTGGTCGGCGTCGAGCGGGCGACGTCGGACGAGAAGCAGGACGTGCTGTGGAAGGTCCGCAAGGCGTCGAACCCGCTGTTGAACCGGCGACCCGGCGACGAGCAGGCGCTGTCGTTCGTCGAGGACGCCGCGGTGCCACCCGAGCGCCTCCCCGAATACCTCGAGCGCGTCGGAGACGTCCTCCGCGAGCACGACCTGGAGGCGAGCGTCTTCGGTCACGCTGGCCAGGGCGTACTCCACGTCAAGCCCTTCCTCGACCTCTCGACCGAAGCCGACCGGGAACGCCTACAGGCGGTCTCGGCGACGGTCCACGAACTCGTGCTCGACCTGGGCGGCTGTGTCTCCGGCGAGCACGGCGACGGCCGATTGCGGTCCCAGTACCTCCCGCAGATGTACGGTGAGGATGTCTACGAGACGTTTTGCGCGATCAAGCGGGCTGCCGACCCCCGGGACGTGTTCAACCCAGCGAAGGTGGTTCCCAACGCTGAGGGAAATCTCGCCGGTGTCACGGAGGACCTCCGATTCGAGGGCTACGACCCGCAGACGGTAGAGACGGCGCTGGACTTCTCGGCCGAGGGCGGGTTCGGCTCGCTTGTCGAACAGTGTAACGGCTGCTCGAAGTGTCGGTCGACCGGCGATGGCGTGATGTGTCCCTCCTACCGGGCCGCCGACACGGAGGTCACGAGCACTCGGGGTCGCGCTAACATGCTCCGGGAGGCCATCGACGGCGAGCTCGGCGAGGATGCGCTGACCAGCGATTGGTTTCAGGAGGAGGTGTTGGACCGCTGTCTGGCTTGCAAGGCCTGCGAGACAGAGTGCCCCACCGGCGTCGACATGGCGAAGCTCAAGACCGAGGCGAAACACCGGCGCCACCAGGAGCATGGGGTCCCACTGCGTTCGCGGCTGTTCGGTAACGTCAGGACGCTCAACCGGCTAGGCAGCGCGCTGGCACCGCTGGCCAACCGCCTCGCGACGTTCGGTCCAGGCCGCGTCGTGCTGGAGAGGGTACTCGGCATCGACCGGCGGCGGTCCGTCCCCCGATTCGCTGCCGAGTCGTTCCCGGAGTGGGTCGCAGCACGCGAGCCCGCGGCCACTACCGGCGAGTGCGGCCGGGTCGTCCTCTACCCGGACTGCTATACGGCCTACAACCACCCCCAGGTCGGCAAGGCGGCTGTCCGCCTCCTGGAGGGTCTCGGCTACGCCGTCGAGGTTCCCGCCGTGAACTGCTGTGGCCGGCCGGCCCTGTCCCAGGGCATGGTCGGGCGCGCGCGCGCCGACGCAGCCGAAACCGTCGACGTCCTCGCCGACTACGTCGACGATGGCGTTCCCGTGCTCGCAGTCGAGCCGTCCTGTGCCAGCGCGCTCGTCGAGTACGACGATCTGCTCGAAGAGACAGCCGGCGTTCCCGACTCGGCCGCGACGCTCTCGACGTTCCTCTACGACAGAGTGGTGACCGGCGACCTGGCGTTGCGCGAAGCCGTCGATGGCGAGCGCGTCGCGTTCCACGGCCACTGCCACGAAACCACCAGGGGCTGGGACCACGCACCGGTCGCTCTGCTCCGCCAGGTTGGCTACGAGGTTGAGCCGGTAGCGGCCACCTGCTGTGGCATGGCGGGCTCGTTCGGCTACGAGACCGAGCACTACGGCCTCTCGACGACGCTCGGCGCGGACCTCGTCGAGACTATCGAGGCCGGGGCGCCGGACGTGGTTGCCGCGACGGGTGCGTCCTGCAGCCAGCAACTCGGGGATTTCGATGTCGATACTCGTCATCCGGTCGAACTCCTCGCGGAGGCGGTCGTATGACCGACGATGTCCTCGACGGTGCGATCGACTGTCACGTCCACACGGCGCCTGACCTCGTCGAGCGCTATCAGACGGACCTGGCGCTCGCTCGTGAGGCGATCCAGGCTGGCATGCGCGGCGTCGTCGTCAAGAGCCACGTCCTCCCGACCGTCGGACGGGTCGACCAGGTCAACGAGGCGCTCGGTGAGACGGTCCTCCACGGCGGTGTCGCGCTCAACGGAACCGTGGGCGGGCTGAACCCGGACGCCGTCGAGACCGCGCTCGAACTCGGTGCGCGGATCGTCTGGCTGCCGACGGCCTGGGCCGCCAACCACGCCAGCCAAGCGCGAGCGGCGGGCCGGTCGCGATTCGTCGGCCAGCGGGTCCCCGGTCCCGACGAGGAGATCCGCGTCGCCCGCAACGGCGAGGTGACCGAGGCGACCCAGCGCGTCGTGAACCTGGTCGCCGAACACGACGCGACGCTCGGGACGGGTCACGCCAGTCCCGACGAGATCGACGCCGTCGTCGAGGCCTGCGACGCCGCCGGCGTCAGGTGCCTGGTAAACCACCCCTGCTTCCGCGTCGTCGACCTGCCCCTGGAACGCCAAGTCGCCCTCGCCGAGCGCGGTGCCGTCATGGAGTACTGTGCGTACGCTGTCGAGAGCACGCCAGACCACTCCGTCGACCGCCTCGCGCGCGCCGTCAACCGGATCGGCCCGGAGCGGTGTCTGCTCGCCACCGACTACGGACAGGCTGAGAATGCGGCGGTGTCTGGCCTGGCCACGTTCGCGCGCGAGGTTCAGGAGGCAGGCGTCCCCCGCGAGGCGGTGCGGACGATGCTGACGGAGACGCCGGCTCGCGTCCTCGGACTCTGAGGCGTAATCTGTCGCCCACCCCGATTTAAACCCTCCATCTTGTTGGAGTGAAGACTGATGCGGGGTCTCAGTCAACACCGTAGTTGTATGCCAGACTATCCCATCGTCAACGCACACCATCATATCGGCCACCCCGACGACGACCAGGACAGCGTTTTCCAGTGGAGCGAGAGCATCGCCCAAATCATCGACACGATGGACGAGAATCGGGTCGACGCGAGTATGTTGATGCCCCTCGGTGGCGAGAATGACCGGAGCGTCACCGAAGTACACGACAGCATTTACGAGGCGAGCGAGGCCTATCCCGGTCGGATCTTCGGCATCACCGCACCCAACGCCCACCTCGGGCGCGAGTTCGTCCACGAGGAGATCACCCGGTGTGTGGAGGAACTGGACTTCAAGTACGCCAAGCTCCACACGCTGGCCTGGGGCGTCGACCCCACCTCCGACGTGGCCTACGACTTCTACGACGCCTGCGTCGAGAACGACATCCCCGTCATGATCCACACCGGTCCCCACGGGATGCCCTTCTCCGTGCCCGGGATGCTCATCCCGGTTGCCGAGGACTACCCGGAACTCGACATCGTGATGGCCCACATGGGCGGTGCCTACACGCTCACCCAGGAGGCGATCATCCTGGCGAAACGCTACGAGAACTTCTATCTGGACACGACTCTGGCGCTGAACATGTACGTCCGGCGGGCGATGGAAGAGGTCGGCGCTGACCGCCTGCTGATGGCCGCCGAGCACTCCTCGAACATCCCGGTCGCCCTGACGAAGATCGACTGCATCGGGGCCAGCGAGGACCAGAAGCGCCAGATCCTTGGCGGGAACGCCATCGACCTGTACGACCTCGACGTGGCCGTCCAGGACTGGGAAGAGAAAGAGGTCTCCGCCGCCGACTGAGGACGACCCGTGAGCACCGCCCGCGCCGTTGCGTTCGCGACGGACGCCACGCTGGCGGACACGCCACCAGCGGTCGGGCGGCACGTCCGACGGCGCGTCCTCGACACGCTCGCGGCGACAGTCGCGGGATTCCGCACGCCTGGTATCGACGTCACCCTGTCGTACGCCCGCGACAGACTCGACGGCGGGGAGGCGACACTCCTCGACGGAACGGGCACGCGCCGCTCTCTCGAGGGGGCGGTACTGGCCAACGCCACCGCGGCGAATACGCTGGACGTCGACGACGGCCACCGGGCGGTCAAGGGCCACCCGGCGGCGGTCGTCGTTCCCGCCGCACTGGCGGCCGCGGAGGCGGCGGACGCCACCGTGGACGAGTTCCTCGACGCCGTCTTCGTCGGATACGAACTCGGCGTTCGCGCCGGGCTGGCGATCCACGCGACCGACGGCATCTACACCGGCACCGGGTCGTGGGGCGGCGTGGGCGCGGCCGCCGCCGTGGGACGACTCCGCGGCCTCGACCGGTCGGTCTTCGCGGATGCCCTCTCGGTCGCCGAGTACCACGGCCCGCGCACGCCGATTATGCGAGGCGTCGAGCGACCGGACATGACAAAAGACGGCGTCGGCTGGGGCGCCTACAGCGGGACGGCCGCAGCGCTGCTCGCTAAGCGAGGGTTCACCGGGTCGGGGACGGTCTTCGACGAGACCGACGTCACCGTTTTGGCGGACCTCGGCGCACGTCACGTGAGGGTACCTGAAACCGTCTCCCTGCTGTCGGTGGGCCCATCCCGGCCTCGACGCCGTCCTGGCGCTCCGAGCGGAGCACGACCTGGCACCGGACGACGTCGAGACGATACGCGTATTCACCTTCGAGGAGGCCACGCACCTGCAGACGCGCCACCCGGAGACCGTCGAGGAAGCCGAGTGCCCCTATCCCTACCCGATCGCCGTGGCGATGGCCCGCGGCGAGTTCACGACAGCGGACCTGGGCGAAGCGGTACGGACGGACCCGACGGTTCGCCGGCTGGCCGATGCCGTCGAACTCGCCGTGGACCCCGACCTCGACGCGGCGTTCCCGGCGTCGTGTCTGGCGCGTGCCGAGATCGAGACCGGCGCCGAAACCGTCGCCTCAGATGAGGCCGTCCAGCCGCGAGGTGCCCGAGAACGGCCCCTCGACCCCGACGCCTTCGAGAGTAAGCTCCGGACGCTGTTCGCGCCGACGCTCGATGGGGCTGACGTCGAGGCACTCGAGGCCGCCGTCGAGGACCCGGAGGTATCGGTCGAGAAGTTGCTAACGAAGTTGCACGGCTGAGGGCTGGCGGGTCCCGTTCTCTGGGATCCACCGGGGCGAGGTGGTGTTTTATGTACCCCACTGCCCGAGTAAGCGGTGATGCTAACGGCAAAGGTGTGCGTCCGGTACGAGGACGACTGGACGGCCCAGCTCCAGCGGTACGACGTGTTCGCGGAGTTCCTCGCATCCACGTTTCGCAACCGGCGCTATATCGGCCTCGTCGCGCTCGAGGCGGACGACCTCGACGCGGCACTCGAAGTCATCGAGGGACACGACGACGTCAGCGAGGTGCAGGTCATCGAGCGGTTCGACGCGGACAGTGCCGGTCGAACCGCCAGCACGATCTTCGTCCGCGGACAGCTATCGCAGTTCACGCCACTCCAGACGCTGATGTACGAGGGCTTTCTCCCGCTCGGATCGACCAAGCTCGAAAACGGCAGGGAGTGTTTCGACCTTTTGTTGGAGGGCCGCGAGGAACTGGCGGACGCGACCGACCTGCTCAGGGATTTCGGCGCCGTCTCCGTCAAGCGCGTAACCAGAGAGTTCCGCCGAGAGGTCACTCCCAGTGCGGCCGAGTGGCAGGAGGTGCTGGGGACCATCCCGGAACGCCGGCGCGAGATTCTCCGTCTGGCCGTCAAGCGGGGATACTTCAAGGTGCCGCGCGAAATCACGCTGGCCGAACTGGCCGAGGAAATGGGTATCACCAAGACGACAGCGTCGAACCACCTACGAAAGGTCCAGCAGAGCATCATCGAGTTCCTCGCACCGTACGTCGCCCTAGCAGCCGAGAGCGACAGTGACTTGTAGGCGTCGTAGACGTGACCGCCGCTCCGTCGATACAGAACCTCATCGTCCCCCTCAGGTGTGTATACGTCTGCCCCGAACGGCAGAACGCCGGTACATAAAGGCCGCACATGTTTTACAATCGACATACAGTCACGAGCGGTAACTATGCGAGTAATGGATACCATTCTCGTTCCGGTTCCCGACCACGACAAGTGGTCCAAAGAGACCGCAGAGGTGCTGGCCGACGTCGAAACCGATCCGGAGGTTGTCCTCCTCTACACGTTCACCGACGAAGACGTGTCGTCCACCTCCGACAACCTGGGCCAGTCACTGGAGTCTGTCGACCTCGACGAACTGGCGTCCCGGAAGTCGGCAGTCCGGATGGCTTCACGCACGCTCGAGACCGCTGGAATCGATACCAACGTCGTCGGTGCCAGCGTGGACGAGGATCGAGGTGACGCAATTCTGTCGACCATCGATGACGTCGACGCGGACAGGGCGTACATATTCAGCCGAAAGCGCAGTCCGGTCGGCAAGGCGGTCTTCGGGAGCGCGATACAGGACGTACTGTTCGACAGTCCCGTCCCGATCGTCGTGGTACCGCTGGCAGCCGTGTGAGAGGGGCAAACTGGATTGGGATGTACCTTCCCGTGACTCGCCCACTGGTTCGAGGAGACGCAACACCAACACCGTGCCAACTGGTCGCCGGTCGTCGGAAGCAGAACGGCGCTGGGAGAGTGTCGTCCGAGATGTTCAACTCCCAGAAATGATCGCCTCGATGGAGCTACACAAATCCCCGAGGACAATTCGAGCTTGACCGTCGAACGTCCCGAGACGGGGTGGAATGTATGCCAGTCGAAACCGTTAGTTGCAGACATCATTGCGCCGGAAATCGAACGAGGTCTTAAAAAACGCTACAAGTGTTCGAGGCAAAGTATATCCCATTATGAGAGAGTATTTGACCAGCATGGCAAACCAAGGCACACGTCGAAAGTTCCTCAGGGATGGTAGCGCAGCGGCGACAGCGATCGGTCTCAGTAGTCTGGCCGGGTGTAGCTCGCTTTTGAGTTCGGGCGGCGGGGGCGGTGTCACCGTCGGCTCGAAGCAGTTCGCCGAACAGGAGATTCTCGGCTACCTCGGCTATCACGGGCTCGCAGAGAACACCGACCTCGACGTAGTCGATGAGGTGTCCCTCGGCGGGTCCAACACGAACTTCGAGGCAGTCAAGAACGACAGCATCGACTTCTACTGGGAGTACACCGGGACGGCGTGGGCGACGTTGCCGCCACAACACGACGAGGTGGTTTCCGACTCGGACGAACTCCACCAGCGCCTAAACGAGGAGTTCCCCGAGGAACACGACCTTGAGTTCCTCGATTACGCGACGTTCAACAACGCGTACGTCCTCATGACGACGACCGAGTGGCAGGACGAGACCGGCGTCGAGTCGATGTCGGACCTCGCCGCGTACATCAACGACGGCAACACCGACATGACGATTGTCATGGACGCCGAGTTCGAGGATCGCGATGACGGCTGGCCGGGACTGGTCGAGCACTACGGCTTCGCGGACGCCGCGAGCGACCTCGACACGAGGGCGATGGAGGCCGGCCTCGTCTACCAGGCCGTCGACGAGGGTGAGTCGGAGGTCGGCATGGGCTTCAACACGAACCCCAACATCGTCCGGTTCGACCTGCAGGTGCTCGAAGACGACGAGGGTTTCTTCCCGGTCTACAACCCGGCACCGCTCGTCCGGCAGGATACGCTGGAGGAGTTCGACCAGATGGTCGACCCGCTCGAGTCGATCGCAAACTCGCTGGACACGGAGACGATCCGGCAACTCAACCAGCGGGTCTCGATCGACAACGAGAACGCTGAGGACGTCGCACTGGAGTACCTCCAGAACAACGACCTCGCCTGATATGAGCCCCACCGACGCAGTCCTCGCGATAAATGCGGTGGTACTGTTAGTGGATACAGTTGCCGATCTCGTGACGTACCTCGCCAACAACTCTGACGAACTGGTGAAGCTGACTATCGAGCACATCGATATCATCGCACTCTCTATCGGGATCGCCGTTCCGATCGGCGTCATCACCGGGGCAGCGATCACTACGAACGATCGTCTGGCGACGGTCGTCATCTGGCTGGCCGGCATCATGATGACGATCCCGAGCATCGCGCTGTTCGGTTTGCTGATTCCAATTTTCGGCATCGGCGATCCGCCAGTCGTGGTCGCGCTGGTGATGTACTCCCAGCTCCCCATTATCCGCAATACGTACGTGGGGTTACAGCAGGTCGATCCCGCAGCCATCGAAGCTGGACGGGGACTCGGGATGTCGCGTCTGCAGCGCCTCCGGCACGTCCAGTTCCCCATCGCGCTCCCGGTCATCATGGCGGGTGTTCGCAACGCGGTGGTCATCCTCATTGGCATTGCGGCCATTGGAGCGTACATCGGCGCCGGCGGCCTGGGTCGGCCGATCTTTGACGGGATCAGAGACGCCTACACGTCCCAGATCGTGGTCGCCACGATCGTCTTGTCGGCCTTGGCGCTCCTGGTCGATTACGTACTGGGCGTCGTCGAGCAGTTCCTGCGGCTGCGGAACGGCGAGGACATCGACCGAACGCTCCCGACCCGCCTCGTACAGGGGATCCTACAATGACGAAACCAATGATAGAATTCGACGACGTTACCAAGGTGTATCCAGACGGTACAGTCGCCATCGAGAACGTGAGCTTCGAGGTCGAAGAGGGCACGACGACGGTGCTCGTCGGCCCGTCAGGCTGTGGCAAGACGACGACGATGAAGCTGGTGAACCGGCTCGAAGACCCGACGGAGGGAACCGTCTACTTCGACGGCAGTGACGTCCAGCAGCAGGACAAGATCGAGCTCCGGCGCAGCATCGGGTACGTCATCCAGGAGATCGGGCTGTTCGACCACATGACCGTCGGCGAGAACGTCGCGACGGTCCCCAAGTTGCTCGACTGGGACGGCGAGCGGATCGACGACCGCGTCGACGAACTACTCGAACTCATGGACCTCCCGCCGGAGAGCTACCGTGACCAGTACCCGCCGGAGCTGTCGGGCGGCCAGCGCCAGCGCGTCGGCGTCGCTCGCGCCCTAGCAGCCGATCCCGACGTCCTCCTCATGGACGAACCCTTCGGTGCACTGGACCCGATCACCCGCGAGAATCTGCAGGACGAGTTCCTCGAGATTCAAAAACAGATCAATACGACGATCCTCTTCGTCACCCATAGCGTCGAAGAGGCACTGAAGATGGGCGATCGGATCGCCGTCTTCGACGTCGGTGAACTCGTTCGGTACGACGAGCCCCGGAACATCCTCGAGGATCCCGGGAGTGAGTTCGTCGCCGACTTCATCGGCTCCGACAGAATGCTGAAACTCCTGCAGGTGACACGCGTCGAGGAGATATACCAGACCGAAGTGGCGTCACCCCATCAAGACGTCGTCGATGTCGTCGAGAACGGAAGCGACGGCGATGTGGCTCCGGACGTCGTCCCCGTGCGCCCCGAGGAAAGTGCTCAGGTAGCGTTCTCTCGGATCATGCAGGCAGAGACGGAGGCGATCCCGGTCGTCGACGACGGTGAGGTGGTCGGGGTCGTGACCGAGGAGCGCATCCGGGAGGAGACTGCCGGCCCGAAGCTGACCGACACAGAGGTGGCCTGACGTGAGCACGGTCGACACCCTTGTCGGCGGCTGGCAGTTCCTCATGGAGAACTTCGACCAATTCCTCGTTCTCCTGCGCGAACACCTGACGATGGTCCTTCTCGCCGAGGTGCTGGCGCTGGCCGTAGCACTACCGCTCGGCGTCTTCGCCATCCGGGACGAGCGGTCGAAACGGGTCATCCTCAGCTTCGGGAACGTCGCCCAGACGATTCCGACGCTGGCGATTATCGCGCTCGCGTTCCCCATCCTGGGACTCGGCTTCAAACCCTCGGTCCTCGCTCTGTTCGCGTACGCCCTGCTCCCGATCCTGATCAACACGATCGCCGGACTGGACGAGGTCGACGAGGACACCGTCGAGGCCGCGAAGGGCATGGGGATGACCGAGATGGAAATCCTCCGGAAGATCCGGTTCCCCCTGGCCATTCCCGTGATCTTCGCCGGCATCCGTACGAGCGCCGTCATCAACGTTGGGACCGCCTACCTCGCGTTCTTCATCGGCGGTGGCGGCCTGGGTGTGTGGGTCATCGGGGGCATCAACCTCTTCAACATGGAGCAGATGGTCGCCGGGGCGATTCCCGGCGCCTTGCTCGCCATCGGGCTAGACACGCTGTTCGCGATGATCGAGCGGCGACTCGGGGGACAGGTCTCGATCGACAGCGTCCCCGCCTGACCGTCCTCTTTCGACCGAGTGGCCCCGCTCCTGTGGCGGGAGAGAGACCGTAAGCGATGCTACCCGGATTCGATGCCGGATGGGGCCTCGCGAGGACGCTCGAACGACCGGGTACAAAGACCGTGGACATGTCCAACAGAACTGCAATGCCGAGTGGGGACACAACTGACTCTCGATGACGACCCAGTCAGGCACGAGGACGTACGATCTGGTTATCGATGGCGACCCCGTCCAAGCAGCCACCGAGGAGCGGTTCGACACGGTCAACCCGGCGACCGAATCGGTCATCGCCTCGGTCTCGCGGGCACAGGAGGAAGACGTCGACAACGCCGTCGCAGCAGCGCGAGACGCCCTCCCAGACTGGCGGTCGATGCCGCCCCAGGAGCGGGGCCGCCTGCTCGCTGCGCTGGCAGAGAAGATCCGCGCCCAGCAGGAGAGCCTGGCGCTACTCGAGACCCGAGACAACGGCAAGCCGCTGTCCCACGCCCGGGCCGACGTTGAGACGTGTGCACGCTACTTCGAGTACTACGCCGGCGTGGCCGACAAGGTCCACGGCGACTCGATCCCGCTGACCGACGAGTACGTCGACTACACGGTGCGCGAACCGCTGGGCGTCACCGCTCAGATTATCCCCTGGAACCTGCCGACCAACATCTTCGGCCGGAGCGTCGCGCCGGCGCTGGCGACCGGAAACGTCGCCGTCGTGAAACCCGCCGAGCAGACGCCGCTGACCGCCGTCGAGATCGGCCGCCTCGCTTCTGAGGTCGGACTCCCCGACGGCGTGCTCAACGTCGTCCCCGGCTTCGGCACTGAGGCCGGCGCGGCCCTCTCTGGGCATCCCGATGTCGACGGCGTGAGCTTCACCGGCTCGGTTCCCACCGGCATCGAGGTGGGCAAGACCGCCGTCGAGAACGTCACGAACGTCCACCTCGAACTCGGCGGGAAGAGTCCGAACGTCGTCTACCCCGACGCCGATCTCGACACGGCCGTCGACAGTACGATGACCGGCATCTTCGCCAACGCCGGCCAGGTCTGCTCGGCTGGATCCCGGCTCCTCGTCCACGAGGACGTCAAAGACACGTTCCTGGACGAACTGGTCGACCGCATCGAGGAGATGTCGATCGACTCGGGCGAACTCGACCCGGACATGGGGCCGCTCGTCTCCGAGGAGCATTTCGAGAAGGTGACGCGCTACCTCGAGGTGGGCCGCACGGAGGCCGGCGACCCGCTGGTCGGCGGCGAGGCCCTCGACCGCGACGGCTACTTCGTCGAGCCGACAGTCTTCGACGGCGTCGACAACGACATGCGGATCGCCCAGGAGGAAATCTTCGGGCCGGTCCTCTCGGTCATCGAGTTCGCCACCGAAGAAGAGGCCATCGAGATCGCCAACGACGTCGACTACGGGCTGGTCGCGGGGATCCACACCAGCGACATCGGCCGTGCTCATCGATTCGCCCGGGACGTCGATGCCGGCCAGGTGTACATCAATGAGTGGTTCGCTGGCGGCGAGGAGACGCCGTTCGGCGGCTACAAGCAGAGCGGCTTCGGCCGCGAGAAGGGGCTGGCTGCTGTCGACGCCTACACCCAGGTCAAGAACGTCTGTGCGAACATCGCGCCAGAGTAGGTCGCCACCCCTGAGTGAACTACCCCACCCTACTTGCTCACGGCTGACGCCGTTCGCTCCTTGAGGGTGGGGCTTCCTGTTTCCACGACGCGCTTTGCAGATACGGGCGTATCCACAGGGAGCGCAGTCTCCGCAGGCGTTGCTTCGGAGTGAACCACTCCTACGTCTTCAAGACCGCGAGAAAGAATATTCCACGCCGCGTTCGCGTCTCTGTCCGCCTCAAACCCACACGCCGGGCACGAGTGTTCACGAACCCACAGCGGCTTGTCCGTCTTGACACCGCAGGACGCGCATTCCTTCGTCGTGTCTTTCGGGTCGATCACGACGAAGTGTGTCCCTTCGCGCTCGCACTTGTATTCGAGCATTTGGAGGAACGTCCCCCACGCCGCACCCGCACGATTCCGTGAGTTGCCGGGGAGTTCGACCAGTCCCTTCGCATCCAAATCCTCGACCGCCACCAAGTCATACTCGGTGGCGTAGTAGTTCGACAACTTGTGGAGGAAGTCTCGTCGCTTCCGCTTCAGATCGGCGTGGCGTTGGGCGACCGTCTTGCGTTGTCTCTCCCAATTCGCAGAGCCGTGTTCCTTCCGTGAAAGGTCGCGCTGTGCGCGTTCGAGTCGCTCGCGCTTTTCGGTGAAGTCGGGACTCTCGATGGCGTAGCCATCGGTGTCGTGGACGTACTTGAGAATCCCTACGTCGATGCCGACAACCTTCTCGGGTGTCTCCGGTTTCTGGGGGGTGTCTTCGCCCACGTCGATGCCGAACGTGGCGAACCACTCACCTGTGGGTTCTCGCTTGACCGTGACCTGTTTGAGGGTCGCGTTCTCGGGGATGTCTCGGTGGAGGGTGATGGGTATCTCACCGATTTTGCTCACCCACAGGACAGGCCGACCACTCGTATTCTTGAGTTTGAAGCCGGACTGGTTGTAGGTGAGCGACCGATACTCCCGAGGCGGTTTCCACTTGAGCATCCCCACGGCGCGTCCGTTCTCCTTCTGTGCTTTGAGCGTGGAGAGGTTGTCGTAGACGCGCTTGACGACCATCTGGAGGACTTTCGAGTGAACGTCGGTCAGGTCGTCCCACCACGATTTGAGGTCGGGGAGTTGTCCCTGCACCTCGTAGCGGGCGGGAATGCCGTCTGCCTCGTTGAGCAGGTAGAGAACGTGGTTGTATAGTTGCCTACAAGTATCGACGTGGTGCAGAAGCGTCTCAGCGATGGCCTCCGGTGGGTCGAGCCGATACTTGTAGTTGTACTGCATATCCTACTCGTCTGAACTGGGTTCGGAGACGCGGACGACTTTCACGTCGGCTCCACGCCAGCGTTTGGGAACAATGACGTGGGCACTATTGCCCGACGGTTTTGCAGTCCCGTCGAGGACTTCCTCGCCTTCGATTTCAAATCTATCCATCACTGATGTATAGACTATGGATAGACATAACGGTGGCGGTGGGCCTGTGGGAATAGTGTCGCAGGTGTATGAGAACTGTGCGGCGTTGACGAGCCGCGGAGCGTCTCGTTCGCACACCAGAAATCGAAGATTTCTGGGGACGCTGTATCTCCTCCCTACTGCGCTACTCGGTCGCTTCGCTCCCTGCGTTGCTCCTTGAGGAAGGGGACTTAGCGCCTAATTCCAGTTAAAAACGCCGAACTATGTTTGCCTAAAACAGTATCCGGCGTCCGCGGCAACGTACTTGCGGATGAGCGTCGAAGTCGCACAACGATATTTCGAGCTGATGGACAGTCCCGACGCTGGAACGGACGACGTCCTCGAGCTGTACGCCGAGGACCCGGTCGTCCACTCCTCGCGTGCCGGGGTCGTTCGTGGCCGGGAGGAGATCCGGCAGTTCTACGAGGACAACGCCGAGTTCTTCACCGGCGGCGCACACCACATGGAGGCCTTCCACCAGGACGGGAACGTCGTGGTTTGCGAGGGCTACCTCGACGGCGAGACGGCCGTCGGCCGGTCGGCCGACGGCGTCCCCCTCTGTGACGTGATGGAGTTCAACGACGACGACGAGATCGTCGCCTTCCGTGCCTATCTCGACTACCGGGGCTACGTCGACGAAGTGCCGGAGGACGTTCCGAACGTCCGGGCCGAGGCCACCAGCGAGGACGTATGACCAGTTCTGGTGATGTAACTGGCGAGACGGACGAGGCGGCTGAGACGGGCGAACTCGTCTACATCAACGGTCCGAAGGACCTCGAATTCCGGGAGTACGAGGTACCCGAACCGGAGCCAGGCGCCGTCGTGACCGAGGTCGTTCGCGCCAACGTTTGCGGGTCGGAGCTCCACGTCTGGAAGGGCGACCATCCCCTCCAGGACTGTGTCCTCGGTCACGAGGCACTCGTTCGCGTGGCCGACCTCGGCGAGGGCGTCGAGACCGACAGCGCCGGCACCCCGATCGAGGAGGGTGACCTGGTCGCGCCGGTCTACTTCCAGACCTGCCAGGCCTGCGAGTTCTGTCGCCGCGGCGAGTTCTACCGCTGCGAGAACGACTACGAACACACCGGGAAATCCCCGGAGATCTGGCCGCACTTCCACGCCCCCTGGGCCACCCACTACTACATCTACCCGGACAACCACTTCTACAAGATTCCCGATGAACTCGAGTCGCACCTGAACGTCGCGGCGGCGGCCAACTGCGCGCTGTCGCAGGTGAAGTTCGGTCTCGATCGGGTCGGTCTCGAGTTCGGCGAGACGGTGGTGATCCAGGGTGCCGGTGGCCTCGGACTGAACGCGACCGTAGTCGCCAACGAATACGGCGCGGAGACCATCGTCGTCGACGGTGTCGACGAACGCCTCGAGCAGGCCAGGGCGTTCGGTGCCGACCACGTTATCGACTTCCGGGAGGACGACACCGTAGAGGCGCGCGTCGAACGGGTCGAGGAGATTACCGACGGACTCGGGGCCGACGTCGGCGTCGAGGTCGCGGGCGTCCCGGAGGCGTTCACCGAAGGAATCGAACTGCTCCGGACCGGCGGGCGCTACCTCGAGATGGGGAACGTCCGGCCGGGCCACGAGGTGGACTTCGACCCCGGCAAGCTCACCAGGAAGTCCATCGACGTCACGACGGCCGTCGAGTACGACCCTTGGACGCTCTACGAGTCGCTTCAGTTGCTTGCGGAGACGGTCGACAGCTATCCGTACGACGACCTGATCGACACCGAGTATCCGCTGTCGGACGTGGAGGCTGCACTGGAACACTCCGAGAACCGTGACGTCATTCGGGCGACGCTGATCCCATCACAGTAATCCGCCCGGACACGGCCACTTATTATCGCCGGGGTGCTCTACAGACCAATGCTCACAGCCAAACTAAGCGTCCGATACGAGGGGGACTGGACGGCAGAGCTCGACCGGTACGATGTCACCGGTCAGTTCTTGGCCTCCACGTATCGCGACCGGCGGTATTTCGGGCTGTTCGCCCTTGAGGCCGCCGAGCACGAGTGCGAAGCCGTTATTGACGTCATTCGAGAACACGAGACGACGGACACAATCGACGTGATCGAGCGATACCAGGTCGAGGGGGCGGATCGGGTGACCGCGACGGTCATCATCAAAGGGCAGTACTTCGAGTTCACTCCACTCCAGGTGCTTCTCCACGAGGGGTTCATCCCGCTGGCGAACTTCGGCGAGGTTCGGGACGGTCGAGAGACCTTCGACCTCCTGCTATCGAAGCGTGAAGACCTCGCGGAGGCCGTCGACCTGCTCGAGCGGTTCGGCCCGGTGACGATCGAATACGTCTCGCGGGACTTTCAGCGCCGCATCACGCCCAGCGTCACCGAGTGGGCGGAGCTGTTCGAGACCGTCACGCCGCGCCGCCGGCGCGTCCTCAACGAGGCCCTCGAGGCCGGCTACTTCGACGTGCCCCGCGGCTGTACGCTCGAGGAGATCGCGGACGACCTGGGGATCGCCAAGACGACCGCCTCCCAACACCTGCGGAAGGCGGAGAAGGACCTGATGCAGTTCTTCATCAAGTACGTAAACCTGTCCGCGTGAGTGTGGACGGCGTGGTCGGCCACGCACCGTTCGACGGGGTATCTCGCAGCTAGCCTGCTCCAGACGGGCCCGGTCGTCGGTACTTATAAGAACTACCATGTGTGGCAGAACTTTCGTGCCGCTGACCCTCCCAGATGGGCTGTGAATCCTGAGACAGCACCAATCCCAGAACCAACGAACAGAGCGGTGTTGGGGGACTCGCGCGGCCGAACTTCGGGGAAAGATCGGTTGGCAAGCGCACGACTGGAACCGCGTCCGCAGCGGTCCCACCTTCCTCACCTGGCCGCTCGTTCCAGAGGGCCGTCCGCCGACCGCCAGAACGAGAGAGGCCAGGTTGACACACCGATGGCGAAATCGGCCGGGAGGGGCGTCCATGGGCGGTGAGCCGAACCCGGAAGGCCAGACGTCCAGGCCAACCGGTGAGGTCGTCTACTTTTACGGACCAGGAGAACTTGCGGTGCGCGAACATCCTGTGCCGGAGCCTGAGCCCGGCGCCGTAGTCACTGAAGTGGTGCGTACCAACGTGTGTGGCTCGGACGTGCACATCTCCGAGGGGCGACTCGGCGAGCCCTTCGTGGACATGGTCCTGGGTCATGAGGCGGTCTGTCGCGTCACCGAGCTCGGGCCAGGGGTCGAGACGGATTACGCCGGCAACGAGATCGCACCGGGCGACCTCGTCGCCCCGGTGTACTATCTCACTTGTCAACACTGCAGTGCCTGCGCCCGGGGGGAGTTCCACAACTGCCAGGAGTCGTACTCGTACAAGACCAAGTCACTTGAGGAGTTTCCACACTTCCACGGGACGTACGGCACGCACTACTACGTCCACCCGAACCAGCACTTCTACAAGGTTCCCGACGCGCTCACGGAAGTGCCGAGCGTGGCCGCGGCGGCCAACTGTGCGCTGTCGCAGGTCATGTTCGGTCTCGACCAGGTGGATCTGGAGTACGACGAGACGGTAGTGATCCAGGGCGCCGGCGGACTCGGACTCAACGCAACCGCGTACGCGAATGAACGAGGGGCAGAGGTTATCGTCGTCGAAGGCGCCCGGAATCGGCTCGAGCTGGCCAAACGGTTCGGTGCAGACCACGTCGTAGACATGAACGAATACAGTAGTGTCGACGAACGCATCGAGAAAGTGATGGAACTCACCGACGGAGAAGGCGCGGACGTCGTAGCGGAGCTTGCGGGCGTGCCGGAGGCGTTCACCGAGGGCATCGAGCTCCTGCGAACGGGCGGGCGGTACCTGGAGGTCGGCAACATCAATCCCGGATCTGTCGTCGACTTCGACCCGGGGCAGCTCACTCGCGAGTCCATCACGGTCGAGGCGATGGTGCAGTACGACCCCTGGTACCTGCGCAAGGCGCTCGGCTTCCTCGCGGACACTATCGACGTGTATCCCTACGAGGACCTCCTAGACGAGACGTTCGACCTCGCGGAGTTCGAGGCGGCTCTCGAGGTGTCTGCGGGCAAAGGCGTCGGCCGCGCCTCGCTGGACCCGCAGTTGTAGCCGGGTAGACGAGGTGCTGGTCGCACCCACACCCCCGGTGCCAGCCATCGAGTCCGACGGTAGTCGACCCATGGAGAGTTCGCGTCGTGAGCCGCGACGCTGGCGGTTCCTCCACCCGCCTCACGGACGATTGTGGAGGTGATTGTTGCGACAGCATCCACCTCCCCGGCAGCCTCGGCCGGCGTTCACCCGACCTGTGGTGCCGTCAGTGGCCGTCGTGACAACTCGACGGTTCGAGGCGATGCCCGCTCATCCGGGATCGGACGGAGATGTCATTCTTATATATAATTTATGACTATGTATACTATATCTTATTTGTGGCACGAGAGCGGCGTCCGCGACGTCTCGGATCGGTGCCCCTGTTCGAAGAGGGAGTAGGTTCTGGACGGATGGTGCCACGGTGTCGACGGCGGCCTATGTGGGCGCAGAAGAAGCAACGGCCCTGGTACCGAACGCGGTGAGCGAACGCCATCGAGCAGAACAACCACGGCACGGTAGCTGGTCGACCGGCCGCCTGCGAGGCTTAACTGCGGCCGAGCGACTGCCAGGAAAGCTTCCGGGCTTCGGCCCGCAGTTCGTCGTGTTTCACCAGAGCGAAGCCGGCAGAGATGGTAAGAAAGCCCAGGACACTCAGCGGCGATAGCGTCTCGGCCAGCAACAGCCAGCCCAGGACCGCGGTGAAGATGGGGGCTGCGTAGGACACCAGGTTGATCTCGACGGCGCCCAGTGCGTGAAGTAGGTGGAAGTAGATGATCGCGCTGAGCCCGCTTCCGACGACGGCCAGGTAGACGATCGCGAACAGTGCCTCACCGGTGAGGTCCACGGCCGACAGTGATTCGCCGGGCAGTCCGAGGCTCACGACGTGGAGCAAGCCGGCACCCAGGAGGTTCGACCAGCCGACGAACCCAGCGGTGGACAGGTCTCCGCTGGCGCGCTGGACGAGAACGCTCCCGAACGCCAGACAGGTGGTCGAGAGGATCACGAGTCCGGCACCAACCGTTTCTGCTCCCAGGGGGCCCGAGAGGTCGGGATTCGCGACCAGACCCACGCCGACGAAACCGAGGAAGAGACCTGTAATCCCGGGTTTCGAAAGGCGTTCCGCCGGGATCAGGACCCACGCGAACATCGCCGCGAGGATCGGGTTCGTCGCCGTGAGAATCGCTGCGATACTGCTGGTTACGTCCCCCTGACCGACGAAGAGGAACGCGTTGTACAGGCCGACGAAGAAGGTGGCACCGAGGGCGACGAGCCACCAGTCCGCTCGGGACCGCGGGCGCCAACGCTCCGAAACGGCCGCCGCGTACGCCAGCGTCAGCACGGCGGCGAGATCGTGCCGGAGCGCTGCGAACAGCACTGGAGGCACGTACGGTAACCCAATCTTGATGAAGACAAACAGGGAACCCCAAATGAACGCGAGAGCGACGAACAGCGCGAAGTGTCTGTACGAACTCACGTGTGCCTTCCCGGTACTCCTCGGTGATTCGACGTTGTCGCGTGGTGTCCGGCCATCTATATACGAACAACCCGTTCTGTCAAACGTGGATTTGCTGGGCGATCACCTGAATCTTGTGGTCGATCCAGACTTCGTTCAATCGCCGGGCGGATGGTCGTGGCGGTCTGAAATTCTCTCCTGCGAAATGCCGGCTTGGTGTCGGCGGGGATAGTGGTAGCAAAAATGGGTCCACGCACATGTCCAACGCAGGACCCGCCAGCAATGCTCGTCTACCGCTGGGCGACCGCGCTGACGCGAATTCTCGCCTGGACGGAAACTGATGGACCCAGTTTGGATGACCCAAACGATACGGTTGCACCTGTTTGGACTGGCAACGTCGATCGGTGAGTTCGGGCGTAATGCCCAGCTCAGGTGAGTAAGTGCGGACAAGTTTACAGTCATACAATTGTAATGCAATTCGGGTCGCGTCATAGGCGAACGCACACCATGCAAGCGGTGCTTATCCATCGACGGCCGCGTCACCGTTATACCGGATCCGGATGATATCAGCTGTCTGGGCGATTTTTCTCGGAAGCGTTTCGTGGAAGTATTCGCCTTCGATGCGGCTGGCCGGGCCAGATATCGCTACTGCACCGATGAGACCGTCGAGCCCCTGGACCGGCGCGGCTACGCCGCGGATGCCAACTGCCGACTCCTCGTGGTCACGGGCGATGCCCTCTTTGCGGACCTGTTCGAGTTCGGTTTCCAGTTCTGCCCGGTCAGTAATCGTGTTCGGCGTCACTTGCTCCAGCTCGTGTGCGTCGAGAACGGACTCAACTTTAGTGTCGCCCATGTGAGCAAGCAACACTTTACCACTGGCACTCGCATTAAGGGGCCATCGGCTCCCCGTCGTGTACGCTCCACTCTCGACGGCGGCGTCCCCTGCCGATTTGTAGATGTAGTACCCGTGCCCGCGTTCTTCGACCATCAGCCAGACGAACTCGCCCGTATCGGCTGCCAGGTCGTCCGCAGGTTGGGTCCCATGTACGAACAGCGGATACTCCTCCCTGATCGCCGTACCGATTTCGTAGTACCGAAGCCCGGGCCGGTACCGGTTGTGCTCCTCGACGACAAATCCCCGTTCCTGGAGCGTCCGGAGATGTGCGAGGACGTTGCTCGGTGATCGGTCCAGCTTATCGGCCAGTTCAGTGATCGTTCTGGGGGGGCCCTGTTCCAACGTCGTCACGATGTCCAGCGAGACGCTGACTGACTTGATCCGGTCGTGATTCCCACTCCGTGCATTGTCGGTCATACCCAAGCCTTAGACCGGAGGATAATGAGAATACCGCTCGTTCGGACGGTGGCACGGATGACCCTATCCCCTCTCTGTCGTCTTCTCCGTCGCGTACACACTGATGACCTTCGCGCGTCCGCTGTCGACTGCGGATTCTGTCGGACCGGTTCTGTATGAGAGAATGCCGTAACGTCCGGAGAGATCGGGTATCAGCTCCCGGCCCGTGGTCGATCCCTTCACGTTAGTCGGTGCACCGGCCAGACGGTTGAAAGAGTGGTTACAGACCAGTACGGAGATCTGTCGTTTCGCAGGACCGTATCGTAGAGGGCCTGATACTGGTGTTTACGGGATATCTGGTACAAAAGGCAGCATCGCCGTCCTTGGCGGTAAACGTGGAGCAGCGGCCTTTGATATGCGGCCCGACATAACACTTAAATAACCTCTCGAAAATTGTGCTGTACAGATGGAAGTCAGAGCCCAGCTGGCGGAGCGTGTAGCAGAGCCGATCACGGTGGCGCTGATTGGTCCAGGCGTGTACGGATCGCACCTCGCGTACCAGATCGAGGAGACTCCTGGGGTCGTCCCGGCCGTCCTCGCGGACCTCGACCTGGAGAAAGCCACGGGGACCTTCCGGGAGGTCGGGGTTCCCGAGGCGGACGTGGACGTCGAGGAGACCCGAGACGGCATCCGGGCCGCCTTATCGGCCGACCGGCGCGTCGCGACGACAAACGGCGTCGCCGCTGCCGGTGCACCGGTCGACGTAGTTGTCGAAACGACCGGCGACCCGGAGGCGGGTGCCCGCCACGCCTGGGAAGCTATCGAGGCCGGCAACGACGTCGTTATGGTGAGCGTCGAGGTAGACGCGACAGTGGGGCCACTGTTGGCGCGATTTGCGGCTCATCGGGGGGTAACCTATACCATGGCATACGGCGACGAACCCGCGCAGGTCGTCCGTCTCGCCGATTGGGCACGCCTCCAGGGATTCGACGTCGTTGCCGCTGGTCAGGGTACGGAACTGACCTTCGCGCCCCACGCAACCCACGAGGACGCCCTGCAGCGGTATGACCTGCCAGACTCGTTTATTGAGGAAAACGAGCCCGACGCCCGGATGTACAACACCTTCCTCGACGGCACAAAGGTCGCGGTCGAACTTGCCGCCGCGGCGAACGCGCTCGGCTTCCCGCCGGACACGGGCGGCATCCACATGCCGGAGACCGACCGTGATGGTTTGCTCGAGACGTTGCGACCCAAGGCCGACGGAGGCGTTCTAGACCGGACTGGGGTCATCGATGCGGTCACACCGACCGGCGATAACCCCAGCGCGTTCGTGGTGACGGAGGCCCCCAACGAGGCCACGCAGATCTACCTCGACCAGCGCTACAATATCAACACCACGTCCGATGGCCGGTACCAGGTCTTCCACAGGCCGTTCCACCTGCCCCAAGAGACGCTGGTGTCCATTGCCAGGGCGGCACTCCAGGACCGGGCCACAGGCGTCGTCACCCGGCAGACCACGGAGGTGGTGGCGGCTGCGAAGCGCGACCTCGAACCCGGCGAGACGATCCAGGGAGGCGGCGGCGACACTGTCTATGGACAGCTCGAGGACGCTTCGGTCGCCGCGGAGGCCGACCTGGTCCCGTTCGAACTCTTGAGCGGTGCTGAGGTGACCCGCCCCATCGCCACCGACCAGCCAGTGTCGACGAACGACGTTACCCTCGATACGGATTCGGTGCTGTACCACCTCCGGCAGCTCCAGGACTCGCTACTCTGAGAGGGAGTGCCGTTCGAACACGACGAGTGCGCCAGTGTCCCGGACCGTCTCTGGCGAGGTGAACCGAAGCACGGGTGCATGTGCGTCGAACAGCGGTCGGTCCGTCGACCGTCCCTTCTTTACTGGCCGAAAATTTATTATTGTCCCCTACCTCACCTGAATCACCAGTGATGCTAGCAAGCCTGAGCGCTGACGGCGAGGTACAGAACTATGTGGACGGCTCGTGGCAGAAACCGGCCGGGCGTGACAGCCAGCCAGTGACCAACCCTGCGACCGGGGAGCGACTGGCGACGATCCCGTTCAGCGATGCAGCGGACCTCGACGCGGCCGTTGACGCGGCGAACGAAGCATACGACGACTGGAGAAACACCGCCGTCGAGGACCGCATTCAGCCGCTGTTCCGACTGAAGTCGTTGCTTGAGGAGCACATCGATGAACTCGCCGAACTTCTGGTCCGCGAGCACGGGAAGACTCGGGCTGAGGCCCGGGGCGAACTTCGCCGCGGTATCGAGAACGTGGAGGTGGCCTGTGGGATGCCGCGACTCCAGCAAGCCGGCACGCTTGCCAACGCCGCGCCCGACATTGACGAGAGTGCCGTCCGTGAGCCACTCGGGACGTTCGTCGGCATCACGCCGTTCAACTTCCCGGCGATGATCTCGCTGTGGTTCCTCCCCCATGCCGTTGCTTCGGGCAACGCCTTCATCCTGAAGCCCAGCGAACAGGACCCCCTCGTTACCCAGCGTATCTTCGAGCTAGTAGACCAGGCCGGCTTCCCGGATGGTGTCGTCCAATTGCTCAACGGTGGGCCCGACACCGTGAACGAAATTATTGCCCACCCAGGTATCGAGGGCGTCTCGTTCGTCGGCAGCACGCCAGTCGCCCGCCACATCTACGAGACGGCGGCGGCCAACGGGAAGCGCGTCCAGGCCCAGGGCGGCGCAAAGAACCACGTCATCGTCACCGAGAGCGCCGACCTCTCGTACGCTGCCGAGAAGACGGTCTCTTCAGCCTGTGCCTGTGCTGGTGAGCGCTGTCTCTCGAACGACGTCGTCGTTGTCGAGGACTCGGTCTATGACGCGTTTGCCGACGAGATGGTTGCGAAGATGCGCGACCAGACCGTCGGGTACGGCCTCGACGACGGAGTCGATATCGGCGCAATCATCAGTGCCGACCACGAGGAGACGATCAGGGGATACGTCCAGTCTGGCGTGGACGAGGGTGCTAAGCTCCTCGTCGACGGGCGCGACGTGACCGTCGAGGGCTACGAAGACGGAAACTTCGTTGGTCCGTCGCTGTTCGGCGAGGTATCGCCGGAGATGACCATCGTCCGTGAGGAGCACTTCGGCCCTATCGTGGGACTGGTCCGCGTCGAGGACTTCGATGAGGCCGTCGACGTCGTCAACCGGAGCGACTTCGGCAACGCCGCGAGCCTGTTCACCGACAGCGGCCACAAGGCTGGTCGGTTCAAATGCGAAGTGGAGGCCGGGAACCTGGGCGTGAACGTTGGCACGGCCGCACCGATGGCGTTCTTTGCGTTCGGGGGACGGAAGGACTCGTTCTTCGGCGACCTCCACGCCCAGGGCTCGGACCTTGTCAACTTCTACACGGACAAAATGAGCTACATCGAGCGGTGGCCGGATCAGTCCTGAGCTGACCGACTGCCCACGAAGCGATTTCCTGCACGGAGTGTGGGGGATGTGGTATTCGTCTTCTATGTATCCAGAGAGATTTGCTGAGGAAACTCGTCACCGTCAGCCGACCCGTTCGTCTCGTCCATCTATTCATCTCGCACACGGCGCTGTCCAGATTAGCGTGTGAAGGAGCAAGGCGGTGGAATTCGAGGTGACCTGGCCAGAATTCGACCGCCTCGGTGGATCTAGCGTCGAGATTCAGCTGGACTTTGTGGAGCGCGAGCAGACACCGCGCGAACTGATGGAGTTGAGTATTCAGCCCTAGCTACGCAGGTTATCACTTTTGGATACTATCTCTGTCTTATAGAGTTTCGGCGTCAAACGGGCTCGATCGATCGTCCATAATTGGGTGTAGAATGCCGATTTACAGCCGACAGACGACAAACAACCGGATCACATTGCACTCGACGAAACCGTGATCCATCTCAACGACCAGCGCTACTGGCTCTACGCCGCTGTCGATCACGTAACGGACGAATTCCTCCACGCCAGGCTCTTTTCAACGCGAAACATGGGCCTAACTAAACGATTTCTCCAGGAACTTTGCGAAACACACGACGCCGACGACGCTGAGTTTCTCGTCGATTTCGGCCCGAGGCTTAAAGCCGCACACCACGTTCTTGACCTCCGATTTCGCCGCGAGACATACGGAAATCGGAATGCAATCGAACGTATCATTCAAGAAGTGAAACATCGGATCTACCAGTTTGAAATTGTTTTAGAAACGCCGAACCGGGAACCGCCGAAACATGGTTGTAGAGCTTCACCTATGCATGGAATCAGCTAATCTAAACAATGCCGGCATGACAGGGGCAAATTTCATGATCGCCGAGACCGGTTCGCTGGCGCTTATTACCAACGAGGGAAATGCCAGGAAGGTGGCTGAGTCCAATGATGTCTACATTGCGATCGTGGGACTCGAGAAGATCGTACCGTCGGTTGCCGACCTCGCACCATTTTTCGAACTTATCGGGCGCTCGGGCACCGGGCAGGCGCTTACTTCCTATACGACAATCTTGACACCTCCGATCGACAGCCGCCCGTTGAGGCCGATGAACGCGAGTTCCATCTCTTGTTGCTCGACAACGGCCGTACCGAGATGCGCGACGACGACGTGCCCCGGGATTTTCCGATGCGTTCAGGTCGACGTGGCGTCCACGACCGCACTCCGAACACGAAAAGTGGTCACCATCACAGGGTCCCATCGAACCGCATTCCGAACACTCCTGACTGGTGTGATACGAATTGACTTTCTCGACGCGGATACCAGCGCGTTTGGCTTTGTACGTGATGAACTGTTGGAGTTGGTGGAAGTACCACGAGTGGACACCCGACCACGAACCTTACCCTGAGGCGCTCATGGAGTCGTTCACCAGCGGCGACTCCCTGCTGGACCCCACGCGCCCCGAGAGCGGGACCATCGACAGCACGTATTGACTCTGGATCAACGTCGAGCCACCCACGCTGGAGCCGAAGGACTCCTGATTCAATCACCTAACTCGCGTAGTATGACATACTACGGCGGTGGGGCAGAATGGATCTCATAGCGTGATGTTAGGACTAGCGACATCGTTTCCGCGGTGATGATTAGCGAGTGCAACGGCCAGACGAAGGCAGAGAGCGATGAAAACGTGTGCTTTGACCCTTACTCGGCCTCGGACCCTCGGGGTCCCGAGGCCGAGATCTTTGCAGACGCCGATTGCTCGCTGTGTGGTTCACGGTTGGCAGTCCCCGGCGGGGAGTGTCACTGCGGCTCAGCCCAGAATATAATAAAAATTATATAATTCAAAATCTGATGTATAATTCCATTGTGGTCGCATTCGGGAAACCAATTCCCGAGAGACGATATGGCGATTACAGCCACGCTAACTTCGGAATTCAAACGCCAATTGTCGGTGACTGTTCGATTGCGGGTGGCGAACACCACATCGAGAAAGCACCACGTCTGAGCCGCGTGCTGGGCCAAGATACGTTGATAGGCCGTGGAAATACTCCTTAGCACAGATCCCCTAGGATAAAATAGAGTATCGAGAATAGATATCGAAACTAGAAGGTACGGCCTGAACTGTTCGCCGCCGATCCCAATCGAGTTCCGTTCGTACTCGTCTATCTTGTACTCCCGGTCGCACGATCGGCGTCCACTCGCGACCGCGCTAAGACGCGACGCGCCTCGACGCTCACGAGCGGCTGTGCTCGACCGCGCCAGTGCGTTCGCCCCGCGTCGCTACGTATGCGGGCTCCAGCAGTCCGACAAGCGCCTGCCCCGGTCTGCGGCAGCCGGCTCGCAGCCATGTGCGGCCCGTCGCCGGCTGTCGCGTCGACTCCCAACCCTGGTCCGACCAGCACACCGGTCCGATCGACGCCAGTCGCGTACGGGCGATACGTTCTTTGCTAGCACGCCACTACCGCTGACAATCACGATCGCATGAGCACGTCCGACGACCTCTTCGCCGACACCGCACCGGACGAGAGCGTCTTCGGCGACAAGCGCGCGCTCGATCCGCTGGCCGACCCGGTCGAGATCGTCGCCCGCGACGCCCAGGAGCGCGAACTGGCGACCATCCCGAATGGGGTCCACGAGGGCACCCTCCCGCCGACGGTCTCGATCTACGGGCCGCCGGCGACGGGCAAGACGCTGACCACGCGCCGCGTTTGCGGGGCGTTCGCGGCGCGCCACGACGCCGTCGCCGTCGAGTACGTCACCCTGACGGAGTGCCGGACGCTCTTCAGCGCGGCCACCGAGATCCTCTCCGAACTGACGGGCGACCGGAAGAAAGTCTACGCCGGCCTCGACGGCGTCTTCGCCGGCATCTGGGCCGCCCTGGCCGACTCCCCCGCCTGGACCGTCCTCCTGTGCGACGAGATCGACCACGGCCGCCACGACACGAACGACGATCCGACCGAGTTCTTCGACCAGCAGTTGCGCAATGAGGGTACCCTCGCGTGCGGGAGCAATCGCTGTCGAGTCCGCACCTGACCGACCGACACCGTCGGACACGATGGCGTCTCCACTGCTGTGTACGGTCGTACGGAGCCAGTATCCGGCCATGGCCACGGATCTCACCGAGCGGGTACAAGAGATCGCCGACGCACGAGGGAAACCCGAATCGGAGATCCTCGAACACGCCCTCGAGCGCGGCGTCGAAGCCCTCTGGATCGAGGTCGTCCTGTCGCGATACGTGACCGACGAAATCGACCGCGAGACGGCGATCGAACGCGTCGGTCGGGATCGGGTCACACGGACAGCCCGCGAACTGCAGGCCGTTGCCGACGATGTGCAGTGGGGACTCGATGCGTGAGTCTCGCGGTCGCTGACACGGGCCCAGTATCTGACTCGACGAGATCGATCACGCCCACGACGACTCCCAGTCTGGGTCTCGAACGTGGATCGTCGTCCCTGCCGCACTGTTTTCGCTGTGGCACTCGTACAGCCAGCTATGGGTGTCTATGCGGATGACGTGACCGAATTTGCACGCTCGGCTGACGCCGCCGATGCCGATCGGGACCCGTGAGGTGAGCGGCTACGCGGCATGGCGTCCGAACTCGACGTGGATGCCGTCGATGTCGTCCGGGACCTCCGCGAACGGACCTGTGGCTCGTTCTCGATACGAACCGCTTCGTCGCCACGGTCACCGATGAACCGGAGACGGGAGGACTTGCAGCCGATCTGTTGAGCGCCGAGCACAAATTGCTGACGTCGACACGCAACCTCATGGAACTGCGGACTGTGCCGGCGAAAAACCAGCGCTTCGCACTGTTCCGGGCGAACGTCGTTCAAGCGGAAATCACTCGGCGGCTGCTTCAATGAGGGCGATCGCCGTCTCTCGCAGTTCGGCGGTCATGTGCAGGCCGTGCTCGTCGAGCCGACGAACGATCGTCTTCGCGTCGTCTTCGGTCAGGCCCTCCTCGACGGCTCTGACGATGACGCCGATCGTCCCGGTGACCGTCGCCCCGAGGCCGCGGGCGACGGTGCGCACGCGGCGATCGTCGGAGACGACCGCCACTGACTCGTCGGCGTCGATGTGGGCAAGCACCGCCGCGATCAGGCGAACGTCGCCGTTCACCGCGGGTTCGTCAAGGATCGCGTGGGCCCGCGCGTCGTCCGCTTCCGGCGGCAGCGTCGTGTCGACCGCCTCCCGATCACACAGCCGATCGAGGGTCGTCCTGGCCGGCTCGGTCGTGACTTCGTCGCGAATCGTGGGCAGGACGACGAGCGTCCCGTCGAACGCCGTGAGTAACTCCAGTTCGCCGATCGCCCCGAGTCCGATGAGCGTCGTGGCGTCGACGTAGATCGTCGTCATAGCTCGCGCGCGCTGTCGGCGTCGGCGGCGAGCTCGTCGGGCGAGAGCTGGCTCGTCAGATTCCGCTCGCGGGCGATCTCGAGCCACTCGGCGATGCTCACCCCGGCGAGCCGGGCGGCCTGATTCGTCGACACCGCGCCGGTCTGGTACTGCTCGACGGCGCGTCGAATGCGGAGCTCCGCGAGCCCCTCGCGGAGGGCCTTGCGGATCACCGTGCTCTTGTCCTCGTCCAGCAACTCGGCGACTTCCTCCAGAGCTTCCTCGTCGTCGTCGGGGACGCGGGCGCTGATCGACGGCATTGTATACAATGTAGTACAGCGCACTACATAAACGCTCCGCCCGGGATGGCGTCGCTGGGACCGCCACCTGGATGAGGCGGGCGTGAGACGCTCACCGACACCGTTCCGATCGACGCCGCTGTCGGTATCGGGGCGATACGTTCTTTGCTGGCACGCCACTACCGCTGGCAACCGCGATCGCATGAGCAAGTACGACGACCTGTTCGCCGACACCGCACCGGACGAGAGCCTGTTCGTCGACAAGGGGGCGCTCGATCCGCTCGCCGACCCGGCCGAGATCTACGCCCGCGACGCCCAGGAGCGCGAGTTGGCGACCATCCTGAACGGCGTCCACGAGGGGTATCTGCCGCCGACGGTGTCGATCTACGGGCCGCCGGGGACGGGCAAAACGCTGACGACCCGGCGGGTCTGCCGGGAGTTCGCGGCGCGCCACGACGCCGTCGCGGTGGAGTACGTCAACCTCAAGGAGTGCCGGACGCTCTTTTCGGCGGCCAACGAGATCCTCTACGAACTGACGGGCGAGCGCAAGAAAGCGTACGCGGGTCTCGACGGCGTCTTCGCCGGCATCTGGAACGCCCTCGCCGACTCCCCCGCCTGGACCGTCCTGCTCTTGGACGAGATCGACCACGTCCGCCACGACACGAACTACGATCCGACCGACTTCTTCTACCGGCTGCTCCGCGGCGAGGGCAAACGCAAACGCGGGATCGACCTCTCGGTCTGGCTCCTCAGTAACGAGTTGCTCGAGGTCGATCTGCGCCTCGACAGCCGCGTCGAGAGCGCGATGAGCGACGAACAGGTCTTCTTCCCGCCATACGATCGCGACGCCCTCGAGGCGGTGCTCGCGCCGCGGCTCGAACGGGCGTTCCGCGACGGCGCGCTCCCGGCCGACGTCCAGCAGTACGGCGTGCGGGAAGCGGCCCGGCGCTGGGGCGACGCCCGGAAGGCGCTGACGCTCTTCCGCCAGGCCGGCGAGACTGCCACCGAGCGTGGCCTCGACCGGGTGACCGCGGAGTGTATCGATGCGAACCTCGACCAGACGGAAAAGGAGTCGACGATCGAGAAGTTGCTCGACCTGCCGTTCAACCACTTCTTGGTCTTGACAGGGATCGCGGGATGGAGAGAGGACGGCGAGATCAAACAACCGGTAACGACGACCGACGTTCGTACGCTTCTCGAGGACGACGAGTATCCCGACGAGTTCCAGCTCGGCGAGCGGGCGATTCGTGACGTCGTCACGGACCTCGAGACGATGGGGCTCGTCGAGACCTGGATTGAGTCCCGCGGTCGTGACGGCCGGGCGAAGCAGATCGAGACGACGTTCGATCCGGAGTGGATCCAGAAGGCGATCGAACCCTATATCGCGGAGTCGGCGTATCTTGCCTCGTTGAAGACGAGGTGACCGCCCGGGCCACCGTGTAACATCTATTTCGCTGGAACGCGTATGTGAACGTACACGACGGGAGTGTATCCGACCATGCCCCCATCCGACCGAGATCGACGGACACGCATCTGGGAACGCCACGTGCTTCGAGGTGAACCTCGTGAGGGGGTCGTCGCGAGCGTCGCCGCCGAATTCGACGTCGACGAGGAGACGGTCAACGAGGACTTGGACTCGATCTCCCACTGGCTGCCCCGACTCGACGAATTCCAGGAAATGGGTGGCATTCCACTCCTGCTGGAACTCCGCGCGAACCGCCAACAACTCCATCAACTGGCGGGTCAAGCCCGCGAAGACGAGGAGATAACGCAGGAACGCAAGATCCGCGAGGAAATCAATCGCTCGATCAACGTTGAGCGCCAACTGCTGAATTCAGATCTCAAGACGGAACTCTCCTCGAGTGATAAGACAATCGACGAATTGGCAGAAGGGCTAGACTGAGAGTTGTACATGAGGCGGCGCGCGGTTCCGTCCCAAACTGCCTCGTTCGCCCCGTGGTTGCCGCGATCACAGCCCGCCTCCCGAGGGACCGTGGCCGCGTTCACCATAGAGATGAAACCGAGCATGCTTCCGTTGCTGGTGCGGTCCCGGTAAGCAGTCCAACTGACGTCGCCCCGGGGACGGACTGTCCCGGTCGCACTGCAGGAGGGGCCATCATGCAGAGACAATGCCCGTGACCACCTCGCGTATTGCCGTGGGGATACGCCGCCGTCGCCTCCCGCTGCGACGCGGCGTTCGCGCGCTGCCCCACTCGGTGGTCGTCGCGATTCCACTTTCGGGCGTCGTCCTCCCGCTCGCGCGACGGTACGGGCAGCTGACGCTTGGTGTCGCGTTCGCGATCGGCTCCCGCTCGTAGCTGGCGACCGACGCCGTCGTGCTCTACCTAGGTGAGCCGACAAGTGTTGAAAATGCGCTGACCGATCGTTATCCCCGGGTCGACGACCGACGCCGCCGCGAGCGACAGTGGAACGGCTGCCGAGACGGGAACCAGTCTGTTCGGCACCACCCTCACTGGCCGCGGGCGACCCGACGCGCGCGGTGGGGGTCGTCGCGCTGGCAGGCGTGGTCCGGCTCCACGATGGCCGGCCAGGCATCAGCGAAGCGCGATCCCTGAGTCAGTGGCCGATCGACGCGCTCCGACCCGTCGTCCGACGATAACAGTCAAGAAGATTTATGCGACGGCTGTGCCGTGGGAGACACATTGGAGCCCGGTTCGGACGAACTGCAGTCGGCAATCGAGAGCCCGTTCGACGAGGGCTCGCTCGAGGGCCGCCTGTACGACGCGATTGTCCACGCGCAGTCACCGATCACGGTCGCTGACCTCGCCACTCGAGGCATGGCGATGGACATCGTACAGGAGTTCGGTCCTGACGGGATCCATGTCGCACACGTCGTCATCGATGGGCAAATCGACGGCCCAGGGACCCGCGAGCTGGCTCCCGATCGCTCCGACGAGACGGTTCTCGATCCCGATGAACTGGCCGAGACATACTGGCACCTCGTCGAGCAGGATCGTATCGACACGATGCCGTGCGAAGTACACATCACGAACGGCCCCACAGAACTCGGAGTTTATCTAGTGGGATTACCGGCGGAACGAGGTCTGGCGCTGTTGTGTGACGGTGTGTGCCCTGAAAGTGTGGTGACCCGCGACCGCCGTTCTTTGACGAGAGCAGCGACCGCCTCGTCGACGGGATCGCTTTTTAACCGGTCCTGGCAGAAGTCACGAAGCGACCGGCCTCGCGCATACTCGTCGGATTCTGGTCTGCGATCGCCCGACTCAATTCGAGGCGAAGCGGTGTGAGATCCGTAACGCGGTCGTCATAGGGTCCCACCTGGTGGATCGGCCGTTCATTGCCCTCGAGAGGGCGACACTCTTTGCCGGTGATATGTTCACCGCTCAGCCCCTCGACCACCCGCGAACCGGTGCGTTTCGACCGTGTCACCAGTGATTGACGGGTTCCAGATATATAAAACGGCGTTGCGTTGCCCTCCAGGCAAGTTTCGTTCGTTGGAAATACAGCGGCTTCTGGGATTCCCCGCTGAAGCTCGGGCTATGAACTAATCGCTCCTGTACAGGATTGAAACCAACACGCTGGCCAAGAAACAGTGTTCATTTTATGCAGCGACTACGTGATCGAATGACTCACCGGATATTCTCACTCACAGGATCGGCGTCATCCTTCGTTAACGATATTGATTGTCGGTTGCGGCTCCAAGAGTGGCCAGCGACAGGTCGCCATTATAGTTGGCATCAGAAGTACTACTCACTTTGGAATCGATAGTTCTTCCAGTACTGCTATAGCGGCTATAAGAGGGACACATTCCACTAGGACCGACTACTCCTAGACGGCTGAAAGACAGAACATAGTCCGACAGAATTCCGACCTACCTCTATTTTATCCTGGAAAGACATATTTATGTGGAAATAGTCCGATTGACGAATTGGGCATGACAATGACACACAGAAGCATGGACAAGCGTCGTGTCGGACAAGGATGGTTTGGATTCATCATCATTAGCAACCTCACGCTTATCGGATACTTGTACTACTACCAGCGATCGACAGGAACCGTCGTCGGGCTACCGGAGCCCTACGTCGCACTCCTAGCGCTTATGACATTTGTCGTCGGTGCCAACTCTGTGTTCGCGTGGCTCTATCTCGGGAAACCAGACCTGCGCGAAGTGTTTACGCAGCCAAAATCGACCGATTCTACGGAGGGGACATAAATGGCGGCCTGGATTTATCTCGGTCTGGGGCTGACACTGTTATATCTCGCCGGATTGTTCGTGTTGTCTCTCCACGGAAGCCGTCTCACTGAACTCAATATTAGCGATTATTTTGTCGCAAGCGGGTCATTAAGTAGCGTCGTGATTTTTCTCACGATGATTGCATCTGCGTTTTCCGCATTTACGTTCCTTGGTGGTGGTGGGATCGCCTACGAACTTGGGATCGCCGGGCTTGTGATCATTGGTGCGATCGTCGTTACAGACTTCCCAATCATCGTCATGCTTGGGGAAAAAATCTGGAAGATCAGTAAAACCGGAAAGGACTACGTTACGCCCGCCGACCTCTTCTGTGACCGGTACGGAGGGAGTCGTAGTGTACGCGTACTCGTCGCGTTGATTTCGGTCGGCTTTACACTGTTCTATGTCACGATCCAGTTTACTGGGATGGGACTCGTCCTCAATGTCTTGACCGAAGGCATGATTTCTCGCGAGTCCGCTGTGGTGGTTATCGGAGTCGCCATGGCCGGATATATCGCGATCGGGGGGATGAGAGGCGTTGCGTACACTGACGCATTGCAGGCACTTCTGCTGTGGGCTGGAATGATTTTCGTTTCTGGCTGGGTTCTCCTTACGAGCCCGACTGGCGTGTACGCAGACGTCACACAGCAGTTCGACCGTGTCGCACTGATCACGATGGATCCGCTCTATCTCTATACAGCTGCAGCCGGATTCGGGCTCGCGATCCCCGTGTTCCCGCATATCTGGCAACGCTATTATTCATCAAAACGCCACTCAGCCGTCTGGGCCATGGGATTTGGCGATTCGTTCTCCGCGCTAGTACTTTTGACTCTGTTCCCTGGGATCATCGGGTTTGCAGGGATAACCGCACACCAGGGTCTGGAAAACGCTGATACGGTCATTCTGCAGTACATCCTCGAGATGCCAGGACCAGTGCTGGGTGTACTGATGGCCGCTGCAGTGGCAGCTGCAATGTCGACCGCAGACACGATGATCCTGATGATGGGATCGATCATCTCGCGTGACATCTACCAGGAATTGCTCCCCACAGACATCTCTGAGGAACGGTTGTCCCGCCATTCAAAGGTATTCTCAGGAATGCTCGCAATGGTGGCGCTGGGTTTCTCGCTCGTCGACCTTGGTCTGCTCGTCGGCATCGCGATTGATCTGGCAATTCCAGGCTACTTGCTCCTGCTCCCACCTGCGATAGCGGCATTCTGGTGGTCACAGGCGAACTGGCAGGGGACCGTCGCGGGGTTACTCACCGGCCTAACGACTATCTGGTACTACTCGCTTACCGAGGCTGCAGTGCCACTCGGGTTGTGGATCGGGACGCCAGGACTGATCGTCTGTGCTGTCGTCCTCGTGGGCGTATCACTTGTCACCTCGGCACCAGATGAGGATCGTGTTGAGGAGTTCGTCTACAAACTTCGCGAGTACGATCCCAAAGCACTTGAGGGTGGCAAGAAAGTCACTCTCAACCGGGACGGAATAGACGTTCCGACAACTTCTGACAAAGCTAGCGGAGGCGAGGACGACTAACAGATGTTGTACCCGGGAACTCCCCGGGTTCAATCAGCTTCAAGAGATCATAGGGTGGTGTCGACGATATCTGTCGAGTAGGCTCGATACTGCGACTCACCAGAATGCACGGTGTGACCGGAGCAACAGCGTCATTTGCCGATCGGTCGCACCGACGGTTTGGCCGAACGAGTGTTCCGAACGTACTTTCAGTGAACGAGACCATATGTCGAACTCCACGAACCGCGGGGTATTGGTGATGCACTGGCGCTATCATTATACTGTGCTAGCACTCTGTACCGTCCCGTTCTTCGCGACGATGGTTGTACGGCTGTCGATTAGTCCAGTCATGCCAGCCATCACTGCCGAGTTTGCCGTCTCGAACAAGCTGATCGATGCCGCCCTCTCCGGGATGTGGCTTACGTACGCGATTGTTCAATATCCAAGCGGGCCCTTAGCTGATCGGTTCGGTGAGCGACAGACCATTAGATCAACACCAGAATAGGAATTGCGACACTCGGGATTGCCGCTGCACCCCCGATTTAGCGTCTTTTTCGCTGGAACCATCTCACTCGGGCTCACAGCAGGATCACACTTCAGCGTCGCGATTGCGCTGCTCGCGCATACGTATGATGGTCTTGGAACTCCGCTCGGGACCCACAACGACGAAGCTCCGGCTGCAGGACTAATCATGCCAACCGTTGTGTCGTGGATAGGTGTCCGCTTTGGCTGGCGTCCTGCTGTCGCTGTTGCCACGGTCGTCGCGACAGTCGCTGCCGTACTGTTTGCTCGCGGTGTTCGCCCGATAGAAACCTCGTCAGTCCGGGCGATCAATCTGAGAGCAGATCTGAATGCGATCACTAATCGGCGTACTCTCTCGGACAGCAATCGCGTTTACCGGCGAAATTGCCGTGCTCACCGAGTTCGCGTGGACGGGTCTTGTCTCGTTTCTGCCGACATTTCTCACCACGTATCGCGGCTACTCCTCAACACCCGCCGCACTCCTGTTCGCGGCCTACTTCATGGTGCTCGGTCCCCTTCAAGTTGGCGTGGGCGCGGTTTCGGACCGGTACGGACGCAATCTCGAAACGGGTCTGTGTATGTGCACAAACATCACCGGACTCTCGTTGCTAGTGACTGTCTCCGGAATCGTCGCGTCTGCCGTTAGCATCCTGTTTATTGGATTCGGCATGGGGTGGGGCGCAACTGTATTTCCGCGGTTCATGGACCATCTCTCCGAGACCGAGCGTGGGAGGGGGTTCGGCCTGGTGCGAACCGTGTACCACACGAGCAGATAGCTGTTATTCGTTCGACGGATCGAGGACGGTCTCGCGCGCCTTCTCGGTGAGATTCGCGGATACAGATCGGTTGTTCTCGAACTCCTGCATCACGAATTTTGACGAAGTCTCGTTGACACCCTCGATTGCGACGATCCGGTCGATGAGGTCGTTTAGCTGATCACGTGTCTGAACGCGACTGATAACGACAAAGTCGACATCACCCATCGTGTAGTACACCTGCTCGACGCCCTGAAGTGCGATCAGTTCCTCGCCAATATCTTCCGAGTAGCCGCTTTCGTGCGTGACGGAAACGTCTGTGATCGCGACCATTTCTAGACCGAAAGCGAGCGGATCGACGTCGGCGGTGACGCCTTGGATCACGTCGGTATCCTTGAGCTTGTTCAGTCGATAATGAACCGCGGACTTTGAAAGGTCGAGTTCGTCGGCTAACGTTTCGAGACTGACGTCGAAATCGTCTTCTACGCGCTCAAGGATGGCAAGGTCCGTTTCATCGAGATTTGGAGCCGCCGGTAACGTGTCGTTCATACGGGTCCGTTAGTGAGACTGAGTGAAGAAACCTCCTTTCGTAATCGTATGGCAAATAGTAGCCACCCGGTGGGAGTATTCCGTGGCTCGATCAGTATTCCATTGCCTCGTCGGAGACATCAAGGCCAGCGTCGATTGCAGCTACTGCTTCGTCGATCTCGTCTTCGGTAATTGTGAGCGGAGGTGCGATTATCAGCGTATTGATCATGTTCGCTACGTACGTACCGTGTTCGGCGGCAGCCGCGGACACCTCGTCGACGACGGTATTCCCATCGCTAATTTTGTCTTCACGCTCGCCGAACGGGACGCGCTTCTCGGGATGTTTTGTCAGTTCGATCCCGCGGAATAGTCCAACACCGCGGGTGTCGCCGACGCTGGGATGTTTCTCTGCGAGGTCGTTGATCCGCTCACCGAGATATTCACCTACTTTGCTTGCGTGCTCAATCAGATTCTCCTCCTGATAGGTCTCGATAGTAGCGAGGCCTGCAGCGACTGCTGCAGGGTGACCGGCATACGTGTGGCCGTGGCAGAGCATATTCTCCTCGAAATGGTCTGCAATCTCGGAAGTAACGATCGTCGCACCGAGGGGTTGATACGCGCCAGTCAATCCTTTGGCCATCGTCATGATGTCGGGCTCGACATCGAAGACGTCGGAGCCGAACCACTCGCCAGTGCGGCCGAAGCCGGCCATCACTTCGTCACAGATGAGCAAGGCACCGTGGTCGTGGGCGATCTCCTTTAGCCGCGGGAGGTACTCCTCAGGTGGAACGAGGATCCCATTCGATCCGACAATCGGCTCGACGAGGATCGCCGCGACCGTGTCGCCCTCGAGTTCGAGCATCTCATCGATGTATTCGACGCTCTCCATCGGATCGAGCGTCGATCCGTACGCGTACGGATCGGGTGCCTTGATCGTCCCTGGAATTCCGGGTTCGGATTTGAGCCGGCGAGGGTCGCCAGTCACGCTGATCGAGCCGTAGGTAGCACCATGGTACGATCGGTACCGCGAGATGATCTTCTGTTTACCTGTATAGAAGCGCGCAATCTTGATCGCGGCTTCGACAGCCTCGGTACCGCTCGTTGAGAAGAACGTCTTCGAGAGATCTCCGGGAGTCACTTCGGCGAGTTTCTTCCCGAGTTTTGCGCGGTTCTCGGTTGTGTAACCGGGCGAGACGTACGCCGCCTCGCGCACCTGTTCGTCGATTGCGTCGGCGACCCTATCGGCAGAGTGGCCGAGATTCGAGCACATTAACTGACTCGAGAAGTCGATATACTCGTCGCCGTCTGCGGTCGTGAATCGGACGCCATCGGTGTCGACGACCTCGGTTGGACTCACTTCCTTTTGGTACGACCACGTCCCAAACACGTACTCCTTGTCGGTTTGTTCGATCTCATTCAGGTCGGGGTCGGCTGCAGATTCCTGTTTTGACATCCGTGTATGTCACCTATTGGCTTACGGTTGATTAATCTTTGCCTTAGGACGGCTATTCTAGAACAGTGTTGACCCAAAGCTAATTTTTGAGCTACTATATCCTCGCTCTAGCGCATCTTCTCGGAAATAGTAGGAAAGATTTATTGGGGGAGAGATACAGTTTCAGATGTTCAATGTCACTCGATACATCCCCCCCGTGGGACGACGTACAGAACTACATCGACGGCGATTGGCAGGCACCATCTAGCGACGATGGTCAAGATGTCGTCAACCCCTCGCTCGGTGAAGTAATTTCCTACGTCGGGTTCAGCTCCGCTGATGACGTTGATGCTGCTGTACAAGCTGGTCAAGAGGCGTTCGAAGAGTGGAGCGCGACTCCCGTGGAAGAACGCATCCAGCCGCTGTTCGAGTTCAAACAGTTGCTTGAGGACCACCAAGATGATCTCGCGGAGGTCCTCGTACAGGAGCATGGCAAGACGCTCGCCGAGGCAAAGGGTGAGCTCCGCCGCGGGATAGAGAACGTTGAGGTCGCCTGTGGCATTCCCTCAATGATGCAGGCAGGCCATCTTCCGAATGCTGCTCCGGAGATCGACGAGACAGCGGTTCGTAAGCCGCTGGGTGTGTTCACCGCAATCACACCGTTTAATTTCCCAGGGATGATCCCGCTGTGGTTCCTGCCGTACGCGGTCGCGACTGGCAACGCATTCATCCTCAAGCCCAGCGAGCAGGATCCAGTTGTCGCCCAGCGCATCTTCGAGCTGGTCGAGCAGGCGGGCTTCCCGGACGGCATCGTGCAGCTCGTTCATGGAAGCGTCGACACCGTGAACGCGTTGCTCGACCACGACGGGATCCAGGGTGCGTCGTTCGTCGGTTCCACACCTGTCGCGAAAACGATCTACGAGCGCGCTGCTGCAAACGGAAAGCGCATACAGGCCCAAGGCGGAGCGAAAAACCACATCATCGTCACTGAGACCGCAGATCTCGACTTTGCTGCAAAAAAGACGGTATCATCGGCCTGCGCCTGCGGGGGCGAACGCTGTCTCGCAAACGACGTCGTCGTCGTCGAAGAGGGCATCTACGACGAGTTCGTCGAGCGCGTTGTTGAGGAAGCAAAGGCCCAAAAGATCGGCTATGGTCTCGATAACGAGACGGACATCGGCGCGCTCATCACGCCTGAACACGAAGCCCGCGTCCGCGACATGATCGCGACCGGAATCGACGAGGGCGCGGAACTGCTGCTTGACGGGCGCGATGTCGAGGTTGATGGGTACGAGGAGGGGAATTTCCTCGGGCCGACTGTGTTCGGCGGTATTGACCCGGAGATGACGATCGCTCGCGAGGAGATCTTCGGTCCAGTACTTGGCCTCATGGCAGTTGATGATGTTGATGAGGCGATTGACGTGATGAACCGTAGTGACTTCGGCAACGCAGCCAGCTTGTTTACCGGCAGCGGTGCCGACGCGCGGAAAGTACGCCACCAAGCGGACGTCGGCAATCTCGGTGTCAACGCCGGGACGGCTGCCCCAATGGCTTTCTTCCACTTCGGCGGCTGGAAGGACTCGTTCTTCGGCGACCTGCATGCACAAGGCGAGGACATGATCCACTTCTACACGGACAAGACAGTCTACATTGAACGCTGGCCGGACACCTGATCGCAGTTCGGTACAGCTCCAGCCGTCCGCGCCGTCCCTCCTTTCCGAAGGTCGCACGCGAGCATCCAGCATGACGCGAGACGAGCTTCCACCAGCTACTTACAAATCAACCAATCACGAAACCCAGTCATTCATGACCCAACGACTTGCAGAGAAGACCGCAATTGTCACAGGCGCAGCGTCCGGGATCGGCCGCGCAATAGCGCTCCGCTTCGCCAAAGAGGGAGCGACTGTCATCGTAGCCGACACACAAAAAGAACCGCGCGAAGGCGGTGAGCCGACACACGAGCGTATCTTGGCCGAGGACGGAACGAGTAGATTCGTCCGAACAGACGTATCGTCAGTCAACGATCTAAAGGCTGTCGTGGCGTCGACGCGCGACACCTATGGGTGCCTCGACATCATGGTGAACAACGCGGGCATTTTTCCGCCCCAATCCGATATCACGGTTGTCGACGAAGAGACCTATGAGGACGTTCTGGACGTTAACCTGAAGGGCGTGTACTTCGGTTCGCAAGTTGCGATTGATGCGATGCAAAATCAGGAAAGCGGCGGCGTCATCGTCAATATGTCCTCGATCGCCGGTCTCGCCGGCTACGACCGATCGTCAGCCTACTGTGCGTCGAAAGGGGGCGTAACGAATCTTACGCGTGAACTCGCGGTCGAACAGGGCCCCCAGGGGATTCGCGTGAACGCGATTAATCCAGGCATCATCGAGACCGCACAGACGCGCCAAGATGAAGACGAGGTTATTGGTCAGTTCACGGAGGATATCCCGCTTCGACGGGATGGGCGCCCAGAAGATGTTGCCGATGCGGCCGTGTTTCTCGCGAGCGATGATGCCGCGTACGTCACTGGTCACAACCTCGTCGTTGACGGCGGCTACATGGCCGAGTAACGACCGGAAGATAACGGACTACACGGCCCTCGAGCGTCAGTACATCGCCGATCCGCCATTCGGATCGAGCACCTGTCCGGTAAAGAAACTCGCGTCGTCACTCGCAAGGAAGACGGCAACCGGTGCAACTTCGCCCGGTCGGCCGACCCGTTCTAAGGGAATTTCGGCCTCCTCTTGCTGGCGCTCCTCGGAGACGTCCTCGGTCAGCATGTCGGTAGCGATCGGACCGGGAGCGATGGCGTTGACGCGGATTTCGGGCGCGACCTCGCGAGCCACAGCGCGGGTGAATGCGATTGTCCCACCTTTTGACGCGCTATAGTGGGCAAGTTCCGGTGCTCCAAGATGTCCGAGGTCCGAAGTCACGTTGACGATACACCCTTCACCGACATTCTCCATATCCGAAAGGGCACGACGAGAACAAAGAAACGTTCCCCGAAGGTTGGTCTGGAGAACCCGATCCCACTCGTCGACGGACAATTCCGTTACGCGGGCGTGCGATAGGACGCCAGCATTGTTCACGAGGACGTCGATACGGTCGAGTTCATTTATCGCCGTCTCGAACATTTCGTCGACATCGTCTTCGTCCGTAACGTCAGCTTGCACTGTCGTCACGGAGACGCTATCAGGCGCGGCCGTGCGGGCATCCTCAGCCGTGGCGACGGCTGCCGCTTCATTTGAGTAGTAGTTGATCGCTACGTCTGCGCCCTCGCGTGCGAATGCGACGGCGATAGCACTCCCGATACCCCGGGATGCCCCGGTGATGAGCGCGGTCCTGTCCGAGAGTCGTTCGCTCACGGATCAGTCCTCGCTCGGAGCCATGGGTTGTTCAACCGTCGCGTCGCCGAACATCTCCGGCACGTCGGTGTGGTCGTGACTAGAATCATGTTGGCGCTCGTAGGCGTCCAGCGTTGCGTCGGTCGGCTCCCAAATAAACGAACCTACGACGATGGTAATCGTCGAGAGCATGACGGACGGGACCCAGTTGACCGTGCTCCACATTGAGGCAATGAGTGCAAGCCCCATGGAATCCGCGGAAAACGCCAACGGGTTACCGAACTGGTAGAGCATGACGTAGACAACCAGCCCCACCGTGATAGAAGCAAGTGTCGCCTTCGCATTGACCCGCCTCCAGTAGACACCAAGAATGAGCGCCGGTACGAGTGTCACGAAGATAAGATCGAACGTTAGCACTGCCAGGAATAGCGCCTGCTGGAAGTACGCGGCGAGCAGGGCGCCAACCAGCGCCGACAGTCCGATCAGAACCCGCGAGAGCAGCATCAGTCGATCGTCAGCTGCGTTCGGGTTGACCACGTCAAGGTAGACGTTCTTCAGCAGGCACGCCGTTCCCGCTACGTACGCAGAGTCAAGCGTCGACATAGCGGCTGCACCGATAGCTGACAGGACGATCCCTCCCATGATTGGGTGCATCGCCTCGTCGATATATTGGATGAACAGACGTTCGGCGTTGGTGGGGTTCGAGTACAGCGGTTGGAGCGCTTCACCAATGAGACCCGGAAGGAATCCGACAATGACGATGATACTGCCGGCGATGAGCATGGCTTTTCGTGCCGTGTCCGGACTGTCGGAGCCGGCGACGCGCTGGCCGATATCGGCCGCGGGCAGATCACCCACCGCGAACACGAGGTACAACGACCAGAACGTCGTCCCACCGGCAGTGAATAGGTGAGGGACGTTCCAGTGACTGGCGCTACCAAGAGTGCTCCAACCAGCGTCGCCGAATAACATGAATGCGCCGATGAACAGTCCAATGAGACCAATGATCGCTTGCAGTGAGTCGGTGTACGCGACCGCCCATAACCCGCCAAGCATGCTGTACGCCGCCGTGATAATTGCGGTGATGAAGACCGCGGTTGTGAAGCTGACGTTTAGGACAGCGGCGACGACGTACGCACCGCCGGCGGTCAGTGCACCGACCAAGAAGATGTTGAACGCTATCCACATTAACAGGCCAGCGTACGCCCCGATCATCTTGTTCTCGCCGAAGCGCCGGTAGTAATAGTCACTCATCGTCCACCCACGCAGCCGACGGAGCGGCTTCGTCCAGATGATACCGCCCAGAATCATCGTTGAACCGAGACCGGTGAGCACAGCGGTGGCCTCCCAGCCGCCTACGTTGAACCCGAGGCCAACTCCGGTGAAAAAATACGTCGCGGTCAGCAGGCTCGCGATTAGGCTGCCAGTGACAAACGGAAGCGGGAGTTCGAACCCGGCCACCAGCAAATCCTCTGCGTCGTCGATCTTACCGTATGAGTAGACAGCGACCCCGAGGACGAAGAGGAGGTACAGTAGGTAGATCCCGCTTTTGAGGTCAAACGCCATCGGTCAGAACCCTCCATTCCTGTTGTTGCAGACGACCGTTGATACGAGTACGCTGATCATTGCCCTTTGCCAAATCAACTGCCGGTACGCCGCGTTCGCAAACGCTGAGCGCAACACCACGCATGGTAGTGACTTTCACAGACATGGCACGATATCCCAATATCTGCACAGGTACTTAAATCTGATGTTTATGTAGGGACACTGTGCGGCAGAACTAACCTAAATGAGTATATCGTCCTGGTATACTAGCTTTACATTGAATATTATTTTCAGTCGAGCGCAGCGCACAGCGCCTCGAACATTACGTTCGCTGCAAGCACCGACGTTGTTCCGGCGCGGTCGTCGTATGGCGGCGCCACCTCAACAAGATCGAATCCGACTAGATCGACGCCGTGAAGTTGTCGCGTTAGGCGCAGGATCTCTCTCGACGTCAAACCACCAGGCATCTGTGTCCCCGTCCCCGGCGCGTACGCTGGATCAACGACGTCAATATCGATCGTTGCAAACGCTGGTCCCTCAACACGCTGACGGAGTCGCTCACCGAGTTCGTTCAATCCTTCGGAGATTGCCTCCTCGGTTGTGTAGTACTCGATTCCTGACTCGTCGATCATATCGACGTCTTCGGGACCGTACAGCCCGCCGCGGTCTCCGATCCGAATCGACGTCTCTGGATCGATCAACCCTTCCTCAATGGCAGTATGCACGGTCGTTCCGTGGTTGTGTTCCTTCCCGAAGTATTCGGTCCATAGATCGGAGTGAGCATCGAACTGGACGAGAGATACCGGGCCGTACTCTTCGGCAACAGCGCGCAACACTGGCAGCGTCGTAGAGTGATCGCCGCCTGCAATCGCAGGGACGGTACCGTGATCAAGCACGTATGCTACACGTTCTTGAATCTCGTCGAACGTGTCTTCGATATAGCCGGGGATCACAGGAACATCGTCATGATCAACGATCGAGTAGTCCTGCAGATTCGTTCCCGTGACCGGATTATAGGGTTTGAGAAGAGTCGACGCCTCACGGATTGCACGTGGGCCGAACCGCGCACCTGGACGGTACGTTGTCGCATCGTCGAATGGGATACCGAGGAAAGCGGCATCCGCGTCGCGGTCGTCCAGCTCGTATACGTGGGCCATCCGCATGAACGACGAGACGCCTGCGAACCGCGGGACTTCCTGGGGATCGATCACGCGACGACACCTCCAGCGAGCGGCGTCTTGGATTGCGCCGGAGAGCATATATTTATCATCCACGCGGGAAAGTTAGTGGAATGGTGTATGGGATCGGGAGTCATACGCAGGCAGTGTTTAGAGACATAGTTGATTAATCTTTGGGCGACAGCACAAACAGAATGACTGAGTTCCATATATCCCCCAACAGGAGTAAAAACATACTAAAAGCTGCCACATATAGTGGATATTATCTAGTGTGATATGACGCCTCGACTTCCCAACAGCGCACGCCCGCGGCCATGGTTCAGTCACCAACAGACGATTCGACGAGCGAACCAACTAGTTGGCCCCGCAGAAAATTGCACAGCCCGTGACAATCGAGTTCAAACGCTAAACGGAACGTTTAGTCGTGGGCGACATCCATATTTATAGAAATGTCCTGGTACCTTCTTATTCTGGCCGGCTTATTCGAGATCGCTTGGGCGATTGGTCTGACCTACGCTGACGGGTTCACGAAACCTCTCCCAACGGCTACGACAGTCGTCGCGTTAGTCATCAGTTTTGTGCTGCTCGGGAAGGCAGTAGAGACGCTCCCAGTTGGAACCGCCTATGCTGTCTGGACCGGCATCGGCGCCGCCGGAACGGCAATCCTAGGAATCGTGCTCCTCGATGAGTCGGCTAATCCAGCAAGGATCATCTTCATCGGCGTCATTGTCGTCGGCGTCGTCGGCCTCCACGCGACATCGGCCGGCCACTAACTGTCAGACTGCGTCGCCCCACTCGCTCTCAATCCCGTCGACGAGGGTTTCAACAACGTCCACTGCCACTCGTTCCCCCATCTCGGGCGTCGCATACGTTGCCTTATAATACGCACCAGACGAGGCGATCTGATCGTCGCGTGCAGGCTTGAACACGTACGGCGGCGATCGATCCGGCCCCCCGTCTACGACGCGATCTTCACGAACGAGGTCGGGACGGAAGTGCATCATGAGCGCAGTTTCGACCACTCCGGCGTGCTCGGTCGCCCAACCAGGAAACCCACCCGGGACGTCACTAAATACGTCCTCGCGCACGTCCGGGGAAAGCAGGTCCCACCAACTAGCGATCATAAACTCGCCTTCTCCTCCCTCGAGGTGGAGGTCGACCGCCTCGCGGAGGAAGTATTCGTTCTCGTAGTGACCGTTGATTGCGACGATTTCGCTGGCACCGTCAGCGACTAGGTCACCGACTACGTCACCAAACAGGCGTCTAAGGGACTCACCGTCAAGGCTTGTAGTTCCCGTGAAGTCCGGACCTCCGCCACTTCCGGCCTGTGATTTGAATCCGTATGGGAGTGCTGGTGCAACGACTCCGTCGACGCGCCTCGCTGCCCTTGTAGCGAATTCTCGGGCGAGAACTGTATCCACGTTAAGCGGTAGATGCGGTCCGTGTTGCTCAGTACTTCCTACCGGAATGAATACGGGCCCGTCGTGGATCCGGTCAGCGAACTCTTCCCATGTCAGCTCGCCCATAGGGACGGTATTATCTTCAACCATGAGAATTGTGTACTAGCGCAGTTTTATTACATCTGACGAACCTGACCGATCAATCGAGGAAGAGCGTCATGAGATCCGTTAGTCGCTCTTCCTTCCAAAGGAGATACTATAGTAGTCATTAGAAGCAATTGCCCACTTTTGAAATCGAGAGTTGATCAAGAGCGGTATCGATCGCTGTCGTGAGCTCGGTACATGAGTCGAAGAATCGGCTACTGAGAGCCGATCGCAGTAGCCTGTGGGCAGATCCACCTCGACGGACTCATACTGAAGAGGGATGGTCGCGTCGTTGACGAAGACAGCGTTTGGATCCGGGGCAGCGTCCAGAATCTCGATACCACGGTTGGCGTTTTCCTTTGCAAGTGCCACCGACTCTGCCTCATCGGCCCCTTCGGCCCGAGGGGCACGCGCGTCGAGGACGCCGTGCCAGACACCGTCGGAAATGGTAGTGAACCGGTCCAAGCGACCGCCAAGGATTCGACCGTCGCGTTCTAGTTCGGGCGCGAACTCCAGAACCACGAGCCCATCAGTACCATACCGACCGACCCAGGCCTCGAGGGCGCGGGCCGTGAGACGAGTCTTTCCGGCCTGGGACGGCCCGACGATCAGGGTCGAGCCAGTCAGCGGGAACGGAAGCCCAGTCACGCTGGGGGCACCTCCTCACGGACGTACTGTCCGAGGAGGACGAGCGTCGCGGCAGCGAGAACGAGCGCGAATGCAAACACGAGTCCGGAAAGCAGATCGAGGCCGGTCGTGATCTGCTCCCTGACGAAGTTGGCCGCGAGACCGCCCGAAACGGCGAGCAAGGCGAGCCCGCCGAGGTTCGCGAGCGTTGAGTTCGAGGCGCCGACACTCCCGGCGTTCAACAGGTAGAGGAGGACGGCGATGGCGAAGGGCGTTCCGACCGTGCCAAGGGCCAAGACGAGAACGAGCTGGCCGATGACCTCGCCGCCGATGAACGCACCGGGCACCGACAGCACGGCAAAGACCGCGAGGAGCCCGCGGTACCGCGTATCCTCGATGGTCGTGCCCCAGCCGAGTTTGTCGGCAACGAGAAACGGAGGGACGATGGTGTTGCCGCCGAGCGTCGAGACGGCCGCACCGCCGAGGCCGAGCAGGAACAGCCACATGGCGGCCGGGCCGACCAGGGGCCCGAGGGCCTGGGCCGCACCGACGGTCGTCAGATCCGGGTCGGTCAGGGTACTCGCCGTGACGAGGAAGATAGCGATGCTGTAGATGCCAAAGGCGACGAGCATCGACGCCAGAACGTCCACCGTCGCGAGGTCGTAGTCACGTTCCGTCCACCCCCGGGCACGCATCGTGTAAGAGTGCATCGTGATCAGCGTGATGTGGACCGCGCCCCCGAGGATGCCTGCAGCGACCAGTGCGCTGCCGCCGGGCAGCGTCGGTGCCAGCCCCTGGGTAGCCTGGCCGAAGTCGATCGAGACGACGAATAGCGAGGCGACGAAGGCAAGGACGACCGCTGTGACAAGCAGCTTCGCAAAGAGCTCGATGAACCGGTACCCCCGACCGGCAAGACCCAACACGAGGATACCACCCCAGGCGACGCCCCAGAGGCGTGCGTCGATCCCCGTGATCGTCGCCGAAACGGAGGCGACGGTGTTCATGATGACGAGCTGGGCGACCCCAGCCGCGATGACGACGTCCGCGACCAGGATCCATGCCCAGGTCTCCCCGAGGTGCTCCTCGACGACGCCGACGATCCCCCGCTCGGTGAGCAGACCCAGCCGCATCGCGAGGTACTGTGCCAGGGCGCCGGCGAACGCGGAGAGTACGACAACCCAGAGGAGTTGATAGTCGAAGATCGCCCCCGCAGTGATCAGACTCGCCATCGTCGCCGGGCCGGCGGCGATCGCCCCCGCGACCCAGGAGGGCCCCATCGCGCCGAGGTACTCACGGACTGTCCCGGCGTCGAGCGGATATTCTCCAGTCATATTACCCAAGAATACCACGCCTGATAAAAAAGTACGGCTCTGTCGAAACCCTCATTTAGTGATAAGTTCCAACGCCCGTGCTGTATACAACGCGCGAATGTGGCATAGATTGAGAGGCGATTTACAGACTGAGAGGCGATCTGCAAGGGATAGTGATTGGACTTATACATGCAGGCGTGTAGTATCGTTTGTATGCCTGAAGAAGTCCTGTTCAAATCCGAGAGCGGCCAGACCCGAGAAGAAATCGCGTCGTATCTTCGTAGTGTCGCTGATAAACTTGAACAAGGAGAAGCGGTCACTCTGAAATCCGGTTCTGAGTCCGTGACGATGGAGCCGCCAGCCCGCCCGACGTTTGAGGTCAAAGCCGAACGCGAGGGGCCGACAGACGGACCTGGCGAATTGAGTATCGAGTTCGAACTCGAATGGGCCGAGAACGGCAATGGGGAGGACGGTGGGAGCGGCCAGTTAGAAATCGAGTGAGCAATTCGCAGCTCTATTGAGCAGTTGGTTCACCTGCTTCGGCGTGAAACAAACGATGCCGACGTGCTGGATTCATCCTCTACGTCGACGGCAGTTCACGCGGCAATCCCGGCCCCGCAGGTGCGGGCGCTGTCATCATGGACGCTACAGAGGACCTACTCGCCCGTCTCGGCCGACCCGTCGGCTCCCGGACGGGGAACAACACTGCCGAGTACGTCGCCCTCCAGCTCGGGCTCTCCGAACTGTTGGCTCGCTACGAGCCACGCAGGCTGGACGTGCGCATCGATTCGATGACGGTCATCCGAGACGTCTGGGGTGGCGATGACCCGACGGAACCGGGCGTTGAGACATACAGCGAGGCAGTCACGGCAGCACTGTCGCGCATCCCGGAACACCAGTATACGCATCTGGCCGACAGCGACCCGAACCCCGCCGACGCACTGGCGACAGTGGGTGCCGATATCGCGGCCTTCGGACCCGGATAGGCGAGTTACGCCGCCCAAAATTCGAACGCCCGGCTCTGTTGCACTCCTCGGAAGCGAATAGAAACCACGTGCTGACTACACCCTCTGAGTCGGTCATCGCGTTTCTGTCAGTAGTTGAGTGATCCGCTCAGTGAACGCTAACCTCACAGCGCGTATCTCGTGCGGGAACGTTGAAAGTTACACCTCTCGTTGGTCGCCGGAGAAGTTCTTCGTCGAGCACGCGTAAGCTCGACCTCTCGCTACGCTTCAACCCCACTATCGGGACTCGTACCGCCCCGGACTGGGTCGGACTCCGGACTGATCGCCGCCAGAAATCGACCCATCAATCCCAGACTGATGGCCGTCAGCGTTCCAAAGATGAGAATCTGGGGCAGCGGCACGGCCTGCCCATCGAAGGTCATGTAAACGATCATTGCAAGGACGGCGCCGCCGAGCGTGGCGATCTTCACGAGCAAGACGGCGGTGAACGCGTATCCCCAGACCCGACGGTTCCAGAGCCAGTAGGCCGTCAGGGCAAATGCGGGGACGATGATGCCCAGATCCAGCGAGTAGATGACTGCCGTGGGGAGTCCCGCCTCGGCGATGGCCGCCGGTGTCGTCCCTGCGAGGGTCGCCGGTAGAATCTCCGAGAGCCATAGCAACGAGACTAATACGGCCAGCGATAACTGGAAGGCGACGTAGGGGCGGACGGACGCCTCACCCAGGTCCCGTTTCAGCGTCGCCGCGTCGAGCCGAACCAGCCGTTGAACGCTTCAGCGAGTTCTTCAAGAACACGCTGACTGGATTGAGAATGTAAGTCCGTGTAGCGTTCGTGGCCTTTGAGTTCGGCTTTGAGTTCCCCGTCATCGGGAATCTCGCCCGTTTCGTCCCACTGTTCTTGTGCGTAGTAGCGACCGACGTTCCAGAGTTTTGAGGCAGCCCATCCGAGTTGGTCGAGGTTGTCACGAACTTGTCGCTGGTTCGTAATCGTCGCCTCGAAGGTTCGGACGGTTCGACCCATATTCTGGCTTTATAAGTGGTTATGGATGCTGTTTTCTTAATAATATCGGTTGGCGTGGAATATCCAGCAATGTTGCTGTCGGTGATTTGCGTCATCCAGTGACGGCGCGTATCCCTGCGCTAAAGCGCGAGGTTTTGCGCCTGTTCATCCCATAAGAGCACAAATCAAAACGCGTTTTTGAGAGTAGCGAGTGTGTGATACACATGCCCTCTGAGAAGGTCTGTCCGGACTGTGAGGAATCATTAGAGCAGATGGAGTTACAAGGAGCCGACGTCATGGGAACGCTCTCGATCGTCTCAGAAGCGACAGACGACGGATTTCTTAGCAGCCTCCGGGCAGACGAAATCCTCACACCAGTTCCATACGTCTGTCCCGAGTGCCGACGAACGCTCGTGTATGCGGAATAGTGACCGAGAAACCGGGCTCAAGACTCCTCACGAACTGCATCGTCCGACAGAACGAGAATTCGGCCCGTTAGCTGCGCGTCCCCCTTCACTGAGCGGTTAGTGAATCTCCTTAAACGAACACAACCGGTTCGGTCGGTCTTCTCCTTGTGTCACTTTCGCGCTCTCTACGCAGCAGACGAGATCAGAACTGACGAGTCGGTGGCAAGAGCCTGCTGAATAGAGGGGCTGAGGCCAGCAGGGAGTCAGTGAGACCACGTGGTCTACTCTGCCGAACTCGGGCTCGTGTATCCACACCAACGTCAGTACCCGTAACACCGTTCTTGGGATGAGCGAGAATCTTTTTGTCACCGGTTGACCAATTCGTGGTCGTGAACCTCAGTAAAGGGTTTTTCCTCGCTCTCATCGCCGCCCTCCTCGTGCTGTCGGTCATACTGATTCAGCCGTTTCTCCAGTACGTCCTTGGTGCCATACTCCTCGCTTACGTGCTCTATCCGCTGCAAGTCCGCTTTGAGGAGTACGCATCGCCGATGGTGGCTGCACTCTTTCTCGTCGTTCTGGCAGTTGCCGGATTCGTCGCACCGTTCGTAATCGTCCTTGCGACCGTCGCGGATAGTGCCGAGCGAATCCTCCAGGACTTCGACGCTGACGCGATGCAGATTGAGGTGATCGAATCCGGAATCGAGGACCTCACCGGACGAGAGGTCGATATCGTTTCCGAACTCGTCGGCTCTGGCCGGCAAATCGGAACGATCGTGTTAGAACGGTCAACCGAAACACTCGGTACGATCACTTTCCACCTCATCGGGATTGCGTTGGCGCTCTTTCTCGTCTACTATCTCCTCAAAGACGGCAACGATCTACTTGACTGGCTCCACCGAACGGTTCCACTCCCGATGGACATCCAGCGTGACCTTTACGCCGAAATCGACGACGTGATGTGGGGCGTTCTCTTCGGGCACGTCTTCGTCGCCTTCGTCCAGGGAGTCGTCGCCGGTGTCGGACTCGCCGCCACTGGCGTTCCCAATGCGGCGTTCTGGACGGCCGTTATGATCGTTCTCGCTATGGTTCCGCTCGTCGGTGCGATCCCAGTCTGGGGTGGGGCAGTAGTCTACCTGTATCTCACAGGCGAACTATCGCTCGCCGTCGGACTGTTCGTCTACAGCGTTATCGTAGTTGGACTTACCGACGACTATCTCCGTCCGTTCGCCGTCGATAGGTATGCGGAACTCAATCCCGCCGTCATCCTCCTCGGTATCCTCGGTGGTGCGTACGCATTCGGGGTTATGGGACTATTCTTCGGTCCCGTCGTCCTTGGCGCGCTCAAAGCCACCCTCCGCGTCGGCTTGGATAACTGGACCCAACTCGACGAGGGCGACATCGGCTGACTAACCGTTCGTAGTCGGTCGAACACGCTCTTGGGAGGGAATTGTTTGCCAGTTCTTCGCAGTACCCGGGTGACTCTGCGCCGTGTATCTCGTATTGGAAACGTAAACCGTGAACAATCTTATAGAAACTGCAATTCTGAGCCCCTGAATTCGGCCACCTCTCGCCTGAAATGACGATTCGTTCGACCGTCGAACGAGAGCCTGCAGCGCCCATAATTTTGAGGCGCGATAACTGCCCGACGGCGTAAGCCGAAAAACACCGATTCAACGTTCGAGCGGAGGTTGCACTCCCGGTCAAAGACGAGCAAATTTCTCGCCCAGCCCCGCAATCCCGGCCCGCGCCGCGGAATCAGCGGTGTGACACCTTCCGCACGCAACTTTGTGCGAAGGATCTCCCAATCATATCCCTTATCCGCAGCGACAGTACTCAGCTCGTCGAGATTCCGCACCAGCACCTGCCAGCCGACCTGTGTATCATGCGGTTATTTTACTTCGCGCCACGAACGACATGGCCGTATTTCAATACGGCCACGAAGATTGTGCCGCCTACAGCGTTGCCGGCCGTAGCCAGCACCTGGAACGCCAGATAATCGCTCACCGACACGGCCGAGGACGTGAAGAGGCCGAAAAGGACTTCCACGTTTCCGGCAATAGCGTGAGGGAGATGGAGGATACCGATCGTTGCGGCCACGAGCCAGATGATAAATACGCGGCTTATCGTTTCTTGGGCGGCGGTGATCAGCCAGGCCATCAGCCCCATCAACCATCCCGCGAAGATGCCAGCGACGAACAGCCAGGAGAGGTCGTGGCTGACGAGTTTATCTGCGATAGTTCCGAATGCCTCAGGCGAAACCACGCCGAGCCCTGGCATGAGTAACACCGCCAAGAACGTGAAGACAGCCCCACCGACGATATTGCCCACGTAGACGAGGCCCCACAGTCGTCCCAACTGGCCGATAGAAGCCTGGCGGTCGAGCACCGGGATCACAGCGAGGGTGGTGTGCTCGGTGAACAGTTCTGACCGCCCAAGGATGACGAACATGAACCCGACAGCGTACGCGCTGGCCAGAAGGATTTCCGTCGAGAGGTCCCCGAAAGTTCCTGCCGACAGAGTCAGCACGACCGCCATGAGGAGCGGCCCGAAGCCAATGTCGAGTCCGGCCGAAAACGCGGAAAGCAGCAATCCCGACCGTTCCCGCTCCATCTCGTGCAGCCCACTTTCGATCAGCGAATCTAGCACCGCCGGTGACGGCATCTGTTGCATGTGGGCTAACGTCTCCCGTTTCTCGGCTTCGGAACGGTCTTCCCTCGACATCAGTTCTACCTGTATCTTCTACTTGGACAAGACAGGCGAATACAAGTTACGGCTTTTATTTCTGCTGAATACAGAGCCTGGGCCTTGTTTAGACGCGGTGCAGATCGTCCTCTACGGCTGTTGTCCAAACAACAAACCGAGTCGAGAGACGCTCACGGACTGGTTCTGTTTACCCGTCGTAACTACTAACCGGTGCCTTCTGGAGCGTCTAAACAAGGCTCAGAGCCTGTATTCAGCACGCTGTTTGTGACAGCAATCAAGTAGAAGATTCCGACGCTGCTGAATACAGGGCGCGAATGTCGCATGAGATCGGGCCCGATTTGCGAAGGTGGTGATCACTCAGTACAGGCAGTAGGCTGAGTGAGGGCGTAGTGTCACCCAGAAGGTCACAACACATATAACCGAGTGCGGTGCCACAGGAACGCATGGGGGAATCTCACACATATTCCGAGTCAGTTCAGAGCCAATACGACTGGTCCAACTCCGCTCCGAGTGAGGCCGTCATCAACGCTATAGCTTCTTTGGAAGGCGTTGAACCAACTGCCCTTCCAGTAGAACTGGGCACGACCCTATACAATCACGTCGATCCTGAAGCCCTCGATACGCTTGTCATTGGTAACAACTCACACATTATTTCGTTCATCGTCGATGAATATAAGATCCAGATCGACGGGAACACGATGGTTATCTGTTACGACTGAGACGTAGATCTCTGGTCAGTTCGCACATGTAGTGCGTGGGTGGTTCACCGGTTTCGGCGTGAAACAAACAAAGCCGTCGTGCTGAACTCATCCTCTGTATCTCGCACGCAGTTCCTGACAGGATTCGGGTAGAAAGTTCAGCCGCTGCTGAATCCATAGCGTGAACACAGCGGAAGTACAAATCACGGATCACGCGAACAGTTTAGCGAGAACGGCTTGGGCGTGCACAAACAATACAGAAGACAGCTACATGTGCATACTAAATCACTTAAGTGAAAACAACTCCAGGAGTCTTAGTCACCATTCGAAAGCTATTGAAACACATGATTTACACTCCGTCAGTAGGTCAATAGACGTGAGAACTCGTCATCAGCAGTTACCAAGGAATCACGTGGTCACATGAAGAGACCTACCCTACAATTTGGTCAATTGCTCTATGATTTAGATACTCGAAAAGGCAGATATACATCTTACTTTCTGTATATTCTGAATTTAATATTTTTATTAATATATATTATAGGAACGTATGATTTTTCCCGACCATACCAGAAATATATCATAGCTGTTGAATTCTGTCTAGCACTGGTATTTCTTTTTGAGTACCTATCAAGATTGGACTACGCTGACAGCACTTTGGTAGAAGCTACAGATTTCTACTCTATTGCTGATTTATTGGCTATTCTTCCTGCACTGCTAATTATCTTTCTTCCAATAGTCGGTCAACTAGCGTTTTTTAGAAGTATTCAGATTTTTAGAGTATTCAGATTTGTCAGATTGGGTTTGGAAAATGATAGATTCTTCAATTATGAGTTGACATCGAGACAAGTAATTACTGCAGAACTCCTTATTTTAGTATTCATTATGTTGAATCTGCACGCAGGTGCAATCTGGGGATTCGAATCCGGAATAAACGAGGATTTCAATAATTACGGAGATGCCCTGTACTACTCTGTAGTCGCGTTAACCACGACTGGATTTGGCAATACTGTGCCAAGCACCACTGGCGGTAAGATGGCAACAGCTATTGGACTTATAGCTGCTGTAACTCTTATACCTTGGTTGGTAGTGAGAGCCAGAGAAACTGGCGAGACTGACATCCAATGTAGCCGCTGTGGGAACTCGAAACATTACAGCGAATCTAACTACTGTTGGAGGTGTGGTGAAGAACTCGAAGATACTCAAACTGAACGGACGACCCAATGAGACGAGTGACCTTTTCGTTGCTTCACGACTCGTCGCATGTTTGGTCGTGCACTTCCAGGCTTACAAAATCACGGTGAAAGATATAACCTCTATATTCAGCACGCCGCTCTTGACAACAACTCGGTAGCTGGTTCAGCTTCCGCTGAATAGACAGCGCGTATCTCGCACGGTGGCAGTTCTGGAGCGTGGCAGCTGGAGTCGTTCGATACAGAGTGTATAGGTGTCACCGATGGGGTTCACAATTGGATGCTGGGAGCGACTCAAATGGTTTGACGACGAAAGAGCCAATATGGTCGATGACCCACTCAACAATCTCGATCGCCGTATCCTCCACTTGTTGCAGATCGACGCCCGAGCGGCCACCGACACGGACATCGCCGAAGAGACTGACGTGACCGGGACGACCATCCACAACCGGATCGAGCGCCTGGAGGAAGAGGGCATTATCACCGGATACAATCCGGAGATCGATTACGAGCAAGCGGGGTATCCAATGCGCGTGCTGTTCATCTGTTCGACCGACCTCTCCAGTCGGTCGGAGATAGCCAAGAAAGCCCTCGACGTGCGAGGCGTTGTCAACGTCCGAGAGATGCTGGCCGGCGCAGAAAATCTCCACGTCGAAGTCGTGGCCGAGTCAACATCCGAAGTGAAGAAAAGCACCGAGCAGTTAAACGAGTTAGACCTCCAGATCAGAAGTAGCGATATTCTGGCGGAAGAACGGATCCAGCCGTGGAATCACTTCCACCAGGAGTTTACTGGCGAGGACGCTGAGACTGCCAACGAGATCGAAGACACCGAGGAATAACCACGCTCCAGACCGACCCAAGAGTTGAATAACTGAAAAATCACTGGCACTACACAGCCCACCATTCTCCTTTTGCTTGGAAAAGTCAACCAGAACACCCCTTCTGCGCCAATTAGACAAATAGGTAAAATTGCCAGGAAAAAATGGTTAAGATGGTGCAGTCCAATCGATGCTTAATGGGATCGCCCAATACAAAGCCCCTCAACGATACGTTCGAAATCTTGATGAACCCACACCGGCGCTACGTCTTGTACTACCTGAGGCAGGATGGAGAGGTGGTAGGCCTCGAAATGCTCGCGGCTGCAATCGCAAACGGGGACGGGGTTCCATCTGGGAGAGACCGGAGCGACGATAGGGACGCCATCGAAGTGATGCTTCGTCACACCCACCTCCCGAAACTTGCCGACGCCGGCTTCATCACGTTCGACGCGGACACTGACTCCATCGAACTTGACGGAACAAATGGGCACGGCCAGTTCATCACCGAAGCAGCTCGTATCGAGGGGTACCCGCACCCCGTCGATGGCGATTGAGCGAGCGCCCATGCAACGCCGTCCCCGACACTCGTAGAGTCCGGATGACGAGTGGTGATGGCTTCGCACCCCTAGAACAGCTGTTTCAGTCGCTCGGTCTGAACCGAGGGAGGCTATCGTGCTGCATCCATCCTCTGTATTCAGCACGCCTATTCTGACAACTATTATAGAATTAGAGGGGCGCTCCGGTAACGCCTTCGCCTGTACTTACCGATCACTACCTTTCGTAGATCGAATCAGATGACGTGCGACATTCGCGCTGTGTATCTTGCAGAGACTTGCAGATCAACCTAACTGTTGTCAGGAACGGCGTGCGAGATACAGAGCATGGATGCATCACATTGTCATCGTTTATTTCACTCACTCTCGGAAATGACAATGCGAAAAGATACATGTATCCGGTTTCTTTTTTACAAATATGAACTTTCAGCATCCACAAGCAATATATCTCTTGTTGTTGGTTCTCGGGATTTCAGTTCTGTTGACCGGTGGCAGTATCGCTGATTCCGAAACGAAAGTGCAGCAGTATACGGCCTTCGAAGTAACTCATGAGGACGGTGAACTCGTTCTGACAGACGTAGACACTGGCGAGGAACGCCGAGATGCGCGAGCTTCGGTCACAAACGTCGATGAGAACATCGTTTGTCTGCCGACGGGTACCAGAGAATGCAGCCTCGCTTTCCGAGAGTACAACGGCGAGATCAATTCCACCGGCATTTCGAGTGAATTCCGCTACGCATACTTCGGTGGTGAGTTTTATCGACTTACGGCTACCAACGAATTCGAGTTCGAATTCGAGCGAACGGATACTTCGGACGCATTCGCCGCGTTAGCTCTTGACAGTGATCGACTGACGAATACAGAACGCGATGTGCTGGATAAAGGGAAGACCACCTCCACAAAACCCGTTCCCCATACAAATCACCTCGTAGAGCACGGTGGACAGTACTACACAATTCTTCAAACTGGAAGCAAAGTGTACGGCGACTCCGGTTCGTTCTGTAGTTCGAGCGGCGACGACTTCTGCGACCGAGCAGATGTGGAGCGGTGGGTTGACTGGATGTCGGGAATTGGACTCGGAATACTCGGGGTTTTCGGGACCATTGCCGGTGGCGGAGGACTGCTAAGAGAGTACCGATCAGACTAACCGAACGAGTGGTTCAGTCCAGCTTTGCCAATCATTTGGCACTCCAAATCACCATCAAGAATAACTCCGGCCAGTGATAATCCTCTTCCTTATATTGAGCGGCCCGGTCAAGCTATTGTCAAGTGACAATCCATGCAACATTCGCGCTGTGTTTCTCGCACGCTTCGCTCAATTTATCCAGCAGCTGGCAGAATGGGCGTGCAAGATACAGAGGATGAGTTCAGCACGAGGACTTCGTTCGCTTCGCACCGAAACAGGCGGACCAGTCGCTCAGTAGATCTGCATATTGTTCGTCGCCGTTATTCTCAATGGAACCATCTGGCACCAGACGAGGATAGAGACGAGAATGGAGAGCGGGTGATCGACATCAGAGTTCGATCGACGTTTCAAGTGTGGGGTCAGCATCGAGGATCGTAGACACGGTCGGCTGGACCTGCTCGAACTTCTCAGTTGGTTCTACGAGCCGTCGGTCTAAATCGTAGGTGATGAGCTCTTCTGAGGCCAGCTTTGGGAGGTGGACGTGATGAAGGGAGAGGCGAATCTCCGTTAGTACATCCTCAGAAACCTCTGTGATTACCGTCTGATGATTGTGCTTGAGGACAGTTTGAGTAAGGTCGTTCAGCGTTAGCGACCGCTGTTCTGCGACGAGCACTCCGAGCACGATCCGACGATGTTGGTGGTGACACAGGGCGAGTATCGAATCGAAGGTGGAGGAGGACTCACTCATTCTATGCAACGTAGACAACCACCGCCAATCACACTGACCTTTTCACATACAAACCGACTTTATGTAGCCGATCAGGATCGGTCTCTGGTGGCGGAGAGCGTACTTCCGAGGACGTGCTTGATCCCGCCCCGAAGTCGGGACCCAACGGCCTGCTGTGAGATGTCAAGCTCCTCACCGAGCACCTCCAGCGTGACCTCGCGGGGGGACTCGAAGTAGCCACGCTCGTAGGCGAGGACCAGCGCCTCTTGCTGGGTGTCGGTGAGGGCGGCTTCGGTCCCGGTTTCGACCGGCGTAAGCGCGTGCAACTCCGTCAGCGTAGTCGAAATATCCAGTTCTCGACAGCGTCGCTGAAAGTCAGCAATGTCACTTCGATCATCGCCGCGAATCTCGAACGTCCACTGCTGGTTCGTCCCAGTGGCCTCGATGATCGGTACCTCCGTCTCTGCCAATACGGTGAGCACGTCGTCGTAGTCCAGCGCCCATTCGACGCGTAACAGATACTCGTCTTCGACGGAATCGACGAGTCGAATCTCTTGCACGCCGGGATGCTCGATGAACGCGCTCTCGATGTCCTCGACAACGGTTCCCCGTACCCAGAAGTAGGGAACCACCACATCCTGTGCGGGGATAATACGTTCGAGTTCGACCATCACGTCCGGCAGTTGGTTGAACACCGTCCCCAGCGGGAACTGGTCAGATGGAACCGTGAACGTCGCCTCGGTAGCCATTGTCTGTACCATCGGCTCCCACCGGGAAAGGTCTACGACCGAGTACTCGTGACGACGTTGTTTTTGGATGCCTCATTCGTGGACCAGACCTCGATCTCCTCTGTATTGCTCGTTCACCACTCTTCGCAGATCTATTTTCAGATGTGCCACCTTCGCGCTGTGAGTTCAGCACGAGATGCTCGAACTATCGAACTGCTGTCAGAAGCGGCTTGCAACATTCAGAGGATTAGTGCAGTACGGTGACTCCATTTCTTTCACACTGAAATCGGTGAACCATCCGCACACTACACGTGCTTACTGACCGTAGAGTGATGACTGGGAAGCAAGGAGATGGTTAGTTTCCATTGGTTGTTTCGAGCGATGAGTTGCAGTGTTTACATTGATCTCGGTCTGGTTTGTTCGGTGCACCGCATTTAGAACAATTCGTCCGAGCCGGTGGGTCGTCAGTATCGTCCCACGACAGAATCGCCATTACGATGAGGATGAGAAATACGAACAAGAACAATCCCAATGGACCGAATGAGAGGAGAAAGATAGCAACCAAAAAAACAGGGAAGCCAACGAGTACGTACACCAAAAGAGTCGAGAGCCGATCCATTGTCCATATCCTGAATTGTAGAATTAAAAATTTTACGATCAATGGATTACGGGTGTCCGCTCACTTATTCACCTGTACTTACCGATCACTACCTTTCGTAGATCGAGTCAGATGACGTGCGACATTCGCGCTGTGTATCTCGCACACCTCACTCGGTCTCTCCAGCTGTTTTCAGAAAGCGCGTGCAACCTCCAGAGGATATACCGATCGGTAAGATCAGTCACTCTGTGAGCCAGTCTTTATAAGACTGCCAGGGGCTTTATGGGCACTGTTTGCTAAGGTAGAACTATGTCTCTTCGGGAGGTTTTGGGGCCGGACTCTCTCGATCAAATCGTCTACGTCATTCTGTTTTGGGTTATCGTCGTGTTCGCTTCTGCTTACATCCTCGACGACCAAATTGTACGGTTAGAATCCATCATCGGAACGGGGATTATCCTTGCTTGGGTTATCTGGGGTGTTAATTACCGTCTCCAGCAGGTACAACAGGAACGATATAAGAAGAGGAGATAAGGGTGTTCTATGCTGTATTCGCACTGTATATTCAGCAGATCGTTCGAACGCTGAGTCGGTGTTTTTCAGCTTACGCCGTCGGTACGGTGACACACTCTGGTCGCGAACTTGGTTCGGTCAATTCAGCGAACTTGTCATGCGATCCGGGGTCCGAAATATCGAACGGGCCATCGAGAGACTACCCCCCTGAAATCACGCATCTAAACAAGGTCAAACGTGTGTCTACAGCAGACGAAGAATGTTCTGAGAGCAGTATGCCTACTAGTGGCCGTCACTGCCGCCAAAACGTCGGTGTGAGGATGACCAGTACCGAGAGGACTTCCAAGCGACCAATCCACATCAGAAAGACCATGTAGAGTTTTGCAGCATCCGAGAACGGTAGGAAGCTGTTCATTGGGCCAACAACACCGAAGCCCGGCCCGATGTTCCCAAGCGTAGCAATGGCGACGCTCATCGCCTCAAGCCCAGACAACGACACGTCAGTTGTGCGGAGGCTATCGAGATACAGAAGCACCGTCGAGAGGGCAAATATCGTCAAAAAGAGCATCATGAACACGAGTACATCTCGGGTCGTCTCCTCGTCGACGACTTTCCGGTCGAGTCGCAGCGGTCTAACTGCCTCAGGATGGACGGACGTGAACAGCGTTCGAAAGATGGACTTTTTGACAAGAACCCACCGGACAATCTTGATTGAACCGGCTGCCGATCCCGCAGAGCCACCCAGAAAATACGCGAACAACAGTATCGTCTGTGCGGAGGCATCCCAGGTGTTGAAATCCATACTCGCGTACCCAGTCGTCGTCACGATAGCAATCACCTGAAAGAGTCCCTGTCGGAGCGAATGTTCCAGGTTTCCGGGGATGATGTCGAGGTTTACCGGCGGTTCGGCGAGTCCAACGCCGAGAAAGAGCACTGCCGAGATCAATGTTCCGAAGCCGAGGATGGCAAGTAGATACGAACGGAACTCTGTATTGTTGGTTAACCGACGAGGCTCTCCTCGAAAGACGTACCAGAACAGAGCAAAGTTCGTCCCCGCGACGACCATAAACGGCATCACTGCCCATTGGACCGCAGGCGTGAATGCCTCAACGCTCCGTGCCTCCGGAGAGAATCCACCGGTAGGCAGTGTCGTGAGTGCGTGCGCAACCGCATTGTAGAGGGTCATGTTCGGCGCTAATCCACTTAGATGCAATCCGTAATAGACGGCAATCGCGAGAACGGTGAACCCGGCGTAAATACTCCATAGCCCGCGCGCAGTCTCTTGAATGCGCGGCGTCAGCTTCTCCAGCGAGATACCCGGCGCTTCCTGATTCATGATCTGGGCACCTCCAACCGATAGCTCCGGCAGGATGGCGACCATCAACACGAGAATACCCATACCACCCAGCCATTGGGTGAGCTGGCGCCACATCAGCATCGCGTACCCATGGCGTTCAACCGAAATCTCCCCGAGAACGGTCGCACCGGTCGTCGTGAATCCACTCATGCTCTCGAACAGGGCGTTGACGGGATTTGCAACAGTGCCTGTTCCGGCGACGAGGTACGGAACCATCCCCACCAACGGCACAACCAGCCACGCAAGACTCACCAGGAGGAATGCCTCCCGGTGTTTCAACTCGCCATCGTTGCGAACTTGCTCTAAGAGGGACCCACCGCCAACCATGAGCACACTAGTGGTAATGAATGGAATCGGGTTTTCACCGTAATAGAACGCCAGAACAAGCGGGAACAACGGCGTAAGGCCAATATATTTGAGAACGGTCCCGACAAGGGCCACGCTTACCCTATAATCGACGTGGATGCTTGGTGTGCGGGCCATCGAACGTCTATGACAGTCGAACAATGAACGGATGGACGTTTCGGTTCGGCGGCTCTTCGGGGGAGACTATTCATTGGCTCATCGTGGAATCATTATAATCCAGTCGAATCTCGTGTCACATTCGAGTTATGTATTCAGTACGACTCGCTGGGCATCATCTGAAACTAGTAGGATCTTCAACGGTATGTTCGCACCTGTAGTGAGCGGCTGGTTCACTGCTTTCGACGTGAAACAAACGAAATCGTCGTGCTGCACTAATGCTCTGTATCTTGCACGCCCATTCTGCTAATTGCTGGAGAGGTTGAGCGAAGCGTGCGAGATACATGGCGCAAGTCTTGTACCGCGGTACACCACGGACACGAACAGAAGCAGTACTCGACAGACTCAGATGAATGAGTCACCGAAAATCCTTTTGCGAAGTCACCTTTTGTGACTGTTCGCCCATTCGTGGTGGTGGCCAAGCGTTCCGAGCGCGACGCGAGAATCGCCACTCGAATCGACTCCATCGACAGTCAGGGCGAGGACACCGTCGGTCCCGACGAAAATCGTCCCATCGACGATCGTCGCTCCCGAGGCGATGGGTGTGTTGATCGTCCATTCGATGGATCCAGATACGGCGTCGAGGGCGAGTAGCGTTGCGGTATCGTCCTGCCAGCCACTGAGAACGACGAGGTCGTCGGCTACAGTTGCCGGAGAAATAGTCGAGTCGTCGATATCATCGAACTCCCAGACTTCGTCGCCGGTCGCAGCCTCAAGCGCGTAGACCGTGCCGTGCCAAGACCCAATGTAGAGGGTCTCATCAGCGACAGTTGGTGACGCAAACCGCTCCGAAACGCCCGTGTCGACCTCCCAGAGAGGATCGCCAGTGACGGCTTCCAGCGCGTGGATTACCCCATCGTGACTTCCGACGAAGACGGTATCGTCCCAGACCGTCGGTGAGGAGCGGACTCGATCGCCAGTCTCGAATCGCCACTCTTCTTCACCATCCTCTGCATCGAGCGCATACACATGTCCGTCGTTGCTCCCGATGAAAACCCGCCCATCAACGACGGTGGGAGACGAGTAGATCGGGTTACCGGTTTCGAACTGCCATCGGTCTTCGCCGTCAGTCACCCCGAGCGCGTAGACAGTCGCGTCGGTCCCGCCGACATATACAGCATCCCCCGAGACCGTTGGTGAGGACCATCCCGTGCCGTCTGTTTCGAACTGCCAGTTTTCGTCGCCGGTCCCTGCATCGAGGGCATAGACGTTACCATCCTCACTGGCGACAAACACGGTCCCACCGACTACTTGTGGACTGTTAAACACAGGACTGCCGGTCTGGAAGGTCCACTCGATACTCCCGTCAGTTGCATCCAGTGCCGACACATATCTGTTTCGTGTTCCGCCACCGACGAACACCACGTCGTCGATAACTGTCGGCGGGCGACGAACACCGGAGGACGGTAATGCCTGCTGGTGCCACTTCGTCTCAGGGCGTGTTTGCCCGTCATTGAGACAGCCCGCGATCATCCCTGTAGAGAACATCCCCGTTGCCATCAGGAACTGGCGTCGATTCATGTACTGGAACTCTATTTTTTCGGGGAGGGATTATAATCGATTTGAAACCTATAAGAGCGATTTGAATTATTGTGCTGCACTTACCCTCTATGTTCACCACGACCACGAGAACGTATCACTCTCTAAGGATTTCAACAGAGCCTATTTCTTGGAATAGCACTCATTGTCTGGAAAGACAGCCGAGGCTAACAGATGATCAACTTCCTGCCTTCTGACTATCGAGATACCCATTGACCAGTAGCGGAGCGATCACACCGACACCGATTACAATCGTCCCAGAAATCCAGGTTGGCGGATCTGACACCATCAAAACAATACCTAAGATGAGGATCGAAAGCGCGATACAGAGCGCGATTACCTTGTTTTCGCGGGAAACCATGCCCGGTATATCATCAATGTAGAATAAGTCCCTTCTGGTGGAATAGAGCTAGATCACCAGATCAGGCTTTGAAATCCTCAGGGTCTGACAAGAACCAAGTGTTGAATATAGCGCGCGAGTCTTGCACGAGTGATTGGTCTGATTGAGACTGGTGCGACCGCTCAGTACGGAGTATAGACAGATCAATCTGGGAGATAAACAATCGCTCACGTATCATAGGCAAGTTGGTCGTTTTTCTCCTCGGCCTACTGTTCATGGCTCGGTAACTGTTCGAAATAGTTTTCTGTCAACCCATCAAAAATAATGAATGTATGCCCTCCAGTAGATATCGTCGCCAGATTATCCACTCTGGAGTTATCAGTCTGATCGGGTTTGCAGGCTGTAGTCTGCGAACACAATCTGAGATCCAACTCGGTGGAGTCCGAGTGGAAAATTTCACGCAACAAACTCAACAGGTCAGTATTACTGTGAGAAAAAATGGCACCTCGGTCTATGATTCCACGGTGGATGTTGAGGCGGCGTCAACGACCGATGATGGTGAGAATGTCTTTGGTACCGAGTTTATCAACTGTACATGGGATCCTGACAACATGGAAAACTTTGTCGTGACAGCACAGCATGAACGAACCGACGAAACCGTACGCATTGGAGCCGATGAAGACCTTAACGGAGGATGCTACTGGGCCAGTGTTCACGTGGATAGCGGATTGAACGCTGTTTGGAACGAATGCGAACCGTATGATGGTGCTGGCCATCTCTGTTATGAGTGAAGATCAGACCATCGCCATCATCGCTCTATACGCAGTGCTACTGAGCAATTGATTTGTCAGCGAAAGCGTGAGACCAACAGTGGTCGAGTGCTGAATACAGCCTCTAGGCCGTGTTTAGATGCGGAAACAATCGGCTCTCACGCGTTGTTCTCTACGTACGAAACTGGACCGTGAGGTGGTCACCACCGTATTCTGGTTAGACGAAGGGACTCCTGACTCGTCCATTCAGGAGCGTCTAAACAAGGCCCAGCCTCTATATTCAGCAGCCCGTTCCTCTCGGAATCACTGACATTTTCCCTCCTCGGATGCAATAGCGAGCCCCCGTTCGAGGTTGTGAACGACGCACTTGATGACGAGTTCACGGAACTGCTTCCACCAGAGACGTGAGCGCACGAAGGCCCCGTATCTCTGTTTGATTGCCGCGTTGACCGTCTTGTTCATGTTTCGGCGATGGTAGAGGTCGCTGTCCAGCCGCGCATTCCTCGCCTTGTGGAGTGAGGTGAACTCACGGTGCTTGATGAGTGGCCGAATATCGTGGTCACGGGCGAGCCGCCGGAGTTTCTGGTCGTCGTATCCCTTGTCACCGGTCAACACCGCGATGGACGCTGTGTTCCGTTTCACCATCTGTGGCGCAATCTGCGTATCGTGCTTTCGTGTCGTCGTTACATGAATGTCGAGTACTGCGTTGGTCGCCGTATCGACTAATAGCGTCGTTTTTAACTGCTGAATGGTGAGGTTCGTACGCTTCGTGTAGTGTGTTGAGGCATGTGCTCGCTCAAATCCGGAGGCATCGATGCAAGTGACGCCGTTGAGCGGCAGGTCCGCGAGTGAAACGTTCAGCAGAACCCGCCAGACCGCCATCTCCAAGCGGTCGAACGCTTTGCAGAGTGTCGAGGGGGCCGGAATCGAATCGATATCGAGAGCGTCACGAATGCGGGGCATTTCGATGAGTTCATCGACGAGGTCACGGTACGTAGTCGTCTTCTTCACCTTGAGACAGAGCAAGACAACGTGTTGCCGGAGCGTGAACCGCTTTCGCGAATAGCGAGTCGAAAACCGGTTGACAGCACGGCAAGCCAACACCATAGCCCGTTCAACGAATCGAAGAAGCCGTGACTTCGGGAGAGCATCCATCTCCTCTTTAGCTACTCACCTGTCGTGTTTGTCAGCAAGGGTTTCAACAAGGCCACTTTAACGAACGGGATCTGTATGGGTTTTCCTCACGTGTTAACCAGAGCGCATCAGTATTTTCATACGCGGAATACGCCTGGCGCTCAGATAGCCATCGAGCTAACATCTGTGCTGTCCGATTCTGAAGACTGACGCGCCAATGCTCACGATTCTTCGAACTCTCCTCCTTCGGCACGCGTAACACTCTGTTCTCAGCATCAACCCAGTGGGTGCGGGCGCGTTCAACTTCGATCGGACGCAATCCAGCGTCGAGGCTGGTCGCGACTAGCGACGGGACCTTCCAACCGTTTGCCCGCTTCCAATCCTCGGGCGTCACTTCCGATTTCGGTTTCTCGAAGCGCTGAGCGAGATGCGCCCGCCACCGATCACGGCTCTCAGGAGAGAGGTCGTTGTAACCAGGTACGCTTCCGTACTCGAGCGCTGCGTCGCGAAGTTTCCGACGCTCTTCTAGCGTGACGAAGTCGCGTGGCTGACTCGCAGTATCCGCTGAAAAAAAGGTAATCGAAGGCTCCCACGAATCCAAACCGTGTTCGTGTTCGCGCCACTTGAACAGCATCTGGACCGCTTTCTGATGGTTCGACTTGTCTGCGTTGCTCGTATCGCGGTACGCGAGCGCTTTCATGTAGTCGTCAGCGTGGTCGTGGGTGATGTCCGTGACATAGCGTTGCTCTTGTTCCCAGACCCACCGATAGAACATATCCATTCGATTCGCTCGGGTCTTGACCGTCGAGAAAGCATGCCCCTCGACGTGATCCGGATCTTTACCGAACCGTAGCAACCATCTGAGGCAGTCCTTCCGCTGGGTGCGGTAATCCACGAGCTGGCGTTCGTTGAGTTGTTGTTCCGTTGGCCCAGGAACGAGGGTGAGTTTGTCCAACTCGTCACCGCTCATCGAATCGCCCTCCTTGCCTTCGGGGAATGGGCTCTCCCCAAATGGTAGTTGGTTCACGAGGACCGAATCCCGAATCACAAACCAAACCGAACGGTGGTCGCTTCCTCGCGGCTACCCCTATGATCGCTCCCTGGGCTCGAACTCGGTCATGGTCATCAAACATCCCGAACGTCGTCCGTGTGCCGCGACACTGTCGGAAGGACTGTGGTACAATTAAAAACTCAGTCCTTAGTGAACCCGTCAGCGTCACCCGACCGAATCGATTCCCTCCGTTCTGTTGAAGAGGTATCTCACCGGTAGATGCGCTCTGGTCTGACGGATGTCGAGGCCATCGCGGGGTTCGGAATCCGGCGAGTGTGGATGCCGGACAATACGGTCGAATCGCTATACGTCGGCGGGTTATGCTAGTCCGTCTAATGTATTTGCCCTGGGGTGGCATTATCGAACACCGATCGCCACAGCTCAAAACCAGGGGACGACGGAAGGATGAGTGCTCCGACGGGGATTTGAACCCCGGTCATTGCCTCTAACAGAACAATGGGGGGATCTTAAAAGCCAGCGACACGACGCGTCGTTGCCCCGTGATGGATGACGAGACAAACGAGTAGCGTCGGCGTTAGAATCGAGTCACTGTAGCGATCTCCTCTTTGTTGACGTCTTCGAACGCGGCTTTGGCAATCGTCCGGAGGTGGACTTCATCAGGGCCGTCGAAAATACGGAACGGACGCACGTCTTCGTAAAAGTATCCGAGCGGAAGGTCCTTTGCAATCCCGTTGCCTCCACAGAGCTGGACCGTCGTGTCAATAATTTCATTTACGACGTTCGCTGCGAACACTTTGCACATCGCAACCTCGATCCGGGCTTGATTGCCACGTTCGATCTCTCCAGCGGCGTGCCGAATCATCGTTCTGACTGCGTGTAGTTGCATCTCTGCGCGGGCGATATCGAACCTTGGAACCTGTTTCTCAGCAATCTTGCTCCCGAATCCCTCTCGCTCGCTGATGTACGCTTTAGCGACTTCAATAGCGCGCTCGGCCATCCCGGAGTACCGCATACAATGGGTAAGCCGGGCCGGACCGAGTCGTTGTTGGGCGATCGTGAATCCCTCATCTCGATCACCGAGGAGGCTCTCAGCGGGAACCCGAACGTCGTCGTAGCTAACCTCTGGATGATTCATCCCCCATGAATCGCCGACGTGTGCGACGTTTCGTTCAATTTCGACACCAGCCGTCTCCGTTGGGACAATGAAGAACGAACACCCTTCGTACGGGTGTGTATCCTCGTTCGTCCTCGCCATGACGAACAAGATGTCCGCTTCGTCGCCCTGGGATGTCCACCACTTGTGGCCGTTGATCACCCACTCATCACCGTCTCGCGTGGCAGTGGTCTTCAACAGTTTCGGATCTGATCCACCGCCTTGCAGAGGCTCTGTCATCGAAATCGCAGAGGTCACCTCCCCAGCGACGAGCGGTTGGAGCCACTCGTCTTTCTGCTGTTCCGTCCCTGCGATGAGAAGCGTATGCATGTTTCCTTCGTCGGGTGCATCCACGCGGAGTGCTTCCGGCCCAAGCAGGCTCTTCCCGGCTTCTTCGAACATGAGAAGCGAATCGCGGAAACTCAATCCCTGCCCACCGTACGCTTCTGGTATCTGGGGGGCATAGATCTCTCGGTCTCGCGCTTCTTCCCGTAATTCATCGATGGTCTCGGTAGAGAGATCACCTCCCCGAAGCACTTCGTCCCGTTCCCGGGGAATGACGACGTTTCGGATGAATCGTTTCGTCCGGTCTGCGAATTTGACTGCGCTCTCGGGCTCATCGTACTCGATATGCATATGCTCCCAACCATCATAGCCGATATAACAGTGGTGACTCGGGACACTGTGACTGTTGGGTGGGAGCCGTGATCTGTCTTCAACTCTCGTGGAGACGAGTCGTTCCCTGTTCGCCTTGTACCATCTGTGACTACTAGGAAACATCTACCCTGCAATGGTCAGAATCTATAAATCATCTTTAACACCGCTGATGTGGCCGGAACTGGTGGTTGGTAGCAAAACACATGGACTCGACACGACACAATCCAGAGTTATTGGCTCTGGATACTGGTGGAACGATGACCGATTCGTTCGCTGTCGATCAGCAGGGACAATATACGGTCGGGAAGGCACAAACAACACCGGAAGACGAATCGGACGGGGTCATCGACTCGTTCAACGACGCCCTCGGAAAGTGGGACACGTCAATCAGGGACGGGTCGGGGTCACTTCGAGGGACAGTGTATTCGGGCACAGCGATGCTCAACCGATTGCTCGAACGAGAGGGGGAAGCCGAAATCGGTCTCATCACGAACCGAGGGTTCGAAGACGCTCATCGATTCGGCCGCGGCATTCAGTCGTGGGCAGACCTCTCGTATGCTGGCCGGTTGCACGCACGCGAACACGAACATCCAGACCCGATCGTCACGCGCGAGAACGTTAGAGGGGTACGGGGGCGCATCCGGCTTACGGGTACCGAGATGGTGCCGCTCAACGAGGCCGAAGCGTACGACGCGATCGAGGAGTTGCTCGACAAGGATTTAGACGTCATCTGTGTCGCGCTGCTCTTTTCATACCAGAACCCAGCACACGAACAGCGGATCAAGGAGATCGCCGAAGAGATCAAAGCCGAACGCGGAGACGAGACGCCGATTTGGCTCTCGAGCGACCAGAATCCGGTCCGTGGTGAGCTTCCACGACTTAACAGCCTCGTGCTCGAGGGATACGCCGTCGAACCTTCGCGCGAACAGTTACAGAATATCGACGATGCGCTACAAGGGCGTGGGTACGAGGCGCCCTTCCGCGTCCTGACGTCTTCCGGAGGAACGGTCGCCCCCAACCACGACTGGTTGGTCGAAACGATGGTATCAGGGCCCATCGGCGGAATCTTCGGCGGCGAGTACCTCGCCGACGAGTTGGGGATCTCGAACCTCGTCTGTTCAGACGTCGGGGGGACGAGTTTCGATGTCGGGCTCATTACGGAAGGTCACTATCCGACCCGTTGGGACCAGTCGCTCGCGAAGTTCATGGTCAACATCCCCATGGCTGCGATGGATACGATCGGCTCCGGAACCGGATCGTACGTTCGCGTCGACCGGACGTCCAATCGACTGGAAGTCGGTCCCGACAGTGCGGGATATCTTGTCGGCGTGTCCAACGAGGACTCCGGCCTGGAAACGCCGACCGTTACGGATTGCACGGCGATGCTCGGGTACATCAACCCCGACTACTTCCTCGGTGGGGACATCCCGCTGAGCGTCGAGCGTGCGGAAGAATATATCGCGGAGCAGATCGCCGAGCCGCTCGATCAGGACCCAATCGAAACCGCGCGGGGCGTACTCGATATCGTCGAACGGAACATGACGAACGAACTCCGGGGGATGATTCTGGGGCTTGGATACTCGCCGGAGAATTACACCCTCGTTTCGTACGGCGGTGGCGGACCGTTGCACGCAGCGGGATACACGCGACCGGTCGAGTTCCAGGACGTGTTGATTCCGGAGTGGGCCGCTGCCTTCTCCGCCTTCGGCTGTTCGACAGCCGACTACTCCTATCGGTACGACAGATCACTCGATCTCGTCATTCAACCGGACATGAGTAATGCCGAACAGGCCGCCGAAGTGCTCACTGAGACGTTCCAGGGCCTCAAAGACCAGGCGACTGCGGCCTTCGAGCGCGACAATATCGATCCCGACGAGACGGCGTTCAACCCCGGCGTCCGCATGCAGTACGCCGGCATGCTCGACGATCTCGAAATCGCCATCCCGGACGACATGTGGGATGGTGAGCTCGCGGCGAGCGATCTCGATCGGCTGATTGAGACGTACGAAGCGGAGTTCGCGAAGGTGTTCAAGCGCGCGGCGAAGAGCCCGGAACTCGGGTACATGGTTACCGTCGCGGTCGGGACGGGCGTCGCCCCCTCGCCGAAACCGTCGATTCCGGACGATGATCTGGTCGAAGCCGACGAACCGTCCGAGAGGGCGCACAAGGGCGAACGCGACATCTACTGGGACGGCGACTGGCATGCGGCGACGATCCTCGAGATGGAACACATCCAGCCGGGGAACACAGTGACTGGCCCCTCGGTGATCGAGGCACCGGCGACGACCATCCTCGTCCCGCCCGGCTACGAAGCACCGCTCGACAACAACCGCATCTACCACCTCACGGAACAATGAGTCACGACCCACTCTCAGACGTCACCGAAGAAACGCACCCATCCGTCGACCCCCCGATCGGCTGGGACGACCATACGCTCCAAGAGATGCTCGACGAAAGCGAGCAACTCCTGGAGGAGACCGGCCGCTACTACGGACGCGAGACGCTCGAACTAAAGGAAGAGGAGCCGTTCCGCTACGAGCGCATGTTCGCGCGGCTCCGCGGCGCTCTCGTCAACGCCCGGGAAACGGCGCTGCACGTCAGCGCGTCGGCGATCGTCCGCGAGATCGGCGAGCTCGCGTTCCAGCTGTACACGCCGGAGGGCGACTGCATCGCCACGTCGACCGGGATCATCGTGCACGTTCATACCGGTAGCCTCGCGATCAAGTACATGATCGAACAGGGGTACGAGCACGGCCGGACGATCCAGCCCGGGGACATCTTCTGTAACAACGATAACGACATCGGGAACGTTCACACCACGGACGTCCACACCATCGTGCCGATCTTCCACGATGGAGAACTGATCGCGTGGGCTGACGGCGTCACTCACGAGGTTGATATCGGCGGCTCGACGCGCGGTCACGACCAGGTCGCCTCGACGAGCCGGTACGACGACGGCCTATACGCGACGTGCGAGAAGATCGGCGAAAACGACGAGATCTATCAGGACTGGAAGGACCGCGCTCAGCGCGGGACCCGGACACCGATGTTCTGGGACCTCGACGAGAAGTGCCGGCTCGCCGGCTGCCACATGATCCGCGACGCACTCACGGAGATGGTCGAGGAAGTCGGCGTCGAGAACTACAAGAAGTTCGCCCGAGAGGCAGTCGAAGAAGGGAGACAGACGCTCGAATCCCGAGTCAGAGAGCGGCTCTTCCCCGGAACCTATCGGGATGTCAGCTTCATGCCGGTCCCCTTCAAGGAGGAGAGTGGCGACCCAGTCTCGCAGAAGGATATGCTGAATCACCTGCCGGTCGAGATCGAAGTCGACGCCGACGGGGAACTCTCACTCGATATGACCGGAGCGAGTCCGCCCGGCCCACACCCCTACAACTGTGCCGAGGGATCGATGCAAGGCGGCCTGTGGGTGTCGCTGACCCAATGTCTCCTCCACGACGGCAAAGTCAACGACGGTTCGTACTTCGCGGTTGATGCAAACTTCCCCGAAGGCAGTGTCGTCAACCCACAGGACCCCAGCTACTCCTATCACACCTCCTGGGGGTCGATCATGCCCACGTATCAAGCGGTCTGGAAGAACATCTCGCGTGGGTTCTTCGCGCGTGGATTCCGCGAAGAGGTCAATACCGGCTACAGCGAATCAGGGGACACAATTCAGGGGGGCGGGTTCAGCGAGATCACGGACGAATACTTCCCCATCGCACCGTTCGACCTCTCCTGTCAGGGCATGGGCGCGAGTGCAGTCCGTGACGGACTCGATTACGCCTACACGATGTGGAACCCCGAGACCGACATGGGAGACATCGAGGAGTGGGAACTCATCGAACAGGGGCTGCCGTTCCTGAGTCGGCAGATCAAACCCAATACTGCTGGACACGGGAAGTATCGAGGCGGAGCCGGGTGGGAGACGATCCGGGTCGTGGATCAGAGTTACGACGTCTCGGTCTACAAACACGTTCGGCCGGGGGTTACGAACAGCACCTCCGGGATGCACGGCGGCTACCCCCAGGCGACGAACTACTCCGTTCGCGCCCACGAGACGGACGTCGAAGACCAGTTCGCGGACGCCGAGTACCCGATCGGCGACAAAGTCCCTGGCGACCTCGACGAGGACGTCGACGGCGAGATCGTCCGCACCGAACGTGGCCTCTACTTCCCGAAACGGTTCGAGAACTACGACTTGGTGTACTACCACATGGGCGGCGGCCCCGGATACGGGGATCCGCTCGACCGACCGTTCGACCGCCTCAAAGCGGACGTCGAGGACGAGGTGTACACCCCGGACGTGGTCGAGACCGTCTACGGCGTCGTTGGCGACCTGGACGAGGACGAACGCGAGTTCACGATCGACGAAGAGCAGACCGAGAACCGACGCGAGGAAATCACGGAAAAGCGACGCGAGGAATCCCGGCCGGTCAGCTCGTTCATGGAAGACGAACGCAAGCGACTGATCGACGGCGATCTGAGCGAGCCGGTCACGTGGATGTACAGCGGCGTGTTCGACCGCGACGACGCGTGGGTGGACGAGTTCCGCGACTTCTGGGATCTCCCCGCAGACTTCGAAATCAACGAGGAGTGATTCACAATGGCAACAGACAAAGCCCAAATCGAGAAGCTGATCGACGGCACGCTACCCTGGTCCGAGCTCCGCGACGACGTGCTTCCGGATCCGAAGGACACCGAGCGGTTCGAAACGACGATCGAAGTCCTCCAAGACCGAGTCGACTGGGACGACACGATCCTCGTCCCGTTGAACGACCACCTCTTCGTCGTTGCAGGCGACGACGGCCGCGTCGTCAAGGCCGAATGCGGGCACGACCTCTGTACGGCCGACGACAACTGGAAGCTGGACTGCCAGATCCGCGTTCGGGAGGAGCAAGACGAAACGAGCGATCTGTATCCGGAACTGATGACGCCCGACCCGGACTGGACGTTCCAACTTCGGGAGTACTTCTGTCCGGGTTGCTACGCGCTGCTCGACGTCGAGGCGGTCCCCGCCGGATACCCGATCCTCCAGAAGTTCCAACCGGACATCGACACGTTCTACGAAGAGTGGCTCGGCGAACCGGCACCGGATAAGCAGTAGTCTCGGAACCCCGAGACTCGACGACCCGATTTCCAATTTCCGTTAATGACCACCACGAACCAACGAACGCTGAAATCCGCTTTCGAGAAGAGCTTCAGAAAATACGCCGATCGCGTCGCGGTCCGGTTCGCAGACGAGTCGCTGACCTACGCCGAGATCGACGCTCGAGCGAACGCCTTCGCACACGCGCTCGCCGATCGCGGCGTTGAGCCGAACGATCGCGTGGCGCTGATGCTGACCAATCGGCTCGAGTATCTCATCGCCGATTTTGGCGTGATCAAGGCCGGCGCGACGAAGGTGCCGCTCAACGACAGGCTCACCGCGACGGAGTTCGAGTACATGCTCAACGACTCCCGGGCCGAAACGATCGTCTGCGGCCCGGCGTTCCTCGAGACGGTCGAGGACTTGCGCCCCTCGCTGGACCACGCGGAGACGATTATCGGCGTTTCGGACGAGGGATCAGTTCCAACGGGGTTCGAAGCCTTCGAGGACCTCACTGGAGAGCGATCGGCTCCACCGGACGTCGATCCGGACCCGACCGAGTACGTGGGCCACTACTACACGGGCGGAACGACGGGGCAACCGAAGGGCGTCCTCCACTCGTACGAGAACATGACGGTGAACGCGTACTCCCACATCATGGAACTTGGGATCACCGAAGACGAGACCATGCTGTTGATGACGCCGCTACCGCACTCCGCCGGCGCGTTCTTGTGGGCAGGAGTACTCGCCGGCGCGACGGTCATCGTCAGAGACGGGTTCGATACCACGGTCGCCCTGTCCACGATCGAGGCCGAAGCCGTGACGTGGACGTTCATGGTGCCGACGATGATCTACCGCGTCCTCGATTCACCAGAATTGTCCGACTACGAGACGTCCACGATCGACACGCTCGTCTATGGCGCCGCGCCGATGACACCGGCACGATTACAGGAGGGGATCGACACGTTCGGACCCGTATTCCTGCAGTTCTACGGACAGACGGAAGTGCCGAACCTCATCACCACATTCCCCAAGCGCGAACACCAGCTCGCCATCGAGCGTGAGTTGACCGAGCGCCTCTCGTCGGCGGGCCAACCCTGTCTCATGACGGACGTCAAAATCGTCGATCCCGAAACTGGAGACGAACTGCCCGGAGGCGAGGAAGGAGAGATCCTCGCGACGGGGCCGTACGTAATGGACGAGTATTTCGAGCGCCCGGCAGAAACCCAGCAGACGCTCACCGACGACGGATGGGTTCGGACCGGTGATATCGGGACAATCGACGACGACGGGTACGTGTACTTACTCGACAGGACCAGCGACATGATCATCACGGGAGGAATGAACGTCTATTCGACCGAAGTCGAAGACGTTCTTATCGAACACCCTGCCGTGAGCCAGGTTGCTGTCATCGGCGTCCCGCACGACGAGTGGGGCGAGGCAGTCAAAGCGATCGCGATCCCAGCCGAGGACGGCCCCGACACGCAATCGCTCGAAGAAGACCTCCTCGCCTTCGCCGATGAGGAGCTTGCAGACTACAAGAAACCGAAAAGCGTCGATTTCGTCTCGGAGATCCCGGAAACGCCGTACGGAAAAATGGACAAGAACGCGCTCAGAGATCGGTACTGGGAGGATCAGGATCGAGCGATCGGCTAATCTGACTGCGGCGGGGAATGGTGTTTCTTTTAGCGTCCCGTAATATCCGGCTGGCAGCCAGGGGTGACCGAGTACGAGAACCGACCGCGGTTAACCGCAGGAGCGAAATAGCGGCGCCGACGATTCCCTCACGAGCTCCTTTCTCACATACCGTGGATCAGGTAGTCAAATGCCTCTCTAGATATTTCATAGCGACTAAGCTATCTGAAACTCAACTGTGTACTCTCTCCGATGACACCGGCAGTAAGGCCCCTTGCTCGAGAGCTGGCCGTCCCGTACTACGCGGAGGCTCTCCCAGCACATGATCGGTTCCACGCCAAGCGGGTCCATGATCTCGCACTGCGGTTAGCAACCGAGTGCGAGGGCAGTGTGAACCGAGACGTACTGTCAGCAGCGGCGTGGTTCCACGACATTGGCCGGCCACGGGAACGGACTGGCGAGATTGACAATCACGGACACTGGGCCGCAGATGAAGCGGCAACACTGCTGGCGGCCGAATCGGTGCCGGCCGAACAAATCGAAGCGATCGAGCACTGCCTTCGAGCACACAGTATTCGCCCCTCATCCTCGGAGCCGGAAACGCGCGAAGCGAAGGTGCTCTTCGACGCGGACAAACTGGATGCTGTCGGCGCCCGCGGGCTCATTCGGCTGGCCTGTCTCGTCGGCGAGCGATCCGGTCGCGCCGGGGAAAAATATGCTGTTCTCGACGACCCAGCGACGCTTGAGATGGAGCCGGCAGACGGACCGGATGTGTCGCTCCTTCGGGAGTGGGCCAGAGAGCGACTGGATGCACTGTACACGTCACCGGGACGCCAACTCGGCACGTCGCGATGGGAGTTCATGGAGGCGTTTTTCAGCCAGTTCCGCGCGGAACTCGGGGTCGACACAACCGACTAACGCAACGCAGGGGCGATTCGTTCTGCCAGATTAGCTTAGCGGGGCACCGAAAGAGAGAGCGCCAGCCCGCCACCCCGTGGTTCTGCGTTCGTACACACAGTAACGCCTCTGCGGTCGCTCCTTTCGCGATCTCGTGTCTCGACATTGCCATGCAGCCCGTGACGGAACCATGCCGGAAAGGCGGCACCGCTGCAGACGCGGACAGCAACGCGGCCGAGGTCGATGGCCCTGACGAAGGTTACCGGCTACTGAACGCTCAAACAGACTGCCAGTTACGTAACGACTTTGTGGGCAGGCTAACCACCGAAGTGTATGGATTCACGAATCGAGGGGTTCTACAAACTCGATGTTGAGGACCGCCTCGCCGAGGTCGCGGGCCGGGCGGACCTCTCCGACGAGGCGATCGAGCGCATCCGCGGGACTGGACTCGGCCTGGACGCGGCTGATGACGTCAGCGAGAACGTGATCGGGACGCTCGAGTACCCGCTGGGCGTGGCGACGAACTTCCGAATCGACGGCACGGACCGGTTGATCCCGATGGCGATCGAAGAGACGAGCGTCGTTGCGGCCGCCTCCTACGCGGCGCGGATGGCGCGCGCCACCGGCGGCTTCGAGACGCAGGTGAGCGGGCCGAAGATGATCGCCCAGATCCAGGCGACCGACGTCACAGCCCCGGACCACGCGAAGATCGCCGTCCTCCGCGCGAAGGAGGAGCTCATCGACCTGGCGAACGAGCAGGATCCGGTGTTGGTCGACCACGGCGGCGGCTGCGAAGACGTGGCCGTCCGCGTCGTCGAGACGCCACGCGGCGAGATGCTCGTCGTCCACCTGATCGTCGACGTCCGCGACGCGATGGGTGGCAACGCGGTCAACACGATGGCGGAGGCGCTTGCCCCGGAGATCGAACGGCTCACCGGCGGCGACGTGAGCCTGCGCATCCTCTCGAACCTGGCAGATCGCCGCCTCGCGCGGGCGACCTGCACCATCGAGCCCGCCGCCCTCGAATCCGAGGAGACGGCGCTCGACGGCGAGGCGGTGCGCGATCGCATCGTCGACGCCTGGGCGTTCGCCGCGGCCGATCCCTACCGCGCGACGACACACAACAAGGGTATCATGAACGGGATCGACGCCGTCGCGACGGCGACGTTGAACGACTGGCGGGCGATCGAAGCTGGCGCCCACGCGTACGCCGCTCGCGACGGCTACGGCCCGCTCACGAGCTACGAGGTCGACGCGGCGGGGAACCTCGCCTGTTCGATCGAACTCCCGATCCAGGTGGGCACCGTCGGCGGGGCGACCCGGCTCCATCCGGTCGCCCAAGCGGCGATGGAACTGCTCGATGTCGACTCCGCCGACGAGCTGGCGGGCGTCTTCGCCGCTGTCGGCCTGGCCCAGAACCTCGGCGGGCTCCGGGCCCTCGTCAGCGAGGGGATCCAGGCGGGCCACATGAGCCTGCACGCGAAAAACATCGCGACGCAGGCCGGCGCCCCCGCGGAGATCGTCGACGACGTCGCTCGCCGGATGGTCGCGGAGGATGCCGTCAGGCAGGACCGGGCGGAAGCCCTCATCGACGAGCTCACATGAGCGTGCGCATCGGCTGTGCCGCCGGGTTTTGGGGTGACCGCCCCGATGCCGCCGGCCCCCTCCTCGAGCGGGGCGACCTCGACTACCTCGCGTTCGAGTACCTCGCGGAGGTGACGATGGGGCTACTCGATCAGTTTCGCCGGAACGATCGGCCGGGCTATGCGACCGATTTTATCCGCTACGTCGTCGAGGACTCTCTCGAGGCGGCCCTCGCGCGCGACGTCACCCTCGTCACCAACGCGGGCGGGCTCGACCCGGCGGGGTGTGCAGCGGCGGTGCGCGACCGGGCCGCGGCGCGCGACCTCGACGTCACCGTCGCCACTGTCGCCGGCGACGACCTCACCGACGAGTTGGACGCCATCCACGCGTCCGTGCCGGACGGCCTCGTCCACGCCGATACCGGCGAGTCGTTCGATGCGGTTCGCGAGGACGTCGTCGCCACCGCGGCGTATCTCGGGGCGTTTCCGATCGCCGAGGCGCTCGCGCACGACCCGGACGTCGTCATCACCGGCCGGGTGGTCGATCCCGCGCTCGTCCTCGGTCCGCTGATCGCCGACCACGGCTGGGAACGAGACGAGTGGGACCGCCTGGCCGCAGGCGTTGTGGCCGGGCATCTGATCGAGTGTGGGACGCAAGTGACCGGGGGCAATCTCTCGAAGGGGTGGCGCGACGTTGACTTCGCGTCCATCGGCTACCCGATCGCCGCCGTCGACGGCGATGGCGCGATCCGGATCACCAAACCACCCGGCACGGGCGGGACGGTCTCCACAGCTACGGTCGCCGAACAACTCGTCTACGAGATCGGCGATCCAACCCGGTATCTGACCCCCGACGTCACCGCCGACTTTACGACACCAACCCTCGAGGCCGTCGGACCGAACGCGGTCCGCGTGACCGGCGTCCAGGGGCGGGCGCCGCCGGAGACGTACAAGGTGAGCGTCCACCATCGGGCCGGCTACAAACTCGCCGGCAATCTGCTGTACTCGGCCCCGGACGCGCTAGAGAAAGCCCGACACGCAGCCGAGATCCTACGCGAGCGGATCGACACCCTCGGCCTCGAGGTGACGGAGACGAACGCAGAGTACATCGGCCACAACGCGACGCACGGCCCGGCAGCACCCGACCGCGAGACCTACAACGAAATCATGCTGCGGTTTGCGGCCCGGGGCGAGAACCGCGACGACCTCCAGCGGCTGGGGATGGAGTTTGCGCCGCTGTCGCTAGCCGGCCCCCCGTCGGTCGCTGGACTGACCGATCAGGGACGACCGAGTCCCCGGCCGATCGTCGACGCGTGGCCGACCCTGGTTCCGAAAGCCGCAGCCACCCCCACGGTGACCGTCGATGAGTGAGCACCCCGCAGTTCCGACACGGCCGGTGCGTGTCAGTGAACTCGCCAGGGCCCGCTCGGGGGATAAGGCCAATACGCTCAATATCGGCGTCATTGCGGACACGGAGGCGGCCTACCGTCGCCTCGAGGCCCAGCTCACGGCCGCCGTCGTGGCGACCCGGTTGGACGGCCTCGTCGAGGGAGCCGTGACGCGCTACGCGCTGCCGAACATTCGCGGCTTCAACTTCGTGGCGACGGACGCCTTGGACGGCGGCGGGCAGGCAAGCATCCGGTACGATACGCAGGGGAAAACGTACGCGGCGGCGATCCTCCAGCTCGAGTTGCCGGCGTGGGAGCCGGAGACGGCTGCGCCGGCGGAGGGGCGTGGGTTATAGGACGGGGCCCTGCTAACAGGCCGCTATGACAGCTGAGGACGGCGCACCGGATGAGCGGGTCTGGGCCAGTCAGTGGTATCGCGTCACGCCGCGCTCGTTCGAACACATCGAACTCTTCTTCGACCCGGAGCGGGTGATCTACGCCTTCGCCGGCGACTCCTACAAGTCCTTCCTCCTCCGACGCGATGGCCGGGAGCAACGGGCACACGAGCTCGGCGCCGAGTATCGCGACCGCCCCGCGGAGCGCATCCTCGCGGACGAGCGCCACGAGGCGACGCCGGCCTCTGCCCTCCGCGAGATTCGGGTGCGAAGCGGCTCGCTCCTTCGCAAGCCGAAACTCGTGCTCAGAACTGCCGAACGAGACCGGACCTTCTACCACCCTGCCAGAGCCCACGAGGTCGACCCGCTCGCAGCGCAGGTCGCCGCACTGTATCCGTCGGTGCCCGTGGTCGTGGATGGGGACCGGACGAGTGAGCCGGTCAGGAGTCGATGACGCGTCGCACGTCGGCGGCGATCTCGGCGCGGGCGTTGGAGTCGGTGAGCAGACTCACGACGATCATCACGATTGTCGCGACGATGAGCGTCAGCGCTTCGACGGCGGCGCCGGTCGACAGCGAGAAGTCATAGAACGTCACGGCGACGGCGAGCCCGAGGTTGAGCACGAGCGCGACCGCCGCGGCGGCGATCGCGCCCTCCGTGGTCGCTCCACGCCAGTTGAGCCCGACGCCGAGCAACGGCACGAGCGCCGCCGCGAACAGGCCCCAGCCGACGACGCCGAGGAGGCCGACGAGGATTTCGACGTAGTAGACCAGCAACACGGAGCCGACGATGATGACGGCGGTGGCGATCCGGTGGGCCCGGAGTTCGGCCCGGTCGCTCTCGTATTCGTACCCCAGGCTCACGGGGATGTCACGGGCGAGGTTCGCCGCGCCGATGTTGATGAACGCGTCGCTCGTACTCATCACGGCGCCGACGGCGGCGGCCAGCACGATCCCCGCGAGGACCGCCGGGGTGAACTCGACGAGGAAGATCGGGGCCGCGTTGTCGGGGTTCTCGAGCGCGGCGAACTGGCCGGTCTCGACGAACGCGCGCATCCCGACGCCGAGGGCGAGCATCATCAGCGAGGCGGCGAAATACGAGAGCGCGGCGATGGGCGCGCCCCATTTCAGGAGGTTCGTATCCCGGATCATGTACAGTTTGTGCGCCATGTGGGGTTGCCCGGAGTTGCCGACGACGAACAGGAAGAACCACGAGAGGCCGAGCAGGACGGGAAACGCCCCGAACGCGCCGGCGAACTCGGGGCTCGCCTGGGCGATGTCCTGGCTCATCTGCGTGAACCCGTCGCCAGCCCGGAGCGCGATGACGAACACGGCGATGCTGCCGACGACCATGATCGCGCCCTGGATCAGGTCGGTGTAGATGCCGGCGATCATCCCGCCGCCGACGGTGTAGACCCCGATGACGAGCAGGCCGATCGTCAGCGCGACGACCTCGCTGACGCCGAGGACCGTCTGCAGGATGAACGCGATCGCGAGGAACTGCACGCCGAGATACGAGATGACGCCGAGCAGGACCGAGACGGCGACGAGCAAGCGCACCGTCTCGCTCTCGTAGCGGGCGTAGGCGGCGTCGGGAATGGTGAGGATGTCCCGGATCTCGGCCATGAGCCGCATCTTTTTGCCCAGGACGAACCACGAGAGGGGGAACGCCAGCGGCGCCGCGATCGTGATCCAGAGGAAGCCGTAGCCCCCGTTGTAGAACAGGCCGGGCCCGCCGATGAAGCCGAAGCCACTCATGACGGACGCGAACGCGGCGAACGCGACGGCCCAGATCCCGAAGCGCTTGCCGGTGACGAGGAAATCTGCCGTACTCTCGGTCTTCCGGGCGGCCCAGAGGCCGATCGCCGCAATCCCGAGGAGGTAGACCACGACGATCCCGACGATCACGGTGTTCATCGCCTCCGTCGGGTCGGTCTGCAGGAGGGCGTCCGCGCCGATCATCGGTCCTCACCCTCCTCGCCGCCATCGGCGACGGCGGCCGCCGGCTTGGCGTTCAGCTCCCGGAACTCCGCGGCCTGGTCGTCGTTCCAGATGTACGTCTCGAACAGGTACGGGTACGCGAACATCAGATACAGCGCCGGGGGCATCCAGAGGGCGTAGACCACGACGGCGGTCGCCCGCGGAAACCCGAACCAGTAGGTCGGATCGGTGTACGCCGGGTTCTGGAAGTGAAAGTACCACAGGAGCGCAAAGCCGACCCCCAGGATGAGCACGAGCCCCGTCGCGAGCAGGACGAACGGCGTCGGGCCGTGACGTCTGGCGGACGACTGTGTCCCGATCAACAGGTACAGCGCGAAGAACAGGACGGTACCGATCGAAAAGGTGATCTGGCCGACGGTGCCACCGGTGACCATCGCCACGAGCATGACGACGAGCACCGCTAACGCGCCGAGGACGTACTTGTCGGTGTCGAACTTGACGGTGGTAGACATTGGCGATCACGCATAACAAGCAATTAATATAATATATATGTTTTGGGTGACTTTCTTCAAATCAGACTATAGCGGGCCAATCCGGCGTGGTTCTGACAGCGATCGATAACGTCTGCGGCGATCGCCTCCGCTCAATCGGCGAGTGTGGGGTAGCGGTCTCGACGGGCCACGGAAGCAGCTCAAACGATTGTCGATCACACCCTCGGGGCGCCCGCATCGAAGCCCCACTGACACTAGGCGTGATGCCCGTCCAGATGGTGTCCTGGGTGGGCCGATCGTTCGGCTGCACAAGCTGGCGAACCGCGTACTCGTCACGCGAAGCGATTGTGCTCAGCCCGGTGGCGATCGTGATGCGGGGACCAGTCTGGGTTCTACTGACAGCCCGGCGTAGGCGGCCCTCTCAGTCGGCCGACGACGGCTCGGCGGACCCGTCGCGGCGCCGACGGGCAAGCGCCCAGACGAGCGCCGCCCCCAGGCCCGCGACGAGGGCCGGCCAGCGATCGCTGCTGAGATACAGGTTCGGCGCCGGGACGTGCGTGCCCGACAGCGGCCAGAGCACGGGGTAGGCATAGCCGGTCACGGTCAGTAACAGCACGTCGAGCGCGTGGTGGGAGACGGCCCCGAGCGCGAAGAGAACGATCGCCTGCCGGCGGTGGTCGGGCGCGACGAGCAGGGCGCCCAGGCCGACCACGAGGACCGAGCCGCCGAGGGTGTGGAGCGGCGTCCAGGCAAACGGCACGCCGAGCAGCGTTTCCACGGTGTCGTTCGGCAGCAGGAGTCTGATCTTGACGAAATCCGGCGAGAGCGCGCCGAGCATTACGAGGGGGACGGACTCGGGGCCGACCCGCTCGTCTGTAATCGTGAGCACCGTCCCGAGCATATAGCCCACGAGCACGTGGGTGAGGAGATCCGGCATCAGGGCTCACCCCGATCCGATGCCGATCGATTCGGCGGCGGCTCTTCCGCAGGGGGCTTCGGCTCGCTCGCCGTGGTATCGTCTCGGAGGGACCGCTGGCGGCCGCGGGGTGAAAGCGGAGTTTCGCGCGGCACGAACGCGAGGCGGGTCCGGTCGAACCGCCAGCGCCGGAGGAAACAGCCGAGCGCGAGACAGCCCCCGAAAAACGAAACGAGATACATGTACTGTGCCTCCCAGGGGGCCCGCGCAATCGCCCGGTCGGTCGCGAGCGTCGACGGCTCCTCGAGCGTGCCGAACGCGCGGACCTCATCACCCAGTTCGATCGGCTTGTCCGTGTTCTGGACGGACCCGGCGGCGTGGGCGAGCGTGAACCGTCGCGATCCGTCGTGATAGCGCGCTTCGATCACGATCGGCTCGGTCGCGACGACCTCGCCGTCGAGGACGACGCGTTCGCCGACGTACGTCTCGGGGGCCGGCCCGGCACTGTCGACGTCCGGATAATCGTTTAGCGATCGATCATACGCGGGGAGCGTGCCGGCCCAGAGCAGCAATCCAGCCAGGCCGACGACGAGCACCGCCGTGACGACGAGGCGGCCGCGCTGGCCGATCGGTTCGCTCGACGGCATTGCTCGAACCGAGTGGAAGCCGATCCATGAGGCTTCTGATATCGCAGGGGTGGCACCGCCGGCCGTCCATGGGTACTGGACTCGTGGCCCGACGCGAGGGGAAGCCGCGCGGTCGTCTGCCCGGCCGTCTCTCGGGCGGTACGCGACAAGCGAGCGCCTGTCCTGGCGAGCAGCCAGGCGCGAGCGGTCCGCCACGCCTACCCGAGCGACGGGCACAGTGTGCCTTGGTCCCGATAGGCCTATCCCGCCGCCGCCCACAGACACACTCGTACTTCGGCTGGAACCTACCAGCCACGATCGGCGATGTCACGCTACGACGACCTCTTCGATGCGGTCGCGACGGCCGACTCGGTGTTCGCTGCGAAGGGCGCGCTCGATCCCCTCGCGGATCCCGACGACGTCGTCCCCCGCCCCGCCCAGGAACAGGCGCTCGCCACGGTCCTCACCGGCGTCCACGAGGGCTACCTCCCGGCGACGGTCTCGATCTACGGCCCGCCGGGGACGGGCAAGACGCTCACCACGCGGCGGCTCTGTACGGCGTTCGCGGCGCGCCACGATGCCGTGGCCGTCGAATACGTCAACCTGAAGGAGTGTCGGACCATCTTCAGCGCCGCCAACGAGCTCCTCTACGCACTCACCGGGGAGAAGAAGGGCGCCTACGAGGGCCTGGACGGCGTGTTCGACGCGATCTGGACGGCCTTGGAGGACTACCCCGACTGGACCGTCTTCCTCCTGGACGAGATCGATCACCTCCGCCAGGACGTGAACTACGATCCGACCGACTTCTTCTACCGGCTGCTCCGTGGCGAGGGCAAACGTAAACGCGGCATCGACCTCTCGGTGTGGCTCGTGAGCAACGAGTTGCTCGAGGTCGATCTGCGCCTCGACAGCCGCGTCGAGAGCGCGATGAGCGACGAACAGGTCTTCTTCCCGCCGTACGACGCTGCTGATCTCGACGCAGTGCTCGCGCCGCGCCTCGAGCGGGCGTTCCGCGACGGCGCGCTCCCGGCCGAGGTCCAGCAGTACGGCGTCCGGGAAGCGGCCCGGCGCTGGGGTGACGCGCGCAAGGCACTGACCCTCTTCCGCCAGGCGGGCGAGACGGCCACCGAACGCGGGCTCGACCGGGTGACCCGCGAGTGCATCGATGCCAACCTCGAGACGACCGAGCGCGAGGCCACCATCGAGAAACTGCTCGCCCTGCCGGCCAACCACTTCGTCGTCCTGACGGCCATCACGGGCCGGGATCGGGCCGGCGAGATCAAACAGCCCGTGACGACCCGCGAGATCCACGCCCTCCTGCAGACCGACGCCTACCCCGCCGCCCTCCGCCTCGGCGAGCGCACCATCCAGACGGTCGTCACGGATCTCGAGACGATGGGGCTCGTCGAGACGTGGCTCGAGTCCCGCGGGCGCGACGGCCGCGTCAAGCAAATCGAGACGCCGTTCGACCCCCAGTGGGTCCGCGAGGCGATCGAACCGTACGCCACGGACTCGTCGTATCTCGCCACTGCGTTCGATAGTTAAGTCGGGTCGCGAACCCCGAGATGGCCGCATACCTCCGTTTTCGCTTCGATATTCGCAGAGATGGGCCGGCCCGACGACCACAGATGCTTTGGGTCCCGGCAAATTAAAGTGGGTTTCTCCCGAACCGATACGTATGAGCTGCCGCCGGCCGTCAACGGTCGCCCCCTGTCGCCACGTGAGCCCATGCCGGTGGGCCGGCGGCAGCTCTCACATCATCTATGGAATCGACTAACTCTTCTGCCGAACGCACCGACCGCGAGGACGTCCTTGCGCTCCTCGCCGACACCATCGAGGACACCCACACGCGGATCGCGGCCACCGAGGCCGAGACCGTCGAGGAACAGGAACTGCAGATCAAGTGGATCCGCGCGCTGGGCTACCTCGCGGGGCAGTACCGCAAGCTCCTGAAAGACGAGGACCTCGACGAGATGGCCACGGAACTCGACCTCCTCCGCCGGGCGGCCGACCTCGACGAGCGAGCGCCATGACGAAGCGCCAAGTCGAATCCGGCCTCGAGGAGTTGCGCCCGCAGCTCGCAGCCCTGCGTCACGCCGAGCGCCTCCAACTCGCGCTCGAGGCGGCTGCCGCCGACGAACCGACGCAACTCGATCGGCTGTTCGAGACCTGTCCGACCCGCAGCTCCCCCCGACTGGATCCCGCGTTCGAGCGCTGCTTCCGGCTGGCCACCGTCGAGGCGATGCAGGCGCTGTACGACCTCCAGAGGGTGTGGCTTCGGTTTTGGGGGGTCCACCAACGCTGGTGCCAACAGCGCCTCTGGGGGCTGTTGGCCGACGCGGAACCGCCCGAGCCCGTGCCGCTCCAGGTCAGCGAAGAGACGGTCGCCGACTGCTACGCGGACTGCGCAATCTACTACCAGGCGTACGACCGGCTCGCGACCGACGTGCTGGGCGTCGACCTGGCGACGTGGCTCGGGGCGTTCCATCCGCACGGGCCGCCGCTCGTTCGAACCTTGTCGGAGCACCTCGAGGCGTATCCCGGCTTCCGTGAGCGGGCGGAGGCCGCCCTGTGCGAGGCCACCGACGACGAGACAGCGCCACGCTCGATCGACGATATCGCCGATAAAGTCTATGCCGAGCGGGCCGCGACCTGGACCGAGTCGTGAGGTGGCGCCCACCGGCGGACGTGGGCACGAACGCCCGGCTGGCGGTCGGGCTGCGCGGCGGCACGTCCCAACGTGGCCCACTAGTGGGGCCAAACGGGCGGGCGTACGGCTCCGACGCCGGCCGGCCGGATCCGGTCGTCCTGCTCGCGTTCGGCCGGACGCCGCTCGACCAGCTGGTCGTCCGCGACGCGTGTGACGAGTCCGAGGCCCACATCGACGACGGCCGCGCCTGGCTCGCCGCCGGCGACCGGCCCGCGGGCCGCGTCTCCTGCGAGCACGACCCCGCTCCCGTCGACCCACTCCGGCGGGTGGGCGACGCCGCCGCGGAGGCGACGACGGCCCTCGACGCCGGGATCGCCGAGGTGTGCAAGCGCCTCGAGGCCGAGGGGAACCTCGGCGTGGCCAACCGGGCCAAAGTGATCCTGGCCGGGACGCCGGAGAGCGCTCACGTCTCGTGGGCGAGCGAGCAGTTGTCGGCCCCCGAATCGGACGCAGCCGAGAGCCCTGCGGTTGGGCTGTTGATCTCGAAGCGCTGCCAGCACCTGATCCGGGAGTTCCTCAGCGACACGAAAGAGCACGTCGGCAAAGCGGTCGCGCAGGATCACTGCCTCGACGCGCTGCGCTACGCCTGTATGGGCGTCGCCGGGCGGGAAGCCGGGCCGGCAAGCCTGTCCGGGCTTCACGGACGGGACGCGGCGCCGCCTACGCACGGGCTCGATCGGCGGCCAACGGGGAGTACCGCGGTGGCGAGCGCTTGTGCTCGCAAGGTAAGAGGAGACACGAAGCCCCAAGCGCTGCCCAAGAAAAATCCTCAATGGCAGTAGAATACTGAATTAGCTCTCGTCGCGTGGATCCTCGACGAATTCGTATAACCCTCCCTTATTTAATCGCCGAATCCATCCCGCATTGGTGAGATTTCGGAGAGCGTACTCAACTTGGCCCTTTTCGAGTTCCGTTTGTTCACGAAAGAACTGTGGATTTGCACGTCCCCATGGCTCATCGGTTTCTCTGCCTTCTTTAAACAGTTCGATGATGATTTCTTCTCGATCATTCGGCTCGTAGTTCCGATTAACCATTAGTGGCGTCTCTTGCATCACAGAACATAATACTACACCATATTCTAAACAATCAACTTAGTGTACAGCCAAGCATTTTGTTTAGCAAAATACTAAGTAGGAGGGCGAATTAGAACTGTATGAGAAGCGTGGATCGCCGCAGAACCGCTGTGGCTCGGTGCTGGCACACCGAACCGCGCTTCTCAGGAGGAGAAGCAATGCCAACTAAAGACTATCACGTAAAGAATGAATTGGTGCAGGTTCTGACGGGTCATCCCGTCGGGCCCGAACCCGATACCGCTTTTTGCATCGGCTGTGGGGCGCCACTGCACGAGACCGACATCGTGTTTGCGTACGCGTACCGCGCTGCTGACTCCGGGCAGTGGGACGTTCCACGAGTGTTCTGTCACGGCTGCGCGCCAGATCGAATTCGGTCGCCAACGCTAGGTACAGTGGAATTCCTCGTGGGTGGCCGCCTCGGGACGATCACGTTCCCGACGTCACGCAGCCATCGGTTGTGTCTCACAGAATTAGCGGCCCGCGCTCACAGTCCAGCGGAGGAGGGCTGCTCGCCATGACCACCGACCTCCCAATGGCCGATCTTACAGACGTCTATGTTCGGCTCGAGTGTGACCTGCTCGTCGTGGGTGGGTCGATCTTGACCGATCGCCACCATGCGTCGAATACGAACTACGAGGCCGACGATCCGCAGAACCAGATCGGCGGCATCATTCCTGCCTATCCGCTCTCGGGCTGGCTCCGCCACGGCATGGAGCGGGTCGTCCAACAGCACGGCCACACGGCCTGTCATCCCGGCGAGTCGAACGCGAACTTCATGAAGGCAGATGTGTACGAGCGTGATCTTGAAGCCGGGTACCACGAGAAGGGTGCGTGCGTCGATAACCCGAAAGGCGATGACGGCTGTGTCATCTTCGATCTGTTCGGCGGCTTCGAGGGGATTCCCGGGAAACTGATGCGCCGCCCGATCAAGTTCTCGCCCGTCCGATCGAGCGTGGAGTACCCGCGTGGTGAGGCTGAGGCCCATTATCGGCGGGTGAACAGGAACGTTGTCTCGCGCAACCCCGGAGACAAGCGCGAGCCGCTCCGGAACGTCGAACTGGATGCGGTCGCCAATCTGGACGGCTGCTGGCACCTCTCGTTTCGAACGCTGAAACCGGAGTTCCTCGGGCTGTTAATCGAGACCGTCGAGTTTCTCGACGCTCACAACACGGAGTATATGCACCAGCTCGGCGGGTCTCGCAACTTCGGGGCCGGGATCGTCGACTGCGAACTCCTCAATCCGCTCTACGACGACCGCGAACTTAACCGGGTCTTCGATCGTGGGAAGGGCACAACGGACACGATGACCCAGAAAGACGCCGAGTGGACCGAGACCTACCGACCAGCCGCCGAAGAGGCGCTTCAGGAACGACTCGAGAATCATCCGGAGGACGGTGAAGGATGATCGAGATCTACCGTCACGATGCGCATAAACTGACCGGACAGGCCCACGAACACGCCGATGCGACGTTTGCGGGCGTGCCGGTCAACCGGCCGGTCCCCCACGGCGCAGATCACGATGCGGCGCGCATGAGTCGACCACCCGGTACGCCGGCGCCGACGATCGCCAATCACACGTCGCCGCACCGACTGTCGCTGCTGACTGGTGAACCCGCGATCGAGGCGACCGATATCTCGGACTGGCGGCTCTCCGACGCTGTGCGCGACCTCCTGACGGAAACGGACCCGACCGCGATGCACACTGCGTGGCTCACGAGCGACGTCGCGGCGCTGTTCAACGAGTCGGTCTACTACCCGTACACCTCGCTGAAGTATCACACCCTGCTCGTGGCCGCGCTGGTGGCCAACTACCAGCAGGGACACGACTTCAGTGACCTCCAGTTCGTGGTCGATCCAGCGGCTGAGATCGTCCCCCACCGCACGATTTTCGCCGGCGAGCGCTTCGCGTTGCGCCTCGATGCGGAACCTGGGCCACAGCCGGCCGCTTCGATCGGCACGCAGCCGTCGCGGTCGTGGGCCGCAACGTGGAGCCGCTTGCCGGCACACCCGCTCGCCGTCGACGACGAGAAGTTCGAGATGGTGTTGGATGCGAATCTGCGCCGCGTCCGGGCGTGGTCGACCGGGTTACAGTATCTCGAGGAGTTTCAGGAGGCGTTCAAACGGTGACGCGGATTCAGCAGGTTCATTGGAAGTTGGAGATGGATTACATCGGCCATCCGTACTACGTGAGTGGAAACGCCATCCTGCATGCGCTTGGCCAGCATCTCCCACACGACGTCTATCACCAGCTCCATGCGAGCCACGGCGTCTTCGTCCCCGGCCAGTTCGGAACATTCCCCGATGAACACTCTCAAAACGGCACTCGGCCGTACCTCGGAGGTGGGCTTCCAGACGTCGAGTCCTATGACGATCTGTTCCTGATGCGACAGCCATTACACTCGTGGTTGCTCGATTCCCGGCCGCGAGGCGCGCTGAACACCCACGGCATCCGTATCCAGAACGGCCATCCGGCGCTGGCCCACGAGACGATCATAGGGAAGCCCGAGGAGGCCCAGAAACAGCAGCAGACCACGAAGTGGTACATCACCGCCTACTTCCATGCCGACCGTGATGACGTCCTCCCAGTCGACGAAAGCGCCCTCGATGGCCTCCAGTTCGGCGGACAGCGCAACTACGGCTACGGCATCACCCGCCTGAAAGACACGCAGGTCGTCGATCTCGAGGCACTGGACTACTCGCGGCTGGAAGATGGCGAGAGGTATCGCCTCGAACTTGTGACGCCGTTCGTGCTGGAGTCGGAGTATCCGAACGCCCACGGCCAAGACGTTCCGTGGTGGTGGGCGGAAGACCGCGTCGAACTCCGGGAACGCGAGGAGAAGATACTGGAGCAACGCGAGGAGTACCGACTCCAAACGATAGATCACGGGCAAGTGATGGGGTATGCGGGCGATCGACCGGTGGAGACTGCGAAGAGCGGTCTCCTCCGGATTGGCAGTCACTCGAAGTACGGGTTCGGCGAACTGCGAGTGAAACCCCTCGAGCCACCGGACGAGGAGACCTGTTCGAGAGAGTAATAGAAAACTGCCATACACAGTCAACTGAATAAAGATGATCGTACTAAGAACAAGAAATAACACTGTTCTGCTTGATCGGCGAGAGTCTCCCACTCGAATTCTTCTGCTTAAGTTTCGGGTTAGTTTTTAGCCGCTCACCGTCGAGTGATTCTTACGAGTCCTTCCAAGTGCCGTCGATTGCACGGTGATACGCCTCCTCTGCCTGTTTAGTGACGGTATCCCAGTCGAATTGTTGTGCTCGGGTCATGGGATCTGTGGACGGTCGTTCTCCTGCGAGAGCACGCTCGACAACACCAGCGACAGCGTCGACAGTTGGCGATGCCAGGAAGCCGGCGTCCCCGATCACTTCAGAGGCGGCGGACTCGCGACGCTCCGCCGCGATGACGGTACAGTCTGCGGCCATCGTCTTCGCGAATGTAATGTCAAATCCCTCGCGAGTGGACGCGAGGCAAAGTGTTCATCTGCTTGCCGGACACTTAGTGATCGGAACGTTTCTGTCAGAAGTTCGTGACGGAAACCGGACGGCCAGTCATAACGACTTCGTCAGGCGTCGGGCCGGGACGAGACCGCGATGAGCCGCCCGACGAGGCGCCGGAGTGGCGCCAACCCCGGATAGCCGTCTCGCCGCCAGCAGACGAGCACCAGCCTCGCAAACCCGATCTCCGAGACTACGTAGAATATTCCCAACGGTGGGTGGTGCCCGCTGTCCACCGTCGGAACCGTGACCGGAACCAGCGGCCAGAAGAGGAACCGCGTGCTCGAGTACGGCGCCCACAGCAGCGTCACGATATCGAGCAAGCTGTGTGAGAACGCAACGATCCCGAAAGCAACCGCGTAGTCAACGCGGTCGTATCGAAGTACGAAAAAAGAGTCCGAGCGAAACCGGAATCAGGAACGGGAGCGAGTGTGCGAGCGCCCGTCCCGTCGGGAGAATTCCTAGGTACCACGCCAATGGTTTGTCGATGAGATCGGGGACTTGGCTCGCGGAGAGAACGGCGAATACCGGGCCGTGCGCTGCCGGTGTGTCAGTACGGAAGCGGGAGCAAAGACGGTAGCAGAGATACGCGAGCGCGAGATGGCCGAGTGGGCACGTGACCCGTTCAAAGAATGCTCTCAAGTTCATCAAATTACGCCGGGTAGAACTCGCTGAGCAGGTCTACGAGCGTCATTCCAAATTAACTCCACGACCTATTCGTTCCTCAAACCGAATTAGCTAGACGGTGCCGCGTATACCGAGTGGCGTGCTGATCAGAAACACGAGTTCGAAGAACTTCTTGCTGCACCGCCCCGGGCCACATGACTGATCGAGCAATACTTGCAGGACGGGATAATGTCGTAGATCTGGCCATTGTTCGTTATTTTCAGCCGTAAAAGGTTTAAACACATGGAAAAGGTCGGGTTATACGGTAATTCAAAGGGCGTAATTCACCCGAATCTCAAACGTATGCCTTGGGTGACGACCACGGCTGAATATTCCAAACGTGCGAACCTGACGACAGAGTCGAAATTAGGAGGAACAGTCGGCTAAGGAGTAACTTTAATCGCTCGGTTATATCTGGGGCGGCAGAATCTTTTCCAGGGGGTATACTAAGTACAACCTCAGTTGTGAAGATCTCTGGATCGTTTTGAAATTCGTCGCTGGATAAGATTACATATCAATTCCTCATAATCGTCGAGAATGGTTTGCGGTGCAAAATCATACGCCCGCTCGAGTAATTTCTCCCAATCGACCGGATCCGACAGAGCGTGCTCGATACCTTCGCTTACGTGATTCGTGTCCCTTTCGACGAGAGTTCCGTATGTCCCGTTATCCAGTATTTCGACCGGTCCGCTCGAATTATTCGTCGAGACGACCGGACAACCGGCCGCCATCGCTTCTATTAGGACGTTTCCGAAGCCCTCGTAGGTCGACGTGAGAACGAACGCATCCGCATTTCTCATGTATTTGTATGGGTTGTCGACGTGACCGGGTAACTCGGCGACATCTTCGAGCCCATACGTCTCAATCTTCGATTCGAGCGATTTTCGTTCGTTGCCTTCCCCGAGTATGACCAATCTGGTTTTCTCGTTTTCACGATAGACTTCTCTGAAAGCCTCAATAAGCAGCGAGAAGTTTTTCACTGATTCAAGCCGACCTGCCCCGAGGATAACTCGAACATCTTCATCATTGAACCAGGCGTGATCGAGTGGTTCCGACGCCTGCTGTACTATCGATTCGATTTCCAGCGGGTTGTGGATCTTTTTCAGTTTCTCTTTCGACACACCTGCCGTCGCGTGAACGCTACGAGCTACGCCTTCCGAAACACAGACCACCGCATCGGATCGATTATACAGGACCTTGGAGAGAGACAAATTTATTCTATCTTTTAAATTGTCGGCCCGGTTGTACCAAGTGTGTTCAGTCACGGCGACAGGGGGTCGGTGTCTGGCAGTCTTTCCAGCTAGTATGGAGATCACGTTTCCGTGCGTACGCTGAGAGAGAACCACGTCCGGCCGTTCCCGATTTAAGTATTGTCGATATTCTGAAACACTTCTCAGGGATCCGATCACGGGCCATACGTCGTCTCTGAGAAAGACGATATTGACTGATTCAGAAACGTCATCAAAGAGTTCTCCGATCCGCATCGGCAGAACGAGATCGACATCGTGACCCCTGTTTGAAAGCCCGTTTGCCAGATTTATCGTGACGCGTTGAGCACCGCCTAGATTGAGATCAGGCGAAAAAATCGCGACGTGATAACTCATTCTACTTATTCACTCGAAAGCGAACCGTTTTATGGTTTTGGACATTTATCCGACTATATGTACTCAGCAATTGTAAGTGCGGTTAATCATCCTGACCCGTACAATCCGTATATGGGTCTCTTCAATTTTCGTTCGATACGGGCTGTTGGGAACAGCGGTGTCGACCTCGATGTCGTATCTCCTCGGCCGTTCGCTCCACCTTTCGGTCCGTACTCGGAGTTCGGAAACATCCCCTCCGAGTATACCTATAACTCCCATACCGTACATTATCCTCGGTTCGCATACCTGATCCCCCAGAAGATCTTTCGATATACCCTTTCTGCTCGCTCGATATCTAGCCGACTACCCAAATTTCTAAAGGAAAATTTCGACGAACCAGAGATCCTCCACGCCGGCCATATTCACTACGACGGGTATGCGCTTCTCCCCTATGCGAGGGAGCACAATATCCCCTTCACGGTGATGGGGCGCGGAAAGATTCTCAATAACTACGATTCCCTGTCTCGGATCGCTCGGGCGAAAGTCGATACCGTTCTTGAGGAATCTTCGCACATATTCTGTGTTAGCGATTCGCTCGCTGAAATCGCGAGCGATATCGTCGACAGTTCCAAAGTTAGCACGCTTGCAAACGGAGCTAATCCCGACTGGTATCCCACAGATCGACGGGACGAAATCCGCGATGAATTAGAGATCAACGAAGACGAAACTGTCATTCTCTTCTGTGGAGGGTTTACCGAACGGAAAGGGATCCACGAGATCATTGCGGCTCTTGACGATATCAAGAGCGAGGAGGTACGGTTCGTCTTCGTGGGTCACTACGGTGAACTCCGAGATGAACTACTTGAGGGCCTAAAAGACAGTCATCACGACTCATACAGCGTCCTCTGGAACGTCCCTCCATTAGCACTCCGACGATGGTACACGGCTGCCGATATCCTAATGTTGCCCAGTCACGCTGAAGGCCGACCAAACGTAGTCTACGAAGCGATGGCGAGTGGGACTGCTGTCGTCGGTACTGAAGTGTCTGGGATACCCGAACAGGTCAACGACGGTGAGACAGGAATCCTCATTCCACCGAAAGATCCGCGGTCACTTTCACGTGCTCTGAACGAATTGATTGTTAATGATAGCGAGAGAAAACGAATGGGTGAGAACGGATTGGCGAGACTTTGTGAAAAGGGGTGGACTTGGAGTGCACACGCTGATAAGATGATGAATATACATTCGTCGATAATCGACGAAACATAATACAATTATATATTTATCATGTCAGATTGGAGAGTTTATGTATTAATAACATATAACTTCAGATCGAAAAAGTCTATCTTGATAGGGGTTACTGTACTCTCATTAATCTAGATAATTAGCATTGTCTTTAGCATTGTCTAGTACAGCACCAAGGTATAGGTCATCTTTCTTTGTAGTTATACCTACTATGATTCTATTCTTTTTTATGTGGAATTTTCCAATATCGTCCTGCCAATAGGTTATGTGATATATAGTTGAAATCAAATTTTGGTTATTCCCACTTTACATTTTCGCGGATAACCTCTGCTGGAGTCCCTGCAACAAGTGTATTTGGGGGCACATTATGAACAACAGTACTGTTACTTGCTACAACTGAACCCTCCCCTATGGTTACCCCCTTTCCCACAGACACATCATGACCGATCCAGACCTTGTCCTTGATTTCGATCGGTGCTGTCTTCTCCTGCTTAACTCCATCAATAATTAACTGATGGCGGTCTGATTCAAGCATTTCGAATTTCCAGGCAATCGCACAATTGTCTCCAATGATGATGCTATCCTCGCAGATAATCCGCGAATGCGAATTCACATATGAATTGCCCATCGAGAAATCCCCCCTCGACATGAAGCACAGAACATGGGCTGATCCGAGCAGCTCCTTCGGATGAGGGGACGGTCACTGATGCACTAGAATCAACCGACAGTTTTGACCGGCCAAGGTTGATATGGGTCGCTCCTTTCTCAATTGAACCGAACATGAAATATGAAGAGATATCAAATGACGATTTGCTTGAAATTTCAGTTATTGTATGTGGTCCAAGTATTAGTTGATGGGAGGGTTAGTGTGACAAAACGAGTGATATATCGATTTGAAAATACAACGTATCCCAATGCGTCTGCAAATGCTAATAGCCGTCCTATTCATATCATTAACTGCAAATCCAGATATGATAGCTCTTTTCTTACTATATCTGATTCACTACTGTGTCGTCGGATGTTCAGTTTGATTCATGTAAATAACCCCTTCTCCGCTGGAATACGTTTGATGATACGATCTCTTATATTCCTCTTCAGGATCCCAAGTTAGTCGATACGCCGGTGCTTCCAGAAACAGCGATCCAGCATCGTAGACATCAACAGTCGGACGGTATAGGACATACTTCCCGTCTATAATTTCTCCATTCAAGTGTTTATTATCTGCTAGTTGGTAGGACGGATGTCTTTGCTCTTCAGGAAGCCCCTCTGGTGTACCCACCAGCGTCGTTAGAAAGTCTGAATAGACCTCTCCATCGGCATGCGAACTCGCGAATTCAACTGTTTGACCCTCAGCGGCAGTTAGGTAGTCTCGAGGATAATTGCTGTAGTCAGGAGCAGCTGCTGGAGCCCCAAGAGAGGAGACAAGAAGGACAGTTACCACTCCTATTATCAAGATTGGTTGCGGTACTCGGATGGTTCTCCGTTCATAACATACGCTGATCGCTACCATAATAAGAGCAACCAAAATAACACCGCCATACTCCATGGCCCTCTTGAATCCAAACTCACCAACAACCATTCCAAGGATTCCGAGCGACACGATGCCGGCCGCTGTTCCTAACAGGACAATGTGTTCGCGTTTAGGATGATGAGTTAGGAGAATGAGCCATGCAACCCCGGCGATCGCCATCAGGATAAGGGCATAACCGACACTATGGAGACTCATATACAAAGGATCCATTGGGGGAACAGCTGCCGTCGGTGACATCTGCTCTATTCCTTCGGTATCGTTGAAGAACGCCATTATACGGTACACTATACTAACGATATAACCGGTACTCGTCATCTGAGCGTATAGAAAGACGCTGCTCAGAATGCCCGCCCCAATCATTGCCGAAACCACTCGGTTGGGGATTTTGTTGCGGTACGAGAACAGAATCGTGAGCGGAATAATATACGCTAGCGCCGCAATGACAACAATGAGTGCGAGTTTATGCGTTGCTGCGAGCGCAATTAGTAAAAGGGTACCCAGGACATAATGTCGTAGATCAAACTCGCCAACGTAGTCCACCATGACATAGATGAAAGTCACGAAATAAATTGCGGCGAGCGACTGAGCAATGGGCCAGTAACCGGTACGAATCGAAGCTGCAATGAACCCGCTCGCAATTGCCGCTGCGAGCGCCGAACTAAGGGCACGTCTCGTGACACATCGATTGACGATCACACCTCCCCATAAAGCAGTTCCGACACCGATGATGATTGACATCAAGACAAATGCGGTTGAGGCCTTGTAGCCGATTACCTGTGACCCAATTGCGCTGAGTATAAGATATAAAGGAGCTTCAATATAGAATCCTGGCGCTGAACTGTTTTCTAACGCATTTGATTCAAGTATTTGTTCCAGCCAGATAGCGAAATCGTGCGTGTCTATCCCTACAAGAGTTGCTGGGAACGTATAGGTATAAGCGCGGTACAGGACAGCAAAAGTCACGACTGTCCCAAGCAAGATAACAAATGAGCGCCGATCGAGATTGAACACGAGCGTAGTCGCGATAGCAGCCAGTCCTCCCCCTGTCCCGACGATAATCCAGGGATATAGTGAACCCGTCTTTGTTGTAGCAACGATGCCCAAGCTAAAGAGGAGAAAGGCAACGCTTACTGCGGCTTTCACCATGCGCATTATCAGCAAATATAGATTGCAGCAGTAGTATACCCTTCGATGTTTTAACACTCGCTATGCTACGTATCCCAGGTCCTCCAGTCGTTCTTTCATGTCTTCTGAAATCTCCCCTTTAGCTTTTCCCGCAAGGTTCGAATATTCGTCTTCCCACTTACGTAGTTTGTCTTCAAATTCTTCGACAATATGAGGATGCTCCTCTGAGATGTCCACTTCTTCGTTACCGACCTTGAACAATTCCTGTCGATCCTTGCTCTGGAGATATCTGTAGTCATGATCTCGAAGGGATCTGACCGTTGTTTGGTGGAACCTGGAGATGTCAAAGTGTGGGTTTATAGATTGTAACCGATCCAGTTGATCCTGCCCATTTTCTCCGCCTCGTTCTGAAACTGCCACATCTCGTGTCTCTTCTCGGAGGACTAGGCCTTGAAGTTGCGAAGTGTCTGCCCTGATTTGACTAAGGAGTGTTTGAATGATGTCGACCGGTTGTACAATTTCGTCTGTTTGGTGGGCAATGTCCTTGATTCCATGGGTAACCAATGGGACGTGTGTCAACTCGTCATGAACGAGGAATTTGTGAGCCAGCAGGCCTTCTTTGCCGAACAATTCCCCGTGATCGGAGACGATGACAAAGACCGTATCGCGGTCGCTTTCGAGGGTTTGAACAAAATCGAATACCTCTCCGATACACTGGTCAATATGTTTGATTTCTCCGTCATAAGCAGCACGAAGTGCCACCAACTCTTCTTCCGACAGATCACAGCCGTTTGCGATCGTTTCATATAGTGTGTCGGATGTTCTGATGGATATTTCGCGAGCCTCTTCCGCAGATATAGACATCCTGTCCGTCATCTCTTCCAGATAAGGAAGCGGAGGAGTGTAGGGATGGTGCGAATCCGGGTAGTGAGCGTATAAGAAGAGCGGTGAATCAGAGTCCGTGCTAGAGTTGATCTTCTGGTTGATTGCTGATGTCATCATATAGGCTGCCCCATGGTGGGTTTGCTGTAACGAGAGGCCTCCGCCTCGAGACCGAATATTAAAAATATATTTTATGAAGGCGCGCGGTCCAAGGTCTTTGAAGATAGTCTTTGGTTGGAAAAAGATATAATCATCGAACCCGCGATCCATTCCTCGCTCAGGACCAAGTTGTGGATTTGAGTTTATTGCAGCAGTCTGGTAACCTATACTTGACAAAAGTTCTGCAACAGTGTTAAGATTATCCGGAACACACTCATTGACGAGTCCTACACCATGGCGAGAAGGGAACGTACCCGTAAGCATTGATGCGCTTGATGAGGCTGTAAAAGTCCCATGGGAGAAACAGTGTTCAAAGTTCAATCCAGTATCTGTGCCTGCAATCCGCTCCAGTTCAGGGGTCGTTCGCCGATGGTAGCCGTGAAGTGATGTATGGTCTGCCCGGATACTTTCTAAGGTAATCCAGACGATATTTGGTCGGGGACTGACAGTAGGCATGATAGCTGGTTATTAATAGGGGGACTTCTATTTACCGCATCTATGTCCGGTTGAGGGTTAGAACACGAAGACGGCGTTCCAGTGATGAGGCTATCTTCAGAAACTGCGTAGGGAGATGTTGTGATATCTGAACTCTCCCCATCACTCATACGACGTCGATTGAATTCCCTCTTTCCAGATTACCGAAGGTAACGCGCGGGATACTATTAAGCGTGACCTGAAGATCAATATCACGATGCTCGTCTGGACGCTTTTTTTGGGCTCTGCCATAGATGGCAAAGATCGCTCTGTTGCCGCGTTTCAGCGGACGTATCAAGCAATAACGAACCAGATCGTCGTGCGCTCCAGTTCTACGAGCGCTTTACGCTACAACTCCGTGATCTCTTGTGCGACATCATCACGCAGGCGTCTGAAAAGGTCGCGGTTCCTAACACCATCGCACCACAACTTGGTCAGTTCCGCGATACGCTGGTCGCCGATGCAACCATCTTCAGGTAGCGTCGTCTCCTCGCGGAGTTTCCAGCAACCCAATTGACTCATCCAGCGTACAGCTGTGCGCCGTCTATAACCTCACCAAATAGACAATCACACAGTTCAACCTCACCGACGAACGAATCCACGAGAGCAGCCAGTTCCGGACGGGGAACTGGCTGCGGGGACGGCTGTTCCTATTCGGTCTCGACTTCTACATCTATCGTCGCTTCGCGTTGATCGACGAGAACGACGGCTGCTTTGTCAGCCAATTGAAAACAAATTTCAATCCACTGATCACGGCAGAGCAACGGAACTGGTGCGGCCGCGCCACTCTCTTGAAAAAATCTCGTCTACATAGGCTTTTTCCACGGCTGTCGCGGACGATCATCGATGTAACTGCCAAGTTCACATTCGATCAACGGACGTACAGAGATCAGCAATTGAGAGTATCAAGTCTAGTTATTTTGAACCATTACACTTTATAGGATGCGCGGGTCTTTTGATAGATATAGTATGAATCAGAATGTTTTTGTTCTCACAGCAGATTCATTAAATTACAAATACTTTAGTAATGCCGCCGAAATGATAGCCGACGAAGTTGATGGCGTGAATTACACTCAAGCGATTGCTGGTGCACCGAAGACGAAGTCCGCAATGCCAGTTCTCTCGTCGGGAGTCTATGCCGATGAACTGCCCGCAGTCGGCCTCCCGTCATCGTCTGAATATCAAACCCTGGCAGAGACACTGCAGAGAGAGGGCTATCAGACGGCGATGTGGTCTGACAACTATCTCTTTGGTGAGGAATACAATTACGATCGAGGTTTCGGAGGCGGTGATCAGGGTGGAAAATCCTTCAAGAAGGAAGTGGGTCGGAAGATCAAAAACAGCCCGCTTGAGCCGGCTTTCGATGGCATCGAGAAACTATATTTCTCCGTCTACAAGCCTCTAGTCGGTTCTCTTTCCTCCGAAGAGACGCTCTATCGGCAGGCAGAAGAACTTCATAACGATGCACTCTCCTGGCTGGAGAGTGCGGATGACGAACCCACGCTTATCTGGATTCACTATATGGACACTCACCACCCATATGAGCCACCAAGCGAATATTTGGAGGCTGAGTCCTTTAATACGGTCTCGGGAAGGTCTGAAATCGGCCAGTTCACCCGTTCTGCGATCAAATCCAACGGGGATGGACTGAGTGTAGATCAGATTGAAGACGTCGCTACCGCCTACGAGGCGTCATGCCGTTACCTACGAGACGAAGTCATGCGATTTATAAGGGAAATAAAAAGTCAAAAGTACTTTGTCCCGGACCGCGACGTATTAGCCTTCACGGCTGATCACGGGGAATGTCTCTCTCCTGAGACGTATGGAATGATGGGGCATCATCCTCCGGCCTTCTGGGACGATATTTTGAACGTTCCTCTGATCATCGCCAGACCCGATTGGCCAGCGGAGACCCTCAACGATCAGGTCAGTCTGATCGATTTCATGCCCACGATTCTCGAGAGCGTAGGTGCGCCAGCGCCTGACACCGCGAGCGGTGAGGGTGGGTCTCAACCGGAGGATCTCTTTCGCGAATATGCAGTGTCGGTTTCTGTTGCAGACACGATTTACCGGTCCATTCGAGACGATTCTGGACGGAAGATTTCCGGGGTTCGAAATCCGGATCGCAGTCGAAATATCCATCTGTCTAATGAGAAAGGAAAGGTGGAAAAAGGAGGCATCATTTCGACGTTTGAAGAGGGGGAACAAGTCGAACTACCCACGGACGATTCTGGGTGGCAAAAGCTATTAGATGTCAGTAGTGACTACGGAGGACCGCTCGAGGACTCCGATATCGACGTAGAGGGGAGCGTGGATAAAGAGCATCTCCGCGATCTGGGCTATCTGGGATAGAGATAGTAGTACGATTATTCTATAGTTCCAGCTATACGGTTTTCGACGTCACTCGATATAACCGAGTTGTTTCAGTCTATCGCTCACACTCGTATCAATAGTGGATTCATTATTCTCGAACTTCGTCTCGTCAACATCAGGATTGTGAGAGACGCCCGTGATCTCAGCCCACGGGACGACTCGGATACTCGGATGCGGTGGAAGGCCATGCCCGAATACACCGAGTTCACCGAGCGCTTCACCGTGATCCCCCATGATGACTACTTTCTCGAAGTCTGTATTGTGGAGGAGATAACAGACGCTGTCCAGTGCTCGCTCTAAGTTAGAATCGTACATTTCTAAGAGTTCATCACGAGAGATGTTTCCACTTCGGACCTGCGACCAGACTTCTCCGCCACCGATCGCACCCCCACGAAGTCTCTGAGCGATATTCTCGCGATCGGTCAGTGCTTTTTTATCCCCAATAAAAGGGGCGTGAGGCTGAAAGTAGTGAACTACCATCTGGGACGTAGAATCGGCCTGCTCCAGTGCTTTCGCTGTCACCGGTTCGGGGGGACATACGCCCAAATCCTCGTCCCAGTCTGTCCGCCAGACTTCGATGATCTCTTCGATGTGATCAACGGGGCGGTATCCGTCGTATCTTTGCTTCAATTGCTCTCCCGTGGCGGAGATACCTTGCAGCTTGAGGTCTGAATCGAAGTCAAACTCGTCTGCCGTAATCGGTGCCGCCCCGGTTACGTACGTGATTTCGTGGTAGTCCGGCCAGTTTTCGCGAACGTATTCGAAAGTAGTGTAGCCGGCTGAGGAGATCGGTTCGAGATTACCGGTGAAGTACTCGTCGAAGACCTCGGCGAACCGATCGTACCGACACGCGTCGAGGATGATTAGTAACCAATCGTCGTTCCCTTCCAGTCTTCTCACGTAATTTGTTTGCTCCGGAAGTCCTCGAACTCGGTACTGAGTGAGCGGATAGCCGAAGGTATTACCTAAGATAGCACCTTTCAAATAGGTGAAGGCCTTACCTGGATCACTTATCGCTTCTTTTATTTTCGACTCGTATGCATTCATTGTTATCAGATGTATGTTATTGTAGCTGATTTGCTTTCTGTTCATCCGCAGATCAAATCTTGTAGCCGAGAGCCTCGAGATGTTCGTCTATGTCGTCTCCCCTGTCATCCGTCTCAGAAAATGGCTCATCTGCGGAGTTGATTTCTCGTGATCCTGAAGTATAGATGTGCCACGGGACCTTGACCAACTCATCTACGTAAATCCCCCCTGGGTGCCCGTAATCCCGTACCGGGATTGGAGACTGCATTTCGCCGAGTAACTCACCATGATCGGCTGTGACAACCGTTCTCCCTGGTATTCCCTCCAATAACCGTTCTACTTGATCTAGTACGAGCTCAAGGTTCTCTTGATACGCTTCGTATAATTCCTTCTCGGTTATGCCGTTCTCACTGACAGTTTCCGGGAGGGCAGCCCCGTGTTTGATCCAGTCACCTTTTTCTCCCAAATACGGCTGATGGGGCTGCATGTAGTGAACGATCAATCGTTTGTTCGGATGCTCTTCGTGTGCTTCTAGAGCCTGTTTTGTTACCGTACTCGGACGTGAGGTCAATCCCTCCGCTGCGTCGCGGTCGGTATAAATAAACCGAAAGAGTTCGGCATTGATATCATCTTTGAGTCGCTGAAACCAGCCGTTGGCGGAAACGTAGACGGTATCGAGTAAGTCCTTATTTTTAAAATTAGCAGAAATGACTTCTCTGCTGGTACTACCGAGTGATATGGCATGATGAGTCTCGCCCGGGATGTCGGCCACGCGCTCAAAAGTATCGTATCGACAAGCGTCCAAAATGATCAACGTATCCCAATCCCGTTCAAGAAAGTTGATTCCCTCTGGATTTTTATCGAGGGTATATCCTCTGCTGTAGAACAATCGATTTCCCTCTACGAGGAGACGTCGCGGGTTATTTATTACCACCTGTGCTTTCTCCAGCAGTGACATAGTCCACAACTAATCTGAATCCATTTAAGCCTTCAGTTCATGATTCGCCTTTAAATCATTCAATAGTCGAGCAATGACCCGACTATCTGTTTTAGATGGTTTATTTCGAGGGCGCCAGTAAGCAATGATCCGATCATGGAAAGTCCAGCACCAAACGCTATAACAGCGAACAGTGTGAAAATATTGTCTATATGTCCAGATAGAAGATAGATTGGCATGGACATGAATATAGTAACAACAATAATTTTCGCCATATGATTCGAAAGATCGATAAGATCTAAATCAAACTCGGATCTGACGATGTGGAACACGACGGTCGTGTAAATAAAGAAGGTGAGCACGGTAGCGATAGCAGCACCGACTACACCGAATTGAATGACCATAATCACTGTCAGAATGGCGTTCAGCACGGCTGTGATCGATTTTGTTATTGCGCGGATCTTGGCTCGACCGAGAAAGTCCAACCCGTTACTAGTAACATGGGTAATAGACCGAAGAATAATGTAGACTGAAAAAACTTGTAATACGGGAACCGCCCCGAGATACTCTTCCCCAAAGATTATCAGAATACTCGGTTCTGCAAGGAGAAAGAGTCCTGCTGCCGCTGGGAAATATATCAAGAGGGAGTTCAAGAGAGATGCCCTATAAATACTAGCTGCTTCGGATACGTCACCGCTCGCCTTTTTGCTCCCTAATGTCGGAGAGATTGCAAATCCAAGGGCGGATATCGGAATGCTAATGAACTGCATCAATTGTTTCCCCAGAGAATAAAATCCTACTGCTGCAGGGGTTAATAAGAATCCGACGATAAGCACGTCAACCTGTTTTTCCAGCCTGTCAGCAGAGTTGGTTAGCGTAACTGGGACCGAATATTCAGCGATTCGTCTTCGCAGGTTTGCATCAATCGTATCTGATTTCGTATATTTGCGGTAGTAGTTAAAGTAGAGGTATCCGAGACCAAAGGCAGAAGAACAGAAATACCCGATAACGTATCCGACTATTGCACCAGTAGCGCCATACCCAAACAAAATGAGCGTGATGATTGCTCCAAACTTGATTACCCGTTCGGATACTCTTACTAGTGCTGCATGATTAATATCTTCCAAACCCTGGAAGATAGTCCTAGAGTAGTCCATTAAGGTATATAAAATTATGAATGGAGGACCGAATACGAACAAGTCGGATAATCTCGGTTCCTCTAAGAAGTTTGCTATCGTGGAGTCGCCCAAGAAAAAAATCCCGCCGACTACAAGAGAAGTTAGAATATTCAGTACTAATGAATAGTGGATTATATGTGGTATTTGACTGGGGTCTTTCTCCTTATACTCGGATATATATCGTGCTGCGGATTTCGCGATCCCAAATCGGCTAAAGATTGATGCAATATTGAAACACGTTATAGCAAGGAATAGTATTCCGTAGCCGTCGGGATTGAGTAGTCGTGCTAGAATAACTGTCAGGAGGCTCCCGACACCCATTGCGATTACTCTAGCTCCGAATTCCGCTCTAAATCGACTACCTATACTTTTTATATCCATATTTAATATTAAATATATTTGTAGTATTATAATTTATTATATAGTAATTTCTGTATATATCGGAGTATGAATATTAGCAGATACTTCGATCATAGGACGATACTCCTCTTTTCCATATTGGTAGAAAAATGGACTCCGTATCCATTTCTGACGGTCCACTCCCGAAAAATTGAACTCTGCCACTTTTTTCCCTTTCCGATACGTTTTGAATCCGCCATCATCGGTTTCACTAATGGTTATCGTAGGATGGAAGTGATATCGAACTGTAACCGTGTCATCAATAGGTGCATCAACAATGTCTGTTATCTTCCATCCTGTTTGAGTCATTCCAATCTCTCGATTGTGTTTGTATTCTTTTCCTAAAACTGATTCTTTTTTATAAGATGCTTGAATTCTCGAATTTCTTTTATTAGTTTCTACTGAAGTACGTTTGCCCATTAAATAGCTACCGCCAATGTCGATCGGTTCTGTATCGTTAAACTGAACTGTATTATGTGCTTCAACACTACGCGCGTAATTTCGTCGGCGATTATTAGCATAATCATACACTCCTGTATCTGTGAGGAGTTGGTTCTCGTCAACCCAGAGTAATATACTTAGCTGGTCATTATGTGAGTGTGCAGGTAAATGTGATGGACCAACATCACCGACATCTATGAGAAGTGTACTCCTCTTTGAACTCATTTTCCAGAATCCAGATCCCTCTGGACAATTGAGTGAAATTTGTGTGGGGGTGAGCGAGCAATTCTTTCCATACGAAAGACAGGCCTTCGCCCCGATCTGCTCATTTTCTACAGAGTCGTTCAATAGCGGGAATTCATCGGCTGGCCCTTTGATTTCGGTGAGAAAACCTAACGCACGTTCTGCGGCGTCACGGATTGGACCAATTGACGAACTTCGATCCGAAAGTAGATTCAACGCCGTTATAAACCGACGGAGAACCATTATATGATACATCGGACTCCGTTCGAAGTGCCCACCATCGGCCAGAAACTGGGTCTCGCTGGCGTGATCGAGCACCTCCAATCCAGTCTCGGCCCAACCGGTGTCGTGGTCCTCGAAGAGCACGCCGGCCATCACGAGCGCGATCGCGTTCTCGATCAGGTGGTTGCCGCCCACCTCAAACTCGATGTGGTTCTCGAGGAAGAGCGCATTTTTGTAGATTTGGCGGTACAGGCGGTTATCGACGGGAAGATCCGCCTGGTCACACCAGGCTGCGTAGCGACTCCAATGGAGGATGCGCAGTGAGACGGAGTGCGGGATCCACGATCGGCGAAGGTACTTGCGGTCCCCAATCGGATTATCAGCGGTCCAAGAGAGGAGCCACCGCTGGAACCGCGTGTGGACGTCTTCGATTTCGGTAGGGTCGCCGAACCCGAGCACGGCCCACTCGAGGAACTCAAACGACTGGAGTTTCAGCCGCCAGAGTAACGGGTACGCATCGAGTTGCTCGTGCTCCCAATCGATCTCATCCCCAAACTCGATCGACCGATTGAGAAACGTGATTCGTCCGTCTGAAGCCTCCTGAACGAGGTTCCGATACCGATCGCGTTCTGACTCATCCAGACTCTTTCTGAGTCGATCGGAGTTGTCCGCGATCGGTTGTGTCGTGACGACGAGCGTGTTCGGAACCCGTTGCTCGTACCGCCGATCGAAATCGATCGGTAACCGCGGAATCACAGCGTGGCGGGCCTTCCGTTCGGCGATACCTGCCAACTGTCTCGGCTTCATGTTCTTGGCCGTATGATAGAACAGCGGCCAGTTCGACGGGTCTGCAAAGAACGATAACCGCCCTTTTGATTGTGAGTCATCGTCCGGCTGGCTCACGCTGCTCTCACCTCGTCTAACGTCCTGCTTAATCGGCCCGCAACCACGCCACGATCGTAGTGTTCGATCATGTGTTCTCGCCCGTTCTTCCCGAGTTCCGCACGGGTCTCCCCATCCTCAAGCAGCGACTCGAACGTCGCCGCGATCGCATCGGGATCGTTCTCGACGTGGTAGCCCCCACCCGAGGTCTCGATGAGCGATTCCAACTCACCGATACCCGTAGCGACGACCGGCAGCTCGTAGGACATGTACTCGTACGCTTTCGTCGGCACCGCGTATTCGAGCGAGTCGTCCGATTTGAGCGGCGCAATCCCAATCATCGCCTCGTCGAGGATCGCCGGCACCTCCTCGCGCGGGACTAACCCGGTGAACTCGACGGTTCCGTTCAGGTTCTCCTCACGCGCGATCGCCTCGAGGTCCCCTTTGATGTCGCCGTCACCAACGATCTTCAGCGTCGCCTCCGGATGCTCGAGACGGGACATCGCGCGAACACACGACTTGAGGTCCTGTGCATGGCCGACGTTCCCGGTGTAGACGATCGTGGGCTCCGAGTCCGACCCCGTCGGCTCGAACTCGTTTGTATCAACCCCGTTCGGGAGATGCACGATCTTCTCGCGATCGAGCCCATAGCGGTCGGCGACCCGATCACCGAGGATGGACGTCGTTACCGTGATGCGATCGGCAGTCGACAACACCAGACGCTCGTACCGCCGGCTGAGTCGTTCGGCGAGGCCACCTTCTTTGATGAATCCCAATCCGACCGAGGCATCGATCCAGAGGTCACGCACGTCGACGAGCCACGGTGTGCGACCGATGAGGCCGAACGGCAATCCAGCGAGCCCCGTAAAGATCGGCGGCGACGACGTGATGATGGCGTCGACATCCCGGTGATGAACGAGCAACCAGAGCAGTGCGTGTAGCGGAAAGAGGATGTAGTACGCCATTCGACTCACGAACCCAGGGTCCTCGGCCGTCGGCTGCCAGGCCCACAGATTATGGACCGTCACCCCGTCGTTGTCTCGCGTCCGCTTTCGCTCCCAACTGCGGTCGAACTGCCCGTGTGGGAACGCCGGTGGTGGTGCGAGCACCGTTACATCCCAGCCTTCGGTCGTGAGATGTTTCGCGGTGTCGTGGACACGCGAGGCGTTCCCGGATTTATCCGGTGGGTAGTGCTGGGAGACGATCACGACCGAGTCGGAATCCGCGTTCGAACTCATCATTCAGAGAGAAACAACGTCGAATCCGGCCGTTCGCCATGCCGGTTCGTCGATGATCGCTCGCGTATCGATCACGATCGCGTCGTCAGTCTCGATCTGGGCGGGCTCGAGCTCCGCGTACTCGTCGTGATCCGTCGCGATGACGATCCCGTCGGCGTTCGCGAGCGCGTCCTCGAGGCCCTCCAACTGGAGCGTTTGATCGTCGACGTGCGGATCATGGAGGGCGACGTCAATATCGGCGTCGTCCTCCGCAAACGAGACTTCAACGCCGGAACCGCCGTCTGTCGCTACTGCTTTCGCGTCCGCACTCGCCGCCGCTTGCAGATCCCGTGCCAGCTTCAACCCCGGACTCTTACGCGTATCGCCAACGTTACCCTTGTAGGCGACGCCGAGAATAGCGATTTTCCGTCCGGCCAGCGTGCCGAGTTCCTCCTCAAGCAGTTCGATCACATATTCGGACATCCCATCGTTGATCCGCCGGGCCGTCTCGATCAAATCCAGTTCCTCGGAGGTCTGCCCGAGGAACCACGGGTCGATCGGCAGGCAGTGGCCGCCAACACCAGGGCCGGGCTGGTGGATATTTACCCGCGGATGCTCATTTGCGAGATCGATCGCTTCCCGCGAGTCGATGCCGTAGTCCGCGGCCAGCTTTGCGATTTCGTTCGCCAGCGCGATGTTCGTATCCCGGAACGTGTTCTGGATCAGCTTCACGAACTCGGCGGTCGTCGCGTTCGCGGTCGTGCGGATCTCGCCCTCGACGAACGACTCGTAGAGCCGGACCGCAGCCTCAGTCGAGACGCCGTTGACGCCACCGATAATCCGGTTGTTCTGGCGGAGTTCCGTGATGATGTTCCCGGGCAGGACCGTCTCGGGACAGTGGACCAGCGCGAAGTCGTTGCCTGCATTCAATCCGGACTCCTCGAGGACGGGCTGGAGGACGTCGACCGTCGTCCCTGGTGGGACCGTCGACTCCAAAATAACGGTATCGCCCGTTCGCAGGTGCGGTGCGATCGCCTCGCCGGCGGCCTCGACGTACTCGAGATCGGCTTCTTTCTGTTCGTCGTCGAACGGCGTCGGCACGGCGATAATGTGGTACTTCGCCGGCACGACCTCGTCGCTCACCGAGAGGTTGCCCGACTCGAGGGCCTGCGTGACGAACGCCCGCAGCCCGGGTTCGTCGAAGTGCACCTCACCCTCGGCGAGCCGGTCGACCACCTCCGTGCTCGTATCGTAGCCGACGACGTCGTGGTCGTAGTTGGCGAACATTGCAGCGGTCGGGAGGCCGATATAGCCCAGGCCATGCACACAGATCGTACTCATTGTCTCACCTCTGGTGGTGTCGGGATCGCCAGCGCGTCCAGAATCTGTTCGGCTGCGGTCCCATCGCCGAACGGGTTCTCCCAGTAGGCCATCGCATTGACGGCCTCGCGCGCACCGTCGACGATCGCCTCCGGGTCGGTGCCGACGAGCCGATTCGCACCGACCTCGATCGTCTCCGGCCGTTCCGTGTTCTCCCGGAGGGTCACACACGGGACGTCGAGGATACACGCCTCTTCCTGGACCCCGCCGGAATCCGTCAGGATCACCGCCGCCGCACTCTCGAGCGTCAGGAAGTCCAGGTAGTCCTGCGGTTCGATCAGTCGAATCCGATCGGGCACCGCGAGGTCGAACTCCTCGAGTTTGTTCTCGGCGCGGGGATGGATCGGGTAGACGACTTCGAGATCGAGATCCGCCGCCGCGCGATCGACGCCGGCGAGCAGGTCGCGGAACCGGGCTTCGTCATCGACGTTTTCGGCCCGGTGGGCCGTCAACAGGGCGAACCCATCGGGCTCGAGGCCTAACTCATCGAGCACGTCGCTTTTGCGCTCGGCCAGGTCGCGATTCTGCTCGACGGCGTCGACGACGGTGTTCCCGGTCACGTAAATGCGCTCGTCGGCGACCCCTTCGTCGCGCAGGTACTGGCGGGACTGCTCGGTCGGGGCGAAGAGGTAGTCGCCGACGTGATCGGTCACGATGCGGTTCGTCTCCTCGGGCATCGACCGATCGAAGCTCCGCAGGCCGGCTTCGACGTGGCCGATCTCGATCTCCAGCTTGCTTGTCGCGAGCGCGCCGGCGAGCACCGAGTTCGTATCGCCCTGGACGAGCACCGCATCCGGGTCCTCCTCGAGGAGAATCTCCTCGATGCCGACCAGCATCGCGGCCGTCTGTTCACCGTGCGTGCCGGACCCGACGCCGAGGTGGTGATCCGGCTCCGGGAGTTCGAGCTGGTCGAAAAACACCGAATCGAGCGAGTCAGAGTAGTGCTGGCCGGTGTGGATCACCGAGTACGCAATGTCGCTACGTTCACACGCCCGGATCACCGGTGCGAGTTTGATGATCTCCGGGCGGGTGCCCAGCACGATCGTGACGTCCGTCGCGCGACTCATCGCTCCGCCTCCGTCAGTTCAGTAACCATAGTTGACATTCGATTGAGGACGAGACCAAAGAACACGCCGAGCAATCCGATGACGGTGAGGAGCATGCCCACCATCGTCCGCCCGAGCAGGAAGACGCCCTCGGCGTTGAACGTGACTACGGCGTCAACGCCGAGGGCCACGCCTGCCGCCCCGATCACGACACCAGGCCCGCCGAAGAACAGCAGCGGATGGCGATCGCGGATGAGTTGCAACAGGAAGGTCGCCACCGAAAGGCCGTGGTGGAGGGGGTTGAGCGTCTGGCCGTCGATCCCCTCGTAGCGGACGTCGATCGGCACCTCCTGAATCGTGAGATCCGTTTCCTGCGCAGCAGCGATCATCTCGCTTTCGACGCCCATCCCGTCGGTCCGGATCGATAGCTCGTCGAGCGCCGCGGGCGAGAACGCCCGGAACCCGCTCTGGGTGTCCGTCAGCTTGGTCCCGCTCGAACCGAACGTCAGGTAATCGAGCACCTGCTGGCCAAACCGACGATAAAACGGCGTCTCGTCGGCGCCGGTGCCTTCGAGATACCGGCTCCCGACGACGAGATCGGCCTCGCCGGCTTCGACCGGGTCGACGACTGCTGGGATCTCCTGGGGTAGGTGCTGCCCGTCGCCGTCGAGCACGACGTACGAGTCGTGGTCGCTCGCACGTGCGTACTCGAAGAACGTCTGTAACGCCCCGCCCTTCCCCTTGTTGGTCTCGTGTTCGAGCAGCGTCGCGTCGGTCTGCCGGACGATCTCGACCGTATTGTCGGCACTGCCGTCGTCGATGACGACGACCTCGTCGGCGAACTGCTGGGCCGTGAGGACCGTGCTCCCGATGCCGACGGACTCGTTGTACGCCGGGATGCCGACCAGCCGGCCGGTGCTCGCTGATCGGGCGTCGGTCGTGACCGCCGGCACGCTGAAGTCGTCGGCGTCGTGGACGCGCTGGCGGCTCGCCGCAACATCGATCTCGGCGCCAGCCTCACACAGGATTAGCCCGTCATAACCGTCGGCTTCGGCGGCGTCGACGAACGTCTGCCGGATGTCGGCCTCACGAGCGTCTACCGACACGTCGAGCACGGTGATCCCGAACTGGCGAAGCCGCGTTGAGAGGTCCCGACTGACGCTCGTCGCGGCGATGAAGACAGTCATGTCTTCAGCACACGCTCGCAGCGCCGTCCCGATGACCGAATCACGATCGGCCCCGGGCAACACACCCAGTGCGAGGTCCGACGTGAGGTTGGCCTCGGTGTACGTCGTCGTGGTAGGTGATGCGTTCCCTCCTGAATTCATATTGTCATACATTCACTGCCGTTGTCGGCGCCAGCCCCGCTGTGGGCGTCACGACCGCGGGGACACAACGGTTCACCCTGCTCGGCGCTTCCACCGTCGCCCGCCTGCACACCACTCACTGTTGCGTGAGTGTGGCTCTGCCCCTGTACCAGTGTAGCAGTCATACCCGCGCGATCGTCCCCAGCCCTCTCGACGGCGCCGCCTGTCTCCCATCTATCATTCATACGGACCAATACCATTACTAATATTTCAGTCAGACAGTACTATAGAGAGAATCGATAAATATCTATTGGCTTTGAACAATCGCCCTGTTGTTGGGTCTCGTGGGGCGGTTCCTCCCCTTCGACCGACTGTCAGGTCGTAAATACGAATTTTCCATGTGGTAGGTCGATACAGTTATGGCGCATGTGAGTTGCAACCGTTCGCCGACCCGTGAGCGCGCCGCGTCGCCTGCTGTACGTGTGGGTGATCATCAGTCGCCGCACAGGTTTGCCCGCCTCCTCGCTGCGTTCAGATAACGATCGCAGGTCGTGGCCGTTCGTCATTTGCGTCTGGGCCCGATCAGCGTGCCCGTGAAATCGAGGGCCGCGAGGTGTTTCCTTGTCGGCTATCGAGCGGCGAATTGTTGTTCCCCCGAGCGTCGTGCTAGGAGGGATCGTGAACCGATCAGTGACCTCAGAACGTGGACGTACATCGCCGAGGGTCCAGGCTCGACGGACGTTCGCTCTTACGAGCTGGTGGAACGGCCGCTCCGGTTCGCAAGCGATGACGAGGCCTCAAGACCGTCTTTGAGACAGCGGTTAGATGGGTGCCTTGACCATTGTTATCCCAAAAATATAGCCAGCGATCGACTCTGTACAATAGAGTGATTACGAGGTCGAATCGTTTTTGTAGACGGACACGACACACCTGCCCAATGCACGTTCTCGTCACAGGTGGGGCCGGCTTCATCGGCGGCCATCTCGCCGAACACTTCGCGGCGACCGGTCACGACGTGACTGTCCTGGATAACTTCGAACCGTACTACGATCTCGGCATCAAAGAGCACAACGTCGAGGCGGCACGCACCGCAGCCGCCGACTCCGACGGGAGCTACGAACTCGTTGAGGGCTCGATCACCGACGACGACCTCGTCGACGACCTCGTCGCGCAGGCCGACGTGGTCTATCACCAGGCGGCCCAGGCGGGGGTGCGCAAGAGCGTCGAAGAGCCGGCGAAGGTCAACGCGTACAACGTCGACGGAACAATCACTCTGCTCGAGGCTGCACGCACACACGATGTCGATCGCGTCGTCGTCGCCTCCTCCTCGTCGGTCTACGGCAAACCGGAGTATCTGCCGTACGACGAGGCCCATCCGACGACCCCGGTGTCGCCGTACGGGGTCTCCAAACTCGCCACCGAACAGTACACCCGGGTCTACAACGAGGTGTACGGCCTCCCGACGGTCGCGTTGCGCTACTTCACGGTCTATGGCCCACGGATGCGGCCGAACATGGCGATGACGAACTTCGTCTCGCGGTGTCTCCACGGCGAGCCGCCGGTCATCTACGGCGACGGGACCCAGACACGTGATTTCACCTACGTGACCGACGTGAAACGGGTCAACGCGCAGTTGCTGACCGACGACAGCGCCGACGGCGAGATCATGAACGTCGGCTCGACCGATAACATCGATATCCGGACGCTCGCCGAGGTCGTCCGCGACGCGATCGATCCGTCGCTTGAGCTCGAGTTCGGCCCGGCGCGTGAGGGCGATGCCGAACACACGCACGCCGATATTTCGAAGGCTAACGACCTGCTCGGCTACGAACCGACCACCGATATCCGCGAGGGCCTCGCCCAGTTCATCGACTGGTACCGCGAGAACCGGGAGTGGTACGATCCGCTCGTGCGTAGCTCGTAATCTCAGGCGTCGAAGAGCTGACTCGCCCGCTCGAGATCCGCTCGCCGATTGATGTTGACTCGTGGGGCCGACAATCGCACGGGCTCGATCTGAAACCCGGCCGACGCGAGAACGCCGACTGCCTCACTGAGTTCGTACTCCCCGCGATCGGACGGGGCCAGGAGTTCGAGGGCATCGAAGATGGCGTCGGGAAGGACGTAACACCCGGTCGTCACCAGCCGGGTCGGTGGCTCGGCCGGTTTCTCGACGATCGCCGACACGACGCCGTCCTCGACGTCGACGACGCCCGTTTCGCGCGCGGTGGCCCGATCGACCGCCTCGACGAGCACCGCACCGTCCGTCTCGGGCTCGCCGACCGGCTCGATCGCCGGATCGATGCGCCCGGCGAACACGTTATCGCCATTGAGGACGACGAACGAGCCGTCGATGTAGGGCTCCGCAAGCGCCACCGCATGGCCCAGCCCGAGTTGCTCGCGCTGGTGGACGTACGTGATCGGCATCCCCCGATAGTCGTCGCCGTAGTGGGCGATGATTTGCGCTTTCTGATAGCCAACGATGACGACGAACTCGTCGATCCCCGCGTCGCACAGCGTCTCGAACACGTGCGTGAGCAGCGGCTGTCCGGCGACCGAGACGAGCGCTTTGGGCCGGTCGTCCGTCAGTGGTCTCAGGCGGCTTCCCGTCCCCGCCGCGGGCACGACGGCTTGCATACGACCTGATACCGAACCGATCGGCAAAAAGGTCCGCTCCCTCGGTCGCATGACGATGGGCACGACTGCCGTTTTCAGATATGTCAACCTGAAGGAAGTGCCCGCCAGTAGAAGTCTGAATTCAGTTCGTGGACTCAGTCGGACGCGTACTCGACGGTCACGTCTCCGTCTTCTCCGTCCTCGCCCGCTTGCAACCGCCGTTCGGCCTCCTCGCGATCCTCGGGATAGCCGACGTCGATCCGCCACCCGTCGAGGCCGATCGCGTCGATCGTCCGCCCGCTTTGGATCAGCAGGTCGATCGCCTCGCTGATCTCGTACTCGCCGCGATTCGACGGCTGCACGAGGTGACACGCGTGGAAGATCGCCGGCGTGAACGTATAGAAGCCGGTCATCACGAGGTTCGACGGCGGATCGTCGGGCTTTTCGACCACGTCGGTGATCTCGCCGTACTTGTTCGTGTCGCAGACCCCGTATCGCGACGCCTCGTCCCACGCGACCTCTTCGACGAGGAACGCGGCGTCCGCGCGGTCTTCCTGTTGCCGCCGGACGACGTCCTGCAGATTCGCCTGGAAGACGTTGTCGCCGAGGATCAGCATGAAGTCGTCGTCGATGTGCTCTTCGACGGTCAGCAGGGCGTGGGCGAGCCCCTGCTGTTCGCGCTGGTGGGTGTACGTGATCGGCACGCCCCGATACTCGTCGCCGTAGTGGTCGATGATCTTCTCTTTGAGATACCCCACGACGACGACCAGTTCTTCGGCGCCGAGCTCGATCAGCTGATCGAAACAGTGGGTGAGAATCGGCTCCCCGTCGACCTCGACCATCCCTTTCGGTTTGTTCTCCGTGAGCGGCCGGAGCCGCGTCCCCTCCCCCGCCGCGAGTACGACTGCTTGCATCGCTAACAGGTAGCCCAATAGAGCTACAAAGACTTTCTGGCTTCTGGTAATATCTCGTCGCAGTATCAGCACGGTCATCGCTGTCGCCACACCCTAATGCAGAGCAGCGTCATCGGGGGCGGCTCCGCGGGGACGACGATCGCGACCTGGTTCGCGGCGCTCGGCCACGCGGGCACGCCGATCGTCGCCGACACACTCGAGAACGCGGGCGCCCGTGACCCCACCCAGGACGTCGCCGTCGTCTTTCACCTCGCGGTGCTGTCCTCGTACGCGATGCACGATGGACGATCCCGCTCGTGGCGCTCGCGTCACCGTCGAGGGGGTCGTCAACGTCGTCGACCAGGCCCGGGCGGACGGCTGCGAGACGATCGTCTACGCGTCGACCTCGTCGATCGACGGCAGTCGCACCGAGCCGTCACCCATCGACATGGACGTCACCGTCAACACGGGGTACGAAGCCTCCAAACTCGCGCGGGAACGCTACGGCGAGTACGTCGCGACCCACTACGACATGCACGTCGCCGGCATGCGCTTTTTCTCGGTCGACCAGGGCGACGGTGGGGCGGAAGCACACAAGGGCGAGTCCGCCAACGTGATCGCGCAGTTCGCCGACGATCTCGCCAACGGCGACGCCCCCGTCCTCTACGGCGACGGCACGCAGACGCGGGACTTCACCCACGTCTCCGACATCGTCCGGGGGCTCGAACTCGCTGCCGAGCACCAACTCACTGGCATCTACAACCTCGGCACGGGCGACGCCTACAGTTTCAACGAGCTCGTCGCGATGCTGAACGACGAATTAGGGAGCGATATCGACCCGGAGTACGTCGCAAACCCGATCCCCGACGACGTGGACGTCCACGACACGTGCGCCGATACGTCGGCGTTCGAGGCCGCGACCGGCTGGGCACCCGCGATCGACTTCGACGAGGGGCTCCGACGCGTCTGTACTCAGTACACGGACGCCGCAGCAGAGCCGTCATCCCAGTAATCCGAGGCGCGCACGGTCTCCGGACTGAGCTGCGTCGGCACGGGCGTCGGCTCTCATTCGGTGAATTCACCGGCGGAATGGCGGGCGATCCAATCGCGGCCCAGAAACCGACACCACGGGCTCTGGTGCACTCCCGTGCTTCAGATCTGGTTGACGGGAACCACACGGTCACGGCCCGTGCGAACCTAACGCGATGACCGATTAGCAACAGTCGTTATCGTCGGGTGTCCACTCACACGCATTACCCGTCATGAGGCCGTTGTCGTCGATATACGCCGAGAGACAGGCGTAGTTACAAAAGTACACTGGTGACCCGCAGTTATCAGTACAGTCACGGATACAGATCGGGTCGTGGTCAAAAATACGCGACTCACAGTATGCACATTTCTCGTCTGCGTCTGGCGTTGAGACGGTCGTGGACATAGCCGTATTACGAGCGAGTCCTCGGAAAGCGTTTCGCAGAGAACCCGCAGAACGAGTCAATGGCGGTATCGTCCTCACCGGTACTCTCATCTCCCAACGCGCTAACGTGATTGCCACCTCGACCCCGATCGGTGGGACTGCGACCCCGGGTAGTCGGCGTCCGATTTGGGTCGCACTAGCTCTGGTGAAATCCTTCGTGAGAGACCGGTTCAGTCGGTAGTTCGAGTAAATGCAGACCCTCCCAGAGTCTCGGTTGCGCCGGTTTGTCGAGGAAGCATTTCAGTTAGCGCAACGTGCCGTAGCTCGATACTCCTCGAAGTTCTCGAAGCAACGCTACACGCTCCATCAGCACATCGTTCTCCTCTGTCTCAACGTTCGAAAGGATACGACGTATCGAATACTTCTCGACGAACTCATCGAGATGCCCCGTAGTCGGAACGCGATCAATCTCACTGAACTGCCTGCCCCATCAACACTGTGCAAAGCGTTCGATAGACTCGATATGGCCGTCTGGCGAGTGCTTCTCAATCTCTCTGTTTCACTGCTCCCGACCAACGGCGTTGCGGGGATCGATGCTTCGGGCTTCGACCGCCGTCACGCCTCGAAACACTACACGAAACGAGCCAACCTCACGATTCAGTAACTCAAGGTAACGCGGCTAGTCGATTCCAAAATGAACGCAGTCCTTGCTCTACGCGTGACGACGACACGAAAACACGATAGCCAGATCGCTCCGTCGTTGAGCAAACGCAACCCCGAGACTATCGACATCCTACTCGGGGACAACGGCTACGACGACCAGAAAATCAGACGGCTTGCCCGTCAACACGAGAGTCGCCCAGTGAACTACCCCTGCCTACTCACTCGCGGCTACCGCCACTCGTTCCTTGAGGCAGGGGCTTCCTGCTTCGACGACGCGACTTGCAGATACGGAAAACGCATCCACAGCGATTTGCTCTCTGCTAGTGGTCATGATTAGGTGAATGTTCTGATTAGAACAATTAAGAGTCGTGCGGGCGGTGTATCCCCTCTCTGCTCGCGTCTTCGACGCCCGCTGAGGAAGGGGGCTTACCGCCCTCAATTACAGCTAAATCAATAGAGTGTATGCGACACAGCGTTCTCGAAGGGGGAATAAGGCAAACAGCCAGAAGGAAAAGAGTTATAAGAAATTAGTTATCGAAGTTGTAAAAACGATGGAAGATGGTCCAGACCGCCGAGCCTTCCTCGCAATGACCGGTACCAGCGCTACTGCGGCCCTCGCTGGTTGCTCTAGTCTTAATTCCCAGTCTCAAACCGATGGAAACGAGGACGATAATTCTAAGACAGAAGCAACACTGACGGTACAAGTCCAACCGGACCAAGAAGAACTTAGGGCCTTGCAGGAGGAACTTCAGGGGGAAGTTGAAGACGGGGAGATTAATCAAACGGAAGCGCAACAAGAACTCCAGAGCAAACAAGCAGAATTAACAGAAAAAGCTGTAAGTGAGTACGAAGAAACTGCGGCAGATGACGACGCCCTCTCGGTGGATGACGCAGAACCAGAGTACGGCATCCTACGTCTCACCGCGCCTGCTGCTACGTTCGTGAATTCATTGGAAAGCGGAGATATTGCTGCAGTTTTGCCGAGCGAGTACTACGATCAATATATCCAACAGCAAGAACAACAGCAAGCCCTCCAAGAGCAGATGGAAGAACAAGAAAGCAACACTACGAATGACTAACTGAGATAATGATGGATAACTGCCGGGATAAATAACCACTAGCGGTAGAATCACCTGGTTTCCGCTAACGCTGTCGAGCAATTTCAAGAATACTGTCCCAAACCCACTCTCACGCCGAGTTCCTGTGTGGTCCAGTTGATTGATCAGATCACGTGATGCAAAACGGTCATTACCGACTGGTACCTATTCCCGAAAGTGACCAATCGCGCCACGTGCGATCACGGACGCATACCGACCGAGAGCGACATGAGCGGCACCGCCGATCGGTGCGCTCACGAGGGCCCAGCCTACGTAGTGCGATCGGCTCGGCAGTCGACCTCGAAGAGAACGAGATCGTTCGTGACGGGAGCAACGAGCGCTACACCCGGGGCGACGACTACGAGATGGACTACCAGAGCGGAGCAATCACCGTCCTCGCCGAGGGGAACTGCACCGACGGAACGACGTACTCGATCGACGACGAGGACACGGCGATCGGCGGGGTCGAAACCGACGCGTTCGACGGGACCGCCGAGGACGAGTTCGTCGACACGATCCCGCAGTCGATAACTCCGCACCCCGAGAGGGCTGCAACAGAGCCGCATAGGCAGGTTCCAGCCGAGTTGCTTTCATCTCTATGGCCCAACGACGATCAGCGCCTGCGCTTCATGCCCACGCACGCGAATGGGGCCACCAGAGGTGACCCCGCCGGGTCGCAGTCGTTGTGGATCGTCAGGGCGAGTCCTCAATCCGGCCCTGAACCGCCTGGGCCAGCAGCGCCGCGTCGCTGCCGAGCGAGAGGACCTGCCACCCCTCCTCAACGAACGGTTCAGCGTCGTTCAACCCGATCCAGTATCCGGGTGCGATGTCGTTTCGTTTGGCCGCCCGGCGGACCCGATCGACCGCCTGCTGGAACTCGGCCGTATCGGTGTTGAGCGGATCGCCGAGTTGCGAGGAGAGGTCCGCTGGGCCGACGAGCAACGAGTCGATGCCTTCAATCTGGGCGACCCGCTCGATATTGTTGACGAGCTCTGCTGTTTCGACCTGGATGATGACGAAGACGTTCTCGTTCGCCTCTCTCATGTACTCTTCATCGAATTCGAGACCGAACGTGCTGGCGGGCGAGCCGGCGACGCCTCGGTCACCCAGTGGCGGATAGTAGGCGCTGGCGACGAACTCCTCGACTTCCTCTACTGTCCGCAGCTTGGGAACGATGACGCCGTCAGATCCGGCGTCCAGTACCCGCTCGACTTCCTTCGGATGGGCCCCGGGAACGCGCGTTATCCCGGCGGTGTCCTCCGGAATGACGCTCATCATCTCTCGTACCTCTCGAACGCCGTACGACGCGTGCTCGGTGTCGATCCAGATCCAGTCGGTGTCGACGTGTGAGGTGACGGTCACAGGATCCATCCCTGCCAAGGACGCGGAGACACCGTACACCGGCTCTCCATTTTCGACTGCGTCGGTAAACTCATTGGAGAAGGTGCTGAGATCGCGTCGAGCTTCGGCTGTGACTGTGCCAGAAGCGAGTGCTCCCGCGGCGACAGCACCCGTTCCGAGCATGTAGCGCCGTCTCGTCGTCGACGATGCACTAGTCATTTGCTTGTTACCATCTACCATGCAAATCTATTATCCACACGGTTCTCAATAGTTTTTTGTTACATATATCGGGTTATTTTCCAGATACAACCGCATCAACCGCGCGATTTGATCCGATCCGGAAGCGATTACAGGATCGCCCGGCATCGTCACTTCCCAGGCTCTTTCGGGCAGGTAACGCGGTGGAACACCGGGATCGACTCCAGATGGCGTCGATATAGTGGGCAACCAGACCAGCGCACCATACGGGAAAGATGCATTCGATCGTCGAGAGTAATTGATCTACTCTCGACGATCGAGATCAGTCGAGCATTGCCGTGATCGCTGGGGACGGCGGTTCGCTGGATGCGATAGTCAGTATCGATGCACCATTCGGCGTGTCCACTACCGCTCCGATGAGGAGCCCGTCGGCTCCTGTGGCATGTATGATCGAAGAGCGCGACGGACCTTCCAGGGAGCGGCCGAACACAAGGCCCATACCGCAGGGACCGAGAGCAGATTCAGACCACTCACGTCCAAACTGCCGCTGTCACACCACCCTCACCATGACGAAAATCTGCAACAGACGGACGTTCCTCGCCGGTTCGATGGCCCTGCTCGGTGGCTGTTCCGCCGTCGACTCACACTCACAGTCCACTCCGGAGACCACCCTCGATAGCATCCTGCTCCGAAATCGATACGCTGGAGACGATGTCCCGCCGGAGGAGGAAACCGCCGACACTCGCCAGACTGGGATTGCCCTCGTCATCGAACTGGACGGCGAGGTCGTCCAGTGGTCCGAGCACAGGCTCGATCCCGACGACGAGTATATGGTCAGGGCGAACTGGCCATCAACGGCCGGGGTGTGGACCGTCCACGCCAGGGAGCTGACGCCAACTAAAAGCCTTGTCCACAACGAGTGGCCATCCGTCGAGCTGGGTGATGTGGTCCAGGGCGACGAGACCACCTCGGTCGCCGTCGACGTGATCGTGAAGGAAACCGGTCGGATCGAGCTGGATGCGACGCCAACCGCGTAGAAACCTCGATTGACGGCCCTCTCTGGGGGATTCCCTGGACGCGGCGTCGCCACGTTTGACTGCGACGGTGCTCCTCGCTGTCCACACGAACGGGGCCAAGAAGACAGACCTGGGGGACGACTCCAGCAGTTCGGTAATTCCAGTTTAGCTGTGGGTGAATGTCAGTAACTACTACAGGCTATCGAGCGAACAGGTCGCTACGATGACCGATTTTTCCGGGGGCCGGTGTGCCTTCACGTTCGATCCCGTAGCGTGGGAAGCAGCCAACGGAACGACAAGCCCACTCGTAGAGGGCTTTCTCGACCGCGGCGAAGTCTGGCAGTGCCCACACGAGACTGCGGAGGGATGTGACCGCTGTCTGTTCCACCGCCCAGTCGCGGACAAGGATGCCGCCGCCGTCAGGGAAGCGTTCCTCTCGCGAATCAAGGAGGAAGGACGGACCCCCCAAACAGTTCATCGGGGCCCGCTTCGGCGAGTTCACCCTTGACCACGCTCTCGTCGAGTGTGGGGACAATCACGTTATTGACCTCCGGCACGCCCGATTCGAGGGAGACATCAGCTGGTGGTACACCGTCGTTCGGCAACCGATCGCGTTCGAGGGGGCACTTTTCCAGGCGCGACCGACCTTTTCGGAGACGAAATTCGACGGCGAAGTGTACCTCAACAAGGCCCGATTCGACGCCGCGGCCCGGTTTCACGAAGCCGAATTCACCGAGGGTGTCTGGGGGAATAACGTGCGGTTCACCGAGGCGAACTTCCACCGGGCCACGTTCGGTGGGCCGGCCGATTTCAGCGAGGCGTCCTTCGAGAAGGCCCAGTTCCGTGAGACTCACTTCGAGGATGTCGCGCGGTTCACCGGAGCATTGTTCGAGAGTGCGTCGTTCACAGGTGCCCATTTCGGCGAGCACCTCTATCTCGACGAGGCGGCCCTGCCCGAGCAGGTGAATATCCGGCACGCGACGGTCGGTGGGATGGCCGCAATTGAGGACGTCACGCTCATGTCTGAGACGTGCTGTATTGATCTCGGCAAGTCGATCGTCCCGACCGGACGCTTGTACCTTCCACAGCGAGAGACACTCGTGTACAATCTCACCGACGCCACACTCGGTGACGTCGACCTCGCAGGCGAAGACCCTCCGGACGATCTCTTTGCCCACTATCGAATCCTCTCCACGACGTTCGACGGGTTCGATTTTGGGAAGTATCGTGATGTCCTCCACGCTGCCGGCTGGCAACTCCACGCTGTCGTGGACGTCCCTCGCCTGGAGGCGCGGGCAAGGCCGCCCACGGATGGTGACTTGGAGGGGACCTACCTCAAGGCGAAAAACGGCGCGAACGCTATCGGTGACACCAAGGCGGCAGCCGAGTTCTTCCACCAGGAGATGCGCTACCGACGCGACCAGTATCTGCCAACCGTGTTCGATGGCTCAGAAGCCGCTCGAACACGCGTCGCTGCGGCCGGACGGTGGGGTGCAAATACGCTCCTGAATCTCACTGCCGGCTACGGAGAACGGCCGTCAAGGGTGGTTGGCGTCTCGATCGGGACGATCGTAGTGTTCGCGTTCCTGTTCGCCGCCGTCCGACCGTCGCCCCCGTACGGGACTTCGATCGGATACCTCATCCTTCAGCCTCGAATCGTTCGTCACGCTCGTTCTTGGCGGGGCTGACGATGTGCGTGATCCGTGGATTCGCCTTCTGGCACAGATCGAAGGGTTCCTCGGTGCCTTTTTCATCGCGTTGTTCGTTTTCACGCTCACACGGTCAATACACCGCTGAGAGGGAGGGAGTCGCCCCGCTAGACGTTCTGGGGGATGTGGAACGTGGCCAGTCCGGGTGAAGCGGGGACGGTGAGACGGCAGACTTGCCCTGAGCCGACTCAGTTCTCATAACCCGGGTCGAGACGCTAGCTGCCCGGCATCTAGACGGCCGAGCGGGTGTCTCCAGCACAACAGAGCGATTCGGGTCTACTCGTACTACCCGGGGAGCACTGGAAGAAGTGCCTGTGAAGACGAACGTCTGAGACGCTGTGAACCGGCGGCGCCCAATCCTCTGCCTGCCGTGAGGTTTTCCGTCGCTATCCCCTTACCATCGTCTATGGCTGAATTGATCCAGCGAACGGCACGGACGATCGATGATCTGTGGCAGTCGATCTGGCATGAGTCGAGTCGCGCCGAGAAAGTCGTGATCGCCATCGTGCTTCTGGTCACCGGACTGGCCATCCCGGTGATCCCGATCGTCTGGATCGCTCGGATTATTGCCAACTAATCTGTGGGTTAGCGGGCGAGATACGCGCTCAGGGGCGTGTTGAGACGCTAGTGAGAGCAGCTCTGAGGCATCATTCTGACCACGTATGCGAATCGGCGTCGAGAATTTCGGCTATCGATTGGCGCAAATGAGCACCTTACCGTACGGCTTTGCCTGAACAGCGGGCCCGCGTATCATCGCGACCGACTGCCGATCGCCCCACAGCTCGGATACGCACCCCCCAGATGAAACGGCCACGGGTACACGTGTGGCGTTCCCTCGCGGCCGTCCCGAAGAGCCGAGCGAACGAGCACCACACCCTTGACATGGAGCGGCGGGTTCGTGCTCGGCCGGATCGTCCTCGCGTGAACGAGCGCCCTCGCGACTGTCGCGATCGCTGGCGCAACAGTGGGGCCACCGAAGGCAGGCCGACGACGGGAGAGGCGCCTTGCCGCTCTCCGCCTCCCAGGGGCGGTACTCGCTCTCAATCTGGTAACTCGGGAGTGGGGACCCGGCGCGATCCAGGGTCACTGGCACCGCTCGCCACCGCAGCTCCCGCACCGACCCCCGTGTAGATCCGACAGCCGATCCGGGTGAGACGACGAAGCCGACCGTGTTGACGGCTCACCCGCTTGGTCGCACCTCGGCATCTCACTCCTCGAAGAGCCGGCAAGCCCGTTCGATATCTTCGCGTCTGTTAACATTTACTCGCGGGGCCAACAATCGGACGGGCTCGATCCGATACCCCGCGGCCGCGAGCAGGCCGACTGCCTCGCTGAGTTCGTACTCCCCGCGATCGGACGGAGCTTCGAGTTTGAGGGCGTGGAAGACGGCGTCGGGGAGGACGTAACAGCCGGTCGTCACCAGCTGGGTCGGTGGGTCGGCCGGTTTCTCGACGATCGCGGCCTGTGTCGCGGCGCTCGGCGACGCGGGGACGCCGATCGGTCGACGAAACCGGAGACAGAATCGAACGGACTCTCCGTCTCCGTGCCACAGAATGACAATTCAGGCGAGTTCCATTTAGCTTACACGACCCGATACGACCGAATGAACCGGCGAGATCTTGATAGTAATCTATTCGATACTATTACCGAGCTATAAAATTAGTTATATCTCGTGGTTGGCCATGGTTGCTCGAGTCACGCGGGAGATCGGCGCCGAAGTCCGACGAGATCGGGCGGCACTCGAACGCCTTGATCCGGACGGGACAGTCGACGACTATGCGAACCCGATCTGGCCACGATCGGTGAAGAAACGTCGCCTACTGTCGGTATCCGCATCAGGTGTCGATCAGAGTCGACTCGAAGAAACAGAGAAGCCCGAAAAAATCGATCGGGCGACCCGGTCGCGTGTTCGAGTCTGAAATACCCGCGAAACGAGTTCCTTTCCGGGAAATCAGCGATGAAAAGGTTCCGTCCGTCCGAGTCCAGAACGAGGGGGCTGAACGCGAACGCGCTGGTTGTTCATAGCGACCGATGACCGCCACACCTTTCCGATGAAACTATCCGAAGTGATCGTGTGATACTAGTTATCTATTTAGCAGTATAGAAATCAAACTGATAGTTCAGGACGTCGATCGAGTACTCACAGTACTTGCGGCGTCGGGACGTCGGATTCTCCAACGGCGGTCACACTGTTGGAAGAGCCGCCGATCGGCCGACAAGTTAGTCAATTTATTGTTTGCAGGCTGATTCCCCCTCCTCAGCGAGCGAACGGAGCGTACTGAAGTGAGCGAGTAAGGCGGGGATACAGCCGTACGGGATTCCGATATAGCCTTGAGCTACTCACCGCTAATAACGGGACCGCTGCACAGGGTCCTATCCGTCCCCGAGTCGACATAGAACCCGCGTCCTCAACGACCGAGTCCGCAGGACGTGCGAAGGAGGGTGCGGTAAGTTTATTTCCCGGTAGTGTGACTGTCCCTCGGACATGGAACTCGAGTCGGTACTCGACAGCGGTTGTAGCCGTGACTGGCAGAACGTCGCCCCCGAAGCGGTCGATCCACTTCGGTTCGCAGTGGTCGGCATCGGATGGTTCACCCGCGAGCGCGCGCTACCAGCGCTCGTCGAGAGCGAACTGTGCGAACCGACGGTGACGGTGAGTAGTACGGCCGAAAAAGCCGAACGCGTCGCCGAGACGGTCGACCGGGCCGAGCGCGGCATCAGTTACGAGCAGTTCCACGACGGCGTCGCGGCCGATCGGTACGATGCGGTCTACATCTGTACACCGAACGCGCTCCACCTGCCGTACGCTCGGACCGCGGCCCAGTACGGCAAGGCCGTACTGTGCGAGAAGCCGATGGAACGCGACGCCGAGCGTTCTCGTGCGTTGATCGACGTCTGCGACGAGCAGAACGTCCCACTGATGATCGCGTATCGAATGCACACCGAACCCGCAGTTCGTCGCGCTCGCGAAATCGTCGATGCGGGATTGATCGGTGAACCCGTCGAGGTGTACGGCTCGATGAGCCAGCGGCTCCTCGATCGAATCAACTCGGATCCGGACCAGTGGCGGCTGGACGAAGAACTCGCTGGGGGCGGTGCTCTGTTCGATATCGGTCTCTACCCGCTGAACACGACGCGGTTCATTCTCGGCAACGATCCAATCGCAGTTACCGGACGAACCAGAAGCACTCACGACGCGTTCGACGACGTCGACGAAACGGTCTCGTGTACGATCGAGTTCCCGGACGAGGTGTTTGCGACCTGTGCGGCGAGCCACAACGCGCGCCAGTCGAGCACCCTTCGGATCACCGGGACCGAAGGGCAGGTTGCGATCGAACCGGCGTTCTTCCAGGATCAACAGCGGTCGCTGCACGTGTCCCGGGGCGACGGTCGCCTTTCGGTAGCCCTCGAAAAAGTCGATCAGATGCTCGAAGAGTTCGATTACTTCGCCGATCGGATCCGATCCGATGCGCCGATACTTCCGGACGGGGAACACGGGTTAGTCGACGTCAAAACGATGCAAGCGGTCTACCGATCCGCCGAGCGACGTGAGTGGATCACCCTGTGACCCTGTCGCGCCTCGAACCAATCGGCCCGCGTTCGTGTACATGGTAGGTGTTATTGCGATCGGAACGCGATCCAGATGGGAGAGTGTACTCGTCCACGAATCGGATAGCTCTCGCTTCTTCCTCCTGATAACCGACCGGTAATACATATACCTGGGAGCGAATGTGCAGGAAGATGACCGATCGCTCGTCGAGACCGCGCTCCATCGATGACGTCGACACGCTCGTCGAACGGATGACGCTGGAAGAGAAGGTCGCACAGCTGGGGACGGTTCGAATCGGGACGGTCCTGGAGGACGGATCGTTCTCGGAACGGATCGCCCGCGAACTGCTCCCGAACGGAATCGGACGGATCACGCGAGTCGGCCGAGAGAGCCACCTCCAACCGGCGGCGCTGGCCGAGGTCGTCGCGGACGCACAGGCGTTCCTTCGAACGGAAACACGCCTCGGAATTCCGGCGTTCGTCCGTGAGGAAAGCCTCTGTGGCTACGCCGGACGCGGCGGGAGCGTATTCCCCCAGAGTATTGGCATGGCGAGCACCTGGAATCCGGCTCGCGTCCGGGATGTCGCTGCCACGATCAGTGAGCAACTCTCGGCGATCGGCATCGACGTGACGCTGTCCCCGATGGCCGACGTCGTACGCGATCCTCGATGGGGCCGAACCGAGGAGACGTACGGTGAAGATCCGTTGCTCGTCGCGTCGATGGCGTCCGCGTACGTCGACGGGCTCCAGTGCGAATCGAACGGGGATCGAGTGGACGCAACCCTGAAGCACTTCGCTGGACACGGCGCGTCTGCGGGCGGTCGAAATCGGGCCTCCGTGGATATCTCTCCACGGGCGTTTCGAGAGACGCATCTGTTCCCGTTCGAGGCGGCGATCCGCAACGCCGACGCAGCGTCCGTCATGGCCGCCTATCACGACGTCGATGGGATCCCGTGTCACGCATCCCGGCATCTTCTCACCGACCTGTTGCGCGACGACTGGGGATTCGGCGGGACCGTCGTTTCCGACGGCCGCGGCATCGAGCTGTTACACACCGCCCATAACGTCGTCGAAAGCAGGCAGGCTGCGGGCGTCACAGCGATCGAAGCCGGCGTCGACGTCGAACTTCCCGAGAGGTGCTGTTTCGGCGATCGGCTGCGAGACGCGGTACGAAACGGTGACGTCGACGAGGAGACGGTTGATCGGGCCGTCCGGCGACACCTCCACCAGAAAGCGCAGCTTGGGCTGTTCGCGGAAGACGGCGATCGGCGATCCGTCGGCGACGCATTCGAGGCTACCGACGCGACAAGTGGCGACTGTCGCGCGCGCTCTCTCGCGCGAGAAGTTGCGTGCGAATCGATCGTTCTACTTCAGAATCGCAACGACCGACTACCGCTCTCGCGAGACGTCGAGTCCGTCGCTGTCGTCGGCCCGAACGCTGACGAACCGCGTCACCTGCTCGGAAATTACGCCTACGGCGCCGCTGAGTCACGTGATAGCGGCGTCCGGATCGTGACGCCCCTCGAAGGTATCAAGCAGAGGGCCAGTGACGACGTCGACGTCACGCACGCGAAGGGGTGTGGAATTCGGGGACGCCGAGCGCAGAGCACGCCAGCGGACGAGGGGGAGATCGCTGACGCCGTCGACGTCACCGAAAACGCGGACGTCGTCGTCGCTTGCGTCGGCGGGAGTTCGGGTATCGACGTCGAGCGAGACTCGTCCGCAACCTCCGGCGAAGGGATCGACAGGATGGAATTGGGCCTCCCCGGCCGTCAGTCTGCGCTGCTCCGGGCGCTTTACGAAACCGAAACGCCGCTCGTTGTAGTACTGGTCAACGGTCGGCCGCTCGCCATCGAGTGGATCGCCGACACCGTACCGACGGTGCTCGAAGCCTGGGTGCCGGGCGAAGAAGGGGGCACCGCGATCGCAGACGTGCTGTTCGGCAACTGGACACCTGGCGGGAAACTGCCCGTGACGATCCCGCGTACCGTCGGTTCGCTACCGAATCACGCCGGTCAGAAGCCAGTCACAGGCGATCACACGTACGCGTTTGCCGAGAGCGAACCGCTCTATCCGTTCGGCCACGGCGAGAGTTACACCGAGTTCGTATACAGTGCCCTCGAAATCGAGCCAGCCGTCGCCGACCCCTGCGAGGACGTGACAGTACGTGTCGACGTCGCGAACGTCGGCTCTCGACGGGGCGATGAAGTCGTCCAGGTGTACGCCACCGATTCCGTCGCGAGTCGCGTCCGACCCGCGTCACAGCTCGTCGGCTTCGCCCGGACGACGATCGAGCCGGGAAAAGAGCGAACCGTCTCGGTGACCGTCCCGACCCAGCAGCTGGCGTTCTACGATCGCAAGGGCGAGCCGGTGCTCGAGCCGGGAACGTTTGAGGTGGCGGTCGGGTCGTCTGCCGCCGACATCCGGGCAACAGGATCGTTCGAGGTACGTGGTGAACGAACGGCGGTAGAGACGCGGGCACGCCTCGGAAGCAGCGAAGTGGGGGAACAAAAACCGCGATCAGGGTGACCGAGCGGACGAACGGTTAGGCGTTTTTGCCGCCGTGGAATCCGACCAGTTTCTGTCGCGTAAAGTGTTCGACCGCATACTTGATCCCCTCTTTGCCCACGCCGCTGTCCTTGAACCCGCCGTAGGGCATGTGATCGGCGCGGAATCCGCTAACGGTGTTGATGTTCACGCCGCCCGCGTCGATCTCATTTGCGGCGCGTTTCGCTCGATCCATGTCCTGCGTGAACAGACCGGCTTCGAGCCCGTACTCGGTGTTGTTCGCTTCCTCGATCGCCTCGTCGAAATCGGAAACGCTGATGACGGGAACGAGCGGCCCGAATACCTCCTCGTTAGCGGCGGGCATGTCGGGCGTGACGCCCGAGAGCACCGTCGGTTCGAACGTCCGACCGTCGTACTCGCCGCCACACTCGACTGTCGCACCGGCTTCGACGGTTTCCTCGTATATCCGCTGGACCTTCTCTGCAGCCCCGTCGTCGATGAGCGCCGCGATGTCGGTCTCCTCGTCGAACGGATCCCCGAGGGTGAGCGACTCGGCGTGGTCGACGAGCGCGTCGACCAGTTCGTCCACGATCGACTCGTGGACGAGCACCCGCTCGACGCTGTTACAAACCTGACCGGCGTTCGAACAGGCGCCGCCAACGAGCTGTTCGGCTGCGGCGTCGACGTCAGCGTCGTCCCAGACGATCGTCGGATCGTTCCCCCCGAGTTCGAGCGTGATGTCTTTCATCCCGCTGTGGTTGGCGATGTACTTGCCGACACCCGTGCTGCCGGTAAACGTGATTGCCTCGACCGCGTCGCTTTCGAGGAAAACGTCGCCGACGGTGCTCCCGCTTCCCGTGACGACGTTGACCAATCCGTCCGGCGCGTCGAGTTCCCGGGCAGCCCGATCGAGATACTCGAACAGTTTGATCGAGACGAGCGGCGTGTTCGTAGCTGGCTTGCCCACGACGGCGTTGCCCGCTGCGAGCGCCGGGCCGACCTTGTGGACCATCAGGTTGAGCGGGAAGTTGAACGGCGTAATCGCGGCAACGACGCCGATCGGTTCCCGCTGGGTAAACGCGTGCGTTCGATCGAATCCTCGCTGGGCGTCCATCGGGACGTACTCGCCGAATAGTCGTTTTGCCTCCTCGCCGGACAGCCGTAACGTCTGGACGGCTCGATCGACCTCGCCGCGGGCCTCGGTGATCGGCTTGCCCTGTTCGGCGGTCATCAACTGTGCGACTTCCTCGGCTTCGGACTCGAGTAGTTCGGCGGTCCGGTAGAGCAGTTCGTACCGTTCGTAGGCCGACAGCTCTGACTGTTCGACGGCGCGGGCAGCCGCTTCGACGGCGCGGCGAACCTGGCTTTCGGACGCGACGGGGACCGAACCGACGACGTCGCCGTTGTAGGGATGGATTACATCGGCTCGGTCGTCCGCATCGATCCACTCGCCGTCGACGAGCATCTCCTCATGGTGGAGTTCGATCTCGACGCTCATGATCTCATTTGCAGTATGTTTCAGCGGTCGTGATAAACGTTCGTATTGAGTTGTGATGGCACACGATCGCGTCCGGTCGACGAACCGAGTCGCTGCCCCTCCGCGCGTGCGAAGTTCCGCAGACGAGAACTTTGCAGTTTCCCAAACGTTTTTATCTGCGATATGCAACGAACTACCCATGCGACTCGAGGGGACAGTCTGTCCTATGCCGACCCCGACCAGCGGACGGAGTATCGATATCGAGACACTCGCAGAGTATACGGACTACCTCGTCGACAACGGCGTTCACGGTCTCTTTCCCTGTGGATCAATCGGGGAATTCTCCAGCCTCACCCGGGTACAGCGCCGACACGTTCTGGAAGCTGTCGCCGATCGGTCGGGCGACGTACCGGTACTCGCCGGCTGCGGGAACACGAACACTGCGGACGTGGCGAACCACATCGAAGACGCCGCCAACGCGGGGGCCGACACAGCCGTCGTCGTCACACCGTACTACCTGAGTACGACCCAACAGGGTCTCCAGCGGTTTTTCGACACGGTGGCCGACGACAGTCCGCTGCCGATCGTGCTCTACAACATTCCGGCTCTGACCGGTGAAGGGCTCCCTCTCGAACTGGTAAAGCAGTTCGCAGACCACCCGAACGTCGTCGGACTCAAGGACACGTCGGGAGACCTGACGTTCCTCTACGACGTCGTCGAGGCGACGCCGTCGTCATTCACTGTCTTCCAGGGCGCTACGGAACTCTCCGTAGCATCGCTCGACGCCGGGGCCGACGGGATGATCGCCGGCCCCGCGAACGTGTTTCCGGGAGCCGTCGCCCGGCTATACGAGAGCTATCGAAACGGAAACCGTGAACGAACCAACCAGTTGATGAACGAGGTCGTCAATCCCGTTGTCAGCGCGACCAGCGAACCGCCCACTGCCGCGGCGATCAAGCACCTCGTTACTCGTCTGGGCTACGACGTCGGCGATCCCCTGCCACCGCTGCCGCGTCTCTCCGACCACCAGCGCGAGACGCTCGATCGGTGTTTCGAGTCGGTGCAGACGAGCCTCTCCGTCTGATCACGGTCGGCGACAGAGAATCGAGCAGAAACCGAATCGCAAATCCCTCGGGGTCGCACCCGCTTTGTTCCGTTCGTTTCACACGCGATAGACGCCAGGCTGGTCGAGAGACGCCGATCGGACAGGCGTCGAAGACACCGCGCTGAGCGGGAAGCGTTAGCCGCCGTTGATTTCCTCGTCAATCTCCGCCTGTGCGTCGTCGAGCGCTTCCTGCGGGGTCTTGCTTTCGACCAGCGCGTTGTTGGCCTGTGTGAACACGATCTCGGAGAACGTCGGATAGTCCTCAAGCGGTGGCCGTGCGCGGGTCCGGTCGAGGATATCCTCGAACAACGCCAACTCCTCGAACTCGTCGCGGATCTCGTCGTTCTCATACACCTCTTGTCGGACCGGCAGTCGGCTGTGTTCGCGCGCGAGGTGTTCCTGAATTTCGAGCGAGGCCATGAAGTTGGCGAACTGCTGTGCGAGTTCCTGATTCTCGGAGTACGTGTTGATGAACAGGTTCCATCCGCCGAGACAGGAGTTCGCCGCGTCGGGGTGGTCCTCGTGCGTCGGCAACGGTGCGACCGAGAAGTCCCCCTGCACGTCCGATCCGTCCTCGTTCATCAGCGACACCGCGTAGGGCCAGTTACGCATGAACAGCGTATTCCCTTGCTGGAACGTTTCCCGGTTCTCGTCGGTCGCGCTCGAGGGGATGTGTTCCGGCGTCACTTCGTACTCGTGGATCAGGTCGACGGCGTGCTGAAGGGCTTCGACACCCTCGTCACTGTTGACGGTGACCTCGTTGCCGTCGTAGACCTCGCCGTTCATGCCCCAGACCCAGTTGAGCCACATGATCGTGAGACCCTCGTTGGCCCCACCCTGCCAGACGTATCCGTTCTCGATCTCATCGTCCTGATCGAGAATGTCCTGGGCCATATCCACGAGTTCCGAGAACGTCTCCGGCGGATCGTCGTATCCGTACTCCTCGAGTTTGTCGTGGCGGTAGTACAGCGCGTTCGCGTCCGTGTGGAGCGGCATTCCGTACATCGTGCCGTCGATGGTCACCGCGTCGACGGGCGTCTCGAGCATGTTGTCGGTGTGCCCCTCCGGATCGCCCATCTCTGTGGCCCAGCCGAGACCCGCGAACTCGCCCGGCCAGATGATATCCATGTTCCCGATGTCGAAGTCGCCGCTCTCCGCGACGAACTGGTTGACGTAGTACTCCCGGGTCGACGTGGCTTCACCCGGCGACGACTGCGTCGACACGTCCTCGTCGAACTCCTCTTCGAACATCGGCACAACGTCCTCGGCGTCGGCACCGAAGTAGCTCGGATGGACGTAATTCAACCCGCCGCCGCCGTCGCCGTCGCCGCCACCGAGACATCCTGCCAGGCCGGCGAGACCAGCCATCGCTGCACCCTTGACAAAGGTTCGTCTGTGTTGCATTGGCACACGTGACTTATTTGGAGAACACTATAATAATCTTTCCTATTAACCTGTACTCGAAAGCGAGGAGGAACGGATCCCGCGTCGATCGAACTAGGAGCGCTGCTCAGTCGGCGTTCGCGAGTTCGAGTACGCGGGTCCAGCACTTTTCGGCGACGTCGATCGTGTCGTCGGTCTCTTTTGTGAGCGACGTCTCGCCGGGCAGCCGGATCTCGTCCGCGTTCGCCTCCGTCTCGATCCGCTTCAACGATCGAAGAAACGCGTTCGTCTCTTCGCTGAACGACCCGCCAGCCGTCGCTTCGGGATCGATCGCAACGAAGAGATCGCCCTTGGTACAGGGGTCGGACGTGTGGTAGGTTCCCGTCACGTCCGTCCCGGTTGCGGCGCCGACGAGCGCACCGGCCAGGATTTCGACGGCGATCGCGAGGCCGGAGCCTTTCGGCCCGCCGAACGGGAGGACCGTTCCTTCGAGCGCGGCCTCGGGATCAGTCGTGGGCTCGCCGTTCGCGTCGAGCGCGACACCCTCGGGAATCGATTCGCCGCGCTCTGCCGCCCGATCGATCGAACCGCGGGCGATGGCCGAGGTACTCATGTCGAGATTGAACGGTGGGTCGGACGGCAGTCCGATCGCGATAGGGTTCGTACCCAACACCGGTTCCGCGCCGCCGTAGGGCGGCATCGCGGGTTCGGTGTTAGTCAACGCAACGGCGACGTACCCCTGCTTTCGCAGCCGGTTCGTGTAGTACCCGACCATCCCAAGGTGTGTGGCGTTGCGAACACCGACCAGTCCGATCCCGTGTTCGTCGGCACGAGTCGCCGCCTCTTCGAGTGCGTAGTCGGCAACGGCTGGACCGAGCCGCGCACCACCGTCGATCGTGGCCGCTGCACCGGCGTCGTGGACGACGTCGACGGTTCCCGCGGGATCAACGTTACCGTGTTCGACCCCCCGGAGATACCGCGGAAGCCGGATCAGGCCGTGTGAAGACTTGCCGCGTGCCTCCGCCGTGACGAGCATCTCGGCGGTCGCCTCCGCATCGGGACGAGAGATACCGTGGGCGACGAACGCCTCGACCGCGACCGATCGAGCGCGTTCTCTGTCGACATTCATACTGTTACGTCGAGGGGCCGATCCGGTGGATCGCGAACTGGCTCTCGCCGAGCACCTCGCTCAGGGTGAGTTTGCCGTTAACGACGTCGAGGATTTCGTCCCAGAGTTCGTCGGTGGCCCACTCGATCGACTGGTCGCCGACCAGCGCCTCACTGACGTCGACGTCGGTTTCTTCGGGAACGCGTTCGGCGCTGCCGGGGTTCCCGGTGATCTTGATCGTCGGCATGATCGCGTTCGAGAGGGTGTGGCCCTGGCCCGTCGAGATGATCATGAAGTGTGCGCCGCCGGCACCGATCCCGGTGACGGATTCGGCGCCGTGACCGGGCGTGTCCATGATGTACATCCCGCTTTCGTCGGGAATCTTCTCGCTGTAGTCGACCAGATCCTGGATGGGGCCGTCGCCGG